>NZ_JACJTB010000013.1 GCF_014698475.1 Nostoc spongiaeforme FACHB-130 | reverse complement strand
TTAAAACTGTTGTAATACTTACACAGTCTATGTTTTCAGCCTGAGCATCATTAAAATATAGTTACTAAAATTTACTAAACTTTATTACTCACCATAAAAATACCGGAAGAACCGAAGGTATTGCACCTTTTGTAGTAGTTGAATTACTTCCTCCAGAACAGAAAAAGAAGATTTGGGACAAACTCCAAGAGAGGTTAACCAACCGCCAACAAAATGGGAAGTTTACGAACGAATTTTGCGAGTTCCTTACTACATTGTCTTTGACCGCTACACTGATAAATTACAAGCTTTCCAAATGATCGCAGGGAGCTACAGCGAAATGAATTTAACTACGCCAAGAATTTGGATGCCGAGTTTGCAGTTTGGTTTAGGACTTTGGCAAGGAACTTATCAAGGAATTGAGCGATTATGGTTACGTTGGTATGATGTAGATGGAAATTGGATTCCTACTCCTGTGGAGCAGGAAAGCCAGAGGGCTGAACGATTAGCCGCAAAGTTACGGGAGTTAGGAATTGACCCCAACCAAATATAAATCGCTACACGGCTTGTAAAATTTCTTCATCTACAGAGAAATCGACTTCCTTCTGATCCCGTCCATTGGCTAGATAATCATTTTTCAAAGAATCTGTTAACCCAGAAATTAAATCATATTCGGGTTGCCAATTTAATTCTGTTTGGGCTTTTTGTACTGATGCGAAGAAATGTTGAACGCGCATCGGGAAAGCTTTACGCTTGCCAAAATCAAATTTTTTCGGGTCGTAGTGGACTATTTTAATTGCATCAGGTGATTTGCCAGCAGCTACAGCACAAGCACGAGCTAAACCATCAAAAGTCACAAAGCGATCGCCTGAAATATTATAAATCTGCCCAATCGCTTTTTGATTGCCAATCACCAAAGACATCGCCGTTGCTAAATCTTTTACATGACCAAACTGGGTAATATGTAATCCATTACCCGGAATTGGTATTGGGCGATCGCGCACAATTCTATCAAAAAACCAGCTTTCTAAATCGTTGTAATTACTCGGCCCGTAAATATACGTTGGGCGAATCGAAGTAAACGGTAAGCCTTTTTGAGCCAAGTAAGCTTCTGTTTCATGTTTACCCTTATGGCGACTCTTGGGGTCTACCGCATCGCCTTCAACATGGGGTAATTGGTCAGATTTCAGATAAACCCCTGCCGAACTCATATAAACAAACTGCTGCACTCTACCTTGGAAAATTTCTGCCAATGGCTGAGTATCACTTAATTCTCGACCATTATTGTCGAAAATGATGTCAAAATTTTCTTGTGACAGCTTTTCTTTCAGTTGGGCTGCATCCGTGCGATCGCCTATAATCTGTCCTACCTTGGATGGTACCGGACGATTGCCACGATTGAACAGTACTACCTCATACCCTTGCTTTAAAAGTATTTCAGTTAGGTAAACACCAATGAACCTAGTGCCACCCATAATTAAAATTCGCATAAATTCCCCTTTTATATCTAATGGAGAGGCTAGGGGTTAGAGGCTAGAGGCTAGAGGTTAGATACATAAGATTACTTAAATATCTTTGATACAAATCCCTAGTCCCTAATCCCTAGCCCCTACTCCCTACTCCCCCCTTAGAGGTTATCAGGTTGCTGTATCCCCTGGAACCACTTGCGGTAGAATTCCGTCTGGGGTTGAATCTGGGGCGCTTCCTCACAATTTGTCTGACTGTATTTTCCATCTACTCAAGTTACTGTGCCCTTGAAATATGCTCTGGTTCATGAGTGGTTAACACCCAAAGCCACCGGTGGTTCAGAATTAGTCGTACAAGAAATTCTGAATCATGTTAATGCCGATTTATATGCGTTGATTGACTTTGAATCCAGCAATCCTGAAAGTTACTTGTACAAACGCCAAATTGGTACAACGTTTCTTCAGCATTTTCCCTTAGCGCGTAACGGAGTGCAGAAATACTTGCCTTTGTTACCCTTAGCAATTGAACAACTGGATTTGCGGCAATATGACGTGATTTTGTCTTCTTCTCATGCTGTAGCAAAAGGAGTTTTAACTACACCTGATCAGTTGCATATTTGCTACTGTCACAGTCCTATGCGTTATGCCTGGGATTTGACTTTTGACTATCTACGTCAAAGTAAGCTTGGCAGTGGTTTACCAGGTTGGCTAACCAAGTATCTACTGCATCAGCTACGCCAGTGGGATGTCTTAAGCGCCAATCGTGTTGATTACTTTATTGCCAATTCCCAGCATACAGCTAGACGAATTTGGCGTTGTTATCGACGAGAAGCCGCAGTGATTTATCCACCTGTAAATGTGGAGGCATTTCCGCTTTTTCTTCAAAAAGAAAATTTTTACTTGACTGTTTCCCGTTTAGTTAGCTATAAGCAAGTATCTTTAATTGTCCAAGCTTTCAATAAATTGCAGTTACCATTGGTCATAATTGGTACAGGTTCAGAAATGGAAAAAATTCGCCAAATAGCCAAACCCAACATCAAAATACTGGGGTGGCAGCCTGATGATGTAGTCAAAAAATATATGGCTCAAGCCAGGGCATTTGTCTATGCCGCGTGTGAGGATTTTGGCATTGCCTTAGTAGAAGCACAAGCTTGCGGTACACCAGTCATTGCTTATGGGGCTGGAGGTGCATTAGAAACAGTCCGGGATGTGCGATCGCACAAAGAGCAAGGAACTGGGATCTTTTTCCCAGAGCAAACAGTAGCAGCCCTAACAGCAGCAGTAGAACAATTTGAAGTGTATCGTAATGTCATCAATCCTGAGTATTTGCGATCGCACAGCAAACAGTTTTCACCGCAAATTTTTGCACAGCGTTATCTAGATTTCATCAACCAGTGCCACAAAACTAGACCATACTTAGTGTGATGGTCGAAATTTGTGTACTGAAATTGTGTATGCTTTTGGAACTTCCCTCCAGAAGCACCTCATTTTAGCTTTAAGATTGGGACTATGTGTGGTGTGGATTATTAAGGAGTATGATGACTGCCCAGAGCTCACTCCTCTCCGGCAAGCGAAGCCTACGGCAAGACGCTAGCTCGTCTAGGCGTACTTTCTTAAAACGTAGCAAAAAAACCAAGACACCCAGGGTAAAACCCCAGGTGCGGTCTGTTCAGGCTTTAAACGGAGAGTTTGTTAAGCGACTATTCGACATCGGGTTTTCGCTCTCAGTACTGATGTTGTTTTTTCCCCTTTACTTAATTTTGGCCTTGCTAATTGCTTGCAGCTCAGAAGGCCCGATTTTTTACGTCCAAGAACGGGTAGGTAAAAACTATAGGCGCTTCAATTGTATTAAATTCCGCACAATGGTGAGCAATGCCGACGAAATGCTTGTGCAGATGATGGAAACATCGCCCCAATTGCGACAGGAATTTGAAAGTAGTTTTAAGCTGAAACATGACCCAAGAATTACCACAATCGGTAAATTTCTTCGCATTACCAGCTTGGACGAATTTCCTCAATTTTGGAATGTTTTAAAAGGAGATATGAGCGTCGTCGGGCCGCGCCCCCTGGTAGCAGAAGAATTACCAAAATACGGTCATCACATAGGACAAGTATTAACAATCCGACCAGGAATTACTGGATTATGGCAAGTTTCTGGGCGTAATGATATTCCTTACCCCAGAAGAGTGCAAATAGACCTACACTATGTCAAATTTAGAAATTTCTGGCTTGACTTGTGGATAATCCTGAAAACGATTAATGTGGTGATTATGCCTAAAAATAACGGCGCTTATTGAGTCAAAATCAACATTGCTCGTGGGGACATTATCAGAATTCAGGGGTCAGAATGTGGGAAAATTCATACTAATTCTTCGCCATCAAGCATACTGAATTGCTTTTAAATTCTGACCTCTGAATCCTGAATCCTGAATTCTGTTTGATAAATCTCTCTAAATTTTTAATTAATTCACACTTAATAAAAGTCAAGATTATATAAAGTTTTTGTAAAAATTACGTAACATCACCGAAATTCTATCTATTCATTGAGTTAACCTACTCAAGTTCAGCTTGTTAAGGAATTCTTAATTAAGTATATTTGTTTACGGCAAAATTAGGCTATTAATTAAGACCCGTAAGTTTCCCATTAGGCAATTTAGCCATTTGCTGCTAGGTTGTATCAGTTGGACTGAAACTCTATAGATCAAAAATAACAAGGGATAATTGAGCATGGTGCAAACTAAGCGAGCGTTGATCACTGGTATTACCGGTCAAGATGGTTCATATCTGAGTGAATTTTTGTTAGAGCAAGGTTATGAAGTTCATGGAATTATTCGTCGGACTTCTACCTTCAACACAGACCGCATTGATCATATTTACGAAGACCCCCACAAAGAGGGTGTGCGGTTATTACTTCACTACGGTGACTTGACAGACGGTACAACGCTGCGGCGAATTCTAGAAGAAGTTCAGCCAACCGAGATATATAATCTAGGCGCACAATCTCATGTTCGGGTGAGCTTTGATTCACCAGAGTATACCGTTGATGCGGTAGGTATGGGTACTCTGCGTCTGTTGGAAGCGATTCGAGATTATCAGCGCCGCACTGGTACAGAAGTCCGCTTCTATCAAGCTGGTTCTTCGGAAATGTATGGTTTAGTTCAAGCTGTACCACAAAGTGAAACCACACCATTTTATCCCCGGAGTCCTTATGCTTGTGCAAAGGTTTACGCACACTGGCAAACAGTAAACTACCGCGAATCTTACAACTTGTTTGCTTGTAACGGAATTTTGTTTAACCATGAATCACCCCGACGTGGTGAAACATTTGTTACTCGGAAAATTACCAGAGCTGTAGCGAGAATTGTAGCTGGTAAGCAGAAAAATCTGTATATGGGTAATCTTGATGCGAAACGAGATTGGGGTTACGCAAAAGATTATGTACGAGCTATGTGGTTGATGTTACAGCAAGACCAACCAGATGATTATGTAATTGCGACTGGGGAAACCCACTCAGTCCGAGAATTTTTAGAGTTAGCTTTTGGTTATGTCAATTTGAATTGGCAAGATTACGTAGAGTTTGACGATCGCTACCTACGCCCCGCAGAGGTAGACTTATTAATTGGTGATCCTACAAAGGCAAAACAAAAGTTAGGTTGGGAACCTTCTGTTACCTTTGAAGGATTAGTCGCTCTGATGGTGGAAGCAGATTTACAAGCCTTGGGTCACACTTCACCCAATGGCAATGGTTCAAAAGTACCTGTAGATGTTGCTACTATTCGGCAAGAATTGGGCGCTCTCCACTTCTGATTTACACCGCAGAGGATAATAAAAATATGACCGCCTTAGAACTGAAAAACAAAAGGATTCTCGTCACAGGTGGGGCGGGATTCCTTGGTCGTCAGGTAATAGATCAGCTGTGTAAGGCTGGGGCTGATGAGGCAAAAATAACAATACCGCGATCGCGTGAATGTGACATCCGTGTTTGGGAAAACTGTCAACGTGCAGTTGACCAACAAGATATCATTATCCACCTAGCGGCTCACGTCGGTGGGATTGGTCTCAACCGCGAAAAGCCCGCAGAATTATTCTACGACAACTTAATTATGGGAACCCAGCTAATTCATGCTGCCTACCAAGCTGGCGTAGAAAAATTCGTTTGTGTGGGTACAATTTGTGCTTACCCCAAATTTACACCAGTGCCATTTAAAGAAGATGACCTTTGGAATGGCTACCCAGAAGAAACTAATGCACCCTACGGTGTGGCGAAGAAGGCGCTATTGGTTCAGCTGCAATCTTACCGCCAACAATACGGATTCAATGGGATTTATCTTTTACCTGTAAACTTATACGGGCCAGAAGATAACTTTGACCCCAGAAGTTCTCACGTAATTCCCGCCTTAATTCGCAAAGTTCACGAAGCCCAAATTAAAGGAGAAAAACAACTCCCAGTTTGGGGTGATGGTAGTCCTACCCGCGAGTTTCTGTATTCTGAAGATGCAGCACGGGGAATTGTTATGGGGACTCAACATTACCATGAATCAGAACCAGTTAACTTAGGTACTGGTTATGAAATTTCCATTCGTGACTTGATTACCCTGATTTGCGAATTGATGGAGTTTGACGGTGAAATTGTTTGGGAAACCGACAAACCCAATGGTCAACCCCGCAGATGTTTAGATACAGAACGCGCCAAGCAAGCTTTTGGTTTTACTGCACAAGTTAGCTTTAGGGAAGGTCTGAAAAATACCATTGATTGGTATCGTCAAAACGCTGCTTAATTACAATACAAATTCTCTAGGCTAAGTATATAGGGACGTTGCATAGCAGCGTCTCTATACTTTTTATGGGTAGATTTTTTGATGGATACAGTTGATATTCAATTAGATAAAGTTAAGTTACGTCGTACACTGCTGAAAAAACGGCAATTGATGTCTGTTGCAGAATGGAGAGAAAAAAGCGATCGCATTTGTACAACACTACAAACTTTGATTCACTATGATGAAGCAAAAACCATACTAGCTTATTTTAGCTTTCGTCAAGAACCTGATTTAAGTCCGTTATTTGCAGATACTAAATATCAATGGGGATTACCGCGCTGCGTTGGTAATTCCCTATCTTGGCATATTTGGCAATCTGGAGACTCACTGCAAATTAACAGCTATGGTATTAGCGAACCTCATCCCGATGCACCAACCATAGACCCTAGTGAAGTCGATTTAATTCTTGTGCCTAGTGTAGCTTGCGATCGCCAAGGATATCGCTTGGGTTATGGTGGCGGATATTATGACCGCTTACTCAGTTCTCCTGAATGGGCAAATAAACCAACTGTAGGTATAGTATTTGATTTTGCTTACTTGCAGCAAATACCGAGCGCACCTTGGGACAAACCTCTAAAAACTGTTGTGAGTGAAACTAACTTGACTGGAAAAGATTAAAGCTTCAGGATAATGAAGACACATAATCAAATATTTTCTATGAATAATCCAGTATCATCTACCACTGAGCAGGAAGCACTGCTTGACGAGATTATAGCAAGTAGCCTTCAAGCTCAACAGCAAACAGGCCCAGACCTCCGCCAAATTCATAGCAAAAGTCATGGCCTCCTTTGGGGAGAGTTGATTATTGAACCCCATCTTTCTGAAGACTTGAGGATAGGTTTGTTTAAAACCCCTCAAACTTATCCTGTGTGGATTCGTTTTTCTAATGGTGGTTCGCCTCAAAAACGTGGTACATTCAACTCCGACAGCCAGCCTGATGTTCGCGGTATCGCCATCAAGGTAATCAATGTAGATGGACAAAAAGTACTAGATGATGAAGAAAAAACTCAAGATTTTATCCTCAACAATTATCCTATTTTCTTGACTAAAGATGTTCGTGATTATGCCGATTTAGGCAAAGCAGGTAGTGGACAACTTACACCAGAGCGAATGGAAGAACTGACTTATGCCTTTGCTATTTTACAAAAAATTGGTAGTAAGAAGATAGGTAATCCACTTTTGATTCAATATTGGAGTATGGCTCCATTTAAGTTTGGCGATAAATTGGTCAAATTTTCCGTCAAACCGCAACAGCCGGAACAACCTCCTGAAACAATTCCAGAATCGGAAAACTACCTACGGGAAGCAATAGTCAAATATTTGACACTAGAAGGTAAAGAGGCATGTTTTGACTTCCTGATTCAGTTTTATGTAGATGATGACAAGACACCAATTGAAAACCACGTTCAGGAATGGCAAGAGGCAGATTCACCGTTTATTAAAGTTGCAACTGTGCGTATTCCTAGTCAAAAATTTGATTTTGAAGAACGCAAGCGTTTGGATGAAGGTATGTTATTTTCCCCTTGGCATACACTCCTAGAACATGAGCCTGTTGGCAGTGTGAATCTCTCACGCAAGCGGCTTTACAGCGAACTTGCAAAATATCGCCGAGAGCAAATTGCTCAACGCTTGCGAGAACCACAACCTCATACAGTAGTTCAAGATGAACCAATGTAAATCAAATGGAAACTGCTTAAGTTCAGGGGTTATATGATGTTCGGATGTGGCTTAATTATGCAAAACTCTGCACCTTCTTGTGGCAGTTTTAATGATAAGTCTTACATCGGCAAGGTATAACTTTTACCTAATAGCTTGCGTCAGAGACAATTGTTTTTGACGCATCAAATAAAAGGTTAATTATGAAATTTCTCAAACACAATCCCAAGTTTAATATTGTATTAATTTATATAGTTTTAGGAGCGATCGCACTTATCACGCTGTTTCCCTTACTCTGGTTAATCAGTACTGCCTTAAAATCACCCACAGAAAATATTTTACAGTCGCCGCCACAGTTACTTCCCAGTCAACCGACGCTGGGTAACTTTGCTAAGGTGTGGCAATCTTTACCATTTGCCCAATATTTATATAACAGTACTTTGGTTTCTTTACTGACTGTTGGGTTGAATTTACTATTTTGTTCTTTAGCGGCTTACCCTTTAGCCAGATTATCATTTCCGGGGCGAGACTGGATATTTATTGCGATCGTCTCGACAATCATGATTCCCTTTCAGATTGTGATGATTCCCCTGTATATTTTGACAGTCCAATTAGGCTTAGTAAATACTTATTTGGGGATGATTTTTCCGAGTTTGGCTTCGGCTTTTGGTATTTTTTTACTGCGACAAGCTTTTATGGGTGTGCCTAAAGAAATTGAAGAAGCGGCGCGGATGGATGGTAGTTCTGAGTTAGGCTTGTGGTGGCATATTATGTTGCCAGCAGTTAGTCCAGCGTTAGTTACACTGGCAATTTTCGTTTTTATTGGTTCTTGGAGTGATTTCCTTTGGCCGTTAATTGTCATTCAAGACGAAAAACTCTACACCCTACCTTTAGGAGTAGCAAAATTAGCCGGTACTTTTTCTCTAGACTGGCGCTTAGTAGCTGCTGGTTCGATCATTTCCATCGCCCCAGTACTAATATTATTTATATTTTTACAACGCTACATTGTCCCAACTGAAACTGGTAGTGGTGTGAAAGGTTAATTTGCCTAACAAGCGCCACTTTTATTCAATACCACCCAGATGGTTTTAAATATCAACATCAAGTCATAAACTATTGACCACTTGCGTTGATAATCAACATCCATTTTGACGATAGTTTCAAAATCTTTGATGGTAGAACGACCATTAACTTGCCATTCTCCAGTCATTCCTGGCTTGACTCTTAACCTTTCCCAATGGTGGGGTGCATATTGAATGACTTCATCGGGTGTCGGGGGACGTGTCCCAACTAAACTCATTTCTCCCTTCAGCACATTCCAAAACTGGGGAAATTCATCTAAGCTGGTGCGACGCAGGAATTTACCAACGGGAGTAATACGAGGGTCGTCAACTGATTTAAAAATATGGCCTTGGGCTTGATTTTTTACCAGATGCTTGATTTGGTCAGCATTGACTACCATCGACCGGAACTTCCAGATACGGAAGGGTTTACCGTTAATTCCACAGCGAATTTGCGAATAAAATATGGGGCCGGGATTAGTAATTTTAGTAATAATTGCTATGGGAATTGTCAACATCGCGGTGATGATGAGTCCCACAATAGCCCCTAAGATGTCAATTAATCTTTTTGTGATGCTAGAGGTTGATTCGTGTAAAGGCTGTGGGACAAAATTAGCGGCTGAATAGTCATCAGCAAAAGCTAACGCATCCACAGTGTAACCGCCTGTGCGAGAGGGAAAAGTTGGTAGTGACACCATAAAGATTTGAAGTTAATCAGGGTATCTTAAAAATTTGCTTACATTCATACTGAGTGATAATATAAACAAAAATTGCACTAGTAATAAACTTCACATGCAAAATTTATCCAATCTTTGAATTCACAAGAGGATTGTAAAATTTACGTGTTGAATGTATAAAGTAAATCTGTCTAAAAGACGATTAACACCCACATACTAGCTGCAAATCCAATAGTTGCGAGATGTTGCCATAAGAGCGATCGCAGTGGTTGTCGTGCTATTTTTTGGGTGAGGACTATGGTTAACAAGGTAGAAATAATTAAAGTAAACCCTTGCAAAAAGCTGATAACGGCTGGATGTGCTATCATTACAGGCAAATTTCCGCTATTTAACCCAAAAGTTGCTAAAGTTACGGGTAAAATTTTACCACCTTCTGCCAAGCCCAAGTGCAGGTAGTGGGCTAAGTTGCCTCCCAACACCAAGGGTAAGTAGCCGTATGCAAGTTCCTTGAATGATTTTGGCTTGCGTTGAAAATTGAATAGTTGTATGAAAAAATAAGCAGTCCCAGCCACAGCCAAGGGGAAAATTAAGGCAAATAACGATAAGCCTAAATGCTGCCAAAATTGATTTAAATCCAGATGCAGTCCTAACCATGATTGCAATTCGGGTAAACGATGCAGATATACACCACTCAAAAGTAAAAACAGTAATGCCACTTCATACTGGCGTGGTGTATGAGTCGTCCACAATTCAATTCCAGGGGGACGCAAGTTAAACTCAACGGAACGATGGGGACAGGCTTTTAAACAAGTCATACATAAGACGCAATCTCTGTTGTCTTCTAGCTGGGCGGGATGAGAATATAAAGGACAGCCATTGGTTTCCATACCTTCGCCTTTTTGCGGCCCGCCTTTGTAACATTGATAAGTAGTACAGGTTGCTGAACAAATGCCTTGTTGTGCGCGTAGTTCTGTCATGGAAAGTTTGGCAAATAAGCCATTCATCCCGCCAATAGGACAGAGATAACGACACCAAAACCGCCGTTCAAATATGGCGGAAAAAATCATTGCCCCGGCTGTAATTAATAACAGCAAACAAGCAGATAGGTAAGCTGTATTTTCTAAATGCCAGAGTTCTTCCCAAAGGAAAATTAAGGTAAATAAGCCAAATAAAAACCATCCGCCCCATTTTTCTGCTGTTTCTCGCGGCCAGCGTTTAAGTTGGCGGGGAAATAACCACAGAGATAACTTTTGAGTAATTTCGCCGTAAATCATAAAGGGGCAAACGGCACACCAAACGCGACCGAGAAAGGGAAAAATCAGTAAAAAGAAAGGCCACCACCAAGCCCAAAATAAATTTAAAGCGAAATTGCGATCGCGGGTTTGCGGCCCTAAAAATAAGATCATAATAATGATTGGAAACGCTATCACTGTAAAGCCATAGTTGATTTTGTCAGGCCACCAGTCACTGCGGAGAAATTTTCGTAACCCAGAATAAGTATTTAATAAGTTGACGCGAAATTCTTTTTTCTTAGTTTGGGCTGACCAAAAGATTTCTTCGGTTAATTCCTGTCTTTCTCCGGCTTGAACAATTGCCCGTTCAACTAAATTTTTTAACTCTTTCAGGTTGCCAGGAAAATCATAGGACTGCAAGCGGCGTAAAGCTTCTGGGGTAATATGAGGTTTCGCCAGTCCGCGCGATCGCACATATAAACTAGTGTAATATTCTACCTGGGCTTTAATATCAGCCTTTCGCACCCGTACTGGCGGAACTTTAATGACACGACCAACACAACGTTCTATTTTAGATTCAGTTTTTTCGGAAATAATCAAAATTCGTGCTGGACTGGTGCGAGGTTCGGCTAATGGTTCGCCATCACGAGTTACTGGGGTGTAAGTACCTGTTTTGATAAACTGCACCATTGCTGGTAATAATTCTGGGGGCAGTTCTTGGATATTGTTGAGTACTAAAGTACCATCACCCAGCCATTCTAAAAGCCCTGCTTTGCCGCCAACCCGGCCAAATAAATCGACACCGCTTGTTTGGAGAATGCCACAATTAATTTTAATCATAGGTTCGCGGCGTTGAGGTGAACCGTAGTGAATCAAAGCGGCAATATTATCTTTTTCTAACCCTGGTTCGCCGAAGATTTCTGTTGACTTGCGGTCGGCTGCGGCTTCTCGTATTTGTTCCCGCAACCTGAGTGCATAGCGACTCGTACCCACAATACCCCTTTGGGCTTTCGTGACTAAATAAGGACGCAAAGCCACAGAACGTTCTTGTTCGTAAGTTAAGGCTGATGTAACTTGGGCTAATTCTTGGGCTAAAGAGCGAGATAATGCTTGGGTAATTTCGGGATATTGGCTGGCTAAAGCACGAAACTCAGCCGCAGGAATTACCCAGACATGGCATTCTGTGAGAGAAATAATTGTCGATGGTGTTAATTCATCTAATAGTAGTTGTCGCAGGTTCATTACTGCCCCTGGTAGAAAGCCACAAGCAAAGGCAAAGTTATTTTTATTGCTGGTATCGCTTTCAATTTGTCCATCTTTGAGGATGTATAGTGCTGCTGGCGGAGTACCTGCGTTGACTAAGTAACTGCCTTGAGGTATTGTTTGCAACTCTAAAACTTGGGCGATCGCATTCAACGCCGCCGATGAGAGAATTCCTAAAGTGGTACGTTCTTGTAGCCAAATGACTGTTTCTTGTAATGTCATTGTGGGTTTTCCGTGCAAGCTGCTGGCTGTATAAATGGAATTATCCCTGATTGCAAGGTTAATTGAAGTATGAAGTGTGAAGTCTAAAGTATGAAATTAATGGGAGATTTTGGAATTTACTTGTGTCGCTAAGAAGTAGAGAGTAGGAAAGAAGGCTGGTTTAGCAATAAATAATAAAACTTAAAAATTAAAGCCAAGACACCTGATCCAGCATCCGTATAGCTGCGACTTCAGCCGCTTGGTGCAAGATGTGAATATAGTATGAGTCGTTGTTTACCCACTAGAGGCTGCTGTATGAGTTGGTCTGATGTGCCTAATCTTTGGGTTCCCTTGGGGCTTTTGGGGTTAATTGTCTTGGCGGCGGTGTTTTTTAGTCGTAGCTAGAATTATTTGCGATCGCATAATTTTCACATCAATGTGATAACACTGTCACATCTCGTTGCTAATTTAATATTTAAGTAAACAAACAGTTTGCTCCTCACACCATACCGTCTGCCCTTTTGCTGTTTTATAGCACTGGGGCTTATTTAATCCAAAAATATGCAACTTTTAGCAGTGTCAGTATATACATACATCAGCAATCAGCTAGATTATTTCTCTATCTAATGGAGGAATAAATATAATAACAATAAGTACTAAATAAGATACTATTCCGATCACCTGACGAACTACAACTTTGAATCTTCTCGTTGCTTTTTGGTAACGAGAGATTTTTTTATAGGAGGTTACAGGTTACAGGCTAGAGGTTAGGATAAATATTTTTTAACTAGTCCCTACTCCCCACTCCCTACTCCCTACTCCCCACTCCCTAGATTATTAAGGATTACAGTACATACATTGGGCTGGGTCAGCAAATTCTTGACCATGAGGAAATGATTTTCTTTGTTTAAACCCACATTTTTGACATTGATAAATTACAGAAAGTGTCAAACTAGTGGGCATCGAACACATTTCACATGGAAGTCCGGCAATTTTTTCAGTGATTGCAAAACCGGGTGCAGAACATTGGGGACATAGGCTTTTAATTTTGGTTAGTAAATTTAATGTTGCTTTTGCGATATTGTTCATTCGGGTTGGGTTATACAGCGCCCGCATATCTGTTTCTAAATTCACCTTACCATTAACAGAATTATTGAGGGCGATTGTGATGGTTTCTTGGAGTTTCGCTGCTGTAATAATACCCTTAACTATTTCGCGGCAATTATTATCCTTATCTTCCCAAGAGACAACCAAACCATGTTCAGGAAAGCCAATTTTTTGAGCAAAATGTTCTGCTTCTTGGAGATTTTCAACTGTTTGATGATTAAAGTTAGTTTCTATAGAAAATTCTTCACCAATAATTTCTAGTTCGTTTTTTTTATCTAAAAAAAGCACGATTTCACGGTTAGAATAAATATATGGTAATAGTGGATGAGGAACAAAACTACCTTCACTGGCGATCGCTAAAGTTTCACCTGTTAATTTTAAAGCTGTTTCTGCTTTTAACTTAGCCGTCGCAATTTGAGTTCCAGGGCGTTTGATTTCTCTAGTAAATGTGCCAAAATCATCAGTATTGAAATTAGATGGCACAATAGTTTTAAGATTTAATTTTTGTTCTAATAAGGGAGCAATTACTTTTTCTTTGTGGTGCATTGTCGCAATTACACCCACTCGGTTACTAAATAATTGCTGAATTTGCATTTCTGTGATTATCTCCTTGGCTGTTAATCGTTAGTGGCTGATGTGATAATACTAATACCACCATCAGATTCCATATAAGCAAACTTCACCTCAGTTAAAAATTCTACACCTTGCTGACGTAATTTACTCATCAACTCATCTTCTGTAATCAAGGCTTTGTCTAAATGTCGGGAAATCATTTGTCCATTTTTCACCAACAGCAGAGGCGGAGGATTGAGAAATCTCTGGAACTTGGGCAATTTATAACCCAACCAGTTAAGGAAGTAACTCCAAAAAATGACTGTGCCTACTAAAATACCACCTTCGGTAATTGATGTGTAGTTACTTGCCATTGCATTTTGGGCTGCTTCGGCAAATAATACCACTACTAATAAATCGGTGATGCCTAGAGTTCCCATTTGCCGACTAGGAAGAAAGCGTAAAACAGAAAATAACGCCAAATAAACTAGAGAACCCCGAATAATTAATTCTACAATACTAATACTAGGAATAAAAATCTCTTGCCAGTCAATATATAACCATTTATCCATATTTATGTCTTTGCTTTTGTGAAGATAATTTATTAATAAGAATTCAGAAATCAGGAGTCAGAATGCAGTATGAATCCTGGATGATTGAGTGATGAATCTTGGTTACAAATCTCGTCCATCGTGGGCGAAATCAAAATAAAACTTTCTTCTTAATTTAAACTCCATCCTTTTCTGGGGGGAGTATTCTGAATTCTGAATTCTGTTTTCTGACTCCTTTTTATTTGCGATCGCTGTTCGTTCGCTTAGACTGACCATTATGATTCATAGGGACGGCATGACGTGTGGGGCGAATCCCACTGCCGTATCTTCTAGCATAAACTTGGGTAAATTCTGCGCCAAAAAAGAGGATTTGAGCAGCATAATAAACCCAGGCGAGAATAACTACTAAAGAACCAGCCGCACCATAAGTAGAACCAAAACTGCTATTACCGAGATATTGTCCTAATAAATATCTACCTAAAGAAAATAATAAAGATGTAATCACAGCGCCTATTAAAACATCATTCCAAGTAATTTTGACATCAGGCAAAACCTTGAAAATTAGTCCAAATAATAGTGTCGTGATGACAAAAGACAGTATAAAGTTAAAGAATTGCCAAATGAAATCTATACCAGGAAGTAAATTACTAAAATAACCGACGATCGCTGTTAAAGCTGTACTAATTATCAGAGTGACAAGGAGCAGAAAACCAATACCTAAAATCATGGCGAAAGATAAAGCACGCTGACGCACAACATTTTTCACGCCATGTCCCGGTTTCGGTTGAACTTCCCAAATTGTATTCAGGGCATCTTGTAATTCTGTAAATAAACCTGTAGCACCTAAAAGTAAAAGTAAAATACTAATTACCGATGCGATCGCACCTGTTTTTGGTTGATTGGCATTTCTGATGGCAATCTCGATAAACTCGGCTCCATCTGGCCCGACTAAACCTTGAATTTGCCGGACAATTTCACCCCTCGCCGCCTCTTCACCAAACACTGCACCAGCGATCGCAATTACAATAATCAGCAACGGTGCGATAGAAAAAATCGTGTAATAAGCTAATGCTGCGGCTAACCGCGAAGCTTTATCTTCACTCCATTCCTGAAAAGTTTCTTGAAACAGCCGCACAATTGCTGAAAAATTCATTTACCTAGTCTCCTTGCTGGAGGATATCACTTTCTCCCTTGATATATTTGATACTGATTTGCGAAATTGTGACATCTGCCTCAAGAGGTTTGTACAGTTTCCTGAAGATAGAATTTATTGACACGGAAACTTTTTATATCATGTCCGGCAAATCATACCAAATTGAAGAATGATTGCGACAAATAAATTGCCCAAAAGCTTACCAGTAAAGCCTGTCTCAATCTAAAATCTAAAATCCAAAATGGTATCAGTTATGATTAAACATATCTGTGTAGAAAAACACAACTCTTTCTCCCCCTGCCCCCTGCGGTTTTTATGATAAGTCTTTTACCGGACATGATATTACAACATTCTATCGATGGTGCGATATTGAATGGCTTCGGCGACATGATGAGCTTGTAAATCATCATCTCCGGCTAAATCTGCGATGGTGCGGGCAACTTTGAGAATGCGATCGCTTGCCCTAGCTGATAAACCTAATTTATTGATGGCAGCTTCTAATAAAGAACGACTTGCATCATCTAACTTACACCATTGTTGCAGATGTCGGCTTTGCATTTGAGCATTGCAACGCAGATTTGTTTCGGTTTGAAAACGGTGAATACTGCGATCGCGTGCTTGTTGTACTCTTTCCCTAACAGATTTTGATGATTCCCCTGTGGGTTGTTGGGTAATTTCCTCTGGTTTGAGGCGATTCACCGCCACTTGCAAATCAATTCTATCCATCAACGGCCCAGAAAGTTTCGCCCAATATTGTTCTCGTTGTCTGGGCGAACAGGTACACTGTTGAATAGTATCGCCGTAGTAACCGCAAGGACAAGGATTGGTACTCGCCACTAAAGTAAATTGTGCGGGAAAAACAACAGATTGTCTTGTGCGGGAAATTGTCACAAAACCATCTTCTAAAGGCTGACGCAAAAATTCTAAAACATCCCGTTTAAACTCGGTGAGTTCATCCAAAAAAAGAATCCCTCTGTGAGATAATGATATTTCCCCAGGACGGGGAAAACTACCACCACCAACCAAAGAAGGGCCAGATGCGGAATGATGAGGACTGCGAAAAGGGCGATCGCGTACTAAAGAACCACGATTTTTCAATAAGCCAGCGACAGAGTGAATCCGGGTGACTTCCAAGGCTTCCGAAAATTCCAAGGGTGGCAAAATTCCTGATAAGCGTCTGGCTAACATCGTTTTACCACTACCTGGGGGGCCGACAAATATAAGGTTATGCCCGCCAGCCGCCGCAATTTCTAAAGCCCGCCGTCCGTGAGCTTGTCCTTTGACATCATGCAGATCAGCGATCGCATAAGATACTTGTACCATATCTGCGACATTATTGATCTGCACAGGTTGATAACGTCCAGGATTATTTAATAAATCAACTACTTCCGATATACTTTTACAACCATAAACAGCTAATCCTTCTACCACAGCCGCTTCTTGGGCATTATCAGCAGGCACAACTAAACCCGCAATTCCCATTTTTTTAGCAGTCGCAGCAATGGGTAGAACCCCAGCCACAGGACGCAGACTCCCATCTAGGGAAACCTCACCCAAAAATAAATAATCTCCTAATAAATCAGCATTAATTTGCTCAGAAGCCGCTAAAATACCCACACTAATCGGCAAATCAAAACAAGGGCCTTCCTTGCGTAAATCTGCGGGAGTCAGGTTAATCACAATTTTCCGCATCGGAAAGGCAAAACCAGCATTTTTTAAAGTCGCCTTAACCCGCTCTTTCGATTCCTGGACTGCACTATCTGGCAAGCCTAAAACAATAATGCTTGGCAATCCCCCTGAGACATCAACTTCCACTCCCACTTTTACAGCATCGATGCCAACAATTGATGCACTCCAGACTCTAGCAAGCATTATTTTAGTCCTTAGTCATTAGTCCTGCGTCCGTCTTATCATTAACAATTGGCAAATGACAAATAACACAATCACCAATGACGAATCAAGACACGATTTTTAGTAAGATTATTCGGCGGGAAATTCCAGCCAATATCGTTTATGAGGATGATTTAGCTTTAGCATTTACAGATGTTAACCCCCAAGCGCCAGTTCATATCCTCGTAATTCCCAAAAAACCCATAGCGAAATTAGCTGAGGCCGAAACTGAAGATGCAGCTTTATTAGGACATCTGTTATTAACCGCCAAGCGTGTAGCCACCGAAGCTGGTTTAACCAATGGTTATCGCGTTGTCATCAATACCGATGCTGATGCTGGTCAAACTGTCTTCCATTTACATTTGCATATTTTAGGCGGCAGACCAATGGCTTGGCCTCCTGGTTGATGTTTTCAATTTTAATCAGGGTGTGAGGGTTTAAGGGTTTAGGGGTGTAAGGGTTTAATTCAGGGAGGTGGTAGGTGGGAGGATGGTGAAGAAATCTTTCCCCCCACACTCCCCACACTCCCCACACTCCTCTCTCCCCACACCTCTTAGCCCTTTGAAACTATCTTTTGTATGTAAATCATCTCTGTGCGTACCGTTAATCAATATCTAGTTGGTGGGAATACTAATAAAGTCCAGACAAGTTCTGCACTGCTTGTTGATGAACAGCAAAAACCAACTTGTCCTATGAGGTACGTGTAGATGGCGACAGTTAAAGCCCCCATCATTCCCGGATATAAAATTAGCTCACAACTATATGCTGGTTCCCGAACGATTGTATATCGAGCTATCCGCGAATCAGATCAACTTCCCGTTGTCATCAAGCTATTAACCTCAGAATACCCTACCTTTCAAGAATTACTCAAACTCCGCAATCAATACACCATTAGCAAAAATCTCAACATTACTGGCATTATTCAGCCATTATCTTTAGAAACATATAAAAACGGTTATATTCTCGTGATGGCTGATACCGGAGGAATATCATTACGAGAATATATTCAAAGCAATACTTTATCCCTAGCAGAATTTTTGTATATTGCGATTCAATTAAGTACTAGTCTCTATGAATTACATCAAAATCGAGTCATTCATAAAGATATTAAACCAGCAAATATTTTAATACATCCCCAAACTAAACAAGTTCAAATAATCGACTTTAGTATTGCCTCACTATTACCAAAAGAAACTTCAGAAATTAAAAATCCTAATATTTTAGAAGGAACTTTAGCTTATATTTCCCCAGAACAAACAGGGAGAATGAATCGAGGGATAGACTACCGCAGCGATTTTTATTCTTTGGGTGTGACATTTTATGAATTATTGACAGGCGAATTGCCATTTAATAGCGATGATCCGATGGAGTTGGTACATTGTCATTTAGCAAAAATGCCAACAGTGATAGGGAACAGGGAAGAAATTCCACAAGTAGTAGCAGATATTGTCATGAAATTAATGGCGAAAAATGCCGAGGATAGATATCAAAGTGCTTTGGGATTAAAGTATGATTTAGAACGTTGTTTAACCCAACTCCAAGATACAGGGCAAATTATTAATTTTGAAATTGGTGAGCGGGATGTGTGCGATCGCTTCCTTATCCCAGAAAAATTATATGGTAGAGAAGCAGAAGTTGATCGCTTATTACAAGCATTTGAACGAGTTGCTAGTAGCACATCAGAAATGATGTTGGTGGCGGGATTTTCGGGAATTGGAAAAACGGCTGTCATTAACGAAGTCCATAAGCCAATTACCCGTCAACAAGGCTATTTTATCAAAGGTAAATTTGACCAATTTAATCGCAATATTCCCTTCTCGGCTTTTGTCCAAGCTTTGCGTGATTTAATCGGGCAATTATTATCAGAATCGGATACAAAATTGGCACAGTGGCGGAGCTATATTTTAGAAGTTGTAGTGGAAAATGGGCAAGTTTTAATTGAAGTGATTCCCGAATTAGAGCGTGTAATTGGTAAACAATTACCTGCACCAGAATTATCGGGAGCAGAGGCACAGAATAGGTTTAATTTATTGTTTCAGAAGTTTATTGCTATCTTCACCACAGCAGAGCATCCTTTAGTGATGTTTTTGGATGATTTGCAGTGGGCAGATTTGGCTTCTTTACAGTTAATTAAACTGTTGATGGAGGATAAAAACTATCTGCTGTTGTTAGGGGCTTATCGAGATAATGAAGTGTCACCAGTGCATCCGTTAATGTTGATGGTGGAGGAACTCAAGAAAGCAGGTAAGACAATTAATACTATTAAGCTTACACCTTTAGCAAAACAGGATGTAAATCAGTTAATAGCTGATACTTTACGTTGTAATACAGAGCGAACCCAAACCCTTACAGAATTAATTGAGCGCAAAACCAGAGGTAATCCCTTTTTCATCACCCAGTTTCTCAAAAAATTATATGAAGATGGGGAAATTACATTTAATCATCAGCAAGGTTATTGGGAATGTGATATTACCCAAATTCAGTCGCTATCGCTAACTGATAATGTTGTGGATTTTGTCGCACAACAATTACAGAAATTACCCCAAACAACACAAAATGTTTTGCAGTTAGCTGCTTGTATTGGTAACTCTTTTGATTTAAAAACATTAGCAATTGTTTCTCAGCAATCTGTCACAGATACAGCGACAGCATTATGGAAAGCTTTACAAGAGGGTTTGATTTTACCCAATAGCCAAACTTACAAATTCTTTCAGACAGAGAGTGAAGCACAAACTGATTCTCAGAACAATATTGATGATGATTCTGTAAATTTGACTTATCGCTTTCTGCACGATCGCATTCAACAAGCCGCTTATAAACTAATTGCAGCCGATCAAAGACAAGCCACCCATTTAGCGATCGGTAAATTACTCTACGCAAATACACCAGAAATCCAACTAGATAGACATATATTTGAAATTGTCAATCACTTGAATAAAGGGATTGATTTAATTACTCAGCCTGATGAACAACTAAAGTTAGCCCAACTGAATTTCATGGCGGGATGCAAAGCTAAAGGTGCGATCGCTTATAATGCAGCCGTCAATTACTTCACTCAAGGCATTGATTTACTCCCGACTGATACTTGGACAACAAACTACAAATTAACCCTAAATCTGCATCATCAGCGTCTCGAAGCTGCTTGTCTAAGTACAGACTTTGACAAGCTGGCAGCCTGGGGTGACGCTATATTGCAATCTGCGACTTCTTTGCTTGACACCATTAAAGTCCATGAAACCAGAATGATGGCTTTCCGTTCTCAAGGTAAATTTGCCGAAGTGGTAAAAACTGGGTTAGAGGTGTTGAAATTACTTGGTGTGGAATTTCCCGAACAGCCAACTATGGCAGATATTGGCGCAGCCGCCCAACAGACACAAAAACTTTGGCAGGGTTGCACACCCTTAAGTTTGCAAAATTTGCCTGCGATGAACGACCCCCATCAACTCGCAGCAATGCAGATATTGACAAAACTAGTACCTTCAGCCCACATTGCTGTACCTCCACTTCTACCACTACTCATCTTCAAGCAAGTTGAGATGTCTATTCAGTCTGGTAATTCCTCTATTGCTATTTTTTCCTATGCCGACTACGGATTAATTCTCTGTGGGGTTATGGGAGATATTGATGCTGGATATGAATTTGGACAATTATCATTAAAATTATTGGAAAAATTCCAGATTAATGCTTTTAAAAGCCGAGCTTACTTTATTGTCAACAGCTTTATTCGTCATTGGAAAGAACCCTTGAGTCAATCTATCCAATTTCTGCTAGAGGGCTACCAAAGTGGACTGGAAACCGGAGATTGGGAATGTGTAGCACTGAACATCATGACATACAGTCAGTACAGCTATTGGAATGGTCGAGAATTAAATGCTTTGGCTGAGGAAATGGAGGCTTATCGACAAATCATCCGCCAGGTTAAGCAAGAAGCAACTTTAAAATATCATGAGTGTTACCAACAAACAATTCTGAATTTATTGGGAAGGGCTGAAATCCCCTATTTATTGGCAGGTGAAGTCTTCAATGCAACTCAGGTTTTGCCTCATTTAGAAGCTACCCATGATCGAGTCGCGTTATTTCATGTTTCTTTATCTCAAGCTATTCTTTGTTATCTGTTTGGAAAATATGAACAAGCTGCGGAACAAGCAACCATAGCAGAACAGTATCATGATGCTGGCATTGGTTATTTCATGGTAGTTATGCGGGTTTTCTATGATGCTTTAATTCATTTGACGCAGTATGAAATGGCGGATGCTGAACAACAATCGATGATTATTGAGCAAGTCAATAGTCATCAAGAAAAACTCCAAACCTGGGCAAATTTAGCCCCCTTTAATCATCAACATCGCTCTTCACTTATAGCAGCAGAAAAATTACGAGTTTTGGGTCAAAATTATGATGCAATGGCACATTATGATTTAGCAATTGCAGCCGCAAAAACCCACGGTTATTTACAAGAAGAAGCACTCAGCAATGAACTGGCTGCCAAATTTTACCTGCATTGGGGTAAAGAGAAAGTAGCCGCAGGTTATATGCAGGAGGCATACTACTGTTACGCTCGTTGGGGTAGCCAAGCCAAAACCCAAGATTTAGAAAACCGCTACCCTCATTTACTGCAACCTATTCTCCAGCAGAAAGTACAATCCCTGAATGTGCTGGAAACACTCTCAGCACAAGTTAATCCTCAAGTTTCAATTCATAGTTCCAAAGAACAAACTCGTTCTTCTAGTAGCAACATCAATATAGCCTTGGATTTTGCGGCGATTCTCAAAGCTTCTCAAGCTATTTCCGGCACAATTCAACTGAATGAACTGCTGCAACAACTGACTCAGATTATTTTGCAACATTCTGGGGGCGATCGCTGCGCTTTAATTTTGCCTGACAGTCAAGGCGAATGGCAAGTAAGAGCAATTGCTACACCAGATAACATTGAACTTTTTTGTGAACCTTTAGAAGACAATCCTAATTTACCTGTCAAATTTATTCAATATGTGAAAAATACCCAAGAAATTGTGGTAATTGATGAACTGCAAACAGATTTACCTGTAATTGATGAATATTTACTTCAAAGACAACCAAAAAGTTTATTGTGCTTACCGATTCTCAATCAAGGGCAGATAATTGGGATTTTGTATTTAAAGAATCGCTCTACTCGTGGAGTTTTTACTAGCGATCGCATTCTAATTCTCAACTTTCTTTGTACCCAAGCGGCGATTTCTCTAGAAAATGCCCGACTTTATGAAGATTCTCAAATTTATGCCCATCAGTTAGAAGAATCGCTAGAAAAATTACGCCTGAGTGAAAACCGTTTTCAGAAACTTGCAGATAATATTCCCGGATTGATTTATCAAATTCGGATTCAAGCGGATGGTGCGTCTTCAATATCTTATGTGAGTTCTGGATGTCAAACTCTTTACGAAGTAGCGGCTGAGGATTTGATGTCAGGAAAATATAGTCTGCGTGATTTTGAACATCCTGATGATCAAGCTGAGTTGTTTCGCGCCACTATGGAATCAGCGCAAAATCTCACTACCTTTCGACATGAATGGCGGATTATTACACCTAATGGAAATGTCAAATGGGTAAAAGCCGTTTCCCGACCAGA
Source organism: Nostoc spongiaeforme FACHB-130 (assembly GCF_014698475.1). GTDB lineage: Bacteria > Cyanobacteriota > Cyanobacteriia > Cyanobacteriales > Nostocaceae > Nostoc_B > Nostoc_B spongiaeforme. The sequence continues at coordinate 111,992 of NZ_JACJTB010000013.1, read as the reverse complement.
AATTAGCGAAGATGGTGAAATGATTTGGGATGGAATTGTAATTGATATTAGCGATCGCAAACGTGCAGAACAAGAGCAACAACAACTACTAGCAATTGTCGATGCTACCCCAGATATTGTGGGTATTACTGATGCCAATGGCAATAATATTTACATTAATCCTGCTGGGCAGAGAGTTTGGCAGTTGAAAAATAGTAAGGTAGAATTGCATATTTCTAGCCTGACACCACCCCAAGCAATGCAATATATGCAGAGCGTCGCCGTACCAACTGCTATCCGTCAGGGAACTTGGAGTGGTGAGTCAGCCATCTTAGACTTACAGGGTAAGGAAATTCCAGTTTCTCAGGTTGTGATTGCTCATAAAAATGCTGCCGATGAAGTTGAATATCTGTCTACTATTATTCGAGATATTAGCGAACAGCAAGCTGCACTTCGTGAACGCAAACAAGCGGAAGCTGCAATTGGGCAAAAATCACAGGAGCTTGAACAAGCTCTCAACGAACTAAAACAAACTCAACTACAAATGGTGCAACAAGAAAAAATGTCTGCACTTGGTAACTTAGTTGCAGGTGTGGCTCATGAAATGAACAATCCTCTTGGCTTTATTTCGGCTAGTCTGCAACAGGCTCAACCCATCTTGACTGATATCACTACACACCTCAAATTCTATCAGCAAGCTCTCCCTAATCCTGAAGATGAAATTCTTAATCATGCCAAAGAAATTGACTTAGAATATAGCTTAGAAGACCTACCAAAAATGCTCGATGCAATGGTGTTAGCTTGTGAGAGATTAAAAAGTATTAGCACCAGTTTAAGAACTTTCTCCCGTGCCGATCAAACTTATAAAGTGCCATTTAATATTAATGAAGGCATTGATAGTACAATTTTAATTCTCAAACATCGTCTGAAAGCTAACGAACAACGTCCAGAAATTATTGTAGTGACGGATTACGATAATCTACAACCAATCCCGTGTTTTCCTGGGCAACTCAATCAGGTATTTATGAATATCATCGCCAATGCGATTGATGCTTTAGATGAATTAAGTGAGGGGCGCAGTTTTGAAGAAATTAAACTAAATCCTTACAAAATTATTGTCACAACAGCAATCGAAAATAATCATGTTAACATCTCGATTGCTGATAATGGTCAAGGCATTGCTGAAGATATAAAATCCCAAATATTTGATTATTTATTTACGACAAAAGGAGTTGGTAAAGGCACAGGATTAGGACTAGCGATCGCTCGGCAAATTGTGGAAGAGAAACATGGCGGCAAAATCACAGTTAATTCTGTTTTAGGAGAAGGCACAGAGTTTGTAATTTCTCTACCAATTACAGATAAGAATCATTAAGTGAGGGACAAGGGAGATAAAGCAGTTTGATGAAACTTATTTCGTCGCCAAGTATGAAAGAGCGATAGTATGTTTACTCAGCACTCAGCACTTTCAACTCAGCACTTCCAAAAAGGAGAGATGTTTGTTCATGATTGAGTTCAAAAATCAAAGGTTGTACGAACAACTCCGACATATTGAGTATCGTTATTGCGGTTGTTTTCTGGATTGAGAATTACCCAAAAACCAGGAGTCACTGAGATATTGTTGTTCAGTCGCCAGCGATAAAATGCTTCGATGTGGTAAGAGTTATCTCCTTCTTGACGAACATCACTGTGAGCAACTCGCGGTGGTAAACCAAAAATAATTCCTGGGAGATTACCCTTACCCCCCACATCAGGAAATGACATTCCAACTGCCCCAAACCAGGCATTAGCATTGTCGCCACTATTCACAAACAAAGAATCTGTGCCACCCCGCCCATTAGAAATATCGCTGAAACCAGAGTTTTTGGCAGTCGCCCAAATATAACCACCCCAAGCATGTACCTGGAAATTGGGGGAAAAGCGATAGTATCCTTGCATCCCCACAATACTGTTAGCAGTGGCAATACTATTACCAAACGGAGAAGTTGCTAAAACACTACCTGTCCCACCTGTAAGATCAACCACTCCACCAGGGCTATAACCATGAGAGTAAGCCACACCTACAGCACCTTTTTGACCATGATAGACCAAATGTGCCAAGGCATTATAACCACCATCAAATAGGCCGTTTTTCTCGGTTGGGTTATTCGGACTGCTGGCTAAATAGCCCAAAGTCAGCACCAAGTCTTGAGTAATATTCCAGTTAGCGCCCACACCACCGCCACCTCTGCGGAATATGGGGCTATACGAACCAAACAGTGAAAGTACTCCATTACCATCATCAGCAATACTAGCTGGGGTGACTGTGCTGGAAATATCTGTATAACCAATGCCGGTAGGGCCTACTACAAAGGAGAGGGAATCACTCACCGGGAAGTAGTAACGAACATGGGGTACAAACAGCGTATTGTTGCTATCAAAATCGAAGTTCAAGCGCGTCATCCCCGTGCCTGTAGCCGCCGCCACTTGACTAGAACCATTGGTATTTGCAAAGTTACCAAACTCTAGCCGGACTCGCAGTAAATCTTTGCCTGTAAAACTACTTTCTAAATTCAAACGACCGCGAGTTGCCAAGAATGGGTTAGTTTCATCTTTTATACCGCCTACTTTATTGCCAAAGGTATCACTCACAGCCGTAATAATTTGAGCATTTAACCTGGTAGTCGTAGAAAATTGCTGTTGTTCTAGAGTGTTTGTCCGCGCTTCTAAATTATCTATCCGACCTCGTAGGGTGTTTAATTCGGTGGCAAAGTCTGTCTGTAACTTTTGCAATACGGCGAAGTCTTCTTTGTTGACTAGTTCACTAGTAGATGTGGCAATTAACTCGTTGATATGGTCTAAGCAAGCATTTAATCCGGCAGCAAATTCGTACCGCGTTAAGGCACGATTACCGCGATAAGTAGAATCTGGATAGCCTACAATACAACCGTAGCGTTCTACTAACGATTGCAAAGCTGTAAATGCCCAATCTGTAAGCTGTACATCAGAGAATTGCGACACTGATGTGACTTGTCCTTGCAGTGTGTGAGTATTATCTATAGCTTCTGCCAAGACTGTTGGAGAGGCTAAGAGTAGAAGCGAAAAACTGTACAAAAGATGTTTCAACATGGCGTATGGTGTAGTAAAAATCTGCATGGTAAATTAGAAACCTCTGGTTGTATTTGAGCTTGAGAGATTTCGATTGAGATATGCGGAATTTAGGAAAAAGTATGAAGGAACGAACCGCATAGACGCGGTAGCAGCTTCTCGCAGAGTAGGGCGCTAAGGAAGAAGAGTTTGAGAGGGTTATTGCGTAAGTCTTACAAGTCTTAATTTGGCGAACCACAGAGGCGCAGAGGACGCTGAGTCAGGAGAGTTTCGCAGAGTTTTTGTGTAAGTTTATAAAACTCAACTTTATATTTCGTATCGCTGATTTGTATGTATGCAAAAACAGCACAGGGTGATTTACATGAAAGCTTTTTATCTGCGTTTATCTGCGTCCATCTGCGGTTAATTATTCTGACTGAAGTGAGAACCGCTATGGAGGGAATAGAGAATCTGAAAACTGTTCCCTATTCCCTGGCGTAATTACATATCTTCTAATTCCATTCCTTTTGTTTCCTTGATAAAAAAGAGGACGAAAAATAATGAGATAGCCGCCGCAGTGGTATAAAGTCCGTAGGCTGCACCCAAGCCGAAATATTGCAGAATGGGAGGAAATGATGTGGAAACAGCAAAATTAGCTACCCACTGCATCGCGGCTGCAACGGAAAGTGCTGCGGCGCGAATTTTATTATTGAACATTTCGCCTAAAAGTACCCAGGTGACTGGCCCCCAGGAGAAACCGAAACAAAATACATAGAGGTTGGCAGCTAAAAGTGCGACAAGACCGGAACTACCACTGAGATTTGGGTTGCCAGCAGCATCTAGTGGCGCAGTGCCGAAAATTGATGCCATTGTTCCCAAGGTAATGGTCATCCCGATTGACCCTAGAATTAACAAGGGCTTGCGACCAAATTTATCAACGAAGGCGATCGCTACTAATGTAGTAATAATATTTACTGCACCTGTAATCACGGTAATGCTAAGGGAATCTTTTTCAGAAAAGCCAACAGCCCGCCATAAAACACTGCTGTAGTAAAAAATGACGTTAATACCGACGAATTGTTGAAGTAAAGATATACCGATACCCACCCAAACTATGGGGAGAAGTCCACCACTCCGGCGTAAAAGGTCAGAAAATTGCGGTTCCCGTTCCCGCATCACTGTTTGGCGAATTTCTTCGATTTTGGCGAGGACGTTACCCCCGATAATTTTATTCAGCACATTGGCAGCTTCTGGTTCTCGTCCTTGGGCTACTAAATAGCGGGGTGATTCAGGAATCATTAAAGCAGCCATCCCATACAAAACCGCCGGCGGAATTTCTGTCCAAAACATCCACCGCCAAGCATCTATACCAAACAAAAACGGTGACTCGGCTGAACCTGCTGATACTGCTATAAAGTAGTCACATAGCAGGGCGATGAAAATTCCCACGACGATCGCTAGTTGTTGCAGAGATCCCAATCTACCCCGCAAATTACTAGGGGAACATTCAGCGATGTAGGCTGGAGCAATGACGCTGGCTGCACCAACAGCCAACCCACCCAATAACCGCCAAAAGATAAAATCCCAAATTCCAAAGGCAATCCCGGAACCAACAGCACTAATGGTAAATAAAACTGAAGCCACCACCATTGCTTTGACTCGGCCATATCGGTCGGCAATTTTCCCAGCATAAAAGGCTCCGATCGCCGAGCCTAACAATGCCAGCGATACGGCAAGGCCAGTTAGTACACTATTGGCGTTAAAAGCTGTAGATAAAGCTGCCACTGCACCGTTAATCACGGCGGTATCAAACCCGAACAAAAAGCCACCGAGGGCAGCAGCACCGGCAATTAAAATGACATAGAAGGTGTTGGATTTACGACGAGTTGTGGTAGTTGTCATGGTTGTATTTGGTGTTGGGGAATAAGATGATGAGTTATTCACGCCCAGACGCGGAGGCGCAGAGAGGAGAGAAAGAGAGTTAAAACGTTTGTCCTTTCTGCACTCTGCTTTCTTTTACCGTCGGGAACGTCTGCGGAGTCTATCAATCATGACGGCGGCAATAATTACTAAGCCTTTCACAACGAGTTGCCAGAAGTAAGACATATTTAATAGAGTCAAACCGTTGTTGAGGACTGCAATGATTAATGCACCCAAGAGTGTACCGCCAATTGTACCGATACCGCCTGTGAAGCTGGTTCCACCAAGGATGACGGCTGCGATCGCATCTAGTTCATAACCTTGTCCTAACATCCCTGTGGCACTGTACAGGCGACTAGCACTCATCACTCCGGCTAAACCTGCCAGCAATCCACTTACGCCATAAACAAACAACAACACCCGATTGACTTTTATACCTGTTAATCTGGCGGCTCGTTCGTTACCACCAACAGCGTATATTTGGACACCTAAAACTGTCTGTCTCAAGACAAACCAACTCACAGCCACAATTAATAAGGCGAGGATAACTAACCAAGGCAAGGGGCCGACGTAGCTATTACCTATCCAAGCAAAGTTGATGTTGCGGTTAATAACTGTTGTGCCATTGGCTACCAAGTAAGCTGCACCCCGTAAGGCTGTTAATGAACCCAAAGTGACAATAAATGGCGGAACATCCAAATAGGTGATTAATGCACCGTTGAGTAAACCCAAACATAATCCTGTCAGTAAAGCAGCCGGAACAGCTAACCAACCCAAGACAGGGATGAGAGAGACTAACACTGCAACTACGGCAGACACAGCCAAGATAGAACCAACGGAAAGGTCAATCCCGCCAGTAAGAATCACAAATGTCATTCCTGTTGCCAGCACTATATTAATAGATGCCTGACGTAAGATATTGACGGCGTTACCTGCGGTAAAAAAATTGGGACTTAGCAGGGAAAATAAGATGCAGATGATGACGAGAATCGGTAAAATACCTGCAACTTGCAAGAAATTATTGATGGATTTACGCCGACTGGCTGCGGAATTTTGGCTAGGTCTATTGTTGACAGGTCTTAAGGTTTGACTCATGATGCTGTTACCTCCGATGCTCCTGTTGCATAGTGCATAATGTTTTCTTGGGTGATTTCTTTGCCTGGGCTGTCGTCGAGTTCGCCGACTAACTTTCCTTCGCGCATGACTAAAACGCGATCGCTCATCCCGACAATTTCTGGCAATTCGCTAGAAACCATCAGAATTGCGACTCCTTGGGCGGCTAAGTCACTAATAATTCGGTAAATTTCGCTTTTCGCTCCAATATCTACGCCGCGTGTTGGTTCATCTAGCATCAATACTCTGGGGTTAATGGCTAACCACCGCGCCAGCAAGAGTTTTTGCTGATTCCCTCCAGATAAATCCACGGCGCGAATTTCTAAGTTAGCTAGTCGGATATGGAAGTTTTCAACGGCTTCTGTGGCAATCTTATTAACTGAACCCCAGTTGACAATGCCAAGGTTGGCATCTTGCTTGAGTCTATTCAGTCCAATATTCTTTCGGGAACTCATTTCCAGAAATAAACCTTGGTCTTTGCGGTCTTCGGGAACGTAACCAATACCTGCGGCGATCGCATCACTGGGCGAATGAATCTCTAATTTTTTGCCATTCAGGAATATTTCTCCACTAGCTTTACGGTCAGCACCAAAAATCAACCGCGATACTTCAGTCCGTCCCGCACCCACCAACCCAGAAAGTCCCAAAATTTCCCCAGCCCGCAGTTGAAAACTAGCCGGCTGAATCTTGCGTCCATCAGTAATATTTCTGACTTCTAGCACCACTCCACCAGGATTCTTTTGTCGTTGATGTTCGTAAAAGTCCTGCATGGAACGACCGACCATCATCTGTACCAATCGCTGGGGAGAAATTTCATCACGAGTCAGACTGCCAATATATTGACCATCACGCAACACACTAATGCGGTCAGCCAACGCATAGATTTCTTCCATCCGATGACTGATGTAGATAATGGCAATGCCATCGTTGCGGAGTTTGCGAATTACTTCAAATAAGCGTTCCGTCTCACGGTCAGATAAGGCGGCTGTCGGTTCATCCATCACCAAAATCCGGCTGTTATCTTTCAGCGCCCTGGCAATTTCGACTTGCTGTTGTTCGGCGATCGCTAATGTGCCAACAATAGTTTGTGGTGTAAAAGTCGCTCCCAAGCTATTTAGCACCTGCTGGGCTTCGAGTTCCATCGTTTTGCGGTCTAAAAATTGACCCTTTTGCAACTCGCTCCCCATAAATATGTTTTCGGTAACGCTTAAGTTGGGTGCGACGTTCAGTTCTTGATAAATCAGATTAATACCAGCTTGTCTGGCTGTTCCTGGGTCAGTAATTTTTACTGGTTGACCATTAATGCGAATCTCCCCGTCATCGGCAATGTAAGCCCCAGCAAGAATTTTCATTAATGTGCTTTTACCCGCCCCATTTTCACCCATCAGGGCGTGAACTTCGCCGGGATAAATGGTCAGGTTTACACCTTGTAAAGCCGGAACACCATGAAATCGTTTCGCAATCCCCTGCATCTCTAGTACAGGGTTGGCAGTCGCCGCCGGCAGAAAATCAGTTTCAATATTTGTTGTCATGATTATTAAGTGCTGAGTTGAAAGTGCTGAGTGTTGTACACTGAGCGAAGTCGAAGTATACGTACTGAGTTAATATTTCTCCCCCTTGTCTCCCTTGTCCCCTTTGCCCCCCTTGTCCCCTGCCTCTTCTACCAACCAGTAGAAGTACTAACGTTCTCTTTCGTAATCAACTTTGCAGGAATCAAAATATTAGGAGATTCGGGTTTTTTGCCGTTTAAAATATCGTTGCCAACTTGCACTGCGGTTGCTGTCATCCCTCTAGGATTTTGAGTGGCGGTAGCAGCATATAAGCTATCGTTAGCAGCGATCGCTTCAATTGCTTCTGGCGCACCATCCACTCCGACTATGAAAAATTCTTTGCGTTTGGCTTGGTTGGCGGCTAAATCTACTCCCACGCCACTGGGGTCGTTGATGGCAAAAACAGCATCAATTTTGGGGAAAGTTACTAGCAAGTCACTCATAACTCTCAGTCCTCCATCCCGGCTACCTTCGGCGTTCTGGTCTTTAGAAAGGATTTTGATATCGGGATATTTGGCTAAAACTTTTAAGCAGCCATCAACTCGCTGAATTACAGAAGCTACTGGCGGCCCGTTGACTATAACGACATTACCTTTACCTTTTAGGCGATCGGCAATATATTGACAGCTGATTTCTCCAGCTTGCAAGTTATTGGTGGTGACGGTAGCATCTACCTCTGCATCTACGCCTGTATCTACTGCAATTACAATCTTGCCTGCTTTTCTGGCTTGCTCAACTGCTGGTCTAATACCTTTACTATCAGCCGCGTTGAGAATAATCATATCAGTATTCGCCGCCACGAAATTTTCAATTTGATTAAATTGCTGATTCAAGTCATAGCCACTAGAAACCACAGTAACTCTGACATCGTTACCACCAATTTTCTTGGCTTCTTTCTCTGCACCTTGGGCCATGACTACAAAGAAAGGATTACTTAAATCGCCCAGGGTAACACCAACAGATCGTAATTTAATCTGGCGATCGCCCACGCTGGACTGAGTATTTATATCACTAATATTCTTGGCATCAGTGTTAATGGCTGTGTCGCCATTGGGAGAAATATTATTACAGCTGACCAAAGTACCACTGACAATACTTAATAAAGTCGCTGCGTAGACGTGCAGCGGCTTGTCCTTGGACATCGCCTGTTTTTTCACATTCATTCACATCCTCTTAAAAAAGCTGGTAAACCCGGAAATATGTGTAGAAATATTAACTAAACTGAAATCATCTTTTAATTTTGCCTTCTGCCTTTTGTTTTCTGCTTTCTCCTAACGATAGATATTTACTCCGACTGAACTTGAAAAAGTTGTCATTGTTTTCAATGTTGCTAAAAGTTAAGTTTGTGTGTGAAAAAAAGTTTACTCAAGTTGGTAAAAATTTTCAGATGAATTTTAGATTGATCCCTCATATTGTTCTGAAGGTTTACAGCATTAAGAAACTGTTGGTGAAAATCCTGTAATCTCAAGACTTCAGCCTTTTATACAAATTCCAGCAACAGTTTTTTTTCTGAGAATAATGTTGTTAAATCTGATTGTCTTCATGTTGGGATTTATTTTATGCACACCTGTGCATTTCTGATGTTTTTTATTTTTGCACACCTGTGCATAAAATTTGTGTTAATTTTATTTAAGTTGCTGAGTGTAGTGCTGAACATGAGTAAACGAAAGATTTCCATTGAAGATATTGCTCGCAAAGCAGGCGTTTCTCATTCCACAGTTTCACGCGCTTTACGAGACAGTCCGTTAATTAGTGCCAAGGTGCGGGAAGAAATCAAAAAACTAGCGCAGGAAATGAACTATGTACCGAATGCGATCGCTCAAAGTTTACAAAATCAGCGCACTTATACCGTTGGGGTAATTGTTACATCTATCGCCGACCCCTTTTTTGGTGAATTAGTCGAAGGAATTGAACAAGTAGCCAGAAAAGCAGGCTTAAATGTGTTGTTAAATGCGTCACATGGAGATTTCGAGCAAGAAATAGCCGCTATTGAGAATTTCCACTATCGCCGAGTAGATGGGATTTTAGTTGCTGACTCCCGCATTGGCAAAAACCATAACAAGCAGTTAACCCAACTTACCGTTCCAACAGTTTTAATTAACATCGATACGGAAGATCAACACGAAACCTTTAACTCCGTCGCCATTGATGATCGCTTAGGTGGCTGTGTAGCCGTAGAACATCTCCTAGATTTAGGACACACTCGAATTGGCTATTTAGGAGTAGGTGATGGTAGCAAAGCAGATCAACAACGCCTAGAAGGATATCAATTGGCGCTATCTCAAGCAGAGTTACCGTCAAATCAAGATTGGGTAGCAATTCCCTTGCGAGACAGTCAAACAATCAGCGATTTTGATATCGGTAAACAACTCCTACCCCAATTAGTAGCGGCTGGCGTAACTGGCATTTTTTGTTACAACGATATGGTTGCTGTCGGCGCTCTTTTGGCTTGTAAAGAACTAGGTATTTCCGTCCCACAAGATTTGAGCCTTGTGGGATTTGATAATATTGCACTTGCCAGTTACATCACCCCACCACTCACAACAGTTAGTCAACGTATGGTAGAAATGGGCGAATTGGCTATGACTATGTTGCTTGACTTATTTGAAGAAAAAGCTGTGAATAATATTCTTCTATCGCCGTTTTTAGTCAAACGGGGTAGTACCACCAAAGTTAGTAAAGCTAAAAAAACCAGTAATTATATTGAGGTTAAAATCTAACTTGGTGGTAAAGTTTATAAGTATGTAACAAAAACTTTACGGTTATTTGTAAGCTGTTTTGATGATCTTTGTGCGTAATATCTTGTTCTGGCGATTTTTTATATATCGACACATCTATGTAAAAACCGTAGAATATTCTCTCCTACTTCCTACTAGTGACAGGTGATAGGTGACAGGTGACAGGTTACAGAGTAATTCTCAATGATTTACAAACATCTCTCTCCCTTGTCTCCCATCCCCTCCTTGTCTTCCTTGTCTCTGAGCTAAACTCCGTCTCTCAAAAAAATTACCGGAGCAGTTAGATATAAAACACCGCTCCGGTAAGTTAATTTAAATAAAATATTCACAGTCTTGCAAGTGGATTTACGCAACAACTTTTCTTGATAAATTCACTGTAGGCTATGATTTCGTCAATGCTGCTGAGAAAAGTTGTTTAAATCAAACTTTAATGGTTCTGCAATGTTTATTTGCCAAGAAAAATAATAGAAGACTCTGGATCAGGGAATATTTGTAGTAAAAAACTAGAGACTATAGCTATAGCTTCAGTGAGGTGGGCGGTAGATTTTTCTGTGTCTGAGTTAAACATCCAAAAAATATACTCCCAATCCAAAATCCGAAATCATAGACTGATTAATCATTGTCCCATTGTTCACGACCAATGAGGTCGCCAATGCGATCGCGCAATAGAAAATCGCATTTTTCCAACTCACATTCAACGCACACCCACTCTCTCGCTGGGATGTATTGGCAGAGTGTATATATTGGCTGTTGTCGGCTAACCATCCCCTTCTGCACCAGTCGGCGTGCTTCGTCTTGGATTACATCTAGAGAGTAGTAATTGATAGAGGGCACCGTATTCACACTCATGATTTGTTCTCACACATTTATACGTAGATAGTATTCCCACTTATCATGGGAAACAAACATGACAGACATTAGACTTGTAGCTAGGGTTTTGTATTTTGCTATACGGAACTAATTTCATTTTGACGCTACATACCCTCAAATTATCTAAAGAAATGTTGCAAAAGTCAACGTTTTCTGACATTTGTCTTCCATATAGTTAATACAAAAAATCCCATCGTAGTGAAATTAACTTCTTGTAAAGGTTGTTTTATCTGCCTTAAAGAAGTTCTAAAGCTTCACTGCAATGGCCTTCAAGCATAATTCAGCAGACGCTCATAGTTCATACTGTAAATTTAGTTATGTAATTAATCACCAGCAAGTCTAGTTTAAAAATGCTGATATAAGTCCATAGCTAAATACCCGAAAAGTGCTTCGGTAAGAATTGAAGTATAAACTGTTGCAAAATATATGCGCTAACGTACACCACGAAAACTTGCACAGTCGTATATATTAATCATTTCTTAAAAAATAACCGCAGTTCTGCTTGTTAATTACAGCACTGCGGCAAGACTTATAGAAGAAGGCAGAAGGAAAAGTATTACTATTGCTGGTATTCAAGCTTTCAATTTGTCCTAACGTCTCTGACTACTGCTATCTAGCTAGAATCCAGGACTTATGCACCAAGATTGGGTGTCAGGGTTTTGAATAAGTAGACTGTTATGGGGAAGTCAAAAGTTAAAAGTCAAAAATTCTTTGACTTTTGACTTGATTTTACCCTTACGCCCTTACCAAAACCCTTGATTTTTCGTCTTACTGCGTCAGTTCTAAGATAGAGACTTGAACTCAAAAAGATGAATTTTTATTGAGTTATTAATTTTCGCTGACAGAAAATTTCTGGCAGTCAGAATATATTGAGATTTGTAACAAGATTGAAATTTCAGTGTTTCCCAACCTGACTAATGGTGAAAGACAGATTAAGGCATAAATCGATCTAAAGCCGCTTTTAATTGCTCAATTTCAACATCTATGTTGCCATCTTTTGCTGCTCTGGCAACACACTCAGTTAAGTGTTCATCTAAGACAATGCGGGCAACTCGATCTAATGCGCCCCGCACTGCGGCAATCTGCAATAATACATCAGGACAAGGACTGCTTTGTTGCACCATTGTTTTAATACCGCGAATATGTCCTTCTATGCGTGACAACCGATTGACAATTTTGCGTAAAGACTCTTCACTATGAACATGAGAATGACTGGACTCTCCATGCTCATGATGATCCATATCGTGGGAGTGAAAGTTTTCGGTTGACTGAGAGATAGGTAAGGATTCTGACTTTAATCGGTTTGATCCATTCATGGTATTGAAGCACTGGCAGTACTAAGATCCTAGCCTAGAGGGGTGAGTAGGTGTTATCTCTATTTACTGTGGAAGCTAATTCGTCAAGAAAATCTAAGCCGCGTAAAAACTTAGGGTAATTAACGATAAGGATAGATATGGCGCATTTCAAAGCGACATTGTTCCCATATTGGTAACAACGCTTGTTTGGCTACATTTAATTGACCTTGCGAGTGATTAATTTTGCCATTTTCGATAATCCAAATCAAAACCCGTGTAATTAAATCTGCTTCCCAACTAGGGATATATTTGCAATTATTTATCTTGGCAACTTGGGTATCTAAACAGTAAATAACATCTTTAAAATTCCAAATTTCTTGTCTGGATATCTCGGCTGAGGGATGTTTCCAGATTATTTTTTGTAAATTCATTGTAATATAATCCAAGCCTGCGATCGCAGCATCGGTATTTCTTACCAAATCGGTGAATACTTGATAATATTGCTGTAAACAACCAGTGGCAATATTTACAATATATACCTGTAACCATGCTTGGATATCGCGCAGATAAGGCAGAAAATCTTTCACATCATTTATTTCTTTAAATGCTGTATGCTGTCTGTGATAATTTAAGATATTTTTCTCTAAATCAAATTCTAAAACTTGAAACTTTTGCGAGTGATAACTCATCACTTGCGGAATATATTTCTCGATTAGCCAAGTTTTAGTATATTTAGCTGTCCATGTGCCTTTTATCCCGATATCTTCTTGCCAAGAATTAAGGTTACTGCTTTCTAATGTGGCGATGTGGCTATCGTTGATTTCGTACAATATATCAACTTGATTATTAGATAATGCTGAGTAAGCATTACTGAAACGCGGCACAATAAAAGCATGATCCCTAATTCCACGACTGACGCGAATAGAGGTATTATTTTGGTCAAATAAATGCCATTCTGACTTACCTTGAGCGTAATTAAACTTTTTAATAAAATTGTGCATAATTTTCCAGAGTTTTACATCTACAGAAAATAGATGAAAGCCTCTAATATCAGGGAATTCGATAAATTTAAAATCCCAGGTTTCTAAATAATTTTCAAATTCAATAATTTTAGTTTGATATTTCTGACAAACAACATCCACACATAAACATAAGTCTGCTGCTTCTAACTCAGATAAAATTAATGTTGTTTGTCCTAAATAAGCCTCAAAAGTATCTGCATTTACTTGTTTTAAAAAACGACGACAACCCCATTCAGGCTTAGTGCAGATTCCCGTCATTAATTGACCTAAAATTTGCTGATGGTTTAGGGAAATCTTCAAACCTCTCAGCATCACGCTACTAAATTGAATTACACAATCACCTTTGCCAAAAGCTTGTGGTAAATTACACTCTATCAGCACTTTTGGTTTAACAACAGTTAAGTGATTACCTTTTTTTAGTAAACAAGGTTCAAACTCAGCCTTTTCTAAAATATGGCTAAATTCTTGATGTCGCCTTAAATATTTTTCTATGCTGCTAAATTCAGGAGATTTAAAATTATTGACTGTAGTTTTAGGAATTTTTCTAACTAAATCGAAATTAAGCTGATAATAAAGATTTTCAGCCACTTGACTATTTCTCAATGTATCAATTATCCCATCAAATATCAGTTCTTCTCGATGGTAAGGAAAATATTTGAATATTTTGAGACTATATCCATTAGTAATGATGAAAAATATCGGTTTGAGATAAGTGCTGTAAAATTTAGCTTGGGTAATAGCTTCAGAAAAATATTGTGTATTTGGTGCTAAATAAATAAGAATTATTAATGCAGTGTCAGAATTTTGCTGAACTACATCATCTGTAGCAAAATAAATTTGAGCATTTTTGAGTTGTTTGGCTGGGTTATCTGAATTATGACTGGTTAAACTATACTTACTTTGCCGATATGAATCTGGATATCCTAAATGCTGAAACATCGGCAAAATAAACTTTTTTTCGACATCTTCTTCAGTTTGTAAAACACGAATATCAAATGCTTGTATCCATCTAATAAATAATTGCAGCAAGTCAGGAATATACATTAGAGAATCCTGCGAATACTCTGTCAGTTGCCACAGAGATTTTAGATTTTGCCAAAAATATTAGATAAATTCTATGTGCGTTGATACAAAAAGGGAGTGGGGAGTAGGAAAGAACTTAGCCCCGAAGAATAGAATTTGTGGCTATAAAACAAATTCCACCTATGTGGACTTTCTAAAAACCCGCGCAGGCGGGTTTAGTTTGTATAGCCCCAGACTTCAGTCTGAGGGCTATTTGCTGACAGCAATTCTATGAATGAGAAGTAAAGACGTTGTATACAACGTCTTTACAACAACGACAAATTGCATGTTCATTGAGAAACGGTATTAGTTGCTACAATTCCCAAAAAAGTCAACCCTACACTACAGCAGCGACTTTTTCTAACAATCCTTGAAATAAACTTAACCCATCACTATCACCTAGCATCTTATCCGATGCCCTTTCTGGGTGTGGCATCATCCCCAAGACATTACCTTGGCGATTACAAATTCCGGCAATTTGCTTGAGTGAACCGTTGGGGTTATCTCCTGCATAGCGGAATACCACCTGGCCGTTGTCTTCTATTGCTGATAGTGTGGCTTTATCAGCATAAAAGCGCCCTTCTCCGTGGGCAATGGGTAGAGTGATGATTTCTTGACTGGTGTAAGCTTGTGTCCAAGGAATACTTGTATTTTCGACTTTTAACGGGACGCGATCGCAAATAAAATGCAAATCTCGATTTCTCGTTAATGCCCCAGGTAACAGCTTGGCTTCAGTTAATACCTGAAAGCCGTTACAAATACCGAGGACAAACTTACCCTTTTGCGCGTGTTCAATCACCTGCTGCATCACAGGCGAAAATCGAGCGATCGCACCACAACGCAGGTAATCACCATAACTAAAGCCGCCTGGGATGATAATTACATCCAAATCAGCTATGTCGGTGTCTTGATGCCAAACCATGCGCGTTGGTTGACCTAACAAGTCTCTGGTGACATAAGCCACATCGCGATCGCAATTAGACCCTGGAAAAACAATAACGCCGAATTTTGTCATTTGTTATGTGTCATTGGTCATTTGGATATGGACAAGTAAAAATTAAAAAGGCAAAAGTAAAAAGGCAGAAGATTTAGTCCTTTTTACTTTTACCTTTTACCTTTTACCTTTTAAAACACTCCCGTCTGCGTTTCGACCTCAATTAAGTCAAATCGATAGTTCTCAATTACAGGATTGGCTAACATTTGGTCACAAATGTTATCTAAGTCTCTCCGTGCTTTAGTCTCATCCTGAGAGATGATGGTAAGTTCTATATACTTACCAATCCGCACGTTTTCCACTGTTTCGTATCCCATCTGCTTGAGACCAGATTGTACAGCCACACCAGCAGGGTCTAGGACTGAAGGACGAAGCGTTACATGAATTTTGGCTAAATACTTCCGTTGCACAGTTTTTTTGCTGAATGCTGCGATCGCTATACTATAACTTTCTGTTCCAACTGGGTGAAAATAAGATTGTGAAACAGTTAAAGTTAATTTATTAGATAGCCAGTATAACAGCTTCCACTACAGTGGCGAATATCCACAACTACTTATGAGAGCCATACGTACCCGCAGTCAAGAGCGGATTTTAAACCTACTGAAAAGCGTCAAACAAGGCATTTCCGCCCAAGACATTTATATTGAATTGCGTAATCGCAGTCAAAATATGGGTTTAGCCACAGTTTACCGTTCCTTGGAAGCTTTAAAACTTGAGGGTTTGGTGCAAGTGCGGACTTTAGCTAACGGTGAAGCCCTCTATAGCTTAGTGCAGCAAGACAAACACCATCTCACCTGTCTGCAATGTGGTACGTCAATTCCCATTAACCAATGTCCAGTCCATGACCTGGAAGATCAACTACAAATAAGTCACAAATTTAAAATTTTCTACCACACTTTAGAATTTTTCGGTTTGTGTGATCAGTGTCAGGTTAGTCAATAGTCATTTGTCCTTTGTCATTTGTTACTAACCTCTGACACTGTTCTCAGTTAGCATACTAGTACAGCAAGGCGTAAATAAACAGACTATCTGGAATTGCTAAAAGGCTTGTAGTCTCAATATTTTGCCTTTTGACTTTTGCCTTTTTCCTTTTTCCTTTTTGTACTAGCCACTGGACAAATAACACCAATGACTAAGGACTATTGACCAATGACTATTGACTATTGACCATTCACATCAGGTATTTCTCTACCCAACCAAGCGTTAGAATCTACATTAGTGTCAGACACTATTGAGCGAATACCCTCAAAAGCCGCCGGAATTGTGCGGGGGTCAATAAACATAACTTTGCTGCTATCGCTTTTACCAATAGTCGCGCCCATATCGAGATAACCCAACGCAAATAGAACTTCTAAAGCTTTACTAGCACTGGGTTGAGAATTGATTTTTTGGGCAATAATTTCGGCTGATTCTGCAATGGCTTGGGCTTTGAGAACTTGCTGTTGACGTTCGGCTTGGGCTTTGAGGACGATTGCTTTTTGTTCCGCCTCAGCCTGCAAAACTAATGATTTTTGCCGCGCTTCTGCATCGAGAATTTGGGCTTCTGCTTTACCTCTTGCACTATTTACTGCGGCTTCCCGTTCACCTTCAGAATTTAAAATTGCAGCCCGTCTGCGGCGTTCGGCGGACATTTGCAATTCCATTGATTCTCGTACTGCTTGGGAAGGGATAATATCTCGTAGTTCTACCCTTGTGACTTTCACACCCCAAGGGTCGGTAGCAATATCTAAATCTCTTAATAAAATTTCATTAATTTGGGAACGGGCGGTAAAGGTTTCATCTAACTCTAGTTGTCCCATTTCTGAGCGAATTTGAGTTAGTACCAAGTTGGTCATTGCTGAGTGAAGATTTTCAACTTTGTACCAAGCTTTTTCCATATCAACTATTCGCCAGTACACCACCGCATCTACTTCAATACCCACGTTGTCACGGGTAATACATTTTTGTGGCGGAATATCTAAAACCTTTTCGCGGATGGTTTGTTGGTAAACGATTTTATCTAAAAAAGGCACAACAAAATTCAGTCCTGGTTCAAGCTTTTTGTTATAGCTGCCCAGTCTTTCTACCAAAGCTTCATTACCTTGATTGATCACTTTTACAGAACCAGCCACCGCAGAACCACCAAGGGCTAAAAAAATTAATAAAAAAAACTGTCCCACTGTAAATCTCCTGGTTATTAAATATCTTAGGCGTTAACCTTTATACTTCACACTTCCTATGAATGCAACAAATTTTCTGGCATGACAATTAACGTAGTACCTTCTCTTCTGACTACGTAAACACGTTGATGGGGAGCAATATCAAGTTTGTCATCATCACATTTAGCCCGCCAAGAATTGCCTTCATATAGCACTCGTCCGGTTTTGCCTGCTGGAATTTCTGTTAAGGTTTCCGCTACAATGGCATCCTGAATTTTTGATTTGCGTCGTCGCGGTTGTAAATACCGCCGAGATAGTACTATCAAAATTGTGGACAGCAATAGCCAAATTGCTACTTGCAGCCATAAACTCAAACCAAATTGGGAAAGTATTGCCACCACAAAGGCACTAATACCCATGATAAAGGCCACAAAAGCCGACGGTAAAAACAGTTCTGATAAACACAAACCTGAGCCAGCTAAGAGCCAAATTAAAGTAGAACTTGGCATAGCGCCATCCTAGACACTACATTTACGAAAAAGATTTCTAAGATTAGATTCACTGAGAAATCGATGTTTTACAGAAAGCTAAATTTGTCTTGTGAGAATTAATTTTGATTAATTTCAGTGACCAGATAGCCAGAGGTACACAAAACCAGTCTATTCTAGCCAGCCAGGCTTTGACATCTAAATGTAATCGAAGTTCACTAAAGAAGTGCTGAGTGCTGAGTTGAGTGATGGAGCGATCGCACCTCTAAATTCTGAATATTTACCTGATAAAATCAGGTGGAGCTTTTGAATTAGGGCACAAGCCTTGTTAGCAGCATTACTTTATGGCCAGGAAGATTTACGGTTAGAGCAAGTAGCTGACCCCACACCAGCAGCAGGTGAAGTCGTTATTCAAGTGGGTGCAGCAACAACTTGCGGTACAGATTTGAAAGTTTGGCGGCGTGGTGGTCATGCCAAGATGTTGAAACCACCGACGCTATTTGGTCATGAAGCAGCCGGAACAATTGTCGCTGTGGGTGCAGGTGTGAGTAATTGGCGAGTGGGCGATCGCGTTGTTGCCAATAACTCTGCACCTTGCATGGAATGTTTTTTTTGTCAACGTCAAGAATATTCCTTATGTCCGAATTTGACTTGGAATAATGGCACATTTGCCGAATACTTAAAAATTCCTGCACCCATCGTCCAGCATAATTTATTGCGCCTGCCCGATGAATTGCCCTTTGCATTGGCGGCGATGACGGAACCATTAGCTTGTGTATTGCATGGTGTCGCCCGTTCCCATATCAAACCCAAAGATCAAGTAGTAATTTTGGGGGATGGGGCGATTGGCTTGATGTTTGTGGCGGCATTGGCTGATACTGTTGAAGTATTACTCTGGGGAGGAAGTGACCAAAGGCTAGAAATTGGTCAAAAGCTAGGCGCAGCCCAAACATTTAACTATCATCAAATTTCTGATATTCCTGGTGTGGTGAAAGAACTAACCCAAGGCTGGGGTGCAGATGTGGTGATTGAAGCCACTGGCGTACCTAGTGTATGGGAAACTGCGATCGCCTGCACTCGTCCGGGCGCAACAGTCAACTTATTCGGCGGCTGTCCACGAGATACAACAATTACCGTCAATACAGAACAATTACACTACAGCGAACTCACTCTTAAAGGCGTATTTCACAACACACCGCAATATGTGCGATCGGCACTTTCAATGATAGCGAGTCAAAAACTACCTTTAGAATTACTCATCAGTGAAAAGCGACCTTTAAAAAATTTAGAACAAGTTTTTCATGACATGAAAGCGCGTCAAGTAATTAAAGTTGCAATGGTTTGTAGCCAGGATTGAATTTTTCTATGATTGACCATGACCGTCTTTTTAAAGAACTGCTTTCTAACTTCTTTCCTGAGTTTATCGAGTTGTTTTTTCCTGATGTCAGTGCTTATTGGGAACGAGACTCTATCGAATGTCATTACAATTACTAGCAAACTTAGAACTTAACCCAGCACAAATACAATTAATATCTGGGTTCATTGATACCTATCTCGATTTGAATGCTCAAGAAGAAAGAATATTTCAAGAGCAACTTGCTAGTATTGAACCACAGCAGGAGGAAAGAGTTATGCAAATCGTTACTAGTTGGATGAGACAAGGAATACAGCAGGGAATACAGCAGGGAATACAGCAGGGAATACAGCAGGGAATACAGCAGGGAGAATCGATGCTGATATTACGCCAACTTAATCGCCGTTTAGGTGAGTTGAATCCACAATTACAAGAACGGATTCAAAATTTATCAACTGCGGAGTTAGAACAGTTGGGTGAAGCGTTGCTAGATTTCACAACTACGGCTGATTTAGAAGCTTGGTTTGAAAATAGATAATTAAAATAACTCAATCAGTACGGAGTTCCTTTTTCTCTTCGTTGGCGTTGCAATGCTTCTTCGTACCACTCTAGTTCATCTAAAAATTGACCAACTTTCTTAGTCAAACCCGCTTCTTTTGGAGTACCTGATTCATCCAAAGAGTCTCCAATTTTGGAGATAGCAAACATAGTTGAAATAGTTACCATTCCCATTTCCCCTAGAAACGAGCGTAACTGTATAGCAGCGCGGACTCCACCAAAGCCACCAACAGAGTAAGAAACAATTCCAGCCGGACGGAAGTAGTATTCTTCTAGATAATGATCCATCAGATTACTCAACCCTGGCTGAATAGAATGATTGTATTCTCCGGTAATCACCACAAAACCATCGGCTGTGCGGATATGTTCTGCAAGTTCTGTCATCTTTGCCGGAGCCTGACCAGGATCATACTCCTTATACATCCGGTCTAAGATGCCAAAGTCATATTCCTTAGCATCAACAAAAATTACTTCATGGTTTCTTTGCTGGAGTTGATCAATTATGAATTTAGCAGCTTTAATGCCTTGGCGATCGCTCCTGTAGGAACCGTAGAAAACTAATGTTTTAAACATGGTCAATTAGGGAGTGGTGAGTAGGGAGTAGGGAATGGGGTTTAGGAATTAAAGGACTTTCCAAAAAATATTCCTTTCTAGTACAACACGGCGGAAATAAAGATACCATTTCAAGTTAGTGAAAAGCTTGTGATCTAAGCTTTTTGACTTTTAACTTTTAACTTTTAACTTTTGACTTCCGCGTAGCGGTACTAGCCCCTAACCCCTTCTTCATTGCAAAAGTCCAATCATGTGTAATAAACCATGACCAGTCACTAACTCAATAATTAAAGCAATAAAACCTAACATCGCAATTCGACCATTCCAAACTTCCGCACTGGTAGTCATACCCCATTCCCAACTTTCTGGGGGATACATCTTCACCCTTTTTTTCATTTGGGCTGCTTGTGATAGCTTGAAGTTGGGTTGTTCCAGTGCTTCAATGACTAAATCAGCCAAGGCTTGAATAAATACTGGGTGAGTATTAGGTGCAGGTGCGCGACGGAAGTTGTGAATTCCGGCTTCTTCGGCGATTTCTCGATATTCAATGTCAATTTCTTGTAGTGTCTCGATGTGTTCGGAGACAAAACTGATGGGTACAACCACGATATCTTGTACGCCTTGTGCGCCCAATTCCTTCAACGCATCTTCTGTATAAGGTTTTAGCCATTCTACAGGGCCGACACGGCTTTGATAAGCCAAAGTGTGAGCATTCGGACGGTTGAGGGTCTGCATAATTAAATATGTGCATTCCTCAATTTCTTGCTGATAGGGGTCGCCTGCTTCTTCCACATAGCTTTTTGGTACACCGTGGGCGCTAAAGAAGATATGCACATCATCAGGATGAGGACATTGGTCTATTTCCTGGGCGATGAGTTCCGCCATTGCTTTGAGGTAGTTACGCTGTTTATACCAAGAAGGAATGACGGTGTATTCAAGACTTTGCAGTTTGGGGTTTTCTTGCCAAAGTTTTTCTAATAACCGGAAGCTAGAACCACTGGTACTGATAGAAAATTGCGGATAAAGGGGCAGAATTACCAGTTTGTCAATTTCATCTTGGGTAAGCTGGGCGATCGCTTCTTCTGTATAAGGATGCCAGTAACGCATACCCACATAGATGTTAGCCTCTTTACCCAAATCACTCAACTGCTCTCTTAAGGCTTCTCCTTGAGCTTCTGTAATTCGCCGCAAGGGAGAACCACCACCAATTTGCTTATAATTTTCTTGAGATGTTTTCACGCGCCGGGAGGCAATAAACCAAGCTAAGGGTCTTTGCAACCAGCGAAATGGTAGGCGAATGATTTCGGGATCAGAAAATAAATTGAACAAAAATGGCCCAACGTCCTCTAATTTATCGGGGCCACCGAGATTGAGTAATAAAACGCCTACACGACCCATAGCAGTTATTTTCCCCCAACCTTTTCAGATTTTTTACTAATGTTAACAATATATCTTTATTAAATATAAAGCTTAACAGTCAGGAACGGTGCAATGGCCACAATTTTACGAGATTTAAGTTACCGCTATCAATGGTTATATGATGCTATTTCCCGCGTAGCAGCTATCAGCGTCGGTGGAGAAAGCCGTTTTCGCCAACTTGCCTTACAAGGCTTAACAATTCATTCAGATACTCAGGTATTAGATTTATGTTGTGGTAGTGGGCAATCTACACAGTTTTTAGTAAAAATGTCACAAAATGTAACAGGATTAGATGCCTCACCAAAATCTTTGCAAAGGGCTAGACAAAATGTCCCGGAAGCCTCATATATAGAAGCCTTTGCTGAAAATATGCCCTTTGCGGAGAATTCTTTTGATGTGGTACATACCAGCGCCGCATTACATGAAATGCACACTGCACAATTACGACAAATTCTGCAAGAAGTTTATCGAGTCCTAAAACCAGGCGGTGTGTTTACATTAGTCGATTTTCATGCACCGAATAATCCCATATTTTGGCCTGGGGTCTCAGTGTTTTTACTATTGTTTGAAACAGAAACAGCTTGGGAGTTAATCAAAACCGATTTACCAGAGTTATTAAAGGAAATTGGCTTCAAAGTAGAAAAGACACAATTATATGCAGGCGGGAGTTTACAAGTAATTCACGCCAAAAAATAACCGCCTCTCAACAAGCAAACTTTCTCTAACTCTTTGTGCCTCTGCGCCTCTGCGTGAGAAAATAAAACTCTTCTTCTCCATTATTGATTGGAGAAACATAATCAAGCATCTCGACTCATCACAAAATCAAATAGATGATGCGCCATTTCCAACTTAGAACAATGGGCAATTTCTAATTTATGACCTTGCCCATCTAAGAATATGGCTTGATTGTTGTTACTCCCAAAACCACTATCCGGTTGATCTATAGGATTAGCAACAATCACATCTAATTTCTTAGTCTGCAACTTTTCTTTTGCAGGAGTGATGATATCTCCCGACTGTGCAGCAAAACCAATTAATAACTGATGTGGTTGTTTGAGTTGTGCCAGTTGGGCAACGATATCAGGTACAGACTCTAGAGGTAAAGCTTGGGGGAGCGATCGCTTAGGCAATTTCTCGCTACTATATTCTTTAGGCTTGACATCAGCCACAGCTGCTGACATCACAATTACATCAGCATTCGGTAAATATTCCAACATTACCTGCTGCATTTCCTCGGCTGAAATCACAGGTATAGCTTGCACACCCAAAGGTACATCCCAACTAGCTACACCATGTACTAAAGTCACATTTGCACCACGATGCAATGCTGCTTGTGCCAACGCCAAACCCATCTTACCCGTAGAAGAATTACCAATAAATCTTACTGGGTCGAGATATTCCCGCGTTCCCCCAGCACTAATTAATATACGTTTACCAACTAAATCTCGCTTACCGCCAGTATGTAATAAAGAATGAACACGGGTGACAATTTCTGCTGGTTCCGCCATTCTACCAGCACCAATGCGATCGCACGCCAGTAACCCCGATGCTGTACTCATCCCATGATAGCGGCTGTCTGTTAACAATTGCTGCCAATTGCGCTGCACCGTTAACTGTTCCCACATATCCGTATTCATCGCAGGCGCTAACAGCACAGGACAAGTCGAAGCTAACACCGTATTCGTCAGCAAATTATCTGCCATCCCATAGGTTAACTTAGCTAACGTATTCGCTGTTAAAGGCGCAATTACAATTAAATCTGCCCATTCGCCCAACTCAATATGCAACGGACGGGGGTGAGTTGGTTGCCAAAAATCATCATCTGTATAAGCTGGGTGACGGGAGAGAGTCGCTAAAGTCAGAGGCGTGATAAATTCTTGCGCTGAACGGGTGAGAATTACGCGAACTTCCACCCCACTTTTAAATAGAGTGGAAACCACCTCACAAACTTTATAGGCGGCGATACCGCCGCCTACACAAACAAGAACCCTGTTATTGCGAATTTCGCTGGGAGATTGAAGATTAGACATCAGAAAAAAATATGAAGGCTGAAATTAATTTCATACTTCATACTTTAGACTTTATCTAAGCTTCATCGTAAGGTTCTAAATCTAAGAGGTAGATATAGGGTTCAACTAATTCTGGACGCTGAAAGGCGATCGCTCGGAGTAGGTGCCAATCGTTCAAACCTTCAAAAGCATTGCTATAATTATCAAGTTCCAGACGAGTAGCTAAATCTTCCACATCTGCTGCGGTCATGGCAGCTATTTCATTTCTGGAAATGCCTAGAGTCTTCATAATGCTTGCCCCTCCCTTATGCAGCATTTGCATCCAGCTTGGGTAAAGTTGCGCTTGACGCAACCACCCAATCTATATTACTCATTAGACGGCATTTCTTTCGTAAAAATTTGCATGATTTTTACCATAATTGTAAAAAATTTGTATTTAAGGCTACCCAATTGTCGTTAAAACAAAATTTCGTAACGCTTCTAACATTTGCAGATTAATTTCATGCCCCGCCTCAAATTCCCGGTAATCTACTGTAAAACCTAGAGACTGCAAGGTTTCCCGTGTTCTGATAGCTGCTTGCAATGGCACAACTTCATCTTGAGTACCGTGCATAACTAAAGTCGGTGGAATCTTCTGCTGTCCTGTAGGTACTGCATCGGGATGTAAATAGCCACTCATCACCGTTAAACCAGCTAAGGGTAACCTTAACCCCACCTCTAAAGTCATAGCCCCACCTTGCGAAAAGCCACACAAAATCATCCGCGATAAAGGTAGGCCAGTGCTGCTTTCTAAAGATTGTAAAAACTCGGTGAGTAATTGGCGACTTTCGGTTAAACCCTGATACATATTCTCATTTCGCAACTCATACCAAGCCTTGCCCACAGCAGAATAAGGATGGGGATAAGGTGCATTGGGAAAGACAAACTGGTAATTCGGTAACTGAAAATAAGGTAATAAAGATGCCACATCCTCAGCATTAGCACCCCAACCATGCAAAGCGACAATTAAGCCAACGGGGGGCTGAGAATTAGCCGGGGGGACATTGATAAATTGTAAAGACAGATGCTTGCTCCTGAAATTCAACTCTTCTCAATTGTCTAAGAATTTTACTCTGCTTCATCTTCTAGCAGAATGGTATTGAGAAGATTGAGTTCATTGGATGCCATAAAATAGCGTTGGGGGATCTGTGACAGTTGTTTGTAATACCTCACCTATTACGGAGTTTTTCGATTGAGTGCAGTACAAGTTGATAGGGGCTAGATACTAGATGAATGTACTTCATTAGGATAAAAAACACTGTACCAATCGCACTTTAACAGAGACAGTTCGTAAACAGAAGAAATGCGATCGCTCTATTTAAGTTCCTCCTGGATTTCCCGAATCACGATCTTTAATGGCGGGATACCTTCTTGAACCGTTGCCCAAACTACATTCAAATCAATTCCCCAGTATTCATGCACTAACACATCTCTCATCCCAGCGATCGCTTTCCAGGGAATCTGCGGGTAGCGGCTGCGGATATCCTCAGAAATTTTCTTGACTGCTTCTCCCAGAATTTCAATCGCCTTCACAACCGCTAAAACCTTCTCTCGGTTTTGTTGAAATGCAGCAAAATCAATCCCCGCAGTAAAAGTTTCGATATCAGCGATCGCTTCTAGAATATCTTGCACAACCTCCGATAGTGAGCGTTCCGTCATACGTAAACAACTTCCGACAACACCCGTTCTCGAATCCTGGGTTTTAAACCATTTTTAGTCACCACATCCACCTTCACCCCAACCACCCCGGCTAGATAATCTCGTAATTCAACTAACTGAAACAAGGTTGGAGCCTGTTCATAATCGATTAAGATATCGACATCACTCGTCTGTGTTTGCTCACCACGAGCGTAGGAACCAAAAACCCCCAATTCTGTGACTCGATACTGTTTCTGTAACAGGGGCTTCCTGGTTGTCAGGGTTTGTTTGATTTCTTCCAGGGTTTTCATATCATTACAAACAGCGTTTCGGGGTAGTTGAATTCTAATCTGGACAATCATTAGAAAGCAATAGTGTGATCGCTCTCGATAACTAGTCAAGAAAGCGATCGCACTTTGATAGAGATAGTCAGTAAACAGAGGAGATGCGATCGCACAAGTTTTGGTAATGTTGGCAGCAAGCGATCGCCCCATTTTCAAAATATGAAAATCTAGAGGCGATCGCACTTGAAGAGAAAACAGAAGAAATGCGAGCGATCTCGATAACTGATCAAGAAGGCGATCGCACTTTAACAGAGACAGTCAGTGAACAGACGAGATGCGATCACTCAGGATGAAGGATTCGAGATGCGATCGCCCGACTGCAAAAGATGTGCTTTTACAGTGAGCGTTGATGCACACATTGAGTCCATAAGGGAGTGTCTTGATGAATACCAAAGCTCGTTAAATTACAGGCATCTTGGATCTGTTTGGTGAACTTTTTTCAGCTCTTGGGAAAGGAATTCCATAAACTCTTCAATATTATAAAGGTGATGAGTTTTTAATTTCTGTCCTTGAATCAGTAGAATCTGATCATCCTGATCATCGGTATTTCCTTTTAGCCAAAAGCAGTACAAGTAAGCGAAAGGAATAATCAAAAGGCGAAGTGAATAATCACCTTTAACATTCTTTTCTAACCAATCAATACATGAGTCAATTTCTTTGGCAATAGACGATGAACCAAGCATTTTCACTTTGGAACCATTAGAGGAACTTACCGATTGAGCAAAAGCAGCGACTTGTCCATCAAAAGCTATCTGATGCCAATAGCCAACCAATTCAAATAAGGTATCAGTGTTCTGCTCTAAATCTGTGAAACCTTTATGAACTGTCCACATAGAGAAAGTTTCACATAGCTCTGTGGTTCTCGCTTGAGTCAAATTAGGTTCAAAAACATAAAGGCTCGAAATCTGCTGAGATATCTGTTGAGAGATTGTCAATAATAGATTTTTCGGTAATGTGTCAGCTTGCAGCATAGCTAATTTCTCCTTTTATTAAACTGGCAATACTTGATTTAGCATTCTTTGCTTTGGAACCCCTGGAAAATTACGGATGCTTTTTTGCGACTTACATTGTCAGATTTATTAGTCGTATATGGTCATACAATCAACCCAGTGTCCTAAGCCGTAACCGTTTAAAATCCAATCGTAGTGTCCTGAGACTCGACCATACCAGGGATCGTTTACATACAAAACAGGGTTAGGATCGATATTAGTATCAAAACCAATCACTAGAGCAACGTGACCACCGCCTGCCGTCCAATTCAACTTAATTTCCACCAAATGGTTTTGATTTAAGCAGTTCTGTAGATAATAGAAATTTGCTGCCTGACCTAAGGGTTGAGTGCAGGTTAATTGATAATGTTGGTAGGCCGGAACGCATTGGTATAAAGGAATAGCTGTATTGCACCAGCCAGAAGTCGGATTATTGCCACAATCGCTTCGGACTAAAACATAATTCACAATTTCATATTGCTGCAATGCTGCTGTATTGTAAAATGCAGTAGCCATCTGAATACAAGCTGCCCAACACCATTGTGATTGATCTTGACCAGACCATTGCACATCTAAAATATGCCTTGTAAGAAGGTTTGTAGGTATTTCATATCTTTCTTTAACTCGTAAACTACTCTTTTCTTTGTAGGCTACAAAGCAGTATTGCACAATTCCCATTGGATTATTATTCTCATCAGAGCCTGCCGCAGTAACTGCAAAAATATCAACCGTCAGATTATCGCTCATGTTATATCGTTTATTGAAGGGACTCCATGTTGTTAGATCTACCTGTTTAAATCTTTCTTGAAAGAGCGAAGCTAGATTATTACCGATTTTAATTGCATCACCCTCATCAATTGAAAACTGAAAAATCTTCTTTAAATAGCCCTCAATATCTCCTGCCTCATGTTTTGATGGATTCCATACAATGATTTCGGCAGAAGCAGCTTTGGGTTTAACTCCATCATCAGGCTGCGATACCATACCATCGTAAAAATATCCGTAAGTATCAGAAAATTGGTTACGGACATATTTAGCAGTAGATGTGTCGATCTCCTGTCCATAGTCTTCTGGATAATTTTTCAGAATTGGCTTCCTTTGGAAAATGCTAGTTTCATTTAATAAATCCATAGCTGCTTCTGCTAGCAATTTAATTGCCAATGGTGCAACTTGTGCGACAACTGCTTGTACGCCTGTCCCCATAATAATTCCTCCTATTTAACTTTTCGCT
Organism: Nostoc spongiaeforme FACHB-130; assembly: GCF_014698475.1. Taxonomy (GTDB): domain Bacteria; phylum Cyanobacteriota; class Cyanobacteriia; order Cyanobacteriales; family Nostocaceae; genus Nostoc_B; species Nostoc_B spongiaeforme. Next base: position 83,624 of record NZ_JACJTB010000013.1, on the reverse strand, counting down.
GAAATTGAAAAATTGAAATTTTGGTTATTTTCAAAGAGCAAAATTATTTTTTATATTTCTTGCTCTAATTTAGACTTTGGCTTTATTATCTATTTCAAGCAACCGAAATTAAGGAAATTAAGGAATTTAAGAATTTGATTAAGCTAATCTTTTTTATTGAGTCCCGAAACTAAAAGCCTTAAGAGGTTTGGATTACTACCCAAATTAACTCTTACTTCCATTTCTTTCCTTAAGATTGACAATTCAATAGTTGAAATTAACTCCGATCAAAAACCGAAGTATACGAAATTAAGAGCTTTTTGCTCTTCACTCTCCAAACAAAACACAGTAATTATTCCAACTACTACCAAACTCAATCCCACTTCCTACTTCTTCCCTTTCTAATCTCATAGTCGTGATCACCCTGAAAAAACAGAATCACAAGCAACAAAAAAGCGATCGCTCTCGATAACTGATGAACAAAGTGATCGCCCTCCAGCATATCTAAAAAGAGAGCGATCGCCTCAGATTTTGGCTTCAATGGTGCGATCGCAGATACCTCTACATCCAATTTTCACAACCGAAGTTGACGAACTTAAGAAATAACGTAACAGCCGCAGATATTTTGTATAAGAGCGATCGCACCCATCAAGCCAAAACCGGACTAAACCACAAAACTAACCTAGAAATTAGGGATTTGCGATCGCCTCTACATCCAAACCTGTAAGCACTCAACATCTCAATAACACAACGCTTCATACTACTTTACGTATCAGTAACTTTTCATGGCGAACTTAACGGATAACAGTAAAATTACTGAACTCAGGTGCTATAATAAAGCAAATAACATCAAACTAGCTGAATAACTTCCTTTTATTCGGTGTTTATAATTCTCATCTGCTGTTAGTGTTAAATATTGCTTTACACCTGTGTTCCCTAAGATAACTTCGGAAAAAACCTTTGAAGAGGTGCAAATTTAGCAAAAGTTATTGAAGGCTGATCTGTGTCATATATCTTTCAATGTGGTTCGGATAAGTATTAAGACATGTTTTAAAGATGGAAGATTCACAGCTTAAGGGAAGTGAATAAATCTTTTCCTGCTGCGTTTACTCTATCTTTGCTTCTCCGAATAGTATTGAGCCTCCCGCTTGTTAGTGCATCAGTAAGATGTGCTACATACAATCTTGCTTGTCCATTTAATATTCATTAATCACTTGCAACATCCGCAATGAAATTACAACAAAGAAATCGTAGACGTGGTGTAATCCTCACGCTTCAAGGATTACAGAAACTCCAAAATGCAAAATCTGAATTAGAAAATGCTGAAAATTTTGGTAAACGTTATAGTCGTGAAGCTTTAGGCTTTCGTATGGGTTTAGATCCAGATACAGTAGCAAAGGTATTTAACTGTGAAGTCGGGGTAGATAGACAAACTTTAAGTTACTGTTTTAAAGCCTTTAACCTCCAACTAGAACCTGATGATTATCAGTTTGCTAATCCAGATATCAACCCACAAAAAAGCTATACAAAAACTCAAATTGATTTGGGAACAGCGCCAGATGTATCGCTTTTTTGTGGGCGCACAACAGAACTAGAAACTCTCAAACACTGGATGATCGCTGAATATTCTCAAAATTCAGCCATACCCTGTCGTTTGATTACTCTATTGGGTATGAGTGGTATGGGCAAAACTTGGCTATCGGTGAAACTGGCGCAACAAATTCAGGATCAGTTCGAGTTTGTGATTTGGCGATCGCTTCTTCCTGCTCCTCCGGTTAACGAACTTCTCGCAGACTTGATCAATATCCTCTCAGAAGGTCAAGAAACTAATCTACCAGAATCATTTGCTTACAGGATTTCCCGACTGATTCATTATTTGCAAAATCATCGTTGCTTACTAATTTTAGACGGCGCTGATAGGCTCCTCCAAGAATGTGCAGTTTCAGAAATTACTTGTCGAGACTGTATTTGGATATATCAAAAAACCAGTGGAGAGTATTGTGAATTATTTAGAAAGGTGGGAGAAACTATTCATCAAAGTTGCTTAATTTTAACCAGTCGCCTCCAACCCTATGAGATCACCCCACTGGAAGGAAATACAAGACCTGTGCGAGTATTTTCTCTCCAAGGATTAGAGGTGAAAGACATACAAGAACTTTTCAAAACAAAAGGAACTTTTAGAGGAACAGCAGAAGACTGGCATCGATTAACCGAAATATATGCAGGAAATCCTCATATTCTCAACCGCATCGCCACAACCATTCAACAGTTCTTTGATGGCAGTATAACTGAATTCTTAAAACAAAACGTCACAGTTTTCGGGAGTATTATTAACCAATTATATCCAGAATTTGAGCAGCTTTCAGATATATCTAAAGAAACAATTCAATACATGGCACTTCATCATCAACCAATTTCTTTTGCACAACTACGAATGATGATACCATCTTCAATTTCATCGCAACAACTCTTAGAAACTTTAGAAATACTACAATCACGAGCCTGGATTAATACTCAAGCAGGTATGTTTTCTCTCCAACCGATGATGGTTGAATATGCCAAACTTTTTATTCCTAACGAGAAGGTTACTAAATTTAAACCAAGCTTATTACTAGAGTCAGAGCATCAACCAGAAATTACACAGTGTCGCAAGCAATTGCAGTGTGTAAGCAGTGTGAATGTATCTGAATTGCTAATAAGAATTGCTACTTAAATTTAACCATCTAGAATCAAGCCTATTATTCGATAGCATTCCTAAATCATTAGTGAACCAAAAGATCCCCGACTTCTTTAAAAAGTCGGGAATCTTTGCTATGGATAAATAATAAAATTAAATCAAAGGGTAAATTAAAACCTTAGATGCTTACCATATTGATTAATCCACACGGACACGAAAGCGTACAAAACCGAAATTACTACCTGATGTATAGTTGAGAGTGCCAAAATTCACAACTACTGCACCTGTGGGATTAGTTTGATTAGGACATACATTATTAGCACTTAAAGGAGCTAAAGGCGAAAAAAAGCTACCATTATCGCCATCCGCAGCATTAGTTCTGGGTGCAGTTGTATTAGCGAGATTCACTAAAATTCCACTAGCGGAAGCAAAGCTGTTACTAATAAATGTAGTACCTGTAGGGATAGGGTCACAGAATCTGGCGTTTTGTATTGCTTGGTTGCCGTCTGCTAGAAAGTAAATTGTATATTCAACTTCATCGCCACTTTGTAAGGTGAATTGCGAACTCAGGTTAATAATTCCTACTGGGGAAAGTTGAGACCAACCTGGAGCGTTATCGTTTTGGTCATTAGGATCATCAATAAAACTCCCAAAGTTAACACCACTCAAAGGCAAACCATTTCTCACAACATTGGTAATTCGTTTCACACCCCGCAACCTTAAAATTGGAGTGGGTATAACAGAACCCACTGCTACTTCCTCTCCTACTGTTGCAGGGTCGTAAGAAACGCTGGTTGTGCCATTTGCGGTTGTTCGGGTAGGGTCAAGATAAGTTGCAGTTGCACCATTGTTATACACTCCATCAGGCACAGTCGCAGCTACATCGGTAGTAAAGGTAATTTGCACACTTGCACCACCGGGAATGTTGAAGCTACCAAAATTCAGCATTGTTGCACCAGCTGTAGGGTTACTGACACTAGTGCGTGTTGTGCCTCCGTTCAATGTCACCGTAGGAGTAACCGAGCCATCAAAACTAAAACCACTAGGCAAAGGATCGGTAATATCAATATTGTTAGCAGTAGCTCGGTTAGTAGCATTGGCAACAGTGATGGTATAAGTTGCCTTACCTGGTTTCATAATTGGCCCTGGTGTGCTGGTGGTTTTAGTAATAGTTAGTTGGGGAATACATTGTGCGCCAGAACTGGCACCAGGGATAGTACCAACACCTTGGCTGATACCACCTGTACCTGCGGTAGCACCAAAATAAGGGTCAGCAGGATCAACGGGGTCTTTTGCTGTACCACTCTGCCCGCCTGTAACGTTAACACTAGCACCAGAACTAGTAAAAACAACTCCACCACCGCCACCACCACCGGGGCCATGAGCGCCATCAAACGGTTGGCTGGCACTGCTGAATTTGACATTACCACCATTACCACCTCTGGCATTTACGGTTAAACCAGTAAGGTTATTATTGGTAGACATCACCACCACACTACCACCCGCACCGCCTCCGCCAGTACCATCTTGACGGACATCAAAAGCACTGGCTCCGTTAGCATTGATAGTGCCAGTACCACTGACACTACCAGTACGAATTAATACTATGCCGCCACCATTAGCGCCACTACTAGCAATACCGTTAGTGGGAATACCTACAGATGCGCTAGTTGCCTGGTTTGTTGTACCAGCACCACCTCCACCACCTAAGACAACACGATTGCTGGTAGCAGGAAAGTTAGCGCCACCAAAACCACCAACAAATAACCCAGATGTCCAAGAACGACCGCCTAGACCGCCCGAACCTCCATTACTACCGCCACCGCCACCGGAGTTTTCATTGTTGCTAGATGGTCTACCATCGGTACTACCACCACCAGCGTTACCAGGTGCGCCACGGCCGTAACTCCCGCTAGGATAGCCTTCAACACCAGTATCAATGGCTGAAATAGTTGCGGAATTCAGTACATAGCGGGGTGTGCCAGCAGTACCTTCTCCTTTAGAACCGTTGGCATTAGTAGTGGATAAAGTCACATAATCTGTAAGACTACCAGTAGTATCACCACGTAGTTGGCGACCTGCACCGCCACGGAACCCAATACCACTTACATCTACAGTGGCACTGGCTAAATTTAAGTTACCTGCAACGTCATAAATTAAAATTCCCCCTGACGCACCATTCCAAGGTGCAGCAGTGAGGCTAGAACTCATGGTGGCACTGGAATATTGCGGTACGCGAATGACTTGATAGGTTCTTTGTCCTTGAATCCCAAATGGGGTATTACTGTAGGAGTTAATTAATCCTCCGCCATTGATGCCTTGAATGGGGATGGAACTGCCAGATATTGGCCCGGTAGCGACAACATATTCGTAATTACCGGCTGTGAAGTTGGCATTGTTGAGGTTACCACTAGCGCCTGTGGTGGCGGGAGTAAGGTTAACATTGGCATCATTGCCACCGCCAGAAACTCCATTACCGTAACTATCTGTGTTGCTGGAGTTAATATCTGCGCCTTGCATTTGGATGATGAGTAACAAGTCACCAGCTGTAATGGGGGTGGTAGAACCGTTGGGGTGAATTGCACCGACAGGTATGGTGGTTGAGCCTGCGGCAACGGTGGTGTTTGTCGCACCAGCATAGTAAGTATTGATAATGCCGCCTAAACTGCTTGGCCCATCTTTACCGGGGGTGGCACATAAGCGGGGTGTGACTTGGGCTGTGACTGGTGCTTGGGTGAGTAATATTAGGCTTTGATAGCTGAGGGTGGTGAGGATGAGGGTGACGCTACGGATTAGTTTTAGGAGATGGTTGTGAGAATGGTGGGGTTTTAGCATTTTGAATAAACCGCAAAGGGCGCAAAGGACACAAAGGTATAAGAGTTTAAGAGGGTTTTTGCGTAAGTTTTGAATTAGTTAAGAAGTTGGTTCTATTTGTAAGTCTTTCTCTTGTTCTTCAAGGATGATTTCTAGCCCTCTGGTATCTTTGAAAATTATTTCTACTCGTCTATCCCTGGCTGTATCGATGACGGTGTTACCGGAGGTTCTGCGTTGTTTTTCGCCTCTTGAGCGAATGGTCATTCTTTCGGCGGCAATGCCTTGTTTTAGTAGGTAATTTCTAGCGGACATGGCGCGGCGTTTGCCTAGGTCTAAGTTGTAGGCATCACTGGCGCGAATATCTGTATGACCTTCAATTTCAATGACAATGAAGGGATATTGTTGTAAGACTTGGGCAATTTGGTTGAGGACTGTGCTGCTTTGTTGGCTGATTAAGTCTTTATCTAAGGCAAAGTGAATGATGCGGGGGACTTTCAGTCGGATGGGTTCTGGTTTTGGTTCTGGTTGTGGGGTTGGTTCAGGCTGTGGTGGTGCGCTGACACATTTGGGAGGTGGGGAAGTTGGCGCAGGAGAGAGTGAGTCATTCTTTGCAGAGGGGTCTGTGATGATGGCGTTGTAGGCTGGTTCGGAAGTACCGTATTTTGGATGGGTAGCGATCGCACTTATTCTCTCCCCAGCCCGCAAACCTGCTAAACTACCGCTAAAGTTACCTTTTTCATCAGTAGTCAAGGTTGTGAGTGGTTCACTCAAGGGGCCGTATTTGTCTTCTCCCTGGACGCGGTATATTTGCACTTGAGTATTAGGGTCGGCTTGACCACTAATTAAGGCTTGACCGTTCACTAGCAATAACTGGGAACTGGCAAACTCTGGTGCATTTATCGCGCCATTTGCTGTTTCAAGTCTGCGGTTAGGACTGTTGCGTTTGGGGTTGGGGCCGTCTCCCCGTTGAAAGTCACTGATGTTTAGTTGTTGCTGGGTGTTGAGGTCAATACTTAAACCTTCTAAGTCGCTAAATTGATTATTTTGGATAATGTTTGCGATCGCACTCCCAAAACCACTACCATGAGTACCAAATGCTGTCACCGCTACTCCCGGCCCGGTTTGGTGGCGAATTTCGTTATCGCTGACTTGATTTTCGTTCCCCATTAAGTAAACTGCGGCGCGGCGCAAACGTCTACCGTTAAAGGTGATGCGGTTATCGTGAATTTTGACGTTACCTGTGGGCTTGAATAAATAAACACCAGCCCCATCATTACCGCAAATCAAATTTCCTTGCAGTTGGGAATTGGTAATTACGCCTTCTAATCTCACAGCATCAGGCATTCCAGCTATCCCGTTACCAACAATGATGTTTTCTGTCATTAAGGTATTTTCGGCACGGACTGAGGTAATAATTGCACTGCCTTCATGGTAAGAAATACGGTTACGGCGGATTGTTGTCCCGGTGCTGTTGAAAACGTAGACACCAAAGGCTGAGGTGTTCTCTGGCATTTTTTCATCTGGGGTAATACCTAACCAGTTGTTTTCTATGACCACGCCTTTGGGGGGAATGTCTTTGTCTCCAAAGGGAAAGTTACTGTTTGGTGGTTGTTGCTGTTGGGTATTGGGAGGCGGTAAGCGATGGGAAATAAAAATATCAGCTGGTGGTGTGGTTAAGGTTGCGCCTTGGTTCAGGGAACGGAAACCGTAGATACTTAAACCACGAATTTGGATATTATCGGCGACGACTGTAAAACCACGTAATATCTCTTGGTTGGCGGCGGGGGTGATAGCTATTATTGGTTGAGGAATGGCAATTTCCGCCGTTGCTGAACGGGAAGCATCGTAACTTGGTTGGCTAGTACCGTCTATGATTAATTTTGGTGTGGCTAGGGGTGGTAGTTCTTGCTGTAGTTGGATGGTGGTTTGATTTGGCGGTAAGTTAAATTCAATTCGCGCGTTATCATTGCTGGGTTGTATCTGCGCTTTTTCTTGGTTACTCAGTTTTTCTACGGAGAGATTACCGTTTACTATGGCAATGGCTTCGCGTAAGGTGAGTTTTTCGTCTGGTTGTATTTGTCCGTCTTGGTTACTGTTGACTATAACTCTGAAGGCTGTGGGGGATGATTGAGCGATCGCAATTTGGGGGAGAATTATAAGTAAAGAGGGAACGAACCGCCAAGTACGCCAAGTACGCCAAGGAAGAGGAAGAAGAGAGAGTTTTTTTGTGGGTTTTAGGGAATTAGGGGGGTTTTTTGCTATCATTGCTCTCCTCACTTCGACTCTAAGGCTACTGGTTGAACTACTGACTCTTGCTGTTGTGGTGGTACTACTTTTTGCCTACCGAAACCACCGAAAAGTTCATTGAGTTTAAAGCTGATGTTTAAATAGGGGCCGCCGGCGGAGCGATAACCGCTAAAATCTCGGTCATCTGCACTCCCAAAGGCGTAACCTACACCAATTCGTAAATCCGGTGTTAAATGATACCCACCTTCTACAGCCAAGCCAAATTCGTTGAAGCCTTGTTCTGGTTGACCTAGCCAACGTCCTTCTACGGCTAAGTCTGTGCGGTAGCCTAGTTGGTAAGTTGTGCGTAACTGCGCTAGGTGAACGCTGCTGTGGTTGGTAAAATCTTCGGATAGGGAAGTAGAACTGCTGCGGAAGGCGTATTTACCATACAATTCCCATTGCCAGTTGGGTGCATAAATCGCTTCGGCGGAAAAAATATGATCTATGGAACCGTTACCGCTACCAGCTAATAAGGTATCGGGTGTGGTGGCGGGGTTTTGGCGGTATTCGTATCCTAATAAAGCGTTGAATTTATCGTCGTTGGGGTCACGGTAAGCTAAACCGACGCGCAGATTTGCGGTGTCTCCTAGTCCTTGCAACAGTTGGTTTGCGCCACCCGCTTGTTGATAGCGTACCGCCGCAGTTAAAGCTGGGGAAAGTTTACCGGATGCGGCGGCGGAAATTACTGTATGATTGCCTTCGCTGCCGCTACGATGTTCTAATCTGGCGTTGGCTTGGAAGTTGGGGTTATCGGTGTAATCTAAGCCGATGCTGTAAACATCACCTGCAAACAAACCTAATGAGGAAGCACTTTGTCCGACTGCGTAAGGTTGAGCAAATCTGATACCTGTGGCGGAATCTCCAAAAATATCTTTGAAGATGTGTTCGTAACCGAGGCTTAATTTTAATCCTGGTGCGAGGCGGATACCATGATTTAGAGATACGGAACCTTGGTCGGTCATCCCATCAGCACCGCCTAAAATTGAGTAACGACCTCTGACGGTGGTATCTGGAGAAAATTTATGTTCGACAATTGTATCTAGACTGGTGATGCTGTTGCCTTGTAATAACCCACCTTCATAAAATTGGTGTGCTAGTCGCATACTTACGCCAGGATACAATGCCCAATCTAAACCGAATGTTGTGCGGTTGGGATAGAGTGGGTCGCTTTTACCTAAGTTAAGTTCGTTTTGCGCGTGGAATGTCAGTGATTCGGATAAGGGAACGTCAAGACGAGAGACTAACTGGCTGGCGTTTCCGTTGAATTGGTTAGTAATGCGGTCTTCGCGGGAACGGTTGACGTATTCCAGACTTAAATCTGATTGACCGATTTTTTGTTGAATACCTGCGCGAATAGTGGTGAGGGAATTATTAATTTTGCTTCCTGGTGCGGCTTGAGGTTGGGGGTTGAATAAGTCAATTAACTGGGTGCGTTCGGCTGGGGCGATACCAAAATTGTCTTCGCGATCGTACCCTAGATTAAAGCTGGTGGTTTGTCCCAGTTTCCCTGTTAAGGCTGCACCGTAGCGAGTTTGTCCTGGTGTGAAACTCCAAGTGGCGTTATTGGCAAAGTTTTCGGTGACAGAACGATAGTAAGCCTGTCCTTGGAAGTTTTTACCGAGATTCGCACTGGCTTCTAAACGGTACGCAGAACCACTGACGTTACCAAAGGCGAGGGTATTGTGGCGAGAGTGTGCATATTCCCCGATAATTTGCCCAGAATTACCTAAAGGTGCAAAGAAATCAAATCCGTATAGTTCAAAATCTTGCTGTCCTTGGTCTTCTTTGAGGTAACTTGCACCGATAAATGGATTTCCGTTTTGACTATTTTCGGAATTTCTCAGGTTATATTGCAGTCGTCCGGCGTAAAGTTTGCTGTCTTCTCCCGCGTCGTTTTGATAGGTAACAACGATGCGGCGTACCAAAGTTTTACCAAAGGGGTTTAATTCTGTGGCGACAATGGGACGACGGAATAATAATGTACCGCGATCGTAATCTATTTCATAGTCAGAACCACGGGATAAAGCTTTACGTTCCAACACCGTACCAGGACGGTTGATTTCTTCAGCTTCGATAAAGACGTTTTCACTACCAGGAATAACTAAGCGGCGAGAGAGGAAGTAGTAACCACTGGTTCCGTTGGGGGTAATTGTATCGCGTTGGAAGCCTTGAATATTATTGGCGTATAAGGCTGTTAGTTGCAGGTTGCCAAAGTTGTAATTACCTTTGAAGCCGTGGAGTTGTCTGGTGGTAGCTGTATATAACTGGGATGATCTAGCAAACTCTTCGGTACTGTAGTCACCCCACATAAAATAGTCTGATTCTGCACCTCGGATATCTGGTGTGCGTTCAATGCGAGCATAGACACTATCTGTAGAAGGCGCAGTGTTAGTAAAGCTAGAACTATCGCCATATACGGGATAGTCTTTTTCACAAGATTGAATACCACCAAACAGGCGGTTATCTCCGTTGCAGTCTTGATTTAGGGGACGTTTGCTATTGAATGCACCTGTAAATAACCAATCTCCAACTTTACCAGTGGCGAAGACTGCTGCATCTACATCTACACTTGTGCGACCGATTTTATCGGGGTTAAGATAGTCGCGGAAACTACCTCGGTAATCCGTACCGCCTGCACCAATCCTCACATTGATACTACCTGTGGCTAGGGAAGGACGCAGATTGGTAATAAATTCTACATTGGTATAAGCTTCAATCTCTGCATCTTGATCTATAGCCGCACGAATTTTGACGTTTTGAGCGATTAAACCTGCTTGGAGTGTGGCTGTAAACTCACCTTTCCGCGCCAGTACCTGAAACCCTGCTGCATCTTTATCTTGATCTGCACCGACAAATTGACCTGCACTAGCTGTTAAGGTGACAGGAATATCTTCAGTGATGATTTCGCCTTTTTCGTTGGTAATTTTACCTTCTAATGTGATCAGAGAACGACCATCGGCGGGGATTCTCGGTTCTTGGGTAGGTGCGATCGCAATTTTTCTCTGCACCTCTTCAACAGTGACTTTCACACTGGTTGATTTACCATCAGCACCTTGAGCAATAATAGTATTTACACCTTTATTTAACGGCACGTTATACCAAATTAAGGTGTTTAACTTTTGCGCTTCGTCTTTATGCAAGTATTGGGAGATAGACGTATCTATGGGTTTACCATTCAATGTCACCGTGATTTGGTTATCAGGATGATATTGAACTCCCAAGTTAGTCGTTTTGCTAGTCGTGACACCTGCAACTGGTGTGATAATCCGAATTTCTGAATTTTCGGCTTGTTCCTTGGCTTGTGTGGCTTCAGTAACCAAGTCTGTCTGATCTAAAGCTACTAATTTGTCAGGTTGGCTTGGTCTTGGTGGCGAGAAAACAGCTTCGATATCATCTTCTACAGGTGCAATTAACTCTGGAACATTGGGAGATTCAACTTTTTGTTGCGTTTGCGGTGGTGTTTGTGCAGTAGCAGCCGCAACTGGCAGAATCGGAAAGGCACTACAAACGGTTAATACAGTTCTTCTAGCACTAGTTTGCGTCATCTTACTTACGCGCCTCCCCTGATGCTGGTGTGACTGCAAAATTCATCCGTCCCATACTTCTGGGTGCGAGTCGGACGAGGCGCGATTGGCTATTTTTCTCGATGTTGTAGAGGTTAGGCGCAAGACTATATCCGGGTAGGCTGGTTAAATCTAAAGTTCCAGTCCGATTACCAGCAATCACATTGGCTAGAGAAAACATCCCATTAGCATCAGTAAGGATGCGGTTCCCGTCATCCATATAAATTACGGCGTTGGGTATCCCTGGTTCTCCTGGTTGTTGTTCGCCGTCAAAGTTTTTATCAATAAAGACTCGTCCAATTAAAGTTGCACAATCGGAGATAATACCAGGACGAATCTTGAGTAAGTGACTGGCTGTGTTACTACGGATGCTACCTGCTGCGGCGACTGCGAGATTTTTCCCGGTTCCGCGAACCGCATCAGGTGTGACTGTAACTGCATAAACAACATTCATCGTTCCCTGTGCAGGGATAGTACCAGCGTAGTTGATAGTTACTGTGCGGTTATCTCGGCTACTGGATACAGTTACGGGTGTGGTGGTGTTATTGCTGGTTAAAGATACTTGCAGCGATCGCGTCTCGAAATTCAAGCCGAGGGGGAGGGTATCAGTCAGGGTGATATTGCTGGTGGGAGAGTTACCAGTGTTGCGGATAACCAGCCGATAAACGACGGTATCACCTGGTTCGACGGCGATGCGATCAGCAGTTTTGATAATTTCTAAAGCAGTTGCACCTCTAGTAAAAAACACGGTATTAGAAGTAATAGGCTGAATATTGTCGCCTCCCAACACGGCTGTATTCGTAGTTTCTTCAGCAATTACGGCTGTAATTCCCAGTGAAAAAAATCCAGGTAGAAGCAGAAGCAGAAAAAGATGATTCTGCTTCGAGTCTTTTATGAACTTCATAGCTAAATTAAAAAATGTATTTTTTCTTCAAAAGCATCAAAATGAGGAGGATTTATGATTGAAAATCACTAATCATGATTATTTAAAACACTCTTATTAAAACTAAATATGTAGTTTGAATACTATGCTCTTCTGTCCAGTATTTTTTCCATCCAGATGTTTTTGATAATCAATACATAAAATTTATATTCTTCGGTTTTGATGATACGTTTGTAAATTGCCGTTGAGGTAAATATTGAATCGCAAATATAGCAATCCTGTTTGATAAGTGAATAACGGAGACAAGGTAGAAAAGGGAGAAAGATGTTGGTATAGCATTTAGAATTGCTATAGTCTGTCAGACTAAAGATTTCAAACTATCCAAGTCAAGTCTGCTGTAACTCGCGCAGATAAATTTAGCTGGTACAGCCGCGATTTTAATCCTGCGGTATTAATTCTACAAGTTTATTCATTTATCATTGAGAGTACATTCAATAATTAAAATTACTCTCAGAAGATATTTGGTTATATGTCTGCTTCTTTTCCAGAAAAATACGATGCTTAAGACTGTTATTGGTTTTTAGGTAAATGCTTTCAGAATACAGTTAGGTAGATGCAGTGACTTACTTAAAACAAATATAACTACCATGATACTAAATGGCAATTAATTTACAAGAAAATCATTATTAGCTAATCAATAGAACAAAATTTTTAACTGTCAATGTAGAAATTACGATATTTATCAACTCAATTATGATGAATTTTCGATATTTTTCCTAGTATTTACTGTCTAAATCAATAAGACAATAATACTTTTATTTCCCAAATAGTAATTATACGGACATAAAAAGATACGAGCTTGTAGATAAATTTACTATTTACTCAATATTGAAGGCTGATAAATATGCTGAGACAGACAAAAGTATAATAATTTTTACCTTGCTATTAAATCATTATTCGTCAAAAATGAATTTAAAGATTTGAGAAAAAATGAACAATAAAAATTAAAATTTTCAGCCTCTGATCATACTTAAAAATCAAATATCATTCACTGATTCTTAAATATATCTAAGTAACACTACCCTAGTTGTTTTGGGAATAAACAGCGAAAGTAAGTATTAACAAGTAAATAAATATTCATTCGACTTATTTTCTAAGTAGTTAAACATTATTAAGAGTCATCAGGAAACACTGCCATGTTAGAGTTAACCCTTGAAAATAAAACAGCATCTCATTCTCAATCAACACTTGAGAAAATACGCCAAAATTCTGAATATACTCGAATAAACTCACAAAATCAAACTTTTTCTTCCTTACAAATTGCTGATGTTATTGGCAGAGCTTTTATTATTGCGTATAAAGAACAAACTAATTTACTGCAAACATCTTTGATTAAAGAAAGTTTACAGTGTGAAGTCCTGCGACAGAAACACCAACCACAATATAAAAACTTTTCTCCTAGTTATCTCTGTTTACTCAATCATTTAAGAGCTTGGCAAATAGCAGCCAGGGAAACTCAACCCACTTTAATTGTTGAGGCAGATTTTGTTCCCGTTCTGGGGTTTGGCAAACTTCCTCTACCTTTTAACCCTAATCAAACTAATGTTGGTATGTGTTGGCTATACACTTGTGCATCTCAAATATATAGTGTTTCAGCCAATGGCTATGCAGAAGGGTTTTCTGTATCAACTGTTGCTTACATTGTTACTCCCCAAGGAGCAGCAAAATTAATTAAGTTTGCCGAAGAACTTATGAAAAGCTTGGAGCCTAATGCTTATTCTACTTGGGATACTTATCTTGATAATTTTCTTCGTCGTCATCAGTTGAAAAACTACATTCCTTTCCGCAACTATGGTGAGCATGGCGGTTTACCTAATTTAGAACATTCTCGTCATGGATTAAGTAAAACTCATAGAGCAGATGTGCTATGCAATCAGCTTGCTTTTATGCCGATGTATGCTACAAATCATGGCGTAGATTATTTCACTTTTTTCTCTGTAAGGATACAAGCCAGAATAAAGGGAATAGGACGGTTACTAACAGGTAAATTTCTCCGCTTACCAATTCTCAAACGTTCTACAGTTCCTACTAGGTTGGCTAATTTTGCAATTCGCAGACAACTTTTTCTTTCTATCTAGAGTTTTGGCATCCTTTTTAGTTCAGAGGAAGAATGTAGCCGTATGATGTGAAAGAAAGCATATAAATAGTTTATTAGTATTACTATAAATAGTTTTAAATAATGGCTTCAGATCCCCGACTTCTTTGAGAATTCGGGGATCTTGTTGTTCACAAATGATTGAGGACTGCTATACTAACGCGATGTATAGTGTTTCCACTTTTATAGCAGAAGGTCAGGAAGAAAAGTCTTACTATTCCTGGGATTCAAGCTTTGAAATTTTCCTAGTACAGGTCGGCGTAAATAAACAGACCATAAGAAATTGCGAAAAGGCTTCTAGTATCGTTATTTTTCATTTTTACTTTTGCCTTGTTGTACTAGAATCTCTGACTACTGCTATAATACATAGTAAAAATATTGTATAAAATATATCTAATATTTTGACCGCAAATTGGTATCAACAATTAAGCCAAGGTAAATCTTACCTTGGCTTAATTAATTATTCGGCGGGGGATTCTTCTGAGACTGGTTCTGAGTCTGTTTCTGGTTCTGGTTTAATCACTGGAGGTTTAACTGGTTTCGGCCCACGCGCTAATGCAGGATTAACTGGCGGTTTAATTTCTTCCTTCGCTGTACCTTTTTTTCTTTTACCAGAGGAGCGATTGTCTCTAGAATTTGAGCGTTTTGGATAAGATTCAATAGAAGGCGCAGAATCAGAATTTTCTGAATTGTTTTCGGTATTAGCTTGGGCTTGACGTTCCGATTTCTTAATTGGGCGTTCTACCATTGTTAATTGTTAAAAATTTACTTGTATGGTGCATCGGTTTGATCATTATCAAACTGATGATCAGGACTTTTTCTGGGTGTTGTTGTGACTTAAAATTAACCAAGTATAAATACTTAAATACTTTTAATTTTGAAAGACACCTTACAATATTAGCGCATGGGTGCAGGCTGTGTTAACGCAGTAATCTACGATCCAGCCTTAAACTCATCATATAGCAGAAGGCAGAAGGAAAAGTCTTACTATTCCTGCATTCACGCTTTCAAATTGTCCTAACATATCTCAATACGGTTCAGTTAAGAGAATAGTAGGTTGGGTGTAGGGATAGCGTAACTCAAAAAAGTATGCGTGAGTGTTGGGTTCCGTTCCTCCACCCAATCTACACCTACTGCTATAAATGCCAAAAATTGCTTACTGTCCTAGTGCGATCGCATTATCTAAACCCAATGGACGTAATCGATAAAAAATGCTTTTGTCAAACTGCACACGTTCAAAGGATTGATGCAGATTGATTGTAGTTTCACCGCTACCCAGAAATAAGTAACCATCTGGGTTTAATTGCTGTCTAACTTTGGTGAGTAAATTTTTCTTAGTATTGATATCAAAATAAATTAAAACATTCCGCAGCAAGATAATATCCATCTGGGGTAAAACTGCCCAAGGATGCACCAGATTCATCTGCCGAAATTCGATTTTCTGCCGGATTTCATCTTGGATTTGCCATTCATTATCTAATAATTGAAAATACCGATCACGCAAATTTTTCGGCAGTCCACGTTTAATTTCTAATTGGTTGTAACGCCCTGTTTTCGCCCGTTCTAATACTTTCCCAGAAAAGTCACTAGCAATAATCTTAACAGACCAATTAGCTAATAAAGGAAAGTATTCTCGCAGGAGAATAGCAATACTATAAGGTTCTTGTCCATGTGAGCAAGCCGCACACCAAATATTAAGCGATCGCTCAATTCGTCGTTTTTTAATTAACTCTGGCAATACCAATTGTTTCAAAGCTTCAAAGGGATAGGTATCGCGGAAAAATGAAGTTTCGTTAGTAACTAATGCCTCAATTGTTTGGATATGTAAATCACTCACAGGCTGATGCCGCAGGTAAGCAATTAATTCTGTAATAGTGTCAAATCCTGCTGCTTCAGCAATTGGTTGCAAATGTAATTCCGCTAAATAGGTTTTATCGCCATCTAATACTACGGCTGAATGCTGATGAACTAATTGCCGTAAATAGTCAAAATCCGCAGTATTTATAATCTTGGTCTGTTTCATAACAGACCTGACCTGGAAACAGAATGGACGCGCTGCATAATTTCATCTGCCATTTGCTCAAGGGGAACAACTTGATTTGCTAGTCCGGCATTAACAACAAAACCAGGCATTCCCCAGACTACACTACTAGCTTCATCTTGTGCCAATACTTGTCCGCCAGCTTCTCGGATACATTTACAGCCATACAAGCCATCTTGACCCATACCTGTGAGAATAACTGCGATCGCACCTGCACCGTAAACTTGGGCAACTGAACGCAACAAGACATCCACCGAAGGACGACAGGAATTTTCTGGGGGTGCTTGATGAATAGCTAAACGCACCTTATTTCCCTCCCGTTGCACAATTAGATGGAAATCTCCTGGTGCTAACCACACCTGGCCAGCAGCCAATTCCACGCCATCAACTGCTTCCCTGACAGGCAGTTGACACTTAGAAGACAATCTTTCGGCTAGTAACTTTGTAAACATCGGCGGCATGTGTTGGACAATCAAAATGGGAACTGGAAAATCGGCAGATATCTTACTCAGTAATTCAGCCAGCGCATTCGGCCCTCCGGTTGAAACTCCAATTGCTACCACATTTACTGGTGCTTTTTTGCTAGGGAAGGGCAGAACAACACCAGAAGCAGTTGGAGACAATGCCGTTATTCCTGCGCCAAATAGTTTAATTTTGGGAATTAATTCTTGGCGGATATGTTCATTGGCAGCTTCGACACTCCCCAGATTACTGGGTTTGGTGGCATAATCTGAAGCACCCAAAGAAAGAGCTTCTAAAGTAGCAGCCGCACCAGCGTATGTGGCGGTACTGAACATAATCACCGGTAATTTGGGATAAATTGGGCGGAGGGCGGCCAGAGTTTCTAAACCGTTCATATCTGGCATTTCCACATCTAAGAGAACAACATCAGGATTGACTTGCGGAATTCTGCCCAAGGCAATGCGACCATTCGCCGCAACTCCCACTACTTCTAGTTGCGGGTCACTGGATAAAATTTTACTGACGCGACTGCGAACTAATACCGCATCATCCACAACTAATACCCGAATTTTTGGCATGGTGTAGTTTTAAGAACAAGAGTTGAATGTTTCACGCAGAGTCGCATACTTCGACTGCGCTCAGTAACCGAAGGCGCGGAGAGTAAACGAAGTTTCCTAAATTCCTATTCCCCACTCCCCTCAATACTTAAACTGCGTGACAACTTTTTGCAAATCTACAGCCATCCGGGCTAATTCGTTGGCGGCGGCGGAGGTGTTACTGGCTCCAATGGTGGTGGTTTGAGCATTCAGGGCAACTATGCCGATACTTTTGGCAATATCTGTGGTACCTTGGGCGGCTTCGGCGATGTTGCGGGCAATTTCGTTGGTGGTTGCTGTTTGCTCTTCTATGGCACTGGCGATGGTGCTTTGCAGGTCGTTAATTTGCTGGATAATCTCAGTAATTTGACTGATGGCGGTCATCGCACTTTTGGTATCAGTTTGAATGGCTTCGATGCGTTGACTTATATCTTCAGTGGCGTTAGCTGTTTGTTTGGCGAGTTCTTTGACTTCGTTGGCGACGACGGCAAATCCTCTCCCGGCATCTCCGGCTCTAGCGGCTTCGATGGTGGCGTTGAGTGCGAGTAAGTTGGTTTGCTGGGCAATGGATGTAATCACTTTAATGACTTTGCCAATTTCAATGCTACTTTGACCCAGTTTATCTATTGTCTCATTGGTGCGATCGGCGGTTTTAACAGCTTGATTGGCGACTTTTGCACCTTCAGCGACGGTTTTGGCAATCTCTCGAATGCTGGCATCCATTTCTTCTACTGCTGTGACTACTGTGATGCTATTTTGATTAACTTGTTCGGCTGAGGCGGAGGCGGAAGTTGCTTGTTCGGCAGTTTGTTTGGCGTTTTCGGTCATTTCTTTGCTGACGGCGGTGAGTTCTTCTGCGGAGGATGCAACGGCTGTGGCTACATCTGCCATTTGCTTGATAGAAGAACGTAAACGACTAATCATTTGATTGGCGTTATCTGTTAGCTGCTGAAATTCTCCAGCATTTTCAGCTGTGATGTGCTGGGATAAATTGCCTTGAGCAACAACAAGGGTAACTTCTTGAATACTTTGAATCTGCTCGGAAATGTTTGCAGACATTTGATTGATGTTGTGGAGTAATTCTTGCCAAGTACCTTTGGCACCTTTGACTACGGCTTGAGAACCTAACTTACCCTCTGTACCGATTTCTGTGGCGATGCGTGCTACTTCGTTGCTGACATTTTGATTCAAACTCACCCATTCATTAAATGCTGTGGCAATTTCACCTAAACCATCATCCGTAACTGCTAAACGGACTGTGAAATCTCCATTTTTGGCGGCTTTGAGGGCTGCTAATAAAGGTTGTAATTGTATATCTGTGGTGGTTTGATTGTTTTCTGTGGGAGATTTCGAGTTGGCTGTTTTCCCAGTCCGACTTGTCGCCATTGCCAATAGCTCCTAAATAATTTTAACGTTGAGAATTTTTTCAGTGTCAACAACTAACAAAAACCCTGCTGCTAGTGGGTAAGCTCCCGCCAGTATGTCACGCATTCTACCTTTTAAGCTGGCGGGTGGGGGTTGAAAGGTGTTTTCGGGAAACTCTAAGACATCGCCAACATCATCAACCAGTAAACTCACTACTTCATGATCAGAAGATACAACGATATTAAACCCCGGTGATGCTTCTGGTTCAAGGTTCCGCCTAGCAGGTTCACCCATATCTAAGCGTTGCTGCAAGTCGATGACGGTAATAATTTGTCCACGCAAGTTAATTAACCCACAAATATCTGGCGGTGTTAAAGGTACAGGAGTTATGGCTTGGGGACGAATGACTTCTTGAACATGGCGCACATCAATGCCAAAGTAAGTTTTATTTAACCAAAAAGTGCAGAGTTGTTGTTCAGTCACGATCGCTCACTTGCAATAAGTAGGGGTTAACCATGTTAATCACTGCCTCTATATCTAATATTTCTGTGATTTGTCCTTGAATCACAGCACAAAACAAAACTCCTGGTCTACTAGGGATACCTTTAACTGTCAGTGGTTCTTCTACAATATCAAGAATGCGCTCCACAACTAAGCCCACACTTAATCCGGCTTGAGGAGAAACAATCACTAATTGCAGTTTTTCGGTTTCCCTATTCGGTGTTGGCTGCTGACTCGGAAAGATTTTTTGCAAGTCAATTACAGGTAAAATTCTGTCAGCAGTCCGCACTACATCTTGATTACCGACTTTTTCAATCGCAGTAGAGGGAATTTCTTCTAACCGAAAAGCGATCGCTACGGGAATACCCATCAATGCGCCTTGCAGCCCTTGAAATAGTAAAATTAATTGGCGTTCCTCTGTTTCTGTGGGGATGTTTGCACCAGAATTACTGGACAATAGCTGGTGTTTTTCATACAGTCCAGCCTGTTTTGCCAAATTTACTGCATCAATAATTAATGCAACTCTGCCATCGCCCATAATTGTCGCACCCATAAACACCGATATAGCTTGCAACTGTTTACCTAAAGGTTTGACTACAATATCTTGAATGTCTTCCACTGCCTCTACAACTAGTCCATATTGATAGTTGTCGGCTTGGATAACTACTAGGGTGAGTGGTGAGTGCTGAGTGGTGAGTGGGGAGGGTTTGATCCCGAATTTCTCACGTATGGGTAGGGGTGTGGGGAGTGTGGGGAGTGTGGGGGGAAAGATTTCTTCACCATCCTCCCACACCTCCCACCCCTCCCACCCCCCTGGATTTCTCACAAGAGAGAAATCCAGGTTTGTAGGGTGTAGGACTTGATTAAGGCTTACTAAGGGGATGAGATTTCCTCGCAGGGGATATACTGGTACATCGTAAAATGTTTCAATTTGTTGGAGTGCTTGCTCTGGTTCTAGGCGCACTAATTCTTGCAGGCTGGCTTGGGGGATGGCGTAGCGATCGCCGTTACTATTGACAATTAATGCTGGAATAATTGTTAATGTCAGGGGAATTTTGAGTTGAAATTTAGTTCCTTGTCCCGGCTGACTTTCAATTTCAATACTGCCGTTAATTTTATCAATATTACTTTTAACAATATCCATCCCCACGCCGCGCCCAGACAGGTTTGTGACTTGTGCGGCGGTGGAAAAGCCAGGTAAGAAAATTAAATTAATGGCTGCTGCATCGCTCATAGTCTCAGCTTGTGCGGGACTTAGTAAACCTATTTGCTGCGCCCGCATTTTTAGTTGTGTTGGCGATAAACCACGTCCATCATCGCTAATTTCAATGTTGACTTTACTGTTTTCATAACAAGCTTTCAAACATATCTTACCTGTGGGTGATTTGCCAGCAGCACTGCGCTCAGTTGGTGATTCTATGCCATGATCAATACAGTTGCGGACTAAATGGGTTAAGGGGTCTTTAATCGCTTCAATAATACTTTTATCAACTTCTGTATCGGCTCCTTGAATTTCGACCGTCACTTGTTTATTATGTGCGATCGCTAAATCTCGAATTACTCTGGGGAATTTTTGCCAAATTGTACTCATCTGTTGCAGGCGAGTTTTCATCACTCCTTCCTGCAATTGGCTAGTAATTAAATTTAGGCGCTGGCAAGTCGCTGTCAAGTTACTATCTTTATATCTCTGGGATAAATCTATGACTTGGTTACGGGTTAAAACCAGTTCCCCGACTAAGTTCATTAGTTGATCTAGCAAATTCACATTTACGCGAATATAAGCTGATTCTGATCCTGTGATGGCGCTTTCTTCGGTTTCTGTCGATGATGGTAATACAGCAATTACCTGTTGATTTTCTTGTAATTTCGTTAAAGCACAAATAAGTGTAGAATAATCTGCATCACCTTCTTGCTTGGTTGTTTGAATTTGCGATAGCATCTGACGAATGCTGTCTACGGTTTGGAGTAAGACAGTAATAATTTGTGGTGTGAGTTTAAGGTGGCGATCGCTGTTAACCAATGATTGCTTTGTATCGTTACGCAAATATGATATTAAACTTTCGCCTGCATGAGCCAGTGACTCTAACTTAGGAAATGGCAAAAAGCCGCAGTTTCCTTTGAGTGTATGGAGTGAGCGATAAATTCTATCTAACGCTGCTCGATTGACAGATGCTTTCTCTAGCTCAATAATATCGCTTTCAATTTGAGTCAAACTTTCATAGCTTTCTAAAAGAAATGCTTCTAGATCCTCGTTGTCAATTTCTGTTAACTCCATTGGATTCAGAGATGATAAATCTATATCTTTTGTCTTAATTTTAATATTTTGAAAATCAATAGATATAATCCGCAAGCAAGATGCTTACAGCCGTTAATGCTGAAAAGATAATGATTATCTCTGTCAGCAATCAAATCTACAGTATGCAATGTCCCCGTTGTCAATCAACTCAAACTACAAAGAATGGTCGTCGTAAAAATCGACAATGCTACAAATGTAAACATTGTGGTCGTCAGTTTCTTGAATCTTACCATTCTTGGAGCTATTCAAATGATATCAAGCAACTGTGCTTAAAAATGTATTTCAAGGGGATGAGCCTACGAGAAATTGAACGTGTCACCGAGATTCACCACACAACCGTTTTACACTGGTTACGACAAGCTCAGTCAACCAGAGATAGTGTTGCCAAAATCTAACAAGTTTGACAAAAGTATCCTCAAAGTAGCATTATAGTTTCAGCACTATATGTCGCTTAAGGGTATGTTGATTTTGTTGAAAAAATATAAAATTAATTTATATAAAAATTAAAAACAATTGCAAAATCCTGCGTTTTATTTAACAAAAACTCTCGGCGAAATCACAAATTTACAATAAAGAAATAAGCAAATGAATTTTTCAGGAACAGGCTGATGAGCTTAGTGTTAATTATTGATGATGCGGCTTTTTCTCGCAGAATGATTCGGAAATTTCTGCAAGTAGATGGTTATGAAATATTAGAAGCCAGCAATGGACGTGAAGGATTAGAAATAGTTCAGCAATCTCAGCCTAATTGTGTATTGGCTGATTTACTAATGCCAGAGATGAATGGGTTTGAATTTCTCCAGGCTTTACAAGATGAAGGTTTAAAAATTCCCACAATTATTATTTCCGCAGATATTCAAGAAAGCGCCCGCAATCAAAGTTACAGCTTAGGAGCAGTTAACTTTATTAATAAACCGCCCAAAGAACAAGAATTACGTGCAGCAGTGCAGCAAGCTATTAAAACCAAGGAATAGATATGCTATGAATGTGACAGCAGATCAACTAGATGCTTTACAAGAATTAATCAATATAGGAGTTGGTCGAGCCGCCAGTTTACTAAATGAAATGGTGGATTCCCACATTCACTTAGAAATTCCTTTTGTAAAAATTTTAACAGCAACGGCAGCTTATCAAGAACTCAATAGCAGATTTCAAGATACGAGTTTAGCATCGGTCAAACTAAACTTTACAGGCTCTTTTTATGGCACTGCTGGATTGATTTTTCCTACAGAAAGTGCCTCAGCCTTGGTGTCAGTTTTGACTGGGGAAGAGCCTGGATCAGATGATTTAGATGCAGTAAAAATTGGCACTCTTACTGAGGTTGGTAATATTGTCATTAATGGTGTTATGGGTTCAATTAGTAATGTGTTAAAGCAACACATGAATTACGCTTTGCCTGTATATTTAGAAGATAAAATTGATAATTTATTATTACCTGCTAATGCCAGTGAGGCGACAAAAATTTTACTAGCGCAAGCTCGGTTTACAATTGCTCAATTAGAACTGATTGGTGATATTATTTTAATTTTTGAAGTGGGAACATTTGATGCGTTAATCCATGTGATTGATGAAGAAATATCCCTCTTGGCGGATAATTCCTATTAGGTTGAACAGCACCAAATAAAAACAGTGTGAGCAGATGAACAGAATTGAGCAAGCCCAAGAAAAATATAGCTTGTTAGACCAAATTCCTTTGGGAACTTTTGTATTAGACTCGGAACACACCGTTTTATTTTGGAACTGTGCTTTAGAAGAATGGACAAAAATCCCCAGATATCAGATTTTAGGCAACTCAATTAATGATTATTTTCCCCATTTGCATCAACCTCGTTATGCTATTCGCCTCAAGCAAATTTTTGAAGGTGGGCCGCCAACAATTTTTTCTTCACAACTGCATAAATATGTGATTCCTGTAGCGTTACCGCAAGATAAATACCGCATTCAACACACAACTGTAACGTCTGTACCCGCATTAGAAGGGAATGGGTTTTATGCACTGTTTTCGATTCAAGATGTAACTGATTTAACGTTTAGAGTCCAAGAATACAAGCACTTACGAGATCAAGCTTTAGCCTTAGCCGCCGAACGTCAGCAAGCCAAAGAAGCCGCAGAATCAGCCAACCGCATTAAAGATGAATTTTTAGCTATAGTTTCCCATGAACTGCGATCGCCCTTAAATCCGATTTTGGGTTGGTCAAAGCTACTCCGCAAACGCACCCTCAGCGAAGCCGCCAGTCTTCGCGCCTTAGAAACAATCGAACGCAACGCCGAATTGCAGGTGCAATTAATTGATGATTTATTAGATATCTCTCGCATTCTGCGTGGTAAATTATCACTGAATTTTGAAAATGTTAACCTCGCTTCGACCATTGAAGCCGCCTTTGAAACAGTGCGTTTGGCCGCAGAAGCCAAATCAATTCAAATTCAACTGCATCTTGATGCCAACATCGGACAGGTAAAAGGTGATAGTGGTCGTCTGCAACAAATCGTTTGGAATTTGTTATCTAACGCCGTTAAATTTACTCCAGAGGGCGGCCAAGTGAATGTTTCCTTAACCCAAGTTGGTTCCCAAGCCCAAATTCAAATTCAGGATACAGGTAAAGGTATTAGTGGGGAATTTTTACCTTACGTATTTGAATATTTTCGTCAAGCAGATAGCAGCATTACTCGCAGATCAGGCGGACTAGGGCTAGGCTTGGCAATTGTCCGCCAATTAGTTGAATTACATGGTGGCAGAGTTTGGGCTGAAAGTCCAGGAGAAGAACAAGGCGCAACATTTACAGTTTGTTTACCAGCCCAGCCAGCAAATCCAGAATTAGTCATAGCCGAAAAAAAATTAGTGGGCAATTCCTATCCCTTTTCCCTGATTTCTCAGCCTTTGGAAGGCATCAAGCTGTTAATTGTGGATGATGATGTGGATACAAGGGAATTTATGGCATTTTTTTTGGAACAGCAAGGAGCCATCGTCACTACAGCTGCATCTGCCCAAGCCGCCTGGGAAGCCATTGCACAGTTGCCTCCAGATTTAATTTTAAGTGATTTGGGGATGCCAGATGTCGATGGCTATGCGTTGATTCGCAAAGTGCGATCGCTCCCTGTTAATCAAGGTGGTACAATTCCAGCGATCGCCCTTACTGCTTACGCTGCTGAGACAACACAACAACTAGTCTTCGCAGCCGGATTTCAACTACACATCGCCAAACCCGCCGATCCTGCCAAATTAATCACCGCCATTGCTGGACTAGTTCATAAGTAAGACTGATGACCAAGGTTGTCTGTTCAGACTGGGTGTAAGGGTGTGAGGGTATTTGATCACCTACATTCCTACGGGGAAAACCCTTGATTCTTCATCTCACAGCGTAAGACCTCATGGCACTACCTTTGCCAAAATTTTAAATTAATCCCTCTAGCGCGACGGAAGCGGCGAGTGGGTCTTCTTTTTTGTTGTTTAGTGGATCTTTCACCGACTGTTTCCTCTCCCTCAATTAAACTTTGCACTGGTAGCTGAGTTCTCGTTTCTTCTTTGCTACCCCACCAAGCAATAATCCAACCACCACCAATAGCACCTATTCCCCCCAGCAAAATACTCATCGGTGCTGAATAGCCCAACCACACAAAGCCCAGCAAGAACAATAACCAGTATTTCAGCCCCGCATCAATACCATCAGACGAGGCTATGGTTGGCGCTTGGGGACTAGTTTTACTGGCATTGGTAAGCCAGCCCAAGCTAAATCCACCCAGAATGCCTAAAAAGATACTCAGGGAGGTAGGGGAACCCGTCAATATCAAAATGAAAGTTAAAAATGACCCAAAGATTAATTGAGAAATAAAGTCTGGGGTGAAATTAAATAAGTTGTTATTTTTCGCCATGAGTTTACTAAGGGTGTAAAGGTATAGGGGTAGAAGGGTGTAGGGGTAGGGAGAAAATTTTTACAAATACCTTTTACCCCCTTGCCCTTTAAACCCTTTTCTCGTGCAGAAGTTTTAATTGTGCCTCGTTTGCTTGAGTTGTATCCCAAGTATGGACGTAAGGTGTTTCTGCTGCGCTAAAAGTTTCCACTTGCTTGAGTTGTGATGCTAATAAATCTACCGTAGCATCAGCAATATCACCAGTACGATTGATGAGACGTTCTCGAATTACTTCTACAGGCGCTGTGCAGTGAACAATTTGCAGAGGCAGTTGGTACTGTTGCGCTTGGGAAATAGCTTCTTGTCGCTGTTGTTGTCGGTCATACTTAGCATCTAAAATCACCGTGAAACCTTGATTAGCTAGTATAGTTCCCAAGTTTAACAACCGTGCATAAGTTTTCTGCGTCATTTCCGGTGTATACAAATCATCACTACCCCGTTCCGACAAAGAAATGCCACCCAAATGCTTCCGCACCGCATCAGAGCGAATGTGAATTGCATTTAATTGTCGCGCCAAATATCTTGCGGTTGTACTCTTCCCTGAACCCGACAAGCCCGACATTAAAATTAGCCTTCCTTGTTTGGGTTGAGTATATTCCCAAGCCAGCTTGTAATATTTGGCTGCGGTTTGTGCTGCTTCTTGTTTAACTTCTGCTGGTACGCCAGGATCATCTAATAAAAATGACGTGACTTTTGCCCGGACATAAGACTGTCGGTTTAAATATATTGGTAATACCTCTAAGCCTTCCCAGTCGCCAGTCTGCTCTAGATAAGTATTTAAATAAGCATTACTCAAGTCTAGACGTGCTTGCGCTTCTAAATCCATCACCGCATAAGCAATATCAAACATAACATCGACAAAGCGAAACGGTTCATTAAACTCTATGCAATCAAATAAGAGAATTTTATCTTGCCATAAACAAATATTCCGCAGGTGTAAGTCACCATGACATTCTCGAATGCGCTGATTTTGCATTCTTTTGTGGAATAATTCTTGTCTTTCGGCAAAAAATTTATCGGTATAAGCTTTGCTGTCATCAAACTGCTGTTGTGTCTGGGGGCCGCCAATATATTTTTCTGTTTGCTCGTAATTTTCATCAAACGCCGCCCGTATTTGCGGAACTTCGCCAAAACTGCGAATATAATCGTTTGTCTCGGTTTTAGCATGATACTGCCCCACAACCCGACCCAATTCTTCTAAATGCGCCTCATTTAACTTGCCTTGGGCAAACAAGTTACTTAATAGTGTGTCTTGGGGAAACTCGCGCATTTTGAGTACATACTCGACAGGCTCACCCGTGCCGCCTAAATGATATTTTTCACCTTCTTGGGTGATGGGTAAAACTTCCAAATATAATTCAGCCGCGCCTCGTTGATTGAGTCGTAATTCTTCCTGACAAAAATGCTGCCGTTTCTCCAAAGTCGAAAAATCTAAAAACCCAAAATTCACGGGTTTTTTCAGTTTATAGGCGTAGTTTCCTGTCAACAGCACATAAGAAACGTGGGTTTGGCTGAGTTGAATTGGTTCTGTTACAGGGTGGGGATAAAATTCAGGCTGTAACATCTGCTGAATTAAAGGTGGAAGAGTTACTTCTGTCATATTTTTCTGTAGTAGCTTAACAAAAAACCAGGGTTTTACCCCTGGCATCATCAGCAATTATTTCACAGTTAAACTATCTAGAAAAACAAATAATGCAATTGTTCTAGCGTTTTGCACCAGCATAGAAACTCAAGTGGTAGAGTGTACCCTTAGCTGGGTGGACTTGAACTTCTTTTAAAACTGTTTTACCAGTCCATTGCAGTTCAGGAATGTTGAGTTCAATTTCGGTTTTGTTCACAGCTGCTTTTTTGAGCAGGCGTTCAACTTCTTTGGCATCAACTACCAAAGAAATAGATTCGGAACCGTTATGTCCGTATACGTTGGCAGGGATTAAACCAGAACGACGCAAAGCGTTTGGTTTACTACCTTCTGGGCGCTTTTTAGATTCAACTGTCACAGTCATGTTGTTTGTCCTTTGTCAATTTTGTTCTTTGTCATTTATTCTTTGTCATTTGTCATTTACTAATGACGAATGACCAATGACAAATGACTAAATATTATGCACTCAGCAAGGAGGCTGGTGTGCCGTCAGCGTGTAGTAATGCACGTTTGGGGCCGTGAATGGGGTCTTCTACAATTATGGTTTGATCGCGGCTTGCCCCTAAAGAGACGATCGCAATTGGGACTTCCATTAATTCTGCTAAGAATTTTAGGTAGTCTAGGGCTTGCTGTGGCAAGTCTTCTAAGGTACGACAGTCACTTGTAGACTGCTGCCATCCTGGTAAGGTTTTGTAGATGGGGCGACAACGGGCAAACTGACGGGAACTGGTGGGGAAATGTTCGCAGCGTTCGCCATCTATTTCGTAGGCGACGCAAACTTGAATTTCCTCTAATTCGTCAAGCACATCAAGTTTGGTAATGGCCATACAATCCATGCCGTTAATGCGGACGGCATAGCGACCAATTACCGCATCAAACCAGCCACAGCGCCGCTTACGTCCGGTGGTTGTGCCGAATTCTGCGCCGCGATCGCACAAATGTTCACCTAACTCTCCATGCAACTCTGTGGGGAATGGCCCTTCTCCCACGCGGGTAGTGTAGGCTTTAGATACGCCAATTACCCGGTCTATCATTGTCGGCCCTAATCCTGTACCTACGCAAGCTCCACCCGCTACAGGGTTAGAGGAGGTAACATAAGGATAAGTGCCATGATCTAAGTCCAGGAGTGTACCTTGCGCTCCTTCAAACAAGATATTGCGTCTTCGTAGAATGGCATCGTATATTTTCAACGATGTATCAATTACGTAAGGACGCAAGCGATCGGCATAACCCAAATACTCGTCAATGACTTTTTTGGGATCTAATGGCGGCAGGTTGTAAAGTTTTTCTAAAATGACGTTTTTATAATTGATTGTCCACTCTAACTGGTCGCGCAGACCTTCTGAGTCCATCAAATCTAAAACTCTGATGCCTGTACGCTCTGATTTATCAGCGTAAGTTGGGCCAATTCCTCGACCAGTTGTGCCGATTTTATGGCTTCCCCGCCGTTCTTCTGATGCCTTGTCAATCAACCGATGGTATGGCATCGTGACATGGGCTGTCTCAGATATCAACAGTTTGGCAGTGGAAATATTGAGTTTTTCTAGTTGGTCGAGTTCTGCAATCAAAACCTGTGGATCAATGACTGTCCCACAGCCAATGATGCACTCGGTATCTGGATACAAAATACCAGAGGGAATCAGGTGGAGTTTAAAAGTTTGGTTCTGAGCTACGATTGTATGCCCAGCATTGACACCCCCTTGGTAACGTACCACTACATCTGCGGAACGGCTGAGTAAGTCGGTGATTTTACCCTTCCCTTCGTCGCCCCACTGAGCACCTATGACAATGACGTTAGCCAAGCGTTTATATTATGAGGTAAAGTTTCCACAAATCGCTATTCTATACATATACATCTAAAAATGTCAAGTCAATATAGGAACAAACTTTGGGGGTTGTGGCTTGTTGCTAATAAGGGAAACAATATTGAGTGTTAATTTATACTTAATACATTCATCAAAGAAAGTGCGATCGCACTTTCTCTAACAGCTTTTTACCTACCAATATCATATCTGTCAAGTTACTTATCATGACAAACGTTTAGGCTAAGAGCTAGAGACTAGAAAAATTTACTTGACTGGAATGAAAATTGCTGTAGTTATCATCCTTAATATCGTTAAGTTTTGACTTATGACTACTGTATGCTGAAGTCTTAATTAATATGTACGGAATGTATTCAAAAAATCCAATCAAATGCTGATAATTTTTCTCCTGATTATTAACTATAAAATTCGCAATTTTTGCTTAAATTTCGATAATTAACCGTAGCTTTACAGAATCTTACTCTCAGTATAGAGTTTTCTTCTTAATGTTTTTGTTACCATTAATAAAATTTTCTAAAGAAACTACTATGGCTTTACATGCTGAATTACACAGACATTTAGGCGGTTCCGTTGTACCGCGCGTTTTATGGCGATATTTTGAGCGACATTCTACAGAATTAATTTCTCGCTTTCCTAACTACGGAGAATTTGAGGATTTTTATACCAGACCTCGTAACACTTTAGATGAGTATTTGGAATTGCATACTTTAGTGGAAAGTGTGCAAACTGTAGAGACTTTGCCTTACTTTATTTATCGCTTGGTGCGGGGTGCTTATATATTTGAAAATTTGGCTTATCTGGAACTGCGCTATACTCCATACCTACGGACACCAGAACATCTGAGTCAATCACAACGAATTGACAAAATGGCAGAAATTGTGGATGTGGTTGGTAAAGCTAGTCATATTCAAGAATGCCCGATTGTGACGAGTCAAATTTTGTGTATGCACTCGCGCTTGCCGTTTGAAGTCAATAAGGCGATTATTGATTTGGCTGTGGAGAACAGACAATATGTTTGTGGGATAGATGTGGCTGGGGGTGATAGCTATTATGCCGATCGCCTGCAAGAATGGATTAGTTTGTATGATTATGCGCGATCGCAAGGTGTTAACACTACCGGACACCTTTACGAAACCACGGCTGGTTGTTACCCAGAACTTTTACCTTATCTCAAACGCATTGGTCACGGTATCCAAATTCCGTTATTGTATCCAGAGTTACTTCCAGAAATTGCCAGACGCGGACAATGTTTGGAAGTTTGCCCAACCACGTACATTAAAACAGGTACTTTACAGGATATCCGCCAACTTAAATTAGTTTTTGACCGTTGTTTTGAGGCTGGAGTAGATATTGCGATTTGTACAGATAATGCTGGCTTACACAATGTCCGTTTGCCATTTGAATACGAAAATCTCTTGACTTACGACATTATTAGCTTTGCACAGCTACAAGCTTGCCAAGAGGCGGCTTTTCGCCACGCCTTTGCTTGGCCTTATACCCATCGTCCAGCATCACTGTTAAATGGCTTACTACAGCCAGAAACTCCCAAGGTAATGGCGATGAAGGATTAGTGAAAAGAGACAGGGGGGCAGGGTGCAGGGTGCAAGGGGAAAGAATCTCTGAAAGGTATGGTTTTTGACGCTATTCTGAACAGACAACCTTTGTGCGTAATATCATGTCAGGCAAATCAGTTATGATTCAGCATATCTGTGCAGAAAGACAAAACTCTTCCTCCTCCTGCTCCCTGCTCCCAGCCCCTTTTTCTCTACCTCTTCGGTGACTTGTGGTGAACATTTCGGAAATGGTACCGTCTACAAGTTGGCAAAGGAGTAGAAAAAGTTTTCTCATCATGAAGCGCAGACACAAAGTAGCTGGTTTTCAAGCATTACTCTTCAGTGTTAGCTTAGTTTCAACATATTTGTTACCTGAGCCTACTATTGTTGCTGCATCACCAAGAACCCCAGATAAAACAGTCAACTGCGAGATGTTGGTAGTAGGTGGTGGACTGTCTGGGGTAGCCACGGCTTACGAGGGGTTACTAGCAGGACGAACAGTATGTTTGACAGAAATTACCGACTGGTTGGGGGGACAAATTTCATCTCAGGGGACATCTGCGTTAGATGAACGACCAACTCAACGCGATCGCCAATTCTATTCTCGCGGATATTCAGAATTACGCAACCGGATTCAACGCTATTACGGCAAACTTAACCCTGGGGAGTGCTGGGTAAGTGACTCTTGCTTTCTGCCTCGTGATGCACACATTATTATGACGCAAATGCTCAAGGATGCCGAAAAAAAGGGTAAAGGTAAGTTGGAATGGTTTCCCAACACAGTAATTAAGGAATTAAATATTAGTCAGAATCGGAAAATCATTGAAGGTGCGATCGCAATTCAACATCAACCAGCCAAAGGCGCACCACCTCTCAACACTTTTACCTTATCTCAAACTATTGAAGATGCCTATCGCTACCAAAATTCATCGCGGTTGAGTAAAAAAATTATCCGCTTTGTTCCCAAAATTCCCAAAAAACCAACCACCAGCAATTCTCCCCAGTGGTATGTGATTGATACCAGCGAAACTGGCGAAATCATTGCCTTAGCTGATGTTCCCTATCGTTTGGGTATTGATGCGCGTTCTTTCCTCGAACCATCTTCTTCTAGCACCAGCAATGATCCTTACTGTACCCAAGGTTTTACTTATACCTTTGCAATGGAGGCTACCAAGGAACCGCAACCCCAAACCATGCCCCCATTCTATTTACAGTATTCACCATATTTCAGCTATGAATTAAAAAGATTAGCAGACTTTGGCTTAGTTTTCACCTACCGCCGGATATGGCATCCGAATCCCGGACAACCCACACAATTTAACGGCGTGAGGTTTACTGCACCCACACCAGGGGATATCTCGATGCAAAACTGGACTTGGGGTAACGACTACCGTCCAGGAACAGCCAAAGATAACTTGATTTACACTCGCCAACAACTGCAAGCTACAGGACAGTTAAAACCAGGCGGTTGGATGGGGGGACTACGGACAGAAACTCTCCGCAGAGGTGAGGAAAATGCCCTGGCGTATTATTACTGGCTGGTAAAGGGAACTACAGATTCTCAGTTAGGTAAGGGTGTGAAGCAACAGCAAACGAATAATCGATTGCTGACTGGGTTAAATGCACCAATGGGGACAGTGCATGGCTTATCAAAATATCCCTATATGCGAGAAGGTAGGCGAATTATTGGTCGCCCTAGTTGGGGACAACCGGAAGGCTTTATGATTTGGGAAGTTGATATTTCTCGCCGCAATTACAACGATGAGTATTATCGTAAAACCTTATCTGCGGATACCTATCGTCAGTTAAAAGCAACACTCGCAGGTTTAGAGGCTGCATCTGTAATTACTGGTCAAGTCTCACCAGATAAATCCTTACGCCGTAGCCGTTCCACCATTTATCCTGATGCAGTGGGTATTGGTCACTACGCCATCGACTTTCATCCTTGCATGACTCAAAGTCCGCCAGAAGCCCCAGGAAATAAAGAACGTCCAGGAGAAAGGCGCGGCGCAGGACAGGCTTACCCGTTCCAAATTGCACTGCGAGCGATGATTCCTCAAAAGATTGATAATTTAATTGTGGGTGGTAAGAGTATTGCTACCAGCCATATTGCTGCGGCTGCATATCGGGTACATTCCTTTGAATGGTCTTCTGGTGCGGCGGCGGGAACTGTGACGGCTTTTGCTTTAAAAAATCAGATTGCACCTTATCAACTCGTGGATGATTTACCCAAAGCAGAACCGCAACTACAAGCCTTAAAAAGTTTATTAGAGAAAAATGGCAATCCTACCGCTTTCCCTGACACTTCAATTTTTAATCAAAATTGGGAAGATTGGCGATAGTTAATAGTTTGAGGGATTGGGAATGAGAAATCTGTTATGTTCATTCTCAGTCCTGATTTATAGCGGTTCTCGACTCAGTGAAGTACAGGAAAAAATAATTAACCGCAGATGGACGCGGATGGACGCAGATGAAAATAGATAAATTTGTACCTCAGTAGACTAGTAAATGCTATATCATCATTTCTGCTTTTAAATTGTTAAACTATCTGCTATTGTTACATCCCAAGCACTATCAATTTCAGCAGATGCTTGGCGGTAAGCTTCTTCTAGTTCTTGATTTCGCAGCAATTCTAATGCTTGTTCAATTACCTGAGAACGAGATTTACATCCTTTATTCAGCTTGTAATTTTCGATAAACTCCACTAAATTCAGTGGTAAAGAAATAGATAGTTTTTCGACTTTCATCTTCCTACCAATTAGTAGTAAAAATAATTCATACTACTATAGTATAGGAATTTGATTGGATTTCTGACACCAGAAGAACATGAGTAAGTGCGATCGCATAATAAAATGGTAGCTAAGGAATTAACCAAAACGCCCTGAAACATAGTCATGGGTACGTGCATCGATGGGGTTATAAAAGATTTGATTTGTGACACCAAATTCCACCATTTGACCAATTCGGCTTTCGTCTGTGCTAAAGAAAGCGGTAAAATCGGAGACGCGAGCAGCTTGCTGCATGTTATGAGTAACAATGGCAATTGTTAATTCTGAACGCAGACTGTGAATTAATTCTTCGACTTTCATCGTTGCTATGGGGTCAAGGGCTGAACAAGGTTCATCCATTAACAGTACTTTGGGTTTAATGGCTAAAGCACGGGCTATACAGAGTCGTTGTTGTTGACCCCCAGAAAGTCCTAATGCAGATTTATGTAGTTTATCTTTTACCTCTTCCCATAAAGCTGCACCTTTTAAAGCTGACTCGACAATTTCATCTACTTCTGTTTGCGATCGCCTACCTGCTATTCTGACTCCATAAGCGACATTTTCATAAATACTAATCGGAAAGGGATTTGGTTTTTGGAATACCATCCCAATTTGACGACGCAGGCGGTTGACGTTAATTTTTGGGTCGTAAATATTCTGTCCAAAGAACTCTACTTTTCCTTCTACTTTGACAGGCCCTTCTAATTCACTAATCCGATTGAGAGTTTTGATAAAAGTTGATTTACCGCAACCACTAGGGCCAATTATTGCCGTTACTTGATTTTGATAAATATCTATTGATATGCCTTCAATCGCTTTAGAAGTATTGTAGTAAAAGCTGAGGTTTTTAACTTTGATAGCGGGATTGAGATTATTCATGTTTAGTAGAATCAGGAAAGAGTTTTTAACTAAATTTTTTTCTTACTTGTGATTAAGCGAGAAATCAAACTCACACAAATAACTAAGCCAAGTAAGACGATAGCAGTAGTCCAAACCAATTGATTCTTTTCTGGGTCTGGGTCGTTATACAGATTAAAAATTAATACAGGTAACGAAGCTGTTGGACTCAGCAATCCTGGAGACCAATCTAAACTAAATAATGCAGTGAAAATTAGGGGTGCTGTTTCACCTGCGGCGCGAGCGATCGCTAGTAAAATACCTGTAGTAATTGCAGGTAAAGCGGCAGTTATTACAATGCGAAATGTTGTCTGAAACCGCGTCCCACCCAAAGCAGCAGAAGCAAGGCGTTGGTCTTTAGGAACTAATTTTAAAGCTTCTTCCGTGGTCAGAATCACGATGGGTAACATCAACACAGCTAAAGCAAAGCCACCTGCAACTGCGCTAAATCCTTTCGTGACTAATACAATTACACCGTAAGCAAAAATACCAACAATAATTGAAGGTACACCAGTCAAAATTGTGGTGATGAAGCGAACAAATTGTGATGCTGGGTTAACTTGACTAAATTCTGCTAAAAATATCCCTGTTAATATGCCAATTGGCAGGCTAAAGATTGAGCCAATCATGACAACTGTAATCGTGCCTGTAATAGCATTACCCAAGCCATAATCAATTACTGAATTGACAAACATTTCTGGTCGCAAGCTAGAGAAACCGCGTTTAATAATTTCCCATAAAATTGATATTAAAGGAATTAACGCTAAAGCTGTGAATGCAAAGGCGATCGCATTCATGCTATGGGTGAATAATTGTCTACTTGTTGGCAGTGGAGCATATAATTCTTTTGCTAATAAAGATTCATCTATTTGCGAGTTTTGATAATCAGTCATATATTTAGTTTATGATTTATTTTTATTACTAAACCAACGCACAAATAACCTAGCAGCAATATTTACACCCAAGGTTAATCCAAATAAAATTAACCCTAAATAACTCAATGAGCCAACATGTAATCCTGGTTCAGCTTCTGCAAATTCATTGGCTAATATTGAAGGAATTGTGTAGGCTGGGTCAAGTAAAGAAGCACTGATTTGAGATGAATTACCAATCACAAGAGTGACAGCCATTGTTTCACCCAAGGCTCTACCTAAAGCCAGCATTGCTGCACTGACAATACCAGAAAATCCTGCTGGCAATAACACCCGAAAAATGGTTTCCCAACGTGTACTACCCAAAGCCATTGAGGCGCTGCGTAATTCTTTAGGAATGGCGAGTAAAACATCGCGGCTAATAGCAGCCATTGTCGGCAAAATCATAATAGCTAACACAATTCCTGCGGTTAACATATTTGTGCCGATAGGATCTACCGAGTTAAATAATGGTATCCAATTAAAATAACTGGCCAACCATTTTTGTAACGGTTCTAAAACTGGAATAAACACAAAAATTCCCCACAAGCCAACAATTACACTGGGAATTGCGGCAATTAATTCTACAATGAATGCTAATGTGCTTCTAACAGATATAGGTAAGAAATTTTCGCTAGTGACTATTGCAATTGCAATGCCGATTGGGATAGCAAATAAAATTGCGATCGCACTACTTACTAAAGTTCCATAAATATAAGGTAACGCCCCAAAAACCTGATTACCCGTATCCCAATCTTGACCCCAGAAAAACCCAATACCAAACTTCTCAATTGCTGGTTTCGCTTCTTTATAAATTACCCAACTCATCAAAAACAATATGGCAACTGTAATCGTAGCAAAAAAATATGTTAACCACGTAAAGCCTTTATCTAACCAGAAATTTGCACCACTTGTAGCTGTTAATCCTAAATCTTCATTACTTAAATTTAAAAATGACTTGTGACTATTTGATTCTGATGAGTTATCCATAAATTAAATAGCTAAATATTTTTTTAACTAACTTGATATTTTTAAATGATACCGAATCCATACAAAGAAGCATATAATTAACCTGCAAAGGCGGTCATTGAGCTTATCGAAGTGCAGGCTTTGTTTGTATATCCCATATATAAATTTTGAGGGATTTGTATGCTTTTATTCTTAGTTAATTATGAATAGAGTGAAATACTATCCACCCTATTCATATTCAGAAAATTAGTTAGGTAATACAACAGATTAAGTATCTATTTAACTGAACTATTCACTGTTTGTAATACCCGATTGCTAACATCAGATGGAATTCTGGTGTAGTTGAGGTCATCATTATATTGTTGACCATCTTTGAGTACCCAATTAATCCATTTCTTAATAGCGTCAGCTTTTGCAGCTGTAGGATATTGCTTGTAAACCATCATCCAAGTAAGACCAACAATTGGATAACCTTGTGTTGGATCACCAACAAACACGCGATAGTTATCAGGGAATCTCACAGATGATAAAGCTGCGTTAGCAGTTTGTAAAGAAGGAGAAACAAATTCGCCTGCTTTGTTTTGTATTTGAGCTGATCTTAAATTGTTTTTGGTAGCAAAGGCATATTCTACATAACCAATAGAACCAGGAGTACGCGCTACTAAGCCAGCTACACCTGGGTTGCCTTTACCTTTGAGGACATTTGGTAAAGTCCACTTAGGCGCGGTGCTTGTACCAACTCTACCTCTGAAATAACCACTTATGTTACTCAAGTGGTTGGTGAAAATAAAAGTTGTACCGCTACCATCAGCACGTACTACAAATTTAATCGGTTGATTAGGTAAATTTACACCAGGATTATCAGCTTTGATTTTAGCGTCGCTCCAGTTGGTGATTTGACCAGAAAAAATAGCTGGTAATGTAGCACGAGATAATCTCAGATTGCTGACACCAGGGAGATTGTAAACAACAGAAACTGCACCGCCTGCGGTGGGTACTAATATGACACCTCTTTTAACTTGGGCGATTTGTGCATCTGTCATAGCTGCATCACTACCACCAAAGTCAACAGTACCCGCAGTGATTTGACGAATCCCGCCACTACTACCAATTCCTTGATAGTTAATTTTTAATTCTGGATGCTTCTTTCTCACTTCACGAGCATATCTTTCGTACAGTGGAGCCGGAAAAGTTGCGCCTGCACCATTGAGAGTTTCAGCCTGAGCAACTGCTGACAAAATAGGACTCAAGGCCACAGCAGATGCTACGACTGAAGTAGTAAACGCTCGGTACAAATTGGTGGTCGAAAAGGTCATATTTCTCCGTATTTTGGCAAGATTTTTACTTTACTTGCAGGTGTATATAAATGTGTATTATTTAACTATTTAAATTAGTTTAATAAATGGTAAACAATAGATTAAATATGATTGAAAACATAATTAATTACGACTTTTGAAAGTCGCAATTAATCATGTTTTACGATATAGAAAAGTGGACAAATTAAGCATAAAATTTTACTTAATAGATAGGCAAAAATTACGTTTTCAAATAATTAGAATGTGAAATAATTTTCAAGACTAAATTAAACAAAACTGGTTATAAATTTTACGAATTAAAGTAAATGAGCTAATAAATAATTTTTCAAGAAAAATATTTTGTAATCTTTCAACATGAGCAACTTAATTTCAAATGAGGAATTTACAAATTTCTTCATAGATACACTAGTTTATTTATCTCTCACAAATAAACACTGATCGACTATTGACTTTGATTTTTTGGTTAGTTCAGCACATTTTAAGCAGTTGAAATCATGCTCATATAAAATAAGTGATAAATTTAGTATTTTTAGTAAAAATAACCGTTCAAGAAAATTGAGAGGTTAATGATTGGTTTTAATAAGATTAAATTTTGGTTATATCCAATTTAATTAAGGCTGAAAGGCTGATTAGTGAGATGAAGTTTAAGATTTTCATGTACATTAACTAATTACCCTCTTTTGTCACTTTCCGTACAGTCAATCTCTGAAAGCTTTATTAGTCAGTCAATATAGGCTTTCCTATTAGAAAAAAATAGGTCTTGTATTTGTTATTAAGAAATAATCTGGCGATCGCTTGCTATACAAAAGCTTTAGAATTCAGAAATGGCAAAAGTTTTCGGAGACTGACAGAAGAGGGGTATTACTGTTAATAAATTAATGTCTGTGTCTTTGTACCTATTCTTTTCCTGACAGAAATGCTGCGCGAACGAGAGGACGCTACCGCATCTAGGCGCAAAACATACAATGCTTATTTTTCCACATTCATCATCTACAACCCATTCCCAATTAAAATAAAAGCCGACCAATAATAAGGATGATTAAACTCACTATTCTTATCTGTTAATAAAGCAATTTGCGCCTTTTGCAACGCCTCGGCTTTAGTAAATTTCCCAGCTTTCAACGCTGCATAAAACTCATTCATTAAAGCTTGTGTTCCGCCATCAGATACAGCCCATAATGAAGCCATTGTGGCTTTCGCACCAGCTAATTGGATCTGATATCCTAAACCGAGAATTTCTTGTCCATTGGCTGATTTTTCACCTAAACCAGTTTGACAAGCACTCAATACTACTAAATCAACATTCGACAAAGACCAATTTTCAATATCGCGTAAAGTCGCGTGTTCGCCATCACCAAATACAATAAATGAATCTTCTGGGGAACCATTCACCAACTTACCATGCGTCGCCAAATGTACAATTTTGTAATCATTCATTTGGGGAATTGTTGCATTAGGATTAAAATCTTTATCTAAGATAACTTTGCTACCAGGAAGAATTTTAGCTAAGTTTTCGACTTCGGCTTTAGCAAATTCTAACCCACTAAACATTTCTTGGCGTTGACCAACTGCTACTGTATATTCGCCTTTAGTAAAAGCCGCAGCTAAAGCATTGCTTGGAGTTGGTGGTTGATTCACTAATTTAGTCAAACTAGTAGAAGTAATATTATTAATTACAAACTTCTGTACTAACCAATTCTGCCCATCATATAATGCAGCTAATGGCACATATCTCAGCTTACCATCAGGTGCATAAATTATAGTTTTGGCTTCGGCTTGTTTTAAGTCATTTTCTATAGGTTTAATCAGCCAATTATATAATTTATTGGCTGGGGTTTTACTATTTTTGTAAGGAACAAGAATTGCTTCTCGAAATTCATTAATTGTTTGGTCTAACTCTGCGGCTTTGACTGGTACAGTACGATGAATTGGTGGCGCATCCGCCGAGACAATAACTAATTCTAATCTGTCATCTAAAACTAAAGGATATAACAAAACAGCTTTTTGATTTAACTGGCGTAAGTTATCTCTTAAAGAATTGAGTTGGCGTAAGTTTAAATTTTCCTGTCCTGATGTGGCTGATAATTGTTGTACCAACGCCACAACCGAGGGACTTTTAATAAACTTGTTAAACTCGGCGTTGGTAGTTTGTTCTAGTTTCACCAATTCAGCAAGGCGTTTTTCTTGAGTTGCGGTACGGGTTTGCGGTGGAATTTTTCGCAGGGTGGTGAGTTCTTTACCCAGAGCGATCGCTTGATCTTGAATTGCGCTATACTTCTGAGATATTTGCTCTTCCTGTGGTTTCAACGGTAATTTTTCCGGTGTCACTGCTACAGTTGCAGAACTTCCCCGTTGAGTATTGCGATTTGTGGCTTTTGGCGTACTAGCACCGTGATTCCCAATATAGTCAGTAACTTCCTGAATTTTCAGCAAATCTAAAACTTGTTGCGCTTCGGCTGGACGATTTTGCTGCAATAATAAGTCAGCTAGACGGCGATATCTTTCCGAGACGGTTTCGGTGTAAGATTTCTGCACATCTGTCGGCACAAATCGCAAACTTTGGCGAATCGTTTCTGTTAAGTTAACCGATTGCTTGTAAAATGCGATCGCTAGTGGTGGTTGATTTTGGGCTGCTAAAACATCGCCTAAAAACTTCAGTGTCGCAGCTTCACTAATTTTGTCTTCCACCTCTCGATGAATAGCGACAGCTTGCTGATATAACCCCAAAGCTTTATCGTACTGATTTTGTTTTTGATAAACTTGCCCTAAGTTACTAATTGTTACGCCTTCGCCAGTGCGATCGCCAACTTCCCGATAATTAGCTAAAGCCTGCTGATTAAATTCTATAGCTTGGTTATAGTTGCCTAAGTTTTGGTAAACACGCCCAATATTATTTAGTGCTACCGCTATCCCTACTTTATAGTTATTTTGCTTGTATATATCTAAAGCTTGCTGATATAACTTGAGTGCTTCGTCATACTTACCCAAGCTAAAATAAATCTGCCCAATATTATTCAGATTTAACGCTGCACCTTGAAATTGAAATGAATCTTTGCCAAACGCATCACCTACATTAGCACGATTGGTAACTTGTTGCAGAGCTTGAGCATTTTGACCAAGGGCATTGTACAATAGCTTGATTGCTTGCTCGTCTGTACTTTTATATTCTCCAGTGCCAAGTTTTTTATAAATATTTGTAGACTTTTCCGCAAACTCCAAGGACTTTTGATACTGACCTAAGCTAAAATATGCACCGGAAATATTATTAAAAATCGCTGCTTGCGTTCCATAAAAAGTAGAACAGCATTCTTGTAAATTTTTTAATCCTTGCTGATAAGAATCTAAGGCTTGAGCGTAGTTACCCAAGTTGAGATAAACAACACCAATGTTGTTTAAAGTTTGAGCAGTACCGCTTTTATCACCCTTGGCTTTTTGAATTGTCAAACTTTGTTGATAAAACTCTAAAGCTTGAGAATATTTGCCAGTACGGAAGTAAACTGAGCCAATATCTGCTAATAAAATAGTTTCGCTAGTTGCGTAATTATAACCTTGAGGATTTGCCGCTTTTAGTTCTTGGAGAACTTTTAAAGCTGGTTGATAAAAATTGAGGGCTTTTTCATATTCTCTGAGATTCAGATAGACTTCGGCGATATAAGATAATGGTATCCATTCATTCTCTTTATCGCGGAGTTTGCGGCGAATATCTAAGGCTGACTGCAAAAAATCCAGTGCTTTAGTGTACTCTCCTTTACGTAAATAAACGTAGCCAATATTTACCAAGCTATTGGCTTCTCCAGCCTTCGCGCCATACTGTTTAAATATTGCTAAGGACTGTTGAAAGAGTTCTAACCCGGCTTGTAAATCAGCCAAACCCACTAAATCTTTATAAACTAGTCCTTCACCTTGATTATTTAACATGATGGCTTCGGTGAGGCGTTCTTCCGCAGTGGGGGTTGGCGCTTGAGCAAGGCTAGGTTGTGAATAATACAATACTACAGCCGGAGATCCAACAGTCAACAAGATAGTAGCAACTATGGGAGAAAATTGCATAAGCACAGTTTTTTATGCAGTTAAATAGTTATAGTTTATTGTTCCCATAAACGAAACTAAAGTTATAATTAAAAACTTAATATTTGATAAAGCTATCTTTTCTTTAAAGCAGGCGATCGCTCCCACAAACAATGGTATAATTACGCTAATTTTCTCAGACTTCTTTGCAATACTTAACTTGCTTCTAATGAATAAAAGTTAATATAGATTAAAAATAATAAATAACATCATATTTTATAAAGTTAACTGAGCTAATATTAAGAGTAAGCTTAATTATTGAAGCCTAGTTAAAAGACTAGGTAAGAGGTAGCAATCAAACTCAAATCTTCTAGTTGATTTCATGTATTTCATCTTCAAAATGCTAGTGATTTCAACTTGATTTGCTCTCAAATACTCAGTCAGATAGTTAGGCAGAAATAATTAACATTTCAAACAACAGGTAATCCTGCGTAAACAGCTAGGTTATTGAGCCAAAAGTTGGTAAATCAACTGAGCCAATTCCTGAATAGCAAACACTAAAGCAACATTTACAAGTCAGAATTAAGCAATGATAGAAAAAATTTTGTTAGCGGTTTCGGGCTTAGGTCATGCAGAAGAAATGCTCAAAACCTTGAAAGAAGTACCATCAATTCAACGTGCTAAAGTAACAGTTCTGCACGTTGTACCTCCCCAAAGTACTGCTTCTGCAATGACAAATAAATGGGAAGAAGGGGGTAAAATTCTTGCCAACGCCATTCAGTCTTTAAACTTAGATCCTAGCCAAGTTTCTTCGATTTTACGGCAAGGTGAACCCAAAGACGTAGTTTGTCAAGTAGCCGATGAAATTGATGCTGACTTAATCATCATGGGTTCACGCGGACTCAAGCGTTTGCAGTCAATTTTGTCAAACTCCGTCAGTCAGTATGTTTTTCAATTGTCTTCTCGCCCCATGTTGCTGGTGAAAGATGACATTTATGTCAAAAGAATCAAGCGCATCATGGTAGCGTTAGACAATTCTGATCCAGCCAAACATTGTTTAAGTTTAGCTTTATTCTTGCTGCGAGGTGTTCCTGGTAGCCAATTAATTTTGACTCATATTAATACTGATTTGCGCGGCAAAACCTCAGAAGTGACTGAAGTTATCCCCGAAAAAAATCCCGTTTTTGGCGCAGCTTACGCCGAAGCTCAAAAATATGGTGTCCAAACTCGCTGCTACACCAGTAGCGGTAAACCCGGTGAAGAAATTTGTCGTCTCGCCGAAGAATTGAGTGTAGACTTACTTCTACTCGGTTCTCCAGATCGTCGTCCATCAGTAGCTAAGAGCTTTGTCGATATAGATAGACTCATCGGTGCTTCTTTGTCTGATTATGTTCGAGTCAACGCTACTTGTCCAGTATTGTTGGCAAGAACTAGTGCATAAAACTACAAGGGGCTAGAGGCTAGAGATTAGAAAAAAGTATTTTTAACTTAGCACTCAGCGAGAACTTGCGTGCGGAGAGAACTTGCGTGCGCGGGTTCTCCCCGTTGAGCAAACTTCGGTGACTCAGCACTCCAAATTTAGCGGTTGATAAATAAAAACCCCAGCACCAATGGTGTAGGGGTTTTTTATATTATGCACAAACTATTAACTATCTTTTTTACCTTCGCGGCTGGCTGTTTGGATGTACAGAATTAATAAAAACACAGAGGGAACTAGTACGAACAGAATGCTCGCTACGAACCCTAAGTCATTAACTTGCATGGCAAAGAAGCCTCTCTATATTTTCCAGTCAACACCTTTAGAATAGCATCATCGATGCCCGTGTTAGCCTTATTTTTTTTACTTCTCATATCACCAATGTTGTTGGCAGGTAAGCTTTAAGGGTTAAGGTTTTGTTACTACACTCACAGGGCCATGCACTAAAGCTTGACAGGCGAGGCGGTAATTATCTGGTTTTTTCTTAAATTTGCGCTTTTCTACCTCGGTGCGCGGCGACAGATTTTCTAAACCTTCTACTACCTCTACAACACAAGTACCACACTGACCATAACCACCGCAATTGGTCATTTTACCGAAAAGTGTATACAAATCAATGCCGTTTTCTACAGCTTTTTGTCGTAAGTTAGCGCCATTAGCAGCTATGACTTCTTTATCTTCTTTAACAAATTTAATGTTACCCATAAATATTTAATTCCTTGTTGACTGTAAAATGCTTGGCTAAAAAGGCTAATACCATTTTGGATTGAGAATTGCAGTCTATGTCTAGGTTCTGTCAATCCATGCGATCGCCATCTTTTTTCCAATTGGCATAAGTTTAAATTAGTCTGTATCAACTATATTACTTAACTTCTAGTTACTTGTTACAAATAATTAAGAAATATCAAGTTTTAGCAAAAACATATTGTCAAAAAAAATAGGACAGGTATTTTGCCTGTCCCATTGATGAAAAATTTACTTAACTTACCTAAATCCCACAGCTGCTTGCCATACGAAAGCAAGTAACAAGAAGAAAACAGGAATTACTGGAAGAACGTCTACCAGAGGATCGAAAATTTGGTAAGCTTCGGGCAGTTTAGCTAATAATAGTGCTGCTTCCATGTTCGTTTTTATCCACTCTATCCAACACAGCTTTCATAATTGAGATGTATCTTAACATGGTTTAGCCACTGAGAATTAGTTATTCGCCGCTTTGAAAAAAAGTGAGTAGAGACTAAGGACTAGTACAGGTCGGCGGAAATAAAGATATCATTTCAAGTTAGTGAAAAGCTTGTAATATAAGCTTTTTGACTTTTAACTTTTGACTTTTGACTTCCGCGTAGCGGTACTAGCCTCTAGCCTCTGAAATATCAGACACCGAGTAATTTGTAGATTAAGCTGTTGATGAAGGTGAGGGCTAACGCGCCTAAAACAGCACTCCAGATACCGAAACGTAACCGGAAGCCCTCTACTAACCAAGCAGCAATACTAAAACAAACAACGGCAATCATAAAAGTGAAGATGCCGGATAATAGATCAAATGTGAGGAAATTCGGTACTGCAAAGATTAGGCGTAAAATCGGTCTGATGATCGCCGTAACAATACCGAGAACTGCTGCTGAAATAAAGGCTTTTTTGGGTGAGTCAACTTCAACTCCGAGGGGAAGTTTACTAATAATCAGCAGGCTGATAGATGTTACTACCCAAACAATAAAAAGCGTTACAATTGCATTCATTGCCACAACCCTTGAAACGCGAATGGCGATTGGCGATCGCTTATTTAAGCAACCGATTTCAGATTTTTTGAAGCTTTGCCAATTACTTGTAAATTACCAGATATTTTTATCTATCGATAATTTATTTTTTATATCTTTAGGTTTGGGCGATAAATTATCAGGAGGCAGAAGGCAGGAGGTAGGAGAAAATTTATTACTCAGCACTCAGCACTTTCAACTCAAGAGTCATAATTTAAAACCCAAGGTGGAAGATGAAGAAGGATTTTTGCTGCATCTTCCATTGCTGCATTTTGAATGG
Organism: Nostoc spongiaeforme FACHB-130; assembly: GCF_014698475.1. Lineage (GTDB taxonomy): Bacteria > Cyanobacteriota > Cyanobacteriia > Cyanobacteriales > Nostocaceae > Nostoc_B > Nostoc_B spongiaeforme. The sequence goes on along the minus strand of NZ_JACJTB010000013.1, from coordinate 38,699 downwards.
GAAAATTCTGCTCAAATTTATCAGTTTGGCGCAGAATTATTAGTATTTCCTGGTGCTACTGGTACTTGTGTTGCTGGTGCATTTGGTACACCAGGAATTACACCTTCTCCAGAGGAAGGCTGCCCATAATTAGGAGGTATTTGGTTAGGGTTAATAGGGATATTTGGATTAAAATTTTCCTGGGGATTAATTTCTGGAACTGGTGCAGGCGGCACGCCAGGATTATTGGGGAAATAGGATTCTGGTAATTGATTAAGTTGAGTAGTGGAAGGTTGACTAGGCCCTGGGATAATACCTAAAGAAACGCGATCGCCGCCTATTTGTCGTAATAAATCTAGCGTTTCTACCACATCATTATAAGTGGTAGTTCGAGAAGCATTTAATACCAAAATTCCATCAGGATTTTGTTCGAGATATTGTCTGAGTCTCTGTGCTAATTCCTCGCGTTTTACTGGTTGTTTTTCAATGTAAGTATTGCCTACAGCATCAATAGTCACAATTTGACTACCAGTTTGTCCAGCGATCGCAGCCGTACCTGTAGAAGCTTTGGGCAAATCAACATTAATAGCTTGTTGGCGAGTAAATTGTAACGCTGCTAACAAAAAAAACGTCAAAATACAAAAAACAACATCAATTAAAGGAATAATTTGAATTTGTACTTCTTCAACTGGAGTATGCAGATTAACTTTCATCGTCTGATAAATTTTAGTTATAGCAAAGTGTTAAGTGCTGAGTGCTGAGTAATAAATTGCCTCCTGCCTCCTGACTTGAAAGTGCTGAGTGCTGAGTGCTGAGTGCTGAGTAAAAATACTAGTCCCACTTTCATGCTTGGCTATGAAACTTGTTTCATCGGGACTGTCTTCTGCGTTATGACTCAGGATCTAATGAATCAGTCACATCTGGTTCTTCTGGAGGTTGGGGAAATAGATTTTTAGCTTTTTTGCGGGGTGGAGTGACAGTTTCACGAGAAGCTTCATGCACAATTGCTGTATTGTTGCTAAATTCCGGTGGAGATTGACGATAAAGTAATTCCAATTCATTCCCCGCCTTGCGAAAAATTTTGACTTGGTTAACTAAAAAACTTTGGAATAGCCGATAAAATACCAAGCTAATAATTGCAACGATTAACCCTGCGGCAGTACTAATCAAAGATTCACCAATCCCAGTAGTTACCCCAGCCGTCGATTCTGTACCTAAATCACCAATGCGAATTGAGCGCAAAGAGTGAATCAAACCCAACACTGTACCCAACAGTCCCAAGAGTGGGGAAAGTGCAATCACCGCTTCTAAAAGTTTTTCACCACGACGCATCCCGGCTAATTCGTCTTCGGCTGTGGCTTCTAGTGCTAAACGAAAAGTTTCCAAATCCACCTTTAACAGGCGTAAAGGTGCATAGAGAAATCGCCCAATTGGCTGATCTGTAGCTCGTTTGGCGATATCTGCGGCTATATCCCAATCTTCTTGGGCTGCATCTAGTACACGGTTAACTATTTCCTTTTCTTGATTTAAAATCCGCAGCCAAAACCACAAACGCTCTAAAATCACACTCAGCGCCAGAATTGACAAAACTGCCAAAGGCCACATCGCTGGCCCACCTTTTTGAAACAGTTCTAAAATATCCACTGCTTAACTTTCCTCCCTCCGTACTTAGAGCAATTATCCCAAAGCATTTTAATTCTAAAGATTAATGTGCAGTTAGAAACTCAGATAATATAAATTTCCTGAAGCAAAGAAGGATTAGACCCTAATTTCTCACGTATGGGTAGGGGCTGTGGGAAGTGTGGGAAGTGTGGGGAGTGTGGGGGGTGTGGGGGGTGTGGGAAGTGTGGGGAGTGTGGGGAGTGTGGGAAGTGTGGGGAGTGTGGGAAGTGTGGGAAGTGTGGGGAGTGTGGGAAGTGTGGGAAGTGTGGGAAGTGTGGGGAGTGTGGGGAGTGTGGGAAGTGTGGGAGGGGCTAGAGGCTAGTATTTTTATTCACTACTCCCAACTCCCTATTCCCCACCCCCAACTCAGTTACGGAACTTAACTATTGCTAGACTGGCATGCAGGAATTATGTCATAAGTAAAAAAGGCTGTTCAATGCAAATCAACTTATGACTGCTGCTGTACAAAACTCTCCTAACTGGGCTGTTAACTTGGTCAACGGCATTTTAGCAATTAAGCCTTTAGCGAACCTCGCCAAGCACCAAGCCCGGCAAATGATGATTAAACGCGCTGAAAAAATTGGTGTGCCTTGGACAAAGGAAGTAGAGAAACTAAAAGCGCGTAATTGGTCAATAGATTTAGCGCAAGTCCAAAATCCGCAGCTTTCCTATCCAGATTATTATGTCACTTCATTTCATGCCTACGAACAGGGCAATCTGAGTTGGCACGCGGCGTTTGAAGTCGAACCTGCGGCCCATGCTGTTCACGCGAAGATTTGGCCTGGTGCTGAAGTTGAAGGCGATCGCCAACTCCGGCAGAGTTATCATAATATTCTCAAACCTTTTTTGGCTGAGGAACCACGCGACATTCTGGATATGGGATGTAGCGTAGGATTAAGTACTTTTGCTTTGCAGCAGGTTTATCCCGAAGCGAAAGTGACAGGCTTAGATTTGTCTCCCTACTTTCTGGCTGTTGCTAACTACCGCGCCCAGCAACGTCAAGCTAAGATCAATTGGCTTCATGCCGCAGCCGAATCAACAGGGCTACCAGATGCGTCTTTTGATTTGGTTTCGCTGTTTCTGATTTGTCATGAATTACCCCAAGCACCCACGCGCCAAATTTTTGCGGAAGCGCGGCGGTTGTTGCGTCCCGGTGGTCATTTGGCAATTATGGACATGAATCCCAAATCGGAAATTTACAAAAAAATGCCTCCCTACATTTTGACTTTGCTCAAGAGTACTGAACCATATTTAGATGAGTACTTTTCTTTGGATATTGAGCAAGCTTTGATGGATGTAGGTTTCCAACGTCCTACAATTACCAGCAATAGCCCCCGTCACCGGACTGTAATTTCTAAGGTGCGTGACTAATTTAGCTGTAATACTTTGGGCTGCAATTCCCCCACTGTTACTTTTAGGTTATTACTATTACCGTGTCGCCTTTGCTCCGGCTTTACTGCGTTTGCTGTGGTTTTTTATAGCCGGGGCAATTTCTGGTGGTGCTGCCTTGGGTTTACAATGGTTGGCGGAACTTGCATTTAACTCGATTGTAAATTGGCAACAAATTCAGCGATCGCTTTTTGGCGCAGCCTTACGTCAACTCATAGAAATCGGCCCCATTGAAGAAGGTTGCAAGTTCATCGCCGTTATTCTCCCCATTATCTATCTCCAACGCAGATATCGATTCCGCAGCAGTAGCATTTTGCTATTTACCATTGCTGTGGCTTTGGGGTTTACCGCCGAAGAAAACTGGATTTACCTTTACCACGGTACCGCCTCAATTCTTGACCGGAGTATTGGTACACCAGTTCATACAATGTTTTCTGCACCTTGGGGTTATGCTTTAGGAGTTTATTTTGCCTCAAATCTCAAATTACATCACCACAAGAAGTTAATTTTCTCAGCTTTTATCAATTCTGTGGTTTGTCATGCACTGGTGAATTTTTTATCAATTGCTTGGCGTTATGCTGTACCAATTAACTTTCTCAGTTATGGTTTATTTCCCTTTTTATTGTGGATGTTTTGGCGGTTAGAAAAATTATTAAGAAGGGTACAGAAGCAACCACCCATCATCTTAATTTCTCGCTCATGGCACAGAGGTTTAGTGTTATTTGGACTGATGTTGGGAGGAAATGCTATTTTTGGATTATTTTTGTTAGCTAGAGTTATTGAACCTTTACGTTGGAGACATTTTTTTTATCCAGAAATTGGGCGTTTTATTCTGAGTCGTTTTTCATGGAATTTATTTTTGGCAATTTTGGCATTGTTGATTTATTTGTATTTACGTCATGGGGGATAGGTTATAGAGTGAGGTTTAAATTGGCAGTCAGATACTAAAAAGGAATTAACCGCAAATGGACGCGGATGCACGCAGATGATTTTGGATATTATCTAAGATGAAAATGACTTAATAATAATATACTGAAGGTTCATTTTCCCTTGATTTTAATTTCACTAATCTTACGATTGTCATCATCGCTAAATTTATAGATATTAGAAACATAGAATTTAATGTTGAAGATAATGAAAAGATTTTTAGTCATACCGATGGCTTTAGCCAGTTTAACTATTGCTTTATTGCCTGCTCGTGCTGAAGTTACAGAATCAGTAATAAACAATATGCGCTTTTTTATTACTAGTGATAACTTATTAATTGCTGCCAACATCAAGAGTGGTTCTGCTTGCTCTTTAAACAAAGGTACTTCTATTACTAAAATGGCTGGGTTTAAAGCAATCTATCAAGACAAGACTAATGCCAGGGTTTCAGGGAGAGTTGAAAGTTTTTTGGCACTGAAAAATAATGAAATTTATCCAGTTGCAGGTAAGTTTCAAAGCAATGCTAAAGTTAGAACTGCTGACTGGTTAATTAGAAATACAGAATATTATCCTGAGTTTCTCAGTGAAATGGTAGATTGTACAACTGAAGGCGGATTAAGAAGAATGCAGTTCGACTCTTCTTCACCTTGAAGCTTTTACGAAGTTTATATTGACTGAGATTTTCACTATCTTACACAAGTTTGAACAATGATGATGACAAACGGATTACTGAAAATCTCAGCAGTAAAATATTCTCTAACTTACAATCAAAAATTTCAAATCCAAAATAGTATTATGCTATAATGCTTTATTCAGACGTTTAGAACAGTATTTACATAATCTTATGGAGGAAACAAAACTAAAATTTGTTGATTTATTTGCTGGCATTGGAGGTTTTAGATTATCTTTTGAAAAAGCTGGATATGAGTGTGTTTTCTCCTGTGAGATTAATGAGGCTTGTAGACAAGTTTACTTTAATAACTTTGGAGATATACCTGCGGATGATATTAGAAATATAGATATACAAAGTTTGCCTGACTTTGATGTTTTGACAGCAGGCTTTCCTTGTCAACCTTTTAGTATTTGTGGCAGAAGAAAAGGGTTTCAGGATACTAGAGGTACTCTATTTTTCCATATTTGCGAAATTATTGAACATATTAAGCCATCTGTTGTTGTACTTGAAAACGTTAAGCATATATTACATCATGATCAAGGAAGAACATTAGAAACTATATTATATTCCTTAGAAGATATAGGTTATGTGGTAAATTACGAAATACTCAACTCTAAAGATTTTGGTTTGCCACAAAATAGAGAAAGAGTAGTATTTGTTGCTACGAGAAATAGAAAATTTGATTTTAAGCTGCTCAAAAAAATTTATCCGTTTCCTACTCTCAAAGAATTTTTGTGTACTTCAGGAGATTTTGAGTACTTAAATCCTCAAGATTACACAATGATAGAAAACCCAAAACAACAAACTTCTGGGTTAATTTTTGTAGGTTATCGTAATAAAAATATTTGGAAAACAGGTGTTAGACCAAATACAGAACATTTATCTAGGGTGCATCATCAACCCAATAGAATATATTCTATTAAAGGTGTACATCCAACAATACCATCTCAAGAGACTTCCGGTAGATTTTTTATTTATATACCTGAAGAAAAAGCTGTGCGGAAATTAACTATTAGAGAGTGCTATAGAATTATGGGGTTCCCTAATAGTTTTAAAATTCATAGTAATTTAGGAGAGTGTTATAAGCAAATAGGTAATTCTGTTGCTATACCAGTCATGTATGAATTGGCGAATCAAATTAAGAAACAGTTTTTTCATGATTCAGAAACAAACGATAAAAATATTAGTCATAATAAAAGTTTTCATATTGAGCGACCTATTCAACTAGAATTACCTCTTTAATATTAAGAATGAATCATCGAGAAAAACTTTTAAAAGTTTATCAAGATATAGCTAAGGTTGAAATTAATCAAATTATTTTACCTGAAGAATATCAAAATTATGTGGCAGAAGTTGCGAGGAATTGCTTTAAACGAAAAGCTGCTCACACAGTATTAATAACTCTTTTGGTACATAAAATTTTACATCCATCTCAAGATATTCGCTATCATCAAGCTGAAATGATGGATGGTTTTTCTGGAAGAAGTATAGATACAAAATACATTACTCCGACATTAACAGAGTTAGGCTTACCTGCAATGGCTGAAAGTGGTTGGTTAACTCGTTCTTTTGAACAACCTTACCCTTACACATTAAGTTATAACGGAAACATAAGCCCTAAATCTTTAAAAATAGCCTTTCTAAATATTATTGATTTTGTACAGACGCATTCTGAAAAAGCAGAAGATGTATTGAAATTGCTGCTGAAGCTTATTAAATCAGCTAAGGATGATAACTTGGTTGAGATTGTTAAATTAACAAATCCAGAGAAATTGTCAATACAAAATGTCATTAATGCTTTAGATGAACATTTTAACCATAATTATGCAACTGTAGGTGGTTCAAAACTACCAGTGATTGCTTTCTATGCTATTTATCAGATTCTAATTAAGGAAATATCTAGATATAGTTTTTGTAAGCTTGGTAAATTAGGTAGTCACACAGCTTCTGACAGAACTTCGAGAACTGCGGGAGACATTGAAATATTTAATCAAAATAATCATCTTGTTGAAGCGATAGAAGTAAAACATGTTCAAGAAATAACTCTACAAATTGTTTATCGTGCTAGAGAGAAGATAATTAAATACAATCCCAGAAGATATTATATTTTTGCTGCAAAAGATATTAAGCAATCAGAAGCAGAAGAAATTAATAAATTGATTACACAAATATCGTCTGAACATGGTTGTCAGGTAATTTTGAATGGGATTATCCCAACAATCAAATACTATTTAAGATTGATAGACTCTATTAGTGATTTTATTGAGGGATACTCTTATTTGATAGCGTCGGATAATGAGCTACAAAAAATACACAAAGAGAAATGGAATGAAATTTTAGGCGGATTAATGAATGAAGAGTAACAGAAGTTCAGCTTGTTTACGCGGGATGAAAGTAATCGTAGATTTCTTGCGCTAGTCGTGGGCCGATTCCTGGGACTTCGGCGAGTTGGGCTGGTGTAGCTTGGCGGATATAATCGACTGAGCGAAAATGCCCTAATAGTTGCTTTTGGCGATGATGTCCTAAGCCGGGGATTTCATCTAAACGCGATCGCTTTAGTTTATCACTGCGTTGTTGCCGATGGAAACTCACGGCAAACCGATGGGCTTCATCCCGTAACCTTCTAAGTAGTTGTACTCCCGGTTGTTCTGCGTCGGTGGGTAAGGGTTGTGACTCTCCCGGTAAAAAAATCTCTTCGCGCTGTTTTGCCAAACTCACAACCCGCAAGTCTTCTAGTAAGTTCATTTCTTGCAACACGCCAACGACAGATGATAGCTGACCTTTACCGCCATCAATCATAATTAAATCAGGCCAGTCAGGATTACCAGCGCGTAGTAGTTGGGAATCTTCGCTATATTTCCGAAACCGCCGTTGAATGACTTCCGCTAAACTGGCAAAATCATCAGAATGTCCTATTGTGACGGTGGGATTTTTGATTTTGTAATGGCGATAATTTTGCTTGGCGGGTAAACCATCAATAAATACCACCTGAGAAGCAACCGCATTGGAACCTTGGATATGGGAAATGTCGTAACCTTCAATGCGGTGGGGTAATTCTGGTAAGTCGAGAATATCAGCTAAATCTTGCATAGCTTGATTATTGCGATCGCCCAATTTTTGCATTCTTTGTAATTCGTATTGGGCATTACGCTCGACCATCTCAATTAATTCTGCCTTGGTTTGGCGTTGAGGCGCAACAATTGTGACTTTTCTACCCTTCCTCTGAGTTAAAACATCCGCTAATATTTCTGTGTCGGGTAACTCATACTGTACCAAAATCTCTGTTGGAATTTCCACCGCATCAGCAGTTTGATAATGTTCTTCTAAAACTCGTTGTAAAATTGCACCTGGTTCAGCTTGTGCATCTGCAACAAACGCCAAGCGTCCGACTAATTGTCCAGCGCGAATTTGAAATAATTGAATGCAGGCGTGTTGTGTATCTGCGGCTAAAGCGATCGCATCCCGTGAAACTGTATCATCTGGTAAAGATACTTTTTGATCTGCCGTCAGAGATTTTAACCCAGAAATTTGATCACGTATCCGCGCCGCCGATTCAAAGTTTAAAGCTTCGGCGGCTTTGTGCATTTGTTCGCTCAAAATATCAATTAATTCCTGAGTTCTACCTTGGAATACCATTGCTACTTTCTGCACAGTTTTGCGATATTCGGACGGGGAAATCAATTGTTGACAGACACCAGGACAACGCCCCATGTCATAATTCAAACAGGGACGGTCTTTAAATAAAGGTTGTGGTCGTTGTCGCAGAGAAAAGATGCGCTTACTAATGCGGAGGATTTCTCTTAATAAACCTGTATCTGTATAAGGGCCGTAGAACTTATCTTTTTCTTTACCTAGCTGGCGTTTGCGAGTAATGAAGATGCGGGGATAGTCTTCTGACCAAGTGATGCAAACGTAAGGATATTTTTTATCATCTTTGAGCAGCACATTAAAATATGGTTGATGCTGCTTAATTAAATTTGCTTCCAACGCCAAAGCTTCGGCTTCGGTGTCGGTGACAATAAACTCAATTTCTGTGACTTGTCTCGCCATTGTGGCGATGCGTTCGCTTTTGATGTAGCCTTCACGAAAATAAGAACGCACACGCGATCGCAATTTCCGTGACTTACCTATATATATAATGCGATCGCTGCCATCCCGCATAAAATAAACACCGGGTTCCGGCGGGATTTCCGCTAATCGATTTTCTAAACGCTCTGGATCTTTGACCAGTGGTAGTATTTGAGCAGATGTTGTCACAATTAAATTTTTGGTAATCTGACGCTTTTACCTATCTCTATTTTAAAAAATAAATTGGGCGTTGCGGAATTTGAAGATGAAAGAGAATAGGCACTTAGTCCCGACGAATAAAATTCGCGGCTAGAAAAACAAAGTCCGCCTGCGCGGACTAATATAAAATCAAGGTTTTGAACCCGCGCAGGCGGGTTTTGTCTGTGTAGCCGCGATTTCAATCGCCGAGTGCTTTTTCCTTTTGCCTTTTTACTTTTGCCTTGTTGTACTAGTGCAAGATATGTGTATATATTAATTAACTAGCGATCGCTACTGACTTTTTGCGAGCGGGACGTTTACGGTCGGATTTTTTCTTAAATCCTACGGCTTGCGCTTGATCACTATCTGAACCATATTGTCCCCGCACAACTTCTTTCATGGCTAACACTGCGTTGTGAAATTCCCACTCGGCTAACCTCGCCGCATCAGTAGCCGCACGGTATAAAGTGAGTTTTTCATTTTCGACTTGTTGCAACGTTAACATTTTTTGATAAGCTGTCTGCAAAGCGTCTTCTGTGGCATCAGCGCGGGTTGTTGTATAGTTGTTAATCGTTTGCAAACCGTGTAAGGAAGTGGTGTCTTGAATAATTATCTGGCGAGATAAACGACGTGTCATGTCTTGGGTAGGCATGGATGTTTCCGTATAAGGATACATATTTAACGTACCCATTGCAACTAAAAATCTATCAGTAATATAAATTTTTTAGCTAGGCTAATATTTAATGTAAGCGTGCAGTTTGATTGCAGACTGATACATTGTGAATGTGAGTCGTTACATTCACAATGTGAACCAGTACATTCATGATGTGAGCGATCGCATTTACAATGTGAGCAATCGCATTCATAATGTGAACCGTCACATTTATCATGTAAGTAATTATATTTACATAACAATAATGTTTATTTTAGAGTTAGCTTAATATAGATTTTTAAATCCACAGTTATTAGTATTTATTTAATACCAAATCGATATATAGCCTTTCTCATTCTAGTGAAGTACAAACAAGAATAATTAACCGCCGATGAACGCAGATGGACGCAGATAAATTTGTACCTCAGCAGACTAGGAAAGGCTATATAAAAATCCTAAATCATTTGTAAAATTTTCTTTCTTCTCTTCCTTCTCTTTCTTTGTGTCCTTTGCGCCCTTTGCGGTTCGTTAAAAAGAATACTTTTTCACAACTCAGATAGAATTGCTATATAAAAACAAATTTTCACAATTTAATCTCTTCCGTGAAAATAGTTGATAACGGCAACTCTGATTGACACAGATTGAGATAAATTTGTGCGACTTGATCTAAGGGATTTTGTTGTAAGCAATCTTGAAAATGTTGGGCGGCTAAGTTAAATTGTTGTACTTGGTAAAATTTGAGGGCGCTGTTAAATAATTCTGTAGTTGCTAATTTACCTTGGCGAATTTCAGGAACATCGGCGGTAAATACTTCATGAACAGTTACAGCCGTAATTTTACCTTTGACTTTTACTTGTCCAACTATGCGAATATAAGAGCGATCGCAATTTTTCAAACGTTGAAATGTTTGGTCTGTAATTAATAATGGTGTGTTAAATGTTTTAGTTAAACCTTCTATTCTTGAGGCTAAATTTACAGCATCACTAATTACTGTGCCATCCATGCGATTAAAGCCGCCGACTGTGCCTAAAATCAGCGAACCAGTGTTAATACCAATACCAATTTGAATTGGTGTTTTACCTTGGGTTTGCCGTTCTTGATTGTAAGTTACTAAAGCTTGTAACATCGCAATGCCGGCTTGCACTGCATCATCAGCATTACCAGCAAATAAAGCCATAATTGCATCGCCAATATATTTATCAATGAAACCATTATGTTGAATAATGATTGGTTCCATACAACTCAAATATGAGTTGATGAATTGAAAGTTTTCGGCGGGGGTTAAAGTTTCTGATAAAGTGGTGAATGAGCGAATATCAGTAAATAAAACTGACATTTCCCGTTGGACTTGATCACCCAACTCCACATCAACAATACTTTGTTTGTTAAGAAATTGAAGAAATTGACGGGGAACAAAGCGTTCGTAAGCTTGGTTTAAGGCAGCTAAATCGGTGTATAACCGGGCGTTTTCGAGAGAAATTGCTGCTTGAGTCGAAAGTAAGTTAAGTAACTCTAAACGGTCAGGGGTGAATGCGCCTGTGGTTAAGTTATTCTCTAAATAGATGATACCAGTGAGTTTGCCTTGGTTAATTAAGGGCGCACATAAAAGCGATCGCGGTTGAAATTGGCGAATATAAGGATCACGGATAAATTCACCTTTGCGTGTGGCATCATTCAACACTACACTTGTTTTAGTGCGGATGGCATAATTGACAATTGCCACAGAAAGTATTGAGCTATTTTCTATCGGTAATGATTCTAAGACTTGAATGTTATTTTGTTCAACTGTGCCTCGCGCCTCAATTAAAAACTTACCTTTGGTTTCTAATAACAAAAATCCCCGTTGCGCCCCCGCATTTTCCATTAAAATTTGCATTAAATTAGTCAGCAGTTTATCTAGCTGAATTTCTCCTGATAAAGCTTGGGAAGCTTTCATCACTGTGACTAAATCCAGGGAAGCAGAACCACTGGTACTTGTAACGCTGCTGGCGTTAGTATTTTTAGTAGAAAGATGCGGGGTAGTAATTCTTTCTAACTTGCGGTTTAATAGTTGGGGATATTGATTTTCCAGATGTTTAACTTTCGCAGTTGCGCCCCATTGCAAATAAAGATAGGCAGCATCCTGCATATATCCTTGGGCAACTTTCTGTTTATTTTGGGCAAGATAAAACTTGGCTGCTAATTCATTTGCTAAAGCAGCTTCGTTAGGATAGTTGTTTTCTTGGGCTAAATTAATGGCATGATCATAACAAGCGATCGCCTCTGCTGTTTCATTATGAACTCGATGCCATTCTGCTTCGACTAAAGCTAATTTATGGCTGTAGTTACTCGGTGCAGATTGCGCCCAAGTTTTAAGTTTTTTGATATTGGCTGTAACTTGTTTGAGTAATGTTTGCCGTTCTGTTAAATTACTAGTTGCTACTAAGGCTAATCGCATCAAAGCATCATAAAAACAAAACCAACCAATGATAAATAACGCCACGACAGCATCTAAATACGGAATTGCTAACTCGGCATTTTGCCAAGCCGTTTGATAATCTTCAAACAAATAATTCAATGTCAATAAATGAGTGTAGACAGTAAAAGTTGCTGTACGATAATTTGTCTCAATATGTAGGGGTAAGCTGGCTGTAATATCATAAAATTCCCCTACTAACTCGCAGGGATTGGCATTTTTACCCTGCAAATTGGCGATCGCCTGCCGATAAATTTGAATTAAATCTAAAACTGGCTTTTTCTTAAACTTTTGAATTACTTCTAAATAATTAGCTAAACTTTGATCTACTTCTTTTAAATCTTGTCCACAAAAATAACTATGACTAGTGCTAACATTTGCAGAAAAAGCCGCATACTCAGTATCACCTGTGTCTCGTCCTACTTGAAAAGCAATTTGCAATGCAGATAAAGTATTAGCGATTGGTTCTCGCCAGTGACGCACAAAACTATTTACCACAAACAATACTCTGGCTTGCATATTTTTGGCATTTAAGCGTTCTATTAGTTTTAATGCCAACTCACCAAACTCATATCCCCCGGTTAAATCTCCGACAACACCACACAAAATCAAGCCGTAAGTAGCGTAAGCAAAAGCTGATTCTGGCGCATTTCCATGTATGGCAGAAAGTTCCACTTGTTTAAACACTGTTAAAGGAAATAAGTTTGGCGCTGCCAAATAAGTTGAAGAAGCAATACTGGATAAAATATGAATTGCAGCTAACTTAGTGGGATTAGTTAGTTGGGGCAAATCAGCTAAATTTTGTACCTGTCTACCAGCTAAAGCAAGTTTCGTTTTTAATAGTCCCAACAGAATTTGCAATTGTCCAGGGTTAGCCGCTAAAGGAATCCCTAAAAGTTTGAGAACTTGCAAACCTAATTTTACGGCTGTTAATAATTCATCTCTGGCGACAAGAGATTGAATTTTGATGGCATAAACTTGGACTTGATCAATTGTGTTTTGGGCGTGACGTAACACCACCTCAATTAATTCGTCCATATATTCAAACGCCCCAGCCAAATAAGCAGCTTCGACAGTCGCTTCGTGTAAAGATAAAGTCAAAGAATATTGCTGTTGCCAACTTGTTGCTGTTAAACAATTAATTCCTGTTTTGAGGTACTGTAAAGCAGGTTCGTAAGCGGCGGAAGCTTTTGCTTTGTTTCCGGCTGTTAAGTTTAACTGGGCTAATTGCTGTCGCTGTTGTGCATTTGTAATTAATTCCCAACCGAAATTTAATTGGTTAACAATATCAAAAATCTTTTCTTCTTGTTCTGCAATGGTGATATTCTGCAATAATAATTGCCCAATTTGCAGATGCACTGCTTGTTTTTCTTTGGGAGGAATGAGTGAATAGGCTGCTTGTTGGACGCGATCGTGTAAGAATTTGTAGACAATATCTAAATTTGTTAAGTTGGCGGCAACTTCTTGATCGCCTACTTGTAACAATTGATAGTCGTTACCTTGGGGGAAAATCAGCCCCATTTCTACAGCTTCCCATAACTCGGCGGCTGTTGCTGGCAGAGATTTTTCTTGGACAATAGCTAAGGTTTTTAAATCAAATTGATTGCCAATGCAAGATGCCAACTGTAAAACTTGCTGAGAAGCAATTGGCAATTTTTGAATTTTACCCGCCATTAATTCCACAACATTATCAGTAATTTGCGCCGCTTGAATTTTGCTGAGTTGCCAATCCCATTCCCGGCGCAGCGCATCAAATTGCAGCAATCCTTCTGTATACAGCGACTTGAGAAACTCATTCATAAAGAAGGGATTGCCGTTGGTTTTCTGCTGTAATAATTGTGCCAGGGGAGTTAATTTTTCCCAATTGTGACTATTAAATGTGTCACTCAGCAGTGCATGAATTTGCGGCAATTCTAAAGGTGTTAAGACAATTTCATTAATTGTGACTCCGGCGGCGGTTAAAGTAGCGATCGCACTCCGCAATGGATGAGTTGCATCTACTTCATGATCTCGATACGCCCCAATCAGCAATAAATATTTACTATCTAACTGACTCATTAATAATTCAATCAACTGCAAAGATGCAACATCCGCCCACTGCAAATCATCCAAAAAAATTACTATAGGATGTTCTTTTTGGGTAAAAACAGTAATAAAGTTTTGAAAGACTAAATTAAAACGGTTTTCTGCTTCTTGGGGCAGTAATTCTACTACAGGCGGCTGCTTACCAATAATCAGTTCAACTTCGGAAATCACATCAATAATGACTTGACCATTGTCACCCAAAGCATTTAATAATTTTTCTCGCCAAATATTGATTTCTGTTTCTGTTGCCGTTAACAGTTGGCGAATTAAATCTGTAAAAGCTTGAATTAATGAACTATAAGGAATATTGCGTTGAAATTGGTCAAACTTTCCTGCGATAAAATATCCCCGTTTTTGCGTAATTGGTTTATAAATTTCCTGCACTAAAGCTGATTTACCAATTCCAGAGTAACCAGCAATCAACATGACTTCGCTTTGTCCACGACTAGCCCGATCAAAAGCCATCAATAAGTCGGTAACTTCTTGTTCCCGACCGTAAAGTTTTTGAGAAATTTGAAATCTATCAGAAATATCTTTTTGTCCTAGTTCAAAGGGCGGAATTTCCTCTGTTGTTGTCAACAAATCTAGGCATTGTTGTAAATCTGCTTGCAAACCAAAGGCGCTTTGATATCTTTCTTCCGCAGTCTTTTCGAGTAATTTCATCACTAATTGCGAAATGACTACAGGAATTGTGGAATTGATTTTATGAGGCGGAATTGGTTGTTTGGCAATATGACTGTGAACAAGTTCTACAGGATCTTCGCTAATAAAGGGTAATTGTTGCGTCAGCAGTTCGTAAAACGTCACCCCCAAAGAATAAAAATCACTGCGATAATCAATCGCCCGATTCATTCTTCCTGTTTGTTCTGGCGAAATATAAGCCAAGGTTCCTTCTAAAATATTTAGGTTCAGTACAGTCGGATTTTCTTTCGACAACAGCGTTGCAATCCCAAAATCAATAATTTTGGTTTGGCGCGTTTCGGGATTGAGCAGAATATTACCAGGATTAATATCTTTATGAATAATTTGTTGCTGGTGAATTGCACCTAAAGCTGCTGCTACTTGAATTGCAATGTGCAGAAAATTTTCCAGCGCCAGGGGATTTTGAGTTAGCCAACTCCGCAGAGGTTGTCCCCCAAAATCTTCTAAAACTAAGACTAAGGTATTTTGATATTTTTCGACGCTGTAAGCTTGGATAATTCCCGGAACTTGAAAGCGGCGTGTCAGTTCGTATTCGAGTTTAAACCTTGCGATCGCTTCTGGGGTAGGATATTCCTCCCGCAATAATTTCAACACGACTGGTTGGCGATCGGACTCTCGGTATCCCTGATACACCTGAGAACGAGGGCTGTCATACAGTTCTCTTAAAATTTTGTACCCTTCCAGTGCGATCATAGATTGCTCAAGCATTAGAGCTATGTTTCTTAGCCTCACCAGTATAGTTTGGACGCTTTTAAAAGTGGTAAGATTACGTAATAGTTTTTTGTTAACAATTTAAAAAGCTCAGTGTAGCGATCGCACTGAGCCAAGATAACAATTTTTGAGTTTTGGGTAATTACCCGAATTTAAGCTTAACTTTCAGTATTCATTGATTATCGTTCCCGCCGCTTTCATTGCCGTAAACTGGACGACAAATGTAGGTAGGATAGTTATACCCACCTGATTGATCTGTGGATTGACCGCCTGAAGGTTGTCCACCGTATGTTGGCTGACCATCTGATGTTGTTCCAGTACCTTGTCCACCAGATAAAAGCTGCTGTTCTGCTGTTGATAAGTCAACAACTAAATTAGATGTGATGAATTTATTTGACATAATTTTTTACCTCACTTAAGTTTATAGGTATATCAAACCTATGCCTTTATTATTAGTTGTTTTGTCTTTTAATAAATTATTCTTTAGCCATAGTTTTTTGTCTGCAAACTCACTCTTTAGGATTAAAAATATTTGGAAAACCAATCAATACCAATACTATGAATAACAATATCCCCGAATTATTAAATAATTTGGGAATATGAGTTTGTTGAGAATTTTTAAGGGCAGTTTGACGGCTAAATCAATAATTAACGCGATTTTTATTTGTCGGAGTTAAGTGTAAGATAAGTGAATTACAAATTACAAATTAGTCAATTACTTTAAAAAGATAAAAACTTTAAATGTTCTCCTTTTTGAGAAAGAAATGTTTCAAGTGTGCCTTGTAACTGCACTTGACCTTTATCTAACATCACAATCCAGTCAGCACGATGTACAACACTAGGACGATGAGTAATCAAGATTGTGGTTTTACCTTTGCGGGATGCTAACAACTGATCTAACACTTGTGCTTCACTTACAGGGTCAAGTCCGGCTGTAGCTTCGTCTAAGATTAATATAGGTGGATTAGTGAGAATTCCTCTAGCGATCGCTAATCTTTGTCGTTGTCCTCCAGAGAGATTAGCACCAAATTCCCCTAATACAGTTTGATAATTATTCGGTAATTGACTAATAAAATTATCTGCATCTGCAATCTGACAAGCTTTGACAATTTCCTCAAAGGAAATATGGGGAGTCCCTAAGCGAAAATTATCCACAATTGAACGACTCCAAAAATGCGGTTCTTGCGGTACATAAACTACTTGTTGGCGTAAGCAATCCAGCGCGATATCTTGGATGTTATAAAAACCAATGCGGATATTTCCTGAATTTAATTCATACAAACCAGCAATGAGTTTTGCTAAAGAACTTTTTCCACAACCTGATTTGCCAATCAAAGCAATCACATTACCACCAGGAAGTTTTAACGAAAATTCTTCTAACAAATCCACTCTCCCCGCATGATGAAAGGTAACTTGGGAAAAGCGAATATCTGCATCAGCCGGGATTTGCACCGTTGGTTTTTGACTCCCACCAATGACTTCTGGTGTCGCTTCAATTACTTCTAACAGCCGCGAAACGGCAGTTTGCGATCTGAAATATTCATCACCAAAACCAACTAAAGAGTTAATTAAATTCAAAACATTAACTTGTAAAACATTAAAAGCCAGTATTTGACCAATGCTTAACTGTCCTTGAATCACTAAAATACTACCCAAACCTAATAAAACTACACCACCAATAGTAGAAATTAATCTCGCAACAGTTCCGTTAATAATCCCAATTTGAATAGTACTAAAAGTTAAATGCGCTAACCGCCCAAAACGGCTTTGAAATTCATCCCAAAACTGAGGAGCCGCATTCGTCGTTTTAATTACTTGTGCGCCTTTAAATGTTTCTACTAACACACCTTGATTTTCTGCACCCAAAACCAACAAACTGCGAGTTTTTTGTTGGAGAATTGGTAAAAAAGGTAAAGTAGATCCAGTCATTAATAAAGCAACCACGATAACTGCCAGTGTGAGAGTCCAACTATAAAAAAGCATGATGCTGAAAGAAATTACCGCGATAAAAAACTGACTGGGTAATAAAATTACAATTTGCGATACTAACTGATTAATTTCATCAATATCGCGCAATCGACTCGAAATTTCCCCACTGCGGCGCGATTCATAATAACTCAAAGGTAACTGAAGAATTTTGCGGGCAAACTCCATTACTAGTCCTAATTGCAACCGTTGACCAAAATGGGCAATCATCATTGATTGTACAGCTTGCAAACTACTACTAAATAAGCTAGTAATCACAACGGCTGAGACAATCACAACTAGTAATTGAGTATCTCCTCGTACTAACACATCATCTGTTAAAAGTTGTAGTAAAACTGGACTACCAAGCGCCAATACACCTAAAACAATATTGATGAGTAATACCTGACTTAATAAATTTCGATAAGGTAATACACGCTGAAAAAACCTACCAAAACCCTGCTTTGGTTCTTCTTGAAACTGCACAAAAAAGCGAGTCAAATCAGGCTCTAGTAAGAGCATGACTCCATTCCATGCAATGGCTAATTCTTCGCGGCTAATATAACGTAAGCCTGTAGCCGGATCACCAACAATATACTTTTTCCCTCGCTTACCATACAGCACAACCCAGTGATAACCATGCCAATGGATAATGGCGGGTAAATGGATTTCTGTAATTCTATCCATAATTGCTGGTGCGGCTTTGACGGCTCTAGTATTAAATCCCAAAGTCTCAGAACCGCGTTTTAATCCCAGTAAAGTTGTGCCTAACTGTCCAGTTCCTACCGCTTCTCGGCTTTTACTCATACTCAAGAAGCGTCCGTAATGTTTGCAAATAGAAACTAAACAAGCTGCTCCACAATCTTCTTCACTGGATTGTAAAACACACTCGTATTTTTTTTGGTGTTTAAATTTGAATAGACCAAACATGATAATTTGTAATGCAGAAAGATGAATTTTTTTGATTCTGAATTCTGAATTCTGACTCCTGAATTCTTTTAAATATCTGCAATTAATCTCGCTTTTCGCAGAATGAACTGCATAACGGTTTCTTGGCGAGAAATAATATCAGCGCGTCCTTCCATTCCAGGTTTGAGATGACACTGGCGATCGCCCCTAGCAACAGATAAAGTTTGCGGTACAATTGTCACTTCATAAGCTGGCGGTGGTTGCACAGTCGGTAATGCAGCGTTTTTCTCCACAGCTAAAGCGTCGGGTGCAACTGTGGTGACAGTACCCTTGAGTGTGCCGTAATCTGGATAAGGACAAGCCGAAACTTGCATCTGTACTTGTTGATTTGGTTTTACCTTATCGATATCTTGCGCGGGAACTCTGGCTTTGATTTGTAATGTTGCATCTAAAGGTGCAATCTGCGCGATCGCTTCACTGGGTTGGACAACTTGTCCAGGGTTGCGTAAATTAAATTGCAACAAAATTCCATCACTCGGTGCGCGAATCACCGTTTTATTTAAATCATTTTCGGTTTGTTGTAGTTCTTTTTGCGTCGTGTCTACTTGCTTTTGAAATTCTAGGCGCTGCTGGAGTAAAGTTTCTCTTTCTTTTTTCAACGCCGCTAAATCTGCTTGTTTCTTCGCCTGTTCTTGCTGAATGCGGACAAGTGCGACAGCTACAGGCGAATCACTCGGATTAATGGCAGTTTGCGCCTTGATTAAGTTTGTTTGGGCAATTGTGAGGGCTTGTTCTTTTTCTTCTAAACTATTTTTAGCGTTGGCTTTGGCTTGCTCTAACTTCGTTTCGGCTGCTTTAACTGCCAATTGTTTTTCTTCTAGGCTATTTTTAGCATTTTCTTGAGCTTGTGCGAGTTTCGCTTTTGCCGAAATTACCGCTTGTTCTTTTTCTTCTAAACTATTTTTAGCGTTGGCTTTGGCTTGTGCTAACCTAGCTTCCGCAGATTTAACTGCTTGAATTTTTTCCTCAAATAAATTGAGTGAAACGGCTCCCAATGCGACTATTGGCTGTAGGCGATCGCGTTGTAACTTAGCTATTCGCAAGGCGGTTTCTGCTTCTTGCACTGTAGTTTTTAACAGTTGATCTCGCTGCAATCTATCTTTTTGTTTTTGGGCGATTTGTAAGGCGGTTTCTGCTTCCTGCACAGTTGATTGGAATAATTTTTCGCGCTGCAAGCGATCGCGTTGCACTCTTGCTAATGTCAAGGCGGCTTCGGTTTCTTGCACAGTCGTAGTTAGCAGTTTTTCGCGCCGTAATCTGTCTTTTTGTAACTTTGCGATCGTTAACGTTGATTCTGCTTGCGTCATTTCCGCTAAAGCTTTAATTCGCTGGTCTTGATAGTTGCGTTCAGTTCCACTTAAATCTGCTTGCGCCGCGAAAATCGTCTGGTTCATTAATTCAGTTTGTGCCGCCAGCTGCATATTAATTTGACTCAGTTGTGCATCAATTTGACCCAGTTGTAATTTACTTTTTTGAATTGTATTTTGTAGCTGACTTTTTTGATTCTGAAGCCGCCCATCATCCAAGTAGGCGATCGCTTGGCCTTGTTTGATTATTTGATTATCTTTCGCTTCAATTTTCTGCACAGTTCCAGTAATCGCCGACTCCACAACCTTGAGTTCCCCTAAAGGTCGAATCGTTGCCGGAACTTTCACCGTGACATTGTACTTGAGAATTGAAGATAAAGTTACTCCCAGCACAAAAATACTAATCATTACACTTCCAGCAACACCAATCCATTTGCCAATGCTGGGAAGAAATTCATTGACATCAAATACAGGGAGTTGTTCTGGATTCAGGTCATTAAAACTATTGTCAGCATAGTTTTCCTGAGCGCGTAAGAAATTCACTGTACTGCACCTTATATTGAGGAATTTATATGTAGAACTATCAAAAGTTAGACAAAATAACTGGGATTTTGCCTGACAAATATAACGAAATACCAAGCAAATTGTAGAGTTTGCCTTGAAGGCGATCGCTGTGAGCTATTATTTCGTAAATTACCTTTCTCAAAGAAAGAGAACATCATCCCCAATAATCTTTTATAATTAGTTATGGGGGACGAGAAAAGTGTGTGACAAGCAAGCACAACCATCACTTTTCTCATATCTCTAACGTGGGTAACACAGAGAGAAAACAGAGGAGAATGCTCAGACTCCCTCAAAAACCTCACTTACGTTGAGCGAGTAATAACTGTCTCCTCTCCCCTCTTCTTAATTTGGTCGAAATAATTGAATAAACTGCATTTAAAGGTAAGATAATCGATTATTTTTGCTGTTTGCAAAAAATGATTCAATGACTTGATATACCATAAATTTTAGCCTCGCATCCGCAATCAAGCAGCCAATAATTCTCACAATTCATGTATATGTGCAATCTTTTCTTTGACCAGCTGAAAAAATTACATAAACGCTTCTACCATGATTAATGTTGACTCTCAAAGAAACAACCAAGCACGCAGCTATTAAATTGCCCATAACTACAGCGTCGCTTCAAATGGCTGTGCCATACTCAACGTTTAAGCAAGTTAGATTCTGCAATACTGTGTGAATTATTCAAGAAATTGCAAATCAGTAGAAGTCAATGATTTTATCATTTATACATCCTACTTCTAGCCAATATTTTGGTTGGCAAAACAACTACCAGCCAACTCAAATTTTATAGGAATAGCAACTAATTCTTGTTGTTGATCTGATACCTCAATCAACAACTTTGATACAAATAGTGAATGTGACATGATTGTTAGCCTCACTTAAGTTCGGTGGTTTGACCACCTAAGTACCCAACTATAAGCACTGTTTGTCAGGAAATCATAAATCTATAGATAGAAATCACAACTTTAGTTTTACTACTAGCAGCAGATATAAAAAAATCTTTTATGTGTTCCAGATATCCTAGTATTCTACGAGTAAAAATAGTAAATATTGCTGAAAAATTCTAGTTTCTTCCCTAAAGAGACAAGATATTATAAGATATACCATTGAAATTCAGCTAATATTAATAAACAAAAAACAATCAAAGCACCTGTGGATAGAAAGTAGGTAGACGGGAAAATTTATAACTAGTACAGGTCGGCCTAAATAAATAGACCATAAGAAATTGCTAAAAGGCTTGTGGTACAGTTATTATTTCTTTTTACTTTTGCCTTATTGTACTAGGTCAAGACTAGTTTTTTGTGTACGCAGTTTATGACTGCTACTTATTTACCTGATAATAGTTGCATTAATACAAAGGCTAGACCGGCACTACCTAAAGGAACAGTTAAATTATCAACACCCAAAAAGGAAATAGCTTCTAAACCAGTAGCTGCGATCGCCACAGCCAATGATACCACCCAAATCTGCCAGATATTTCCTTGCACACCCAGCAAAATCAAACTACTCACAATGTAGCTGGCTAAGGTCATTGTTAAAGAGCCTTCCCAGCTTTTACTGGCTCCAAAAACTTTATACTTATGTTTACCAAAGCGTTGACCAACCAATGCTGCTAGACCATCTCCCCAAGTCATCACCATAATTCCAATTGCAGCATATTGGGGTTGTTGCAAATACCAGAACCACCCAACTAAAATGCCAAAACTCACAGCATAAAAAAACGTTCCTAAACTTTGACGACCGACACTGTTAATTCCAGGCAGAATTGGCAATCGATAAGATAACAAGGTCACAATACTCGCTACAATCGAAGCTGTAATGCCTACACTGGCAGGGATATCTAGCCACCAAGCCAGCAAAATCACATTACCAGTGCCAATATGCACGATTTTTCTGACTATTTCTGAATCATCAGTTGCAAAGCGACTTACCAACCATGAAACTAGGAGGATAAGCAATACCCAAACTGCAACTATGGTAATTTGCAGCCACAAAGGTGGAATTGACGTTAAACCAGGAATCAGAGTTAACAAGGATTTTACACCCTAGAAAGTTTTTACCCTTGTTTCTAATTTATAAGATTTGGGCATCAGCAATGAAACTATTATTTATTTGGTTAATTCGGGGTTACAGAATGTTTATCTCGCCTTTGTTTCCCCCTACTTGCCGCTTTCAGCCAACTTGTTCTATGTATGCTATCCAATCAATTGAGAGGTTTGGAGTAGTGCGCGGTGGTTGGATGGCTACTCGCCGCATCTTGCGTTGTCATCCATTCCACCCCGGTGGTTATGACCCAGTACCAGAAATCGCATCATCAGACACAAAACAACAAGATTGTTGTGGTCACACTCAATTGAAGTCTGAAAATGAAACTCAACCAGAACCGCGAAATCACTAAAAAACCTTTTGCTGTCATCCGCAATCTCTACAGCTTTCCCACTAAAGCAGTTAATTGCCCGGTGAGGAAAAAAGTGAAAAATAGCTTGATTTATAAATGCTTGCGGATGAATAAACATTTCATTTGCGTACTTTTACTTTCGTATTTGTTCAGTAATTATTCCTTTAAGAATCACTTTAAATAATTAGCGTTGATGATTGGATTTCCAGTGTATATACATAAGTTTTATAATTGGTTTTTATTAAATACCCTCAATATAAAAAAGTGAACAAGTTCCTAAAATAAACTGGACGCATTCATGGCTAATCTTTTACAAATGGATTCATGATTTCAAAAAGGCAAGCTATGAAAAGCTCATTGTTCACTAAATTATTCGCTGCAACAACTTTAGTAACTGGTTTGTGGGTCTCTGCTACACCAGCAAATGCGGTTAACATCCAAAGCAGAAATGAAGCTCCAGTTGAGTTTAAAGATAATATCCAAGACTTCAAAGATTTTGTGGGCAAAGAATCTCGTTACTTATCCCCTGAGACAATTGGAGCGCATAAAGTTGATTTATCTCAACTGACACTGAAATATGCTCACGATACAAAAGTCTTCTTTATTGGTGAAACTGCTGGTGGTTATCGCAACCGTTTAGATTTTCAAGCAACTTATGGTGATACAGTCACCACCGGAAAAATCTTTGGCGATACATCTTGTAGTACCAAAGACAGTGCTTTCCAAAATTTTAAAGAGTTTTGTGCAAATCCTAACGATGCTTTAGCTAATAAAACCCAACAAGACAGCCCATTAAAAGTTGGTGACTGGGTTAGCTTAGGCAAATTCCAAGCTGGTACTACACTCGATTTCCTATTGCATTCTAATGATATCAATGGTGGTATCTCTGGCAAAAACCAACAAGGGCAAACTGTTAAAGGCGTGTTTGGCTT
Organism: Nostoc spongiaeforme FACHB-130; assembly: GCF_014698475.1. GTDB lineage: Bacteria > Cyanobacteriota > Cyanobacteriia > Cyanobacteriales > Nostocaceae > Nostoc_B > Nostoc_B spongiaeforme. The sequence continues at coordinate 15,060 of NZ_JACJTB010000013.1, read as the reverse complement.
AAATGAAGCTACTAACCCAGATGGTTTGCAACACGTAATGACTTATGTGTACAAAAACTTCTTAGTTTTGGGTTATGAAGATTTATGGGGAGGCGGCGATAAAGATTATAATGATGTCGTTTTTGCCATAGATATTGGTTCTAGAAATGCTACTGCATTAACAAAAGGTGTTAGTGTTCCAGAACCTTCTGCAACCTTGGCCTTAGTTGGTATAGGTGCAGTTGGTGTACTCAAAACTCGTCGCCGTTCTCTGAAAAAAGCTAACAGCTAATAGCATTTTTGATTGTTAACAGCTTGATTAGTGAGCTTTTGAAGCTTCAATTCGTCACAACCATTTTTCCAATCGGTATAAATCAATAACTTGATGCCTATATCAAGGGCGCATCTATCAATATCGATTTACAAGCTTATAATTTCACTACTGTTTCAGGGTCAGTAAATAACCTTTTTGTTCTGAACTATCAAAAGATACTGAATTTTTTGCGTACTTTTTCAAATATTTTCGTATCTGCCAGTATACAATCCAAGCGATCGCTTAATCAACTCCGAGAAAGCGATCGCTTATTTTCATTAAGCTTGTCCGCACTATCAAACCTCAGTTTCTTTCTTGATATCAACTGACATTTCCGCAGTCATTGACTAGCCAGCACTTCATATAAATCAACTGTTTTCAAGTTAACTTGTGACAAATCAACATCACTGAGATCGGCTTTGTACAAGATGGTTTTATGGAGATCAGCATAACTCAAGTCGGCTTTGCTCAAGTTAGCTCCCGTAAGGTTTGCACCGTGAAGATTGGCTCCTGCTAAGTTAGCACCACAGAGGTTGGCGTAACTCAAATCTGCACCGCTTAAATCTGCACCACTGAGGTCAGCATTGTGTAAATTAGCTAAACGTAGGTCTGATTTCTGTAGAGATGCTTTGTGTAAGTCTACGTTACTCAGGTTGGCACGAATTAAGTTAGCAGCTTTGAGGTTTGTCCAAATTAATTTGGCACCACTAAAGTTAGTTCGCCAAAGACAAGACAATGCCAAGTTTGCTTCTATGAGGTTGGCTCCACTCAGGTTGGAATGAGATAAAGTGACGTTGACTAAGCTGGCGCTATCTAAGTTAATCCCAGCTAAACATACTTCACTCAGATTAACTGAATGCAGGCAAACCTGTGTGAAATTTCTCTCTCCTGCCTGATAGCGCCTGAGAAGTTCATCAGTGTCCATACAGCCTGCCTTCCAAATGATCATTTACTTAACTCGATTTAGTGGAATTAATTGGTTAACAAATGTACGCATGAACTGACTTTGCAATGAAAGTCTGAGGGCAAATGCTTGACTGGATGTGAATTGTTTTGTACAACCATCTGTAAAGAAATATAACAAAAACGTTACAAAAGTACAACAAATTCTCAGTTATGTGTTTATAGTTCCTGTTTATAGGAGGGATATAGCAGTCCGATTTGATTTTTGAACAAATACATGTAGGGACGAACTTACGTCCGTCCCTAGTTGGAATTTTTGATATTTCCGGCAAATTTAGTTAACGCAAACAGCGAATCGCTACTAATAGCCCTCTGGCTTTATTTAGCGTCTCTTCATATTCTTTTTCTGGTTCAGAGTCGGCTACCAAACCTGCACCAGCTTGCACACTAACGATGTTATCTTTGACTACCATTGTGCGAATTGCGATCGCACTATTTAATTGTCCTTCAAAATCGTAATAGCCATACACACCCGAATAAACACCCCGGCGACTTGGTTCTAGTTCGTTAATAATTTCCATCGCCCGAATTTTGGGTGCGCCACTAACTGTCCCCGCCGGGAAGCAAGCTTTCATTAAATCCCAAGCGTTTTTATGGCTGGCTAATTTACCTACCACATTACTCACAATGTGCATCACATGAGAGTAACGCTCAACAACCATCAATTCATCGACTTTCACACTACCGCTTTGGCAAACTCGCCCCAAATCGTTCCGCCCCAAGTCAACCAGCATCACGTGTTCAGCAATTTCCTTGGGGTCTTGCAGTAAATCTTCTGCTAAGGCGATATCTTCTTTGGTGGTTTTCCCCCGTGGCCTTGTACCTGCAATGGGGCGGACTGTGGCGATAATTCCCTCATCTGGGTCACGTTCGGCTTTCACCATGACTTCGGGACTAGAACCAATAATTTGCCAGTCCTGAAAGTGAAAATAAGCCATGTAAGGCGAAGGATTAATTTGGCGCAGCGAACGGTAAAGGGCAAAGGGGTCGCCTGTGTATTCTGTGGCGAGTCGCTGGGAAATGACAACTTGGAAGATATCACCAGCTTTGATATATTCTTTTGCCTTTTGGACGCTGGCGCAGAATTCTGGTTTGGTGAAGTTGCTGGTGTATGCTAATTCTTTGTTTTCTACTGGCTGATTACCTGGGGGTGTCCATTCCAGGATAGTTTTTTGTGGTGACAGTGGTAGAGATAACTTGCTGACCAAATTAGTCACGCGATCGCAAGCTTTTTGATAAGCTGCTTGTAAATCTACATTGGGGTCGCGTAAATCAGAATAGGCGATCGCCCAAATTTTTCGCTTTACCTGGTCAAAAATTAACAGTTGGTCTACCTGCATCCATAACCCATCAGGAATGTTGCGTTCATCTGGGGGATGGACGGGAACACGCGGTTCAATCCAACGAATCAATTCATAACCCCAAAACCCAAATAATCCCCCAATTCCTGGTGGTAATTGGGGTAATTTTACTGGCTGATAAGGCTCAAGACATTGGGCTAAAGCTGTAAAAGGATCACCTGTAAACACAGCTTGCGAACCATCACGGTGTGTTTGGGTGGTTGTCTCTCCTCTCGCTTCTAGCACCCACAAAGGATCACAACCGACAAAACTATAGCGTCCGATTTTTTCACCGCCTTCCACTGATTCCAACAAAAAGCTGTAAGGTTGTCCAGCACAAACTTTGTACCATGCAGAGACAGGCGTATCTAAATCAGCCACCCATTCTTGATACACCGGGACAAAGTTGCCTTGTGAAGCTAATTGCGAAAAATCAGAGAAATCGGGAAAAATCATAGGTTACTACAGAGATTGAGTATCAGGGATGAGGGACTGAGGAGGTAAAAGCATCAAGGCTAAAGGATGAAAAAACTTATTTCACACTTTACACTACATACTTCATACTTCCTCTGTCCCTGCTAGTCCCTAGGCATCGTAGGTAGCTGTACCACTAAATTTAAGTTTTGATGGCTCAGGATTTTCGCCAATCCTACGAGCTACGTGGCGTACTTTTTCGCGGCCTTGGTTAACTTTTTCAGGGAAGACACCATCTGCTGGGTGAATGAAGGTGGTTTCTCCGCTAGGCAAAATCCGATAAATTTTGTAGTCGGTGATTTTGAATTTACGGAGTTGACCGCCCAAAGCAATGCCGTATTCTTTACGAGCTAAGTAAAGCAAGTTTTCGCCTTGGTGCATGGTAGCAGCGCCACCTGTAGGTAATTCAAACACCTGAGCCTTGGGGCTTGTCCAAGTGATAGCGTACTTTTCTTCCTCTTTTGCTTTGGTGAGCAAACCGCCAGTACTACCGGCGAACAGTGGGGTTTTTCCAGAAAGTGTTTCTGCCATAAAGCATTCTCTCAAGGTTTTTAGGGCATCGTAACACCGCCATCACGATCATATTGCGATCGCGTCATAGTCTGTAACAGTTTTTAGTTTAAAGTCAAAAGTCCATAATCTATAGTCCCGCAATTTGTCAAATTCACTTTTTACCAAAACACCGTGAATGATCATCAAAAAAAATGAACTTCACCCAAAAACTGAAATTTGGACTATACAAAACTTTACATGATGGGTTGGATTTTGCTGTCTGAATTTCCTTCGCTAATTTTAGGGTTGCGATCGCCTATTAACGCTGAGTAACTTCGTTTAGTGCCTCTTGAAGCACTTCATCACTCACACCGTGGCGCTTTAAACTGGCAATCAACGCAGATAGTCAATATGATTTTTTGATTTTAGGTGTATTGATGGCGATCGCACTGCTTTGATTATGCTTTGTGAGCTTCTGCATAAATCCGCAATGCCGCAGCCATTTTCTTTTCATAATCCTCTCCTTGAGCCTGAAACCAAGCTAGTGTGTGGGGATCTACTTGAACAAGAACATTTAATGGCTCTACGGGTTTCCACCATCGCGACTTACTGAAGAACTCCTCAGTCAAGGGAGGAATGTCAGAGGTATCGATGTCCTCTTCTGTCAGCGAGTCAACCTTCTCCCAATTCGTCTCTGAGGTATTGTTCATAGCGTTTTCGTTTAGATTGAATAATCTCGAATGTGTAAGTTCAATAGCTATTTTTTTGCATTATTCTTTGCGTCTTTGCGCCTCTGCGTGAGATTTTAAACAGTCTTGTCAGCAAGACCAAGTATTATTAACCATTGACTATTTACTCCTAACCCTTACCCGCTTTTCTTCTTGACTACCCAGCACAATGGGAATGGTGAAATGAAACTGACTACCTTGGTCTTTGCCTTGAGACTCTGCCCAAATTTCTCCACCCCAACCATTGACAATTTGCCGACAAATTGCTAAACCCAAACCTGTACCGCCTGCGGTACGCCTTAGCGCCCCTTCTTCCTGATAAAAGCGGTCAAATACAACCTCCAAGCGATTAGGCTCAATACCCCTTCCTGTGTCAGCCACGGTGACTTCTACCATCTGATTGCCGTTTTGAGAGGCTTGAATGGAAATTTCCCCGTCAGAAGGCGTAAATTTGCAGGCGTTGTCGATCAGTTTTGCCAAGACTTCTACTAACCAATCGCCATCGGCTTTCACTAAAGGTAAATTTTCTGTGATTTGCGTTGTAATTTGGGGCGGATTCTCCATTGAGGGGCGGGTGCGAGTGCGGCTCAGGGCTAAATCCACACATTCTTGTAAGGTTAGTGATTCGGGATGCCATTCTACCCGCCCGCTTTCTAAGTTAGATAGGGTGAGAAAATCCTGGACGAGTTTTCGCATCCGTTCCGAGTCGGCCAAGGCTGTATTTAACATTACCTGCTGTAATTCCACAGGCATATCTGGTTCACTGGCAAGACTTTCTAAGCACACTTGAATGGTAGATAAGGGGGTACGCAGTTCGTGACCGGTAATGGCTATCAAGTTGCTGCGGGTGCGATCGAGGGCTTCTAGTTGTTGGTTGAGTTCTTCGAGGTTGGCGTAGGCTTCGGCCTGAATTAAAGCGGCTCCGATTTGGGTGGAGATCGCTTTTACTAAGTCAAGTTCTCCGGCTTGCCACTGGTGCGGCGGTACACTGCAATAGTGCAGTTCCACAATCCCCAGCAGTCGCCCCTGAGATAATACTGGTTCCATTAACCACGAACGAATACTGTATTTTTTGGCAATTAAGGACAGAGTTCTGGAACTGCTGATCCGCAAATCATTGTGTGTATCAGCTACACAAACGCCTTCACCTAGCTGCACAACTTCCTGAAACAAAGCATTATTATCTAAATCCCAAGTTTGCCCACTTACCGATAAAACGCCAGTCGTCAAAAATTCATGTTCAATTGTGGCTTGGGCTTGTGTGGCTTGAGCGCGGTAAATTAAACAACGACTTGTCCCTAAGTGTTGTCCTAATTCTTGGGCGGCGATTTGCAAGACTTCATGGGGATCGAGCGATCGCCTAATTGCCGTACTAATAGAATTAATTAAACGTTCTTTACGGGCTTGGGCAATAATTGAGCGATAAGCTTTGTGTAATTTATACTGACTAGCTTGCAAATAAGTTACCAATCGCTGCACAAACGGATCTGTATCGATATCACAAGCAAATTCGGGTTGTCCGATTTGAGAGTAAATTCTTGGTTCCCCAATGCCAAATCTTTGGCGGGCTTCCTTGACTTTATTCGCCAAGTCTGGGCGATAAATTAAAATCCTGTCTAATAGCAATTGTGCAGCTTTCAGGCTAACTCCCCGCTCTGATGTCCATATACCTTCAAACCTCCGGGCTGTATCTATATCCAAACCAGTACTAAACTCTGGAACTTGCTGATTTTTGGTAATAGAACCCAAGCTTTCTCGACACACTAAGCAAGTAGCATAATTATCAGCAACCACTACTAAGTGCCACTCTTGCGTTAAAGCATCATCTGGTTCAAAGGCGACTTTCTCATAGTATTCTGAGCTATTGGCAAAGTCCGTTTCTGGAGCAGCTAAAACGTATATTTGATTACTGCGCTGCGCCAGCCTTTGATAGCGATGGGCTTCTTGGCGATAAAATCGCTCGCGTTGAAAGCTGGCAATTACCAAAGGTCTGTCTAAAGTCGCCGCCAAAACCTGATCTTCCATTGCATGGGAGAGGGCGGTTAGTGAAGCTTTGAAATATAGCTGGGGCCGCAGGTAAGGGATGGACTGTAGCAGATCACTCAGTACGGAAGTCGAAATGCTCATGAATATTGTTTAAGGAGCCACTTTCACAGAAAAAATCCACGTCACAGCTGCATTGTACAAATTACAATCAACTCTCAAACTAGATAGACTGTTGCATTATGTAAAGAATCCTAAACAGCACTTTCAAAAGGCAGTCGCAGCAATTAACTTCCGAATCTATATGGCTAAAAGTCAAAACAGGCTTTTTGTATATTGTTCAACTTTTAGTCATCAGATGGCGAGTTACTTTGCTTAACTGCACGAGGAGGAGTACCCAGAGGTTTCTTGACAAATATCCCAGTCTCTAGTCAAGTTCAAAACCAACAACGGAGATCAATTCCGTCAGCATCTTTGCTTAATCAGGCATAGACGTGATATGACCATTCTTTAAAGATGCTATGGTCTGGATGGAAATTGTGTTTGTTGATCTAGATTTTGCCCATTGGGATGATTTAAGTCCTAAGCTACTACGCTCAATATACATTTTCGTTCAGAACTGCCCTTTCGTTAACCGAAAGTTGATCAAAACGGAAATTAGGCAGGGGCATCCTGACTTGAAAGTGCTGAGTCACCGAAGTTTGCTCAACGCGGGGAACCCGCGCACGCAACTTCTCGCTGAGTGCTGAGTAAAAATACTAGTCCCACTTTCATGCTTGGCTATGAAACTTGTTTCATCGGGACTGCCTTTCAACTCCTGCCTTCTTCAATAAGCCTCATAAATTTCCAATTTACTGGTTTTTCAGTAGCTTTGCATCTTTTTGCATACTGATTGATGGGTAATTCTAGATTCTGCTTTTATTGCGGAGCTTTAGTCCCAAAATACAAGATAAAGCGAGTAAAGCTAGAGTATATACCAGGGTTGATTTAATCTCCGTGAAAATCCTGTAATATCAGCCTTGACTTTCACCCCAGACAATATAAATTTATAAAGATTTGTTATGGAAATTTTCTCTAATAAGTTTTTCAGAACGTCTTTTTCACAGTTCTGAACAGAGTTTTTTGCTTGGATTTTACTGCTGTTGAACTGCTCAAAGTTACTCAGACTACGAAAACATAGACTTTTACACGGAAAATTGGCTGATGACACCGGATTTGCTAATCACCCAAGATAAAATTTCATTGGACGGCAAGACTTTTATCCCCGCAGAACAATTATCTATACCAGAGTGGCCTTGTGTGGTTAGTGAACGACCACAACCCACGCTGACGGTCAAAGATGATGATTTATTCCTAGTTACAGATACGATGGGGAATATTTCAGGCTGTTCCCTGAATGATGGCAATCCTAGTATGGGATTGTTTTGTTGTGATACGCGATTTCTCAACCGTCTAGAATTGCAAATTGAAGGGCGATCGCCTACACTCCTGAGCAGCACAGCAGAAAAGGGATTTTCTCTTTCGGTTTTGTGTACTAACCCCAGAATTGATGATCGCCTCAAAGCTGATAACATAGGCATTCGCCGCGAAATCGTCCTCAATGGCGCATTATTTGAAGAAATCGAAATATCTAACTACAGCACCACAACTGTCAACTTTGAACTCAGCATTAGCTTTGATGCCGATTTTGTTGATTTGTTTGAAGTGCGGGGTTATGACCGACCCCAACGCGGTAAACTTCTACGTCTAGTAGAACCGATACAAGAAGATGCAGCCACATTCAATGGTGATAGTGCTGCGCCTGTATCGCTTCACCCAGAAGCTCAAAAAGCCGAGTTCTTAACATTGGCATATCATGGTCTGGATGGCTTAATCATGGAGTCGCGTATCCAGTTCCAGCATCGCCTACCGGATCACTTTAAAGGTTATACAGCCGTGTGGCGGTTAGAGTTAGCATCTCATCAAACTCAAAAAATCGGCTACCGCATCAATTTGTTAACTAACAATACTTCTAGTTCTACCGTCAGTGCAGCTTTTACCCTAGGACAAGCCAAAGCCGCAGAAATGATGGAAGAACAAAATTGGGTGCAACAAATTACCCGTATTAGTTCCGACAAAATTATACTCAATCGCATTATTGACCGTGCTGAACAAGATATGTACTTGTTACGCCAGTCATTTGGCAAGTACAAAACTGTTTCTGCTGGTGTACCTTGGTTCTCGGCTTTGTTTGGGCGAGATTCGATTATTACGGCTGCTCAGACTTTAATTTTAAACTCGCAAATCGCCAAAGAAACCTTGCAGCTATTGGCAGCCTACCAAGGTAAAACTGAGGATGAATGGCGCGAAGAAGAACCAGGTAAGATTCTGCACGAATTACGCTTGGGTGAGATGGCGCGTTGCCAAGAAATTCCCCATACACCTTATTACGGTACAGTTGATGCTACGCCTTTGTGGTTGATGTTGTATGGCGAATACTACAGTTGGACACATGACCAAGAAACCCTAGAACAGCTTTGGCCAAATGCGTTAGCCGCAATGGAGTGGATTGACCGCAACTTGCAAGCAACTGGCTATTTGAGTTACTATCGCCGTTCTAAACGCGGTTTAGCTAACCAAGGCTGGAAAGACTCTGGCGACTGTATTGTTGACCGTAAAGGTGATTTGGCTAACGGGGCGATCGCTTTATGTGAAGTCCAAGCTTATGTTTATTCTGCTAAAATCCGCCTAGCGGAAATTGCCAAAATGAAGAAGCGGTTAGATTTAGCAGACCGTTGGCAAGAAGAAGCCAAAAATCTGAAGTTGCGGTTTAATCAAGACTTTTGGATGGAAGACCAAGATTTTTGCGCCTTGGCTTTAGATGGTGATGGCAAACAAGTAGATAGTATTACATCTAACCCTGGTCATTGTTTGCAGTTGGGCATCTTTACCCCAGAAAAAGCTTATAGTGTGGCGGAAAGGTTACGCGCACCTGATATGTTTAATGGTTGGGGAATTCGGACTTTAAGCAGTTTATCCCCTGCATACAATCCAATGGGTTATCACATTGGTTCGGTGTGGCCTCATGATAACTCTTTAATTGCGACGGGTTTGCGATCGCTCGGTTTAATCGATCAAGCCTTGGAACTTTTTCAAGGTATACTCGATATGACTAATCAACAGCCCTATCAACGTCCTCCAGAACTGTTTTGCGGCTACGAACGCAACGGTGACAACGCCCCTGTACAATATCCCGTGGCTTGTACACCGCAGGCTTGGGCTACAGGTAGCGTGTTTCAACTGCTACAAATGATTGTCAATTTAGTTCCAGACGCACAAAATAACTGCCTACGAATTATCGACCCCGCTTTACCAGAATCGATTAATCATCTGTCTTTTCACAACTTACGAGTCGGTACAACTATTCTCGATTTGGAATTTGAGCGTTCTGGTAATACTACTGCCTGCCGCGTAGCAAAAAAACGCGGCAATCTCCGCGTAGTTATCGAAGCTTAATCACACAATTATGAAGTATCAATGAGGCTAGAGGCTAGTACAACAAGGAAAAAGGAAAAAGGCAAAAGGCAAAAGGCAAAAGAAAGAATATTCATACCACAAGCCTTTTAGCAATTTCTTATGGTCTGTTTATTTACGCCAATCTATACTATGGGCTAGAGGTTAGGGGTTAGAAGTTCTAATTTAAGACTTTTGTGTGGCTTTAGCTATAAATATCTAGCCCCTACTCTCTACTCTCTACTCCCCACTCCCTACTCCCTACTTTTCATGATTTTCACTTTTTTGTCCTGGAGAAGCTTCATAAATTGCATCTAGTTGTTGTCTAGCATCTTCAACATTAATAGAACGCATAACTAATAATGGTTCTTTAATGATGTTGCCATCGCTATCTAATAATTCTGGATGGGGTACTGATTTTCTCCCTGAACGATAATTGCGATTTGCTGAAGATGTGGCTTGATAATTTCGCTCTCTGTCAATAAAACTAAACATAACTAAGTTGCGAATTAAGTTTGCCACTGCAATACAAGCCAAAATCGTAAAAGCAAGAATATAAAGTAGGTGCAACATAATGCGGGTTTCCTCCAGAGCAGCAAGTTTAAAAACCTTATACTGAAAAGATTCGCTGAGGTTGGGACTCGCAGCGATTGTAAGTTTTTAACGCACTTTTGATGCGCTTATATGATTAATATGAAAAATTTGTCAAGGCTATTCAATTAACGGTAGCATAGGATACATTATTTGTTAATAAAAAATTTATTAAGTATTTTATAGTATCTATGCGAAGTGTGTGATGTGTCACTAACTCCAGCTAGTAGCTATGACTTTTCTTTTTCTTGATGAAAGCGCATCCCTACATTCCAACATTCTGTAACCAATTGATGCCAAGGCGCTAAGGTTGTCATATCTAATCCGACTTGTTGATCAGTGGCTGCAAATAGCATTTTTGCTGTATTTAGCTCTGTTTGTGCTTGCTTGACTCGTAACAGCAGGTCAGATTGTTCTTGATGACTCATAAATGAGAGTTGCTCAGTTTCTAAAAGATTGCGCGATCGCCCAAACCAATAGTCAAAGTCTTCTAACAAAGGCTCTAAGATCGTTTTCAGCAACTCAGTCCCTGGTAAATTTGAGTCTTGCATAGCTATGAAGGATACTTCTATTTTTCTTATTAATATTAACGTTTTTTACAAAACTTAACATTATTATATGCTATGTCCTCAGAAAGATAGTAAAAAAAATCTGTCATAATGGTTACGAAAAGCAAATCTTCATCAAGAACACAGTAATTTAACCTAAGAAAATTCAGGCTCAAGACTGTAGACTAAAAACGACTTACAGCAAGCTAAGATCAAGTTTCATACTTCAGACTTCATCCTACCCTGCGGGAAGCCACCCAAAGGGTATCTACACACTTCATACAATGCTAGAGTGCATCCAGGACAGCTAAAAGTCCCTCAAGCTGAAATATAACCCTATGTTATATTTGGGTAATATTTTCAGCATTCTAACTAATAAATTACTTTTTGCAATTACTTCGCCAATGGTTCAGCAGCCAATGTCGCCTAATCAAAATCTGCATCAAGCAGAACAACCAGAAAAGATTTCTTTACCCCGTACCAGCGAATCAGAGACTTTAAAAAAGATTCGCCACACAACTTCTCATGTGATGGCAATGGCAGTGCAGAAGCTGTTTCCCAAGGCGCAAGTGACAATCGGCCCCTGGATTGAAAACGGATTTTATTACGACTTCGACAGTCCAGAGCCATTTACTGACAAAGACCTCAAAGCCATCCAAAAAGAGATGGCTAAGATTATTAATCGCAAATTGCCAGTAACTAGAGAAGAAGTCAGCCGGGAAGAAGCCGAACGCCGCATTAAAGAAATCAACGAACCTTATAAATTAGAAATTCTGGCAGATTTAAAAGAACCCATTACTATTTATCACTTGGGTGATCAATGGTGGGATTTGTGCGCCGGGCCTCATGTGGAAAATACTCAAGAATTAAACCCCAAAGCCATAGATTTAGAAAGCGTTGCGGGTGCATATTGGCGTGGGGATGAAACCAAAGCACAACTACAGCGCATTTACGGTACTGCGTGGGAAACTCCAGAACAACTAGCTGAATATAAACGCCGCAAAGAAGAAGCACAGCGCCGTGACCACCGCAAACTCGGCAAAGAATTGGGATTATTTATCTTCTCCGACTTAGTGGGGCCGGGTTTACCTTTATGGACTCCCAAAGGCACTTTATTGCGGAGTATCTTAGAAGACTTCCTCAAGCAAGAGCAACTCAAGCGTGGCTATTTACCTGTAGTCACTCCCCACATTGCTAGGGTGGATTTATTTAAAACTTCCGGCCACTGGCAAAAGTATAAAGAAGATATGTTTCCCTTAATGGCTGAGGATGAAGCCGCCGCCGCACTTGAGCAAGGCTTTGTCATGAAGCCAATGAACTGTCCCTTCCACATCCAAATATATAAGAGTGAATTACGCTCTTATCGGGAACTACCGATGCGCTTGGCAGAATTTGGTACTGTTTACCGCTACGAACAGTCAGGGGAATTAGGCGGTTTAACCAGAGTGCGCGGTTTTACTGTGGATGACTCTCACTTGTTTGTCACCCCAGAACAACTCGATAGCGAATTCCTGAACGTGGTGGATTTGATTTTATCGGTGTTCAATAAACTGCAACTGAAGAACTTCAAAGCCAGACTGAGTTTCCGTGACCCTGCGAGTGATAAATATATTGGTGGCGATGAGGTTTGGGATAAAGCCGAAGGTGCGATTCGCCGCGCTGTTCAACAGTTAGGAATGGAACATTTTGAAGGTATTGGTGAAGCTGCATTTTATGGGCCGAAGCTTGACTTTATCTTTAAAGATGCGTTGGAAAGAGAATGGCAATTGGGGACTGTGCAAGTTGATTACAACTTACCAGAACGCTTTGATTTAGAGTACGTCGCTGAAGATGGTTCGCGCAAACGTCCGGTGATGATTCACCGCGCACCTTTCGGTTCATTAGAACGACTGATTGGGATATTAATTGAAGAATATGCAGGTGATTTTCCCTTGTGGTTAGCACCTGTGCAAATACGGCTGCTATCTGTAAGTGATGCACAGCTAGATTTTGCGAAATCTGTTGTAGCAAAAATGCAGGCTTTGGGTATTCGTGCAGAAGTTGACACAAGTGGCGATCGCTTGGGTAAATTAATCCGCAACGCCGAGAAAGATAAAATACCAGTAATGGCAGTGGTAGGTGCAAAAGAAGTGGAAACCAACTCCTTAAGCATTCGTACCCGCGCTTCTGGGGAATTAGGCGCAATTTCTGTAGATGAAGTGGTACAGAAATTGAAAGATGCGATCGCTAACTTCGATAACTTCTAATGAAGAGTGCTGAGTTGAAAGTGCTGAGTGCTGAGTTAAAAGACCGCCCACAAGGGGCAGGGCATTTACTGAGTACGAAAGTGCTGAGTACTCTTTTTCTTACTCAGCACTCAGCACTCAGCACTCAGTACGGTATGTTATGGATAAATAATTTCAGATATTCCTGTGAGCGAAACTGTTTATATTGAAACTAGTATTTTGGGATATTTAACTGCCAGATCAACAGACAACTTGATTCTGGCAGCAAACATGAAAATTACGCAAGATTGGTGGACTATTCGTCGTAGTTCTTTTGTTCTGTATGCTTCTGAGATTGTCGAGGATGAAGCAGCCAGAGGAGATGCAGCGATCGCTGCTCAAAGGTTAAATCTGTTACAATCTCTCCCGTTTCTCGATCTCATAGAAGAAACTAGAGAACTTGCACAGGAGTTTTTACAACAGAGTAACTTACCACCCAAAGCCTCTAATGATGCTTTACATATAGCATTAGCAACAGTTTATGGTTTAGACTACTTGTTAACATGGAACTGTAAGCACATGGCAAACGCCCAAATCCAGAAAAAATTATCACAAATTAGCTCTGACCTTGGATATGAGTTACCCATCATTTGTACACCTTATGAATTGATGGGATATGACATTGTAGGAGAATAAAATATGTATAAAGATGAAATTATAGAAGAAATTCACCAGTACAGAGAAGAATACGCTAAATCATTGAACTATAATTTGAACGCAATCTTTAATGATCTACGTCAAAAACAGATCGCTCACGGACATAAAGTTATAAAACTTCCAATTAAGCGACAGTTGGCAAAATCATTGCAATCGACACAAACTGAAAACTTGTCTACTAAAGCTTAAAGTATTTGTGCAGGTTAGAGGAGTCTTTGGCTTTATGCGATCGCTTGGGTAAATTAATCCGCAACGCCGAGAAAGATAAAATACCAGTAATGGCAGTGGTAGGCGCAAAAGAAGTTGAAACCAACTCTTTAAGCATCCGTACCCACGCTTCTGGGGAACTAGGCGCAATTTCTATAGATGAAGTAGTGCAGAAATTGAAAGATGCGATCGCTAATTTCGATAACTTCTAGTAAAAATTAGTAGCGCGGCAAGCCTAATTTATTGGGTTGAGTAATCAAAGACTATATTTATGGTTTGTGGATTTTATAGATTGTTTGAACCCAACATTTGAAGCTTGCCGTGCTAGTAGGCTGGTTAAATGCCCATCCAAAAAAATTAATATTAGAATTATGCAATCATGCTGATATGTAAGCCACTTACAAAAAACTCTCAAACACTTTGAAGATGCTATACGCAAGTTCAACTTATTTTCAATAATTCTTTTGGCTTTTATACTATAAACAAATGCTCATTCAAAATTTGAGTCAAACCTTTCCTGCAATTCTAGGTTTTATGATTGGTTTTATTTGGCTTATTTATACACTTTTAAAAAGTCTTTATAAAATAAGTTTAATTCAAATATTATTTAACTTTTTTTCCACAAAAAAAGTAGTGATTCCAGCTTTATCTACTTTATTTTTACCATTTTTATTCATGTACTTTTATCAAGAAATACCGACATTAATAGATAGATGGAAATTACGTGATTTTGTGGGAATTTTAGGAGCTGTCGTTGGTGCAGTTCTTGGATTTTTTATAAGTGAATTTCGTCAATGGAAGACGGAAGGACAACAAATTAATGCAGTCCGTAAAATGCTTAATATCGAAATTAATCATAACTTAATGTTACTGAATGAATTCAAAAGTAAAGCTAACGCAGATAAAAATAACATTTGGTTCTTCCGGTAATTTTATGGAGAATTAGTAGTAAAGTGCCAAGTTAATAAGCTACGTAAGCGGAAATTACTAAAGTTGCGAAAGCCATATCCAAGTCTTTTGATTAACTTG
>NZ_JACJTB010000012.1 GCF_014698475.1 Nostoc spongiaeforme FACHB-130 | reverse complement strand
ATTCAAAAACCAAGTCAACTCGCTTGAAGTAAGGCTTGAGCCGTGTGAGTACGAAAGTCTCACGCACGGTTCTCAGGGGAGGGGAGAGCGGTGACGCTCAAACCTTACCCAACAGTAGGAAAGAGCATTTTGTGGGTGTACTGATTTTTTGCAGAAATCAAATATGAGTCCAATACATAGGACTTACGCACCAAGATTGTCTGTGGAAACTGGGTGAAGGGGAGCCAGTTGCGTAGTAAGGTAGCGCAGTCTTGGGGGTTTCCCGACTTGAGCAAACTGGCGTGTGAAAGGGTTTAGGACTGGCGAAAGACGAAGGTTTTAATGAATAAATTTTGTTGAATATGTAAATCTAAATATAATTAATAAGTTTTTGTAATATATGAGATTCTGCTAAACCCAATAATTTAAGATTTTCTTTAGATTGTGTCAGCACTGATCTGAGTTCATTTCAGCCAGGAGCGATGGTAATGAAGATGTGCGTTGTCAACTCCAAAATATTACGTCAGTTTTGGGCTGTAGTGGAACAAACCCAAAGCAGTACTCTTCTTGGGCTTAATGACAAAGACTTGGTTAAGTTGTTGTTAGGACAGATTGAAAGCAACAAAGTTCTAAATTATGAAGAAACTTTGAATTTGACGGATTACATTAATTCTAAGACTTTGCTGATACGTGATTTAGCACAGGCGCGTTCAGCATCATAAATCAAAGACAAAAAGCCTATGCAAATTATCTAGGACTTACGCAGTGAGATGGAAAATCAAGGATTTGGACAAGGTGTAAAGGTGTAGAGGTGTTTGATACATACACCCCTACACCCAATTTCCACAGACAATCTTGGTGTGTAAATCCTGTTTATGTCTTTAGTAGAGGCTTTTTGCCTGTTATTTCCAGAACTATCTGGGATTAATATGCCGTCTTGGCCCCCAGCCTGGATTCACGATCGCAGCTAAATCTTCGGGTGATAAATGATCTATTTCAGCTTCTAATTCTGCGACTGTGAAATCATAGCCACGTTCTTTCGCCATTTTGACAAATGCTTCGGGGTTGGCTGTGGCTTTGAGTTTTTGTTGCAACGCTTGATCTGCTTTGACTGCCTTAAAGAATCTTGCAGC
Source organism: Nostoc spongiaeforme FACHB-130 (assembly GCF_014698475.1). GTDB lineage: Bacteria > Cyanobacteriota > Cyanobacteriia > Cyanobacteriales > Nostocaceae > Nostoc_B > Nostoc_B spongiaeforme. The sequence continues at coordinate 142,384 of NZ_JACJTB010000012.1, read as the reverse complement.
ATTTTGTAGTGCCATAATAATTCATCTCCTACAGTAATCTATTTTGTTTTGTGGAATTATCTGTGTCAGTGGAGAGTAGAGAGTAGGCAAAAGTATTTGTCGGGTATACTTTTTTTCAGAAATTAAATATGAATCGTAATTTGAGAATTTTCGCACTACTTTTAATGTGCATTATTTTTTCTTGAGATGTCTTGTACCCTAAGAAAGAAAAATTAACGACATCTCAGTTTTTTCATACTACTTGTGGCTGATTACCGAAATAGTGCTGAGTGCTGATACCCTTAAACCCTGACACCCAGTCTCTACAAACAATTTTTGTATGTCAGTCCTGTTACTGCTAACTCAGACGTTCCAATTCCAGATCATCCCAAGATATAGGGTCTTCTACAGGCTCAAGGTGAGTAATAACGCTACTTCCTGGTAGTGCTTGAATAATTTTCAATTCAATCTCCTCACATAGATCATGTCCTTGGCGTACTGTCCAAGCTCCTGGTACTAATACGTGAAAGGAAATAAAGCGACGGACTCCTGCTAACCGAGAGCGCATGGCATGAAACTGGATATTTTGATGTTTGTATTCACTAAATATCTGCCGGATAATTTCTTGTTCTTCTTTTGGTAAAGCCGTGTCTAGTAGTCCAGAAAAGGTTTCCCGCAGTAAATTAAATCCTGCCCAAATAATATTAACTGCTACCAAGAGGGCAATGATGGGGTCAAGTACCAACCAACCTGTTACCTGCACCAGAAAAATTCCGAGTATCACACCACCAGAAGTCCAGACATCAGTTAAGAGGTGATGAGCATCTGCTCGCAAGGTAATTGAACGTAAGCGTTTGCCGGCTCTGAGTAAGACAACAGCCACTACACCATTCACTACTGTGGCTAATAATGACAACACTAGCCCTAATCCTAGTTGAGTCAGTGGTTCGGGATGCTGCAAGCGTCCCCAAGCTTCTAGAGCAATGCTCATAGCTGCCACAACAATCAGTGCGCCTTCAGCACCGCTCGAAAAATACTCAGCTTTAGAATGTCCAAAGGTATGTTCAGCATCGGCGGGTTTCGCTGCATAAGTCAATGCCCATAATGCTACTAGTGCAGCCAGTAAATTTACACATGATTCAATAGCATCAGAAAGTAGCCCTACTGATCCTGTTAGTAGGTAAGCTCCAAACTTTAAACCAATAGTTACAACTGCTGCTGCAATTGATAAAAAAGCGTAGGTGCGGGCTGCTTGGCTACTCATTCAAACTACTTAACTGCGATCGCTAGGTAACTGTAACAAATTTAGCTGTTAGTTTTATCTATCTCCAGACTTTTAGGTTTTTTTAACACGGGCTAGGAAGTGATTTGAGAAGTATTGGTTCCAATTATTTTCCAGACCAAAAGGTGAGATACTGTTGAAAAAATAATTTCACAGGATAGATGTAATATATGCGGCTTTTTGGTATGCCCGTAGAAAAAGGCAGATGGTTGCTAATTCCTTTAGGTGCAATTGTTTTACTTTGTCTTGGCACTGTTTATTCATGGAGTATTTTTAGAAAACCTCTCGAAAAATTACTGAATATTAATGCAACAGAAAGTTTGTTGCCATTTACGGTTTTGTTAATTATGTTTGCCATATTGATGCCAATTACTGGCTTTTACATTAACCGCTTTGGTTCTCGGAAGATTACCGCAGTTGGTGGTGTAATTATGGGACTGGGTTATGTTTTGTCGAGTTTGGATGGCAATTTACAATTATTAACTTTGACTTATGGTGCGATCGCTGGTGCGGGTGTAGGTATAGTTTATGGTGTACCGTTAGCTGTAATCGCTAAGTGGTTTCCTGATAAAAAAGGTATTGCAGTGGGTTTAACTGTGATTGGTTTTGGGCTGTCGCCGTTAATTACTGCACCTTTGGCAAAATCACTGATTGATGCTTACGGAGTGCGGCAAACTTTTGTGATTTTAGGTATAACTTTTACACTGATTATTTTAGCGATCGCCACTGTTTTAAAAACACCGCCTCCAGATTGGAAACCAGCCGATTGGAATCCCAATGTTGCAGTTTCGGGAACTACATCACTCACCAATTCCGAGACAATATTACAAACACCAGCATTTTACGGTTTGTGGTTATGCTACACCATCGGCACATTCTCAGGATTGGCAGCAATTGGTATTTCTAGCCCTTTAGCTCAAGAAATCATTAAACTAGATGCAACCACAGCCGCCAGTACAGTTTCTTTATTTGCTGTGTTTAATGCTTTAGGAAGAATATTTTTTGGCTGGTTTACTGATCGTTTTAGTCCGAAGTTAGCTGCTATTGTTTCTTTTACTTTAGTATTAATTGCATCGTTGATGATGCTAAAGGCTGGCCAAGGAACTGTCGCTACTTATTTAATAGCGTTTTCCCTATTTTACTTTTCCTTTGGTGGCTGGTTAGCGATCGCTCCTACTACCACCTTAATTTTGTTCTCCGCCGCCGACTATGCCAAAAATTACGGTTTAGTTTTCACAGCTTATGGCGCAGGTGCATTAGGCGGAACTTTGTTAGCTGGCAGAATTCGTGATATTTTTGGCAGTTATACAGTTTTCTTTTATCCAACGACAGCACTGGCAATTTTAGGAATTGTGTTATCTGTGTTTATGCTCAAACGGAGCTTTTCTGGTTCTACGATTAGTCAAGCTAATTGAGATTGAGAGTTTAAGGTTTTTGGTATGTGAAGAATAAAGACAAGGGAGACAAGGGAGACAGGGTAGACAAGGGAGAGATGTTTAGAGATGATTTAGGATTGCTATAGGATCACACACATCTTGCACCTGACGATTAAAATCGCGGCTACACAAACAAAGCCTGCCTCCGCAGGCTCAAAAGGCTTGAATTTACGTTAGTCCGCGTAGGCGGACTTCGTTTTTATAGCCGCGAATTCCATTCGTCGGGGCTAGGTGCAAGATATGTGATCACAAAGTGCTGAGTAATTTTTCTTGACTCAGCACTCAGCACTAAGAGGGTAAAAAAGGATAGTCTGTGTAACCTTTTTCATCACCACCATAGTAGGTATTACGATCGCCTGGGTTTAGGGGTGCATCTAACTGGAAACGTTTGGGTAAGTCGGGATTGGCGAGGAATAATGCACCAAAGGAAATTAAGTCTGCAATGCCATTTGCGATCGCAGCATTACCTTTTTGTTTATCATAACCACCATTGGCAATCAACACACCGGGATATAAAGGGCGAAATTCTGCAACCGGAATTGGTTTACCACCGTGGCGAATATCGGCTGGTGTGGGTTCCATTAAATGCAGATATCCTAAATTAAAGTTCTTGAGGGCAGCGATCGCATAGCTGAATGTTGATTTCGGATCAGAATCATGGATATCGTTAAATGTGTTGCTGGGTGATAGTTTCACGCCTACCCGCGCTGAACCCCAAACGCTACATACTGCTTCTGTGACTTCCAACAGAAACCGCGCCCGATTTTCAATGGAACCACCATAGCGATCGCTGCGTTGATTAGTGCCATCTTGTAAAAACTGATCAATTAGATACCCAAAAGCTCCGTGAATTTCCACACCATCGAAACCAGCTTCTAGAGCATTCTTCGCACCTTGACGGAATTGATCAATGACACTAGGAATCTCTTCTAAATCCAAGGGGCGAGGTGTAACAAAGGGTTGATCACCAGTGTAAGTCATAGCCTTACCAGCAGGTGCGATCGCTGAAGGAGCAACAGGTAATGCGCCATCTGCTTGTAATGAAGGGTGAGAAATGCGTCCTGTATGCCATAGTTGCAAAAAGATTCTGCCACCTGCACTATGTACTGCTCTTGTCACTTCTTGCCAACCTGTAATTTGTGCTTGAGAGTGAATTCCTGGTGTAGCCGGATAACCCAGAGCTTGGGGTGATACTTGCGAACCTTCCGTGACAATCAACCCAGCCGTGGCACGTTGAGCGTAGTATGTAGCATTCAGTGGTGTGGGTGCATTGCCTTCCCCAGCCCGATTGCGCGTCATCGGAGCCATAACAATTCGGTTGGGTAATGTGTAGTCACCAAGCTGGATGGGTGAGAATAAATCTTGATTGTTGGTCATTTGTTCTTTGTCCTTTGTGATTGGTTGAGAAAGGAATGAGTATTACTTCTTGCTTTTAGATGGATAAAGCCAACCTTTAAATAAACGTGTGACTTGGGGCATAATCACCCAAGTCATCAAGGGCATCATGATGCTAATGTTCACCAGACTAGCTATCCAAATCGGTAGCTCACTGGTAATTGGTCTGAGAAAATTCGGCAGAGTCGAAATCACAGGATAAAGACCAACTGCACTGACAATTGCGGTTTTCCATTTGGGTGGCGGTGAGGCGTTGGGGATTTCTGGGAGAGCAAACCAAGCTTCTAAGCTATTGACGCGCATCACCTTGGCTCCATCTACTGTGAGAGCTTCGGCGCGAGCAATCCAAGCTTGACAAATTACCGATTCTTCCCACTCTTGTAAATGTTTAGCAGTGTCAAACCGCAAAATTAACTGCCACTCGCCTTTTTTCGTTAGGGGATATAAAACATCGCTTCCCATATAGCCGGGAAACGTGCTGGCTGCGAGAATCACGCCTTTGGTTGCTTCTTCAAAAGCTTCTTCTAATCCTGGTTTGACACGCCGAGCGATCGCAATTACACCAGGCGATGGATATTGACATGGTTCTTTCATAGGCTGGATTTGTCATCAAGAAAAAGGTTAAAACGATAAAACCATTCGCATAGTGCCGCTAATAATGGTGCCGTTAGCATCTTGATTGGCGGGGTTGGTAATGACTTGGATTAAGGGAGTGATGCGGATTCGCTCTGTTAGGGGGAAATTATAAAAGGCTTCAAAATTAGTTTGAGTTGCATTACCCACAGCATTTTCAATTAATGGCTGACCGATCGCAATGCCGGCTATGGCTCGGTTCACGAATAAATTAGGAAAAGCCAACCCTGCCATCCAATAATTTGGGTGAATATCGCCGACAGTGGTATTACTGTAAGAACTGTAGCCATATCGACCAAATACACCCAAGCGATTACTCAATGCCCAGTCAAAATTGACTCCGAAAGCGGCAAAATCACTGCCAAAAATTCTGCCCCCGCCATATTGCAGACGTAGCGCCCAACTCTGACTCGGTGCATATTCTAATTCGATGATTCCCTGGTAAGGATCGCCAAATAAACCGCCTGTCGCACCACCACCCCCAACGGGAAATAGGCGAATGTCTTGTGGTCTACCACCGCCAAACAATTGGGCATTCTCTGGTAGGGTATTGTTAGCATCGCCAGCAAGGTAAACTCCGCGTAAATGTAAAGCTCCTGCACCTGGATTCCACTCCAGAAACGCACCTGCGCCTCTGGCTCTGGGAAACAGTACATAGTTATTGACTAAGGCTTGAGTAGAAAAATCCAGAAAACTCAGGTTGGCATAGCGATTTTTATCAACAAAATCGGGGGCGGTAATTGATGGCCCCAAGGTTAAACTCAAGTCTTGAGCCAGGGGGAAAGTGTAATAAAGACGCGCTAGGCTGATTTGGTTATTTCTACCAGGGATGGAAAACTCTAGAGTACTTCCCAAATTCGGTTCTAAAAAACCTGCTGTGTTGTCATCAGCACTACCGCTACCAGTTACTAAGCGTACCTGTAATAAGTCTTTACCTGTAAAACTGGTGTTGAAATTGAGGCTAACTCGGTAGATTATGGTGGCATTTGGTTGATTTTCGGTAATTACAGCACCTCTAGGGGCAATAATGCGATCGCTTGTATATCCACCTGCATTTCCAGCGATGATGACTTGGGTTGATAGTTTTGTGGTTGTAGAAAACTGCTGGGATGCTAATACAGTTGTTTGGGCTTCTAACTGCTCAACTTGCGATCGCAAGGTGGTTAATTCTGCCGCAAATTCTGTTTGGAGTTTTTGTAATAATGTCAAGTCTTCTGGGGAAACGGTATCACCCGCCGCGATGAGTTGATGAATTTGTGTGAGAGCAAGATTTAAACCCGCAACGAATTCATATCGACTCATCGCCCGATTACCTCGATATGTTCCATCAGGATAACCAGAAATGATGCCATATTTTTCAACGAGCGATCGCAGTGCCACAAAAGCCCAGTCTGTAGGTTGCACATCTGCGAATTGGCTAACAGTCGGGACTTGCTCTAAAATATTCGGCTCTGAGAAATTCTCAATATCAGATGCTTCTATAGGCGGTAAGGCGTAGGAAATGGTTACATTAGCCATCACAGTCATGCTGCTGACTAGTAACAACGTCATAAGTTTGAGCATTGTAGAATTAGCACGACGTGATCTCAATAAAACTGGCGCAGAATCAACGGATTTCAAATTGCTATTACTTTATAAAATCGGCTAACATTTGTCCCTAGTCCAAAGTTGAAGTTTTACATAGACCACAAGGTGAGTTGATGACTAACTCAGAGATGGGGATATGACCTTAACTTTTGGCTAGTGGAAAAAGGTAAAAGTAAAAAGGCAAAAGTAAAAAGAAAGAATATAGGACTTACGCAAGAACCCTCTCAAATCCTCTTAACTTCGTGTCCTACCCTGCGGGAAGCCCTTCGGGTTCAGCAGTTGCTTCAAGTCGGGGAACCCGCCCAACGCACTGCTTCACCGCTATCGCGTCTACGTTTTTTCATGATTTTGCGTAAGTCCTGGAATAGTGATACCAGAAGCTTTTTAGCAATTTTTTATGGTCTGGTTATTTACGCCAGCCTGTGCTATGGCAATCCTAAATGAGTCGTGAAAAACATAGATATGGAAACGAACCGCCCTCCGGGTTCAGCAGTTCCTCATGGGGGAAACCCCCAAGACTGGACTGCTTCACCAAGAACGCCTTAGACGCGCAAGCGGCTTCCCGCAGGGTAGGACGCAAAGGTAAGAAAGAAGAAAAAGATATAGAAATTTTACAAATGATTTAAGACTGCTATAGATGACTTTATAAGCATTGGAGAATCGACATTTAAAAGCCAATTTTCATCAACAAATTCTAGATTTTCATTATAAATAAGAACTAATTCACCAAGTTTTTGAGCTTTATTACTGGCAATTTTGGGATGAGCAGTAGCATCAATTATGAGTGAAAACTTTAGTTGTAAAAAACGTTCAGTGTGAGTAAAGCCAATAGAACTGCTAACTAATTTGGCTTCTAGGGTACGAGGCAAAGTAATTGTTTCATAATATTCATCTTGTTCATCCCAGTAACCGCACACTTGATAATCAGATTGATTAAGATGTTCTTGTACAAGAAAATTAGTATCTAAATTTTCTAAGATTTCAGTTAAATCTTGCCAGACTTGATGATTTTTTAATTCGAGCATGGTCATAACTATGTGTGTTTAATGTTCTGTTATCCAACCAGGGAAGTGTAATATACCATCAAGAAATTTTGCATGAAATCGGCGGTCGCCACCTTTACCTAAGACTTTAGATTTCAAATCGTAGCCTGATTCTTGGGAAGCAACCAAGCCAATATTCCCGCGAGGGGAGACTTGCCCTTTCTCGATAGCTTTTAAATGTTTCCCCTTTTGATCATATTTTAACCCCAACTTTATTTGTTCACTTGCAAATGAGACTAGTAGACCACTGATTGAAATATATACAGTATCAGGTTGAATATCTGCCCAATTATCTGGTAAAGCTTCCATTAAATTAATACTGAAATTGAAAGCATAATTTATTTGAGTCAAGTAACTCAGTTAAGCAAAAAAGTTACTGAATTACTCAATATTAATTACCACAAAAAACGATGCTATCAACACCTCGACTCCGCTTGGTGTTCATTCTGACTCCTGATTTCTTATTCAGTGCAACGTGACAATTCCGCGTTTGAGGGCGGTAATTACGGCTTGAATGCGATCGCTTACGCCTAGTTTGCTGAGAATATGATTAACGTGATATTTCACAGTGCCTTCGGAAATCTGCAATACTGCTGCAATTTCTTGGTTGGTTTTCCCTGTGGACATCAACCGGATGACTTCGAGTTCTCGACTGCTGAGTTGCAATATTCCTACTCGTTCGGCTAATTTAGCGCCGACGGATGTGGGAATGTATTTTTGTCCGGTGTTGACGATGCGAATTGCTAAGAGTAATTCATCTGGTTCGGCATCTTTGAGTAAATAACCCTTCGCGCCAGCTTTCAAGCCGCGATAAATATCTTCGTCGCCGTCGTAGGTGGTGAGGACAATAATGTTAGCATTGGCAAATTCCCGACAAATAGCGGTAATTGCTGCAACGCCGTCCATTTCTGGCATTCGCAAATCCATTAAGGTGACATCAGGTTGTAGTTGGGGAAATATTTCTACTGCTTGATATCCATTACAAACTTGTCCGACAACTGTCATATCTGATTCGCGGTCAATCATGGCGGCTAAACCTTGACGCACGACGGGATGATCGTCAACTATCAAGATGCGGATGGGTTGGTTGTCAGTCATGGTTTATCCGAATTATGGGTGGGGAGTGTGGGGAGAGAGGGGAGTGTGGGAAGAGAGGGGAGTGTGGGAAGAGAGGGGGGAAAGATTTCTTCACCATCCTCCCACACCTCCCACACTTCCCACCCTTCCCACACCTCCCACCCCCCTGGATTTCTCTCTTGTGAGAAATCCAGGTTTAGTCTCGACGAATCAGGATGGTAATTTCTGTGCCTGGTTGTGGCAAACTTTTAATGGTTAACTGAGCTTTGATGCGATCGCTTCTTTCTTTGATTCCCATCAAGCCAAAACCTTTAACAACAGCTAAACTCTCTGGTGCAAATCCTTTGCCATTGTCTTTCACCCTTAAAATCAATTGCGTCGGTTCATACACTAATTCAATCACAATTTCACTAGCAAACGCATGTTTAATGGCGTTTGTCAATGCTTCTTGGCCAATGCGTAACAAGTTATTTTCAACATCGACTGTTAAGGGATAAGCTTCCCCGATGATTTTGCAGATAATCTGAGTGTCAATCACCGCCGACATCTGCGTTACGAGGTGATGAAAGGCTGTGGGTAAATTCTGCGTTTCTAAAATTTGGGGACGTAGGGCATTTACCGAACGCCTCGCTTCGGCTAAACCTTCCCGCGCTAGTTCTCTGGCTTGGGTGATATGTTCTTGGACTTCTGGTAAATCTTGGGGAATGATGCGGGAAGCTGCACCCAATTGAACGATCACACCAGTGAAAGCTTGCGCTAAAGTATCATGAATTTCTCTAGCCATGCGGTTGCGTTCTTCTAAAATTGCGGCTTGACGACTTTGTTCAGCGAGAGAAGTTAAATGGATGGCTAAGGTGGCTTGCTGTGCTAGGGCGATAATCAATTCAATATTTGCAGGTAAGCTAGTTCTGGGTTCTTGAAAACATAAACCAATGAATCCCAAGGGGCGATCGCCCAAAATTAAAGGTACACGTACAATAGAACGATGTCCTTGAGCGCGATGCCATTTAATTCTTGCGCCGAGCAGTTTCTTGTTATCTTCGACATTAAAAAAAATTACCTCGCCTTTAAATAGCGCCTCTTGCCAATAGGAAAAAATATTTGCAGAAATTGGCAGGCGAAACTGCACAAATTCGGGATCTGTGTGGATGGGAATCACTTTACCTTCTCTGACATAACGTTTCATCAAACTAGTGTTAGTTGATGCGTCATACAAAAACAAAGCGGCGGCATAGGATTTAGCTTGGGCGGAGGCTTCTAGTAAAATATGTTCCCAGAATGTTTCTAAATCTGGTTCATCTGCCAATCGATTCACACAACCACGCAGTGATTCATTGGCTCTGACTAATTCTGCGACTCGTTTTTCTACAGTACTGGCGCGTTCTTGAATCAGATGTGCTACTAATTGTTTGCGATGCAGCGCGGCTCCAATTCCCTCCGCCGCAGTGGTGAGGACATCCATTTCTTGCTGACTCCAATGGCGCGGCGTAACACAATCATCAAAAGCCACAGAACCGATGTAGCGTCCTTCAATGAATAGGGGTACACCTCCAGAAGATTTAATGTTGAGTGATTGGAATTGCGCTTTGAGGGGATGGGGTAAGTCATCTACTAAATACCAGATGGAACGACCTGCATGTAGTTCTCGCAGTAAAATTTCGGCATCATCATTATCAATAATTGCCATTGTTGGATGATGAATTTGGGGAGAAATACCTCCAGCTACCCACTCATAAGTGATGCAGTGTTGTAATTTTTGAGTGCTTGGGTTTTGGCGTTCGAGGATGACTTGCACGCGACTAATTTTGGCAACTTCACCGATCGCTTGTAAAGCTTGAGGAATTGCGATATCAATATCTTCGGTGTCTAGGAGATTTTTGGTAACTTGAGCAACTACAGAAAGTAAGCGATCGCGCTGTTGTAACTCTTGGTTAACTTTTGCTAATTCTTCTGTGCGTTTTTGTTCGGTTTGGCGGATACGTTGACGCTGAATGGCACTACCAATACAAGCGGCGGCGGTTTTTAACAATGTTAATTCGGCGGTGCTGGTGTGTTTGACTTGACGACAGTGATCAAAACTCAAAACTCCCCAAAATAGTTCTTCGACAAAAATCGGCACAGCGAACAATGCTTTCACACCAATTGCAGCTTGTCCACTACGAAACGGTTCTGGTATTTCTTCTAGCAAACAGCTAATACTTTCACCTGCTTGCAGGCGTTGATACCATTCCTCAATCCCGGCGTAGGTTCCTTGGGCTGTTGTGGGATGGGAGATTTGAGCAATGATATTCGGTGCATTCCATTCATACAGCGATCGCCAACCCGGTAGAGTAGATAATGGAATGGGAAAATGTTCAATCACACCCAAGCGATCGCAATCTAAACTTTCACCCATCACTTGTAAAGCCGTCTTCACCGCTTCATCAAAGTTATCAATGCTAAGTAAAGCATTCACCGCTATAGTTGTGGCTTCTAAAATGCGATCGCCAAAGTGCGATCGCATTCCATTACTATTTTCTTCCAAATAATTCGGCGCTAACAATTGTCCCTGATCCCCCTTGTCTACCTTGTCTCCCCTCTCTCCCTTGTCTATTCACCCATCAAACCAAATTCCGATAGAATTCTCGGCTTAAAATTTTCATAGTCTTTCGTTAACGTACTGTCAATAAACTTTGAGCTGCAATCATCCTACACAAATGACGGTCGCAGACTAACGGAGGACAAGTGAGCAAGTATTTAAAATTTTATGGCATAAATCAAACATGGCAGTGGCTAAGGCAGACTTTTAGACATAAGTTATTTTTCCGCTTATCTGCAATAGTGCTGGCGACTGTTTTCTTAAGTTTAGGTGTGCATTCTATTGCGGCTCAACCAGTAGCCAATACACCAAGCCCCAAAGTCATTTTAATTTCTCTCGATGGTGCCACACCCGATTTTGTCGAGCAGTACTTAAGAGACGGTGTATTAAATCGCCGCCAAGGATTGGGATTACTCAGAAGACAAGGTGTTTATGCGGAAAGAAATATTACTTGTAGTGCCTCTTTAACTGCGGCTTGTCACGTAGCTATTGGTACAGGTTCCACTGCTGCCCGCAATGATATTAATACTAATACATTCCACTTAGTTGCCAGTCCCTTTACCTCTAACATTAGTGGTTTTGGCGCACCAATTGGCGGTTATTCCACAATCGGCCCTAGCGCCAGTGTACAACCAACGGCGGAACCGATTTGGGTCGGGCTTCAGCGCAATGGTAAACAAGTAGTCGCGGCTACCTTTCCCGGTGCAGATGGAGTTGATGTGCGCGTTCCTGGTTTGACTAATAGCCCAATTATTCAACCAGCCAGCACCAGAACTGTATCTTACACCGTTCCCTTTGGGGCGTTTGCGGGGGTAGGTGCGAGGGGTTTTAGTTTAACTACTGCTAACTTTAGTTCTGCGGCTAGTTTGATAGTGACACAATTGAATAACGCAGGCAGAATTTCTTACAGCCCAATTTTACAAGCAAGTTTAAATGATCAGTTTACTGTTGGTGGTGTCAACTATGATATTCAAGTTGCAGCACTAGATACAACAGACGATCGCCGCACCAATTATGACACATTAGTATTTTTTGATGCTCAACTTGGTATTCCCACAGGGACTTTTAGTTTACCTGCAACTGGCCCGGCTTATGTGCAGGCGAGCGATCGCAAATCTAGTTTATTTTATTTAGAAGGCAGTTCTAATCAAGCAGGTACAGCGTTTTACGTCAGCAATCTTGCACCCGATTTAAGTACTGTTCGCATTGCACGTTATTCTGCGAATGCAATTCCTCGCAATCCCGCCGTACAAACTACTGTCGATGATGTTCTTAGTAACGTTGGTTTTTGGTCTCCCCAAGCTGATTTCCGTATTCCAGAACGCCTCAGCCCAGGATTTACCACTTTCCCCGACAGCGAATTAGAAGATATTTACGAAGACCAAGTACAACTGTTTGTAGATTATCAAACTCGACTCGCATTGAGAGCCATTAACCAAAATCCCAATGCAGATTTAGTCATGGTTTATATTGAACAACCAGATGGCTCAGAACACCAGTTTTTATTAACTGATTCCCGTCAACCTAGTGATCCGACCAATCCATTATCCATTGGCGCTAGACAAGATAAAGCCAAAGTAGCGCGATATAGAACTTATGTACAAGCCGGTTATCAAGCTGCTGATAATGCCGTTCAGCGCATCATCGACGCAGTAGGGACAAATCGCCAAGGTACACCCAACAGTAACATTTTAGTTGTTTCCGATCACGGCTTTGCCCCCTTTCACACAGCAGTTAACTTAAATAATTACCTAAGAAATCGCGGCTTTGATTTAACTAAAGTCCGCGCCGTCACATCAGGGCCAGCCGCCAACATTTATATTAATCTCCAAGGACGTGAACCTAATGGTGTTGTCAGTCGTGCAGAATATATTACCCTACAACAGCAACTCATCACAGCATTGCGAGAATTGCTCGATACCAATCCTAATTACGTCCGGGGAAGACAACAAGCAGTCTTTGACTTAATTTACCCCCGCCCATTACCCAGCGATGTCAACGATCCAAAATTTGGCTTGGGTACAAGCGAATTTGTCGGTCAAGATACTGGTGATGTGTTTGCAATTATGCGATCGGGATACAACTTTGATGGTACACAAAGCCCCATCATCACCCGTTTAGGAGACAATGATAACTCTGTATTTTCTGTACCAAATTTCTACGGCGCGCATGGTTATGATCCCACAATTCCCAGTCTCAGCGCCATCTTTTATGCTGCTGGCCCTGACATTCAGCGCCGTGGTAACATTGGCAGGATTCGCAATATTGATATTGCCCCAACCATCAACAGTTTACTAAACGTTCCCTCTGCTCCCACAGTTCAAGGACGAGCTTTAAATATTCAAGGAAGAGGTGATAGGTAACAGGTTATCAAAAAGTTTGTCGGGTGGAGCGATCGCTTTACCCAACAAATAACATTTTAGTTGCAATCAAGTAGCTAAAAAAACTTTTCCTTTTTTATATTCCAATACGGTTCACTTAAAAGAATAGTAGGTTGGGTATAGCGATAGCGTAACCCAACAAAGTCTTGATAATGTTGGGTTCCGTTCCTCCACCCAACCTACACCAGTCTAAATTGTTGCTTTAACTAAACTGTATTGCCTTATACTTCTACTATATACACAGATTTAGTTAGTAATCTCTTCTTTCTCTTTGCGCCCTTTGCGCTCTTTGCGGTTCGTTCAAAAAATTGACTTGAACCAATAGATTGCTTTATATTCTGTTCACTCAAAGACTATCATGATTAATTAATGAGTGTAACCCAGTGCATTAACAATGTGAAACGACACATTAACAACGTGACTTGGTACATTCACAATGCAAGGCAACACATTAACAATGTGACTTGGTACATTCACAATGTGAGGCGACGCATTCACAACGTGAGGCAACATCATAACATTGTTGATTAAACATTTACTTAGTGTTGCAGCACTGGTTTTAGAAGCTGGCGGAACAGAACAAGAGGCGATCGCAGCTTTACTACATGATAGTATTGAAGACCAAGGTGGAAAATCCACCCGTGAAGAAATCCGCCAGCGTTTCGGTGAGAAAGTTGTTGCTATAGTCGATGGTTGCACTGAATCTGACACATACCCCAAACCACCTTACCAAAGAACTTGTTCAACAAACCCGATTTAAGCATCTAGTAAACGACTGCTCTTGTTAACAGGTGTTTGCGGTTCTGTAAATGCTTCTCGGCCTGTAATTAATCTAGAGCGACGATTTCGAGTGATATAGTTCCAAGCCCACTGGAATACTACGAGTAATTTAGTGTCAAACTCAATTAAGAAATAGATGTGAATTATGAGCCAAAATACCCAAGCTGGGAAACCTGTAAGTTGAAGGAAACCTAAATCGACAACAGCTAAATTCTGCCCAATCATTGCCAAACTACCAACATCGTTGTAATGGAATTGTGGCAAAGTCGAACCTCTCCAGCGTCGTCTAATCAGTTTAGCTACATATTCTCCTTGTTGTTTGGCGACTGGTGCAACACCAGGTAAGGGTTTGCCATCTTGATGGGAAAAGTTAGCTAAATCTCCAATCACGAAAATGTTTTTGTAATCTCTAACAGTCAAGTCTGGTTCTACAACTACACGTCCAGCATGATCAAGTTCTACATCTGTACGTTCTGCTAAAATTTTCCCCATTGTCGAACCTTTCACACCTGCTGCCCATAAGATAGTTTTGGAGTGAATGGAACTAACTTCACCGTTTTGCTTGAAAGTAACAATGTCATTTTCAATGTCGGTGACTCTGGTTTTAGTGTTAATCACCACACCTAACTTTCTCAAAGATGCGGTTGCTTCTTCTGACAAATCTGGTGAAATGTGTGGCAGAATGCGATCGCCACCTTGCAATAGTAAAATTTTGGTTTCGGATGTATCGATACTGCGGAAGTCTTCTTTGAGAGTTTTGTATGCCAACTCCGCGATCGCACCCGCTAATTCTACACCTGTAGGGCCACCACCCACAATCACAAAAGTCAACCAAGCACTACGCTTTTCAGGATCAGTTTCTTTTTCGGCTGCTTCAAATGCACCAAATATCCGGCGGCGCATTTCGATAGCATCTTCCACAGTTTTTAAGCCAGGAGCCAAGTCTTTCCAGTGTTCTTTACCAAAATAAGAATGATTTGCACCCGTCGCCACAATTAAAGTGTCATAGGGTATTACCTGATTACCCATCATCACTTTTTGAGCTTTTGGGTCAATATCACTGACTTCTCCTAACAATACCTGAGTATTCTTACTTTTGCTGAATACAGCTCGTAATGGTGAGGAAATATCACCAGGTGATAGCGTACCTGTAGCAACTTGATATAACAGTGGCTGAAATAAATGGAAGTTCCGTTTATCAATGAGAGTAACGTTTACATTTGCGTTAGCCAGATATTTTGCTGTATATAATCCCCCAAAGCCACCACCTACAATTACTACCTGATGTTTGGTATTCTTCTCACCTGTGACAACCATAATAATATTTCCTTGTGTTAAGAGCGTTGTAACTTTTCTTAACAAAGATGTAACAGCAATATAATTAGGTTGCCGCTTATTTAGCACTATTTAAAAAATCAGAAAAGTAGTTAAAACTACAGCAGAATTTAGAAGTCAGGATTCAGAAGTCAGAATGAGAATTGCCAAGGCGCTAACCTTGGCTTTTTCAGGTTAATTATTTTTATATCTCTTGTAGCTTGGACATCTTAGACATCTTGTCCAAGCTAATATCGCACATGGTATTACTTATCTTCCAGTAGTTGGTTAACTTGTTGTCCGCGACGACCTGTTTTAATTTCATAGCGGCGGGTTAAGTTGTCTTGGTAGTTGATATCTCTAGCCGCAGCAGCATCCACAAAAGCATCGCAATTTTTACCTTGAACTACAGTTGCAGAACTACTGCTATTTTCTTCGGTGCGGTTGGTGCGACTATCACGAGATTCACTATTATTTTGACTACCTTGACTAGCACCACTACCGCTAACTCCAATTCCAAAAATACTGACACCACCGCCACCACCATCATTATGACTACGAGAAGAACTGGAACGAGTGCTAGTAGAATTTGCTAAAGCAATTTTGCTGGAACTAGTGCGGGTGTTGTTACCCAAGCCAACATCACTACACAAAGCGCGGGGGTCATTGGCAAGAGTGTTGTGGTCAACCCAAGATTGATGGTCGCCCAAGCCTTGAATTTCACTATTACCTACTGGGTTGCTGGGTGTGCTGGGTGTAGATTTATTCACATTTACATTACCAACAGCCCCAGGAACCACATTAGCGGGGCGGAATATTCCAGATGGTCTAACATCAAAGGGGCCAGCAAAAGCGGGGAATGTAGTGGTCAAAAGTGCAGTAGCGGTCAACAAAGAACTGGTGAGATGGCGGAATTTCATAATCTGGTCTCCTAATGTTTTAGTGTTTGTTTCTGGGGTTTAACCCCTTCACTAACTCAATAGGTTGACCTAGATTTTTTTATGCAGCCTCTCGGCAAATTTTTGAAAAATTCCTACCATCCACGATCATTAACAACGTCCCGAACGCGGTAACATAAACTAATTAATGTCTCAGTTTGTATATATTAGTTACAAAAACATTGGTTATTTACTGCTTTTGGGATTAATAGAGCAATCAACCTTGTTGCTTCTACTGAATTATGCAGTATCCTTTGGAACTTACATTTAAATTTTGGGCATTAGCACCGCAAATCTCTATTGTTAACGCTCAGGGTAATTTAGTTTTCTACGTTAAACAGAAACTTTTTAAGCTCAAAGAAGCTATAACAATTTTTGCTGATGCTGAACAAACTAACCCTCAATACTACATCAAAGCCGATCGCGTTATTGATTTTTCGGCTCGTTATGAATTTAGCGACACTAACGGTACAAATATCGGCGCTGTCAAACGTCGCGGTTTAAAATCTATTTGGCGGGCGCGATATGACATTTTTGATGGCGAAAATACTTATTTAACTATCCAAGAAAAAAATCCTTGGGTGAAGGTTGCAGATGCTTTATTTGCAGAAATTCCCGTTTTGGGTATGTTTACGGGTTTCGTGTTCAACCCTGTCTATTTGGTGAGTCGGGCGGATGGTACGGTGGTGATGCGGTTGGAAAAAATTCCGACTTTCTTATCGCGGGAATTTATTATTAAAGCTGTTGATCAAATTAGCGATCGCGAAGAACAACAGATTTTATTAAGTTTAATTATGATGCTGCTATTAGAAAAAAATCGTGGCTAAATTTCTCCAAGCAAAATATTTTATAGGACAATACAGTTCAGTTAAGGCAACAACTTAGACTGGTGTAGGTTGGGTGGAGGAACGTAACCCAACATTCACGCATACTTTGTTGGGTTACGCTATCGCTACACCCAACCTACTATTCTCTTAATTGAACTAATTTCTCCAGGCAAAATAAAAATTTTATTTTGCCTGACTTTACTGCTAATAATTAGCCAATTAATTTTTGCCAAGTATTTGGCCCAACAATTCCATCAGCAGTTAAACCATTTTGCTGCTGATATTTCTTAATTGCTGCTTCTGTTTGTGGCCCATAAATCCCATCAGTTTCCACACCGACGCGGTATTGTAAGTATCTCACAACCGTTCCACCAGCATGGTTTGGGCGGATGATACGTTTAGCCAAAATCAAATTAATTGCATTCCATGTAGATGTGTTAGCTACACCAGATGAGGCTATACCAACAATTTTTTGAAAATTTTCTACAGCAGAACTCGTGATTTCGCCCAACATATTATCTTCTACTAAGGGCTTACCATTTTTATCAGTAATTTTTAACCGATTTAAAGCTTTTTGTAATCTGAGGGTTGTTGTATCAACATTCTGTTCTTCATCTGGTACAGGCGGAACTGGAGTAGTTGGTACTTGACCTGTTAAACCTTTAACAATAGCGTTAGCCATTGTTTCTGAGTTAAACAAATTAATATCTTTTTGCGAATCAATAAAGCAACATTCAATAAGAATCGCTGGCATATTTGTATTGCGGATAACAAATAAGTGAGAACCACTTTTAACACCGCGATTAAAAAAGCCTAGTTTGATAATTTCATCTAAGACAGATTTCGCTATTCTTCTACTGGTATCACTACCTCCAAAGACTTCTGTACCGTTGGCCTTACCGTTAAAGGCATTAAAATGTATCGATACAAAAAGTTCAACTCGATTAGCATTAGCTTTATTTACTCTTTGTGAAAGTGAATCTTTCACCGAAGATGTCGGGCGGTCTGGCCTACAGGGTATGACTTCATGACCCAATGCTTTGAGTTTTGCTATAACTTTATTGCCTACTTCTAGTGTTAAGTTATCTTCTACTTTGATGCCTCTAGCACCTGTATCTGGTGGAGAGTTATGTCCGATATCGATTCCAAATTTCATGCGCTGTTCCTTGTTTTTATTTGATACTAATTTAAGGCTTGAAAGCTTAAAAATCTGCTTGCAAGCAATCTATGATTTCCCTAAATATACTATTTATAATAAAATTCTACTTATGCCATTTTTATTTTAACAAACACTAATTGTTATTTACTTTATTTATTAACATAAACGGAATTATAATAATTTGTTTATTTTTTAACCAGAAAAAAATACCCCCTCCATTTTATGTCAATAATATAGTGGAATCAGGCTCATTCATTTGATTTGAGAACTGCTAGAACTTTACCTCCGCATCTGGTTGCAGCAAAACAAGTTAAGAATAGCATGTGAGCTAGACTGCTTTTTCAGATATTTAAGTTCACTTTATAACTCAAATCATGAGGGCTATCTTAGCTTATGCCACATGAACGGCAAAAATTAGCAAATTTTGTGCTGATGAAGGTGCGATCGCCGCTAAAATGCCTATTAACAGTTGTTGTGCTAACGCTTATTGGAGACATGGCTTACAACATCTCAACCGATGAGAGTGGATTTTCCAGAAATTGCACCAGATGAAATATTTTGTCCTGATATTCCTACTTATACTCTCCAATTTCTACATCTTTCCCGCTTATGCTTCTGTATGCCGTAATTACAATGGTCATCAGATTTGCATTCTCAGTATTAACCGCAGCGCCAAAAATTATTGGGAATATCGGGTAGTTCTTAGCGTAGATGGTGAAAAAACACCCCTTGAAGTGTACAACTGCCGTCAAAAAGTCAAAATTCAGTCAGATGGGACTTTTGTACCATTGGAAAATCAAGACCCTGGCCAGTTCATCTGTAACTTTTTCAAAAAACCCTGACTTTTATCAAAGTTATTTTCTCTGGGTGGCAAACACACAACCAATGATAAACACAGTAAACGCCACATAACTCAAGACAGTTACCCATTCTTCCCAACTACCCAATGTATCGTTCATCCGTTTTCACAACCAGACTCTCCTTTTAAATCCTAAAGGCTGGGGTTGTCAGTTGTGTATGAGTATTGTCCAAAATAGTTAGACAAATTCCCAAAAAATTTTTCCTCTGTTTCCGGAATTCATCTTCGTGTAGTGGTATTACCTATCAGTACAGCGATTTATACAGAAACTCTATATGTAAATTTGGGCAATATAGCCCCACTGCCTTTCTCAAAAGCCCAGCCATTATGGCTGGGCTTTTGAGTGTATGAGGCTGGATGTAGAGTGTATGTTCAAATCTTGCACTCAGCAATTAATGACAGAAGACCCTTACTGGAGCTTTTTTTGACTTTCCAAGCATCCTCTTATGGCGATGTGTAATAATTTGTAGCGATCGCCCCCAGTTTGTAACGCAATTAACTTTTTATGCTATCTGTTAAATATGCTTCTATTTGCATATCGAAATATTTTAATTTTTATATAAAAAAATTAATTTTTGCAAATGATATTCATTAATTTTGACTCAGACAATAACTGCAAAACCCAACAATATCATACTTTTCAGTGCGATTTAATTTCATTAAACTGATAAAACTTAAGAAAATATGAATTACATTTTTCCCTAAAAAAAAATGATATGTTGTATACAGAATTGAATTTCGCACGTATCTGGAGTAGTACCAACAAATCTACTCCAGTTTTTCCCCCTAAATCCTTTAGCCGTCGCGGTTTTGATCAGGATTGAGGGGATGCTTGAGTACAACTTTTTGTATCTCGAAATTAGCAGCAAATCGCTCCAAAGCTTTGCTAAGATTGGGTTATAGCTGAGTACAAAGAAATCCTAAACCCCACTCTAAAAATACAAGAACCCTGACCTAAAAATACTAGAACCTCTACCCAAAAATAAAATTTATAAACTTTTTTATAGCTGTCTATTTAGGTTTGCAGATTTGAGTACAAACCTAATAAATCCAATAAATTCTATCCAAAAATAACCACCAGCCCTGCTCAAAAACGGCTGCTATAAATCATATATCGCCAATCACCAATGACTCGAAACAAAACAACGAGCCAAAAGTGAGTGGAGGGATGAGATAGCACCATGCCTCGGTGAATCGAAGTCGCGGCTTTCCACACCAACTCTACCCACAACCTCAAAGTTGACACACACCAGCCGAAACACAAGGATTCATAGCCTGCCATCATCAGCGAAGTTGCCCACCAAGTGGCTTTGCTACAACCAAAGGATGCACTCCTGCGGGCAGTGTGATGGCCGTGACTTCCATTCTACTAGGGCAAATAACATAGCAACGGCATCTCCCACAGTGGCAGCTTAGTCCACCGACATTTGCGAAATTCAATGACACCACAGGTTACAGACTCCTCCGTTACTGAATCGACACCTATCCAAGCAAAATCTGGTGGTTGCGGATGCGACAGCAAAAGCAGCGCCACCGTGGAAATGGACGAAAAGCTCCAAGAACGTATTGCTAAACATCCCTGCTACAGCGAAGAAGCTCACCACCATTACGCGAGAATGCACGTTGCAGTTGCACCCGCTTGCAACATTCAATGCAACTATTGCAACCGCAAATATGACTGCGCTAACGAAAGTCGTCCTGGTGTAGTGAGCGAGTTACTGACACCAGAAGAAGCAGCACACAAAGCGTTGGTTATCGCTGGCAAGATTCCTCAAATGACAGTTTTGGGAATTGCTGGTCCTGGCGACCCCCTAGCCAACCCAGACAAAACATTCCGCACCTTTGAGTTGATTGCAGACAAAGCACCAGACATTAAGCTTTGCTTATCAACTAACGGTTTGATGCTAACTGAATACATCGATCGCATTAAACAACTAAATATAGATCACGTTACTATCACCCTAAATACCATCGACCCGGAAATCGGAGCGCAGATTTACTCATGGGTTCACTATAAGCGCAAGCGTTACAGAGGCATTGAAGGAGCCAGAATTCTGCTCGAAAAGCAGTTAGAAGGCTTACAAGCTCTGAGAGAAGCCGACATTCTGTGCAAAGTCAACTCCGTGATGATTCCCGGAATTAATGACCAACACTTAGTGGAAGTCAACAAAGCAATTCGTGAGCGTGGTGCATTCTTGCACAACATTATGCCTTTGATTTCTGCACCAGAACACGGTACACACTTCGGTTTAGTAGGTCAACGCGGCCCTTCACAAAAAGAACTCAAATCAGTTCAAGACCAGTGTGCTGGCAACATGAAAATGATGCGCCACTGCCGTCAATGTCGTGCAGATGCCATTGGTTTGTTGGGTGAAGACCGCAGCCAAGAATTTACTAAAGAGAATTTCTTGGAAATGGCTCCAGAGTACGACTTCAGTAAGCGTCAAGAAGTTCACGAAGGTATTGAGAAATTTAGAGAAGAAATCAAAGCAGCCAAAGAAAAAGCAAAAGCAGGCAAGCAGCAAAGTGCTAACAATCCGAAAATCTTAGTTGCAGTCGCAACCAAAGGTGGCGGATTAGTTAACCAACACTTCGGACACGTCAAAGAATTCCAAGTTTACGAAGTCGATGGCAACGAAGTTCGTTTCGTTAGTCACCGCAAGATTGATCAATATTGTCAAGGTGGATACGGTGAAGCTGCCACCGCAGAGAATATTATGAAGACAATTGCAGATTGTAAAGCAGTGTTGGTTTCTAAGATTGGCAACTGTCCTAAAGAAAAATTGCACGAAGCTGGCATACAGACCGTTGAAGCTTACGACGTAATCGAGAAGGTTGCTTTAGAGTTTTACGAACAGTACGTCAAAGAATTAGGGAACAAGAAGTAAAAAGTAAAAAGTAAAAAGGTAAAAGACTATATTTATTTTGCCTTTTACCTTTTGCCTTTTGCCTTTACCTTTCAACTTCACACTTCACACTCCCCTCATTCGCAAGGAGAATAATCATGGCTTATAAGATTACCAGCCAATGTATTTCCTGCAATCTCTGTGAGTCTGTATGTCCTACCGGAGCAATTAAAGTAGAAGGCTCACGCCACTGGATTGACTCTGAACTCTGCACAGACTGTGTTGGCACTATTCACACAGTACCTCAATGCAAAGCTGGTTGCCCAACCTGTGATGGTTGCGTTAAAGAAACAAACGATTATTGGGAAAGCTGGTTTGCTAAATATAACCGTGTCGTCGGGAAGTTAACAAAAAAACAAGATTATTGGGAACGTTGGTTTGACTGTTATTCTCAGAAGTTCTCAGAACAAATTCAAAAGCATCAGGGTGAAATACTAGGGGTATAAATAATGAGCGTCATTTATCTAGATAATAATGCGACTACTAAGGTAGACCCACAGGTTTTAGAGGCAATGATGCCTTATTTAACCGAATATTACGCCAACCCCTCAAGTATGCACACTTTTGGCGGGCAACTGGCTAAAGCAGTGAGAACAGCCAGAGAACAACTAGCCGCCCTCTTAGGTGCAGATGAATCAGAAATTGTTTTTACCAGTTGTGGAACCGAGGGAGATAACGCAGCTATTCGCGCCGCTTTGTTAGCCCAGCCAGAAAAACGCCACATCATCACTACCCAAGTAGAACACCCGGCGGTGCTGAATGTCTGCAAACAATTAGAAACCCAAGGTTATAGCGTTACTTATCTTTCGGTGAATAGTCAGGGGCAGTTGGATCTAGATGAACTAGAAGCCTCACTGACAGGGAATACCGCCTTGGTCAGCATCATGTATGCTAACAACGAAACAGGTACGATTTTCCCGATTGAGCAGATTGGATTACGTGTCAAAGAACACGGCGCACTGTTCCACGTCGATGCAGTGCAAGCAGTGGGTAAGATTCCCCTGAACATGAAGACCAGCACCATAGATATGTTAACTATGTCTGGTCATAAGATTCACGCACCCAAAGGTATTGGCGCGTTGTATGTGCGCCGGGGCGTGAGATTCCGTCCCCTGTTGATTGGTGGACACCAAGAACGAGGTCGCCGCGCGGGTACAGAGAATGTTCCAGGTATCGTTGGTTTAGGGAAAGCAGCCGAGTTGGAATTGCTGCATTTAGAAGAAGCAACTGCGAGAGAAAGAAAGTTGCGCGATCGCTTGGAACAAACTCTCCTCGCTAAAATCCCTGATTGTGAAGTTAACGGCGATACCAAAAATAGATTGCCCAACACCACCAACATCGGTTTTAAATATATCGAAGGTGAAGCAATCCTACTTTTGTTAAATAAACACAATATCTGTGCCTCATCTGGTTCCGCTTGCACCTCTGGTTCACTCGAACCATCCCACGTTCTGCGGGCAATGGGTTTACCATACACGACCTTACATGGTTCCATTCGCTTCAGTCTTTGTCGCTACACCACCGACGCTGAAATCGATCGCGTCATTGAAGTTATGCCCGAAATTGTAGAACGTCTCCGCGCTCTGTCGCCATTCAAAAACGACGACGCAGGTTGGTTGCAATCTCAAGAACAAACACTGGCACATCGGTAAGTAAATAGGGAGTAGGGAGTTGGGAATAGGGAGTAGGGTTAAAAATTCACCACTCCCCACTCACTACTCACCACTCCCCTCCTCAACTCAGCACTCAGCACTCAGCACTTAAAATATGTGGGACTACACAGATAAAGTATTAGAACTGTTTTACGATCCCAAGAATCAGGGAGTCATTGAAGAAACGGGTGAACCTGGAGTTAAGGTTGCAACGGGAGAAGTAGGAAGTATTGCCTGCGGTGATGCTTTAAGACTCCACCTGAAAGTAGAAGTAGAATCTGATAAGATTCTGGATGCACGTTTTCAAACCTTTGGCTGTACCAGTGCGATCGCTTCTTCGAGTGCATTGACCGAAATGGTTAAGGGTTTGACTTTAGATGAAGCCTTGAAGGTATCTAATAAAGATATTGCCAATTACCTCGGCGGCTTACCCGAAGCCAAAATGCACTGCTCAGTTATGGGTCAAGAAGCCCTAGAAGCTGCAATCTATAACTATCGTGGCATTCCTCTGGCTGCCCATGACGACGATGACGAAGGCGTGTTAATTTGCTCCTGCTTTGGTATCACTGATACAAAAATTCGCCGCGTAGTGAAAGAAAATCACCTTACGACTGCGGAGCAGGTAACAAATTATGTCAAAGCTGGTGGCGGATGCGGTTCCTGTTTAACAAAAATTGATGATATTATTAAAGATGTAGAGCAGGAAGTCGCCACAGCCAGTAAAAACAGCATTAACGGCATAAAAGCTCCAGAAATTCTTAATTCCGGTCAAATAGCCACAGCCACAAGACCACTAACAAACGTTCAAAAGATTGCCTTAATTCAAAAAGTTCTCGACGAAGAAGTAAGACCCGTCCTGATTGCAGACGGTGGAGATGTAGAACTGTACGACATCGAAGGAAACACCGTTAAAGTCATTCTCAAAGGTGCTTGTGATTCTTGTCCCAGCAGCACCGCCACCTTAAAGATAGCGATTGAGTCCAGACTGCGCGATCGCATCAGCAAAGACATTGTAGTAGAAGCAGTCTAAATCAATAGTCATTTGTCATTAGTCATTGGTCATTAGGGAAATACAAATGACGAATAACAAAGGACAAATGACAACCAAAAGAACTTTCACAACTTCATAACCAACTAAATGTACATTATGCCAATGCGATTTTCGGTAGAGCGATCGCCACCGGCGGCGTTCTACAACCACTCACAGCCATAGCTCAACAGGCGTGAGATTCTCAAACAAAAACAAAGACCCACTAACCAACCAATTGTAGGAAAAGAGAACCATGACTGACGAAAGAATCAGACAGATAGCTTTCTATGGTAAAGGCGGTATCGGTAAATCTACCACCTCCCAAAACACCCTGGCAGCTATGGCAGAAATGGGTCAACGCATCATGATCGTAGGATGCGACCCTAAAGCAGACTCCACCCGTTTGATGCTCCACGCCAAAGCTCAAACCACCGTATTACACTTGGCTGCTGAACGCGGTGCAGTAGAAGACCTCGAACTCGAAGAAGTAATGCTCACCGGTTTCCGTGGTGTTCGTTGCGTAGAATCTGGTGGTCCAGAACCAGGTGTAGGTTGCGCTGGTCGTGGTATCATCACCGCCATCAACTTCCTAGAAGAAAACGGCGCTTACCAAGACCTAGACTTCGTATCCTACGACGTATTAGGTGACGTTGTATGCGGTGGTTTCGCTATGCCTATCCGTGAAGGTAAAGCACAAGAAATCTACATCGTTACCTCTGGTGAAATGATGGCGATGTACGCTGCAAACAACATCGCTCGTGGTATTTTGAAATACGCTCACTCCGGTGGTGTACGCTTAGGTGGTTTGATTTGTAACAGCCGTAAAGTTGACCGTGAAGCTGAACTGATCGAAAACTTGGCTGAACGTTTGAACACCCAAATGATTCACTTCGTACCTCGTGACAACATCGTTCAACACGCTGAATTGCGTCGTATGACCGTTAACGAGTACGCACCAGACAGCATTCAAGGTAACGAATACCGTGCATTAGCTAAGAAAATCATCAACAACGACAAGCTCACCATTCCTACACCAATCGAGATGGATGAACTAGAAGCACTGTTGATCGAATACGGTATTCTCGATGACGATTCTAAGCACGCAGAAATCATTGGTAAGCCCGCAGAAGCTACCAAATAGATAATTTCCAGGAGACCAGGAAAGTATGAAGTATGAAGTGTGAAGTATGAAAATTCCCTTCATTCAGCTTTAGCCTTCAGCCTTCATTCTTCTCCTCTCCCTTTTTTCCCTCCATTTCCCCATCTTTAACTGTTACCGAGGCAGACTATGACACCTCCAGAAAACAAGAATCTTGTAGATGAAAATAAGGAACTAATTAAAGAAGTTCTGCAAGCTTATCCCGAAAAAGCTCGCAAAAAACGCGAAAAACACCTCAACGTCCACGAAGAAAGCAAATCTGATTGCGGCGTTAAGTCTAACATCAAATCTATTCCTGGTGTAATGACCGCCCGTGGTTGTGCTTACGCAGGTTCTAAAGGTGTGGTTTGGGGACCTATCAAGGACATGATCCACATCAGCCACGGCCCCGTAGGATGCGGTTACTGGTCTTGGTCTGGTCGTCGTAACTACTACGTAGGTGTAACAGGTATCAACTCTTTCGGTACCATGCACTTCACCTCCGACTTCCAAGAACGCGACATCGTATTTGGTGGTGACAAAAAACTAACCAAAATTATCGAAGAGCTAGAAGTTCTCTTCCCCTTGAACCGTGGTATCTCCATTCAATCTGAATGTCCCATCGGTCTAATCGGGGATGACATCGAAGCTGTAGCTAAAAAAGCTTCTAAGCAAATTGGTAAGCCAGTTGTACCCCTACGTTGCGAAGGTTTCCGTGGTGTATCTCAGTCTTTAGGCCACCACATCGCTAACGACGCTATCCGTGACTGGATTTTCCCTGAATTTGACAAGGCTAAGAAAAACAATACTCTCGACTTCGAGCCAAGCCCCTACGACGTAGCATTAATCGGTGACTACAACATCGGTGGTGATGCTTGGGCAAGCCGGATGTTATTAGAAGAAATGGGCTTGCGTGTTGTAGCTCAGTGGTCTGGTGACGGTACACTCAACGAATTGATTCAAGGCCCTGCTGCTAAATTAGTTCTCATCCACTGCTACCGTTCTATGAACTACATCTGCCGTAGTTTGGAAGAACAATACGGTATGCCTTGGATGGAATTTAACTTCTTCGGCCCCACCAAGATTGCTGCATCTTTACGCGAAATTGCAGCTAAATTTGACTCCAAGATTCAAGAAAACGCTGAGAAAGTCATCGCTAAGTACACACCAGTGATGAATTCGGTACTTGAAAAGTATCGTCCTCGCTTGGAAGGTAACACCGTAATGTTGTACGTAGGTGGTCTACGTCCTCGCCACGTTGTTCCCGCTTTTGAAGATTTGGGTATCAAAGTTGTCGGTACAGGCTACGAATTCGCTCACAACGACGACTACAAACGTACCACCCACTATATCGATAACGCCACCATCATTTACGATGACGTTACCGCTTACGAATTCGAGGAATTCGTTAAAGCTAAGAAGCCTGATTTAATCGCTTCCGGTATTAAAGAGAAGTACGCCTTCCAAAAGATGGGTCTTCCCTTCCGTCAAATGCACTCTTGGGATTACTCCGGCCCTTATCACGGTTATGACGGATTTGCTATCTTCGCTCGTGATATGGATTTAGCACTCAACAGCCCAACTTGGGGCTTGATTGGCGCTCCTTGGAAGAAAGCTGCTACCAAAGCTAAGGCTGCTGCTTAATTCTCAAGAATAAACGGATAGCCTGGGGTTTGTAGCCCCAGGAACCTAGGGAAGAATGGTGAATGCTGAATGCTGGATGAAGTCTTTTATTCATTATTCATGATTCATCACTCGTGACTCCCAAGGGGAGGCGCGAAGTCCCCAGGCTCTCCCAACACTTCAATTACTACACCAACAAGCAAGCGTAGAGAGACAGACAAATGCCACAGAATCCTGAAAGAATTGTAGACCACGTTGATCTATTCAAACAGCCAGAATACACCGAGCTATTTGAAAACAAGAGAAAGAACTTTGAAGGCGCTCACTCTCCTGAAGAAGTTGAAAGAGTGTCTGAGTGGACAAAATCTTGGGACTACCGGGAAAAGAACTTTGCTCGTGAAGCTTTAACCGTTAACCCTGCTAAAGGTTGTCAACCCGTAGGCGCGATGTTCGCTGCTTTGGGTTTTGAAGGTACTCTTCCCTTCGTTCAAGGTTCTCAAGGTTGTGTAGCATACTTCCGTACACACCTCAGCCGTCACTATAAAGAGCCTTGCTCCGCAGTTTCTTCTTCCATGACAGAAGACGCAGCAGTATTCGGTGGCTTGAACAACATGATTGAAGGTATGCAAGTTTCATACCAACTGTACAAGCCTAAGATGATTGCTGTTTGCACCACCTGTATGGCTGAGGTAATCGGTGATGACTTAGGCGCGTTCATCACCAACTCTAAGCAAGCTGGTTCTATTCCTCAAGATTTCCCAGTACCTTTTGCTCACACTCCTAGCTTCGTAGGTTCCCACATCACTGGTTACGACAACATGATGAAGGGAATTCTGTTGAACCTGACAGAAGGCAAGAAAAAAGCTACCAGCAACGGCAAAATCAACATCATCCCTGGTTTTGATACCTATGTAGGTAACAACCGCGAAGTTAAGCGGATGTTAAATGCAATGGGTGTTGACTACACCATTCTGTCTGACAGCAGCGATTACTTTGATTCACCCAACACTGGTGAATTCGATATGTACCCAGGTGGTACCAAGCTGGAAGATGCTGCTGATTCTATCAACGCTAAGGCAACAGTAGCTCTCCAAGCTTACACCACTCCC
Source organism: Nostoc spongiaeforme FACHB-130 (assembly GCF_014698475.1). Lineage (GTDB taxonomy): Bacteria > Cyanobacteriota > Cyanobacteriia > Cyanobacteriales > Nostocaceae > Nostoc_B > Nostoc_B spongiaeforme. The sequence goes on along the minus strand of NZ_JACJTB010000012.1, from coordinate 113,658 downwards.
AAGACCCGCGAATACATTAAAACCCAGTGGAAGCAAGAAACACAAGTTCTGCGTCCCTTCGGTGTTAAAGGTACTGACGAGTTCTTGACTGCGATCGCTGAATTGACTGGTAAAGCGATTCCTGAAGAGTTGGAAATCGATCGCGGTCGTTTAGTTGATGCTATCACTGACTCCTACGCTTGGATTCATGGTAAGAAGTTCGCTATCTACGGCGATCCTGACTTGATCATCTCCATCACCAGCTTCTTGTTAGAAATGGGTGCAGAGCCTGTACACATCCTCTGCAACAACGGCGACGAAGCTTTCAAGAAAGAAATGGAAGCTATTCTCGCTGCTAGCCCCTTCGGTAAAGAAGCTACCGTTTGGATTCAAAAAGACTTGTGGCACTTACGCTCTTTGTTGTTCACCGAGCCTGTAGACTTCTTCATCGGTAACTCCTACGGTAAGTACCTGTGGCGCGATACCAAGATCCCAATGGTACGTATTGGTTATCCTCTGTTCGATCGCCACCACTTACACCGCTATGCTACCCTCGGCTACCAAGGTGGTCTAAACATCCTCAACTGGGTTGTTAACACTCTGTTGGATGAAATGGATCGCAACACCAACATCACTGGTAAGACCGATATCTCCTTCGACTTGATTCGCTAGAAATAGCTACAAGCTTGTTTGTTAAAAACAGCTAAGTAAGTCAAAAGGTAAAGGGCAAAGGTAAAACACTTACTCTTTTGCCTTTTGACTTTTTACCTTTTACTTTTCAACCTACCTATCTCTTAATTACTTTTCTCTATCATGGACAGCATCAATCACGCTCATTCTCACGTTAATTACCATCCACCTAACTATAAAAAGTCTCCTCTACTTAATCCTCTACGTCGTTTTGTGGACGGAATTCAAGTTAAAAATAATCGCCTCGCTCATGTAATATGCCAGGTAATTCCTTGCTGTTGTCCTTTTGAGCGAAATATTAGTTTATTTGGTCGGAGTTTCCATATTCCACCTTTATGCAAACTTAATCCTCTCTATGATGAGTTTGTTGGTTTGCGTTTTCGGGCTTTGTCTTACCTCGCTGATGAATGTGGTGAGGATGTGACAAGGTATATTTGCTAATTTACTTATTATCTGGAAGTTATAGCAATCCTTGTGAGTTGTGAACGGAGTTTTTTATCTAACCGCAAAGTACACAAAGTACGCAAAGGGAGGAAAGAAAGAGTTTCACAATTAATTTAGGAGTATTGGAGCGACAAGAAGATTTTTTGTTATTGGTAGTCAAGCATACTTTAAAGTTTCTTGTAAAAGTCGATGTTATAGAAATGAATTACTGATGCACATGGGGAATTGTGTGTCGGGTATGGAGAAGATTTTTGCAGGAAGTTTTTGTAACAGTCATCAGTTAACAGTAATCAGTGAATTTATAGGTGATTATTGTTAACTGGTTTTTCTCAAGTAGGATTTAACGAACCACAAAGGACGCAAAGGACACTAAGGAATGAGAGTTTGAGAGAGTTCTTATTTAAGTCCTATCAAGAATTTTTATCGAACCACAGAGGAGCCAGTCGCGTGGTGAGGCAGCGCGGTCTTGGGGGTTTCCCCCATGAGCGACTGCCGAAAGGGTTTCCCGACTTGAGCGAACTGGCGTAGCACGGAGAACACAGAGGAAGATAGATGAATACCCAAAAGAAGGTTAATGAACTGCTGAATGAGACGGGATGCGAACATAATCAGCAGAAGAAGGGCGAGAAGAAGAATAAGTCTTGTACACAACAAGCGCAACCTGGGGCGGCTCAAGGTGGTTGTGCTTTTGATGGGGCGATGATTGCTCTGGTTCCAATTACTGATGCGGCGCATTTGGTTCATGGCCCGATCGCCTGCGCGGGTAATTCTTGGGGTAGTCGTGGTAGTCTATCTTCGGGGCCTCAGCTTTATAAGATGGGTTTCACTACCGATATGACGGAAAATGATGTGATTTTCGGTGGTGAAAAGAAACTCTACAAAGCAATTTTAGAAATTCATCAGCGTTATAATCCCAAGGCTGTGTTTGTCTACGCTACTTGTGTGACGGCATTGATTGGCGATGATATCAATGCTGTTTGTAAGGCGGCGGCGGAAAAAATTGGGACTCCTGTTGTGCCGGTGATTGCGCCGGGATTTATTGGTAGTAAGAATTTGGGGAACCGTTTTGGCGGTGAAGCTTTATTAGATTATGTTGTCGGCACAGCAGAACCGGAATTTACAACCCCCTATGATATTAACTTGATTGGCGAATACAACATCGCCGGGGAAATGTGGGGAGTCCTGCCTTTATTTGAAAAATTAGGCATCCGCGTACTATCTAAAATCACGGGTGATGCTCGTTATGAAGAAATTCGTTACGCTCACCGTGCCAAGTTGAACGTGATGATTTGTTCGCGGGCTTTGCTCAATATGGCCAGAAAGATGGAGGAGCAATATGGGATTCCCTACATTGAAGAGTCTTTTTATGGGATTGATGACATAAATCGTTGCTTGCGGAATGTGGCTGCTAAGTTGGGAGATCCTGATTTGCAAGCGCGGACTGAACAGCTAATTGCTGAAGAAACAGCCGCGTTGGATATCGCCTTGGCTCCCTATCGCGCCCGACTCAAGGGTAAGCGTGTGGTTCTGTATACTGGCGGTGTGAAAAGTTGGTCTATTATCTCCGCCGCTAAGGATTTGGGGATAGAAGTTGTGGCTACTAGCACCCGCAAGAGTACAGAAGAAGATAAAGCGAAAATCAAACGCTTAATTGGTACAGAAGGGATGATGCTAGAAAAAGGCAATGCTCAGGAATTGTTGCAATTGGTACGGAACACCAACGCTGATATGTTGATTGCGGGTGGTCGGAACCAATACACAGCCCTGAAAGCGCGGATTCCTTTCCTTGACATCAACCAAGAACGCCATCATCCGTATGCTGGCTATGTGGGAATGTTAGAGATGGCACGAGAGTTATACGAAGCCCTCTACAGCCCTATCTGGGATCAAATCCGTAAACCTGCGCCTTGGGATGAAGAAGCGGGGACTTTAAATAATTTTAGTTTGTCAGCAGAAGATATGTTCTCTGCGTCAATAGAAGAGGTATTTTAGATGGCGATCGTTACTGTTCCCGAAAAATCAGTTGCAGTTAATCCCCTCAAACAAAGTCAAGCTTTAGGTGCATCCCTCGCCTTTTTGGGGTTAAAGGGAATGATACCTCTGTTTCATGGTTCTCAAGGGTGTACCGCCTTTGCCAAAGTTGTGCTTGTACGGCATTTTCGGGAAGCTATTCCCCTAGCCACTACAGCCATGACTGAAGTAACCACGATTTTGGGTGGTGAAGAGAATGTGGAACAGGCACTTCTCACTTTGGTTGAGAAGGCCAAGCCAGAAATTATCGGTTTGTGTACAACTGGATTAACAGAAACCAGAGGCGATGATATTGAACGCTTCTTAAAAGATATCCGCGATCGCCATCGGGAATTAGACCACATCCCCGTTATCTTTGCACCAACACCAGATTTTAAAGGTGCATTACAAGATGGTTTTGCCACTGCTGTGGAAAGCATTGTAAAGGAAATTCCCCAAGCTGGTGGAATCAGAAGCGAACAAGTCACAATTTTGGCTGGTTCTGCTTTTACTCCCGGTGATTTACAAGAAATTAAAGAGATTGTCACGGCTTTCGGATTAGACCCTATCTTCGTACCTGACCTTGGCGCATCGTTAGATGGTCACTTAGAAGATAACTATAGTGCTGTCACTGGTAGCGGTACAAGTGTCAAACAACTGCGTCAAGTAGGTTGTTCTGCTTTCACCATCGCTTTGGGTGAAAGTATGCGGGGTGCTGCCAAAATTCTTGATGAACGGTTCAACATTCCCTACGAAGTGTTTGGGGAACTAACTGGTTTGGAACCAGTGGATGAGTTCTTGCAAGCATTATCAATTTTAAGCAGCAACCCAGTCCCCGAAAAATACCGCCGCCAACGTCGCCAGTTGCAAGATGCAATGCTTGATACGCACTTTTATTTTGGTGCAAAACGAGTATCTTTAGCGTTAGAGCCGGATTTGTTGTGGGCGACAGTGCGCTTCTTGCAATCGATGGGAACCCAAATTCATGCTGCCGTTACCACGACGCGATCGCCTCTACTTGAAAAACTCCCCATCAAGAGTGTCACAATCGGCGATTTAGAAGACTTCGAGGAACTAGCAGTAGGTTCTGACCTAGTGATTGGTAATTCTAACCTGGCTGCGATCGCTAAACGTCTGTCGATTCCTCTTTATCGTTTAGGCTTGCCCATTTACGACCGTTTAGGTAATGGTCTGTTTACAAAAGTTGGCTATCGCGGCACGATGGAGCTTTTGTTCGGCATCGGCAACCTCTTTTTAGAAGCTGAAGAAGAGCGCGTTAAACACTTTTTCAATGATTAGTAATTGGGGAATTGGGAGTAGGGAATAGGGAGTAGAAATTTACTACTCCCCACTCCCCACTCCCCACTCCCTACACAAGTAGGAGAACAGAATGAAAATTGCCTTTACAACCAGTGACCACATTCACGTTAATGCTCACTTTGGCTGGGCGAGAGAAATTGATGTCTACGAAATTGATGCAGAAGGATATCAATTTTTACAAACTCTCAACTTTGAGGGTGAGTTAAAAGAAGATGGTAACGAAGATAAAATCACACCCAAACTTGATGCACTGGTTGACTGTGCAATTGTTTATGTGACAGCAATTGGCGGTACTGCTGCTGCCAAGTTAATAAAAAAAGGTGTTACCCCAGTTAAAGCCCGCACCGAAGAAGAAAAAATCGAAGAGCTGCTCACTAAATTAGTCCAAACTCTTAAAGGGAATCCTCCACCTTGGTTGCGGAAAGCTCTCCAACCCAAAACCAAAAGTTTTACAGATGACATTGAGAACGAAGCAACTGTATGACCGCAGATAATACTGTTAACGGCACTACTAGTCTTGCAGCCTTAAACTCTCCCTTCATTAAGGCTTTAATCCTGCAAATTCGTGGGCAAGACAGTTACGGATTCTACCGTAGTTGGTCAGACGAATTAATCCTCAAAGCATTCGTCGTCCCCAAAAAAAAGAAACGCGAAATCCCCATTGAAGGCGAAGTCGATGCCGCAACTCAAGCGCGAATTTTAGTATTTTATCGTGCTGTTGCTGCCAGAATTGAACAAGAAACCAATCTAATTTCTCAGGTTGTAGTTGATATCAATCATGAAGGCTTCGGCTGGGCATTAGTATTTTCTGGACGACTTTTGCTAACAGTAAAAACCTTAAGAGATGCTCATCGCTTCGGCTTTGAATCTCTCGAAAAGTTAGCAGAAGAAGGCGAAACTTTTGTCCAAAAAGGATTGGATTTAGTTAATCGCTTCCCAGAAGTCGGCAAGATTTAAGTTATCGTCATTAGTCATTAGTCATTGGTCATTTGTATTAATACCAAGGACTAATAGACTAAATTATCTTTGCGCCTTTGCGCGAGACAAAAAAAGTCTAATGACAAAGGACAAATGACAAATGACCATCGAGGAATTGAAAACTCAAATTAAACGCCTCAACAGCAAAGCAGGTCAAATGAAAATGGATCTGCATGATTTAGCCGAAGGTTTGCCAACAGATTACAAACAACTTATGGATGTTGCAGCCGCAACTTATGAAATATATCGGCAACTGGATGAGTTAAAGCAGCAGCTAACAGCATTGGAGGGTAAATGAGTAAAACTATTGAAGAATTCAAAAAATTAAGTGATGCCGAAGAATTTTTGAAATTCTTTGAATTACCTTACGACCAAAAAGTTGTAAATGTAAATCGTCTCCATATATTGAAAAAGTTCTCGCAATATATCCAAGAAATTGACGAACAAGCTGCTGATTTAACTGCTGAAGAAACACTGAATCAATATTGCTTGGCTTTACAACAGGCTTACGAGATATTTCTCGAATCAACACCCCAAGAACAAAAGGTGTTCAAAGTCTTTAAAGACAAGCCCAAAAATGTAATTACGCTGACAGAACTCTCTTCTGATTAGGAGGTAAATAGTGATCAACCTAACTCCTACCGAGTTAGAACGTTATAGTCGCCAAATGATGCTTCCGAATTTTGGCGAAGCGGCTCAGAAGCGCCTGAAGTCAGCGACAGTATTGGTTACAGGTGTGGGGGGATTAGGTGGTACAGCCGCGCTTTACTTAGCAGTAGCAGGCGTTGGTAAGCTAATTCTCGTCCGGGGTGGCGATTTACGCCTGGATGATATGAATCGTCAGATTCTCATGACTGATGATTGGGTAGGTAAGCCAAGGGTATTTAAGGCTAAAGAAACCTTGCAAGCCATCAATCCTGATATTGAAATCGAAGCGATTCATGACTACGTTACCGCAGAGAATGTAGATTCTTTGGTACAATCCGCAGATATGGCGCTGGACTGCGCTCATAATTTTACAGAACGCGATTTGTTGAATGCAGCTTGTGTGCGCTGGCGCAAACCAATGGTAGAAGCTGCAATGGATGGGATGGAGGCTTATTTGACAACGATTATTCCCGGTGTCACGCCTTGTTTATCTTGTCTGTTTCCCGAAAAGCCTGATTGGGATCGGCGTGGTTTCTCGGTGCTAGGTGCGGTTTCTGGGACATTGGCTTGTTTGACGGCGTTAGAAGCAGTCAAACTGATTACTGGATTTAGTCAGCCTTTATTGTCACAATTACTGACAATAGACTTTAACCGGATGGAATTTGCCAAGCGTCGTTCATACCGCGATCGCTCTTGTCAAGTATGCGGTAACAATGCACCTTGGAGATACTCGCAATCTCCATCAATGGAAACCACCAGTAATTTTACAACTTAATAAGTATTTTGTCCTTGGTTATTCGTCCTTTGTCTTTTGTCCTTTGTATTTACAAACGACTAATGGCTAATGACTAATGACAAAGGACAATTATCACAAAAAACCCAAATTCTAGATTAGAACAATCAATCGCTACAGATTAGGAGATTGAATGACTGTTACTTTAACAGAAAAAGCAGAATTTCGTTTGCGGGCTTTCCTGCGAGGTTCCGGTTCCGATGAGAATAGCACTAAAGGTATCCGAATCTCTGTCAAAGATGGTGGTTGCAGTGGCTATGAATATGGTATGGATGTCACCAGCCAACCCCAACCAGATGATTTAGTAATCCAACAAGGTAGTGTGTTGGTTTACGTCGATGCTAAAAGTGCGCCCTTATTAGAAGGAATCGTGATTGATTTTGTCGAAGGGGTGGTAGAAAGCGGTTTCAAATTTACCAACCCTAATGCAACTAGTACCTGCGGTTGCGGCAAATCTTTCAAAACAGGAGACTGTACGCCAGATGGTGTTCCTTGTAGCTAAAAGAGTCTTCTTTTAGTGTTAAGTAAAACCATATAGGCTTTTCGTAAACGTACTCCGCACCAAAGTCAGAGACACAAGCGATAGTGGTAGTCAGATAGGTTAGAACATTTTGAAAGCTTAAATGCCAGGAATAGTAAAAATCTTACCTCCTGCCTTCTGCCTTCTGCCCTTCGGGTTCGCAGTCGCTCATGGGGGAAACCCCCAAGACCGCGCTGTCTCACCTCCTGCCTTCTGCTATCAAACTCATCAAATGCAGTGTCTTCCTATTCATATTTTCTCGAAGAGGAAACTGACACACTTCGAGAACCAACCGAACCGTAATGAGGAGAATCGGAAAATGGCTACCTATCAAGTAAGATTAATCAACAAAAAAGAAGACATCGATACCGTAATTGAGGTAGATGAAGACACTACAATTTTAGACGCAGCAGAAGAAGCTGGTATTGAGTTACCTTTCTCTTGCCATGCAGGTTCTTGCTCTAGCTGTGTAGGTAAAGTTACAGAAGGTGAAATTGATCAATCTGATCAAAACTTCTTAGATGATGAGCAAGTATCTAAAGGATTTGCTTTATTGTGCGTTACCTATCCTCGTTCTAACTGCACAATCAAGACACACCAAGAACCTTACCTCGTATAATTGATGTCTTAGACTATGCACAGAAGTTGCAGCTATACAGTCAAAATCTCTCTACACAGATTCAGATTGTATAGCTGCAATTTTTTATCGCCACAGCTATTTTTAGCAATCCAAAAAGTATGAAAGGTAAAGAAAATTATCTTTCATACTTCATACTTCACACTTCATACTTTTAATGTTTGAGCCTTTTAGTGTAAGCGGTTGTTCTTTATCACTACTCCAACCAGGAGAGCAAGGTATTATAGCTTTTTATCAAACTCAAGATCAGAAAATCCTAGACCAGATTCATTCAGCAGGCATAAAAATTGGAACTTATATTACTCTAGAACAGCGACTTCCTGTATTACAAATTAAAGTTGCTGGAGAATCTATCAGTTTAAGCCAAGAAATTGCTCAGACTATTTACGTGCGGATAGCTGATAACTAAATTCAAGCTAAAATCTACTGCCAATTATATGAAAATTTGTAATATAGCAATCCTAAATGAGTCGTGAAAAACATAGATATAGAAACGAACCGCCAAGAACGCCTAGACGCGATAGCGGCTTCCCGCAGGGTAGGACGCAAAGGTAAGAAAGAAGAAAAAGATATAGAAATTTTACAAATGATTTAGGACTGCTATATATAAATTCTGTAGAGACGTTGTATACAACGTCTCTACAAAAATAAAAAAATTTCAGTTAATGAATTAGTTATTTATCAATCAATAGCAACAATAACATCGGACGCTTTAATAACAGCATAAGCTTGCTTACCTTCTACCAAGCCCAGGTTATCGGCTGAGGTTTTGGTAATAATAGAGACTAACTCAACTCCAGGTGCTAATTCTAAAGTTACTTCAGTATTAACTGAACCAGTTACAACCTTCTTAACGGTGGTTTTTAACGCATTACGCGCACTAATTTCCATGTTTTTATTTCCTTTTTAATCATGATTGTTTGAAACAATACCAACTTTTTGGAATATTAAGGTTATTTTTTAGATTTTCTTTATAAGATTACTAGATATAATTTATACAAAATATATAAACCTAATAGCTTGCTACGACAAATACTCCGCTAGAGGGAGAATTTGAGTTGAAATAAGTAGCACAATATATCACTAATTAAGAATATGTTTAGTTAAAATATTGATACATGAACTCCGTCTACAAAACTTAATTTCAAAAAATAATTGTTACCTAGTAAACAAATCAATATCTATAATTTTTGATATTAAACAAGCATCCTGAATAAACATACTATTAAATAATTAAATGTAGTTTGTGCTGCATTTTGATATTTTTTTGTGATATTTAACCAATATCTTTAAGAGAATACACACTTGTTTATAGAACAAACCTATCAGAGTGATAATATATAAGTAAGCTAAATTGTTGCTAGTGAACCAAACTTCAGCAGCAAGAGATTACAGGGTTATCAAAGATGTTTCTACCTAAATCCTGGTACATCTGAAAGTTAGACAGACGATGCGATCGCTTCAGCAACAGAGTAGGGAAAATGTGTAAATCTTATACTGATAATTGATGATTATATTCAGTAGAATTTAGGGCTAATACTGCGTAAAACCTGTGTCTAATTTTCATCATACTTAGACGAAGCAAACACAGTTTGGGAAGAAGTGCAGCAGTTTAGAAACAATTCCCTTACTTGCAATACATAAGGAGCAGGAATTATGCGAGCCAAACATATTATGACTCAAGATGTAGCTACCATTCGCGGCTCTGCTACAGTAGCAGCAGCAGTGAAATTATTAAGGCTCAAACAACTGCAAGAATTAATTGTAGAACCTCGTCATAGTGGTGATGCTTACGGCATTGTGACTGAGAGTGATATTGCAGGCAAAGTGGTTGCTTATGGAAAAGATCCTCAAAGAACTTATGTTTACGAAATAATGAGCAAACCCTGTGTCACTGTAGATCCTGACCTTGATTTAGAATATGTTGCAAGGTTATTGATTAATACAGGGATGCGGAGTGCGCCTGTCATCCGTGGTGAATTACTTGGGATGATTACTATCAGCGATATTATCCACAAAGGCGACTTTGTAGAAAAACCAAAACTCTTATTCTTGCAAAAAGAGATATATAAAGCTGTCTCGAATGCACGGGCAATTTCTGCGAACTACGGTGCAGACTCTAAACGTACAATTGAAGCTTGGGATTTCGTAGATGAACTCGAAGCTGAAGCTGGTTTTTATGGCGCACCCAAGCAAGATAAATCTTCTAGAGAACTATTCTCTGAAGAACCAAAACCAATGGTCGCAGGTGAGCAACCTAACCAAACAATGAATGCTGTCTAAGTATAAATTGACAGGAGTTTTTACAACTCCTTAGACAGTATTTGCCAAGAGTTTTTTGTGAATGGTGGGCATTGTCCACCATTCCCTTTTATTAGTGAATTAACGTAATTCTACAAGTCTGTTTTCACCTCTCCCCCAGCCCCTCTCCGACGCAGAGAGGGGAGCCAAGTCCTTAATTTCTTGTTCTCTTCCCTCGCCTTTTAGGAAGAAATTTATGAAGCAGCAAAATCAGCAAAGTTTGAGTAAAACAACTTGTGAATGGTTGATAGGTAATAATTACAATCCTGAAGATTTAAATCAGCCTGGAGAAAATGGTGATACAGCTTTAATGAAAGCCACTAGGATAGGTAATTATTCAGTCGTTCAAGAATTGATTAGTGCAGGTGCGGATATTAATGCCAGAAATAACGATAGTAATAATGCCTTATGGTTTGCTTGCTTTGGCAAGCATTATGAATTAATTAATTTGCTGCTAGAAATGAAAATAAATCTTGATAACCAAAACGATAACGGTGCAACAGTGTTAATGTATGCAGCTTCAGCAGGTAAAGCAGAAGTAGTCAAGTTACTTTTACAACATCATCCTAATTTAAATTTAAAAAACTTAGACGATTACAAAGCTATAGATTTTGCCAGCACCGTCGAAGTTTTAAGGATGCTGAAAGATGCTACAAAATGAATTATCTAGCAAAAACTTTCATCAAGCGACTAAACATTCTTACCTATCAGTGCAGCTTGACCCTAATTATGTAGACCCAACAACGCAACCATCGGCTTTTAAACTATATCCAAAATTTTATCGCAGGCTGCAATTAAATCTCAATCATCCCATTCATTCTTTTATTTACTTAACAAGTGCAATCACCTTAGAAAAGACTTATAAGGATGTAGTCTATCAACTACGTGTTAATCCTTCTGCTGGTGGGTTATATCCTACCGAGATTTATGTACAAATTCGTGGCATCCCGGAAATAGTTGATGGCATCTACCATCTAGAAGTTGAGAATAATTGTCTAACACTTATCTATGAATTAATAGATGATGGCTTAGAAAGTTATATTATACCGGGCAAATGTATCAAAGGAATCATTTTTTTAATTAGTTGCGTTTATTATAGGTCTAGTTGGAAATATAAAAACAGAAGTCTGAGATATTGCTTTTTAGATAGCGGACACCATTTAGGTACAATTGCCGCATCGGCGGATCTCTATGACAAAAATATCCAGCTAATGTTTGATTTTGATAAATTAGCTCTTAACTCTGACTTAGGTTTTGAGAATAAAGAGTTTGTGACTGCTAGTGTTTTATGTGGGGAAGTAGAAGAAAAGCAGGTGAGACGCTTAAGGCTGAAAATTCCTTTTGTGAGTGGTACAGATTATTTTGAAGCTCATCAATTTATTGAAGATGGCTATCAAGTAACAGCTTTACACAAGAGTCCAAAACAACAGCTAGAGCATCCCAAATTTAAGTTTGACAAGGATAAATTTTATCAAACTGTTTGGCATAGACGTTCAAATAGACGTTTCCGGAAACAGTTGATTTCTCAAGAAGATTATTTCAGGATATTGCAACAACTAAAGCAACCAATTCCCACAGAAAGTTGTGAAGCAATCAAAGTTTATTCAGTCGTGCATCGAGTAGAGGGGATATCCCCTGGGTTATATCAAAACAATCATCTGATTAAAAGTGGCGATTTTAGCGAGCATACTGGTTATTTGTGCATTAATCAGGCTATTGCGCGTGATTGTGCAGTAACTTTGTTTTTTGTGTCTGACTATACAAGTTATCAAACCGCTATGCAGTTAGCAGGTTTTTTAGGACACAGAGTTTACCTGAGTAGTAATTACTTGGGGATACAATGTAGCGGAATTGGCGCGTTTTATGACGATGAAACCCAGAGTTTCTTAGAAACAAAAATGGATATTCTCTACGCAATGGCTATTGGCAATTAAGTAGTTTTGTAAGTAGAGATGGCTAGGTATATGTTCTGTTACAACGATGATTACGATTACCGTCCAATGCAACCGTCATCGGCAGATATTATTTTACGGCAACAACTAGAGCATTCTATTAGTAAATACTTTTATGAAGCGTGCGATCGCACAATTCAAAATCTTCTTTCTCATTGTCGCTGGTATGTCACAAGTGATGCTAGTGCGATGACCTTAGTAATTGAATGTCCCGACCCTGTTACCAACTGGCGAGTATTACAGCAAATCGTCGCAATGGGGTCATTACTCCAGTCAATTGTCACCAGTGCTAAAATCCGCGTTTGTCCTCCCGAAAGCCAAGGTATCCCCTTTGAAATGAGGGTAGATGAAATTGCTGTTTACCGTGATATGGCTGGCTAGAAAAGTGTATGAATGAGGAGAGTAGTAAAGGTCAATTAAATATTAACAATTGACCAATTACAAATAATTGCAACTACCTCTTCAAAAACCTTGTCAGCCGCACGTTGAACTACAGGACTTAACTCTAGTCCAAGGCTAAGATTTGCCGCCTCAATTAAATAAACTGTTACATCTTCAGGAAAATCATCTTGAAATATTTTCCGTCCGGCGGCTAACGCATTATCCCAACGAAAATCATGCAAGTTATAACTAGGTTCCGGTAAAGCTTCCAATTCTTTACCCGGAACCTTAAATATTGCACCCGCTTCGGAATTAGTTGAACTAGCATCAATAATTACTAATTTTTTACTACCTCTAGCTTGAAACATTACCTCCATCCCTGCGGTTCCACAGTCATACACGCGCACATGAGGATGAGGATTTTCGACTAGATATTGTTGTAAGCGTTGGGCGATAATTACACCTACCGCATCATCGCAGCGATTGAGATTTCCGCAACCAATAATAGTTAGCATAAATTACTAATTGTGCCAGTTGAAAGCATATTTTAGCTTGTGTTGAAGATAGGTGAGCGATCGCGCCTAACAAAAGACAATGACAACACCTCTAAAATCCTTCTTTGCGCCTCCACGCCTCTGCGTGAGATAAAAATAGAACCAGTAATTTATCTACCGAAGATTTCATTGACCGTAATTGTGACATCAGGAAAACCTGGAATTGATAAACTTTCCCCACCAGCAAACTTTTGTATATGCTGATATCCTGTAGCTGTTGGTTGTTGATAAACTTCCACAACTTGCTCATTAATATCTATTAACCAAACCGCAATTATATTAGCTTCTGCATATAAAGGAATTTTTTCTTCCCTGTCATAGATTATTGTTGAATCAGCCACTTCAATTAATAAGAAAATATCTTGAGGTTGGGGATGTGCGGCTGCATAAAAATCATCACGGGGTTTGAGTAAAGCCACATCTGGCTGTGGTTGTGAATTATCACTCAACTCTACTGGATTTTGGGCTGCTACTATGACGCGCTTTCCTAACAACTGCACTAACAAATTAATCAGACGATTTACACAAGCAGCGTGTTTTGTCCCAATAGGCGATATCTCAATAATTTCTCCCCGGATTAATTCAACTCGCTCATTCTCTGTTAATATCCCCGACTCAATCATTTTATGATATTGCTGCACTGTGAATTTACGTCTTAATAACTGCACAGTCATGAGCGCCTCAACTGTTGTTTGTATTTTAATTATGGAATACAGATACTATAAACAAGCTACAATACTCTTTAGCTTTTCAGGAATTTATGAGATTGAAATGAGAGAGCGATCGCTACATTCCTTAATTACAAATTTCAAATTAATATAACTTTCTCCCCATCCTCCGCGCCTCTGCGTCTCTGCGTGAACTTTAATAGTTTCATTGTTAAATATTGCAATAACGATATGCTTCTTTTAAAAACCTTGCATAATTTCCCCGCACTGTAATAGTATCGGGATGACCCACACCCAAAGTACGCTCACAAATCGCCAAAGCTTGCTGATACAGGGGTTCAGCTTCTCTGTAACTTCCTGTTGATTCGTAGAGTGCTGCCAAATTATTGAAGCTAGTGGCGACATCGGGATGTTCGGTTCCTAACAGACGTTTCCTGAGTTCTAAAGCTTGCTGATACAAAGGTTCGGCTTTACTGTAACGTCCTGTTGAATGGTAGAATAATGCCAAATTATTGAGGCTAGTAGCAACATCGGGATGTTCTGTTTCTAAAAGACGTTTCCTGAGTTCTAAAGCTTGTTGATACAAAGGTTCGGCTTCACTGTACCTTCCTGTCGCACGGTAGAGTTCTGCCAGATTATTCAGGCTAATGGCAACATCGGGATGTTCTGCTCCTAACAAGGATTTTACAATTTCTAGAGCTTGCTGATATAAAGGTTCGGCTTCACTGTAAAGTCCTGTTGAATGGTAGAGTCCTGCCAGATTGTTCAGGCTAGTAGCAACATAGGGATGTTCTGTTCCTAAAAGGCGTTTCCATAATTCCAAAGCTTGCTGAAATAAAAGTTCTGCTTTATTATATTTTCCTGTCGAATGGTAGAAGCTTGCCAGATTGTTCAGGCTAGCCGCAACATGGGGATGTTCTGTTCCTAACAGACGTTTTCTAAGTTCTAAAGCTTGCTGAAAAAGAGGTTCTGCTTTATTGTATTGTCCTGTCGAATGGTAGAGTTCTGCCAGATTATTCAGGCTAGCCGCAACATGGGGATGTTCTGTTCCTAACAGACGTTTTCTAAGTTCTAAAGCTTGCTGATACATGATTTCAGCTTCACTGTAGTGTCCTGTCATATAATAAAGTTCTGCCAGATTGTTCAGGCTAGTGGCAAAATAAGGATTTTTTGAACCAAGGCGATTTTTAATCACTTCTAAACACTGACTCAACCAAAGTTCTGCGTCTTTATACAATCCTTGTCCTTGATAAAACAAGCCTAATCCGGTAAAAGGAGTGATTAAATCTTCATCCTTAATGAATGCTGTTAGATGATTAGTAGCTTCTGCTAGATGAGAAATCAGGGGTGTGAGTTGTTGAATCAAATCACGGGTAGGCTCTTGCGGAATTTGCTTTGCTATTTCTACTACCTGCGCGGCAAAATCTGTCTTCACCTCATCTGCATCACTTGATTCATCCAACTTCATTTGAAAATATTGCCGAATTAGGGGATGTAAACGATAAATTTCTTTGCTTTGCCGTTGTAATAAATGCAGTTTTAGCAAATCAGCAATGGCTTTCTCTTGAGTTTCTTGCTGTTCATCATCTTCAATTGCTTCCACATCAAGAGGAATATCAGCCAAAGCATATAAACTTAGCCAACAACCAAGTTCTTTTGCATTCTCATCTAACTTGTCCCAACTCAAATCAAAAGCTTCAGCCACACCGTATTCATAACGCATCAACGGGTTAGCCTTAGCCATTGCTTCATGTTCCAGTCGCTTTCTTTCTAACCGCTTCAACAGTGTTTGCAGTGATAAATCTGGCATTGTATCCAGATATCGTCCCACCAACTCTAAAGCCAAAGGCAAATATCCCAAGAATTTACATATTTCTCTCGCCACCCAAGGCTCATTTTTTAATCTTTCTCTCCCTACCAGCGACTTTAATAATTGCATCGCCGCCAATGGTTTGAGAACACCCAGGCTTAATTGTGGCAAAGTTCTATCAAAGCCCAGGCGAGTTGTGAGCAACGTTTTAAACTTAGATGAGTTCGCAGGGAGATAAGGCTTAACTTGGGTTTTGTAGTCGGTGACATCATCAAACACCAGCAAAACATCACCAGCATCCCACCTATTCCAGCAAAGTTTTACCCTATCAACTAATAAT
Source organism: Nostoc spongiaeforme FACHB-130 (assembly GCF_014698475.1). GTDB lineage: Bacteria > Cyanobacteriota > Cyanobacteriia > Cyanobacteriales > Nostocaceae > Nostoc_B > Nostoc_B spongiaeforme. Next base: position 97,633 of record NZ_JACJTB010000012.1, on the reverse strand, counting down.
TCCCTATCATGCGGTGCGATAAATTTAAATTTATCTTCTGCAAATCTAAGAATTTGAATCCCGACATCAATACCCTGTGCTGATAACCAGCAAACCCCACCAGGATAATTTTGCAAGTTCTGTTGAGCATACTGGGTTGCGAGTTCAGTTTTACCCACACCACCCATACCCGCCACCGCCACAATAGCAACTTGCTGCGATTGTTGTATCATCTCGTGCAGTCGTTGTAATTCCGCCTCCCTTCCCACAAACCTTTCCCAAGGTACAGCCGGGGGGATATTGTGCTGAATTTCTTTTTTCGGCTGGGTATCGCTGACACCGTTATATTTTGCTGTTAGGTAAGCCTTTAATGTTTCAAACTTTCTGCGTTGACGTCTAGCTAACTCAGGACAACTCTCAGCAAACTTACTATACACCGGACTCATCCGCTTTTTAAAAGCAGAAAGCTCAATTTCTAATAAGTTGGCAATTTCTTGTTCACTTTTATCTGAGTTTTCAGCCTGAAACCTAACTAAAAAAGCTGCAGTTTGCTCTGGGGATAACTCATGAGTAGCCGCTTCTTGTCGTAAAAACTCATCCCATTGCATAGACAGCCTGAAAAATTTTGCTTAATTCTACTTATCTTCTACTTGATTCTACTTTATCTCTATTTCTAGGGAATTTACGGGCTTTGAAGGCAGAAATAAGATTTACACAGTCGAGTTTTTCACAAAGTTCACTATGAATAACACTTCTAACAACACCCAAACTTCACAGTTAATTCCCGCAACTTCCCCAGTAATTGAAAAACCTTCTGCTTGGATGCGTGACGGGTACAGTCCAACAGAAATCATTCTTGCAGCAGCAATTTTAAGTTCTTTATTAATGGGCGGAACGGCTACTGTGATTATGGCAATGGTTGAGTTAGTCAAAACTTTAGTCCAATCCCAAAAAAGAAAGTAGTCGCTTGTTAACTAACAGCACTATCAGCCAGTGAGTTTAATCGCTGGCTAATAGATATACTTTATGTCATCGAGAATTGATAGGAAGATTGACGCATAGAAACGAAAAATCCAGAGTTTAGAGGTGTATGTGAGCAAAATCCTTACACCCTACACCCTTATACCCTTACACCCAATCTTCACAACTAACCTTCGTGCGTAAGTCCTGACAACAGCCGCAAATCTACCTGTATTAGTCCGATATAATATTGTGTCATTCTTTGTTTTCCTAACTGGAGAAACCAATGGGTCGCGCCAAAAAGGTTGTCTTAGCATATTCAGGTGGTGTAGATACTTCTGTGTGCATTCCTTACCTCAAGCAAGAGTGGGGTGTGGAAGAGGTGATAACTCTCGCCGCAGATTTAGGCCAGGGAGATGAATTAGAGCCAATCAAAGAAAAAGCTCTCAAGTCGGGTGCTAGTGAATCTCTGGTAATTGATGTCAAAGACAGCTTTGTTAAAGATTACGCTTTCCCGGCGATTCAAGCTAATGCACTTTATGAAAATCGCTATCCCCTGGGAACGGCGCTGGCTCGTCCCTTAATTGCCAAAATATTAGTAGAAGCAGCCGAAAAATACGGTGCTGATGCGATCGCACATGGTTGTACTGGTAAGGGTAACGATCAGGTACGCTTTGACGTTTCCTGTGCTGCCTTAAATCCCAGCCTGAAGATTTTAGCACCCGCGCGGGAATGGGGCATGAGCCGCGAAGAAACCATCGCCTACGGGGAAAAGTTCGGTATCCCCGCACCTGTGAAAAAGTCTTCGCCTTACAGTATTGATAAAAACTTGCTCGGTCGCAGTATTGAAGCGGGTGTGTTGGAAGATCCAGCCGCCGAACCGCCAGAAGAAATTTATCAGATGACGAAAGCGATCGCTGATACCCCCAATGAGCCAGAATATATTGAAATTGGCTTTACTAAGGGTATCCCTACCACTGTCAACGGTGCAGCTAAAAACCCCGTTGAATTAATTGAAACACTCAACGAATTAGCTGGCAATCATGGCATTGGTCGCATTGACATGATTGAAAATCGCTTGGTGGGGATTAAATCACGGGAAATCTACGAATCTCCAGCAATGTTGGTGTTAATTCACGCACACCGCGATTTAGAAAGCTTAACTTTAACCGCAGATGTCACCCAATATAAGCGGGGTATAGAAGACACTTACACCAAATTGGTTTACAACGGTTTGTGGTACAGTCCCCTCAAAGCTGCTCTGGATGCGTTCATTCAAAAAACTCAAGAACGTGTCTCTGGAACAGTGCGGGTAAAATTGTTCAAAGGTAACGCCACGATAGTAGGTCGTTGGAGTGATAACACACTTTACACACCCGACTTAGCCACCTACGGCGCAGAAGACCAATTTGACCACAAAGCAGCCGAAGGCTTTATCTATGTTTGGGGTCTTCCCACCCGGATATGGGCGCAACAGGATAGATAATTTCGGCTAATTTTCATAGATAAATTATGTTTCGCGCAAAGGCGCAAAGGCGCGAAACATTTTTTTATGCAGATAATTTTCAACACATCGGTGAGCAAATCTATGCTTTTTGTTACGGAATTATAGCCAAAAAAAAGAAGTTATGTATGATATGTTAGGGATTTTAAATTATGCCAATAAATATTAATATTTAAAACGTGATACCCTTGCTGTGAGAGATTTACAAAGAATATTCTGAGTTAAAAATAATGCTGAAAAACAGCAATAATTGATACAACTGCCAAATTTTGAAAACTAGTCTTCATTACAACTTTAAAATTCAATTAACGGCACAATGGGGGCAGAGAAAGATTATTAAAAACTTGCGCTCGGAGACGAATAATGGTAGCGATCGCAGAAAATGTTCAGCATCGGCTTACTGTCCAAACTGTAGAAATTGCCCCAAACACCACGGCGATTCGCTGTCTTGACTGGGATCGCGATCGCTTCGATATCGAATTCGGACTGCAAAACGGTACGACTTACAATTCCTATTTAATTCGGGGCGAACAAACAGTTTTAATTGACACTTCTCACCAGAAGTTTCGCCAACTGTATTTAGACACCCTCAAAAGTATCGTCAACCCCAAGACCATTGATTACATTATTGTTAGCCACACAGAGCCAGACCACAGTGGTTTGGTGGAAGATGTCTTACAATTAGCACCACGAGCGACTGTTTTAGCTTCTAAGATTGCCTTGCAATTCTTGGAAGGTTTGGTGCATGATCCTTTTTCCAAGCGGATTGTCAAAAGTGGCGATCGCATTGATATTGGCAAAGGTCACGAAATAGAATTTGTGAGTGCGCCTAACTTGCATTGGCCTGACACCATTTTTAGTTTTGATCGCAAAACCCAAACTCTCTATACTTGCGATGCCTTTGGGATGCACTTTTGTGACGATCGCACCTTTGATGAAGACTTAGAAGCGATCGAAGCTGACTTTAGATTTTATTATGACTGTCTGATGGGGCCAAATGCGCGATCGCTGTTGAATGCGATGAAGCGGATGGGCGAACTCGGCAAGATTAAAATCATCGCAAACGGTCACGGGCCTTTACTTTATCATCATCTAGATATTCTGACTGAGTGTTATCAAAGCTGGAGTCAAAGACAAGCCACAGCTCTCACCAGTGTTGGTTTATTCTACACTTCTGAGTATGGTTATAGCGATCGCCTCGGTCAAGCCATTTCGGAAGGGATTCAAAAAACTGGTGTGGGTGTAGAGTTTCTTGACCTCAGCACCGCCGAAGCCCAAGAAATTCAAGAACTTGCAGGTAGAGCAGCTGGTATTATCATTGGGATGCCTCCTTCTACCTCCGTCGCCGCCCAAGCTGGTATTAGTTCTTTAATTTCCGTTGCTAAAGACAAACAATTCTTTGGCTTGTTTGAATGCTTTGGTGGCGATGATGAACCAGTCGATACACTCCGCCGCAAATTTCTCGACTCTGGTGTGAAAGAAGCCTTCCCCGCCATTCGGATTAAAGAAGCTCCCACCGCATCTACTTATCAATTGTGTACAGAAGCCGGCACAGACTTAGGGCAAGCCGTCACCCGCGAACGTAACATCAAGCAAATCAAAGCCCTTGATGTGAACATGGAAAAAGCCCTGGGCAGAATTAGCAACGGACTGTATATCGTCACCGCTAAAAAAGGTGATGTCAGCAGTGCGATGTTAGCCTCTTGGGTCAGCCAAGCCAGCTTGCAACCATTAGGATTTACAATTGCCGTTGCCAAAGACCGCGCCATTGATGCTTTAATGCAGGTAGGCGATCGCTTCGTGCTGAACGTCTTAGAAGAAGGCAACTATCAAGAACTGAAAAAGCACTTCCTCAAGCGTCTACATCCCGGTGCTGATAGATTTGCAGGTGTGAAAACCCAAACCGCCAAAAACGGTTCACCCATTTTGACAGATGCCCTTGCATACATGGAATGTGAAGTGCAGAGTAGTATGGAGTGCAGCGACCACTGGATTTTATACTGCACAGTCCAAGACGGTCGTGTTTCTAAACCCGATGGCTTAACCGCAGTCCGCCATCGCAAAGTCGGAAATTACTACTAAATCAAGTCTGAAGTCTGAAAGAGGGAACAGAGTTGAAAGTTTTCCAGTATATAGCTCAATACAGTTAAGTTAAGGCAACAACTTAGACTGGTGTAGGTTGGGTGGAGGAACGGAACCCAACATTCACGCATACTTTGTTGGGTTACGCTATCGCTACACCCAACCTACTATTCTCTTAACTGAACCGTATTGGTATATAGCTTTGTTCTTTCAATTTGTACCTCATTCATCTGCCATTTACCGCATCAATAATGTTTCACACTTCAGACTTTAGACTTCATACTTCACACTTCACACTTCACACTTCACACTTCATCATGTCTTTTACAGATTTTATTCAATCCGTTAAAGCTCGGTTTTTGCCCTTTTTCTCTCCACATCAACCAACACCTATGAGCGATTCCAAACCCCGTGACGTACAGGTTTCTCCCATTGCGACCAACATCAAAGTTCTCAGAGCGCGTAGTCAGTCACGTCTGCGGTTTGAAATTGAATACGCATTAGAAAGAGGTACAACCTCTAATTGTTATCTCATTGAAGGTGATAAAACTGCAATTATTGACCCACCTGCTGATACTTTCACAACCATTTTTTTGGAAGCATTACAGCAGAACATTAATTTGAAAAAATTAGATTATGTCATCCTGGGACATTTTAGCCCCAACCGGGTGGGAACTTTAAAAACATTACTGGAAGTGGCTCCGCAAATTACCTTTGTTTGTTCCCTTCCTGGTGCGGCTAATTTAAAGGCAGCTTTCCCTGATGATAGTTTAAATATTTTGGTGATGCGGGGGAAAGAAACCCTCGATTTAGGTAAGGGTCATGTGTTGAAATCCATACCCACACCCAACCCCCGTTGGCCGGAACACCTCTGCACTTATGACCAGCAAACTCAAATTTTGTTCACAGATAAACTTTTCGGCGCACATATCTGCGGTGAGGATGTTTTTGATGACCACTGGGAACAAATCAAAGAAGACCAACGCTATTACTACAACTGTTTGATGGCTTCCCAAGCGAAGCACGTCGAATCAGCTTTGGAAAAAATTTCTGATTTCCAAGTGCGGATGTATGCAGTTGGTCACGGGCCGATTGTTCGCAGTAGTTTAATTGAACTGACCAAAGCATATAGCGACTGGAGCCGTTCGCAACGAAATCGAGAAATTTCGGTGGCTTTATTATACGCTTCAGCTTACGGTAATACTGCCACCTTAGCACGAGCGATCGCCCTCGGATTAACCAAAGGCGGTGTAGAAGTTCAATCGATCAACTGCGAATTTGCTACCCCCGAAGAAATCCAAGCCGCAGTGGAAAAATCAGATGGTTTCATTATCGGTTCCCCTACCATCGGCGGTCATGCACCGACACCCATTCACACCGCTTTAGGTATTGTTCTGAAAGTTGGTGATAACAACAAAGTTGCGGGTGTCTTTGGTTCCTACGGCTGGAGTGGTGAAGCCGTAGAAATGATTGAAGGTAAATTGCGCGATGCTGGCTATCGTCTGGGTTTTGAAACTTTGAAAGTTAAGTTCAAACCCGACGATGTTACCCTCAAATTCTGCGAAGAACTCGGTACAGACTTCGCCCAGAACTTGAAAAAGGCGAAAAAAATTCGCGTTCCCCAACAAGCTGCAACCCCTGTAGAACAAGCCGTTGGGCGCATTGTTGGTTCAGTTTGCGTGATTACTGCCAAACAAGGTGATGTTTCTACCGGGATGCTTGGTGCTTGGGTATCGCAAGCTACCTTTAACCCACCTGGTTTAACTGTAGCGATCGCCAAAGAACGCGCCATAGAATCTTTGATGTATCCTGGTGGTAAGTTTGCCTTAAATATCCTGGCAGAAGGCAATCACCAGGAATATATGAAGCATTTCCGCAAGAACTTTGCCCCAGGCGAAGATAGATTTGCTCAATTTACCACCACTGCTGCGGAAAATGGTTGCACAGTTTTGACTGATGCACTGGCTTACGTCGAATGTTCTGTTGAACAACGCATGGAATGTGGCGACCATTGGGTAGTTTACGCCACCGTTGACAACGGTAAATTAATTAAACCAGATGCAGTCACAGCGATTAATCATCGCAAAACAGGTACTCATTACTAACAATTTTCCCTTTCCCTAACCGCCCTGCGGATATATACAACTAAAGCCGGTGCTGAAATTATTCTGGACAGCGCTGGCTCTTTTTTATTTGGGTAGAATACAAATTCATCCGCGTTTATCTGCGTCCATCTGCGGTTAATTATTTCGACGTTGTATAAATACGGGATGATTTATCTCACGCAGAGACGCAGAGGCGCAGAGAGGATAAGGAGTTGACAGGAAGTAGAGATTCTTCCCCCTTGCCCCCTGCACCCTGCCTCCTGCCTCCTGCCTACACAGTGATAATATATCTTTTTAATTGGAAGTCCTAATGCCCAACTGGGGCTTTGGCTCCCGCGCCACCTTTACCTAAGAATAGCAACAAAGGTAAAGAACAAAGAAACGCCACACCTACCACTCGAAAAATATCTGCGAACGACAAAACAGCAGCTTGGATATTTACAGTTTGTTCAAGTAAAGCCAATGCTTGTGTTTGGGCTGTGGCTGCATCCATTCCTTGACTTTGCATTGCGCCAGTGAGCATATCGAGGCGCTGATTGGTTTCAAAATTATATGGACTGAGATTGGTTAACAAAATAGCACGGTGAAAAGCTTCCCGTTTATCTAACAAAGTTGTGAGTATGGCAATGCCGATGCTACCACCAAGCTGTCGTGTCAGGTTATAAAAGCCAGAACCCGCAGAAATATCTTGTTTGGGTAGCGGCCCCAAAGTAGCTAAACTCAGAGGTAAGAACATCAAGACTGTGAAAGCTCCCCGCCATACTAAAGGCCAGAATAAATCATCTGTGCCTGTTTGGATGGTGAGTTTTGATAAGTCAAACATCACAAAGGCTGTTCCCACACCACCGATCGCAATCAATAATCGAGCATCTATTTTGGTGGATAATTTGCCTAAGAGAATCATCACAATTGCTGATGCTAAAGCCCCAGGAGCCAGCAATAATCCTGTTTGTGTAGCGGTGAAATGTAGGACACTTTGAGCAAAAATCGGTACGGCGAAGAGTGCGCCATAAAGTCCCATACCAACAATTGCTGATAAAAAGCTTCCCGCCGCTAAGGAACGATGACGCAGTACTCGCAACGCTACAGCCGGATGTGATGTTTTTAGTTCCCACCAAATAAATAGTCCTAATCCAATCACACTGGCTATTGCCAAACTAGTGATGAACCCAGATGCAAACCAATCTTCTTGTTCGCCTTCTTCTAAAAAAGTTTGCAGACAGCCAATCGCAATCACCAATAGCCCAATTCCTAACCAGTCTACGGCTTGATTCTGGGTTTTACTTTTGTTGTCTTGGGGCAGAAACATCACTGCCATCACAACTGCTAAAATCCCAAAGGGAATGTTAATGAAGAAAATCCAGCGCCAGCCTAAAGCATCGGTGAGATAGCCGCCTAATGTTGGGCCGATGGCTGGGCCGGATATGACTCCTACGCCAAATACTGCTTGTGCTAAACCTTGCTCGGACGGGGGAAAGGTTTCAAATAAAATGGCTTGCGCTTTGGCTAATAGTCCACCTCCAAATAACCCTTGAGCAATCCGCGATAAAATCAGCATCGGTAAGTTAATTGACAGTCCACAGACTACAGAAGCAGCTGTAAAGCCAATCAGGGAAAAGATAAAGTATGTCTTTTTGCCAAAGTAATCTCCTAACCAAGCAGATAAGGGAATTAAGACGACGTTGGCGATCGCATAACCAGTTACTACCCAGCCAATTTCGCTTACGGTTGCGCCTAAACTGGCTTGCATGGAAGTCAAAGCTACGTTGACAATACTGGTATCAATAACTTCCAAAATTGCGCCCAAAGATGCCGTAAAGGCGATCGCCCATTTCAGCCTTCCCTGTACATAGCCTGCTTGGTTGAAGGTAGAAGCTTTAATATTAGCCATTTTGAATAGCAGTGATATTTAAATTTAGAAATTGTGAGACTTAGCTTTGATTTTTCGCCTTTGTTTATAATACGAGACTGTATCGTATTATATTAAGATAAGTCAAGGGTAAAGTTTGGTAAACCTAAAAAAACTGCCTCAAGATAGATAAGGCTGCAATGGCGATATTTGATGTCGGAAGTTTGAGACTAACGCAATATGAATAAGCACATCAGTTCACCCGGAAGACCACGTAGTATCAATGCAGATCAAGCCATTCTGCAAGCGACGTTGGAACTGCTGGCGGAAGTGGGATATCAAAGTATGAGTATGGAAGCGATCGCTATCCGGGCTGGAGTTGGAAAAGCAACAATTTACAGGCGTTACACCAGTAAAGAGGAACTGGTCGCAGATGCGATCGAAAGTGTGCGGGAAGATGTGCAGATACCTGATACTGGTAGCTTTTGGGGAGATATGGATATTGTGATTGATCATGCAGCCCAGAGAATACAGAGTCCCCTTGGCTGTCAGACACTAGCTTTAATAATTAGTACAGCTTCTAGTAATCCGCAGTTTGCTCAAGTCTACTGGAAAAAATATACAAAACCTCGACGTGATGCCTTTGCCGAGGTGTTGCAACGCGCTAAATTAAGAGGTGAAATTCAACCAGATGCCGATATTGAATTAATTATTGATTTGGTGAGTGGGTCTTTATATTATGCGATCGTCTTTAAACCAACACCAAAACCACTAGCAACTTATATGCGTCAGACTATGGAGCTAATTATTAAAGGTGTTGGCAAAAATCATCAATGATTTATGAGTATTTGTAGAGTGGGCATTATTTAGAAAAACCGAATTAAACTCAAAATTTAGTATGTAATGCCCACTTGACTAACTATTAGAAAATAGCAAATAGATTAGTCAAAATTACCTCTAAAGTTCTCAAGTTCCCGTCTCACTCGTCTAGGTGCGCTATCGTAGTCTACTTCTTGACATCCCCTTCTACCTCGGAACCAGTAATAGCCCTCAGTATTGGTGACGTATCTATCTCTAGGACAAGCATACAAAACTCTAGGACGACGTTGACCTCCACTGATAAATTCAGATGCTTCACTGTCTAATTCTTGGAGTAAAGTAGAGTTTTCACTCATGATTTTCCCCTCCGTTTTGACTAATTTGGTTAATTTTGCAATGAATAACAAAACAAATGTTTGTTCTGCAAAGACTTAATATTTTATGGCTGTAGTTTAAATAATTTGCTAGTAATATATCGTCCTACTATATGTATAATCAATTTAGTTAAAATTAATTCCCTAGATAGACGTACTCCCAAAAATCAGCGATCGCATCTCTATGACTTTGGCTCATTGGCTGCTTTCAATCCTTGCTCAAATTCATCAATAGCTTGAATTGAATCTGAAATTGTCAGACATTGTTCTAGCAAAGAAATATCTAATTCTGGCAGTATCTCACTTTGAAAGATAGGTTCATACCCGTAAGTATCAGGGTAAACAGTGGCTTGTTCTTGCTGAGAATTGTCTCGTAAATGATATAACTTAAACTGATTTCTCTCCCAAAACCAGACTTCTGCAACTCCTAACCTACGGTAGATTTCCAGTTTGCTCACACTACCACTTGTCAAAACTACTTCTATTGCTAAATCTGGTACTTTTTTCTCTTCGCCTATACAATAACATTCGTCTGGTTCTGCACCAGCTTTTCTTGCTTTATTTTTAAAAGTAGAACTTCCCATCGGTACAAAACGAATGCGCTTGCTATAGAAGAAACGCTCTAACAACATACCTAAATTCGTTTTGATTTTTTCATGTCTGATTGACGGTGACACGATTTCTAATATTCCATCTAAATAATTAACACGGTAATGAGAGTTATTTTCTAGTTTCGCCAATAGCGATTCATAACTGTCCCAACTCACACCACTACTGATAAACCTTTCTTCCGGGTCGTTACTATGACCCAATTCTGGCTCATCAATTAGTTCTTTCAGGCTGCTGACCATTGTCATCTCTCCTGTTAATTTTTATATGGTAGATTGGTTGGAGCGATCGCACAACTCAACATTTGATAATCTTGGCATGGTTAAGTTACACTGGGTTCCCCCAACCTACATTTATTTATTTTACTAAGTGTGGGAAATATGGAATTTCTAGCTGATATCGAAGTTGAAGTGGAGTTTGTTATTCAGCATTTTCGTAATTTGCGGAATATCGTAGTCAAGCACTTTGAGTTACCGGGGGTGAATTTTAGGGTAACTCCAGATTCGACAATTGGCGGTTGTTCAATCGAAGCACTCGATATTCCACCAAGAGCTAATCATCTAGATGGTAAACCTCGCTATGATTTGTTAAACTTCCGACTGACGACAAAGTTAGACTGTTCTAATTTTCAAAGTGGGCAGAAAGTTTTGGTTGAAAAGCTGCAATTTTATTAATTTTGGTACGGTTGGCTGTGATCGCACAATCCAAAGTTCATTCAGCCTAACATTGTTGAGTTTAAATGTGTTTAAGCAAACATATTTATTATACTAGAATTTACTCTTTCAAAATTGGCAAGGCAGTTATTTAAGGTTATTAGTAAGTAGGTTTTCTAGCTATAAAGTAATGTTTAAGGAATACTATAGCCGTCGATTTCAAGAAATTTTTGGTTCTCCACTAGAAGTAACAGACGGGCTAGGATTCGAGGCGGTTCAAGCTAAACTAGCAGAGCGTCAGCTAAAGATTCCTCAAGCACTTATTGATTACTATACTTTGGCTGGACAGCACTTAATTAACAAAGAACATAATCGATTGTTGTCTATTGAAGAACTTAATTGGATAGATAGCAAACTTGTATTTATGCAAGAAAACCAATGTGTTGTATATTGGGGCATTGATCAAGCTGATATCAACAAACAAAATCCTGTGATTTGGCAGGGTATAAATGGAGATGTGATTGAGTGGCATGAGGAAAGTTACAAGTTGAGCCAGTTTATTATGGCAATGTGGAAATGGCTCGTAACCGGAGAGCAAGAGGAACCAGAATAGAGTAACTTGATCGCACAACTCAACTTTGATAAGCTTGCAATTGTTGGGTTACACTGCATTTTAGGCAACCTACGTTTGTTTATTTTATTCCATGTTTTTCGCTAACCAATGTCATCCATGTATAGCGATCGCCTATAGAATCAAATTCTGGATCAAGTTTCATCGGTAATCTGATGCGCCAAAGCTTTTTGCCTAGTATTTGCCAATTAGGATAGAGCAGCTTAGGCAAAATTTCTTGATATTCAATCTCACATATCTCAAAAGCTTTCCAGCTAAACCTGGGACTCATCCCACCACCAGCCCAACCCCTGAGCAGAAGAATATTGAGAATATGTAATGGGGGGAAAATGTTACAAGCGGTTAAGTTGGGTAAGTCATATAAGAAAGTGGTTAAAGGCTCTTCTCGTTCACTACATTCACATTTACACCAATCTTGTCTCAGGGCAACCGCATCTAAAGTATAAAAATCCTTTAATAACAAGGGTTTCGGCGTTTTATAATTTATCCTCTTTTTTCGCCAATATCCTTATCTGGTAAGGGTTTCAGAAATACCCTGCGTTCGCCCTGAATCTTGTCTAGAATATTTTACAATTCTTTCCATAATTCTTGAAAAGAAATCTGATTTTAAATTTTAACGCATAATTTTTATGAATTTCAATTGCTTATACTCGATAAGATAAAAAGTCATCTGGTAAAAATGATTCCTACAAAGTACAAAAGTAAACTTTCACGTTTAATGTCATACCCTATTAGTGCTGGAATATTATCAGAAGCACTATCAGATACACCTCAATTCGACTATCTTAGCGTTGCTTTTTCTGATTCCTGTCAAGAACCAGCTAAGATTAAAAATCCTGCGAAAATTTTGAGTATTAACTATGGATATTCCTTGGTTAGCTTGACTAGCTCTAATAAAGTCATAGAGTCTGGCTGGTATGAACCGAAGTGGTCAATTACTGTTTATCCAGTACCGCGAACTTGTGTGAGTGTGGTAAAAAGCCAGTTGATAGAAACAGGATTGGAAAAAATGAAGCAATGGTTACATCAGTATAAGGATGCTACTGGCAAAGTTGGTAGATGTCGATTACAGTTTTTCTATGACTTAGAAACAAATGTGCTGAGTTTTAGTGAAGATGAAAGTCTCTCTGGGTAAATTGACTTTTTGTTGTATTAGCCTAATAGCAGGAATCTAAAAAGCTAGTAAGTTAGGTGAATTGATAGCATAACCCAACATTTAAAAATATTTTTTTTGAAAAAATCTCAGTAAGGGCTTAGCCTTCGCCCTTACCTGTAGGGAATAGGAAGCTAGTAAATTAGCTGGAGAGATAGGGATAAAATCCATTGTAATTATTAACTACGCTGCCAGATTTTAATGGTTTTATCTAAGCTGGCACTGACTAACATATCACCAGAAGTTGTGAAGGCTAGGGATGTGACTATATTACTATGTCCGGTAAATGTACCTAGCAATTCTCCGGTGTTGAAATGCCAGAGTTTAATGGTTTTATCTGCACTACCACTGGCGATAATTTGCTCATCTGGACTGAGGGCGATCGCATATACTCGATCAGTATGACCTTTGAGAGTGCGAATTAATCTGCCTGTCTCTAAATGCCAGATTTTGATTGTCTGATCCCAGCTACCGCTAATTAACCACTGTCCATCAATACTAATAGTTAGGGAACGCACAATGTGAGAATGTCCAGTTAAGCTGTGCAGTGGTTCGATTTCTTGTAGGGTGCTACATTCTGAAAGTTGGGCTGTTTTCCAGACTTTGATTTTGCGGTAACTACCAGTCACCAAGGTTTTGCCATCGGGACTCAAGGCCAGGGCATGGGCAGCTGTATCATCTAAAGATAGAGCGATCGCTACCTGACGCTGCATTAAATCCCAAAACAGAACTTTTCGATCATCGCCACCAGTGGCTACCATCCGCCCATCTGGGGTAAAAGCAGTACAGCGCACTACACCATTATGTTTGTGCAGGATATCAATCAATTCTGGTGCGCCGACGTGCCAAATTTTCACTGTCGAATCTGCACCAACACTGACTAATGTATGACCATCGGGGCTGAAAGATATAGAGTTTACATCATCCACTAAGCCTGATGCTATCCAAGGCGCTTCGGATAATGTATCAATTAATTCTCCTTTGCTTAAATCCCAAAGTTTGGTTTCGCCGCGACTCCCACTAGCTAAAATCGGGGTGACATTGCCATTATGACAACGGGAAGCAAAATCAAGGCAATAAATCCCTCTAGTATGACCTTTTAATGTTTGCCAAAATTCCCAATCACCAATGATTTCTTTTTGGGGATGATCTGATGAGACAATTTGAATGCTTTCTGCGATCGCTTGCTCTTCAACTGTTGGCAATATATCTTTTTTAGTAGTCTTTTTCGCTGTGAGTGACTCTAAATACCAACTTAATCCTCCTGCATATAACAGGCTACTGGGAGTCACATAAGATTTAGTTTCCGAGAACTCCAGTTGATGACTCGGCAAAAACCCAGCAATTACAGCGTGCTTTTCATAGCCTAATTTGCCATGAGAAGGATAAAACAGACACAAGAAAATTAAAACTTGGTGCTGGCGTAACTCATCTTGAGTGACTGTCCACCTAATTTTATCTTTCTTGATACCGTTAAAACTTTCGCCATCAGCAGCATAAACTAACACGCTGTGTTTTGGACTATCAGCTAGGCAGTATGTAAATTTACTTTCGCCGCGTAAATTGCCTTCATCATCTAACACCATATTTTGAATAGTGTCTTGGGGCAACTTTTTCACTATCTTACCCAGCCGTTCCGCCATCACTTGTTCAACAATTTGCTCTCGCAAAAGATAATCTTGTGCTTGTTGTTGAAAGTGTTTGGGGTAAGGAATCACCCAATCAGGCGGTTCGGGATATTCTGGCGGTATAGGTGGCGGATTTTTGGCGAGAATTTCGGCTTGTTGGCGCGATAATTCTTGGATTTTTGCCAATGAATCACCCCAAAATGCCATAATTTCGCTGTGACAACCTTTAACTTGACTGTCCAGTAAAGATAGGTCGTAAGTTTTAGGTTTTTTAATACGTTGAAGGAAATCAGCTTGCTGGGCTTGAAGTAAGCTAATCCAATCCATCTGCATTCCAGCGATACAATTTTGCATACCTACGGTAAGCTATACCAACGTAATTACTCAAGTTTATAACTTCTAGTAAAATAAAAATTCGGTAATCTTCGCAGTCTAACAGAACACATTTATGGAGATGTATCTGTAAAGTTCAGTGTGTAAAGATCACTCAAATCTCAGCATAATGATCTAATTGATACCACCTTGGGATCAGCAAGCTTCTTTGAGATTTTGCAAAAAGACTTTTAGTCAAAACTTGCTCCTAAAATCTCAAATCGATATTGGGTATGAGTTAGATAGACTTCTATGATGTCCAATAATTCTATCGGAACTAGAGAAGAAGATACTGTTTTCTAGAAACAGTAATATTTCTAAAGACTAGTATGATTTAAGCAGAACTCGCAGGTTATTGGCAGAGTTTTGGGCATTTTGGTTGATGATAGCTATTTTTACTAAATTAAGAAGATTATGCTCTAAAAGTGGCAGAAATTTTTCCACAATTGTATATACTAACAAACTGCAAAAATGCTTGATTCACTAGGAGTTTAGGAAACAGAATGATGATTGCGATCGCTGGTTTCTAGCTGTTTAATTTTCATCTGTAAATCAAATTCTTCATGACTGACTATTGTTTCTAAATTGGCTATTCTTTGCTCTAATAGTTCTAATTGCTGTGGTTGTAAAGCACCAGATGGCGATTTTTTCTCATCAGTCCGCCAAATAGCGATCGTTCCGGCTGTAGCACCACCAAGAGCAGCTAAAGGTAGCAATGCCCCACTTCTCGTCACAGCCGAAAGCGGAATACAAACGGCTAAAATACCTACTGTGATTCCCCAAATTCTCGTGGTAGATATTACTCTGATATCTTGAGATGTGTTGGTCATCTGTCTTTCTCTATATAGAGTTACTTGCTAGAATCGCACGATCGCCAGCAAAAATACCTCCTACGATGGGATTAAGCAAAAATACTCTACTGAATTTTAAGTATTAAAAATAATGCGTAACCCAACAACATGAAGATATAGCAGTCCTAACAGACAAGGAAGACGAGGTAGACAAGGAGGAGATGTTTGTAACTGATCGAGTATTGCTATGGATACTGAGTTTCGTTTTCATCTCAGCCGCAAGAATGTTCACCTTACTCAGCACTCAGCACTTTCAACTCAGCACTCTTCATAATTTGATACAATCCCTGGAGCATAAGTAATTTAGTAGTTTCGCAATTCGTTATGACAAGTGAATCATACATTTTTCTGGCTGGGGCAAGTCGTGGTGTTGGCAGAGAAATTGCCAACTATTTAACAGCACAACAACTGAAAGTTAAAGCACTGTTGAGAACTGAAACGGCTGCGGCTGAATTACAAGCAACGGGTGTGAAGACTGTTTTGGGTGATGCAATGAATGTTGGTGATGTGGAAGCAGCTATGCTCACCAATGAACCCATCCACACTGTTATTAGTAGTATTGGTGGTTTACCGACAGATACCGAAAAACCAGATTACCCAGCGAATAAAAATCTCATTGATGCAGCTATCAAAGCCGGAGTCCAAAAATTTATTTTAGTAACTTCCATCGGGACTGGTAATAGTGTTGGTGCATTATCTCCGCAAGCATTGGCGGCGCTGCAATCAGTTTTAGTCGAAAAAGACAAAGCCGAACAATATTTAATTGCCAGTGGACTTACATATACTATTATTCGTCCTGGTGGACTGAAAACAGAACCAGCTACAGGTAATGGCGTTTTAACTGAGGACACAAGGATTGTTGGTAGTATCCATCGTGCGGATGTGGCGCAATTAGTTTGTCGTTGTTTAAATAGCGATCGCACCAATAATAAAATTTTGTCAGCAGTAGACAAAAATATGCTATTCGGACAAATAGAATTTGCCCCATTTAGTTTAGATTAGGGAATCGGCAAGATAGCGCCAGAAATTGATATGCTAAAAACCGAGACCAGTGAAGCAAAGCAGAAATAATTGCTCAAGTCTCGCCTCCTGCCTTCATAATCATTTTTGCAAACAATGCCTGCGCCTACTATCACTCCAACGATCGCCTCTTTTCCCTTGACTGCCGTAGTCGGTCAAGAAGCGATAAAATTAGCCTTGCTGTTAGCAGCAGTCGATCCTGGTTTGGGAGGAGTGGCGATCGCAGGTCGTCGCGGTACGGCAAAATCTGTAATGGCGCGTGCTATTCACGCCCTACTCCCGCCAATTGAAGTGGTTCCCGATTCAATTAGCAACTGCGATCCCACCCACCCCGAAGAATGGGACGATTTACTGTTAGCCGAATACGCCGAGAAAGATATTCAGGATGTCCCTACACAAATCATTCCTGCACCCTTTGTCCAAATTCCTCTCGGTGTCACAGAAGACCGACTTTTAGGTTCTGTAGATGTGGAACAGTCGGTGAAGCAAGGAGATACAGTTTTTCAGCCTGGCTTACTCGCCTCTGCTAACCGGGGTGTACTGTACGTAGATGAAATCAATTTATTAGATGACCAAATATCAAATCAACTTTTAACAGTATTATCTGAAGGGCGTAACCAAATTGAGCGGGAAGGAATTAGTTTTCAACATCCTT
Organism: Nostoc spongiaeforme FACHB-130; assembly: GCF_014698475.1. Classification (GTDB taxonomy): domain Bacteria; phylum Cyanobacteriota; class Cyanobacteriia; order Cyanobacteriales; family Nostocaceae; genus Nostoc_B; species Nostoc_B spongiaeforme. The sequence continues at coordinate 80,389 of NZ_JACJTB010000012.1, read as the reverse complement.
GCAAATCTTTATTTATAGCCACTTACAACCCAGAAGAAGGCGCACTGCGAGAACACTTACTCGATAGAATTGCGATCGCTCTCTCGGCTGATGGTGTACTCGGTTTAGATCAACGAGTAGAAGCAGTAGAACAAGCGATCGCTTTTTCCCAATCTCCCCAAGAATTTCTTCAGCAGTACAGCGAAGACATCGACGGACTGAAAACCCAAATTATCCTGGCGCGGGAATGGTTAAAAGAAGTCACCATCACCCATGACCAAATCGCTTACTTAGTCAATGAAGCCATTCGCGGTGGTGTCCAAGGACACCGCGCCGAGTTATTTGCTGTGCGCGTCGCCAAAGCCGCCGCCGCCTTAGAAGGACGCACAACTGTCAATGCCGATGATTTACGTCGCGCTGTCGAGTTAGTAATTGTACCACGAGCAACTGTAGTCCAAACACCGCCGCCCGACCAACCACCACCACCTCCTCCCCCACCACCACCACAAAACCAAGACGAGTCAGAACAAGACCAGCAAGAGGAAGAGGAAGACAAAGAAGAAGACCAACCAGAAGAACCAGAAAATCAAGAACCACCAAGCATCCCCGAAGAATTTATCTTCGACCCAGAAGGTGTAATTCTGGATGACAGCGTGCTGTATTTTGCCCAAATGGCGCAACGTCAAGGTAAATCAGGCAGTCGTAGCTTAATTTTCTCCGAAGATCGGGGACGTTACGTCAAGCCGATGTTACCCAAGGGTAAAGTCCGGCGCATTGCCGTAGATGCTACCCTGCGAGCTGCTGCACCTTATCAAAAAGCGCGGCGTGAAAGACAGCCAAACAGAAAAGTCATTGTTGAGCAAGGTGATATTCGCTCAAAACGCTTGGTTCGTAAAGCCGGCGCATTGGTAGTATTCGTAGTAGATGCTTCTGGCTCGATGGCTTTGAACCGGATGCAGTCAGCCAAAGGTGCAGTCATGCAACTGTTAACTGAGGCTTACCAAAACCGCGACCAAGTAGCTTTGATTCCCTTCCGGGGAGAACAAGCAGAGGTTTTATTACCCCCAACACGTTCTATCGCTTTAGCAAAAAACCGTTTAGAAAGATTACCTTGTGGTGGCGGTTCACCGTTGGCGCATGGTTTAACCCAAGCTGTACGTGTTGGTTTAAACGCCCAAATGAGTGGCGATATTGGGCAAGTTGTAGTGGTAGCCATCACGGATGGCCGGGGTAATATTCCGTTAGGGCGTTCTTTAGGCGAACCCCAGGAACCAGGAGAAAAACCGGATATCAAAGGCGAGTTATTAGAAATTGCTGGCAGATTTAGAGCTTTGGGAATGCAACTATTGGTAATTGATACCGAAAGTAAATTTGTTTCCACTGGTTTTGCCAAAGAACTAGCCCAAACAGCCGGAGGTAAGTACTACCATTTACCAAAAGCTACCGATAAAGCCATTGCTGCTATGACCAGAGGTGCGATCGCTGATCTAAAATCACGCTAGTTAGTCAATGATCAATGGTCAATGACCATTGATAGCTTTCTCCCCATATAACTCAGCACTTTTTAAACCTATGGTTCAGTCTTCTAATCAACGGCTGACTGTGGAAGAGTTTCTCGCACTTCCCGAAGGTGATATTACATACGAATTTGTTGATGGTGAAGCTGTTCCTAAATACAAAGACGATGAAATGTCGCCTAAGTTTTTCCTAGCTTCAACTACTGGTGCTTTATTAATATTATTGTCTGCATGGGCAGAAAAAAAAGGGCGAGTAGTAGTTGAATGGTCAGCCAAATTAACCCGAAACCAACAAGATTGGGTACCCGTCCCTGATTTGACGTATATTTCTTACAACCGCCTCGCTGCTGATTGGTTGCAAGATGAAGCTTGTCCGGTTGCACCCGAATTAGTGATTGAAATTATCTCACCAGGACAAACTTTTGGAGACATGGCTGAAAAAGCCACAGATTATCTCAAAGCAGGTGTTTCGCGTGTTTGGATAGTCGATACAAAAGCTAGAACTATTACTGTATTTACCCCAGCTTCCTTACCTATCACGTATCGCCATCATCAAGTAATTACTGATGATTTATTGCCAGATTTAGAAATTAGCCCTAACGCTATCTTTCAACGTGCAGGCTTAAATTCCTCAAATTTATTTGAATAGATGAAATTCTTTTTGGAGACGACACCCTGACTTATATGCCCATGAAGACCAATACTAAACATTTAAAGTAATAAGTGGTTGGGCAAGATTAAATTTATGTGTTGAGGCAGAGAATATTTAACAGGAAAACAATGTTATTAATTAATCTTGTCTAAGTACTTAAATCCAGAACTTTGTTTATTATAGCGGTAGTCAGATATGTTAGGACGTTTTGAAAGCTTGAATGCCAGGAATAATAAAACTTTTACCTCCTGCCTCCTGCCTCCTGCCTTCTGTCTCCTACTATAGTTAGAAGCGATTGGAGTTATAGAGTTTTCCTGTCAGCAATTTTGTAGTATCAAACATCAAGACCCTGAAGCCACAGCTTGAGGCTGCAAATAATTAATCAAATCATTAATGCCCTTTTGCAAATACCGTGTCACGGTCATTGGACTGGTACCAATGTTCTTAGCGGCATCTTTGCGTGAAAGTTCTTTTAAGAATACCATTTCTACTGCCATCCGGGGTTTGTCTTCTAGCATATTAATTGCCCCTTGGAGTTGTTGGCGTTCTTCTTCTTGTTGCTGCATCACCGCAGAACGAGGACAAGGTAGTGCTTCACCTAAAGTAATTTGACAATCAACATAGTGAACTGCTGTAGCATCCAAACTCAAAGGCATCCGATTTTGTGCAGCTAACTTTGTTTCTTGCCATTCTTGTACAGAAACCTTCAGTACCTTAGCAATTTCTGAATCTTTGGGAGGACGACCTAAAGATAATGCTAATTCTTTGCGAATTTTTTGTCCTTCATTGTACAATTCTTGCCAACGACGAGGAATTTTTAATAGCGTACTGCGATCGCGCAAGAAATGCAGCATCTCACCACGAATATATGGCACAGCAAAGGAACTAAACGCATATCCTTGACTGGGGTCAAAACGCTCAATTGCCCTAATTAAACCAAAATAACCGATTTGTTCTAAATCTTCATAAGGTTCATTACATTGATGGCTAAATTTATGAGCCATCTTTCGCACTAAGCCAGTATGTAACTGTACAAGTTGATTACGAAGTTTAATTGAGGGGTTCTGGTGGTATAAGTGTAATAACTCTATCCCATCAATTCGCATAGAAGACTCAATTGCTGCCATATCAATTCCTTTGTATTAACTCCTTTTCCTAGAAAAACGGAGTTGCGTATATAGTTCTTCAAAGCTGTAATTATTTTCCTTAGACCACGCTGATTAAACCATCGTCGTTCCACTGAACTTAATTCGGCTCTATCTCTGGTATTCAGTGTTTTTACGCATGATTTTCCTAACTTAGTTGTTGCAGGTGATTAGTGTTTTATCTATGAACTTGCTGAGTTAATTAATATTTATTTTTCGTAGCAAACCTAGATATTTTTGTAGTTAAATGCTGGGCTGATCCAAAAATATCTAGGCATTGGTAGGCAATGTACCAAAAATCAGCAGTTGAAATTTTTGATTTAACTATATTTCTCTCAGAAAATAAAAATATTGCAAAATATTAAAATTAAGATTTATCTCACAAATTGTTGATTACAAAAACTAATGAAATTCCCCAAACCTAACCACAGCTAAGTTTGTCAACTTGAGTATCATCAACAATTGCTTCCGGATTTTGAATTTTAACGGCTGAATTATTCTGCATCATTGTTGCAGGCTAAGGTTAAGCACAAAATCCCCTAGCTGATAAATGAAAATCTTGGTAAGAATAGGAATATACAGAACTTTTTTGCGCGAAAAACTCAAGTATGAGCAATACAAGTAACTTTCGTGAAGCTATCCGAGACGCTAGAACCCAAGCCCTCATCGGCCCAAATGTCATCGCTAATGCCTTACCTTACGTTGGTGGTGGTCTTGTTCTCACTGCCTTGGGAACCTACGGTGGTTTAGGCGTTATCCGTACTAACCCTGAAATTTTCTTCCCGACCTTTATTGGTGCGGTAATTTTAGAATTAATTCTGTTCTTCGTTGCCCAAAACGTTGCTGAAAAAGGCAACAAAGGTATTGCCCTGCCTTTATTGGCAACCTACAGCCTTTTATCTGGGTATACTCTCAGTGGTTTAGTATTTGTCGCCTTAAGAACCCAAGGTGTTGGTATTCAAGGCATCGGTTTAGCCGCCCTTGGTTGTGGTGTCACCTTTATTGTTGCCCGTCAAGTTGGTTCAAATTTGTCTGAACAAGACGGAATGGCTTTGACAAAAACCATCAGTCTCGGTGTTATCGCCTTGATTGTGGTTTGTGCAGTGCAATTTCTCTTTGCTTTGTTTGGTGTTTATACCCCAACTTGGCTAGAAATCGGCATTTCTGGTTTAGGCGTGTTTTTGTTTGTGGGAGTATCTGTCGTGGATTTCTACATCCTGCCCCGTACTTACCGCGACGACCAATACTTACCTGCCGCTTTGTCGATGTATTTGACTTACATCAACCTGTTTGTCTTTATCTTACGGCTGCTGATTGCCCTCAATGGCCGCGATTAAGTAACGATAAATAGCAAAATTTAAGAAATTTTTAACCGTGGTGCAAAATTACTAGCCACGGTTTTTTCATTGCTTTGCAATATAAATATTTGGTCATAGCAAAAGAATTGCCTCAACAGCCGCTAAAATCAAAAAAACAAATAAAATCTAAAGAGCAAACTTAGAAACTCTATCCAAGTAGCTCTAAATTTAGCCAGCACTATGGAAGTCTTAGAACTCAAACGCGAAATCGAAACGTTGTCTAGCCGCCTGGGTAAAACCCAGGACTATCTTTGACGTACCTGCACTGACAGCGAAAATTCACGACTTAGAACAAATATCAGCGCAGCCAGAATTTTGGGAAAATCAAACTGAAGCCCAAAAAACGCTGCAAGAACTTAACGAACTCAAATCCCACTTGGATACTTATAACCAGTGGCGAGCCAGTTTAGAAGATACTAAAGCAGTGGTGGAACTGTTGGAGTTAGAAACCGACGAGTCACTACTGCAAGAAGCAGAATCTACTATCACTAAGCTCAACCGTGACCTCGACCAGTGGGAGTTACAACAGCTACTTTCTGGCCCTTACGATGCGGAAGGGGCAGTGTTGACAATTAACGCTGGTGCAGGTGGTACAGATGCTCAAGATTGGGCGTTTATGCTGCTGCGGATGTATACCCGTTGGGCAGAAGCACATGGTTATAAAGTAGCACTCAGTGAAGAATCTGAGGGTGATGAAGCTGGGATCAAATCAGCAACTCTAGAAATTACTGGGCGTTATGCTTATGGTTATTTGCGGTCAGAAACAGGTACACATCGCTTAGTGCGGATTTCACCTTTTAATGCCAATGGCAAACGGCAAACTAGTTTTGCTGGGGTGGAAGTGATGCCACAAATCGATAATTCTGTACAGTTGGATATTCCAGAGAAGGATTTGGAAGTTACGACATCCAGGGCTGGTGGTAAAGGTGGACAAAACGTCAACAAAGTAGAAACGGCAGTCCGAATTGTGCATTTACCGACAGGTCTAGCTGTGCGCTGTACAGAAGAGCGATCGCAGCTGCAAAATAAAGAAAAAGCCCTTGCCCGTCTCAAAGCCAAACTGCTAGTTATCGCCCGTGAACAAAAAGCGCAAGAAATTGCCCAAATTCGCGGTGATATGGTGGAAGCTTCCTGGGGTAATCAAATTCGCAACTACGTATTTCATCCTTACCAGATGGTAAAGGATTTGCGTACCAATTCCGAAACAACTGCGATCGCTGATGTGATGAACGGCGACCTCGATATGTTCATCCAAGCCTACCTACGGCAAGAAAATCAGCTAGTAGATAGTAGTTCTGGTTAATGAACTGTTGGGGGTAAGGGTGCAGGGGTGTAAGCACATATCTTGCAACCTAACCCCAATGAATGGAATTCGTGGCTACACAAACTAAGTCCTCGGACTAGCACAATCAATGGTTTGTAACCCGCGTAGGCGGGTTTTGTTCGTGTAGCCGCGACTTCAGTCGCTGGGTGCAATATATTGCACCCTAACACCTTCTCCAACTGAAAATAGACAAAATGGCAAGATAAATGTAAGGAAACTGTTACATTTATATATAAAAGAGTTGGTTACGAAATCATTATGAGTGACTCTCCCTCAACGGAACCCCAACCAAGCTACGTCAAACTTGCGATGCGGAATATGGTACGCAAGGGCGGTACTTCCATAAAACATTTTTTGTTATCGACTGTGGGGCTATTAGCTGTTTTAATTGGTCTTGCTTACTTAACCCGTTAAAGACCAAGAAAAATCCTGCATTGCTGAGGAGTGTTTGTACTTGGTACAAGTTGAACTAAATTTGCAAGATATTTTTTCTGAGTCTTCCCCCGAATTAGCTGTCAATGTTGAGGCGGAAACTTGGGAGAATTGGTTTCATCGCTGGTTAGAAAATCTTCAATCTGATTTACCGCCAGCGCCAAGCTATGAAATAGGGCTGCGTTTAACAGATGATGCAGAAATTCAATCATTAAATGCTCAATACCGACATCAAGATAAGCCTACAGATGTGTTAGCCTTCGCTGCATTAGAAACGGATTTTCCAGACTATGCGGAAATGGAGGATGAACCTGTGTATTTAGGTGATATTGTGATTTCGGTAACTACCGCCCAACGCCAAGCCCAACAACAAGAGCATAGTTTAAAAACTGAGTTAGCTTGGTTAGCTGCTCATGGGCTTTTACACCTTTTGGGCTGGGATCATCCTGACGATGAGAGTTTAATGCAAATGCTAAAGCAGCAGGTAATAATACTGGAGACAGTTGGTATTGATATTGACATAGAATATTAAAGTTTTTATGTCTGTCAGTGTTAATTTTTAGGCATCCTTTTATAATACTCGTGTAGAAAATTGCCGAGAAGTTGATTGGATGAGTACAATCAGCTAAAATTCCCAGTTTACCCAAATGTATTATTCTATTTTTTAGCTTATGTCCCAACAAGTTTCTCCTCCACCGCCAAACAAGCTATCATCACTGATCACTAAGGAAAGGGAATTCTCGTGGCAAGTTGCTGCTAATTTATTTGTGAGCTTTAAGTATGCTTGGGCTGGTATTACTTACAGTTTTCAGACTCAACGCAATTTTCGGATTCATGTGAGTTTTTGTGCTTTGGCGATCGCATTAAGCATATTCTTGCATTTGTCACCTGTAGAAATCGCTGTCATTGGGATTACTAGCGGCTTAGTTCTAGCACTTGAACTACTCAACACTGCGATCGAATCTTTGGTAGATTTAACCGTCAAGCAGACCTACCACGAATTAGCCAAAGTTGCCAAAGACTGTGCGGCGGGTGCGGTGCTTGTTTCTGCTTTAGTCGCTATCTTAGTAGCTTGTACCTTATTGCTACCGCCATTAATCATATTAATTATGTCCAAGTTTTAAGTTTAGATATTAGTCAAACTTATCCATAAAAATTTCTCAACCTTGAATGACATAATTACTGACGCTGACGGCTAGAATCTGGTAATGATCACCAGGAGTCTAGGCCGTGATTGTAGTCATCGATAATTACGACAGTTTTACATACAATTTGGTGCAGTACTTAGGAGAACTAGCAGCAGAGTTTCCTATCGCATCAGACATTCAAGTTTTTCGCAACGATAAAATTACCATAGAAGAAATCCAAGATTTACAACCCGACCTTGTAGTAATTTCACCTGGGCCTGGTCGTCCAGAAGATGCGGGTATATCTTTGGATTTGATTGAAAAACTCGGCCCAAGCTTGCCAATTTTAGGTGTATGCTTGGGGCATCAAAGCATTGGTCAAGTATTTGGTGGTAAAATCGTCTCTGCTCCAGAGTTAATGCACGGCAAAACTTCCCAGGTAACGCACACTGATGTGGGGGTTTTTCAAGGAATAGAAAATCCGATGACCGCCACCAGATATCATAGTTTGGTGATTGACCGCGAAACTTGCCCCGAAGTGTTAGAAATCACGGCTTGGGTTGAAGATGGCACAATTATGGGAGTGCGCCATCGGAACTATCCTCACATCCAAGGAGTCCAGTTTCACCCAGAAAGTGTGCTAACTTGTTCGGGAAAACAGTTATTGCGAAACTTTCTGGAACAATTACCGACGAGAGAGTGATTAATGAAACGACGACAATTGATGGGCTATGCTGGGGCGGGGTTAGTCACAGCTTTAGTTTCTACTTTAGGTTCTCACTCTGAAGCTGACGCACAATCTGGCGGTTTATCAGTTCAGTGGTTGGGTCATACTTGCTTTCTAATTTCTGGTGGCGGAGTGAAAATCCTCGCTAATCCCTTCCGCACAGTTGGTTGTACTGCTGGTTATCGTGCGCCAAAGGTCAGTGCAAACTTGGTCTTGATTAGCAGTCAATTATTAGACGAAGGCGCAGTAGAAGATTTACCAGGAAATCCCAAACTAGTCTATGAAGCTGGCGTTTATGAGTTTCAGGGAATAAAATTTCAAGGAATTTCCACAGATCACGATCGCAAAGGTGGGAGACAATTTGGCAAAAACACCGCCTGGAGTTGGCAACAAGCAGGAATTAATATCTTACATCTAGGCGGAATTGCTGCACCCATTTCTCTTGAACAAAAAATTCTCATGGGTCGTCCTGATGTGGTGTTTGTCCCTGTAGGCGGTAGTGCTAAAGCTTATAACGCCGAGGAAGCTAAACAAGCAATTGAGGTGTTAAATCCCAAAGTAGTAATTCCGACTCACTACCGCACCCAAGCTGCTGATGCAAATGCTTGTGATATATCACCTTTGGATGAATTTCTCAACTTGGTGCAAGGGATCACCGTCCGGCGTAGCAACAGTGACACTATTACCATCACTCCTGGAAAGTTACCAGAAGATAAGGTGATTCAAGTTTTAAGCTACAAATTTTAAACTAACGGCTCAATGGATTTCTGTTTTGCGCGGCTGAAGTTACAGTTTGCTCAATTCTCTTTAACCTAGTTTCTGGACGTTTGGCATTTTCAATCCAAAAAAGAATGTTTTTTTTGGTGGAATTACTAAAAGCTGCAAAATTGAGGTTAGCCCAAGAGTTGGCTGCTAAAGCTTGTTGCAAATCTGGAGGAACGATTAATGCTTCGATCGCATCTAAGGAAGTCCATGAGCCATCTTTTTTCGCATCAGCAATTTTAGCCAGACCAAATTCCGTCATTAAACCTGCTGCAATTAACTCTTCAATATATTGCTTATTTAATTTTGACCAAACACTTTTGGGTTTGCGTGGTGTAAAAATTTGCTGATAGCGGTTTTCATCTAAAGATTTAACTTTACTGTCAATCCACCCAAAACATAAAGCTTCCTGGACTGCTTCACTGTATCTGACACTGGGTTGACCACTTTTGACTTTGTAATATACTAACCAGATACCAAGGGAAGTGAGATGATTTTTGACTAACCACTCCCGCCATTGGTTGCGATCGCTGGCATAAATAAATTCTAGTTGTTCCTCAAATTTTGGCATCGTCAAAAATCGGTGATTAGCTGAATTAATCTTCTCTTCCCTCTCCCTCTGAACGCAAGTTCGTATACATTAATTGATGAGCTGCAACAATCGGAGAGCAAAATGGTAGAAGCGTCACAACAAAAAAATGTGGTAGTCGTGGGTGCGGGTTGGGCTGGTTTAGGCGCAACCTACCATTTAGCCAAGCAAGGATACAATGTGACACTTCTAGAAGCAGGCCCCTATCCTGGCGGACTTGTTGCAGGTTGGAAAACTCCTGGGGGGAAATCGGTAGAAGCTGGGATTCATGGTTTTTGGTATCCTTACAGAAATATTTTTGCCTTAATTAACGAGTTAGATATTAACCCCTTCACTACCTGGACTCGTTCTGCTCAATATTCACCCGCCGGCTTAGAAGTAGAATCACCTATTTTTCAAGAATTACCCCAACTACCCGCACCTCTTGGCACATTTCTCTACACGCACTTTCAGCGATTGCCATTAATTGACCGTCTCAGCGCCTTACCATTACTGTATGCTGTGGTTGATTTTGATAATTCTGATGCAGCTTGGCGGCGTTATGATTCTGTTACAGCGCGGGAATTATTCAAAGATTTTGGTGTATCTGCTAGGCTTTATCGTGATGCTTTTGAGCCGATGTTGTTGGTTGGCTTATTTGCCCCTGGTGAACAATGTTCTGCTGCCGCCACATTAGGAATGCTGTATTATTTCATTTTGGCGCATCAGCCGAATTTTGATGTGGTTTGGTGTCGCGGAACTGTAGGCGAAAAAATCTTCCGCCCTTGGGTAGAAAAAATTGAAAAAGCTGGCGGTAAAGTATTAGCAAAACAGCGTGTAACTGACTTAATTATTGATGAGCAAAATCGTGCCACTGGTGTAGTTTGTGGTGAGCAAGTCTTTAACGCTGATGCGGTAATTTTTGCGGTTGGGGTGACTGGAATGCAGAAAATTGTTTCTTCCAGTCCTAGTTTGCAAAACCGAGAAGAATTTCGGAATTTAAATAATTTAGGTGCAATTGATGTTTTAGCAACGCGGTTATGGTTTGACCGAAAAATTGATATTCCTCGTCCTTCTAATGCTTGCTTTGGTTTTGATGCAACTACTGGATGGACATTTTTTGATTTGAATGCTTTACATGATGAATATCACGATGAACCAGGAACGGTAATTGAAGCAGATTTTTATCATGCTAATCAGTTCCTCAGTTTGAGTGATGAAGAAATAATTCCAATTGTGCAGAATTATTTAGCAACTTGTGTACCTGCATTCAAACAAGGGAAAGTAATTGATAGTAGTGTAATTCGCTTACCAAATGCGGTAACGCACTTTGCACCAGGTAGTTATCGTTATATGTTGCCAGCTAGGACAAGTTTTGCCAACGTATTCATGAGTGGTGATTGGATTATTAACCGTCACGGTTCATGGTCGCAAGAAAAAGCTTATGTTACAGGTTTAGAAGCCGCGAATTTTGTGATGTCTTATTTAGGGGAGGGTCAAACTGCTGATATTTTACCTGTACATGAAGATGAAGTACATATCAAAATCGGGCGATCGCTCAACGAAACTGTGCGTAACTTCAGTAAGTCTATCTTGCCTAATTTCTGGTTGCCCTAGCACTTGGCTAATTACCAAACATTAATCAACGCTGTTAATCCCACATCCAAAAATTGGTATGAGTAAAATTTTAAACAGACGACGACTACTACAATTACTTGGTATGACTGCTGTGGGAAGTTCTGTTTCTAGTTATCTAACTTCCCCAGCAGCAGCCGCAACAAATTGGGGTTATATCGGCAAACAAGGGCCAGAATATTGGGGTAAACTTTCACCAGATTTTCAACTTTGTTATACAGGTAAAAGACAAACACCGATTAATTTACAATTTGATAGTGTTAAAAGTCTTGATAAAAATAATCAAGATTTATTAGTAGTTAAATATCAGCCAACGCCCTTAAGTTTAATTAATAACGGTAAAACGATTCAAATTAACTATCAACCAGGAAGTTATATAGAAAGCGATCGCCAAGTTTATCAGCTGCTTCAATTCCATTTCCACCACCCCAGCGAACACCACCTCAACGGCGAAGAATACGATATGGAACTGCATTTCGTTCACCGCAGTCAAGCAGGTAACTTAGCAGTAGTTGGCGTATTCTTCAAAGCCGGAGAGTTTAACCCCAATCTGCAAACAATTTGGGATGCTATACCCCAAACCCAGGGAAAGGAAAATCAGCTAAAAGATACTATTATCAACGCTGCTGAACTTTTACCAACAGAACGCAGATTTCTCACTTATTCTGGTTCCCTCACCACCCCACCCTGTTCCGAAAATGTGACATGGTACATCATGGAAACTCCCGTTGAGGTATCGAGTGAACAGATAGCTAAATTTTCCCAGCTATTTCCCCATAATGCACGTCCAATTCAGCCGTTAAACCAGCGCATAGTTTTTGAGAGTGTTAATGCGGATCAAACTTGATTGCTGAGTTGACAAAATAGATTTTGCGATCGCCTACATAACAAATAACATGTTTAAATGAAAATTTATTTAATTATTTGAAACTCACCATCTTTTAGGTGAAACTAAAAAAACTAATTTAAATTTTCTTCTAGGAAAGCTTGTTCTTCAGGTGTCAACGATTGAATAATTTGTGCTAAAGATTCAACTAACTTTAAATTCATAACACCTCTTCGTTTCCATAGCAGGGAAATCGTAACTTGAAGATAGATTGTGTACAGTGATTATTGCATTTTTCGAGATAATACCATCAAAAGCTACTGGGTTTAGCTTTTACTCAATGCAACATCCAACTACACATCGGCTGTTGGTTATTGCATCAACGCAAAAACTAGACCCAGTATAAAATTTAGACAACTAAATTGTTAATTTTAGCGTCTGTTGCCGCCACGGTAAGGTACTGCACTCATATAATCAATATCAAAGGATGACATTCTTTGAGCGTAGTTACCGCTAGGATTGATTGCTGCTGCCAAATCTGCAAATTTGCGTGGATCGCCTTCAGCCAGACGTTTTTCTTGGAACTTGCGGGTGTAGAATTTATCCAAGGTAAAGCGCCAGTCGGTTTGAACTGTACCTGCTTTTTCTTGGAAGTCTTCGCCGTAGCGGGGTGTAACCAAGTTGTGAGGACGGTCTACCAAGCGTTTGCGTTGGTAGGGGACAGTGTTCTCACCAAAGGCTTGATTGTATTCTTCGCTGTCTAAAATAGCATCAACAAAGCCGCCAAAACCTTTGGTTCCAATTACAATTGACCAAGCAATTTCTTCTTCTTTGTTGTAAGCACAACGACCTAATAAGCGTTTGAGGGTGATGTCAACTAAACGGTAGTTATTGTTGACAGAAACAACCAAACGATAGAAGGCTTCAGACTTAGCTAAACCACGGATAAAGTCACGTACAGAAATCGCGCCAGTTTTTAACTGAGATTCTAAAGTTACTTGGCGGTTGAACTTGAGAATTTCATGTTCGCTGAAAACTTGGCGATAAGCTGCCCAAATGATGTTTTGGATATCAGTATAAGAACTGACATCTTCTATGCGATAGATATATGGTGTATTTTCGTTTTGGTCAGCAACACCAAAGCTTTTAACACGGTGGTTTTGACTGCTGGGTTTGTATTCAAGTAATGGCAATGCCATGCTGCTTTTTTCCTCTTATTAAAAGATTACACAGAGATTTAGCTGGTGATTAATGAGGAGGTTTGATGACTCAAATCCTCACTCATGCTTTATCTATTGTCCCGCATTCGGTTAGAACCCAGTATGAATTCCTAACCAATTTAGTACCAACAAGAAAGTTATTCCTGCGGACACTACAAGCAATACACCTAACAGTGCAGCCCCATCAACGTTTTGACTAGGTAGATATGACAAGGAGCGATAACCGCCACCTTTCACAATACCTGCGCGTTCTCGATAGTCAGCACCATAGCGGGGAGTAAAGCTGAATGGTCGGTCTATGGTCATACGTTTGCGCTGATAAGGTACAGTGTAGTCGCCAAAGGCTTCGGTATATTCTTCACTGTCAATCAAAGCATCCACAAATCCATGCCAACCGCGAGTAGCAATTTGAATAGACCAAGCTATTTCTTCTTCATGATTGTAAGGAGAGCGACCTAACAACCGTTTTAAGCACATTTCTACCAGCCGATAGTTATTATTGGGCGTGACTACTAGCTGATAAAATCGCTCTGATTTGGCCAAACCCCGGATAAAATCTTTAACCGTGATTGACCGATTTTTAAGTTGGGTTTCTAGGGCAATTTGGCGGTTAAATTTCAAAATTTCCTGTTCGTTGAAGACTTGGCGATAAGCTGCCCAAATTAGTCTTTCAATTTCACTAGGAGAGTTGGCGATTTCTGTACGGTAGATATAAGGTGTATCTTCGTTGGTATCTGCCGCACCAAAACTACTAACTCGTTGATTTTGAGTTGTGGGTTTGTATTCAAGTAAAGGTAATGCCATACTAAAGACCGCCTTAAGAATAAAGTTGGCATCTTATAATTAGTCCGTCTTTACCATTTTGGATTTGAAACCCATGATTGTTCCAATTGGTATAAGTTACTTGCTCTTGATGATTTGGTAACTCGACGGAAAAACATTTAGAAGGTTATGAGTTAGCTTTCGCAGAGCTTATATCCTTCTTATACTTTTATCAAACCACTGAAAAACAGCCCTTAGCGCACGGGGAAGTTAGCACTGGAACTAATCGACACCGGGATACCTTGGGGTACGGTTTCTCTGGTGGTGTCAGGAATTTTGATGTTAGTGAGGTTAACTGGCGTGTAAGTAACTTGTCTGATGCTGAGGGAGTTAGCCAAAGCCAAGAAGTTTTTGATGTCTCCTTCTTTGTAGCGAGCATCTTCTAGTTTGTCGCGCCAGTAGTTACCATAGCGGGGGGTAACTAGGTTGAAGGGTCTATCTTTATAGCGGCGGCGTTGGAAAGGAACGATGTTTTCGCCAAAGTTGGTGAGATATTCTTCTGAGTCAATTAAAGCGTCAACAAAACCATCCCAACCAGCTGTTGCTATTTTGATTGACCAAGCAATCTCTTCGTCTTTATTATAAGGCGCACGACCTAAAAAGCGTTTCAGGGCAATTTCTACTAAACGGTAGTTAGAATTTGTCTCGATGACTAAACTCCGAAAGGCTTCAGATTTGGCTAAACCGCGAATAAAGTCACGTACAGTAATGGCGCGATTTTTTACCTGAGATTCTAAATTGCCTTGGCGGAAGAATTTCAGGATTTCATGTTCGCTAAATAATTGGCGATAAGCCGCCCAAATTAATTCTTGAACATCGCCATCACTAGCACAGTTTTCGATGCGATAGGGTCTGGGGGTATTTTCGTTGGGGATTTCGTAACCTGGGACGCGCTGGTTTTGAGAGCTGGGTTTGTATTCTAGTAGAGGTATTGCCATAGTTTTAGGGTTTGTCCTTTGTCATGAAAAAAGTCTGAAGTCTGAAGTCTGAAGTCTGAAGTCTGAAGTCTGAAATTTAATATTTCTCTTTCTGCTTTTTGACTTTTAACTTTTGACTTTTACCTTTTGCCTTCTAGGTTGTCTTAGTGCCAGGAAGATAACGGTAAGGTAGGGCAACGGCTGTGGGTTTAACTGTTGGTTGGGGAGTACCAGCTTCACGGCTGTTGTCGGGGATATTCATGTCTCTAATTTGGGAGACAACGGATGCGGTTATGCGTTGATAATTGCGTTCGTTGGTAATTATGTTCCCAGCCATTGCTAAGAAGTTGCTGGGAATTACGCGCCGAATTTCTTCTTTGGTGGCATAACCTGTGGTGCGGGCGCTGTAGAAGGAACGGCCACCCAGGTAGTTGAGGGTTTGACGATCGCGCCAGTAACTGTTGTAGCGTGGGTTAACTAAGTTAAAGGGTCTGTCTTTGAAGCGACGGCGTTGGTAAGGTACGATATCATCTCCAAAGTTCTGCTGATATTCGTCGCTGTCTAGCAATGCGTCAATAAACCCGTGTAAACCTTTGGTGGCAATGACAATTGACCAGGCAATTTCTTCATCTTTGTTATAGGCAGCCCTACCTAAAAACCGCTTTAAGGTGATGTCTACTAAGCGGTAGTTGGAGTTAATATCTGCTACTTGGGTGCGATAAACTTCCGATTTGCCTAAGCCGCGAATGAAATCCCGGACGTTAATTGCCCGATTCCGCAGTTGAGATTCTAAGAAGGTTTGGCGATTGCTTTTGATAATCAGTTGTTCGCTGAAGATTTGCCGATAAGCTGCCCAGATGATGCTATCAATATCTTTATCGTCAACCGCAGCAGATAAGCGATAAATAGTTGGGGTATCTTCGTTGGGGACTTCGTAACCTTCTACCCGTTGGTTTTGGGAACTTGGTGAATATTCTAGTAGTGGTATTGACATATTTACTTTTACCTTGTTTTATGGTAAACAAATAGCTTTATTTAAAGATAAGCTAGTTGCACACGAGCGCGGACGGCTTTTTCGGTATCGGCTGTGAGCATTTCGTTGAGTCTGGCGAAAATAGGTTGTTGTAAATCGCTATTGTTTGCCAAGGCTTGTAAACCCACAACGGCAGCATACCGAATTGACCATTCAGAGTCTTGAGAAATAAATATAAGGGTTTCTAAGGCTCTTTTGGGTGCTGTATGGCTTTGGGGAAAATCTAGCTTATGCCAGTGCAAGTTTCCTAAACCTTTGGCAGCAGCGCGGCGGACACTGGGGGCAAAGTCTGTGGCAGCTGCACTAACCAATAACTCTAAAGCACGAGGGTCTGCGATCGCCGCTAAGGTGCGAATCGAATAAGCCCGCGCGCCATAGTTATAGTCATCAATTTGAGATATTAGCTGTGGTACTGCCGCTTCTCCCATTTCTGTGAGGGCGGTGGCGGCTACTGCTGCGGCGGCTGGATTGTTATATCCAAACACAGCAATCAAAGTAGGAATTGCAGCTATATCTTTTGTGGCTGCCAAGTTCTGCACTGCTGTCACCATTTTTGCTGGTGTATCTGCTAGGGCGACGGCACGAATTAGTTCTTCAGTCATTGGTCGTTAGTCATTGGTCAATAGTCACTTGTCATCAGCTTTTGACCAAGGACAAAGGACAAATGACAAGTGACTATAAAAGTGAATCCATCAAGTTCATTACCCGAATTGCGTCATCAGATACAGCAAGTTTCTCTAACTCATCTGTTAATTGATGCTCTAGCAATCCTTTGAGGGCAATAAGTTTGAAGCTATTTTCGACCTGAGCTTGAGCGATCGCTTCTGCTGCTGCCAAATACCCAATTGCACCCAAATCCCCTAAGACAACGCGGCGTAATTTCAGATCACCTGTTGCCAACATTTTCACTAACCTTTCTCCGTAGATGGGGTTTTGTGTGAGTTGGTACATGGCTCTGGCGGCGGCACATTGTACTCGTGGTAATGGATGCTCTAGGAAAGGCTCTATGAGTGGAATTGCCTCAGTGGCGTGAATCGCTCCCAAGGCTTCTAGGACTGCTTCGTAGGGTTGGGTTAGATGAGGGAGTCCCGGTACTTGCACGGCCTCGGCTACACCCCCATCTAACATTTTGATCAGTGCTGATGTGGCAGTGCGATCGCGCAGCATTTCTAAAGACTGAGCAGCAGCTTCGCGCACATAGAAATCAGAACATTCAAGGCATTCAATTAAGCTTGGTACTGCTCTGGCATCACCTAACTTACCTAACGCCCTAGCTGCATTCCGGCGCAGTGGATAACCACCTAGCTCTGTTCTATCCGCTTCATCTTTTAATGCGGCAATCAACCCATCTACAGCATCTGCTCTGTTAACCCGGAACTTGCCCAGCCACCAAGCTGCATAATAGCGGAGACTTAAATCTGGTGATTGCAGGTTAGCGAGTGCTATATCTGGTGTGAGCTGAGGCCCGTTCTCTGGGGCAAATTGCTCCCCACTGGGTTCTATCATTGCCAGGGGATTATTCCTCGTCAGCAGTTAATGGCTCAATCTTGACGATTTTGCCACCTAGACGGGTAATTCTTTGGTATTCTTCATTCATCCGGCTGTATGGCACGGTAATAAATACGCTACCGCTATTGCGAATGTTGTATTTATTCTTGTCAGTTTCGGAGTTTTGCCGCAAGCCTACAACTTCATAGCGAAACACACGACTAGCAGATGAAGAAACGCTACTAGCACCCAATGTGGTTTGACCGAACATTACTTCTCTATCTCCTATTTGGTTTACAATCCCTGTAGCAGCAACTTAAGCTGGTGTAACGCTGGCTATTTTGCCGCCTTGCCGATGGATTTGCTGGATTTTCTCAGAAAGCCGTTCGTAAGGTACGATAAAGGCTGTGCTGCTTCTTCTTACGCTCGGATAGCCGGGATTGCGAAGTCCTGTAACTTCAATGCGGTAAACACGATCAGCTTGTCCGACAGCGTTGCCTAAGTTCCGCTTCGGTGCTAAATCTGCTGTTGCACGGAAACTCCAGTTATTATTGCTGCCGGAGGGGCCAATAATTGAAGATGCTAGATTGCTCGCTAATTCCCGCGCTAACCGTGACTTTTTACCTTCTACTTGGGCGCGATCGCTATTGGCATAGCCTCTGTATAACCGGAAAATCCGATTAAAACCTACTGTCTTCTGCCCAGGCTGAGTTTCAAAACCACGATAGTAAGGCACGATGTTATCGCCGAAGTTGTTTTGATACTCTACAGAATCAATGTAAGAGTCAATTTCTGCGTCGTAGCCTTTGTTTTGGTACAAGTCGAGGTGATGAACAACTTCTGACTCATCGTAAGGAGCGCGACCCAACAAATGCTTGTAGTTGAGTTCGATCAAACGAGTTTGGAAGCTGTTGTAGAAAAACTTGGTTTTGTAGAGTTCTGATTTGGCAACGCTACGCACGAACTCCCGCACTGTCAGGTTTCCATCCCGCAGGAGTGATTCTGCGCTTACCAGACGTTCTGATGCCATGATGTAATCATTACCCAAGACTTGCCGATACACGGCATGAATCACGGCTTCGACTTCTGCTTTGCTGGCGTTGGGGCGCAGTTCAACTCGACGTGCTTCGCTGTATGGCTCTGTCCCTAGCCTAGATGCTGCTGCTGTAATTGCCATCTTTTATCCCCTTATTGATGTTCGGCGGTTTATGCCGACTGCTTGCTCTAAAAAGCTTTTTGAATAAGAATTCAGGAGTCAGAAGTCAGAATAACTAGATTTAACCAAAGCTGAATTCTGGATTCTGGATTCTGCATTCTTCTTTTCATCCCTACATAAAACTATGCCCGGAGCTTGATCCAACTGCTAGGTGATTACCATCCAGCACTTGCATCCCTCTCCGGGCAGAAAACTATCTAGCTGAGAGCGTTGATAGCGTAGTCGATGTAGGTGTTAGCTTCGTTAGCAGCTTGACCAGACAAACCATGATTAGCTTTGATGTATTTCAGAGCTTCTACGTACCAGCTAGGAGATAAATCAAAGGAGCTGTTGATTTCAGCCAAACCAGCAATCAGGTATTCATCCAAGGGGCCAGTACCACCAGCTACTAAGCTGTAGGTGATGATGCGGAGGTAGTGACCAACGTCACGAGCGCACTTGGATTTACCACGGCTGTCAGCAGCGAAGTTAGGGCCAGGAGTGCTGGTGGTGTAGGGGAATTTTTGGTAAACAGCTTGGGTTGCACCATCGATCAAGCGTTGAGCGTTGGAGGTCAAACCACGAGCAGCTTCCATGCTTGCAGCTGCACGTACATAACGACCGTTAACAGCTTGTAATTCGGTGTTGCTCAGGAAACGTCCTTGGGTATCAGCAGCTGCGATAGCTTCGGTAATTGGTGTTTTAACCATCTTTTCAAATCTCCTTGGTATTTCTTAGTCTTTTTACCTGGTTGCCTAAATACTTTCGTATTGAGACTCTAGACTGCTATTAAGCAACAGCAGCAGCAGCACGATCAAAGTAGCCAGCTACTTCGGAGATCAATGCACTGCAATCACCTTTGGTGATACCGTTGGGATCGTTAGCGATCGCAACAGCTGCATCTTTCATTTTTTGAACGCCAACAGCTACGGAAGAACCAGGAGTACCCAGGGCGCTGTAGGTTTCACGCAAGCCGTTCAAGCAGCGATCATCCAGGACACTTGCATCACCAGCCAAAATAGCGTAGGTTACATAGCGCAAAATGATTTCCATGTCGCGCAAGCAAGCAGCCATGCGGCGGTTTGTATAAGCATTACCACCAGGAGCGATCAATTGGGGTTGTTCTTCAAACAAAGAACGAGCAGCGTTGGTAACGATCGCAGAAGCGTTGCTGGTGATGCGGTTAACAACATCTAGGCGCTTGCTGCCATCTTTAACAACAGCAGACAGAGCATCCAATTGCTCGTTGCTCAAAAACTCGCCTCTAGAATCGGCTTGAGAAGTTACCTTGGTGAATACATCTAATGTCATGGACTCTAATCTCCTAATTCCTTAGTTGAGAGATGTCTCGATTAAAACTGGTAATGTTTTATCAATTTGGGATGGCATTTAACAGACCAAGTAACCATTTCTCGTTTTGCTGCTTCTCAAGTCCGCCTGTTGCTTCATGAGGAAAATTATGAGAACTAGGGTTTGTTTTATGAGAAACCAGCAAACTTTACGAATTGATTGCCTTGTTTATGTTCTGTCTGTTATTTACCCCTCCAGCTTATGTTTATACAACGCTATAGATCCTTTATTTGTTACAAATTGTGAATAAATAAGTTGCAGTCATAAGAACCACCTCAAATCCTTTACATACAAGGGCTAGAACTGAGAAAATTAGCTTTTTTTCGTTACTCAACTTTACATTTGATTGGTTTTTCAAAAAAATATTGCGTGTTTAATATTTTCTTAAGCTTCTTGGAACCCTTACTGAGCAAGATATTGCTGTTGTACAACAGTTTTTGCATCCGGAAGGTTATTGTGAAGAAACATAAAATAAATATTTCGCAACATTCTCGTGAGTGCTGGGTTGAGGGTCAAGAGACGGTTCTCATCGGTCATAGGTCATGGGTAATTTGTTCGTTTTCCCTGACTCTAAGGCTAAAGCTACGCGCGATCGCACCACAGGATCGGGTTCTTGAGCGATGGCAGTTTGTAAAGCCGCCGTTGCTGTTGGTGTGGCTAATTCTTGTAAAGACACCGCCGCCGCATAACGCAGTCCCCAATCTTCAGGAGAAACCAAAGCCCAAATCAACTTTTCTTGTACACAACCAATCACTCCTGCATCTTGAGAATTGCTGGCAATTTTTCCTAAACCCCTTGCTGCAATTCGTCGCACATTACCTTGGCAATGATTGGCTACAGTTGTCCCTAAAACTTCCGCTAACAAATCCATCGCCTCATCTGAACCAATTTGAGCTAAAGCTTGAATAATATAAGCTTGCAATCCCTGATCACGAGAAGTTTCATAAGCAGTAATTAACGGTTTTACTGTGACATTTCCCAACTTAACTAGCGCATCTACTGCTGCATTTTTCACCATTGGGTGATGATGACTTAAAGCTGTAATTACAGCATTGATAGAGTCGATTTCTGGAGTATTACTTATAGCTATAGTCCTAATTGCTGTAATGGCTTCTTCTGGTGTTGCAGCTTGATTAATTTGGGAAATTAATTGCTCATTCATGGTTCTGCTCACTGATAAAAAATTGCATGGCAAAATAAAGTAAAAAGGTAAAAGGTAAAAGTAAAAAAGAGCAAACGACTCCGGTTAGAAAAACGATCAAGGTCAATTAGTGGGGCAAACCTAATTTGCCACCGAATTTCCAATATGGCAGGAATTACGTAAGTGTCACAATTGCTGGTTGGTGCATGACGCTATAAATCTGATGACTACGTTCAAATCTTCTCGTTGCGTCAGTCCTATTATGAATTTCCCTTTTTACTTTTGCCTTTTTACTTTTTACTTGTGATACTAATCTCGAAAAAATGTATTTTGACTTTTAAAGTTGAATTAGTAAATTATCTATCGCTTGAAAAATTAATAAAGCTGTCTCTTCGGCATAACTATGACTTTCTAGAAATGCTTCTAAAATACGCTTTAAGTTTAATAATTTCAAACTATTAGGAACCTGGGCTTTTAAGATAGCCTGAATAGCCTGTTGATGACCAACTGCGCCTAAGTCAAAAACTGCTGCCCAACGTAAATACATATTGTCGTGGTTGAGGTTTTTGACGATACGTTCAATGTATTCGGGTTGTTGCGTTAACAGATACATATATCGCGCCGCCGCACATTGAATTCGTTCTGAAGGATGTTGCAAAAAATCTTCGATTTGCGGACGTGCTGACCAAACTTGGAGTGTTGCTAATGCTTCAATCAAGGCTTCATAAGGTTGTTCTTGACTGGTTGCTAACAGATGTAACAAAGGAGTCACAGCCCTTTTGTCACCAATAGCAGCTAAAGCGGCGATCGCAGCTTCCCTTAAACGCAAATCCTCATCGCACTCTAACGCTTTTACTAACGCTGGTACAGCTTGGGGATTTTTCAATTGTCCTAATGCGCGGGCGGCTTGACGGCGTAGCGGATAACCCCCGCCGGGAATGCGATAACCTTCATCAAATAAAGCCTCACATAACGCCACACAGCCAGCTTGGACTTGATGTTTACCCAACCACCAAGCAGCGTAATAACGAATTTGATTATCCTCACTAGATAGTGCCGCGATCGCACTTTCTGGTGAAAGAATTGGTTCAGCAGAGTTAGTAATAGTCATAGTGAAAAGGGTGTAAGGGATTAAGGGTGTAGGGGTGTAGGGATTTTTTTAAACCCTTATACCCCTACACCCTCACACCCTATCAAAAAGAGAATTCCTGATTTTTGCTGAAATTTAAACTTGCGAAATGTTGATTATTTTACCGCCACGCTTGTGAATTTCTTGGTAAGTAGCTGAGAGACGTTCGTAAGGTACAGTGTAAACTTGACGGCTACGGCGTACTGAAGCTTTAGAGGCAATTGTACCGGCGATCGCTTCAATTACAAACATCCGGCTATCTCCGCGTTGAGCAGCACTAATTAAAGTTGGTGCTGCTGAGGTAAAACCTGTACCTGCGGAAGTTGGCGGTAAAATTCCATTAGATAAATTCAATGAAACTTTCGTCCGCAAGCGAGAATTTCTGCGTCCCATTTGAGCATTATCACTATTACCAGAACCGCGATAAAGCTCACATATCCGGTTAAAACCTACAGTTTTCATCCCAGGAATTGATTGAAATCCCCGGTGATAAGGCACAACAGAATTTCCAAAAGAATTGTCATATTCTGGGCTGTAAATGTAAGATTCAATATCTGCATCATAACCACGCGCAGCATATAAATCTACATGGTAAGCAATCTCTGATTGATCGTAAGGCGCACGTCCCAATAAGTGCTTATAGTTTAATTCGATAAAACGCACTTGGGAATTGTTATAAAAAAAGCATTCTTTGTAAAATTCTGATTTTGCCAAAGTTTCTACAAATTGCCGCACGCTAATTTTGCCATTTCGCAATAAAGCTTCGGCACTAGTAAATTTTTGGCTGGCGTAGATTCCTTGACGACCAAAAATTTGCTGATAAGCAGCGCGAAATACTTTTTGTAATTCGTCTTCGCTCCAATTTTGGCGTAGCTCTACTTTAATGGCAATTGCATCTCTAATGCCTAGTCGGTCTGCAACAGAAGCACTCATTTAAACTATCGCTCCTTTTGAAATTTTGGTTAGCAATAAATTTGGGTCTTTGGCAGTAGAAAATAGCTACAATTCCAGTAGAAATTTTTCCTACTAATTGAGCAATTATCTATTGACAAAGACCCACAAGTTTGTATTAGCTTAAAGCGTTAATTGCATAGTTGAGATAGGTATTAGCTTCACCAGCAACATCACCATTTAAACCATGATTGTCACGCACAAATTCGAGTGCAGCTACATACCAACTAGGAGATAAACCCAAAGCACTATTGAGTTCACTTAAACCAGCAACTACATATTCATCTAAGGGGCCAGTACCGCCAACCACACAGCAATAGCTGATGGTGCGGAGATAGTGATCAATATCGCGTACACACTTGGATTTACCTTCGGGAGTAGACGCATATTGAGGGCCACTCATTTGAGTGGTGTAGGGGAATTTTTGATAAACATGATTAGCTGCTGCTTCTGCCCATTTTTTGCCATTATTGCTAAATGCTTTGGCAGCTTCTAAACCTGCGCGAGCGCGGTTGAAACGACCAAATACTGCTTGTATTTCGGTATTGCTGAGATAAGAACCACGCAAATCAGCAGCAGCGATCGCTTCCGTTAAAGGTGTTTTCATAACTCTCCTAATCTCCTCGATTTTTAACTAATTCCTAACAACCAGTTTGCGAACAGTTGGAACCAAAAATTTGTTAAACAACAGCACCAGCAGCGCGATCAAAATAGCTAGCTAATTCACCAATTAATTGGCTACAATCACCTTTTGTAATACCATTAGAGTCATTAGCAATTGCAACAGCAGCATCTTTCATTTTTTGAATTCCAGAAGCTACAGCATCGCCAGGAGTACCCAGTGCTTGATAGGTTTCACGCAGACCATTTAAGCAGCGATCGTCCATTACACTAGCATCACCCGCTAATACAGAATAAGTAACGTAACGTAGAATAAATCCTAAGTCACGGATACATGCAGCTTGGTTGCGGTTGTGGAAACAAGCACCACCAGCATTAAAAATTTGTGGACGTTCAGCTACTAAAGACCGATAAGCATTAGCTACAATTGAAGAAGCATTACTGGTAAGTCTGTTAACGATATCTAACCGCTTATTGCTATCAGCAACCATCGCTGATAATGCGTTAATTTCTTCACCACTTAAATATGAACCTTTTTTATCGGCTTGTTCAACTACTTTGGAAAAAGCGTCGAGCATTTTCTATTCCTCCGACCATTCATTGCAGATATTTATGTGGTTTATAGCAATTAATCTATGGAGCAAAATTTATCGCATTACAAAACCACTATTTCAAAAATTTAATTTGAAATAATAACTTTTTGCCGCAATTAACTATTCTTTAAAACAGCTAACTTTGCTTGTTTTTTAATCGCTTTTAAAACCTTGTTCGTATTTTATATATTGGTTGAGTTAGTTTATTCTTAAGTTTTATGAAATAGTATTTCCCCATACAGCTTTTTCGCTAAACTATTGCTCTACAAAGCTTTGACCCATTATCAGAAAATTTTTGCTTTACATTCAAACACTTTTAGACAACTTACTTCATATATTCCCTAGATTTTTTTGAGCTTAGTAACAAATAAAACTTATATATCAAGAATTTCTGACAGTGTGGCTTGGGGAAATGATCAGCACAGCAGGAATCAAGCTACTGTTCAATCAGAACCAAAAGTTGAAAATTCAGGCTTCTTGATTGTTAACTTTGAAATTTTGGTTTCTAGCAGGTGTTAGTAGACTGTGAAAAATTTGTTAGAAAAAATTTGTAATTTAAATAACAATTTTTAATTTTTATGCCTCAGATAAAAATAAGAGAGAGGTCAAGTCTGAAAGATATTCTTAATTTGCTTATAACTTTCTGTTTACAAGCCTTTCACCTATTACTACAGCTTGTAAATGAGATTTTTGCCCAAAACCTATGTGTAAGCTTTTGTAAACCAAAGTAAAGCAGAATCTAAAAATTATTTATATTCTCTTTTCAAGAAGAGACTGTGATTCTGCGGCGGAGGACTTCTAACAAAGTTGTAAACGTTTGGGGTATGGGTGCTGTAACTTCAATCCAATCTTGTGAAATGGGGTGCTGTAACTTGAGTCGCCAAGCGTGTAATGCTTGACCAGGAAGATTTACACCCACCGAACGACCAGAACTATAAACAGGATCACCCACAATAGGATGACCAATTTTGGCACTATGAACTCGAATTTGATGGGTACGACCTGTTTCTAATTGAAATTTAATTAATGTGTAATTGCCTAATCGTTCTAATATGTGCCAGTGTGTAACTGCTGTGCGTCCACCTTGTTCTACTGGAATGACAGCCATTTTTTTGCGGTCTTGGGGATGGCGACCGATCGGAAAATCTATCTTACCACTTTCAATTTTTGGCGCACCGTAAACTACACCTAAATATTCTCGCCTTGCGGTTTTGGCTTGGAGTTGTGCTTGTAAGTGTTGATAAGCGATGTCGGTTTTAGCGATCGCGATCGCACCAGTGGTATCCTTATCCAATCGATGCACAATTCCCGGACGCTGAACTCCGCCAATACCGGGAAGGTTAGGACAATGTGCCAACAAAGCATTTACCAATGTGCCATCATAATGTCCCGGTGCAGGATGGACAACTAAGCCAGCAGGTTTGTTGAGTATGAGTAACTGTTCGTCTTCGTAAAGAATATCAAGGGGAATATCTTCTGCTTGTAGCTCTAGGGGTTGGGCTTCTGGTATTTGTAGAGTAATGCGATCGCCTATTTTCACATTCTCCTTTTTAGACGTGCAGACTTGACCGTTAACTTGGACATTTCCCTGTTCAATCAACTGCTGAATGCGAGAACGAGAAACATCCGATAACTCTTGTGCAAGATAACGGTCTAAACGTGCGCTATTTTCTAAAACTTCTAAATTAATATCAGTCTGCATTGAGGATAGGGAGTGGGGAATGGGGAATAGGGAATTTCAAGTATTTCAGCTAAAAACTAAATAAATAATTAAATTTCACACTTCATCAGGATTAATTCCCCTATCGCGGAGTAAAGCGCGGAGTGCTTCTAGTTGAGTTTCGGCTCGTTCAGCACGTTGACGTTCTTGTTCGGCTGCTATTTGTGCTTGTTCGCGTTGTTGCGCTAATTCTAAATAGGTAAGAAACTTCTGTCCATCGGGACGATAAATTAGAAGTTCGCCGTCTGATAAGTCAAAGCGAATACCCAGACGTGGACTTATCCAGTTAATCATTTGGGGAATTTCGGCTAGTTCATTTTCTGAACGCAACCAACCACTTAACTCTGTTGTCTCTGGGTCATATATATAGTATTCTTCTACCCCATAGCGATCGTAGAATTTATACTTAGCAATCATTTCTTTAGCAGTGTTGCTAGGGGAAAGAATTTCAAATACCACCTGTGGCGGAATGTTACCTTCTTGCCATTGTAAATAGGAACCGCGATCGCCTTTTGGTCTACCAAACACCACCATCACATCAGGCGCTCTTCGATTTAGGTTATTACCCTCAACAGGGTACCAAAACAAATCACCCGCTACAAATACATTTGGCTCATTTTGAAATAAAGTATCTAATCCGCCTTGAATCGTTACAATCAAGCGATATTGTTTCGTATTTTCCGCCATCGGCTGTCCATCAGTTTCCGGGTAGATGATGTCTTTTTTGGTAGAAGAAGGTAATTGAGTCACCATGAGCGTAAGTCCAAATTACACAAGTGGCATAGTTAATTTTAGCTTAATCATTCAATAGCTAGAATTCAGAATCCATAAGTCAGAATTCATTAGATTTGAATAACTCACCAAGCATTGCCAAATAAGCAGCAAATAAATCTTGACTTTTGAACACTGAATTCTTACCTTTTTTTTACCCCTACTCAAGATGATTAAATACTGTACTTCTTTAAATTCTCCGGATTTATTGCTATATTTCCGACCATTAAAATCTTTAAATAATAATTATATTCATATCTTTAGAGGTTGTTTATCATAAAAATAACTAGTTTTTATCTGAATACAGAAAAATCTATGATGTTGCCATTTACCATTTAGCTGAGTTTAGATATCCAGCTTCTATCAAGTACATTTTTGACTTTTACATCAGATTGGATTGACAGAACACAAAAATATTTCCGGATAAATATTTTTCGACTGATAACAGCAAAGCCTGTTTTTAGTGCTGATGCTTCCATTAACTGCTGTAAGTCTTGTTCAGAATCAATTTTCAACTTATTACTGAGAAAAATTATTTTACGGAGTTTTAAAATATACTAAAACCACAAAAAAATAGATGAGTCAGTATATACTGAAATTTGCATTTTTAGCCAAAACATCCGTATTTAAAAGATAATTTTGCTACTGATGGGTTGGAGCCAATACTTCTAAATGCAAAATATGATGTACTGTTAAACTAGCCAGATTATTGCAAGCGAAGAAAGCAAAATTGTTTTTTGGATAATGTTTATCGTGAACAAATCCAACCACTTTTTTGTTGAGCGATCGCTTAGTTTGGTATTTCTTAGTTAAATGTAGTTAGGTTAGCAACATCTTATCAGAGATTGACTACTTTAGAGTTAGGGGTAAAGAATCTCTGTACGAACCCAAATATGACCGCTATATTTAGCTGAATAGAATCTCAAAAATATTTGTTTGTGGATACCAACTAGGTAATTCACAAATTTGACATACCAATATGTACTTTTATCTAAAGATATTCCTATGAAAACCCTCCCTATTAGTAGATATAGATTTTTCCAAAAAATCCAGCCCTTATCTTTATTGAAGAAAATCACCAGTAAATCTGTGACTGGTTGTTTACAAGTCTTTAGTACCTCTGGCGCTTGGTCAATATATATAGATGAAGGTAAGCTAATCTATGCCTGCTATTCCGAAAAGATGTTTGAACCGCTTTACCGGAATTTACAACATTTGAGTGAGCAAATTTCGACCTTACCTTATGGTATTGACGCTCAACTCAGGACAATATTTGAAAATGGCGCTGGTAGTCAAGCCATACCTAACCCAGATTATTTGGCAATTTGCTGGTTAGTTAATCAAAAGTATATTAGCCCAACAGAAGCAGCCGTACTCATCGAACAATTAGCATTAGAAGTTCTCGACTCATTCTTGAACTTAGAAGAAGGTAGTTATGAATTCATCCCCGAAAGCTTTTTGGATGATATGCCTAAATTCTGTCATCTTAATCTCCGATTGTTAGTCGAACGCTGTCAAAAGCGGGGAAAAGAGGGAATTTATCAAGATACTTCACCATATACAGAAAGTAGCTCTGTTGGGTTCAATCATCAAGATTTCCGTTCATCAACAACTGTGGCGCAGCCATCACCATTTACCACCACCACCCGAACACAACCTAAACCGGAACCACAATTACCCAAAATCAACCGCTATCCATCACAGGCTACTAGCCCTAGCCATCATAATTATCAAACAAATTCTTCACCATCACCAGAGAAGAAAGTCTACACAATCTTTTGTATTGATAATAGTCCTGCTTTATTAAATGTCGTGAAGAATGCTTTAGATGAGCAAATATTTTCTGTAATTGGAGTTACAGATTCTTTAAAAGCTTTAATGGAAATTTTGCGGACTAAACCAGACATTATTTTATTAAATGTAGATATGCCTGATTTAGATGGCTATGAGTTATGCACTTTATTAAGACAGCACGCATATTTCAAAAATACACCCATAATTATGCTGACCGAAAAAGTCAGCCTCATCGACAGAGCAAAAGCTAAAATAGTCAGAGCTTCTGGCTATTTAACTAAACCTTTTAACCAAGGAGATTTAATGAAAATTATCTTTAAGCATATTGTCTAATTTTCAGATTTAGTTAGAATAAATCAACTAAATCGCTGATATGGAGATTCAGAATTGAGTATTGCATGGGTAGGGACAATTCTGATATTAGAAGACACTCTCAGTGAACTAGCAAATGTTCTGGGAGATAAAGGTTATAAAATTATTAAAGCTAAAACTGCAAAAGAAGCTTTAGAAATGGCTTTAGAAGAAAAGCCAGATGCGATTATTACTAATGTATTTATGCCAGGGATGAATGGTTTTGAATTGTGTCGCTTCCTCACAAGTCATCCCAGTCAAGCCAAAGCACCTATCTTAATTTGTAGTACCACAAATCAAACCAGTCATTTGGTGTGGGGTAGAAAACAGGGTGCGGATGCTTATTTAAGCAAGCCTTACACCGCCGAAGAATTGCTGAATGTCATTCAGTTGGTTGAGATTAACTAATTACAGCAGATTCGATGTTTATAAGGTACAGCAACTGATTGAAAAAAATAATGAGTAATGAGTCAGAAATTTACTTATTACTCATTACTTAATACTCAATATACTCAATATTTGATTTCTGAAATGTACGTAGTGGATTGTCTAGACTAAAGTAGTGCATTAGATTGGAAAAATTAACCGCAGATGAACGCGGATAAACGCGGATGAAATAAGTTTTTTAATGCAACATTTTAGCCTTGACACGCCACTACACATACTAGACTCTAGCTTGAAATTTTTAAGCTAGAGTCGCCAAATGCAGATTAATCGACTCGTCAAATTTCCAAGTGTAATTGCCCGCAGTAGCAAAAGCCTCAGCTACTTGTAATATTTTTGCTTCTAAAACATCTTGCAATGACTCACCCTCATAATCAGCAGCATGTGCCATTTTCAACATATTGTAGTTGATAGTATCATGGGGTAATTTTAGCTGGTCAAAATCTGGAGTCAAATCATATTCGCTATTCTCTAATATATGATGGTCTCCAGAATGGTAATGAACATCAAACCACTCTCTAGTAATTCCTCTTCCATTGGGTGCAAACAGTATTTGAGACTCTGGAGAGTCGATAACACATTCTGAAATACCTACAGCGATAAATTCAACAGCTAACATCGCTATTAAGGCGTTTCGCATATCGGCTTCTTTATTAATCAAAGTATCCATCGTCATAATTGGTTCTGCTTTTTCAAGCTGGGCTAGAAGTTTAGCACCTTCAGGAGAAAGTTTACCTGTATGGGAATCAGTCATGATTCCGACAGCAGTCATCAACTTTTTCCAATAATCTAAATGACTACCTTCTTCAAAACCATAGTCTTTGGCAATACCAGAAATACCATGTTGTAGAGAAGCTAAGATTTTTTCGCGTTCTTTACCTGTGTAGTTGAAGACTAAAAGCAAATTACGGCTGGAATTTTGTTCAGAGAAACGGTTCAAAAACTTTTTGACGTTTCTAATAACAGTGCGAGGAAAGGTTTTGACTATTCCCCAATAAATTGCTGAATATGACACTAGAGAAAAATAATCACCAGCACACATACCTTGGACTACTTTAGAAGCACCCATGATTTGTTTAACTCTCTGAGAGAGTTGAACTATCTCATCAGGCATTTCGGTTAGCAACCCCAACTCATCAACAAGAACTTTACCTTGTTGCAATTCTTCCAATTTAATCAAGGGTGTATTCATGATGGTTTTATCTCTACAAGTAGGTGTGTTGATTCTGACCAAAGTGAACAATTAGCTGAAAGTTGGGAGGTTATTTCAACAGAATTTGCTTGTAATTATCAGCATTGTGTCTTCCCTTCATCCTCCAAAGTGACCCTATTCAGATATGTCTATAGAGTATGAATAGGCAAACAGAGTCTGACCAGAAGTTGTTACATACAACAACAGCCGCTTTAAGTCAGCCGATGATTGCAGCAGTTATTTCCAGGAGAAATCCTAAGACTGCACAGCCTTAACACAGCTATTGATATTCAACAAACTGGCTTTTATTTCGTGGGAGGATTTGAGAGAATCTAATACTTGTTGCTAATAATCAAGAAGGTTTTCAAAACATCCTCTTTAGAGGATTTTCGAGAGGTCATCAGCACCTATACTCATTCCCCCAGAATGCTTCAAAGTATCCTTTTTTAAGGGTGATTTAGAGTAATCTGTCAGATTTCATTACAACATCAAAAAGTTTTCAGACATCCTCTAAGAGTAAGGTTAATTCTATCGACACTAGTAAGTAGTATAACTTAGCTTTTTTGGATTCTAAATAAAATATTCACGAGTAAAAACATACGGATTTATTACAAATAATAAAAAAGGAATTTAGGTGACGTGCTATAATGCTGTTTTTTATACACAAAATCTAAATTTAATTAATACATTACCGATAGTGCTAATACGGTAAATGAATATGAGTAAGTAACTTATTAGTTAATTCAAAGCAGAAGTACAATGCTATTAAAATCGAGTATTTCAGGAAAAAGTATATACTCTTTAGCCTTTAATAATTTTTCAAAATTGAGTAATTTAAATAACGTCATATAAACTTAATATAATTTGTAAGTGCGTATCTACGTAGGTAAAATATGTTTAGTTGTATAGTGATATTACCGAGATTTTCTTTGGAGTAAATTTAAATTTTTGCTTTAATCTTTAACTAAAATACATTTATTTTTTTGCGTGTTAAGTTAATTGCTGATGTCAAGTTTTACAGCAGAAATAAAGAGGGTAAAAGTAGCCTTCATCAGTCCTAATGATTTGCTTTTCAGGAGCAAATCACATTCTTATTAAGGTACGCACAAGTATTTAGCAAAACATAAATAAGTATTTAGATACTTTGTAGTATGTTTTTAATAATGGTGTTGAACGCTTGACGAACAGGAAACCCAGCCATAATGGCGATGAGTAGACTAAGCAATAGCAAAACACAAATATCAATAACTACACTTAGCCTGGAAAACAATGCTTGATAGTAAATCAATAAGATAAAACCGATGATCACCAAGAGGTAAAATCTCATTTCTGGAAACCAAGCGAATTGAGATGAAGATACTGACTCTTTCTCAGGTTCAGATTCAACAGGTGATTGATTGTTTGTATTTAAATGAAAAGATGAATGTTCTGGACGACAACCGGATAAGATATCGTGCAGATTCACTACAGAACCAATAACCGCGATCGCTGGTGCATCAAATTTTGTTTGTTCAACTTGCTCTACAATTGTGCCTAGCTGACCAATGAGTTCTTCTTGATCTGGTCTTGTACCCCAGCGCACTAACGCAATTGGTGTTGCTAAACTTAAACCCGCTACCGTTAACTCTTCAATAATGTGCGACAGATTATGAACGCCCATATAAATGACAATGGTTTCCGAACCTTGGGCGATCGCTTGCCAATTTACCGTCGGTCTATACTTGCCAGCCGACTCATGTCCAGTAACAAAAGTTACTGAAGAACTATGCAAGCGATGGGTCAAAGGTATGCCAGCATAAGCTGGAGCGGCAATTCCCGATGTAATTCCTGGCACAACCTCAACAGGAATCCCGGCTTGGACTAAATCTGCCATTTCTTCGCCACCACGACCAAAAATAAACGGGTCGCCGCCTTTGAGTCGTACTATTATGGTGTTGTCTTGGGCTTTATCTATTAATAACTGCGTAGTTTCATCTTGTAATAGTGAATGTCTCCCCATCCGCTTACCAGCGTTGATTTTTTCGGCTTGGGGGTTAATCATAGCTAAAATGGCTGGACTGACCAACGCATCATAAATCACGACATCGGCACATTCTAATAAACTTTTGCCTTTGAGAGTCATCAGTCCGGGATCTCCCGGCCCTGCACCTACTAAATAAACTTTTCCCAAATTCTTCTGCTCTTCTTTTTCTGTGCAGTTCATTCCTTCATCAAATCCCAAATCAAATCAGCTAACTCTGCACTTGCTCCCAAAGGTTGAGCTAATTGGAAAGTCACAGCAGGGAATTTCAATTTTAGCGTTTCTGTTTGTTGTGCGATCGCATCGGTTATGCCACCTGCGAATAAAAAATATGGCAAAATTGCAATTTTTTCTTTACCAGCAGCTACCAACGGTTCTACTTGTGCTTCTAAACTAGGAGCCACAGACCAATAAGCTGCTACTGCACCTATATTTGCTGCTATGGTTTCCACTGGCTGTTGAAAACCCGGACGGCGGCTACCATGAGCAATTAAAACCCAGGCTTGGGTGATGATTTCAGCCATTTGTTGAGACAGCAACTTGCTTAAACCAGGGTTACTACCTATATATAGTAGTAATTCCAAATTAATATTTTTACCCAGGACTTGTTGTGCTATTGCTATTTCTTCCGGGATTTCTTGCATCACATGGACTCCCGGTAAGAGAAATAGCGGTATGATTTTGAGACTATCGCATCCAGCCAAAACGGCACTATGAGCAAATTCTTTGATTTGGATGTGCAGAGGTTCTGGACGTGTTTCTAAGTAAGCCAAGCCTACTAGCTTTTTGCTTGATGAGTAACTTTGCTGTTTTTGATTGAGGAATTTTATCAATTGCTGTAAAGCAATTTCTGGACGTGGGTCACGACTTCCGTGAGATACCAACAGATATGCAGTTGACATGGGTAAAGGTGTAACTCTTGCTAACTAAGCTTAATCTTAGATGCGGGAGTTAGTGAAGACTATTGCTGTTCAGCACTGTAGGTATAAAAATTATGAAAAGCTCCTACTGTTTCAAACTTGTACCCTGGTAGCCAAGCACCAAGGGTTAAATCTGTACGATACACACTGAACAACAAAAAATCTTGCCGTTCCGTTGTTGTTCTGATCAAATCTCGCATTTGGGGGTTAGTGGAATCAACAAGTTTGTCACAGCGAGAATTAAGTAAGCTCTCAATCAACTTTGAGGTTTTTTGACACACATCATTTTTGAGATATTGGGTGAGTTGATTGACTGCATAATCTTCATACTCCTTGGAGGTCGGATTGGTTTTAGACATGGCTACGCTAACTACAGCTATGCTAGTAGCGATCGCCAATGCCATCATCGTCAAAAGCTTCATATTTCTCACTGTCATCTTCTGATAGCCATTAGTGTTCCTGGACTATACATTAGTAAAGTCCGTTCCTTGAAAAAAACCCTTGCTCAATCACTAAATAGATGCTATGATTATTAATCGATAAGTCAATGGCGAGCGTAGCCAAGTGGTTAAGGCAGTGGTTTGTGGTACCACCATCCGTGGGTTCGAGTCCCATCGTTCGCCCTAGATAATACAAATTACTCTAATTAAAAGTTATAAACCGGAATGGCTACAATCACCTTTAGCTATCTCAGTCACACTTTTATCAAAACTTTAATTTTAAGTCACGCCTCGGAATTGATTTTGAGTCTTATCGCGCAAGTCCTCTCTGAGAAAACTCAAGCAAAAATTCATTCCAAACCACTTAAGCGGACTTTGGCTATTAGCCTGGAACTTTAGTTCTAGGCTGGATAAGTTTCATAGTTTTTTGCGTAAATTCTAATTAAAAAGGGAAGCAAATTTAGTTGATTGCTTCCCCATAAATCCTTGATTTCCCAATGTCACTGTTAGAAAATTCCTAAAAGAAAGATAAAAGTCATTCCACAGAATATCATGAATGAGACAATTAAAATGTTGCCTATGCTGTGATCGGTAGTTGTTAATTTATGTGAATGGTCTTGCATATACACCGTCCCTGTTTCTAATTACTTTGTGATGCAATTATAGCGAGGACAAATTTAAATTATTCTCACTAATATCAAAAGTTGATTTTATGTGATTTAAATACAAACTCATTGTTGATATCACAACATAAAGATTAATTTTTGTTGCTAAAAATTAGGTGATGATTTTGTTAGTTGATAGAACTTTAAATTGCATGAATAAAGAATTTTTTAGTTGAGTGCGGTAAAAGTTGATAGAGGCTAGGATGCTCAAGACTAGAGGAATTTACCTCATGGAGATGAAAAATGCTTTAAGATAATTAATTGTAACAAAATCTATATAAAATGATGAGTGTACTGACCACGAATAAGTATGAATTTTTTACATTTAAAGCAAAACAATTTTACTTTTTAATTGGCCGTGATTGATAAATTAAGCCAAGGAGAAAAGGAGATAATTTATCAGGCGATCGCTTTTCGATATCAAGTGGGAATTGAGGCATTTCTAGCAATAAATTTGCTGAATCAGTCTAAAGTTAGGAAAATTGTCCATCTATAGTTAGAGGGAATCATACGGAATCTTCGATACTTTAGGTAAATAAGAACACGCAAGAAGTCCATAGGCTTTGTAAAACACAGATAGAAAGAGTTTATCTGTGTTTATTCGTGTTTGTACTTATTGACTGTGAGGTGAATATGTCTGAATTGATTCAAGCAGTTCTAGAAAGTGAAGAAAAAAATGATTTGCGTGCTTTTATTAGTGAATTACGCCAACAAGAAAAGAATTATTTACTGAGAAATGACATACTCCATGTATATAGTGAATATTGTGCTAAAAACGGGAAACCCGAAAAGTTGAATGGTTTTTCTTGTTTAGGAAAACTCCTCTATTACACGCAAGAGATTATTCAGGAAGACTCCAATTTTTGTTTAATTATCCGCCCTTATATTGCTAGTCAAGAAATTTACCGACTCACAGCAGATTTGACGGCCGAAGCAATGACAGTACAAGAACTGCTGGATCTGCGCGATCGCCTCGTCAATAAATATCATCCCAACGAAGGCGACTTGCTAGAATTAGACTTCGGCCCTTTTTACGATTACACCCCAGTTATCCGTGACCCCAAAAATATTGGTAAGGGTGTGCAGTATCTCAACCGTTATCTTTCTAGTAAACTCTTCCAAGACCCCAAACAATGGCTAGAAAGCTTATTTAACTTTTTGCGTCTGCACCAATATAACGGCATTCAACTCCTAATTAACAATCGGATTCAATCACAGCAGCAACTTTCGCAGCAAGTTAAAAAAGCGATCGCATTTGTCAACGAACGCCCCAGTGATGAACAATACGATGAATTTCGCTTTCAATTGCAAACAATGGGTTTTGAACCTGGTTGGGGTAACACCGCCCAACGAGTACAAGAAACCCTGAATATTTTAGATGAATTAATTGACTCACCAGCCCCCCAAATTCTCGAAGAATTTATTTCCCGCGTCCCGATGATTTTTAGAATCGTCTTGGTTTCCGCACATGGTTGGTTTGGACAAGAGGGAGTTTTAGGAAGACCCGATACAGGTGGTCAAGTAGTTTATGTACTCGACCAAGCCAGAAATTTAGAAAAGCAACTACAAGAAGATGTCTTACTCGCTGGTTTAGACGGACTGAACGTCCAACCAAAAGTAATTATTCTCTCGCGCTTGATTCCCAATAGTGATGGTACTTTATGTAACGAAAGGTTAGAGAAAGTCTACGGTACAGATAATGCGTGGATTTTGCGCGTACCTTTGCGGGACTTCAATCCCAACATGACTCAAAACTGGATTTCTCGCTTTGAGTTTTGGCCTTATCTCGAAACCTTCGCTATCGACTCAGAAAGAGAATTGTTAGCAGAATTCCACGGTAAACCCGACTTAATTGTGGGTAACTACACTGATGGGAACTTAGTCGCCTTTCTCTTGGCGCGACGGATGAAAGTTACTCAGTGTAATATCGCCCATGCTTTAGAAAAATCTAAATACTTGTTCAGTAACCTCTACTGGCAAGATTTAGAAGATAAATATCATTTCTCTCTACAATTTACTGCTGATTTGATAGCTATGAATGCTGCTAACTTTGTCGTCAGCAGCACTTATCAAGAAATTGTCGGTACACCTGATAGTGTCGGACAATATGAGTCTTATAAATGCTTCACCATGCCAGAGTTGTATCATGTGGTGAATGGCATTGAGTTATTCAGCCCGAAATTTAACGTTGTCCCGCCGGGGGTGAACGAGAGTTATTACTTCCCCTACACCAAGACTCAAGAACGGGTAGAAAGCGATCGCTTGCGTCTCGCTGAAATGTTATTTACTTTAGAAGACTCTAGCCAAATTTTCGGCAAACTCGATGACCCCAACAAGCGCCCTATCTTTTCAATGGCGCGTCTCGACCGCATTAAAAACTTGACTGGTTTAGCTGAATGCTTTGGTCAAAGTAAAGATTTGCAAGAGCATTGTAACTTGATTTTAGTTGCGGGTAAATTACGCACCGAAGAATCAGACGACAACGAAGAACGTGACGAAATTATCAAACTTTATCACATCATTGATGAATATAATCTTCATGGCAAAATTCGTTGGTTAGGTGTCAGGTTGTCAAAAAGCGATTCTGGCGAAATTTATCGCGTGATTGCTGACCATCAAGGTATTTTTGTCCAACCTGCTTTATTTGAAGCCTTTGGTTTAACAATTTTAGAATCAATGATTTCTGGACTACCAACCTTTGCTACTCAATTTGGCGGGCCGCTAGAAATCATTCAAGATAAAGTTAATGGATTCTACATTAACCCCACAAATGTAACAGAAACAGCCACAAAGATTTTAAATTTTGTTACTAAATGCGAACAAAATTCAGACTATTGGGAAACAATTTCTCAAAAAGCAATTAACCGAGTTTATAGTACATATACTTGGAAAATTCACACCACAAAGCTGTTATCTTTAGCCAGAATTTACGGCTTCTGGAATTTTACTTCCCAAGAAAATCGCGAAGATTTATTGCGCTATCTAGAAGCACTGTTTTACTTAATTTATAAACCAAGGGCGCAACAACTTCTAGAACAGCATAAATATCGATAATTATTTAAGGTAAAAGTTAAAAGATAAAAGAAAATAAGCTTTTGCCTTTTAACTTTTTACTTTTATTCTTATCTTGTTAGATGAAACCAAGTTCTTGGCCCGACTATGCCATCGACATTGATATTGCGACGATTTTGAAAGGCTTTAACAGCACTTTCTGTCAATGCACCGTAAACCCCATCCACACGAATTGTATAGCCATTAGCTATGAGTAACTTTTGTAAAACTCTCACGGCTAGACCTGAATTTCCAAAACGTAAATTAGGTACAGTACGACCACCTAATCTTGTAGACCTAGCTAATAAAAGTTCATCGTCACTCAGTTTTTGGGTGATGAAGCGTTGTGAACGTGGAAACTTGATATTTACAGGTTGAAAGTTCTTAAATTCTGATACGCTATATAAGTCTTTAGCAGGTTTTTTGTCTGTTTTTTTTACTAGATTTTTTTCAGAATTAGCATTAAAAGCTACTAGAGTAGCTTGAGGTTTTTCTTGAAGCTGCATGAATTCAGGCGGCGTGTTTTGTTTATCTAAATCGAATTGAGATGACTGCCCCTGTGGTGTTTTCTGCACGCCATTGTCTAGCTGAATTACAGGCTGCTGGTTGATATGAGACGGAGATGGTTGTTTGACAATTAACACGCCCGTCATCAGCAGGACAATATCACTCATTTTTTTTGATGTTATTAACACCCATATTTCCTTTGACAGAAAAATTGTCGTAGTTCCGGAATGGTGTGTCCTAAAAATCAAAAATATAATAATTTTGCGTAATCATAAACAACCGCGATCGCCTAGCAATACTCAATCATGTCTGACACAATCGAGCATCACTAGTCTATTTGCTTTTATGTCCCTGCTTTCCTTGAAAATAATAAACTCTAGATAATAAAAAATTGACTCTATCGGAAGCGGTATCTCTGATGGTTAAGAAGATTTGAATAAGAAATTACTTTGATTTTTCAGACTTGATAAAGATACAAAAATATGGTTACGTAGCGAACAAAAATTCAAATTAATTCTATCTCTCAGCAGAAGCGATCGCTCATCAAAGTAACAGCGATCGCTATCTGAATAATTATCACTATCCAATACTGGTAATTACTGGATGGAAGTAAAAAGCAAAACCTAAAACTGTATATGCAGCTAACAACAAAGTACCTTCCAACCAGTTAGATTTACCATCAGAACTAATACTGTTTGCAATTAATACCGACACAGCCACGGCTACTAATTCAAATGGATTAAAATCTAAATCCATTGGTTGACCAAGTATCCACCCAGCGATGACTAATACTGGGGCTACAAATAAAGCAATCTGCATACTAGAACCCACAGCTACAGATACAGAAAGATCCATCTTATCTTTCATCGCTACAGTCACCGCCGTGGCGTGTTCTGCGGCATTACCCACAATCGGCACTAAAATTACACCTGTAAACAGTGCTGTTAAACCTAATTGGGATGTGGCGGTTTCTAAGGAATCTACTAACATTTCTGATTCCAGTGCGACTAGCAAGGTACAAACCAATAACACCCCAGTCCACAACCACATATTTGGTTTCTCGTGGGAACCTTCATTGTCTTCCGCCTCAGCCACGCCCACATCATACAAATAAGTATGGGTTTTCATCGAAAACAGCAATGTCAAGGCGTAAACCACAATTAACACCACTGCCACAGCCAAGGAAAGATTTTGGAGAGTTTGTTCATTAATGCCTTTGGAAGTATA
Organism: Nostoc spongiaeforme FACHB-130; assembly: GCF_014698475.1. Lineage (GTDB taxonomy): Bacteria > Cyanobacteriota > Cyanobacteriia > Cyanobacteriales > Nostocaceae > Nostoc_B > Nostoc_B spongiaeforme. Next base: position 40,775 of record NZ_JACJTB010000012.1, on the reverse strand, counting down.
GTTCATTGCTGTGGGAAGTAACATAGCAATCACCGCCAAATTCATCGAAGAAGCATTTACACGCGCTACAATAGGTTGGAATGTTTGCTCTTTGTGGCGCAGTCCTCCTAAAAACATCGAAAGACCCATCACCAGTAATAAGTTACTGACAATTGACCCTGTGATACTGGCTTTGACAACACCAACCAGTCCCGCGTTCAAAGCAACTAAAGCAATGATTAATTCTGTCGCATTACCAAAGGTGGCGTTTAATAACCCTCCCAGCGTTGGGCCGACTACCACAGCAATTTCCTCTGTTGCTGTTCCCATCCAAGCTGCTAAAGGCAAAATCGCCAAACCAGCAGCGACAAACACAATTAAGTCTCCCCATTCGAGAAAATGCGCCGCCAGCGACACGGGAATAAACAGTAACAGCACGAAAAAAATAATGTTTTTACCTGACATTTGGTTACTTTAGTAAAAGTTATCCTGGAAAAATGCTGAGTGAAATATGGGGAAGATGAGGCAGTGAAGTAAGTAAAGTGAGTTAATAAAAATGATTCTTCCTTGTTTTGCTTCTCTTCCTCATCCCCCGCAGTACTCATAACTCAGCACTCCAATAGGATACTCTCAACCTTTACTTAACCCATTGAGAGAATTTACTAAACTCGTGGCAATTTATCAAAATTGATGAAAACAGATCAATGCACAATGTAAACTAACGTTGTGTTTTACAGATTTTCTGCAACATTTTGTAGCAAAACTATCAATTTTCAGGTAGCATACTACACAGAAAATAGAGTTTAATAGATTAAAAGACAATTCATGTTGACCAATAGTCCCTAAATGGTGCAAATACCCAGATTTATCTGCGGGGTCAGTCTAAAATCTAAAATTGTGAAATAGCTGAAAAATTAGTAATACTTGAGAAACAGAAATAGGATAACGCAGATTTCACACTCTAGTCAGACTGCTGTCTCAGGAATTAAACTGTATCCTATAGCCATAGTTTTAGTCTATACCGGATTTTGTCTCCAACCCTGTGTAGATGAGGTTGGAAAACAAGCCTTTCCGTGTTGCTGCAAGTTTTTTGTTTTGGATAAATATACTACATGACTTCTGCTGCTGAATTGCCAGCCAGCTCTGGCGCTACGTCTATTAATCATCCCACTACCCACGATACTCACCAGCATGATCCCCTAAAAACAGCTACTGGTGTGTATGTCACAGTGCATGGTCATTTTTATCAACCACCGCGTGAAAACCCTTATCTAGACGCAATTGAGCGTCAACCAAGTGCTGCACCTTTCCATGATTGGAATGAGCGGATTCACTATGAATGCTATCGTCCCAATGCCTTTGCCAGAATCGTCAATGACCAAGGCGAAGTGATGGGGATCGTGAATAATTACGAGTATCTCAGCTTTAATATTGGCCCTACCTTGATGTCGTGGCTAGAACGCTATGATGTGGAGGTTTATCAGCGAATATTAGAAGCAGATGCCAAAAGTGCCGATCGCCTGCAAGGTCATGGCAATGCGATCGCGCAAGTATATAATCACATCATCATGCCTTTGGCTAACGAACGGGATAAATATACGCAGATTCGCTGGGGCAAAGAAGACTTCAAATCCCGCTTTGGTCGTGATCCCGAAGGCATCTGGTTAGCAGAAACAGGTGTAGACTACGCAACTATAGAGGCTTTAATTGCCGAAGGGATTCGTTTCATTATCTTGGCACCATCCCAAGCACAACGTTGTCGTCCTCTACCCACCAAAAATGATCCCCAACCAGAATGGCACGAAGTTGGCGGTAGTCAGATTGATCCCACCCGTCCCTATCGTTGCTATTTGAAAGGAAATAAAGAATGGGGAGTTGACAAAGGAGACATTCTCAACTCACCACTCCCGACACCGGACACTTCTAAATATATAGATATCTTCTTCTACGATGGCCCCATATCCCGCGATATGGGTTTTACAGATGTCACCTATAGTTCCCATCACTTAGCCGGACGTATAGGTTCAGCTGTGCGTGGGGATCATCGTCCCGCCCAATTGATATCTGTGGCTACCGATGGGGAAACCTTTGGACATCATAAAAAAGGCACAGAAAAAACCATCGCCTACGCCTTTACAGCAGAACTTCCCCGTCATGGTTGGACAGTCACCAACTTTGCCCACTACCTCAGCTTAAACCCCCCGACTTGGGAAGTCGAACTCAAGCCTGTCACTGCTTGGAGTTGCGCCCACGGTGTCGATAGATGGCAAGATGACTGTGGTTGTGGTGGTGAGGGTGGTGTTTGGCATCAAAAATGGCGGCGACCTTTACGTAATGCCTTAAATTGGCTGCGGGATCAGTTAGTGGACGTGTATGAAGAATATGGGCAGCAATTTTTCAAAGATCCTTGGTTAGCTAGGGATGAGTATATCAAAGTCATCCGCGATCGCTCACCCGCCAATGTCAGCCGCTTTCTCTCCCGCCATCAAACCCACAAACTCAACGCCGCCGAACAAGTAGATGCTTTGCGTTTATTAGAAATGCAGCGTCACTCCTTATTAATGTTCACCAGTTGCGGCTGGTTTTTTGAAGAACTATCTCGCCCAGAAGGTACTCAAATTCTGCGTTACGCCGCCCGCGCCTTAGAACTGGCGGGAGATGTCGCAGGTGTGCAATTAGAAAAAGGCTTCGTCAAACGTTTGGGTTTAGCACCAAGCAATGTAGACTTATTCAAACATGGCGGTGAAATATATCGTCAGTTAGTGTTAACTGCTCAAGTTAGCTTCAAGCAAGTTGCGGCTCACTATGCCATTACTTCGCTGTTTAATAATCATCGACCCGTAGAGACTTGCAATTTACCAGGGCAAGATACCTCTGGTAAACTGCGTCATCATTGCCAGAAGCGAGTTTATTGCTACACAACTAATGAGTTAGACTATCAACGGCAACGAATGGGGGCGTTGACTTTAGTTGTCGGACATTTAAAATTAGTTTCCGAAATTACCTGGGAAAGCGAACATTTAGTGTTTGCAGTGCTGCATTTAGGCGGTTGGGATTTTCACTGCTGCATTCAACAGTTTACAGGGCGACGTGATTACAGCCAGTTAAAAGAAAAATTGTTTACCGCACTCCAGCAAGCCAGTGCAGCCCAGACTATTTTGGTGATGACACAGGTATTTGGCAATGAAACCTTTAGCTTACAGAATTTATTTGCTGAAGAACGCCACCGAATTATGCGGTTAATTAGTCAAGAAACCTTAACTCGACTTGATCAACTGTATACCCAAACATACCGCGAAAACTACGGCGTACTCATGGCCTTTCATCGGGATGAACTCGAAGTACCCCAAGAATTGCAAGTTGCAGCCGAGATTGCTTTAGGATATCGCTGTATGACGACATTGCGATCGCTAGAGCAAGACATCACAGAACCGCAATCTTGTGGAAATCACATTGTAGAATTAGAAGCGATCGCCACAGAGGCCAAACATTTGCGTTGTCGCTTCAATATTCCCGAAGGTAAGCAAATATTAGAGCAATTAATTTTGCGATCGCTCTGGCAATTATTACATGACACCAACGGTAGTTTTGCCACCGATATCCAACTATTAGAAAGATTGATTGATGTGGGATATCAACTCAACTTGGGTATTTCTCTCTATCGTTCTCAAGAACTATACTTTAGTTGTCTGCACAGTCAGATAGTACCCGCTTGTTTTGCCAGCCTGATTAATAAACAGGATACTAGTCAATGTCGGCAGTTATTAAAATTAGGTCAAAAGTTAGCTGTTGATGTAAGGGCAGTTTTAAGTCAGTTAGATTAGTATATTCCTCAAACTTAGATCCCCGATTTCTTCAAGAAGTCGGGGATCTTGCTATTCACTAATGATTGATAATTGCTATAAAACTAAATTAATCAGCCAAATAATCTGGTCTGACTATATAGAGGAATGATCGCTCCTATTAGCCTAAATTAAGGGAGCGATCGCTGCACAAACAAAAGTGGAACATTAGTAATTATGTATTGAGTAGCAATCTCACATAACATACTTAAGATAGATTTACTATACGTCATCAGACTGATATAGTAACTTGTCTGATTTATTTAAAGTCCCCAACTGTACCCTTGTGGTCACAGTCCATCCAAAATTGATTGACTGATGACTATTGAGCAATCAAACTATTCATCATCTTTTATGACTCGCATTATCGGTTTAATCAGCGGTACATCTGTAGATGGCATTGACGCTGCTTTAGTAGATATTTCTGGTACAGATTTAGACCTGAAAGTCGAGTTATTAGCAGGACAAACATATCCTTATCCTGCTGAACTCCGAGACAGTATTTTAGCTGTTTGTGCAGGTAAAGCCATTTCAATGGCAGAATTAGCAGCATTAGATGATGCGATCGCCTTTAGTTTTGCTCAAGCGGCGCAAAACATTCAAACAGGTCATCAGCCAGCAATTTTAATCGGTTCTCACGGGCAGACAGTATACCATAGACCACCACAAAGCCAGGGAATCGGCAAACCCCAGTCCCTGGGTTATACACTGCAACTGGGACGAGGTGAATTGATTGCTAGTATCACAGGAATTACCACCGTCAGTAATTTCCGTGTCGCTGATATTGCAATTGGTGGTCATGGCGCACCCCTGGTACCGAGAGTTGATGCCTATTTACTCAGTCATCCAGATGAAGCACGCTGCATTCAAAATTTAGGCGGTATTGGTAATGTTGCTTACATCCCACCCCGCCGCGATAACTGGTTAGAAAAAATGCGCGGTTGGGATACAGGCCCAGGCAATAGCTTGTTAGATTTAGCCGTAGAGCATTTAACTAATGGTGCTAAAAAATATGACGAAGATGGTAAATGGGCAGCTACAGGTAGTCCTTGTCAATCTCTAGTAGAACAATGGTTACAGCAAGACTACTTTCATTTACCACCGCCCAAATCTACAGGACGTGAGTTATTTGGTGTAGATTACTTAAATCAATGTTTAAAAGATGCCGGGCCATACCAACTCAGTCCGGCGGACTTTCTCGCTACCCTCACGGAACTGACAGCAGCTTCTGTTGTTCACAGTTATCAAACCTTTTTACCGCAAATGCCACAACGGGTATTTTTATGTGGTGGTGGTAGTCGAAACCTGTATTTAAAAGAACGTTTGCAGTCATTATTAAAGACAATCCCCGTTTTAACTACCGATGAAGTCGGCTTGAGTGGAGACTTTAAAGAAGCGATCGCTTTTGCAGTTTTAGCCTACTGGCGACAGCTAGATATGCCCGGAAACCTACCATCAGCCACAGGCGCACCCCATGAAGTCCTGCTGGGAGAAATTCATCCAGCCGAAAAATAAGTTTTGCGGACTTAGCACCTGACATTTTTAGGTTTCAAATATATCTTTAAGTCGTAAGGGTACTTGATTAAGACAAGGAACTGAGAAGGTGGGTCATACTTTTTTAATGGAACCAGGACGCTGGTCATTACAAGGCAATTGGCTAGAACACAATGGGATGCCAATCAGCGTTAAGGGTATGACCTTAGTTGCTTGGAATCGAGATAACTGGTTCACAATGGCAACCAAGCTGATTTTTCCTGGTAGCGATCGCTCAGAAATTTCCTTAGTATACAAAGGGCGGTTGCATGAAGGTGAACGTCAGTATACTTTCTTACTTCAGCATAATTTGTTCGGGCAGATCGAAGGCGAAGGTTGGATTGGTCTCGATACAATTGTGCAACGTTATTGGGTACTGAGCGATCGTCAACGTCGCAGTGGCTTTGAAACAGTGTATCGTCTCTCCGATGACGCTTACTATCTAAGTTGTGGTGTCATGTCCGGTCATTCCCTCACGAGTACAATGGAAGCCAGCTTAGAACGGCAACCGCTCAAATAATGCTGAGTTGAAAGTGCTGAGTGATGAGTTGTAAAGATATTCACTCAGAACTGACGCAAAAACCCCTCAAACTCTCACTTCTCCTTGGACTCTGCGTCTTGCGTCTGGAGTGGTTTAACTTTCCATAGCCTGTGCATCAGTTCTGACCCAATACGGTTCAGATAAGAATCCTAACTGACAACAAAAGCAACAAATAATAACTAATGACTCAATAAAAAACGAAAAAATGATTTTGGAGGGGGTTTGGGGGACGCAACCGTCCCCCAATCGGGGGCGTGGGGGAGAATCCCCCAAATCTTTCTCATTGTCTAATAGGTAGAGCAGAAATTGAGAAATCAACTCTCATCACCTTAACTGAACCGTATTGAGTCCTGTCCTTGAAATTACTGGGTTTCTACTCAGCATTCAGCACTTTGCCATATATCAGCGATTGTAAATCAATAGAAACTATAGATAATTATTTAATTAAATTTGGGCAGACTAGAAATACATCAACATCAGCGTGCGGAATGTGAGCAAACTTCAGGATGAATCTACCATTCCGTAGATTTGAATTGGCATCTTCCACCAATTGTAAACACTAATTGCTGACAAACCGCAGGCCAAGAGTATAAGTTCTCCCCAAGAGAAGTAAAAACTGCTTCTGAACTTGATTGATCTAGAAACTAATTCTAGATCAATCAAAAATGCCAGTTTGAAAATACTTGTTTTCCTACACACTTAACATCAATCTGCTTTTGGAGTCGAATATTTTATGTCAGACCCCAACATTGGACGCTTACTCGGCAAACGCTACCAGCTTCAGGAACTAATTGGTACTGGAGCAATGGGTCGAGTTTATCGTGCTAAAGATATTTTGTTGGGAGGTGTACCAGTTGCAGTTAAGTTTCTCGCCCTCTCGATTCAAAATGAAAAAATGCGGTTACAAGAACGCTTTGAGCGAGAAGCAAAAACCTGTGCTTTGCTAGGACAAAAAAGCATTCATATTGTGCGAGTCATGGATTATGGCGTAGATGAAAATAATACGCCCTTTTACGTGATGGAATATCTTCAAGGACATGGCCTGAGTCAGATTATTCGTCAGCATCATTTAGCTTTACCCAGATTCTTGAGTATGGTGCGTCAAATTGGGCTGGGGTTACAGTGCGCCCATGATGGGATTCCTGTTGATGGCGCTATTTACCCGATTATTCACCGTGATATTAAACCCAGTAATATACTCGTCATTCAAGACTCCAGCTTTGGGGAGTTAATCAAAATTCTTGATTTTGGCATTGCTAAGTTACTCCAAGCCAATAACAACGACCAAACAAAATTTTATTTAGGAACTTTAGCTTATTCTTCTCCCGAACAGATGGAGGGTAAGGAATTAGATAATCGGTCGGATATTTACAGTTTAGGTGTGATGATGTTTGAAATGCTAACTGGCAAAATGCCGTTAGTAGCTGCAACTCATTCCTTTGGTGCATGGTACAAAACCCATCATTTGCTTGAACCACGTTCTTTTGCTGAAGTGAACCCTGGGTTGGAAATACCTAAACAAGTAGAAGATTTGGTCATGAGTTGTCTGGCTAAATCACCAAGCGATCGCCCCCAAAAGGTGAGCGAAATTCTGAAGGTGTTAGAATCCATCGAACAGAATGATCGCTCGCCCATAATTCAACCAGATAAACCAGCACCTAAAGCTGTAGCGACTCGCAGCTTAACAATTCCTGTAGAAGTTCAGCCCAAGACAAAAGCTGATGTACATGTCTTATCTTCACATGATGAAATCCTACGTTCTACTGCTTGGCCAGACAACAAGCCAATTGCTGATATTGTCTTCCCCAAAACAATTCGTGTGAATAACGAAGTTTTACCAACTCTTTGGGTGATGCTACCACAGCAGGAAATTATTAAAAGGTTTGCTTGTAATCGTTATAATCAATTTCTCTTTCTGCCTGCACCGCATCCGATGACACTTTGGATTACTGTTATCTACAATCGTCAACATGGTGTAAAGTGGCTGCCTTACTATCTTGACCTCAAAACTAGTTTTGGCCAAGAAATAGCTAGATTACTCGCAAAAACTGGTTATTATCGCTTGTTATTCTTTGCGCGGGAAGCACCCAGTCGCTGTTCTCATATCCTACTTTGTAGTATCGCTACAGCTCAACGCCAAAATCTTGAACAATGGGCTGAAGAAAGTCAAATCTCAGCTTCATCTGTTGATCCGCAACTTAGTAAAAATGTATTAAAAAGCGAATACGAAAGAATTAAACCCCAAATCTTATCTAAATTAGAAGCAACAGCTACAGACATTCCCTTTGATCTTTCCAGTTAGAATGTGGCAGATTGCAAAATGTAAACTTTTGTGACGAAAAAACTATATTCGGTTGTAAGCCTTACGTTATAGCAAATATAATGATTAGCGATGGCGAGTGGTCAACTAAATTTAATTGGATCTACGCAGATTGTGCTATGTGTCCAATACAGCACCTAAATTAGTTTGCTTAACTAGCCTTGAGTTAATTACCTTGGCTACCTAAAGTTGCTAATTTATCCCCTACAATACAATTTACTCTTAACAATTATGTGCAGCCTTTCAGTTGGCTGGTCATAGTTTTGGGTTAAAACGATCAATTTACAATCGCGGAACTAAAGTTGACGCCCCAGCATCCCCAGCTCCTTTCCTTCTTGGAACCGAGCAAGAGAAGGAGGTCGCCCACTGCGACACAAAAATAAGTCTATGCCAGAGTGGAACCTGAATCTAAGCCCCACTGGTGCTTAAGTAACTCTTGGTAGGTGGCCTCGCGCACAACCATTTGCTCATAGAGTTTGACCAAAAAATCTTTTGCTTGGTCATGGCTCATGTGCTGTACTTGAGTAGCAAATGAACGAATGCTGAATTGTTGTTCCAAAGATAATTCAATTGGCTGGTTCATAGTAAACTCCGAAAAACAACGCAAAAAAGTGAGATTTAGGGTCAGAAATCCCTCAAAGGATAGTTTTGGGACTAGCAGTAGCTCTACATTTGTTCCTACGTATTAAGAAAGATAACAATTGTTTGACTCTTTGCCCACACCCTTGGGGATTAAATTTTTTGTGTCCTTAACCGTCTTCGCCTAAACCTACTGGTATACAACTCAAGTATATTGAGGCAAATTCCGGGAAATTTCACAAATAGTTAATCTCAATACCTGATTTTAGCCTTTCCGAGTCAAGCTTCTCTGGGAGGGAGAAACTGGTGAGCGTAAAGGTAAATATAAGGTATTAAACCTGAATTATATTCGCTATACCGTATTAGGTGCAAGATGTCAATTCAACAAATTATATAAACTCTACCTCCAACTGCTAAATTTTGGAAGTTAAGAGTATTTTTATCAAGTTGTAAAAAATAAAAATGCTCAGGCTGAACAAATTGCTGAGTATATCTACTAAAGATAACCTTTGGCGAAAATTTGAGTCGGTTCATTTCAGGACTTACGCATAAAGCTTGGGTTTAGGGGTAAAAGGGTATGGAGTATAAGGGTTTTGGATATTACACCCTTTCACCCTGGATTTTTCATATCACTGCATAAGTCCTACATTCTAGGCTGGTGGAGGTGGGCTGTATGGTCAGGTGGTACATAGAAATGAAGAAACTTGCCATTAGCCACAACAAACATCGCTAGCGCGGCTATTGGCTGGCGGAAAACACAAGAAGTTTTTGGTCAAAATTACTTTTGACCATTGACAATTGATTATTTCTTTACTCAGTCTTGTATTTCTACGATCACGACTGTGATGTTATCATGTCCTCCTTGTTCTTTGGCAGCTTCTATGAGGGAGATAGAGGCTTTTTCCAGTACTGGGGTGTTGTGCAGATAATCAGCAATCTGTTGGTCTGCCAGTTCTTCGGTAAGACCATCACTGCATAATAGCAAGCGATCGCCCCTTTTCACATCCAGTATTTGTACATCAAATTGGTTCAGGTCTTCTCGACCCAAACACCGGGACAGCACATGACGGAAGGGGTGCATTCTGGCTTCTTCAGGCGTGATGTCACCAATTTTAATAGCTCTGGCTACCCAAGTATGGTCTTCAGTGATTTGCTCTAGTTGTGAATCATGCAGGCGATATAATCGAGAGTCACCAACATGAGCGCACAAAGGAATGTGTGATTGACGAAACAGTACTACAACTACAGTAGTACCCATATCAGCGCGTTCGGGATGATTTTGCTGATCTTGTAAGATGGCTTCATTAGCTTGCCATAAAGCTTTTTCGAGGATTTCGTCATCTGATTCAGCCCCATCCCAATTGGCTACTAAATAGGCTTGAATTTCCCTTGTAGCAATGTGACTTGCTTCTTCACCGCCTGCGTGACCACCCATCCCATCAGCAACGATAAAAAATCGTCCTTCAGGATCGATATAATAAGCATCTTGGTTACTAGAACGAATAAGTCCCGGATCACTAAAACCCGTGAATTTTAATTTCATAATTTTTTAAGGCAATATTTAATACATACGTTCATAACGGTCGAGGCGAAGAAGCAAACGGATCAGAATTACTGAGACGGCTGCTGCAATCAAGCCAGCTACCACCGCTAACCATACATAATGATTCACCAATAAAATGGTAGCTGACAGAGTAAATCCACTGATTATCAAAGCGTAGCTAATTCCGAGTTGAATACTTGCCTGTCGCCGCAAGAGACGTTCTGATTCGATAGAACGCACCCGCACCCGCATATCGCCCCGCTCTAATTTTTCCAGGGTATCTTCTAGCCTGCGGGGTAGGCCGAATGCGGTTGTACTTACCTGTACTGCTTGACGACTTAATTCATTTAAAAAGCTATTGCTATCAGCGCCATTCATGTTTGTCATAAGCTGCATTGCATAAGGTTGGGCAACTTCCATAAAGTTAAATTCTGGATCTAAGCCCTTACCTACCCCCTCTAGAGTGGAAAAAGCTCGCATCACAAAAGTAAACGTTGCAGGAAATCTAAATGGCTGATTATAAGCTATTTCGTATAGATCATCACTAATTGCTGCCACTGATTGGGTTTCAAACGGCTTATCCATGAAATTGTCCAGCATATACTGGACAGAACGCCGGACTGGCCCCATATCATCGACTGGTGCGATCGCTCCTAAATTAACTAGTGATTCTACTACGCGATCGCCGTCTTTTTGGGCAATGCCAAACAGGGTTTCCATCAGTCCTTCTCGGACATTGGACTTAATGCGCCCCATCATCCCAAAGTCGTAGAAGATTAAACCACCCTCTGCACCGACAGCAATGTTACCTGGATGGGGGTCAGCATGGAAAAAGCCATTATTCAGCAGTTGATGTAAATAAGCTTGAGCGCCTTGACGCGCAATTAATTTCCGGTCTAAACCCGCAGCTTCTAAAGCTTCATATTGACTAATTTTAATGCCGGGTAAATATTCTAAGGTCAGAACCCGCGGCGAAGCGTAACGCCAATAAACTCTAGGCACTTTCACCCAGTCATAACCGCGAAAGTTGCGGCGAAATGTATCAGCGTTACGGCCTTCCCCAAGATAATCAATTTCTTCCCAAAGAATGCGACAACATTCTTCATAAATCCCCATCCAGTCTCGTCCCTTCCCCCATTTAGGATGGTTTTGGAAGTAACGAGCAATTCCTTTAAGAATCTGTAAATCTATTTCAAATAACTTTTTTAATCCAGGACGCTGTACTTTAACGACAACAGCTTCCCCACTGTGCAGCACAGCTTTGTGTACTTGTCCTAAACTCGCAGCCGCTAGTGGAATAGGTTCAAAACTTTGAAAAAGTTCCGGAATTTTCTTCCCTAATTCTTGCTCAATAATCGTTTCTACTTGCTCATAGCTAAATGCCGGCACTTTATCTTGCAGTTTTGACAACTCTTCGACATATTCACTCGGAAAAATATCAGCACGAGTTGAAAACAATTGCCCAACTTTAATAAAAGTCGGACCTAAATCTAGTAATGTATTTCTCACCCAAATAGCTTGGGCTTTGCGCCTTGCTGCTTGTTTGGCTTCTGTTACACCACCTGGATAACTCCAAGATTTGTTGTAACGCCAAACTTTGAACATAAAGGTCAACACAAAAGACCAAATGTCCACAAAGCGGCGTTTGCTAGAGTAGTTTTCACGATTCCAACGGTATGCTTTGTCTGAATAACTTTGTTCCATATCTTTTGCGTACCGTTGGTTTGTCACTGAATCAACTGGAAGATAAGACACTCTGATTCCTAAACTGTGTTTGATTAAAGAGTCATTTGTCATTCGTCATTGGTCATTTGTCAGTCGTCATTTTGACTCTTGACTATTAACTCTTGACCATTAACTAAACAGAACTGCTGCGATATCGCTGTAGTTCATTACGCAATAGGGCAATTTCGGCGCGTAGTTCGTCAATGTTGGCTTGCAAATCAACTGGGTCTTCTCCCACTGTTGTGGTTTGACCAACATTAGCCGCCTCTGCTGCGCGATTTGCTCTGGCTGTGACTTCTTCTGTAAACTGACGCAGTTGCTCTCTGGCTTCGGCATCAAATTTACCTAACTCACTTAACGCATCAGTCAAGGCGACTTCTAGGCGCTCGTTAATCACTTCCGCTACTGCTCTGCCTACAAAAAAGGCTTGTAAAAGGGGGTTACTCATAAATTTTTGTTACGCTCGTCCGCAAGAGAATTATAACTTGCTCCTATGCTTTGCCGCTTCTATCTGAGAGTTTGGAGTTAATTTTACAGGTTTAAAGTTACACCCTTTACAATTCTTTATTATAATCATATAACTATGTATTTATTAGTCACTTATAAAACATCAGATTAAGAAAATCTAAAAAAATCAGTTAATTTAGTTTGATGATGTTGTTTTTGGATTGGTTAATTTTTTATTTCCACAGCTAAATATATATTTACATTTCTTAGTTTAGTTAGAATTTTAAATATTTTTTCTGCTTAAATGAAAAATAAAATGCTGAATTTTGTTTAAGTTTTAAAAATTACAGCATTTAAGAGATTATAGTAGCAGATATTCAATAATAGTATTTTATCAAGATTGGCATATTTCTTTTAAAAAATTATGTCCATCAAGTTTTGCTGTTTACCCAAAAATATACTTGGTAAGTTGACTTTAATTTTTGTTGCTATTAGTTTTACTCTTAGCAGCTGTACACCAGAAAGAAGAGCTATGCTCAGAGCTACGGCGGAAAACTTTCGTAATCAAGCTTCTGAGGCAATTAATTCATATAGAGAGATTAATCAATTGCAACTGAGAGATTCCACCAGGGATGATCCAGAGAAAATGATTGAGGAATTATTAAATAATCCTATTCTGGAAGATAATAATAATGGTGGTATCAATTTTCAAGAGTTAGATTTAATTATTTTAGGAGAAAAAAAGCAACCAACAGAACTGGATACAACATTAAACAATTTACAGGCAGAATATGATCAAGTTGTTGAGATATTTAGCAATCTAGAAGCAATTGATTATGGTAGTAGCAAGATAGTAGCACAAACGGCTCGACCAGCAAGGTGTTTAACGGTGAAAATGCTCCGTTTAGCGAAACTTTTGCAAGAAAATCCACCCAAGCCAAAAAATCCTGAACGAGCAGATATTGGAGCCGAGTTAATTAAGTTGCGTCAAGCGTATAGACAAGTGGATATATCAGATTCCGAGAAGGAAGCAATTGAAAAGCAAGTTGGTGTGTTAGTTAATCAGTGGCGCAGTTTGGATGTTGAAGAAAAGGAACTGATAGAAGCAGCGATCGCTAAATTTATAGTAGCAGCAGATAAAGGGCAAAGACTATCCAAACTCATTGACGAATATCCCCATCTTAGCTTTGATGTGGTGGCGGCGAGAATTACCCAAATCTTAAATTTAACTACAGATGTCACTGGGAATAATTACAGTTCACTCAGAGGCAGAATTAATATTGTTGAGCAAGAAATAAAATCGGATAAAACCCTGAGTAGTTTCTTCATTGATGTTGTTAACGGACAATCTCAGCCTGATAAATCTCAACTTAAATGCCAAATTTAGCAAGATGAACACTATGAATAATCAGCCTGTGAATAACATTATAGCTGTGGTTGGCAACAAAACAATAGAGAGTTTAGCTACAATTATTCAACAGTTACAAACAGAACCTAAAGATAGCATTGACTTATCAAAATTGCAGTCTACAGAAGATGAATTAGAAGATATTTTACTTATGCTGCAATTTGAATTAAAACAAGCTAAAGATAAAAGTAATTGGGATTTGGTGAATACCTTAAGACCAGCAATTCAAGAATGTAAATATACCATTGATAGCGTGAGAGCCGCAATTATTAATAAAATTGTGATTGAAGTTAATTCTGATAATTTCGCTGAAATGCAGAAAATTTTGGCGAATATAGATGAAGCCAGTAAAACTCAAACGCAGATTAATGTGGCAATTGGTTTATTTGGCTTTGTGCGGAGGCTATTATCTGGGAGGATTTTGCTTTAGCAATTTATCTTATCCCCACTGATAACTGGCACAGAACTTAAACTAATACCCCGGACAAAAATATCTACACAAGTATCAATATATTCATCATTGGTATAACTCTTGTATTTGAGTTTAGCATTATGACAGAGCATACCTGCTAGCAGCATTCCCGTAAACATATCAACTGCGGGTGTGGGGTCAAGTTCCGGTCTGACTGTACCATTTTGCTGACAAGATTTGAGATAAGTAATGAGTTTTTCGCTTAAGGGTTGAGCCGCTTCTTGAATAACTTGTTTAGCTGCTTCTGGATGACGTTTAGCTTCGCCAATGAAAGTACGAATTAAGTCTTCTTGCGCTTCTAACATGGAGTTATAAAGTTTGGCATAGTTTCTCAAATCAACACTGAGATTTTGTGTCCAGGTTTCGGGATGAGCTAAAGCTTCTAACTGGAGTGCTACAGCATTTTCAATAACTGCTTTCAGGAGTTGTTCTTTGCTGGCAAAGTGACGAAATAAAGTAACCTCATTCACGCCAGCAACACGAGCTATTTCGCGGGTGGTTGCGCCTTGCACACCTAAACTGGCAAATACCTGTGAGGCTGCTGTAATTAAACGTGTGCGGGTGAGGGTGGATGAACGGATGTTTTTAGTCATTTTGCTTGCAAGTACTTACTTGCATTATATTTAATGTTGAAAAAGGTTTTATTAAGCAACTTACTACAATATTTAGCAAGCATTTGTAAAGTAATAACAGACTGATACTACGGAGATTAATAAAGTTTTACGAAATTCCTATCTACGTGTGTAACGATGCTTAACGCCGATGGGGAAATATTCGCGATCGCCTGTTGCGGTTAAAGTTACCTGTGGTGTTTGATATTCTGGGGGGACATAATTAGCAAACTCACCGTTGAGGCGTAAAAGTTGCGCCAAAATCGACTCGGTGATAACTTGGCGTTTGTCTTCACTTTCTTCAACATCGGGTGCGAGTTCTACAACTACAGATAAAAATCGGTTCTTGTCTGCATCTTCTTTGACTTGCAAGACGAATTTACCTGTTACCCAGCCTTGTACTGCGGGTTGTTCTAAGCCGACAGAGACATTTTCGGGATAGATATTGGCACCAAAATAAGACACCGTAAAATTAGAACGTCCAAAAACGTAGACGAAAGGTAAGGGGTGTATTCCTCTGGGGGTTTTGAGTGCTGAGTTTTGAGTGCTGAGTGTTTCTAGTGGGTTGAAGTTCCAGGCGGCGAGAAATTCTAGCATTGCATCGTAGGTAATAATTCCGCCAGTGTCGAGGATGTCGTAACGTACTAGGGGAATGCCATTATCGCCAGAAAATAATAATGAGTTATTCTGCACCTCAAAAAAGCGACTGGTGGGGTCATATTGGACTAATGTGGGTAGACGAGATTCGCCGAATAAAGTTCTAGCAGCATCGGGGTTATTCGCTAAGAAACGGCGAATGCAAATACTCAACGGCGTTTCATTTCCCAACACCCCAGCATCCGCAGTTCCATAAAGTGAAGCGAAATCATAACAAGGGTTTTGGGAACCTAACCTGTCACCAACTAAACTGCGCCATTCTTCGCTGAATACTTCTCCCGCCATAACTAGTTTGATGTGATATTGTGACCACTGCACACCACGACTTAAACCAGTATCAATAACATCTTTGAGAAATGGCGGATATCCCAACAGAACCACTTGTTCAAAGTTTCCCCCTAATTCCTGAACGACGCGCAAGATTTCTTCTTTGTTGTTACCAGGAGTAATAAGGGTGATGGGATAACCTTTACTCGCTAAATAGCGACAACAATTTGTCGTGAACATTCCTCCTACCCAAGTTCCCAGGGTGAAACAAACTACAGCCAGGGTGCGTCGAGTATCTGCAAAAAAACTATCATGAAAAATTTGCTCAAAGCGGACAGCAATTTGCAGTTCATCGGTGAAGAAGCGAGGCCAAAATGTGGGTTTACCTGTGGAACCAGAGGAAGCGGCTATCATATCGCACTCTGCTAACTGTCCATTACGGCACAAATCAGGCAGAGGATAACGTTGTATATAATTTTCTTTAGCGATCGCAGGTAATTGCTGAAAATCTTCTAAACTTTGAATTGTCGCTGGATTAATGCCTCTTTCGGCTAAAAATGCCTTGTATGCTGGCACATTCGCCGCCACATCCCGAAACAATGTTAAGACTGTTTGTGAACTAACAGTGTTGTGATGTCTCTGTAGTAGGGTTTCTATAGGAGTAGAGATAAAGTCTGTAAATGCCTTAATACTGCGCTGTTGTTGGGAATTGGCGTTCATAAATCTATATGCAGTCGTTGAATATCAAGCTAGATTTGATTTTAAACGCACTGGTAAACGCGAAGTAAGGCTGAGTGTTCAGTTGGCTAAAAACTTTACTAACTAATATGTCGTACAGCCAGTTTAGTTTGCCAAGAGTTATTCAAGATTAGGACTTACGTAGAAGTATGAAAAAACGTAGACGCGCAAGCGGCTTCCCGCAGGGTACCGCAAAGGACGCAAAGGACGCAAAGGACAAGAAGTTCTAAGAGTTTAAGAAAGTTCTTGCTTAAGTCCTAAAGATTTCAACCTGACTCTTAAAAGGTCGTTTAGGACAATGTGTTGCAGATACCATTTATGGAACTGTTACGACTGGCACAGTTTGGCGTTTTCTGCGGTTGCAAGACAGTACAATTACTATTGATTTGACTGAGTATCCCTTACCACCAATAGAGTCTATTTTAAGAAGATTGGTGTATATGGTGAGCTGTCCGTAAACAGAACTACCTCAGCTGTAGTAATTTATAAAAACCCTACCTTATCCTTCAGCACCATGCAGGTTTATTGCAGTAAACAACACGCAAATTTTGAAAGTAATCGGTTTTGTACCTCTTGTGGTGAACCGTTACCGCTTGCGGTTGGGCAGATTGTTAATCAACGCTATCAAATTATACGTCAGTTAGGGCAGGGCGGTTTCGGACGTACTTATTTGGCGGAAGATAAACAAAAAGCGAATCAAATGTGTGTGCTGAAGGAATTTGCTCCCCAAGTCCAAGCACAGCAAGATTTACAAAAAGCCAAGGAGTTATTTGAACGGGAAGCCAATGTACTGAAGCAACTCCAGCACCCGCAAATTCCCCGGTTTCATGCTTCTTTACAGGTGCAGTTAGGCAGTAAAGATTTTTTCTTTTTGGTGCAAGATTATATCCAGGGTGAAAATTATTGCCAGTTATTAGAACAGCGTCAAACCCAAGGACAAACTTTTAGTGAAGAAGAAGTGATTCTGCTGCTGCAACAAATTTTACCTGTGTTGTCCTACATCCACTCTAAAGATGTTGTTCACCGGGATATTTCACCCGATAATTTAATTTGGCGACGTTCTGACCATTTACCTGTATTAATTGATTTTGGTGGGGTGAAGCAGTTACCCGCTTCCCAAGGCTTTTGGTTTACTAAGTTAGCCGTGAATCATACTTTGTTAGGTAAAAAAGGCTACGCACCAGAAGAACAGATTCGCCAGGGAAAAGTATTTTTAAGTAGTGATTTATATTCTTTAGCGGTGACGATACTCGTATTATTAACAGGGAAGGAACCGCAAAAATTATACGACAGCTATCAAGGGCTGTGGTATTGGGGTAAGGAAATTAAAGTTAGCCCCAAATTAGAATCGGTATTGAAAAAGATGCTGGCTTATAAACCAAGCGATCGCTATCAAACAGCCGAACAAGTCCTCAAAGATTTACCATCGCCTGCTGTCACCCAACCCAGCAATCCTTATATTACCAAGTTAAAAACTCAAATTGTTGCCCCTGGGCAGAAACGCGCTAACGCTATTGTCAGTAAAATTCATCAAAGAACTCAAGCTGTCAGCCGCAAATTACCTTTACCTATGTGGTTACGTCCCTTTGCTGTGAGTATGGCGGGGACAGCCATAGTCGGGTTAACCGTGGCGGGAACTTGGGCGGCGGTAAATGCGGTTGTGCGGGGTATCACATCTATCAGCATACCTTCCATTTCTCTGCCCACAATGCCATCATTACCGAATCCCCTAGCGCAACCAGTCAGTAACAAAGGAAACGGGGATGTGATGGCGCGTCGCCAAGAATTAGAAATTTCTGAAGTCTTCTTTATTCGTATGGTAGACTCGTTGTTTTATAGCCAAAAGCCGGAAATGCAAGGGCGAACCATCACCTCAAAATCAGAAGATAAGGCTTTGCGGGATGAATGGTTGAGAATTGCTGATGACTTGTTGGATAAACTAGAACAGGCTGAACTTAGTCCCGCCGCCCGCCGGAAATTGGGTAGTTATAGTCAACAAGATTACGAAAGATGGAGACAGCAAGCCAGAAGTGGAAAGTTCGGTGACTATACAATGAGTCAGTTGAACAGAGAAACCAATCAAAAATTTGAAGAGTTATTTCCCGGAAAACAACGGGAGAAACAGAACCAACAAACTTACGGTCAAATTTGGTATGCGATCGCGGCTGATAAAGTTAGTAAAATACAATCGAACAATTAGTTAAGGTGTCAGGGTGATGATGGGGAGACAAGGGGGACAAGGGAGACAAGGGAGACAAGGGAGACAAGCACACATGACAAATGACAAATGACAAATGACTAAATTTTATTGCTCTAAAGGTCATGTAAATCCCGCAGGTAGTCGGTTTTGTCTCCAGTGTGGTGAAAATTTGCAAGAGATACCTGTAAGTTATGGTATCCAACCTGGGTTAACTTTAAGCGATCGCTATGTAATTGTTCGTCAACTCGGACAAGGTGGGTTTGGACGCACTTATTTAGCGGAAGATATCAACCGTTTCCGCGAACTTTGTGTTTTAAAAGAATTTTCTCCCCAAGTGCAAACAGCCTACGTGCTGCAAAAAGCCGAAGAACTGTTTCAGCGCGAAGCCAGCGTTCTCTATAAATTGCAACATCCCCAAATTCCCCGCTTTCGGGAACTGTTTCGCACAAATCTTCAAGGTAAGGAATATTTGTTTTTAGTCCAAGATTATGTCGAAGGACAAACTTACAATTCCTTATTAAACACCCGCAAGCAGCAAGGGTTACGATTTACAGAAGTAGAAGTCAGACAACTATTACAGCAAATTTTACCAGTTTTAGATTATATTCACTCCCTGGGTGTAATACATCGAGATATTTCCCCAGATAATTTAATTTTACGCGCCGCCGACCAACTGCCAGTCTTAATTGATTTTGGTGGTGTTAAACAAGTAGTCGCCACCGTAGCTTCTCAATATTACCAACCAGATGCAGCAGGTCAAATGCCTGCACCAACCCTACTAGGAAAAATCGGTTTTGCACCATCAGAACAAATGCAAACTGGTGCAGTATCTCCCCATAGTGACTTATATGCGTTGGCAGTCACCATATTAGTATTATTAACAGGTAAACAACCGCAAGAATTATTAGATAACTACACCCTAACTTGGAAATGGCATCAAGAAGTTAGTCTGAGTCCGATGTTAGGACAGGTGTTAGACAAAATGTTAGCACCCCGACCAAGCGATCGCTATCAATCTGCTAGTCAAGTTCTGTACGTCCTGAACCCAACACCAATTAACTACCCCATCACTCAACCACCAGTACCACCAGCGCCAGAAACATCTGCAACTGTCGCTGTCTCTCCTTCTCCTCATATCAACTCCACACCACCCCGCCCAATTTCGCCCTCTCCCGCACCTATTCCCCAAGCCAAAAGTCGGTGGACAACAACGAAAACTTTTATGGCAACATTAGCTGTAGTGGGTGTGATTGGAGCTGTTTGGATAGGCACAAATCGCAATCGTGGTGATGGTGGAAATGTCGAACCCACACCCACACCAACAGTTACTCAACCTGTGGATGCTTCCGATAATTATTCCCCAGAAGAAAAGCAACGCAAAGAAAAATTAAGCGATCGCCGTCAAGCACTGGGAATTGATCAAGACTTTTATATAAACGTGGTGAATCAAATTTTTTGGCGGAGAAATCCGAGTTTACAAGGACGCACCCTCAGCAATAAACCAGAAGATGAAAGTCTGCGGGCGACTTGGGATAAAACTGCGGATGAATTATTAGGTAAACTAGCCTTTCTCAGCGACCAATCCCGACGGCAACTAGGGAATTATACCGCAACCGACCGCGATCGCTGGAAAGCTGCCGTAAATAACATTAACGTTGGTAGTCGCGCTTTATATGATTTAGGCGATGCAGCTTTTTACCGCGTCTTTCCCGAACAACGTGGACGAGATTTTATGAAGGAACCCATCGGTCAAGTTTGGCATGGGTTTGTGAACGATCAACTAAATGCTATCCTCAATGGCAATGCTTTTGCCAAGATTGTCTTTGATACAGGCGCAACAAGTGAAACCGTCAGTGGAACTCTCAAACCAGGGAATGGTAAAGTCTTCATTGCTGGACTAGCCAAAGGGCAAACCTTAGACTTAAATCTCAAAGCTAGTTCTAAAGTTTTGTTATCAATTTATTCCCCTTCTGGCAAACTCAAACTCTTAGAAGACTCAACAAAACGCACTTTAACTACAGAGCTACCAGAAAAAGGATACTACGAATTTGTAATTGTTTCTACAGCCGCAACCCCAGTAGATTATCAACTCACCATCTCTGCGGAAAGTCCCATCCCTGTGGAGACACCCACAGAAACACCCACAGAAACACCCATAGAAACCCCCACACCGATAGAAACACCTACAGAAACGCCTACGTCGGTGGGAACAGAACAGAAACTTTAATAGAGACTAGAGTTGGGTAGAGGAACAGAACCCAACATCATCAAAACTGTTACCTGTCACCTATCACCTGTTCCCTACGATAAGTCATTCAGACGACTCCATTCATTCCAAGAGCCGTCGTAATTGCGAACATTTGGATAGCCTAGTAAATACTTTAAAACAAACCAAATATATCCAGAACGTCCACCGATCGCACAATAGGGGAAAATTTCTTTATCAGGTGTAATACCTTGGCTGGTATAAAGATTTTTTAACTCAGCAAATGATTTAAAAGTACCGTCCTCATTCAGTGTCAGGATATGCTCAAGATGAACTGCGCCGGGGATATGTCCAGTGCGTTCATTGGCTTTGGGTGGTTGGTTAAAAAACCACTCGCCGTTGTATTCTTGAATTGTGCGGACATCTAACAAAATGCTTTCCTGTTGATGAATTGCCGCTTCAACTTCAGAATGTAAGACCCTCAAACTATGATCAGGCGCTTGGGGTTGATAATCAGTGGTGGGAAATGTAGATAACTCAGTTGCGAGTGGACGATTTTCGGACTGCCATTTTTGATAGCCACCATTGAGAACTCGAACATTATCATGACCACAGACTTTTAATAACCAAAAAATCCAGCCACCTATACCGGGATAATTGCCATAAGCAATAACTGTTGTATGATTAGTGATACCAGAGCGTGCCATGAGTTTGGCAAAAGCGATCGCATCTAAATTAATTTTGAAATCTGGTAAAAGTAAGTCTGTAAAAATATTCCAAAATACAGCACCCGGTAGATGAGCATTTTTGTAAGGCTCTGGACTTGTATCTACTTCAACAATGCGAACATTCGGATCATCGAGATGATCTGCTAACCATTGAGTATCAACGATAACTGATGGATAAGCGTAATCAAAATTGGCAGTCATAGTTAATTTATCCCAAAATCTACACTCAAAACTCAGCACTCAGCACTCAGTACATTGCTCTAAGATAAATTTGGGGCGATATTACTTCTAGACCTCGAAAGTGTACAATTTGCCTATGGTTGCATTACAAGATATATTTCGGGAAATTGCTCAAGCTCAAGATGAACAGACATTGCGATCGCACATATCCACAGATATCAGTCAGTATTTTGCCGCTACACGCAGTGGGCTGTTTTTCTTTGATCAAACTCATCTGATTGATAAAGCAATACTAATTGCCTTATCACCCCAATACAACCCAGTCGCACGCTACTTACTAGAACGCCACGCCCCAGTTCACGAAGCCTTAGTAGTCGAACCAAAAATATGGAAATTGATTTGTCCCCGTCCTGATCACTATCATGTCATGGCCGGGCCAATTGTCAGCACTGGTAAATTAATTGGTGCATTAGGTTTTACCCGTCAACAAAATGTACCTGCATTCGATTCGCAAAATCTCACAGATTTGAGTGCGATTTGTCTGCATATTTCTACTTGGGTAACAATGACAAAACCCTCACATCCACCTTTAAAAATAGCAAATTTAACGCCTAGAGAAGTGGAAATTGCTACCCTAGTGGCGCAAGGGTGTACCAATGCAGAAATCAGTCGTGAATTGTGGATTACTCAAAACTCTGTTAAACAAGCTTTAAAAAGAATGTTCCGCAAGCTAGAAGTTTCATCTCGCACTCAAATGTTGGCAAAGCTCTCTACAGTTACCCAGTTCAAACAACTACCAAAACAGTAATTGTAATTTCCATCATGTAAATATAAATTTTGGTATTTCTTTAGATGAATTAAGAAATAGTAAACATTGATCAATCTCAAAATTGAGAGTGTTCATACCAATTCACTAAAATTCTGATACAGATCCAAACCCAGAAACCCTTGTCAAATCAAGATTTATTAATTGCGTTAGCGAAGCGGTAGCGAGCCTGCGAGCGTCATTGCAAATTGCGTTAGTGATGAAGGAGCGTCATTGTGAATTGGTATCAGATCCCCGACTTCTTTAAGATTTTTATAAATTGCATAAGAAATTCTGAATTAAGCAGTTAACTGTCTTAAATGTCTGATTTTATTTAGTTTAATAATTTTAACTGTCTTAAATGTCTGATTGTGTGACTTATTTCCTGATTTGTAAATTAAATTAAAGCAACAGATAGGTGTTTAATATATTGACAAACACAAATTCATTGAATAGCATTGTGGCATAGTTATCGCATTTGGTTTTTCACAAAATCAAGATACATTGATGACTTCTTAATGGTTCCCTATGTCTACAATTGATTCAGCGAATCAACATGAACAATAAATAAAAACGCACTAAATTCGTCAGGATATTGAGGAAATATAGCAAGTCTAAAATAAGGCTTTGATGCACACTAAACAGCTTCTAAAAAGTCTCTGGCCAGATTTTAGACTTGCTTTGGAAATTTCTCTGTAGAAATCCTATTTGATTTCTGAAGACGTATATATAAGAGTAGCTTGACTAGCTTTGAGCTAGTGAGCTTGGGAATGTCCATAAAAGCCGCACTCAAGTAGGGTATGCGATCGCATCAGCGTCACGCACCCTACTTGACTAGTACTGGTTCTTGCGTAGGTAACGCAGAGACTGTGAGTGGGTCGTAGCCTAATTGTTGAGTAATTCGTTGTCTAGCTAAAACGCGGTACTCCCAAAAATGTTCTCCAGCAGCGCATAGTCCTAAATACATATTCAGAACTTGCGGTTTTGTCAGCAGAATTGCCCAGAGTTGTTGCCAGAACTGCACACGAATTTCCGGTTGACGTAAGCCTTGAAGCCAGATTAACTGAACAACAAGCCGCAATGCCTTTCCTGGAGAAAATTGCATAGTTTGTTTTCGCCCTGCGAGGGAACCAAGACTCAGACATTGCTGAAAACAGCGTCTTAGATAGTTTCTGGGTTCATATAAATTCCATAAGCCTTCTACATATTCTCTAGCAATTTCATCAATGGAGCGTGTAGGGATGAAATTCATTAAGGTATTCTGGTCTCCCACTTCAGTTCCACCAATACCCTTACTCTCTAACAAACGCTGCTCTTTTTGTAGACGGTTCCACAAAGTAGTATTGGGCAAAGCTTGAAGAATGCCCAACATTGGTTGAGGAATATTGGTTTGTTCGACAAAAGCTTGAATTTGTTCTCCTGCGCCTGGGCGTTCTCCATCGAAACCGAGGATAAACCCTGCATAGATGAGTATGCCTGCTTGATTAATCTTTTGACAGGCTTGCACAAGAGGATTACGAGTATTTTGCAGTTTTTGTGTTAACTGCAAACTTTCTTGGTCAGGCGTTTCTATACCGAGAAAGACTGCATAAAAACCTGCTTCATTCATTAATTGCAACAGTTCTTCATCTTCGGCTAAATTCACAGAAGCTTCAGTGATGAATGTGAAGGGATATGAGTGTTGTTTCATCCAAGGAATCAACTCTCGCAAGAAACGTTTGACGTTCCGTTGATTGCCTATAAAGTTGTCGTCAACAATAAACAGTGACCCTCGCCAGCCTAAATCATACAGAGCTTGTAACTCAGCAATGGTTTGCTGAGGCTCTTTTGTGCGTGGTTTGCGACCGTAGAGTGTAATAATATCGCAAAACTCGCAGTTAAAGGGGCAACCGCGAGAAAACTGGATAGCCATCATTAAGTAAGCATCCCGTTTTAGCAAGTCAAACCGGGGCATGGGGCTTTGGCTGACATCCGGTTTTTCGAGGGAGCGAAATATTCCTTGTTCTTGGCCTTGATTGAGGGCTGCTAAAAATTGAGGAACAGTTAATTCCCCCTCATCCAAAATTAAATAATGCGCTCCAGAGTTCAAAGCATCTTGTGGAATAGATGTTGGGTAAGGGCCACCAACTGCTACTTTTTTACCTAAGCGCACTGCTTTGTGAATCAGGGCATGAAAATCTGGTTTCTGCACCAGCATGGCCGACAAGATGACGATATCGCACCACTCCCAATCAGCTTCTGTTTCCAGATTGACATTGCGATCGCAAAATCTAATTTCCCATTCTTTGGGTAGTAGTGCTGCAACTGTGATAATTCCTAGTGGCGGTAAAACGGCTTTAAGTCCAGCGATTTCCATGAAGCGATCATAAGACCAAAAGGACTGGGG
Source organism: Nostoc spongiaeforme FACHB-130 (assembly GCF_014698475.1). Taxonomy (GTDB): domain Bacteria; phylum Cyanobacteriota; class Cyanobacteriia; order Cyanobacteriales; family Nostocaceae; genus Nostoc_B; species Nostoc_B spongiaeforme. The sequence goes on along the minus strand of NZ_JACJTB010000012.1, from coordinate 15,608 downwards.
AAACTGAGGGTAGAGCAATAATGCTTTCATAAAATCCTAGTTGCAAAACTTCTGCTATCTCGCCCGAATTTCTCACGTATGGGTAGCGGGTGTGGTGAGTTTGGGGAGAGAGGGGAGTGTGGGGAGTGTGGGAAGAGAGGGGGGAAAGATTTCTTCATCATCCTCCCACACCTCCCACACCTCCCACCCTTCCCACACCCCTGGATTTCTCTCTTGTGAGAAATCCAGGCTCGGACTCCCATCAATAGCCAACATCATCAGTTTGGGAACTGATATGTTGCTCCAAACAAATTAACGCCTAATCTCTGCACTACAGGTTTGGCATATAGGCATGATAAAAATAATAAAAGACTTAATTTGTTTTAGTCTTTTAAATTAGCAATACATTTGTCAGAAGATTGAGAATATCTTCTTACTAAATGAATCAACAAAGACATCTTAAATACTACAACTCAGAAGGCTGTTCCTTTCTCTGTCTAAAGTTATAACAACCTAAAATTCATAGTCTACAGTCAGAATATTAATTGAAGAATAATTCAGAAGTCAAAATCAAGAATATCACCAAGAATGTAATACCAAATTCTTGCTCCTGACTCCTGAATGTTATTGTGAGAAACCAAACATTATCAGACTTAGCACTCTTTCAAACTATTGTTTTTTCGCCTCTGGTTTTTGATATTTACCTGGGTATTTCTTTTGATAGTAGTCTTCCATAATTTGTAGAATCATCGGCGCAGCGACGCTACCACCACCACCACCAGAATGTTCTGCAAAGGCGACAATTAGCAAGTCTGGATTATCAGCTGGCGCGTAAGCACCAAACCAAGCATGATTTTGTTTAACACGACGTTTCCAAGCTTCGGCTGTACCACTTTTACCCGCTACAGGAGGAATTGTGGGTTTATTTAAAACCTTACCTGTACCGTCAGAAACAACTTTGCGTAGTCCATCACGCAAGATTTTAATGGTTATCGGCTTCATATTTAAAGATTCGCGCCAACTTTGAGCATCTTCATTATCTTTAAGTAAATGTGGCTGGACTCGATAGCCGCCGTTAGCGGGGACTGCAAACATAATTGCTACTTGTAAAGGTGTGGTTTGTAAAGCACCTTGACCAATAGACATATTAATTGTGTCGCCTACAGTCCAGGGTATTTTCCAGGCTTTTTGTTTCCAGTTTTCATCCGGGACTAAACCTTTGGTTTCTTCTGAGGCGAACTCAAAGCCAGTTTTTTGACCAAATCCATATTTGCGAGTCCATTCAATTAAAGTCGGGCCGCCAACACCTCTACCTATTTGATAAAAGAAAGTGTCACTACTCCATTGCATCGCGCCGACAAATCCCAAAGGCCCGAAACCTGCGTGGTTCCATTCGCCAAATCTGGTTCCGCCAATATTTAAGGAACCGTAGGTTTGTAAAATTGTGCTGGGAGAAAATTTTCCTGATTCTAAACCAGCCGTGGTTGTGACAATTTTAAAGGTGCTGGCGGGGGGAAAGGCGCTGAGGGCGCGATTCACTAGGGGATGGTCTTCACCTTGTACCGATTCCCAGTCTTTTTGTGTGAGTTTTTGTTTAGAAAAGATGTTGGGGTCAAAGGTGGGATGGGAAACTAAGGCTAAAACTGAGCCATTTTTGGGGTTGATGGCTACTATAGCACCATCGCGATCGCCTAAAGCTTTTTCGGCAGCTTTTTGAATGTCTAAATCTAAAGTTAAATGCAAATCATTCCCGGCTTTGGCTTGTTTTTCCCCTAACACCCGCAATGGTCGCCCAGCCCCATCTACTTCTACTTGCTGACCACCCCATTCACCCCGTAATAATTTCTCGTAAGCTTTTTCGACTCCCATTTGACCGATAACATCGCCTAAACGGTAGCCGTCTTTTTTTCTTTCTTTTAACTGTTCCGCCGTTAATTCCCTAGTATAACCTAGTACATGAGCTAAGGCTGTGCCGTGGGGATAGTAACGTACAGCTTCCGTGTGAATTTCAACTTCTGGTAGTTCGTTTTCATACTCCTTAATTGCTGTGACTTGGGCTTCGTTCAAATCACGGGCAATTCTAATTAAAGAAGATGAATTTGCACCTGCTTCGTCTAGCTTTTTTTCAATGTCTGCTTGGGGAATCTCTAAAATGCTGGCTAACCTCGGCCCCACAATTGGCCAAGAGGGTTTGGTGTGCGCCATTGGCCAAAGATACACGGAACGAGGATAACGAGTACTGGCTAAAAGTTTGCCATTGCGGTCAAAAATATTCCCCCGTTCTGGCTGTTTCGCAATGACTCGAATCCGGTTAGACTCGGCGCGTTGGCGGTGTGTGTTTCCCTCAACAATTTGCAAATATGCTAACCGCGCCCCGATGCCACTCAGCATTGTGAGGGTGAATATCATCAAAAATATAGACTGAAAATTGCGCCCGACTGTACGTGTATTTTTTTTTCCACCTAAAGGAGAAGGGTGTAATACTGCCATAAATAAGGTTAATTACTGATAAGTACTATCTGTATACAATGGTTCTGAGGTTGTACCGGGTATTACTGTTAATTACAATAATTTTTTGTATATAGTTTTACTGATTTAGGTAAAACCATATCGCTGATTCAGTTTATCAATAATTATTGCAATTAGCCATTCGCAAAGTCTATGACCAGACTAAATTATTCTGGAGAAATTTAGAGAGAAGGGGATGAGGGAGATGAGGGAAGGGGGACAAGGTAGACAAGGGGGACAAGGTAGAGAGTGTTTTTCTGGGGAAATGTTTACGTATATGGGATATTTGAATAAAATAATCTAATTCCAAGATTCGCAGATATATCAGTCTCCTGATTCCCTGTCTCGACAAGATGTTTAGAAATCAAATAGGATTGCAATATATCAATGGACTGGATTACGCTGCTGCGATCGCTACAGTCTGATTTTATTCAAAGGCTAACATCTGGTTCTCTGCTACGTTGCGAAACGGAAGGTCAATACAGCGAATTAACTATAATCTCTGGGGAGAGATTAAAAATACTCCGCGACTTTTGTTGGCAAATGGCTGAAAAATACAAGCGGGTTTCGCCAGTGCGTGATGTTTTTATCAGCTACCTCAAAGGTAAATTAGGTGAGGAAGTTGTTAAAGAACGTTTGGCTGATTTAATTACCGAAGTTGATTATGAGAAACGCTTTGGTGGTGATGGCAAGATAGATTTTACCCTGACTACTAACCCATCAGTGGGAATTGAAGTTAAATCTCGGCATGGTAGCCTGGAGCGGGTGAGATGGTCTGTTAGTTCGGAAGAAGTAGAAAAAAATGCAGTTGTAGTTTGTATTTTAATTCAAGAAGAAGTACACGAAGCACAATCTGAGTATCATCTTTTTTTAGCCGGATTTCTACCGACTCGGATGATTAAACTCAAAACAGGGAGAATTGCCTTTGGGATAGAACAATTATTATATGGTGGTGGCTTGCGTTGTTATTTAGAACAATATCAATCTACTATTAATTATCAAGAATCTCGGACAGAAGATAACCATAAATCACCAATATTAGTGGCGCGTCCCGCAGCTAATCAAGATAATCAACTTTTGATTGTGCAGACAGAAATTGATTATGTCAAACTAGGGAATGATTGTTTTGCCAAGGGAGAATATGCAAATGCGATCGCTAACTACAGTCAAGCGTTAAAATTACACCCAAATGATGTAGAGATTTATTATCAACGGGGATTAAGCTATTATCAATTGGGAGATTATGCAGAAGCGATCGCAGATTATTCCCAAGCGATTCAACTTAACCTCAATGATGCCAAGTTATATATTAAACGTGGGTTAGCGAGTTACCAGTTAAACGATTATACTTCAGCAATTCATGATTACTCCCAGGCAATTAATATCAATCCTCATCTGGCAGTAGCTTATAAAAATCGTGCCGATGCTCGTTCTCATTTAGGAGATAATCAAGGCGCGATTGAAGATTACAGCCAAGCACTTAAAATTAATCCTAACTATGCCATAAATTATCAAAACCGTGGCATGTCCCGTTATTTTTTAGGTTATCAGCAAAGCTTTACTAAAGCTATTAAGTTAAATCCTCATGATGCTATTGCTTACAAAAACCGAGGTAACGCGCGTGCAGATATGGGTGATTATGAAGGTGCAATTGATGATTATACTCAAGTAATTGCGATTAACCCTCATGATGCCCATGCTTATTATAATCGCGGTAATGCTCGTTATGATTTAGGTGACAATGCCGGAGCTTTTGAAGATTATACTCAGGCTATACAAATAAACCCAAATTATGCCGATGCTTATTATAATCGCGGCAATGTGCAGTCAGCAATCGGCGATAAACAAGCAGCAATGACAGATTTTCAAAAAGCTGTAGAACTTTATCGTAAAGAAGGTAAATTAGATGCCCTTAAAGATGCGCGAGGACGAGTTTTAGATTTACAAATTGAAGAGTCGTTAGATATTTTGAATTTTTAATTTAAGTTAGAGGTTATTTTAGTATAATCTAATACCTTATTCTCAGGTATGGAAAAAGCGATCGCTCTCAGACAAAAGACTGCGATCGCCTTCTTTTAATCCCCATATCGGAGTACAACTATTATGATGCCACAAAATCAAATTTCAGCCCAGTTAAATTTACAACCATACTCCCTGGTGCAGAATCTAATCACTATAGTAATGTAATAGTATTTTTACCCATTCCTATCATAAGTAGATTCATTTCCCATTTACCACTTCCTTTTAATTGCCGTTACAAAAACTGTAACCGTCAAAGGATGAGACTCGAATTAATGCAATAGTTAATCATTAACGCATTAAGCATAAATCTTGATTAATCTTTGGTAAGTGAGGTGGAAGAATGAATCGGCAAAAGTTAAGCGGGATGAAAGCAAGTTTTCTACAAAGACGTTACGGTGTGAGTCTAGGAAGACGCTATGTTCTAGCGGCTGCAAGTGTAGTTTTGCTAGGTGTACTTGGTTGTTCTCAAGTCAATAGTAATAGTGATGCTCTTGCCGACTCGAAAATGCCTCAACCAGAATTACCATTGCAAAAAAAAACCGTCAAAGCTGATACAAAATTAGTAAATGCTAATAACAAATTTGGCTTTAAGTTGTTTTCGGAAGTTTTACAAACAGAAGGTAGCGAAAAAAACATTTTTATTTCACCTAGTAGTGTAGCGATCGCCTTAGCTATGACCTACAACGGTGCTAGTGGTTCTACCCAACAGGCAATGGCTAAAACCCTGGAATTACAAGGTTTGAGTCTGCCAGCAATTAACTCTAACTATGCTGCTTTAAAAAGTAACTTAGAAAATCCCAATGCTAATGTGCAGTTAAATATTGCTAACTCACTTTGGGTAAATAAAGATGTGAATTTGCGCCCCGACTTTTTGCAACGAAATCAAGAATTTTACAAAGCCAAAGTAGCCAATTTAGACTTTAAATCTGCATCTGCCTTAAATACCATTAATAACTGGGTTAATGATAATACCCAAGGCAAAATCAGCAAAATTGTTGACCAAATACAACCCAATCAAGTGCTGTTTTTAATTAATGCTATTTACTTTAAAGGGCAATGGAGTGAAAAGTTTGATAAAAACCAAACTGCTGAACATCCTTTTTACAGCGCATCAGGGCAGAAAAAGCTACACTCTATGATGTCTCAAACAGGAGAGTATAAATATTATGAAAATGAGCAGTTTCAAGCAGTAAGTTTACCTTATGGCAAAGATGGTAAAGTCAGCTTTTATGTCTTTCTGCCAAAACAAAACTCCAATCTCAAATCTTTTTATCAAAACTTAAATGCCCAGAATTGGGAAAAATGGTTAACACAATTTCATAGCCAAGAAGGTTTCATTCGCCTACCCAAGTTTAAAACTGACTACGAAATCACACTCAACGATGCGCTAAAAGCTTTAGGAATGCAGGAAGCTTTTAGTTCACAAGCTAATTTTTCGGGAATGGGGAAAGATTTAGCTATTAGCGAGGTAAAACATAAAACTTTTGTAGAAGTTAATGAAGAAGGTACAGAAGCGGCGGCGGCGACATCAGTAGGAATTGTAGCCACATCTGTGAGAGAAAAGCCAGAACCATTCCGGATGATTGTTGACCGTCCTTTCTTCTGTGCCATTCGAGATAATCAAACAGGTAGCATTTTATTCATGGGTTCGATTTTGGAACCAAGCTGATTTGATCTCACGTTGCTTTTTGGGTGGGAGTAGGGACAAGGAAGGGATAGACTCAGTTTAGATTTAATTTTTCTCGCACTAATGTCTCATTTTTGAAACCAGTCAATACGGCTGTTCCATCTTTAACGAACAATGGACGTTTGAGTAACATGGCATCAAGTGTGAATGCGTCTATCCATTGTTGTTCAGTCCAAGTCTTTTTTTGTTCGCCTAAAGCGCGGTAAGATTGCCCGGAGGTATTTCGCATCACAGCAGAACCCAGGGATTTTACCCAGTTTTCGATTTCTTCACGGGTGGGCGGAGTTTCTTTAGTGTTGATAAACTCATAGTCAATTTGGTTGTTTTGCAGCCAAGTTAGAGCTTTTTTGCAAGTACCACAGTTGGGTATGCCGTAGACTTGAACAGACATAATTAAATTTGAGCAACAACTTCCAGATATAGCAGAAGGCAGGAGGGAGAGTCTTACTATCCCTTGCATTCAAGCTTTCAAACTGTCCTAACATATCTGACTACCCCTATATACCATGAGATGATGCCTATGAATTATTTGCCCCTAGTTGAAGACTATAAAGATTTGCATAGACTCCTTGTTGCTCTATGAGTTGTGTATGAGTGCCTTGTTCGACTATTTGTCCTTGTTGAATGACTAAGACTTGATCTGCTTGGGTGACGGTGCTGAGGCGGTGAGCAATGACAAAGCTGGTACGACCTTGTAACAAACGCGCGATCGCACTCTGCACTAATGCTTCTGTACGAGTATCAATACTACTAGTTGCTTCATCTAAAATCAAAATCCGGGGATTAATCAACACCGCACGGGCAATACTAATGAGTTGTCGCTGTCCTTGACTGAGGGGCGCACCTCGTTCACCTAGTTGGGTTGCATAACCTTGTGGTAGGGAAGTAATAAATTCATGCACATTTGCCAATTGAGCCGCACTTTCAATTTCGGCTTGGCTGGCGTAAGGAGCGCCAAAGGCAATATTTTCGGCGACAGTGCCACTGAACAAAATATTATCTTGCAAAACAATCCCAATCTGACGGCGCAAACTTGCTTGGGTGACACTCCGCACATCAATGTCATCTATTTTGACTGCCCCGCCAGAGACATCATAAAAACGCAATATTAGGTTAATGATTGTCGTTTTACCTGAACCTGTCGGCCCCACCAGTGCAATCATTTGTCCAGGACTGGCGTGTAAATTCACGCCTTTGAGAACCAGTTGTTCTAGATTATAGCCAAAGGTGACATTCTCAAATCTCACCTCACCTTGAATTGCTGGCATTTCTTTTGCATCCGGTGCATCTCGGAGTTGGGCTGGTTCATCTAACAGCAGGAAAATTCGCTCTAATCCAGCAAAGGCTGATTGTGCTTGGGTATAAAACTGGCTGAGAATTTGAATCGGGCGAAAAAATTGTTGGACGTAGAGTAAAAAGGATGTAACTACACCAACGGTTGCGGCTCCAGTAACAGCAAGATAACCACCATAAGCGAGTACGCCTGCGGTGGCGAGGGTGTTGAGAAAATCAATTGAGGGTAAAAACGCCGCAGTAATGGCCACCGCCTCGACATTGGCATCCCGGTTAGCTGCGTTGAGCAGGTCGAATTCTTGAATGTTGATGTGTACGCGGTTAAATGCTTGGGCTTCGCGCACACTACTAATATCTTCTTCTAATTTGGCTGAGAGGTCGCCAATGGTTTGCCGGGTGACGCGAAATCTAGCTCTTGCCCAACGAGCAAATAAGCTAGTAGTAAAAATCATCAGTGGCACAACTAGGTTACTCAACAAACCGAGTTGTACATTAATCGCCAACATCGCAATTACAATCCCAATCAAACTAAAAACGTTACCCAACATTTGGGCGACAGTTTGTCCGAATGCTTGATTGACGGTATTGACATCATTTAATAAGCGACTCATCAAATCGCCTGCTTCACTGCGGTCAAAAAAGCTGAGTGGCAAACTCTGAATTTTTAGAAAGATATCTTGGCGCAGTTGTGCCAATAATCGCTGCATAATCCAGCCGACACGCACAATTTGACCACGGGTTGCCGAAATACCAAGTACGTAGATGATTGCTAATAGTCCTAACAGCAGCAACAAACCGGGTAAATTACCTTGGGCAATTAGATGGTCAACTGACCAACCAAGTAAAAAAGGTGCGATCGCCTGAGTTGATGCACCAATTAGTACTAATGTCAAGGCAATGGGAATTTCTTTGCGATATGGCCGCAGGTATTGTAAAAATCGCCTGACGGTTGAGAGTTGCTGAGTTGCCAGTTGCTCAGATGCAACAATTGGGCTTGTACCTCTCATAAGAATTTTGAATTTGGGATTTTAGATTTTGGATTGGGAATTGCTGTCTGCGGCTGGTGGCAATTATGGTTTCAATTGCGACAATTTCTATTGTATTTAATTCTGGAACTAGAAAATTTAACACCGACAACTATAGGACTCATATTTGATTTATGAAAAAAATCAGTACACCCAGGTCAGGCTTTTTTCCTACTCCCTACTCCCCATTCCCTACTCCCTGCCTACACAACTAGATTCGGAAATCAAATCGGATTCCTATAGTCATGTTTATGTTGACTGAAACATCACCAAACCAAATTCTTCACCAGTGGGACGAAAACCGATCGCTTGGTATGCTGCTAGGGCTGGATAATTTTCTCGATTGGTAAATAAGATAGCACGTTCAACTCCGTGCGATCGCGCTTCTAATAATGAGCCAGCTACTACACATTTGGCATAACCTCTACCCCTCAAGGCTGGTGGTGTCCATACACCGCCAATCTGCACAATATCAGGTAGCCAAGCATTAAAAGTTGTATAAGCTATGGGAGTATCTTGGGCGACTAAAATCCAATGTCTCGCCCTGGCTTGGCGTGCTTCTAACTCACGGCGACAATTCACGACTAAATCAGGGGTGTAGAGATGTCCCAAGGCTTCTATATTATAGTCAGCACACCAATGGCTAAGTAAATCAAATTCTTCTGGGTAAGGCAATCGACATTCAACTTCTCTTGATGCTAAAGCTGGAGGTACTTGTAAATCTTGCAATGCCAAAGACAACAATATTTCGCTTTCATCAAGTTGAGTTGGTCGTTCAACTAGTCCTAAGACTTGCTTCGTGGCTGCAACTTGCACTGCTGGGCCTGCAATTCCCAAAATCGGGCGATGGGACTGGTTAACTACTGCTTGTACCACTTCGACCAGATGCACTGGCGCTTGGACTATGAGCATCCCATTCCAATAATGTGCGGCGACTGCAACTATAGTTTCATTAGCGATCGCAGCTATATATGTTCCCTGAAACCTTGCACCTTGGTCGAGTAACCCTGCTTCACGCCAATTTGAGCGCAAAAACATCGAAGTATCGGCGTGTTGCAACAAAAAGTTTTCTAGAAATGCTTCATCACCAGGTTCCAAGGTTCTTAAAATAGCCACAAAAAACTCCGTTGCTGAGATGATATATTGATCCTTTATTTCAGATAAATCAGTAAATTTAAGCCAGGAATTGTCCGTGAAAGTGTCCACAAAATGAGGGTAATATAAAGTACACCCAAGCTCCATTGATACCAAGCAAGAGTAGCAATAATTCCTGGTAAATGTTGGTCACGCAACCGAATATCATTAAATCCTAATCGCACTAAATTATTTAGGCTAAAGTCATAATAATTCAACCAATTCCAACGGCGATCGCTCAATAATGGCATATATCTTTCCCGAAATGTTTGATTGCGGGGAATCACTGGTAAACGTCCAATTAATAATCTTAATTGGCGGAATGTTCCATCTTCAGTGAAGTAAGAAACATCCATTAAATCATGATAGCGTCCTTGTTGATATAATCGAATTATTAAAGTGATTGGCACTGGAATAATAATCAATAATAAACATCCCAATGTGAGCCAAGGCTGTTCGGCATTGCGGAATATAGCTAATAAACTGAAAAATTCTATACAACTAAAACCTAACAATATCGAAACAGTTTCGTAGTAGGTGGGAACTATTGCTACAGGATGAAGACGACGACAACGGTCTACTAACCAAAAGAGTAACCCAAAGTAAGCGATCGCTACACCACCTACACCAAAAGCTAACCAAAAACTTGTGCCATAACCACTTAGTAATAGCAGTAAACTTAAAGCTAACCAACTCCAAGCTTGTAATATCCATCCACCTAAAGCTAGAGGTTCACCAAAACTCAGGCGATCGCTCAATTCATGATATGTTTCTAAATTAATATCTGCTAAAGTTAATAACTCAGCACTATTTTGAAATATTCTGAACTGACGACGGTTGATTATTTCTTCTGCTTGGGTTGCGGAAAAACCCGAATTGATCAACCGCGTGCTAGAAGCACTATTAATATTTGTTCTCAGCAACCGTTGACTTAACTCAATTAATCTAAGTTGCTGTTTGATATATTCCAATTGATTAGCATCAGCAATTTGTTGTTGTTGGCGAAAATTCTGGCTTAAATTCCGCAAAACATTTTGGTTACCTTGTAAGCTTGGTACACAAAACCTCTTACCAATTTGACCAAGATTTCCTAAGATTTTGGCTTGGTTAGAATTAAAACTCAATCCTGGCACATTTAAAAAAGCAGTTTTCGCAAAAATTGCATCACTAAAATCTGCTAAATTGAGAATACTAGCACCACGTAAATTCACAGGCTGATTAAATTGAGCTTCCCGAAAACTCACAGCTTGTTCAAAAGTTACCTCGGTTAATAACAGAAACTGATTAAAATTGGCTTTGGTAAATTGGGCTTGACCAGCAAAGCGAACATCAGCAAAATTAATATTACCTTGCCATTGTACTTTATTAAATTTAGCTAACTGCTTAAACAAAGCTTGATTAAAGTTAGCAGATTGAACAAAAAAACTACTACGAAAATCAGCTAATTCTTGAAATTGAGCTTGTTTAAAATTAACGTTATCAAAAAAAATCCCACCTTGAAAATTAGTTCCTTGGCGGAAAGTTGCATTCATAAAGCTAACCAGACGACTAAATCTAGTTTCACTCCAGTTAGCTGATTGTAAGAATGTGGCATTTTGAGCATCTACAGCTTGAAGAAAGAAAGTATTCAGAAAATTAACTTGTCCATTAAAGCGAGTATTTACCAGCGTTAAAGTGCCACGAAAAACATTAATTTCGCCAGAAGTATTTGAATCAGTTGCTAAAAGTGAGCGACAATCTTTAGAATTAGGTAAAGCAATGGCTAGTGACTGTAGACAAACCAGACGTAAACTTTCTAATTGTGCTTGTTCGGTAGCGGTAAAAATTGGTGCGATCGCCTGAGCATATAAAGGTGTACGTAAACCCAAATCACTGCCGATAAAATCACCTTGAATCACAGAATAACTCAAATCTAAACCCAAGGGTTTCGCACCAGCCTTTTGCAATTCTTTCCGTAACAACTGATAAAAAGCATCCCGAAAACTGCTATTTTCTGGACGCAAATCAATCACCATCTGCCGCAAATCAACAGTTAAATTACCTTCGCGGAGTATTGGTTTACCTATTCTTTCTTGTAAGATTTCCAGTGTTAGGGGTGTGCGTTCTAGTTGCGTTGGTGCGGCGACAGCAGACGCAGGTAGCGAAAAACTCAAAAATAAACCGCAGAGGCACACAAACATCAGATTCTGAGCGAACCTCTGCGCTTTTCTCAGCGTATTTTGGACTGGAAGAAATAAATTACTCAAATGTCAATCATTCATCACTAATCAGCAGGACAATTTTACCCGCGATCGCACCTGTTTCAATTAATTCATGGGCTTTTGCTGCATCTTTTAACTGAAACTGATGATTAACCTGGATTTTCAGCTTCCCTTGTTCCATCCAACTCGCGCATTGTGACAAAATTTCCCCATGATGCTGCAAACTTTCATCCAGTCCCAACAACATTGGTGTTAGCATCAATTCCAACCCTATGCGGAGATTGCGATTCCGCGCCGTTTTCCACACCGTATTCGCATCAGGTTCCAGAATCGTCACAATATCACCATACACCCGCACCGCCGGAAAGGTTTTGTGAAAAGTTTCACCACCAACGGTATCAAAAGCTAAGTCTACACCTCCACCACTAGTCCAATCTAAAGTAGCTTGAACAAAATCTGTTTGTTTGTAAAATATCGGGTAATCTGCACCAAGTTGCTGCACAAAATCCGCTTTTTCCTGAGTACTCACCGTTGTAGCGACAGCAGCACCCTTGAGTTTCGCCAGTTGAATCGCTACGTGTCCCACACCGCCAGCACCAGCATGAATTAGCACCCGTTCCCCTGGTTCCAATCTTCCCCGTTCGTATAAAGCTTCCCAAGCCGTAATTAGTACTAACGGTGCTGCGGCTGCTTCTGCAAAAGACACAGAAGCCGGTTTACGTGCTACAAATCGCTCATCCACAACTGTATATTCTGCATAATTACCTTGGTGTCCACCCAAACCACCATAGCAAAAATACACTGCATCCCCTGGACGAAATTTTTGTACACCAGCACCCACTGCTTCCACAACACCTGCACCATCACATCCTAAAATTGCCGGCATTTGATCAGGGTAAAAAGTGCCACGTTTACGCAGTTTCGTATCAATTGGGTTAACACCAGCCGCTACCAAACGGACTAAAAGTTGAGTATTATCCAAAGGAATACTAGGGGTTGGGACTTCCTGTAATTGCAGTACTTCGGGACTACCGGCTGCGGTCATTAAGACGGCTTTCACAATACTTTCCTCCTGGCTGATACTAGATGCTTGTTCTTTTGCAACTTTACCAGTATTGCTATGTTTTGGAGTCGTGGAGGTTTGATTAGTTGATTTAAGATGCCTACTTTTAACAAATCACTTTAGTAAAATAACAGCAATTATCTGGTTTAAATCAATTAAATAATGACAAAATTCATCCATGATCAATTCTCTACATTTTTACCCCAGTTGTTTCCCAAAACTATTCTCATAGCTTTCTCTATCAATATCTTCAGCACAAGCGACTTTCTTGCAATGCTCCTTATCGAGAGCAATACCTGCTGCTTTTATCCATGCAGCAGTTCTATCATTAGCAGAATCCCCAACAATAATAATGCTGTTGCTCATCTGAGCTAATAGCGATCGCAAATCAGCTCTTAATGTCAACATCTATTTAAGATTTAGGCAGTATCAAGAAAATTATTTGCTAATTATTCCTCAGGGATTCTGCATTATTTCTAAGTGAGGTTAATGGCCCATTCATTTTTCGATACTAGTCTTAAATCCTGTAGAACTTCCTGAGCCGTATTTCTGCCATTGCTGGTAAAATTATGCACAAAAGATATTTTTTGTAGTTTGGCGATAACTGATATGAACAGCGATCGCTTTTTTATTGCTTTGGCCAGCGTTGCATAGTTATTGTATAGTCAAGCATTTTGGTGAGAATACTTTTTGCACTATGCTGAATCTGCTGTTTTTAGATATCTGTGCTTTTTGAAGGTATCTCAAATTCTTACCTTGATTTTCGCCGTTTTTCACCTTCCAAAGTAGGTTGAGCAGTGCGTTTTTTTGGATGTTTTGGATACATTCCAGCAAGAGAGTTGACCTCAATTACAGTCAGTTGTCGTCTAACAACAAACTCGATGATTGTCAGCAAACGTAGGGCTAGACTCAGTAAATTAATCAGACCTGTAACTTGGTCATCACGTTGCACAAACATTGGGGCAATCGAAAGTGACGCACCCTTGAGACGATGAAAACCACGTTCAGCAATCCATTCGTCTCGATAAATCAGTACAGCGTGTTCAAGAGATAACATACTCTTGGGAGCATTGCTGGCAAAAGCTCTCCAGCCAAAAGTTTTGTGAGTTTAGGCAATAGCATCGTGACAAATATATTGCTGGATTACCACCAGATGAACGACCTGCTGTTATTAGCGTCAATATGAACATTGCATCGTTTGCCGTGCTGGAATTCTTAGTAAGACTGCGTCCTTACCGAGAAGAACCTAATTCACAGTATGATTCCTTGATGTTCAGTTTTAGTCAAATGCAACTATACACTGAGCCAATGACAACTCTTTGTCCAACTTTAGTGAAGCATATAGGCCGGGGTGATGTGATTCCTCTATTAGATAATCCTGAGTTAAGTGACACAGAGGCGATTTGTATATGAAGTGGTTTTATTATGCCTGTCGAGTACTAAAGCTATGGCTGTTGAGAAAACCATTGCCACTAAGAACTGTATGGGTAATGGATTTACCCGAACAACTGCATTCCAAATGTGTTTACATTGCTGGTGAAGGTGAGTATCTTTGGTACGCTGCAATGTGCTGTCCTTGTGGTTGTGGTGCAACGTTACATATGAGTTTAATGCCAGAAGGTTCACCGAGGTGGCACTTAACAGAAGGTCTAGACGGCACAATTAGTTTACATCCTTCCGTTTGGCGTACAGTTGATTGTCGAAGTCACTTCTTTTTGCAAAAAGGTTTAATACATTGGTGTTCTAACAATTAATCTCAAGTGTGGACAACATAAAGAAATTGATGTGATGAAATTAGATTTTTCCAAGTGTGTAATCAGCCATTTTATTATTGCACCTTATTAAGAATTGCGCGAACTACACCACTTTTGCCCCGACAAGCTAGAAAAAAGACATCACCTGTTAAAGTGCCATCTTTTTTTAAGTCAGAGACAATTTGACTTAAATCATGACCCATATATCCAGTAATTATTGCAATTAAATTACAATTGCTTATCTGTGCCTGTACGTTACTGCGACTTATATATGCTTCACTTGAGGGGGCAACCTCAACACAATTTTTTAAACCGTAGTTTTCGCACAATTCACGGATGACTTCTCGTCGAGTTGCTTGGTGTCCACCCACTAACGCAAGATTTATAGATGCCAAGTTTTGAGTTGTTAATACTATGTTGTCATCTGAAGCTACTTGTACATTCAGCCTAGTAGCCTCAGCACGACGTTGCTGGCGATACTCAACAAGCTCATTTGCTGAATCTGAGTTAAGACAGAGTAATGCACGTTTTAAATCTTGAAAAAAAGGTGCTTCGATTTCTTCTTGACGTAATGCGTTATCTATTTCAGCGATCGCTAAACCAAAATAGTCATTTGCTAAACTTTGGCGTAAAGTAGGTTGTACATTTATGTATGCTTCCAGTCCTTCAAGTAATTCAAAATACTGTAGCGAACTGATTTTTTGTTCGATTGCAAATTTTCTTAAAATACCTAGGGTGTGTCATCAATTAGATAAACTGGAATCAAAACTGTTGAAGAAAACATAAATAACAGAAAAAGGATGACACGCCGATACGCTCTTGCGTGATGACCAGTGGGAGAGAATCAAAAACCTGTTGCCAGGGAGAGAGGGCTATGTGGGAGTCACAGCTAAAGATAATCGATTGTTTGTAGAAGCAGTGTTGTATCGTTACAGAGCAGGT
>NZ_JACJTB010000011.1 GCF_014698475.1 Nostoc spongiaeforme FACHB-130 | reverse complement strand
CCCCTTAGACTTGGCTGCTGGTGAAGTTGCTCCTGTTGCTATCTCTGCTCCTGCTATCAATGGTTAATCTTCTGAGATAGAAGTAAGCAATAACTAATTAATCAAAGGCGCTCTCCTGATGGGGGGCGCTTTTTTGGTTTGATATGAAGACGCAGAGTGACGAGGAGTTTTTATCAGTCAATGGGAACAGGAAGTTTGGGGAATTTGATACACTAGCTAAAATTTGAAATTATTCTAGCTGGTAGCTCTGGGCTGATAAATAAATATGAGTGAAGCTTTATTTTGTATAGAAAATTTACGAGTTGCCTATCCTCAGCGTGGCGGGGAAGAACTCAGATGGGCGGTTGATGATGTATCTTTTACACTGCAACCAGGGGAAAGAATGGGGCTGGTAGGAGAGTCTGGTTGTGGTAAATCTACATTAGGACGGGCGGCGATGCGTTTACTACCGCCATCTAGCAGAGTTGAGGGACGAGTAACTTTTCAGGGGCAGTCAGTATTTGATTTAACGTTATCTCAGTTGCGGAAATTTCGGGGGGAGGCGGTAGCACTAATTTTCCAAGACCCAATGACACGCCTTGATCCATTGATGACGATTGGTAAACATTGTCTGGAGACTTTGCAAGCACATTCACCAGAACTATCAGCCAAGCAAGCAAAAGAAAAAGCACTGGCGACTTTGGAGAAGGTGAAAATCCCGGCGAGTCGCTGGAATCAGTATCCGCATGAGTTTAGCGGTGGAATGCGACAACGAGTAGCGATCGCTCTTGCTCTCCTCCTAAATCCTAAGTTAATTGTGGCTGATGAACCTACCACTAGTTTAGATGTCACTGTCTCAGCCCAGATTTTACAAGAACTAACCCGTCTGTGCGCTGAAGAAAATATGGCACTGTTGCTGATTTCTCATGATTTGGCAATGGTGGCAGAATATTGCGGCCGCATCGGTGTAATGTACAACGGCAAAATGGTAGAAATGGGGGCTACTACATCGGTATTTGGTAATCCTCAACATGAATATACGCGATCGCTTTTACAAGCAGCTTTGCATATTCAAGCTGTGGATGAAAGTGGGGGAAATGCTTCACCAATTTCTGATTCTCAATCACCACTTCTACGAGTTACAGAACTCCAGCAACACTACACCATAGAACCTAACTTAATTGAACGACTGTTTAAAGCGGAAAGTCAGACAATCAAAGCCGTAGATGGAATTAACCTGGAACTGTTTCCGGGAGAAATTTTAGGCTTAGTGGGTGAATCTGGTTGTGGTAAAAGCACATTGTCGCGGACTATCTTACAGCTAATTCGTCCCACGGCTGGCAAAGTAGAATTTTTGGGACAAGATTTAACCAAGTTATCACGCCAAGAAATTCGCGCTTCTCGCCGACAAATGCAAATGGTGTTTCAAGACCCCCATGCTTGTTTAAATCCGGCGATGACTGTAGGGCAGAGTATAGGTGATCCTTTGTTAATTCACAATCTTGCCGATGCAGCCAAAGCTAAAGAAGAAGTATTGTGGATGTTGCAAAAAGTCGGGTTAACACCGCCAGAAGTTTATTATCAACGTTACCCATCAGATTTGTCTGGCGGACAGCAACAACGGGTAGCGATCGCACGGGCTTTAATTACTCGTCCTAAACTGTTGATTTGCGATGAACCAGTGAGTATGTTAGATGCGAGTGTGCAATCGCAAGTTTTGGATTTGATGTTGCAATTAAAGGCAGAATTTGAATTAACTTATCTATTTATTACTCATGATTTGTGGTTAGCGAGATTTTTGTGCGATCGCATTGCGGTGATGAATGGCGGTAAAATTGTCGAACTCGGCCCAACAAAACAAATTTTTGCCAATCCACAACATCCGTATACACAAACACTATTAGCGGCGGCTCCCCTTTTAGCTCGGACTTAAGATTAGAAGTAAGCTAATCAATCATTCTTCATTCTCTATTTCTGCTGACAAATTTTCTAGTTCTGCCTCCAACTGCTCAATAGTTGGTAACTTTGTTTGTAACTCTTTAGGCAGTGACTTAGTAAGTTTAGTTTGCCATTCAGCAATACCAATTGGCTTATTGACATCACGTAGCGCATACTCAGCAATAATATTGTCCTTACTTGCACATAAAATTAAACCAATTGAAGGATTATCTACAGGAGATTTGAGCAAATCATCTACAGCCGAAAGGTAGAAATTGATTTTTCCTGCATATTCAGGTTTAAATTTACCTGTTTTCAGTTCAATCACTACAAAACAATGTAATTTCACATGATAAAAAAGCAAATCTATGTAAAAATCTTCATCTCCTATCTTTAAATTATATTGTTTTCCAACAAAAGCAAATCCTACACCTAACTCCAAAAGAAATTGAGTAATGTGTTTTACAAGTTCTTTTTCTAATTCCCGTTCTTGTGCAGCTTCTCCTAAACTTAAAAAATCAAAAATATAAGGGTCTTTTAACGTTTCTCTAGCAATGTCTGATTGAGGAGACGGTAATCTAACGTTAAAGTTATTGATAGCCTTTCCCTGACGTGCAAAAAGTCTATTCTCAATTTGGAGAGTTAAAATATTTCTGCTCCAGCCATTTTCTATAGTTTTTTGTATATACCATTCACGCTCTAAATTATTTTTAACTTTATCTAAAATTACACAGTTATGAAACCAAGGAATTTGTGCAGCAGCCTGCTGCACTATTTGTTCATTTGGATAAGCTTCAGCAAAAGCTCGCATATACTTCAGATTTCTGGCTGAGAATCCCTTGATATCAGGGAAAGCAGCTTGTAAATCTTTTGCAATACGTTCAATAACTTTGCTACCCCATCCCTGCTGCTGCTGACGGATGATAATTTCGCGCCCTATTTGCCAATAAAGTAATACCAATTCACGGTTAATAGACAAAGCTGCTTTTATTTGGGCGCTATGTATACGTTCTTTTAACTCCCGTAAGAAGTCATCATAGCCATCCGTTGGTGATAACTTATCCGCCATAATTTAACCATTCTACTTATGTCAAAACTAAGTTATCTCGATGCACCACGGTATCTGCGCCCACATAGCCCAAAATTTCGGGAATTTCTCTGGAGTGTCGCCCGCAGATTTTTTTTAGTTCATCGCTGCTGTAGTTGACTAATCCTCTGGCTATTTCGTTACCGTTGGTGTCGCACAACTGCACAGCGTCTTGGGTGTCAAATTCGCCTTCAAGTGTTTTGATACCTGCGGCTAATAATGATTTTCCGGCTTCTGATATTGCCGCGATCGCACCTTGATCTAAATACAATTTTCCCGTCGGTACAAGTCCGTAAGCTATCCAGCGTTTTCTGGCGGATGTGGGTTCTGGTTGCGGTTCAAAGTGCGTTCCTAAAGGTTCCCCTTGGATAATTTTTTCGAGATTGCGGGGAAATCGCCCTTGAGTAATTACCGTTCGCACTCCAGCTGCGATCGCAATTCGGGCGGCGGATATTTTTGTTACCATCCCACCAGTACCCCATTGTGAGCCTTGACCACCTGTTTGGATTTGCAGTTGCGCCAATTCTTTAATATTACTCACTAAGGCAATGGGTTTGGCATCAGGTACAGAACGGGGATCGGCTGAATATAATCTATCTACGTCGGTGAGTAAAAATAGCCAATCTGCTTCGACTAAACTTGCTACTAATGCCGAAAGGGTGTCATTATCACCAAATTTCAGTTCCTCGACAGCCACGGTGTCATTTTCATTCACTACGGGAATTACACCCAGCCCCAGCAATTCTTTAAAGGTGTTGTAAACGTTGAGGTATCGGCTACGCTGCACCAAGTCGCTGCGTGTTAACAAAACCTGAGCAATTGGCTGTTGTAAGGTAGTAAATAAGTCGTCATATATCCGCATTAACCTGCCTTGACCAACTGCGGCTACTGCTTGTTTGAGGGCGATCGCTTTTGGACGTTCTGTTAAGCCTAATCTGGCACAGCCCACACCCACCGCACCAGAGGAAACCAAAATCACACGATTTCCCTGCTGTCTTAAATGACAAAGTGTTTCGGTTAAAGTTGCGATCGTAGAAAGTGCTAATTGCCCAGTTTCTGGTTGAGTCAGGCTAGAAGTGCCTATTTTGACGACTATTGTTTTGGTCATGGTCATTGGTCATTAGTCATTGGTCATTGGTCATGAAGGACAAATGACAAAGCACAAAAAAGCAAAGCGCCAATCCTTCTATAGGTGAAGGCTGACGCTTTACTAGTTTATAGTTATTTGCTATTTACTAGGGTCTTTTATTAGCTGACCCTATGTTATTAATACTTATAATCTCCTGTTTTCTATGGTTTTATTTTATTCTTAATTATTTCTTTAGCTTTATTTTCCTGACGATTTGTTACTTTTTGTTAACAACGCTGCGTTTAGGTGTGATGGAGGCTCCCAAGATTTCAGAAATCCAGACTTCAAAATTTCGGACGGGATGAGAACGTAGTGCAGCATCAGGATGAATAATCGGTTCTACGAGAATGGTAAACATTCCTAGACGATTACCAGCTAAAACATCGGTAAACAAGCGATCGCCCACCATTCCTACTTGATGTGCTGGTAAATCCATTGCTTGGAGAGCGGCTCTAATTTTGCGGCGAGAGGGCTTGGCTGCACCCAAGTAATAAGGTAAATTCAACGCACGGGCAATACTGCCAATCCGAGCCTCGCTTAAGTTATTGCTCACCAACCACAAATCAACATTAACGCGGATTTCTTCTACCCATTGTCTCAATTCTGGTGAAGGAGTCCCCACTGTGAAAGGAACGAGTGTTTCATCCACATCTAAAACAAGTCCCTTCAGCCCATATTGTTGAATGACTTCTTGAGTCAATTGCAAAACTGAACCATGTAAAATCAAGTCAGGCTGTAAGAGATTGTTCCACGTCATAGATAATTTTCAGGGTCACAATGAAAAATGCTCTCAAGTAAGAGCATTGTTGAGAATGAGTGCAGAGGATCAACAGAGGTAGGGGAGCAGGGAGCAGGGGGAAAGAATGAAAACGTAAAAACCTACACCTGTCAGCGTACCCCTGCACCCGACTCTAAAACCTTGTCTAAAAATGAGACATTTTTATTTTCAATTTTGAATTGTGCAGATTTTATTCCACTTCGTTAAAAAGTTGTTCTTCTAGGAGTGGTTGCACTTGGCGAAATTCTTCGGGAGAAAGTAATTCCGGTTCGCCATCTTTGGTGATTCTGGCAAAAAACAGCAGTGGATCGAGGGGGGTATATATGGCATACTCCTGCTCATGATGATAGAAGCTGGCGAGTAGCTGTAGTTGTTCTGGCTCTAAATCGGTTTCGTCGTCTTCGATTTCTAATGTAAAAAGTTCCGACTCATCTACAGCTGGTAATTCACCAGCAACTGTCAAAGCGTAAGCTGTGTTTTTCAGAATTAGGTTCTGCTCAGATAAAACTGCTTGGGCGGTACCAAAAATTTCGTCAAGGATAGCGTCATCTTCTACTAAAACGGCTTCTTCTTCTTCGTCGTCACCTTCCCAAGCGAAAATTTCTATGGGTGAGTCCACAGGAAGCAGTAAGACGTATTCTTGTCCATCTACAGAGAGCGAATGTTCTATATAACATTCGAGGGTTCGCCCTGTGTCATCTGTCAAGGTGATGGAACCTGTGTGATCGCGATCGTTATCTTCAGAAAATGGAGAAGGAAACATAGCCGATTAGTTAAACTTTATCTTTACCGCAACTGTGAATATTGCTTTCCTGTTAAATGACAAATAATGTCAAGCTAATAGTTTCACATTTAGACACAACTGCTCAGTAATTGCTTTCAGAATATCATGTCAAAAGCTATCCATACTCGACAGCATTTTAACTAGGGCAGAACGTCGAGAATCTAACCATTGTTGTAAAATCAATGCTGCTGCTTTGCGGTCAATTAAACCTTTATGGCGCGATGGTGAGAGATTCTCGGCGATGAGCATTTGCTCTGCTTGAAAAGAGGTGAGGCGCTCATCAACATATTCTATGGGCAGTTTGAGAGCTTTACTCAGTTTGGTGGCAAATTTCTGCACCTGATGAGCCTGGAATCCCAAAGAACCATCCATAGAATAAGGTAAACCAACAACTAGAATTTCTACCTGACGCTCATTCACGATATTTTGGAACTGCTCAACGTCGCGCTCAAAAGAGGAGCGTTCAATTGTCGTAATTCCCGTAGCAATTAAACCGGTGCGATCGCATCCTGCTACACCAATTCGCTTCCGTCCGATATCTAATCCTAGTGCTGAAATATACTGTTTTTTATCCATTATTAACCGTGCCGAGTCGTGGGTGCAGAGTCTAAGATATTCATCTTCTACTCTGCACCAGTGAAGCTTTTACTACTTTTCCTGTTGACCATCAACTGATTCATTGTGGCAAGATGGCTCTGTATGACAGTTGTTACATTTAAAGCCCATAGATTCTGATTTGCTTGGCACTGGTATTTCTGAAGATGGCTGCTGTCCAGTTTTTACCCAAGACATTCCTCCAGGTATGGGTTTACGTGCTGGTTGTAAACCTTGCAGCACATCTGTCCATTGAATCCCTTCCAACGAGACAAATTTTGATTCTCGGAGTTTGTGCCAAACTGAACGCGACATAATCAAAGTATGTTCAGTGCGTTTTGCACCGATCCGTTCTAAATATTCTTCTCTTTCTGGTTGGTAGTCTAAAGAAGCCAGTCGCAAACCTTGTTGGGGGAAGTCTTGCGCTATGCGTGCCAATTGCGAAAGCAACTCTGGATACAACCAAGTGTAAGCAGGGTGGACTGTCAGTGTTGCCACATGGGGAGTTTCGCCTTTGCGGTCAAGCTGTACTTGAAAATAACCAATGGCGGCTTTGCGTTGCGGTTCAAACACATAACCACTGACCACTTCTGTTTTGGTTATCCATTGCTTGACAGCATCGGTTAACGCACCAAATAAACTGGTTTTAAAATCGCGGGTGTTGCGGTCAAAGACTTGACGTACCAAAGGCGGCATCGATGCTGTATCTAGTTGATAAAGCAACTGAGCATCAGCGTTACTTACTGGCAGCAAATTCGGTAAATCAGGTTCTGCTTGTGCTAATTCTGCTAGTAAATCAGCTTCTATTTTCCAATAGGTAATTTCTGCTAAACGTTGAAATCCATTTTGGCGATACAGGGCTAATGCTTCTGTATCATTAATATTTACTTCTAATAGCCAAGTTCGTGCTTCTAAAATCGACTCGAAGCAATGGCGCAGCAATTGTGAGCCAATTCCTTGTTTATCCGCAGCCTGATCTAGCACCACCTTATCAATGCGCCAAGTACTGCGAGTGCGGTTGAATGGTGATACTTGAATCATCCCCAACAGCATTCGCCCCTGTTCGGCTACATAAGCGCAGAAACGATACTGGAGTGGATTAGGGAACCAACTCAAAAATTTAAGTAAGCCGTACCAACGACGGAGTGATTGCATTTGGCGCTCGGCAGAATTGGAGCCTTCCAAAGTCGTGGCGGCGAATGACTCTTGTGTTAATCGCTCAATTCCATCCAGATCCCGATAGTGGACTGGCCGGATGACAACGCTGAGATTTCGAGGAAGTAATGAAGTCATTTTGATTCAAGCGGCCATTTAGCCTTAACTAACTGCTCGTGGGTGGAACTGTTGCAATAATAATTTTAACGGCTTTCCGTTGCTGGCTATTGCTTCAAAAGATTGATTTTTTTGATTAAATACTTACAAAAGCAAAAAAAGCAGGTTAGATGAGTACGCTATTGGCGTTAACCCAAAAATACCTGCTTTTATTTTATTTGACTTTTCGTTAAATTTTCTATATTTACAAACCTTGCCGAGAAATTAACTTTTCAAAGTTGGCTTGGGTTTGATGGAGGAGTTGTTGTCTACTATCTTCCACAGAATGCTTGAGGGTTGGAACCAGATTGCGAGCTTGTAGCGTCATGTGCAGCTGTAAATGAGCAACATATTCACTAAAATCTTCGTTTTGTACAGCTTTGCCCGTTAGTAAATTAGATTCCGTTGCCACTGTGTTCTCCTTATCGCACTGTTGATTCACATCATCAAAACTTATCATGTTGCTCGAATTACCTTTTTATTTTGCAATGAAGTTTAACGGTTGTTTGCAATGAGGCTAGGGGCTAGGGGTTAGAGGCTAGGGTGTCCTTTACAAACCTTCACACTTCATACTTTACACTTCTACTCACGCAGTACGTAGCCTACGCCTCGGATGGTTTGAATGAGGCGCTTTTCATTGTTGATTTCAAGTTTGAGGCGCAAGTAACGGACGTAAACTTCGATGATGTTGGAATCGCCCATGAAGTCGTAACCCCAAACTTCTTCTAAAATGCGATCGCGGGTAATTACTTGTCGGGGATGGGACAGCAAATAATCCAGCAAATCAAATTCTTTGGCGGTTAATTCAATTGATCTATTGCCGCGATAAACTTCTCTGGTGCGGCGATTTAAGCTGAGGTCTTCAAATTCTAAGATGTCGGCTGCGTCTGCTTCTTGGTTGCGGCGCAGATGAGCGCGGACTCTGGCTAATAGTTCTTCCACGCTGAATGGTTTTACTACATAGTCATCAGCACCCGCGTCTAAACCAGCCACGCGATCGCTGACTTCATCTTTAGCAGTTAATAATATGACTGGGACTTTATCTCCAGTACTCCGCAAACGGCGGCAAATCTCTAGACCTGATAACCCTGGTAACATCCAATCTAAAATAACTAAGTCTGGATGTAACTCTCGCGCCGCAGTTAGGGCAGTTAATCCATCGTAGGCGACACTGACTTGATAACCTTCGTAATTCAGTTCCAATTCGATAAATCGCGCCAGTTTGACCTCATCTTCTACAAGTAAGATGTGCGTCATATTGATGATGTTAATAATTTCAGCAAGGTAAGGCAGTATAGCAGGAGGCAGAAGTCAGGAGGTGAGACAGCGCGGTCTTGGGGGTTTCCCCCATGAGCGACTGCGAACCCGAAGGGCAGAAGGCAGGAGGTAAAAGTATTACTATGCCTTGTATTCTTGCTTTTTAAATTTCCTCACTTATACTTCGACTGCTATGAGTGATACAAATCGAGAACTAGTTTGATATATGTCTAATTAGTCCCAAAATAGCTTAGTATAGATTAGAGCAGATAACAAGCGTATATCTGTAATTACCGATGGCTGATATTTGTGAATTTCAAAGTTTAGCAATAAACATTTACATCTTCACCACATTCATCAGCAAGATAACACAAAGCCCGAAAACGTAGACTCACTAATTCCTCATAAAAGGGATTTAGTTTACACATTGCTGGAATGTGAAACAGTTTCCGTCCAAATAAAGTGACATCTCTTTCAAAGGGACATTGTGATGGTATCACTCTACACACAAAATGAGCCAATTGAATGTTATTTATTTCTCGACTTTCTAACCATTTACGAACTTTTTGTAAGAAATCTTTGTGTAAATGAAACAAAGTTATAGATGTCATAGCAATTTACCGGAAGATTAAATATAGATAAATATCATGATGCGATCGCTTGAGTCTGCTACACTCACAAATCATCTTTTCGTGTCACATCTTTAAATACATATCCAAGTTTTTAGATTTCGGAATCATCTATTGAGTTCCCACAGTTGTGAGTCTGCACGCTAGGCTAGATATCGCTGTCGCACAAGTGCAAACCAATGACGGAAAATTTCTTTGCTAACAAGAAATCTCTCTTTAACAACTGGGCTTTTAGCTACGATTGGACATTTCCCTCAGTATTTTATCGAGCCATTCACCAACGGTTATTAGAATATGTTGACTTACCACAACAAGTCAACGTCCTCGATTTAGGATGTGGCACTGGACGCTTATTAGAACGCCTCGCCACCAAATTTCCTAACTTGCGTGGTACAGGCTTAGACTTATCACCAAATATGTTAAGAATGGCGAGAATAAGCAACCTCCACCATCCACGTTTAATTTATGTTGAGGGTAATGCTGAGTCTTTACCTTTTGGGGAAGGTCAATTTGATGCTGTGTTCAACACTATCAGCTTTTTACATTATTTAGAACCGCAAAAAGTTCTCAGTGAAGTAGCACGAGTCCTAACTCCCGGCGGACGCTTTTACTTAGTTGACTTTACTTTTAAACAAGAACTAGAACCTAAAAAACTGCCAATTTCTCCTTTTGGAGTCCGTTTTTACAGTCCCAAACAAAGAGAAAGTTTAGGTTCTGCATCTGGGCTTACCTGTGTCAGGCATCATTACTTACTAGGGCCTGTTCTGCTCACAATTTTTATCAAATAGTCAACAGTCATTGATTTGTCTTTTTCCCTCATCTCCCTTTTCTCCCTTATCACCCTTGTCCTCTAATCTCCCACTCCCCTGATATTTCATA
Source organism: Nostoc spongiaeforme FACHB-130 (assembly GCF_014698475.1). Taxonomy (GTDB): domain Bacteria; phylum Cyanobacteriota; class Cyanobacteriia; order Cyanobacteriales; family Nostocaceae; genus Nostoc_B; species Nostoc_B spongiaeforme. The sequence goes on along the minus strand of NZ_JACJTB010000011.1, from coordinate 133,282 downwards.
AACACAACAGGTACTCGTAACAGTTTTTTCGCCAATTGCGAAACGCGAAATTTAGGCTGAAGAGATGGAGGTAGATTTACAAAAGTAACTTCTACAAAACCAAAACGACTATAAAACCGTGACAATTGCTCACCCAAACATTCTAAATATAGTGGTTGTGCAGCTTGACTAATAAGATGCTGAGTGAGCAAACTACCTAAACCGCGACCTCTCCAAGTTGATTTAACCACCAAACTACCAAGTTCTTGTGCGCCTGGAAAATTCCGCAGTTGTCCGCAAGCAATTAAATTACCCTCACACTCAATCACAGAGAACTGTTGCCAGCGTAACTGAGTAGGGTCAAGTTTAGCCGAAAATACTAATAAGCGAATTGACCACTTGTCAGTTGAAGTTGCCTGACGCATAACACATCCAGATGGCAATGATAAATCTTGGGTGTACATAAATTTCTTGTTCTTTTAAAAAACTAAATAATACTTATGGCAGAGTCAACATTCAGTCATAACCATATTTTAGATAGATAACTTTACATTCTTAATGTTCCTACAATAAAGTCAAGAATTAATCATAGGAATTCGTCATTATGGCTGAAGAAAAAAAACAAAAGTCTGATAACAATCAGGATACTACCCCGACAGCTTCTGGTGGTTATCAAACTCCTTTACAAGAAGATATTCGCAAAACCGGTGATGCTTCACAGTCTGATGCGCGAAAGACTGCTAGACCAGAAGCACCTGGCGAAGATGATGTAGCAGGTAGCCCCAATCAAGGTACTGAATCTCGTTAATTTTCGAGGTTATTTATCAGGTAAAAATAAAATAGTCTGATAGAAATTATTTGATAATTTTAAGTCAGAATCAATTGAGTGAGTAGAAGTGATAAAAAGCTGATTACTCACTCAATTTTTATATTTGCAGAGTATTTTTGGTAAATTAATAAAAGAGCATACATTATTATATTATTTTGTCATCTATCATTAGATATATTTTTTAATATACATAATCAAAGTGTCAAGGCTGCAAATTTTCAGAAAAAACGATACTAAATTTCAATATAAATCTTAAATATACACAAAAATTGAATGAAATTTATACCTAATGGATGTATCATTTGATTCATGACATTGTGAATGAGTTATAAAGACTAGATATTATTTATCATCTGCAATCCTGCGAGTTGCTCATGAATAGACTTTCCGCAAAATTTGTTGCAGTCAGCTTTTCTTTAGCATTATTATTGCTGTGTGGTGTTGGGGTAATTTCTTATATCAGTTTTCTGCGGTTAATGCAAGAAAAACATTGGGTTATTCATACTCAGCAAGTGCTAGAAACCTCAGATAATCTGTACATTTATCTGAGGAATGCAGAAACTGCACACAGCAGTTATATTTTCACCAGCAAGATAACATATAAAGACATTTATGAGCAAGAAAAACGAAAGGTGGCACAACAAATTCAAATTATCAAAAACTTAACTAGGGATGACTTTAAGCAACAAGAGCAAATTCAACAACTTGAACTTAAAGTTACGCAAAAAATTAATTTTTTAGATATATCTATTAAAATTTTTGAACAACAAGGTTTTGCAATAAATATTGAATTTGCTAAAAATAATCAGACTATAAATATATATATAGATCAGCAAATTAACAATATCAAGCAAGTAATAGAGAGGGAAGAAAAAAACCTATTAAAACGACGGATAGCAAACACAGATGAAGGAATTATCCAAATTATTTTTTTAGTTTTTTTAGGATATGTTTTGAGTGCTTTGCTGATAGTAGGAGTTTATTTACTACTGCAAAAGCAGATTCAAATTAATCAAGTTTTATCAGCAGAAGCGATTCTTTTAGAACAGCAAGCAGCTAAAGCAAAGCTGGTAAATCTTTTAGAAACTGTCACTGATGCTTTTGTGGCTTTAGATGCAAATTGGTGTTATACATACGTGAATCAAAGGGCGGGACAAATTTTCAATCGTCGTCCAGAAGATTTGATTGGCAAAAATATTTGGGAAGAGTTTCCCGAAGGTGTGGGACAGAAGTTTTATCATGCTTATTACCAAGCTGTGTCCGAACAGAAAGTAATTCAGATTGAAGAGTATTATTCACCGTGGGATCGCTGGTTTGAAAATCGCATCTATCCTAGCCAAGAAGGGTTATCAATTTTCTTTCAAGATATTACGCGGCGCAAATTGGCGGAACTGGCTTTAGAAAACAGTGAAAAACGATATCGTTCATTGGTGCTGGCGACATCTCAAGCAGTGTGGTTAACTGATGCTCAGGGTTTTCCTAAAGAATATTCCTCATGGATAGCTTTAACAGGTCAAACTCAGGAAGAAGTTCAAGTATGGGGATGGCTGAATGCAATTCATCCTGAAGACCGAGAGCTTTCTCAGTTTTTATGGAATCAGGCTAGAGAATGGAAAAGTCCTTATAAGTTGGAACATCGTGTGCGAGTCGCTGATGGTAGTTATCGATTTTTTGCTGTGAGGGGAGTTCCCATATTAGATGCTGATAACCAAATTCAAGAATGGATAGGAACTCATACTGATATTACAGACCGCAAACTCACAGAGGAAGCACTACAAAAAGCCAAAGCCGAATTAGAAATTAAAGTTCAGGAACGTACAGCCGAATTAGAAAAACTAAATGAGGAACTGAGAAACTCAAATCAAGAATTAGAACAGTTTGCCTATGTAGCTTCTCATGATTTGCAAGAACCGTTGCGGGCTGTAACTGGCTATAGTCAATTATTAGTAGAAGAATATCGAGGGAGGTTAGATGATTCTGCCCAAGAATATATAGATTACATTATTGATGGTGCGAGACGAATGCAGCAGTTGATTCAAGACTTGCTGGCTTATTCGCGGATAGGGACAAGGGGTCGAATATTTAGGCTGAATGACTGCAATGTTGTGCTGAGGGAGGCTTTGAGTAATTTACAGGTGGCGATCGCAGAAAGTCAAGCTGTCATCACTCATGAGCCATTACCCAACCTGCTTGCAGATAAAACTCAGTTAATCCAATTATTTCAAAATTTAATTGGTAATGCCATCAAGTTTCGCCGCAAAGATGTAACACCACAAATTCACATTAGTGCAGCGATAGTAGAGAAGAGTGGGGGAGTGGGGGTGCAGGGGTGGAAGGGTTTAGAAGAAGATTTGACTCAAAACCATCAAATTTGGCTATTTTCGGTACAAGATAACGGTATTGGCATTAAATCTCAGTACTTTAACCGTATTTTTGAAATTTTTCGTCGTCTACATACCCGGCGCGAATTTTCAGGTACAGGAATTGGTTTGGCTATTTGTAAAAAAATCGTTGAACGTCACAATGGTCATATATGGGCTGAGTCTCAGTTAGGAGTAGGTACAACGTTTTACTTTACCCTTCATGAATCAGCTACCCCAGAAAGTTTAGATAAAGACGTGTAATATATGGTTAACAACAGTATTGAAAAGACTCAAGTATATCGGTGTGTGGAAATTTTGCTAGTTGAAGACTCTCCCAGCGATGCTAATCTCACCATGAAAGGCTTTGTAAATGCCAAAATTCCTAATAAATTGCACTGGGTAGAAGATGGTGAAACGGCAATGAATTACCTACACCAGCAAGGAGAGTTTGCTAATGCTCCACGTCCCGATTTAATTTTACTGGATTTGAATTTACCAGGGATGGATGGGCGAGAAGTGCTGACAGAACTTAAATCTGATCCCAAATTGAAACATATTCCGGTGGTTGTCCTGACTACTTCCGCAGATGAACAAGACATACTACGTTCTTATCATCTCAGTGCTAACTGTTATGTAACCAAACCTCTTGATGTTTATCAGTTTCTTGAGGTTGTGCATTTAATTAAAGATTTTTGGTTAACGGCAGTTACTCTACCACCAGATTTATCCATCTTATAAGTATTCTTCTATATTGTCCAATATCGATTATGATTGAGCATTGTTTTCACAATGAAAAAATCTGATGCTCATTTCAACAATTTATATAAATATATTTTATGCTTTATGCAAAAAACAATAATTCGTGTTCTGCTGGTAGAAGATAGTCCTAGTGATGCCAAACTATTACATCAAATATTTACTCATACCGTTCAACATAAACTAGAAATGGTGCATGTTGAACAATTATCTGAAGCGATAAATTTAAGTTTATCAGAGAATAATCTGAAAGTAAATAATTTGGAAAATGTAAATTTTCAACCAGATAAATTTGATGTAGTTTTGATGGACTTGGGATTACCAGATTCTTTTGGGCTAGATACTTTAAAAGCTTATCGAGCCGCAGTTCCAGATATTCCTGTAGTGGTTTTAACAGGACTTGATGATGAAGAATTAGCAATGCAAGCTTTAGCAGAAGGCGCTCAAGATTATTTAGTCAAAGACCAAATTACTATTCAAAGATTAGTCCAGGCTATTCGCTATGCTATTGAACGAGAAGAAATTCTCAATAAGTTACGAGAAAGTGAAGAAATAAGCCGTCAAGCATTAGTAAAAGAACAACAACTCAATGAGCTAAAGTCTAACTTTGTGGCGATGGTTTCCCATGAGTTTCGTAACCCGATGACTACAATTAGGACTGCTATAGATATTCTGCAAAATCACAATAATATGGATGAGGCGCGAAGAAATATTTATTTCGAGCGTGTGCAAGATGCTCTCAACCACATGTTGCAGCTATTAGATGAAGTTTTATTTCTCAGTAAAAGTGAAACTGCCAAATTAGAATATAAACCTGCACCTTTAAATTTGATTAGCTTTTGTCAAGAAATTACAGAAGTAATGCAAATGAAAGCGGCTGGACAGAAAAATATTATTTTTAATAATGCAGGAAAATGTAATTTAATTTATATGGATGAGGAATTAATTTATTGTATTTTGACTAATTTAATTTCCAATGCTGTGAAATATTCTCCGCCACAAAGTAATATTTGGTTTAATTTAATCTTGGAAGATGATATGGCAATTTTTCAAATTAAAGATGAGGGAATAGGTATTCCCGAAACAGACCAAGTTAACTTATTTCAAACTTTTTACAGGGCGAGTAATGCGCGGAGAATTCAAGGAACAGGTTTAGGGCTGGCGATGGTGAAACAGTGTGTAGATTTACATGGTGGTGAAATTAGCTTAGAAAGTCAACAAGATGTGGGGACTACGGTAATAGTTAAACTGCCGTTAAATTACAGTGGTGAGAGTGAATAGTCTGAAAAAGAGACTTTATTTAGAGAGACAAGGTAGACAAGGGAGATAGATGTTTGTAAATCATTTAGGATTGCCATAGAGATGAATAAAAATTCAAATAGCTGAAGAGCCGCTAAAATAATTATAGGCAAAGTTTATAGTTAAACAAGCCAGTACATAAATAATGGTAAACAGCTTTATATTCTCACAAGAAACAATTGCAAGCATTCAAAAGAACATAGAAACACTTGAGAAATGCCTGAATGAACCAGATCCGCGAGATGAAACAATAGCAGCATTATACGAGTTCGCAAATAGTCGGCAAATATCTCTAAGTCAAATTCAGGAAGAGTTGACGCGGCTACAGAGCAAACTCAGCAAATTTAGTCATCTTGGTGATGTATTGAAAGAACAAGTAAAACAAGGACAATTACCAGTTATAATTTTTGTAAAATATAATCTTCTATTTAAAGAAATTTTTGAGCAATTCTCAGATTTAATTTTTTTTAAACAAGGCAAACAAATTTTTTTCGCTCTCATTACAGATGCTGAAAATTTATACAGGTTAATTAAAAATGAAGCTGAATCTGAATTTTATAATCATAATGAAAAATATATTCTTGAAGAAAGTATAAAATATGCAATACAAGCCTTAATCAAAGCTGGTTTACTAATCAACATACTAGCTGAAGAGAAATTAAAAAATTTGGCTTTGGAAGATATTACTCCTCAACAATCAGAAGCTATGCTGATTTCTTTGGCATCTACGAAAAAATGGGATTGGGTGTATAGAAATCTTGCATAGTCCTAAATTCATTAAAAAACAAGATGTTTTGAGTATACATAGTAAACAGATTAATTTATATGGTGGCTTACCAGGTATACGCGATGAAGGCTTGCTAGATTCAGCTATTTATCAACCCCAAGCCACTTTTGGGGGTGAGCTTTTACATCCTACAATTGTTGAACAAGCAGCAGCATACTTATTTCATATTGCTAATAACCATGCTTTTGTAGATGGAAATAAGCGAACTGCTTTTGATGTGATGGTGACATTTTTGAATCTGAATGATTATGAATTGAATATGTCACCAGAACAAGCGTATGAACTAACAATGCAAGTTGCCGAAAATATATTGAGTAAAGAAGAGTTAATTGAAATTCTGAAAAATTATATTATAGAACTCATTTAGCCTCTTCATAGATTGGAATTTTTTAAACAGTCACACCTTCTAATTGTTCATCAGTCAACTCATATAACTGACGCAATTTATCTAATTTATCTTGATCAGCTTCCCAGAAACCGCGCCCATGTGCTTCTAACATTCTGCTAACAATATTCCGAAAAGCTTCGGGGTTAGCTTTGCGTAACTTCTCCGCCATTTCTGGGTCTAAAGCGTAAGTATCAGCAGCTTGGTCATAGACCCAATCATCTTTAAAATCGGCAGTACCACCCCAACCAATTAAGGCTGTCATGCGTTGAGAAATTTCAAATGCACCGCCAGAACCTTGATTCGCCATCGCTTGCGCCCATTTGGGGTTTAGCAATTTGGTGCGATACTCCATCCGTAGCAAATCATCTAAATTGCGGGGGGTGGTGTCTTTGGAGAAACTTTCGACAAAGCTGGTAGTTACCTTTTTACCACCTTGTTTTTCGGCTGCTTTTTTCAAACCACCAGTGTTGGCGTAATATTCTTGAATATCGGTTAAACCATATTCTACCGAATCAATTTCTTGGACGATGCGATCGCTCGTTTTCAACAACTGATTCAACACCTCTGGTCTAGCTTGGCCTTTATCTTGTCTCCCGTAGCTAAACACATTACGACTTTGCCAAGTATTACCTAACTCTTCCCCAGATTCCCAATTACCATCCACCACTTGATCATTTACCAAAGAACCAAAATCACCCGCAGGGTTAGAAAATAATCTCGCAGAAGCATTTTCTACACCTTGCGCCTTTAAAGCCAAAGCGTGTTTCCGAATAAAATTCTGTTCTTCCGATTCATCCGCCTCAGCCGCACGTAAAAACAAATCATCCAACAATTCGATGATATTTACAAAACTATCGCGGAAAATCCCTGACAAATTACCCAACACATCAATACGCGGATGTCCCACCTGGGGCAAAGGCTTCAATTCATAACGGACAATTCTTCCCGTCCCTTCCTTCACAGGTTCAGCACCAACCAACTCCAACAGAATTCCTAACGACTCACCCTTGGTTTTAATTGCATCTAAACCCCATAACAACACCGCCACCGTCTCAGGATACTTCCTATGTTCTTGTAAATGCTGGGCGATAATTTTCTGTGCAATTTCCCTACCCCTTTCATACGCAGCAGGCGAAGGCATTCTATAAGGATCTAACGCATGAATATTCCTTCCCGTCGGCAAAACCCCAGCACCATCACGCAACAAATCACCACCAGGCGCAGGCGGAATATACTCACCATTTAACCCCCGCAACAAATTTGTTAACTCATCCGTAGTTTGTTCTAATAAATCTCTAATTTCTCTCTCTTCCTCTTCGTGTCCTTCGCGTCTTTGCGGTTCGTTAAAATAAGCCTCCAAATAAGCCGCCATCTCCTCCTCATTTGGTGCTTCACCCAAAGTATGCAACCCAGAAGAAAACAACCGATTCTCCAAAACCTGCAAATATTCGTACAACTTCACCAGATAATCATCAAAAGCATGACCACTAAACATCCTGATATTTTCTGGCGTAAAAGGAATGCCCAACTTTTTCGCATCCTCAAACGGACAATCGACATCTAAACCCGTATCAACAATCTTTTTACAAATCCCTTCCTTCAGCACATAATTCTTTTTCGGGTCTTCTCGGTACTCTGCAATTAAATCGCGCAACGCTACCAATTCCTTATATAAACCTGCACGACCATAAGGCGGTACATTGTGCGAAATTAACACCCCATAACCGCGACGCTTTGCCAAAATCGACTCCGAAGGATTATTCGCCGCATATATATATAGATTAGGCAAATCACCTAACAAAATATCCGACCAAGAATAACCAGTATTCCCTAAAGGCGAACCCGGCAACCATTCCACTGTGCCGTGCATTCCAAAGTGAACTACAGCATCAGCTTGCAATTCATTTTGCAACCATTTATAAAAAGCTGCGTATTGCGGATGTGGCGTTAAATCGCGTTCAAACATTAACCGCATCGGGTCGCCTTGAATGCCTAACGGTGGTTGGACACCTATCCAGACATTTCCTAACTGCACACCACCAATGTGCAATTCATCGCCATAAGTTTTAATCCCGCTACCTGTTAAAGATTTCCATTGTTTCTCAACGCGAGATGTGCGGAGATATCCTAACCATTTTTCTAATGTTCGGGCATTAACAGTAATAGCGGACTCTGGGAAAGGCTTATTCATTTCCCATCTTTCCATCTCTTCATCGGCTTCTTTCACTTGACGAATTAATTCTTCCCCATCTTCTGGGATATCGCCAACGTTATAACCTTGGGCTTTGAGTGCGTGCAGAAATTTGATGAGACTGCGAGGCACATTCAACAATGCAGCTGTGCCAACAGCACCATAACCAGGAGGGAAACCATATAAAATAACTGCAATTTTACGTTCCGATGCTGGTGTTTGCCGTAAAGCAATCCAGCTTTTAACTCTACCAATTAATCGCTGTACCCGTTCTGGAACGAGATAAATATTTTCGCCTACCAAACCACCCAGGGGAACGGTATCAATTGCACCGTCGAGTTCGGGTAAAGCATATAAAACTACACTTTGTAATCCGCCGACACCTTGGCGTGTCCAAGAATGGATATCTTGAATTAATAATGGTGCGGCGACAATGTAAGGCACATTTTTAGCAGTCAGGATACGCTTTGCTACTTCTACTTGGCGGCCTGCTTCCATTGAACCAGCCGGGCCACCCACTAAAGGAAAACCAATGGTGGAAACAATGGCATCAACTTTAACTGCATCTTGGGACAGTGAGGGAGTTTCAATATTATTAAGTTGGCGTTGTTGTTGTTCGTAGTCAGTCGTCATCCAGTCCCGAACTGCTACGTGTCCCTCTACGCCGTTGATGAAAATGGGTAAGGGAATTAAGCCAGCTTCTTCAAAGCGGCGAATTAGTTGAGGAATGTATGGTTGTTTGGTGATGACGTGTTTGCGGTAAAGCAATATCCCCACAATTGGGGAGTGGGGAGTGGGGAGTGGGGAGTGGGTATTTTTCTTCCCTATTCCCCATTCCCTATTCCCTACTCCCTTGTTTTGATACCAGTCTAAATATGCTTTTGGTGATTCAAAAAACCCTTGGTAGTCGGGATGCAGTAATCCCATGTTGGGGGTTTCGACTGGTGGGGGAATGTCGCCAATTTTTAGACCTAGATATTTTTCTGCTAGTGTCCAGAATAATGATGCGACGTTTTCTGGCCCGCCTGCATTCCAGTAACCATAGATAATTAACCAGTTGCGTAAGTCTTGGACTTTCTGCACTGGGACGAATTTTAAAAGTTTCGGGCCGATTTTTAAGAAGCTGATGTAACCGGCGAGTTTGTCTTCTTCACGTCCGTTGCTGAATTTGTCGAGGATGAATTTAACTGGTTTGGGCATTCCTTTTGGTTTGTCACCAATGGCAAAGTCTCCCAATTTGGTTAAACTCATCAATTCCAAGGCTGACTCAAACACAAGCCGGATGGGAACTTGAGCAAGGCGATCGCGCAACCACACAACTTGGTCATAATCAAATAATAAGCTGCCAAAAAATACGTCAGCGTCACGCAATGCTGCTTCTACTTCCGCACGTTTACTGATAATATCGCGATCGCTAAACACCCTAATGTCTAAATCAGGACAGCGAGATTCAGCCACAGAAGCCGCTTTTCTGTATAAGTCAGCGTTGAACGATTCAAACCCAGCAATTAAGACGATCCGTTTCATGCCCGTAAGCTACGCAATATTTCTTTACTTAAATTCTAATCGTGGTTGCGGGTTGATTGTGAAACATCTGTCTTGAGTCCAGCACTACCAACTATAGCAGAAGGCAGTGGTTCGGCTTCGCTCACCAACCAGGCAGGAGGAAAAGTCTTACTATCCCTTGCATTCAAGCTTTCAAACTGTCCTAAAATATCTGACTACCGCTATAAAAATCTGCGGCTAAACCAATCTACTCCCTACCGCCACTGTAGTTTGTTTTTACCTCAGCACCAAATTTGGCATTTTGGCAGATTTCATTAAGCGTAAGTTGGTATGGTGATATCCGCGAATGTCTTTGTGCGACAATTACCGACTTGCAGAATCCCTCGGCTAACTACCGGGGGGCTTTTTTTTGGTTTAACTATCCAGCAAGGAAGCTCATATTGACTTAAATGTAAATTTAAGTTTAGGGATTTGGCAATTTTTTAAGCGATTGCTAATTACTTCTGTAACTTCACGATAAGACATATTGTCTTTGAGGCCTATTGGTAGTTCAGCTTTCCATTTTCCATTGAGAGTTACAGATAAAAACACAGGTTTTAAAGTTTTCTTGGGAGAAATGTAGTATTTTTTTAAATAACCTTCAGTTTCAGAAAGGCTTACTTTTGCAAAATCACATAAATAATTTTCAAATAATAACCAAAATGCTCTATTCACATGAAAAGCAAGGTAAACTTCTGCATAGGGGAGATTAGCATTTTGGTAAAATCCTCCTTTCTGCCCAGAGACAATACTATATGAATAAATAGATTGTCTTAAATCGCTATACAAAAAAGATGGTAATCAAGCTAAAGATTTTGCGGAGAAGGGAGCAAAAATAGTTATTATTCTTGATAATGCAAGTTTTCACAAAAAGCCAGAGTATATCCATAAAATTGAAACAGAAATGCCGAATATTCATTTAGAATTTCTCCCGGAATATAACCCAGATTATAACTTAATTGAATTGGTCTGGCACTCGACAAAAGAATATATTGCTAATCGGCTATTTAAATCAATTGAAGACCTAGAATATTTATTACATCAACTTTTAAATGAAGGAGAGTTAATTATTAAATGGGGACGAAAACTCAAAAATAAAGGCGATGCTATTATCACAATTTAAATGCACAACAGCTTATCGGATTATTATTAATTTCGTTGTTGTATTCCTATGTTACAACTTAAGGGCTTTGCCTCATAACACAGACAAAGCCTCGGCATAATTAACAAATAACCATAACTTAGAACGTTACATTATATTTATCAGCAAGTTCAGACAACTTTTCATACTGCTGAATAGCGGCTTCTGTGATTAACTGTTTCGCTTCTTCTGGTGTTGTGCCATTTGCAGGAATCAAATACTTCACGTAAAGAGCGATAAAGTCAGCCATAATTGCCGAACCTATCAAACCATGACTATCAGCTTCTTGCCCAGCCATTGTTGCAACTAACCCTGTTTTGATTGGGTCTGGTTTCTCTTTCATAAACTGATCGATTAGTTGCCAAATATACTCGTTTGGTATGAGATTCTCTAACTTGGTTTTGTTAGGCGTAAATTCTATACCTGCGGCTTTTGACTGTTCTAAAACACACCATTCTGTAAATTCTTGTAGTGCTGCTTCGGGAAGTTTGGGAAGATATTTGTGTAGTTCTAAATCAGACACAAGCTTACCTTATAAATTTCAGGTTGGTTGAAGTGTAATAAAGCAAGCCTAACGCACTATTTCTAGTAGTTTTAGTGTGTTATGTTACGGTCGTAGAATAATATAGTAGACGAATGAACTCAGATATGTTAGATACAGTCTATTTAAGCTGAGGTGAATCTAAAATCCAGAACTAGCCCTAAATGTCTTTCTAAAAACCTGCACAGGCGGGTTTAGTTTTTATAGCTCCAGACTTTAGTCTGATGGCTATGTGCTGAAAGTGGACGCACCCGTTGATTTTTGTTAGCTTTGGTGCAAGTCCTATGAAGAAAGACTCTCAAGGATTTTTGAAGTTGAGCTAGACAATTGATTAATATATGTATTACAATAAGAATACAATTCAATAATAGCCAAAAAATTTTGTATGCGCTTAAAAAGATGGGAATCTCCCCGCCGAGAAGGGAGAAACGATAAAGGTAAAGGTGGTTCAGCAAGAAAGCGGCAACTTAAAAAGCAAAGACAAATGCTGAGGCAACGCTTAAAGGAAAATAACCAATCCGACAACAGAAACAACAATCAAAAAGGGGGGGGGGAGAAAAACATCTCCCCCCTCTTTTTTAGCTAATTCTTGTAATTTGAACTGATGAGATATTACGAATCGCACACACATCAATAAAAACATATACAGTGTTTTATTGAATACTGGTTACACTTCAATTGATTATGGCGATACGTCAGTTAGCTCTGCTCGCAATGTCCTAATATTTTTGTGAATTAATATACTTGTCTGAATTATTTTACCTTACCTCCAAGGATGTAGGTTAAATTATACTTTGTAGGAATAATTTTTGATAACAAAAAATTATGACATTATACGTTTATATCTATTAATTTAAATACATCTGATTTTATTAACTCCTCTTTTAGAAAGATGACAAGTAAAAATTTTTACGGAAATAGATACACTCTTGTAATAGGAATTAAGTACTAATGTAATGTTTGGGTAAACTAATTCCTGGAGAAATATAAAGTAAATATAAAGTTTGATATCTTACTGTAATAAAATTTCGTTAAACAAGTAAGCTAATCTACGGTTATGATTGTTTTGAATAGGATTCAGCAAACAGTAAAATTGCTGAAAAACCATGAAAAATCAATGTGTGTTCTTGTAATCATGCTACAAGCTCAGAAAAAGTCAAGATTCATCTAATTGGCTTATTTAGACATAAAGATTGCTCTAGGTAATCTGTTGTTATTTATCTTTGACACAAGGAGTGAGCTATGGTAGCAAAAGTGTTACTACCTACTCAAAAAGTGCTTGATTTTCCTATTACTGCCTTACGCTTTGAGGATCAGATACAAACAATTATAGAATGGGCGATCGCTCATGAGAGTAGAAGTGTATATGTAGCGAATGTACACATGCTCATAGAAGCGCACTGGCATCCTGAGTTTGCTAACATCCTGAGAAATTCAGATATGGTGACTCCTGATGGTATGCCTTTAGTCTGGATGATGCGCCAAATGGGATCTCCTTACCAAGATCGTGTAGCGGGTATGGATATTTTTGTGGAAACATGCCAATACGCCCAAACACACAATTTAAGTTTTTTCTTTGTCGGTTCACAAACAGAAATTCTGGCGAGAATACAAGCCAGGTTAAAACAAGAATTTCCCCAACTAAAAATAGCTGGAATGGAACCCCTGCCCTTCCGTCCACTAACAGAAACTGAAGATGAAGTGTTAATCAATAAAATTAACTCCAGTGGGGCTGGTGTAGTTTGGGTATCTTTGGGATGTCCAAAACAAGAAAAATGGATAGCGCAACACAAAGGTAAAATTCGCGCAGTCATGATCGGGGTAGGCGGCGTTTTCCCTGTGTATGCTGGCATTCACAAGCGTGCGCCACGTATCATGAGAGACTTAGGCTTAGAATGGCTATATCGCTGGCTTCAAGAACCGCGACGACTTTGGCGACGCTACACAACAACAATTCCCATATTCATCTGGCTGGCAGCTAAACAGTTATTTTTATCTAGTCGTATTGCTGCCATTTTCCCAAAAACTACAGTTGAATAACGATTATTTAGTCAATTTGAGTTTTCAGGATTATTCAAAACTCATATCAAATTCAAAACCGCATTGAATCACGCCGATAAAATTTTGAATATCACTGCATACTTATCTTGACTCATAATTAGTTTCTAATATTGAGAAATGACCTTTTTTCAGTGTAAGTTTTAACATAAATCTTGCAGCAAGCTTTCACAGTTCTCAATCAAGAATTTATTAATTATCAATCAAGATGAAATGCTTGTCTTATCAAATAGACAGTGGCAGTAAAATATAATAAGTATTTTCATCCTTTGCATAGGTAAAGCCTGTAATGGAACCACCAAAACAAACATCAAATTTACGACAAAAGGCAGTTAAAGGCGTACTTTGGTCTGCAATTGAAAGTTGGGGAAAACAGGCTGTTTCCTTTGGAGTGTTCTTCTTACTCGCCCGATTACTAGGGCCAGAAGCATTCGGGTTAGTGGCTTTATCGGGAATATTTTTAAGCTTTCTACAAATTTTTGTAGATCAAGGATTTTCGACAGCAATTGTTCAGCGCCAAGACTTAGAACCAGAGCATTTAGATACGGCTTTTTGGACTAACTTAGGAGTGAGTATATTACTGACAACAATTAGTATCTCTTGTGCTGGATTAGTAGCTTCTTTCTTCAAGGAACCACATTTAATACCAATAATTCGCTGTCTTTCTTTGAATTTTGTATTTGGTGGTTTAAGTGGTGTACAACAATCGATACTCCAGAGAGAACTTGCATTTAAAATTTTAGCTGTGCGCTCATTAGTCGCAGTACTAGTTGGTGGTTCTGTTGGTATAGTATTGGCATTTCTAGGCTTTGGCGTTTGGAGTATTGTTGGCCAATCTTTAGCCAATTCTATAGCCCAAGTTATTACCTTGTGGTGGGTTAGTAGTTGGCGACCAAGATTCAAGTTTTCTCAGAAGCATTTTAAAGAATTATTTACATTTGGGATTAATATAGTTGGTATTAATGTACTTAATTTTGTTAATCAAAATTCCGATAACTTTTTAATTGGTTACTTTTTAGGTTCTGTTGCATTAGGTTACTATGCTGTGGCCTATCGAATTTTAACAGTAGTAACTCAATTAATGATTTCAGTTATTCAAAAAATAGCAATGCCAATCTTCTCGCGTATGCAGAAGGAACCTGAAAAAATGTTGAAGGCATTTTATAAAGCTGTTAATTTGACTAGTCTTGGTGCTTTTCCAATATTTATCGGCATTTCTGTTTTATCGCCTGAGCTAATATTAGCTCTTTTTGGTAAGGAGTGGATGCCAAGTATACCGGTGATCCAGATACTTGCCTTAGTTGGACTTTTGTATGCAGGTTTTTATTACAACGGTACTGTCATCATGGCTCTGGGAAAACCTTCTTGGAACTTAGCACTTAATTGTATTCAAGCGATCGCTAATCTTACATGTTTTCTCATCGCGGTACATTGGGGAATTGTCGCAGTTGCGGCATCCTATGTTGTGCGGGGTTATATTATGTCACCTGTACCTATATTAGTAATTAAAAAATTAATTCCTTTAAAGATAAGTACATATTTGCGCCAATATATCACTCCAGCAGTTGGATCTCTAATAATGGTAATGTGTATTTTAAGTGTTAAACATTTTTTGGCTGGAGTATTACATTTATATGTCCTAATCTTTCTGTGTATAGTCACTGGTGCTACAACCTATATAGGAATAGTCTTATTGATTGAACCTAAGCTATATCAGCAAATAAATAGTATTCTAACTACGTTCTCCCCAAAATTCAGTACAAAAAAATAGATACTAAAAAAGTAATGAGGAGAATTGAAACTTGATAAATCAAATGAAAAATCTGGAAACGACTAAATTATTTGAAACTGTAGTAGATGGTGGTTATTGCATAGGTTGTGGTGGCTGTGCCTCTATTACTGATTCACCAATTAAGATGAAACTAGATGAATATGGACGGATTTGCGCTAGTATCGAACCTTCTGCCGATCAATCTTCTATCGAAATTTCACCAATAGCCGTTTGTCCATTCTCAGAAGAAGCACTTAATGAAGATCAGATTGCTCAAGAGATTTTTGGACAAAACTGTGAGCATCACAATTTGATTGGCTACCATCTAGCAACTTATGCTGGCTTTGTGGCAGAAAGTGATTTTCGGGAACGTGGTAGTTCTGGTGGTATGGGTACTTGGATAATTACTAGACTACTGAGCGAGAATTTAGTAGATGGAGTGATTCATGTTCAGCAGCGTCTTCCTTCTGCCACAGATCCTAGACTATTTCAATATCAACTATCTACCACACAAGAAGAAATAAGAAATGGAGCTAAGTCACGTTATTATCCGATTGAAATATCGGGAGTTATACAACTAATTCGAGATAGACCAGGACGTTACGCTATAGTTGGCATTCCATGTTTTATTAAAGCTATTCGCTTGCTCATGATGCAAGATGCGGTAATTGCGGAACGGATTAAGTTTTGTGTAGGTCTAATTTGTGGGCATTTGAAAAGCATCCGTTTTGCAGAGATGTTTGCTTGGCAATGCGGGATAGAACCAGGTCAGCTTTTAGGGTTTGACTTCCGAAAGAAGTTGTCTGATAGAGTTGCTAGTCAGTACGCTATTAAAGCTGTTGGCTGGCAAGATGGCCAAGTTATTGAACGTATTAGTCCTGTGCGTGACTTATATGGTTGGGACTGGGGTCAAGGTTTCTTTAAATATAAAGCCTGTGACTATTGCGATGATGTAGTTGCCGAAACAGCGGATATAGTTGTTGGTGATGCGTGGCTACCTCAGTATGTTGGTGATAGTCAAGGAACAAATGTTGTAGTAGTACGCAATTCAACTCTTCGTAACCTCATTGAACAAGGAATAACCACAGGTAAACTCAAGCTTGATCATATTGATGCTGATGAAGTAGCGCGATCGCAATCATCAGGATTCAGTCATCGGCGAGAAGGTTTAGCTTATCGATTATATTTGTCTGACCAAAAAGGTGAATGGCGACCACCTAAACGCGTTAAGCCCCAGAAAAGCCATTTGGATAAAAAACTTCAAAAGCGTCAGCATCTACGAATGCAATTAGCTGAACAAAGTCATATTGCGTTTAAACAGGCCATCGATGCTGGTAAATTCTCTGTTTTTATTAGATATATGACTCCTTTGGTTTTGCAATATCAACTTACTTACCCAATTTATCCTTTATGGAGAAAAACAATTCAAAAATTCAAGAAAATTGTGAAAAAAATATTGTTTCAATGAATCTGTATCCAGTCATTTTAAATCATGGAAAAAGTAATTTATCAAAGTACTGATTGCTAAATCTAATGTTATCCATTAAACATAACCAGTCAGTTCTTAAAAAATAGTTATTTATCTAAGATGAACCTTTAGTTAGCTCAATTTAGTGCAAATATTTTAGCAATTTAAGTGAGACATCAAATAAATGAAGAAAGCAGTTATCACAGGAATTACAGGTCTACGTAACCGAGGCGTTGAGGCAATGGTTGTGACAACTATTGAGCAACTTCGTCAGCGTCAATCTAATCTTGAGATAGATATCTTAACTGAAACTATAGATTATGATGAAATTCGGTTAAAACCTTATGAGGTTAAGCTCTCAAGTGATGATTATTTGTTGTTATATAGAACTCAACCGTTACTTGCCAAACTTTCTAAATTCTCCCAACGCCTCGCTCCTACTTATAAAAATATCAATAATTTAGTGCGTGATGCTTCTGTGGTCATTGCTTCTGGCGGTGATGTATTTAGTTCAGACTACGGTACAAGATTTTTAAGACAACAACTGCAACCATTAGAATTTGCCTTAGAAGCTGGTGTTCCGGTTGCATTTTTAGCTCAATCTATTGGCCCTTTTAAGAAAGATAGTGAAGCGGAGATGTGGCTTAATGTAGCTCGTCGTTCAAAGTTAATTACAATTAGAGAACATCTATCTTATAAGTATGTTACGAAAGATTTGGGTTTATCTCCAGAGTTAGTAAAACATACGGCAGATCCAGCCTTTCTGTTGCCGCCAACATCACCAGAGATTGTTAATAACTTATTTAAATCTTATGGCATCACTAAAGACCTTCCTGTTGTAGCTTTAGGAATTAGTCAAGGTATTTGCCGCTATACTCGCACAGATTATGATAAACATATCAAAGTCTGGTGTGAAACAATTGATTTGATTCTAAATGAATTTGGGGCGCAAGTACTCATTATTCCTCATGTACATGATCATCGAGCAGGAAATGATGATCGTATCCTAGCAGCTCACTTACTCAGGTTATTTAATTTTGATCCTCGTGTACATTTAGCAGGTGCAGATCATACAGCTTCCGAATTCAAAGGTTTAATTGCTGCCTGCGATTTAGTCATTGCTGAAAGAATGCACGCAGCGATCGCAGGACTTTCTAGTGGTGTTTGTACTCTTCCTATTGGTTACTCAGTCAAAGCAGAAGGAATTATGACCGATTTGTTGGGTTCGGAATTAGTTCATGAAGGACTGCTGATTTCTGTAGAGCAGTTTTTAGATAGTGAGATTGCACACAAATCAATTCGTTTTGCTTGGCAAAATCGTCACGAAGTTGCCGATAAACTCAAGCAAGTATTGCCAGAAGTGAAGCAAAAAACAGCGAATAACTTTGATTTGCTTTTATCAGTTGTGGGTTAGTGCTGTTTGTTTGAGAAAAAACCATGAAAATTGGGTATCTACACATCGGTTCTGAGCAACATGGAATTCATCGCTACAGCAAGTTTATTGCTTCAGAAGCCAGACAGCGCGGTTTCACCGTCATTGAAGCTAATGTAGTTTTAACAGAGAGTCTACATCACAATCGAGAAATCTTAGTAGAAGCTGCGAACAAGCTTTCCAGTGCGGATATTGTGCATGTACAACACAATACATTTCTTTGGGGTGAGCGATCGCAATTAAAAAATTTTCGTGTTTTTGTGCAGAACTGTTCGTCTCCTTTAGTAGTTACACTTCATGATATCTATCTGCCCAAAATCCCACTACACTGGAAGACTCTTTTGTCTTACATAAAGTCACAATACAATAGCAATTCAAGATTTATCCGTTGGATGTTTGCTAAAGTACAAAAAGTTTTAGTTTGTACTGAGCAAGAAAGGCAGAGACTTCATACTGTTGTTGGTATAAATACACTCAACGCCAGTAAAATAACACTTATACGGCATTTTGTTGAAGAAAGATTAATCACTGCTAACTCAGCGATCGCACGCAAAAAACTAAATCTCGAAGGTTTTCAAACAATTACATTATTAGGTTGGATTTTTCCACGAAAGGGTCATCGCTTAGTTGTTGAAGCAATACCTTATTTATCAACGAATATAAAAGTAATCTTTGCTGGTCAGCCCAGTGAAAGATGTGACTGGTTTCTAGAAGAATTACTCACATTAGCACAAACACTAGGAGTAAAAGATCGTCTGATAGTCACAGGCTACTTATCAGAAGAAGAACTAGAGCAATATTTAGTTGCAACAGATTTAGCTATTTGCCCTTTCCAAAAATCTTCTGCTTCTGGTTCTCTATCAACTTGGCTTTCTATTGCTCATCCAAAGATTTTATCTTTTGACCTGCCCTTAATAGATGAATACAACAATATAGAACCAGGCGCTATCAAAACTTTTTCACCTTATACTGCCAATGCTTTTGCACAAGCAGTTCAGCACATTTTATCCAACTCAGATGAGCAAGAAAATCTAGCTGTTAAAAACCTACGTCAACATCTTTGTATGTCCACCATTTTGGTACAACATTTAGACATTTACTCCCAAATTACTGAGAAAAAACAAAAATCAGAATTATAGAAAATTATCTCATCTCATTATTGAAATACTTGTATTAATAAAATCATATCTAAATATGAAAACTATATTTTTACCTCGAACCAATGATGATAATCCATACCAAAAAGAGCTAATTAATCACCTCAATAAATTAGATATTCAAGCAGATTTTCCTCATCCTTCCTCTTCAACAACTTTCTTTTTACCAGCAATATTGTTTCCCCAGAAAGCAGATATAGTACATTTACATTGGCTCCATCCATTTTTTGCAGGTTCCAATGTTTTAGAAAAATTTCTTAAGTTATCATTTTTTATTTTAGAATTGATTATCTTAAAACTGCTAAGAATAAAAATTATTTGGACTGTACACAATTTGAAAAACCATGAAAATCAAAGCTTACTTTTAGATAATTTATGTAGTTGTTTAGTGTCTAAATTCGCTGATGCGATTATTGCTCATTGTGAATCAGCTAAAGAAGAAGTTATTAAAAGTTTTTCCCTTAAAGATAATCAAGCTAAAGTATTCGTAGTCCCACATGGTAACTATATCAATTGTTACGATAACAATTTTGAAAAAACTCTAGCCCGCAAAAGCTTGAATTTAGATGATTCTGCTTTGGTTTTCCTGTTCCTGGGGATGATTAGACCCTACAAAGGAGTCTTGGAACTAATAGATACATTTAAACATCTGCATAATGATGCCAGTCAACTAGTGATTGCAGGTAAAATATACCAAAATAGTCCAGAAATGACAGATATGCTTTTACAGAAGATTGATGACGATCCAAAAATCAAATTTATACCAGGATTCATCCCTTCTGAGAAACTTCAAATTTATCTAAATGCTTGTGATGTAGTTGTGTTTCCCTATCGAGATATTCTAACGTCAGGTGCCGTAATGTTAGCTATGTCTTTTGGTAGAGCCTGTATTGCGCCCCGTAAAGGATGTATTGCAGAAGTGTTAGATAATTCTGGAGCATTTTTATATGACATTGATGATGAATATGGTTTGATTCAAGCTATGCAGTTGGCCTTAAAGCAACAAAATCAATTATCAAATATGGGTCAATACAATCGCAAAATAGCAGAAAAATATGACTGGCTAAATATAGCAAAAATAACAGAGAATGTATATCAATCTTGTTTGTGAAAAATCTAATGAAAATGCAAAGCTAATTAAATAATTCTAGGATTTAAAAATTATGAATTCATCTCTCCAAGAACAACCAATTGTTAGTGTGATAGTTCCAACATTTAACAGAGCTAATTTCTTACCGCGAGCAATTACCAGCATTCTTCAACAGACTTTATCGAATTTTGAATTGATTATTGTTGATGACGGCTCCACAGATAATACTGCTGAAGTAGTTAAAGAATTTACAGATCCACGAATTAAATTTTTACCTTTAGGTAAGAATTATGGTGGTAGCTATGCACGTAATCAAGGCATTAAAGCAGCAAGTACAGAATTAATCGCATTTTTAGATAGTGATGATGAATGGTTACCTGAGAAGTTAGAGTTACAAGTAAAATGTTTACAAGAGAGTGATGATCCTCTGGCAACTGTTGTTTATTGCTTAGGTTATGAGTGTGTAGAGGGACAACAGAAAATACCCAGTTTACATCTTTATGAAGGAGATGTTTTTGATAATTTATTGAGAGGTTGGCTACCTCCTACCACCTCACTATTTATGGTTAAACGTTCTGCCTTACTAGAAGTTAATGGCTTTGATGAAAGTTTACCGAGTTTTCAAGACTACGATTTGTGGTTGAGTCTAGCCGCAGCCAATAACCATTTTTTAGCAGTAGATAAACCACTAATTATTAGATATTTTCATCCCCAGCAGATTGGAGGTAATTTGCAAGCTAAATTAGAGGGATTAAGGATTTTCAAAAATAAGTGGGGGACAATTATAAAACAACGGACAGGAGCTATTAATTATCATCGTGTTATAGGAGTAAGAACATCCATAGTCCAGTTACTTCGAGTAAATCAAGAACTTGATAAAGGAAATAAAATTACTGCTCTTTTTCATATCCTTACCTTACTAAAATTTCTTCCTTGGTCTGGAGAACTCTTCACCAAGGGAATTGTCAAAGTGATTTTTGGAGCTAAAGTGTACAAATTATTATTTGAATTGAAATATGCTTTATTTTATAGAAATCAAAACAATCGTTCTACAGCAACATAATTCTAGAATCAGTACAAAAACAATATGTCTAAGCCAAATGTAGTTATTTTCTGTGGACGTATTCTCCCTAATTCAGAAACATTTATCCGCGCTCAAGGAGAAGGACTAAAAAATTTTGAACCTTATTATGTAGGTTCTCGTTTTGTCAAAGGATTATCTCTACCTTCAGAGCGTACTTTAGTAGTTAATGAAGGTGGAAGTTTTGGAGCTTTCCAAGAGTTATTGTTTAAAGTCACAGGAATAGCACCAAAAATCAGGAAAAAAATAAAACAGTTAAATCCTGTTTTACTTCATGCTCATTTTGGTGTTTGTGGAGCTTTAGCTCTTCCTTTAGTACAGTCTTTAAATCTACCTATGATTGTTACCTTTCATGGACTCGATGCTACCATGAAGGACGAATATGCTAGAAGAAACTCTATCAGTACTCGCGTTTATCTTAAACGTCGAGAATTACTCAAAAAACAAGCTCAGTTATTTATTACTGTATCGAACTTTTTGAAAGCAGAACTTGTTCAGCAAGGTTTTCCTTCAGAAAAAATATTAGTGCATTACATAGGTGTAGATACAAAACTTTTTCAACCTCAGCCAACAACTAATCGTGAGTCGATAGTTCTTTTTGTTGGTCGGCTAGTTGAGAAGAAAGGCTGTGAGTATTTGATAAAAGCTATGGAGAGAATACAGGCAAAAAAACCTGAAATAGCTTTGGTAGTAATTGGTGATGGCCCTCTCCGTAATTCTTTAGAAAATTTAGCTAAGTCCTTACTCAAAAACTATCGTTTTCTAGGATCACAACCACCAGAGGCTGTTAAGCATTGGATGCAAATAGCCAAAATCTTTTGTGTTCCTAGCATTAGAGCAGAGTCTGGTGATTGCGAAAGTTTTGGTATAGTGTTTGCTGAGGCTCAAGCAATGGGTTTACCAGTAGTTAGCTTTGCTAGTGGTGGAATTCCTGAAGTAGTAGCACATCAAGAGACTGGTTTTCTAGCACCTGAACGAGATGTTCAAAGTCTTGCTGAATATGTTGTACAGCTATTTAACGATAGTGTTCTGTGGCAAAGCTTTAGTCAAAATGGACGACAACGAGTAGAAAATATGTTTAATCTTCATAAACAAACGCAGATTTTAGAAGAACAATACCAAACAGTCCTCAATAATCAGATGTAGATAACATAGATTTTGAGCAACATGGTAATCATTTAAGTCTTTTTCGCTAGATAATTTTAATTTAAAGTATTTAACAAACATAGAAAAAAGTAAGATTATTTATGGACAATACTTCACAATTAACTATTTTAGTAAATAGTACAGACAGTTTTGAAGATTGCTGGCAACCATTCTTTACTCTTTTTGCCAAGTATTGGTCTGATTGCCCTCATCCTATAGTACTCAATACTGAAACTAAAGTATTTAGTTATCCTGGGTTAAATATACAATGTTCTCAAGTTGGTGTAAATGATGATAGTGGCACAAGACCAAGTTGGAGCGATTGCTTAATTCGTTGTCTTGATAAGATTAATTCTCAGTACATTCTTTATGTACAAGATGATTATTTTTTGAATGATTATGTCAATACAACTATCCTCTATGATTTTCTCGAAATTATGGAATGTGAAGGATATTCTCACATTCGCTTAAGAGAAACTCTAGGACTTGGCCCATACAACCCATCATCAAAATATCCGTTATTATGGGAAATTCCTCAAAGAGCCAACTATCGTATTGGTTTACAAGCAGGGTTGTGGGTCAAGGATAGACTCAAATTTTATCTTGAGCCGAATGAAACAGGATGGGAGTTTGAACGCTGGGGTAGCATCAGAGCCAGGAAAATTAAAGATTCATTTTTCTGTCAAAATCTTGACTATTTTAATGGGCAAGAAAAATATATTTTTCCTTATTATCCCACTGGAATTGTTCAAGGTAAATGGTTAGAGGCGGCTGTGGTTGACTTGTTCAAACAAAATCACATAGAAGTGGATTATTCCATTCGAGGTTTTTATCAATTAAATCAAAAACAAAAGCTGATCCAGCTATTGAAAAACCAGTCACGAAAATTATTAATGCGATACATACCATAAGCCTGCATAAATATTTTAAGAAATGAAAAATATGAAAATTTTAGTTTCTGCCTATGCTTGTAGACCAAAGATGGGGTCTGAACCAGGAGTTGGTTGGAATATGGTTCAAGAACTAGCTCACAAATGTGAGGCTGTATGGGTAATTACACGTCAAGATAATCAACCCAGCATTGAAGCTGAACTATCAAGAATGCCAGTTCCAGGGTTAAAGTTTGTGTATCATGACTTACCTGCTTGGGCTAGATGGTGGAACCGAGGACAAACAGCCCTGTATTTTCACTACTATTTTTGGCAAATAGGTGCATATTTCCAAGCCAGAAAACTACATCAGCAAATTAATTTTAATTTGGTACATCATGTTACCTACGGTCGATATTGTTTTCCTAGCTTTTTATCATTACTGCCTATACCGTTTGTTTGGGGGCCATTGGGAGGCGGTGAAGTAGCACCCAAGAAATTCTGGCGTGATTTTCATTGGAGTGGCAAAGCTTACGAAAGTTTGCGGGAAGTCAGCCGTTGGATAGGTGAACGCGACCCTTTTGTGAAAATGACTGCTAAAAGAAGTGCTGTAGCAATAGTTTGCACATCAGAAACAGCCGATTGTGTAAGTGCATTAGGTGTAAAACGTATTGAGAAGATATTGGGACAAACAGGTGTTAATCAGCAAGATATAGCTCAATTCGAGCAATATAATGTTTCGCAATTCCAAGCTCCTATAAGATTTATCAGTATGGGACGTTTACTGCATTGGAAAGGATTTCATCTTGGTTTACGTGCCTTTGCAACAGCTAACTTAGAAAATGGGGAATACTGGATTATTGGCGAAGGCCCGGAACGTCAAAGATTAGAAGCTTTAGCTAAACAACTAGGAATTGCTGAAAAGGTCAAATTTTTAGGAAGTCGGCCTCGTGAAGAAGCACTACGTATATTGGGAGAATCTTGTGCTTTAATTCATCCTAGTTTGCATGATTTTTCACCTACGGTTTGCATAGAAGCAATGGCAGCCAGTAGACCTGTAATATGTTTGAATTTAGGAGGGCCAGCTTTTCAGATTACGGAGCAAACTGGTTTTAAAATTTCTGGTAATAATCCTGATGATGCGGTTAAAGGTATGGCAGAGGCAATAATTTGTCTAGCTAAAGATCCAGAACTCAGAGCCAAGATGGGACAAGCCGGTCAAAAGCGGGTGAGTGAGTTATACAACTGGGAAATTAAAGCAAATTCTTTAGTGGCACTTTATGAAGATATTTTGACTTGCCAACAGTCTCTATTATCACAAAGTGTAATTCAGACCTAAGAAAATAACGCTCAGGTTATTTAATTAATCATTATCCCATTCAAAATTTCCTCAATGCACATTCTAAGCATTCATAACAATTATCAAATTCGTGGCGGCGAAGATGAATCTCGTGAGGCTGAAGAAAAACTCTTACGGGAAATGGGTCATGAAGTTGATGTTTATCAAGAACATAATGACCGAGTGGGATCTATTGGTGCGGTACCGATGGCGTTGCGCTCTATTTGGTCTCAAGAATCTTACAACATAGTCAAACAAAAACTTCAGCATTCAAAATGTGACATTGTTCATATTCAAAATTTTTTCCCCTTAATTTCTCCTTCTGTTCACTATGCGGCTAAGTCAGAAGGAGTACCTGTTGTGCAAACTTTGCGTAATTATCGCCTATTGTGTCCCAATGGCTTATTTTTTCGGGATGGCATCGTCTGCGAAGATTGTATGGGGAAGTTTATTCCCTATCCTGGCGTTTGGTATGGTTGCTATCGGGACAACCGCCCAGCAACGATCGCAGTAGCAACTATGTTAACAGCTCATCGCGCTATGAATACTTGGCTGGAAATGGTAGATGTGTACATTGCTTTAACTGAGTTTGCTCGACAAAAATTTATTACCGGAGGTTTCCCGTCCGAAAAAATTGTCGTTAAGCCTAACTTTGTGCATCCTGATCCTGGTGTGGGAGATGGTTCTGGTGGTTATGCGCTTTTTGTGGGCAGATTATCTTCCGAAAAAGGATTAGATACTTTACTAGCGGCTTGGAACTATTTAGAAGGGAAAGTTCCTTTAAAGATTATAGGGGAAGGGCCTCTGGCAGAGAAAGTGGTGGAATTAGTCAAAAGATTACCCAACGTAGAATGGCTCGGACGTAGACCAATGTCTGAAGTACATAAATTGATGGGAGAAGCTATGTTTTTAGTGTTTCCTTCCAAGTGGTATGAAACTTTTGGTCGAGTCGCGGTTGAGGCTTTTGCGAAAGGTACGCCAGTAATTGCTGCTAATATTGGAGCGATCGCAGAATTGGTAGACTCTGGCCGTACTGGATTGCTGTTCTCACCAGGAAACCCCGAAGATTTAGCAACTAAGGTGCAGTGGGCAGTTACAAATCAAGAAAAACTAGCTCAAATGCGTCAAGAAGCTAGACATGAATTTGAATCTAAATATACAGCGCAACAGAACTATAACCGAATGATGGCAATTTATGAATTAGCTACTCATCGTAGCTTATTAAAAATTTGATTAATTCATTTATAAAAAAGTTACCCTTATTTTCATTCTATATAAAAATATCTACATTGCTTTTAACAATAAATTTTCCTTCAAATTTATATTTGAATACTTTTAATTTCTAAGACAAACTAATAATATATCAATTAGCTTATGCTCGATAAAACAAGTGTTTATCTTAAAAATGAGACAGAAAAATCTTCCATAGCCGATAAATTCCTCAACTGGTATAGTTGGGTGCTGTTGGGATATGCTCTGTGTGGGCGAGGATTTTCTTACTTCGGTGTACCTCCTGCTTATATCGGGGAAGTTACGCTTATTTTTGGATTGTTTGCTTTAAGCATCAACAAATCAATTCCAAAACTGCTCAAACTTCCCCAAGCTTGGTTTTTAATCATATTTATGGTGTGGTGTTGCCTTAATACCATTCCGTACTTTTCCATATATGGCTTAGATGCAGTACGTGATGCAGCATTATGGTACTACATATTTTTTGCCCTGATAGTTGCCACTTTACTAATTAGTAAGCCTCAGAGATTTTTGTTTATGCTTACTCAGTATGAGCGATTTTGTAGAATTTTTATTATTCTTGTACCATTTCTCTGGTTGATATCTAAAACAATACCATTACCTAGTTTACCTGGTGCTGGGGCTAGAATTATATCCCTTAAACCAGCAGATACAATGACTCATTTATCGGGGATTACTGCTTTTTTTGTTGGATCTAGTTTACTAGATTTTCAACCATTATTATTTACTTTAATGTTTTTTGTCAACTTAGGTGTAGTAGCTCTAAATTCTAATCGTTCAGGAACACTAGCTTTTTTGAATGCTTTTTTTGTGCTTGGAATCGCTAATTATAAAAGTAGTAAAATTTGGCGCAT
The DNA here is from genome assembly GCF_014698475.1 of Nostoc spongiaeforme FACHB-130. Lineage (GTDB taxonomy): Bacteria > Cyanobacteriota > Cyanobacteriia > Cyanobacteriales > Nostocaceae > Nostoc_B > Nostoc_B spongiaeforme. The sequence goes on along the minus strand of NZ_JACJTB010000011.1, from coordinate 105,947 downwards.
AGTGACTATTATAATTTTGATTATTTTACTAGCTTTCATTGTCAATCCAGGTATTTTTGAACCATTACTTGATAAAGTATTAAGCATTTTCGTTGATAATAATGAAAGACAAGGTTCAAAAGAGTATCGATTAGAATGGTGGACTTATCTCATCAAAAGTACTTTGTCAGATTATTTTTGGACTGGTCGAGGATTTGGTTTTAACTTGGGAGCTGGTACGGGTTTTGATCCTTTAGGTAATGGTGCTGTACGTAGTCCACATAATGGTCATATTACAGTGCTTTCTCGTACTGGCGTTCCTGGTTTTGTTCTTTGGCTAATAATTCAATTAGGTTGGGCTGCAAGTATATTATCAAAATATTTACAGTGCAGAAAAAAAGGACAGACAAAATGGTCTGGTATCTTTTTAACTTTACTTACTTATTGGGTAGCCAGTATGACTGTTACATCATTTGAAGTAATCATTGAAGGCCCCACAGGTGGTATTTGGTTATGGACAATGTATGGTATCGGTTTAGCTGGAATACAAATTTACAAACGTTATCCCCAAATTTTTGATGCAGAATCTGAATAAATATTCTATACAAACTAATAATTATGAAAATTCTGATTTCTGCATACGCTTGTGAACCAGGCCAAGGTTCTGAACCAGGTGTAGGTTGGAATTTTGCTCAACAAATGAGCAAATATCATCAAGTTTGGGTTTTAACTTCTAACTGTCACCGCTTTGCTATTGAAGCAGAATTAGCACGCAAGCCACCATCTAATCTCCAATTTATTTATTTAGATCCTTTTGGTTTGAAGATAGATTGGAGCCAGAAAGGAAAATTAACCCAAAAGTGGGTCTATCTTCACTACTATTTATGGCAAATTACAGCTTACTTGGTTAGCAGAAAGCTCCATCAGAAAATCTGCTTTGATATTGTGCATCATGTCACTTACGTCAAATATAATAGTCCGTCTTTTCTTTGTTTGTTACCAATTCCTTTTATCTGGGGGCCTGTGGGTGGAGGAGAATTAACTCCCAAAGATTTTTGGTCAAGTTTAAATTTTCAAAGCAAAATATATGAGTTTTTGAGAAACACAGCTTGCTTAATAGGAGAGTATGATCCTTTTGTCCGCTTAACAGCACGACGAAGTGTTTTAGCTTGGGCTACAACTGAAGATACAGCTAAAAAGTTACGATGTTTAGGGGCAAAAAATGTTCAAGTATATTCTCAGCTTGGTATATCTCAAGAAGAATTAGTTAATTATCCAGAAATATCTTCATTCCATCAATCTATTGTCAAGTTTATCAGCGTGGGTAGATTATTGCATTGGAAAGGATTTCATTTAGGATTATTAGCATTTGCCAAAGCAAATATATCTAATTCTGAGTATTGGGTTGTTGGCGAAGGATCTGAGCGAAAAAACTTGGAAAAGCTCACCCAAGAACTAGGTATTGAAAAACGAGTCAAATTTTGGGGTAGTTTGTCTCGTGAGCAAACCTTAAGTAAAATAAAAGACTCTCATGTACTAGTTCACCCAAGTTTGCATGACTCTGGGGGATTAGTCTGTTTAGAAGCGATGTCGCTAGGTTTACCAGTAATTTGCTTAAATTTAGGAGGGCCAGCCGTTCAGGTCACTGAAGCAACTGGTTTTAAAATTCCAGCAAATACACCAGAACAAGCTGTCAAAGACATTGCTCAAGCAATGATGTGTTTGGTTACAGATGCAAAATTGAGATCAAAGATGGGCGAGGCTGGCCAAAGGAGAGTTAGAGATGTGTTTAGTTGGGAATTTAAAGGATTATTTTTTGCTCAATTTTATAGAGAAATTTGTGTACAGGAAAAATTTGCTAGTTTTTCCTAACGTCTGCTTGTTTTATAGAATACTCATACAAAAATAAAGTTCAAATAGATATTTACTAGTGTATACTTCGTCCCCAAAACTCTGACTCTTTAACTTAATAGTATTAGTTCGTATCCGCCAGTTCATAAAAAAGCATGAAGCTGTTAATCTTACACAATCGCTATCGATTAACCGGTGGTGAAGATAAAGTAGTTCAGATTGAAAAAAGTTTATTAGAGGCTAATGGACATGATGTGATTCTACTGGAAGAAAACAACCTGAATATAGTAAATGTTTGGGATACATTAGCAGCAGCAGGAGGCGCAATATATTCGCTTCCATCTAAACAATTAGTTCAAGCAGAGATAATACGTTTTTCTCCTGATATAGTTCATGTACATAATTTTTTTCCGTTACTATCACCTGCTGTATATGATGCTTGCTATGCTGCTGGAGTACCTGTCATTCAAACACTGCATAATTATCGCCTAGCTTGTCCTAAAGCAATGCCATTTCGAGAGGGAAAAATCTGTGAAGATTGTATTGGTAGATTAATACCTTGGTCTAGTGTGATACATGGCTGTTATCGTAACTCTCATCTTCAAAGTTCTGTGGTTGCAGCAATGACTACATGGCATAGATTAACAGGTACTTGGCATAAAAAAGTAAATGCTTATATTGTTTTGACTCAATTTCAAAAAGAAAAAATGATTCAAGCTGGACTTCCAGCAGAAAAAATTTATATTAAACCAAATTTCGTTTTTCAGTCAAATAGTTTAGAGTCAAATATTCAACGCGATAATTACTTACTATTTGTTGGCAGACTATCAGAAGAAAAAGGAGTTTCTGTTCTGATTGATGCTTATATCAAAAATCATATATCTACACCATTAAAAATTGTCGGTGATGGCCCACTGCGTCAAGTTTTGCAGAAAAAAGTTCAAACAGCAGGCTATGCAAATATAGTTGAATTTTTGGGACATCAAGATAAATTAGTAGTGATGGAATTAATGCAGAAAGCTAAATTTTTAGTTTTTCCTTCAATTTGGTATGAAGGTTTTCCACTAACTATAATTGAAGCGTTTGCAGCTAGTTTACCTGTGATCGCTTCTCAGTTAGGGAGTATGGCTGAAATTGTTCAAGATCATGTGAGCGGATTATACTTTGAAGCTGGGAATTCAGAAGATTTAGCAGCTAAAATAAAATGGGCTATTAACCATTCTGAATTAATGATAAATTATGGCAATAATGCTAGGTTAATTTGTGAATACAAATACTCTTCAGAAGCGAACTATCAGCAATTAATGTCTATTTATCATAACTTTATTAAAATATAAGTGACTTTGAAAATTATTTATTTTTTATTCATATTAAAAATCATCCTGAATGGTCGAATAAAATAGTAAAAAAATGATAAATATTTAGGTAAAGACACAAAACTTTTGTCTGCGATCGTGGGGACAATTAGATGTTCATAGCAATACAATATTTTATCCCAAGGTTGTTCTATCAATTTTAGATGAAAAAGTGCAGATTTTAATTGACTTTGTGTGGCAACATCAGCAACAGGGCGAGTTAGTTGGATAATAATTTCAGAAGTGAGATGCTTGACTGATGTGTTACTTTCTATTTTTTGTAAAATCATTTCTGGGAGTGGAGTATCTAAGATATGATGAGCAAGGGAAAGTCCTAACAGCAGCATTCTTGTCATTTTTAACTCAATACCCAACTGCCAAGTTTTTTCCCAATTCACATCAGTATAAGTACGTAATACTTCAGCTAAGTCACAAATTCTATTTAAGAATAACCAACAGTCCTTACTTCCTTGGGAACAGAGAATAATGATCAGGTTTTCCGCAGAAAAGCTGAGTATTTGTTTACCAGCAAAATTTATTGTTATTGTGTCATTCCATATCCACTCTGAACTGTACGGTAGGGAGAATTTTTTAGATAAAACTCCTTGGTGAACATCTAAGGTAACTTGCTCTTTTTGATTAATTAAATGTAATTCCCAATGAGAACGTAAATAAGCTTCTTCGTCTTGGCTATTGAGAGATTTAAGATAAGCGGCTTCTTGTTCATTACTATCTGCGTATGGCTCAAATCCTTGATTGATTAAAACTTGTTTAGTATTAATAAAATCTTCTCGATGCACAAGCAGATCCAAATCTCCAAAAGATCGGCGCGATATATCACCGTAAGCTATGGTAGCTAAAATTGGCCCTTTAAAGGGAATAACAGGAATGTTATGTTCAGTGAAAATATTTAATATATTGACAAGTTTACTAGCCATTAATAGGCTATGCTGTGTATTAAGATAATAATATTTTTGTAACGTGCTAAAGATTTTATGAGGAATAGCTTGAGAATTAAATTTACTTAGATTAATAAATAATAGTGGTAAAACTTTGTGGTAAGCAGCTATTTCTAGGATATATTCCCAATTAATTGGCTTTTGTAATAAGCTTTCGATTCTAATTAAGTTTTTTTCGTTGATATGAGTAACAGAACAACAAATTAATAGTTCAAGTTCATGAGTCAGATTATTTTCTAATAAAGTCGCGTTCATACTATCTCAGCATTAATATGCTATGCTGCCACGAATGTGAATATGTATATTAATTATATTTTATTTAGGATTTCTAGAAAAAAAATAGCTAGAATTTACTCTAGCTAAAAATTTGATAATTTAAATGATATTTCACTACTGAAAAGCATATGAGTGATTGAATGACTTAGTTGTTGAGGATAACAAATCCTATTGTGTCATTCACTGACTGCGGAGAGTGATGAGATCCAAACTGTCTACTTTGGGAATAGTCACTGTTCCTTTCCGCATCAAAGCAGAGCCTATATAGACATTATTAACATTGCTGTTGGAACGATATATTTTCATCTTGATGTCGCCAGCTTGGGCCAGTTCTTCGATAAATACTGTGACAGCAAACGTTTCTGCTGCACGACCAGATTGGGCATCGCTGACCAATGTACCTTCGGGATAACCCAAGCCAGCCGGAAGAGCATAGAAAAATTTGTCAGAAGTGTAATTACTGATTCCGATTCCCCAAGAACCATCAGGGTTTTTCGCACTAGCTACTGTAATTCGAGGCTTTTTGCCAGAACTCCAGGTCATATCTTTTTCTAGTGAACTATAGCTTTTTCGGAATACAGCTCCTGTATCAAAGGTACGGGTTAGTTGTTTGAAGTAATGATATTTCTGGAAAAATTGATATTTAAACGGGCTAATAGAGTAAGGAATTAACCTTGTCGAGTTATCTTCGGTGTGGGATGGTGCATGTCCAATAAACCAAATCCAGTGAGTTACCCGATTGTTCATATCATTGAGGAAGCGAGAAGCCGCAGACGCAGCTTTAAGTGCATCTCCGAGTTCTTCTGGGCCATTAGTACCCGCTTCTGTCATCCAATATTCTTTATCTGTTCCTTCAAGTAGAGAGCTTATCCAGGGTGCTGCGGCCATGTTGTAAGAATGGGTGGAAATTGCCGCTAGTGCTTTCCAAGCTTCGGGGTTATTTTTGATAGCTTTGATGATGCGAACAGCTATACTATCAGCATTTGCCAACTCTGGCGTAACTATTTTAACATCTTTCAAATTACGGTTATCTAATTCTTGGCGTAGTGCTGTAATCATCACAGGCCATTGAGAATCTTTGAATTTGATGGGATTATCATTAGGTTCGTTTAATATGCCTGTAGCGTGAATTTTTACTCCATATTCTTGCTTCATTCGATATATGAAGTTGGCTAAAAGCGCAGCATAGTTGAATATTTCAGCGTCTTTTATATATGTACTATCCTCAGACTTCATATAAGGTGGGAGGAAATCAGGTGCTAACAGCAATGTGGTACATCCATTGGCTAAGGCATCAGCAATAAATCCTGATTTAACATAAGGATTTACGAACACAGGCATATTTTCAATACCCGGTTGGGGTGAGTATTTATTAGCTTGGAACCATAGCCTGACAATCTTGAATTTGGCATCATTACACACTAATTTTTGCAGTGTATTTTTTTGTGATTGTGTGAGCTTTCCATATCCATTACTACCATTAACTGTTGAGCTAAATCCTAATCCTTGAAATGTTTGTCTTGCTCCTGATCTAACTGTAATGTTAATGGGAGTAACTGCTAATGCACTAGAAAATGTTTGTCCTAGAAGTGCAGCAGACGCTACGAAGGAACATAACAAAGAATTAACTTTAGTCATGAAAAAAAATCCTGAACTCAATAGGGAAAAGTAAACTCACTCGGTTTCTCGATATCCGAGAAATTGCGTAAATAAAGCAGGAACCGCAATGTGATTCAGGTTAACTTAATATTTGCGTGATTGGTACTAGAAAAAACTCGTAACTATTAGTAGAAATGTAAAAAATTAAGTATTATACATAACTCGTGATCCTACGTAATATTTCAATATAAGCAGGGAATACTCAATTTATATAGATTTCTAAAGCCTAGTATATAAAGCTTTGCGTATCTTATATGTAATTTTTAGGTTATATGTAACCTGTAGCACTAATCATTAATCTGATTATTTTTTTGGTGTTTTTTTATAAAACTAAATTGTATGCTTTTGTAAGCTGTGAGATATTTAAATTACATAATCAATGTTGCTAAAATGCCCAACACACAAGAGTTATTGATATTTCTTATTGGCACGCAAAATGTGGTTGAGCGGAAGATTATTTTTATTTTTGTGGAGAAAATAATCTTAATAACAATTAAGATGAGCAAATGTAATATCAAGTTTTTTACACTTTAACCAACATTGATAAACTTGTAATTGAATCTTTGATTTTTTACTAAGATTTCGTTTTGCCTTTGAAGTTTGCTTTACTGCTGTTAAGCGATCGCCTGACCATTGCAATATTCCGGCTGCAAAACATAAAAAAGGCTGACCACCAAAATCTAGTAGCAGCCAGCCAGATATTTTGCAGAAAAATTGATTCTTAAATTTGGCGATACTCAGGCTTTAGTGTTGTTGTAGCTGGCTACTGCGGCTCGGAGATTACCTTGGTGTTCTGATAGCAGTTGATCGCCTGCTTGTTTTTCTAAACCAGTCCAGTGCATTAATAAAGCCAGTTTCACCCATTTACCACTACGTTCTAGTAGTAGACTGGCAGTTTCTCTACTTAAGCCTGTAAGGTCTTGGAGAATTCGCAAAGCGCGATCGCGGAGTTTTTGATTGGTGACGGCGACATCTACCATCCGATTACCATAAACCTTACCCAGCTTCACCATTACCCCAGTAGACAAGATATTTAAAGTCAGCTTGGTGGCTGTACCGGCTTTTAAGCGAGTTGAACCAGCTAATACTTCTGGCCCTGTTAACAACCGAATATCAATATCAACGTCGATACTAACTTGTTCTTGCGGCACACAGGCAATAAATATAGTGACGGCTCCTCTTTGACGAGCCGCACTCAGCGCCCCATGTACAAAAGGTGTTGTTCCGCCAGCCGTAATCCCCACCACTACATCTAATTGGGTGATCTGTCTTTGAGCGATCGCAGCTTCGCCATCTTGGGCGCGGTCTTCTAAATCCTCAGAACTGCGGACTAATGCGCCAGCACCACCAGCAATGATTCCCTGGACTAATTCTGGAGGTGTACAAAAAGTAGGAGGACATTCAGCTGCATCTAATACGCCTAATCTACCACTGGTGCCAGCACCGATATAAAATAAGCGCCCGCCTTGCTGTAACCGCTCTGCTGTCTTTTCAATGGCTTGAGCTAATTCGATTTTAGCTGCGGCTACTGCGGCTACTGCTTTTTGGTCTTCTATATTAAACAGTTCTACTAATTCTAAAGAGGTTAGTTGATCTAAATTTTGACTGAGAGGATTGATCTGTTCTGTGAGAAGATGTCCGCGTTCCTGCAAATCTGCCATTTTTTTGTTTCCTGCGTTATTTGTCATTTGTCATTGGTCATCAGTCATTTGTCAGTTATGACCAATGACTCATCAGCAATAACTAACTACAATAATCCTTCTAGTTTGCGGCGGATACTGTCGAGTTCCGACTCAGAAAGTTCTGTTTCTGCGGCGGGTGGAACTTGTTCTGTATAATCACTATCATTGGTGGCGGCTTCTGCTTCCCAGTCGGTTTCCTCGACGTTGAGTTCTGGAGGAATGATTAAATCACTATTTTCGGGAACGATTTCCCAGTCATAACCAGCACTTTCGCAAAATTCCTTAATTTCTTCTGAATCAATCGCTTCGATTGTTGGTGTTGGGAAATCCTGAGCTTCTAACATCAGGGCAAAGCGCAGAGCATCGTCTTCTGACTCAAACATGAGAATTTTATTGCGATCGCCAACTCGCACTGTGTGAATCCCTTCGTTGTCTGTGTGAGCATTAAAAATTAAAACAAATATACGCATTGGTGTAATCATCTTTGAAAGCTGAAGTATGAAGTATGAAGTATGAAATAAATTGTTTTTAGTCTTTAACTTTCAACCCCCATCCTCTATACTTTTTTATTTAATCATCTCCTCGTTGCCATGCCCATCAAAACCAAAATTAGGGATTTTTGGCTCAATATTCGCAAAATCAGTAAACTTTTAAGTTTATTGTTGTATTTTGTCATCAGTCTACTGTTGGTGCTGAGTTCGCCTGTGTTGGCAACTTTACCTGATCATATTTACACAGCATCTTCATTGACGAATGCAACCATAACTGATTTAGAACAAGGTAAAAATCTCTATGATACCGGACGTTTTGCAGAAGCGGTAGAAGTATTAACAAAAGCAGTACAAGCATATAAACAGACAGGAGATAAACTTAAACTAGCTATTACCCTCAGTAATTTATCTCTGGCTTACCAACAATTAGGCGAACTTACAGAGGCACAGCAAGCAATTACTGAAAGTTTACAATTGCTGGAAAATAGTCAAAATTCGCCAGTATTCGCCCAATCACTAGAAATTCAAGGTCGTCTGCAACTGTTGAAGGGAAAGCCAGAAGCAGCTTTAATCAGTTGGCAGCAAACTGAGCAAATTTATCAGCAAACACACAATTATAGTGGTGTGGTGCGATCGCAAATTAATCAAGCACAAGCTTGGCGCACACAAGGCTTTTACCGTCGTGCCATTAAAATGATAGAGACAGTCAATCAACAGTTGCAATCACAACCAGATTCCCTGGAAAAAGCTGTGGGATTGCGATCGCTGGGTAATGCCTTGTTAATATCGGGAAGTCTGGAAAAATCCCAAGAAGTTTTAGAACAAAGTTTAGCGGCCGCTCAACGCTTAAAATCTAATGATGATATGGCAGCTAGTTTGTTGAGTTTGGGCAATAACGCACGCAAACAAGAAAAAAACCCAGATGCGATCGCCTACTATCAACAAGCTATCAAACTTTCTACTTCACCTTTAACCAAAGTTTCTGCACAACTGAATTACCTGAGTTTTTTAATTGAAGACCAAAAATTAACCGAGGCAGTAGCAATATTACCTGAGATTCAATCTCAACTTAATCAACTCCCCCCTAGTCGCAAGGCTATTTACTCTCAGATTAATTACGCCCAAAGCTTAATTAAACTAGGAACTGCGAATCGCCAAAAACAATCTAATCTGGACTCTCAACTGCCAGATATGCCAAAAATTGCTCAGATTTTAGCTAATACTGTCAAACAATCTCAGAGTTTAGGCGATCGCCGTGCCGAAGCCAATGCACTTTTGAGTTTAGGTAATTTGTACGAACAAACTCAGCAATGGTCAGAGGCACAAAGTCTAACTCAGCAAGGGTTAATTTTAGCCCAGAGGAGCATTATCCCAGATATTGCCTATCGCTTGCAGTGGCAGTTAGGCAGATTACTTTGGCAACAAAAAAATTTTACAGGTGCGATCGCTGCTTATGATGCCGCAGTTGATACTATCAAATCTATACGAAGTGATTTAGCAACCATCAATCAAGACATACAATTTAATTTTCGAGAGAGCGTTGAACCGCTTTATCGCCAATCAGTCGAGTTACTCTTGCAATTTCAAGCAGGGCAACAAAATGAGAAAATCTTAGATCAGGCACGTCAGCGCATAGAAGCTCTGCAATTGGCAGAAATAGATAACTTCTTCCAAGAAGCTTGTTTAGAAGGTAAAGATATTGTTCTGGATCAAGTTGTAGATATCGAAAATCCCACGACTGCGATTTTTTATCCGATTATCCTCCCGCAACAACTCCAGGTAATTGTCAAACTACCCAACCAAACCCTAAAACTTTACAGTAAAAATATTCTGCAAGCAGACGTAGAAACAATTGTTACCAACCTGCGAAAAGCATTGGTGAATCCAACAGCGACTAATGCTGTTAAAACCCAATCGCAAATGATATATAACTGGCTAGTTAAACCAGTTGAATCGGAATTATCGGCCAAGAAAGTTGATACGCTCGTATTTGTGCTGGATGGTGTCTTGCGTAACATCCCAATGGCATCACTTTACGATGGGGAAAAATTCTTAATTGAGAAATATGCGATCGCTTTAAGTGTTGGTTTACAACTGCAAAATCCTCAGCCCATAGTACAACAACAACTAAAAGCTTTAGCCGCTGGGTTAACGCAACCTCCACCAGACTTTCCCAACTTGGCACCACTACCAGCAATTCACATGGAAGTTAATTCGATTGCTAGTGCGGGAATTGCCACAACCAATCTGATAGATCAGGAATTTACCAGCAAAGCACTAGAAAAAGCAGTCAATTCAGTTCCTTTCAATATCGTACACTTAGCCACCCACGGACAGTTTAGTTCTAGTGCTGATAAAACCTTTATCTTAGCTGCCGATGGGCCAATCCATGTCAAGCAGTTTGACAGCTTACTCCGCAATCGAGATGAAACTCAAACACAAGCAGTCGAACTATTAGTGTTAAGCGCCTGTCAAACTGCAACCGGAGACAAACGCGCCGCTTTAGGACTCGCTGGTACAGCCATCAGAGCCGGTGCGCGTAGCACTCTAGCTTCTCTGTGGCAAATTGATGATGAATCCACAGCTTTGTTTGTTGGTGAATTTTATCAAGAACTTAAAAAAGGAAACATCAGCAAAGCTCAAGCTCTCCGTCTTGCTCAACTCAAAATCTTACAACATCCTAATTACAAAGCTCCTAGTTTTTGGTCTGCTTATGTGTTAATTGGCAATTGGTTGTAAGCTAGAGGCTATTCCTCCGTAGGTTGGGTGGAGGCGCACAAAAGATATTGACAGCAAAACGGTAAATCCAGATTCGCGCCGTAACCCAACACCAGATATCTTAATTTTGTTGGGTTTCGCTTCACTTCACCCAACCTACCATTATTTACTGGTGTTGACTAGGGATTGTTTGGTGTTGGCGTTGAGTAATGCTACCTCGAATGCGTCGCCTGGGGATGTGGGGGTGTTTGCTCCCAAGGTGGTGTTTTTCAGGGTGAATTGGAGGTATTTGGCGTGTTCGGGGATGATGAAGGTTTGGGTGAAGTTGCTGAGTAAGGGGGAGTCTTCGGTGAGGACTGCTTCTTGATTAAGTATGGTGGCTGCTCCGCGTGTTGACCAGCCGTATTCGGGTTTGGTTGTGTCGGTTTCGTTGAAGTTGCCGTTGGTGATGTCGGCTAGGAGTATTGCGGTTAGGGGTGCTGTTAGTTGTGTTGTACTGTTTGATGCTACCGTAGTATTACGGATGGCGTTGAGCATTTGCAGGTTGAGCCATGATGGTAGCTTACGTACACCAGGGGCGAGGGTGTTGTTCATCAGGTCGTAGGGGTGTACTTTGGAGTCAAGGTGGCTACCATCTGGGGTAAGGGTGGCAGTGAAGTTTTCGCCTATGAATGTTTTTGTGCCGTTGATGGTTTGGATGTAGCGGTCGAAGCCTGGGTTGCCTACGATGATACCTGCTAGGTGTCCCATTTCGTGGAGGATGGTGGTTAGGAGGTCGTATTTGCCGAATGCCTCTCCTGTTGTAGCGCGGTAGGCTGTATCGGTTAGGGTGGTGGTGAATTCACTGTTTTCTAAGGGGGTAGGGTCGATGAACCAGCCTACGCCGTTAGCGTCGTTGTCGATGAGGATAGTTCCACCGTTAGGGCGACCAAAGGAGTCATACTTTGTGATTTGGGCTTCGGCTAGTTGTCCTGTGGGGAGGTCAGTGATTTGGAAGGTTAGGTTGAAGGTGGGGTCGAATAGGGTAAACCAGAGATCAAGTACGATCGCCTGATCTTGTAGGTTGGGTGGAACGAAGTGGAACCCAACAAATGCCACGAAGAAAACCGCAAAACTTTCAACTACCAAAATATTTTAATTCAAACGGTAAAATTCACGCTGCAATTATTTTACCTGTCACAATATTTTCTCAAAATATTATAATTTGGTGTTGGGTTACGGCGCAATATAGATTTACAGTGTTCTTTTCAATATCTCTTGTGCGCCTTCACCCAACCTACGAATATTATTCATTTCCTATATCTTGGGGAAATTCTATATCTTCTTCTGCACCCCAATCAATATGATATATTCCTCGCTGTACATACAACATAAAACTGGAATATTGCCAATCTTTAGGTGCTTTGACATAGCCATGTTTAACGGGGTTGTAATGGATGTAATCACAATGGCGAATAAAATCAGCTTCATCTTTAATTTGATGTTCCCAAAATCGGCGTTGCCAAACTGCTAATTCGCCTTTATTTTGACGCGATGCTGATATTTTTCCATGATATTTAACATCGCAACGATGACTAAAATAGTTTTTAATTAATCGCCAACGATTGGAAAAATCACTATCTCCTGGTGGTAAACTCCAAAGACAATGGATATGGTTTGGTAAAATAGCGATCGCATCTACAATCAATGGATGTTGTGCAATCACTTTTTTGAATGCTTGTCGCAATAAAATAATATTCTCTGGTTCGCAGAGAAATTCCCGGCGCTTGTGAGTAACCACAGTGAAGAAAAAAGTACCTCCTTCTACTTTTGCTCTGCGGTATTCCATGAAATAATTTACAGTGAATAAGTTTGATAGCAATGCGATCGCTTGACTTTTAAGACAGTCGCTACCATTTTGGCTGCTATAAAAAAAGAGGTCTTTCTTGACCTCTTGGGAACTCCCTACAATAAAGTTCTATTTGTATAGATGAATTAGGACAGCCCAGCGTTGGTACCTTGCTTGCCAGTTGCCAGTTCCACTTTAACGATTTTGCCACCCATTTTTTGAATCCGTTGCTGTTCGCGGAACCAATTTTCGTAGGGAACCAATTTGGTGAAATAGGTATTTTGTAGTTCGCGTTGAGTACGAATACGGGTTTGGCTTGGAACGCAAGCAGTAATTTTAAACAACCGCGCCATGTGATCAATCTCCTGTGGTGAGTGTGAAAACTTTTTTTATCTCAAAATGAAGCGGGAGTATATTTTTTAGACAAATCTTTAATTAATCTCTCCAAGGCTGGAAATCAAACATAAATACTAGACCACTAACACTCATCATAATCTATGCAATTGCAATAAGCGACAAGACGTTCTAGCACTCACAGTTGATTTCCAGACCTTAAATAAAGCTGCACCTAATGACTTAGATGCCAACTAGCTCTTAGCTCAAGCCAGATGAGATGTAGTCTAAGTAAACGCCCATTTCTTTACCAGCGTCGGGGCCGACTAAGCTAGCGGTTACTTCTTTGATTGCTTGGATAGCTTGTACAGTAGCGCCTACGGGTACACCCAAGGAGTTGTAGGTTTCTTTCAAGCCGTTTAATACGCGCTCATCCAGGATGGAAGGATCGCCAGCTAACATAGCGTAGGTAGCGTAGCGGAGGTAGTAATCCAAGTCACGAATACAAGCAGCGTAACGACGGGTGGTGTACATGTTACCACCGGGACGGGTGATATCAGAGTACAACAGAGATTTAGCAACAGCTTCTTTAACGATCGCAGCTGCGTTGGCGCTGATGGTGGTAGCTGCACGAACGCGCAGTTCACCAGTTGCGAAGTAGCCTTTTAGTTTTTCTAAAGCAGCAGTGTCGAGGTATTTACCTTGAACGTCTGAAGAGTTAATAACAGAGGTAATTGCGTCTTGCATTGTTGTTATTTCCTTATTTCCAACCGTATTGCAACAGTTTGTGTCAGCAGGGAGAAAACCTCAGCCTACTGCATTGCACCAACTAGGTAGTCGAAGTAGGCGCTAGCTTCAGCAGCATCTTCAGCAGACAGCAAGGAAGCAGCAACGTTCTTCATAGCAGCAACACCACCAGCAACTGCATCGATAGGAGTGCCGAGGGATTTGTACATTTCACGAACGCCAACTACACCGATTTCTTCAATAGGTGTAACATCGCCAGAAACTACTCCGTAGGTGATGAGACGGAGGTAGTAGTCTAGGTCGCGTAAGCAGGTAGCTGTCATTTCTTGACCGTAAGCGTTACCACCAGGAGATACAACATCGGGGCGCTTTTGGAACAATTGGTCGCCAGCTTGCTTAACAATGCGCTCACGGTTATCGGTCAAAACTTGAGCGATGCGGAGGCGACGTTCGCCACCAGAAACAAAGCTCTTGATCCGATCTAATTCGCCAGGGCTGAGGTAGCGAGCTTCTGCATCAGCATTCACGATGGACTTCGTGACGATACTCATTAATGGATTCCTCCAGTACTAATGAAACCAGGGTATGAAACTGGTGCGATTTTAATTTCGGTCGAATGTAGCTACGTTCTCTCGTTGTTTTTAGATACAACAGTTGAGTCGCTGCTGTAGCTAATACTTTACGAGTTTGCTGGTGTTAATTTCAACTACACAAGCTGTAAAACTCAGCTACCTTCCGCAAAATATTCTCCGGCATTCTGTTGAGCATTTATGACTGCTCTTAATACTTTGTAATATTCCTTTTCAGATTGACACCTAAACCCGCAATCTGAGAGGAGTGTTACTAAAGGTAAAGTGTCAATAGTCAATAGCCATGAGTAAATAGCCAAGAGTATAAACCTCTTGACTATTTACACTGGAATATTAACTAAGTATTAGCGATCGCTAGGACGACCTGTTAATACAGCAGGAGACAAACTAGACCAAGATTGTTTCACTAGGTCAGCTGCTGCTTGTACACTACCGAGGTAGTTACCAGCAGGTAAAGATGGGAAGCGTGGATATGGAACCACATCTTCACCAAAGTAGCGAGCGTATTCTGGGCTATCAACAATTGCTTCTACAGCCGCTCTCAAACCGCTATCAGCCAATAGTTTGTTGTACTGACGGATTTCGCCTTGAGTAGCTGGCGCACGACCCAACAAGTGACGGAATAAGTATTCAATTACTTTGGTGTTGGGATATGGAGTATAGAAGCGTTTGCGATAGATTTCCGAGCTTGCGAGTTCGCGGACAAACTCACGCACTGAGATTTCTCCATTCCGCAGTCTGCTGTCGAGTTCGCTACGACGGTAATAATCAGGAACCTGACCGCTAAATACATCCAATACCTGACAGTAAGCAGCGTTAATTACTAACTGTCTTTCGGTTTGGCTACTACCATCTGTTAAGCGGAAAATCCGTGCAGGTTTACGGCGGCTAGTACCCACACCCACTTCGACAGACTGACCGCGACCATCGTTGTATGAACGACCCAACTCGATAAACAACGGCTTGGTCTTGTCGATTTGCCGTGCTTGATAAGCTAAATCTGCGATCGCTTTTGCCAAAATTGGTGTATTGGCAGAATCCATCCGCGCTTTGACTGGCTTAAAGCTAGGCACAACCACATCATCGTTTTGCTTGGTGAGTTGGTTGTAAAGCTTCTCTGTGTTGGGGAAGTTAGCCGCAGGTAAAGTCGGGAAGCGACGGTAAGGAACTGTATCTTCTCCAAATACTTGGCGATACTCTGCACTGTTCAACAAAGCAGCAATAAACGCCTTCAGACCTTGGGTAGCCAAAATCTGGTTATACTTGCGGATTTCTGCTTGATCAATGGGTGCGCGTCCTAAGAAGTGCTTGGTTCCCAACTCAATTACCTTGGTGTTGGGATAAGGTGTGTAGAATTCCTTCAGGTAGAGGTTAGAATAACCCAAACCTTCAATAAATTCTTTCACCGAGATTTCACCGTTACTTAGCTTACTTTCCAGTACAGTGAATTCGTTTTTAATAATGTAAGGCGCAACATCACGCTCAAAAATCTGGCGGTAAGCAGCACTAATTACAGTTTGCACTGCAACTTTATCAACTGTATTTGCTACCAGCTTGAAGACTTTTGTTTGTTCACGTTGCTTGCTAACACCTTGATTAATGCGGAACTGAATATCTGGTTCTGTGCGATTTTGGCTCACAGCGCCCAGTTCCACAAAGCGGGGTGTTTCTTGCTTGTCAACTTTGGTAGCGACTACATCCTCGCGGATGGTACCAACACGCAGTTGTCGCAGCGATACACCACCAGGAGTCAGATAGCGTTCGTAAGGAACTGTATCCTCACCAAAGGCTTCGCTGTATTCTGGGGTATCAAGAATAGCATCAACAACGCCATAGAAACCTTTCTTAGAGGCAATGTCGAAGTATTTGTTATTTTCTTGGCGACCGTAGGTCGGACGACCTAACAAGCGACGGTGGATGTATTCGATCGCTTTACAAACATACAACGGTGTCCAGTATAAACCACGGAACAAGTCAGACTTAGCTAAAGCTCTAACAAATTCCCGTACAGAAATATCGCCGTTTTCCAGCTTAATTTCTTGGACTTTCAGTCGTTGACCTTCGTAAACATCACGACCGATAACTTGCAAGTAAATTGCTCTAATTACTGCCTGGGTAGAGCTTTCAGAGAACTTGACACTTGCACCCTTAGCAGCTTTCTTACCGATAGTGCCAGGAAGTTGATCCAACTTGAATACTTTTGGCCCCAGAGTTCCAGGAGCTACACCCCGTGCTTTGGGATTACTCAGTTGGTTATTAATTCCAGGCCCTTGGTGAATCAATATCCGTCTTGTATCTTTACCAAATGGCGCTGGACGGGTGCTGGGGTTGCGAGTTTCTTTCGGGAAAATCGCCCCAAATTGAATTTCTAAGGGGTCGTTACCAGAGCCATAGGGGTGTTGATCTGGTAATGGTTGTTCGTAAGCTGCGAATGTGGTGATGAACTGCGGTACTTTGCGGAAAGGCGCACTGTAGTTAAACAGGTCTTGTTGTGGCCCCCAGTTCCGACATTCTTGGGCTTCTTGACCCAAACCGCGAATGTAAGGTACTGTCTCTTCACCAAAGTAATCAGCGTATTCGTCAGAATCTACCAGCGCATCCACTAATTTAGCCAGACCACCATTAGAAATGATGGAGAAGTATTTTTGTACTTCTTCCCGGCTACTTGGCCCCCGTCCCAAAATGTGACGGAAAGCAAGTTCGATAACGCGGCTATTAATAAAAGGCTGATAAAACTGTTTTTGGTAAAGGGGAGATTTTGCCAAACGGCGGACAAACTCTTTCATGGAGATGTCGCCATTTTTCACTTTGGATTCCAAATCAGAAATCGACAAGCTGTAAGCACGGGTAATGTCGCGCTCAAAGATTTGCCGATATGCTGCTTTGACTACCTCAGTTTTTTCGCTGGCTGACAACCCAGGTTTCATCACAAACTTGGGACGGCGTTCTGCGGCATTAAAATAAATTTGCGGCAGTTGTAAACCTTGTTGGTCGCCAGAGGGACGTTGGCGTAATTTGGTCGAAGGTGTGGGTGCTTTAAATTCTGTCAGCAGCACATCCATGTACTGAGTCACAATTTCTGTAGCCTCAGCATCTTTGCGGAAGTAAGACAGGGATGCTGACTTAATTTCCTGCAAAGCCACGATTGTTGCTTCACCAGAACAAGCATTTTCAATGATTTCCCGCAGACCCCTAGTGTTTACAGCAATAATGTTGGGGTCGCCAGCTACGATCGCATAAGTAGCATAGCGCAAGAACCAGGACAAGTCCCGTAAGCTCTTGGCCATGTTGCTTGGGCCGTAGCGTGAAACGTTAATTGGTCTGAACCCTGGAGGTGTTGGGCCACCAGGAGAAGTATTGAAGATAGAACGCAAGTTTTCTAAGAACCCACCACGACTTTCAACGTAGGTGACTGTTCCCAGTTTCATGCCTTCCCTGACATCACCACCAGCGCCAACAGCAGCGCCAGCCATTGCTAATTCTGGTTCTTGGGGCTTTTCTAAAAAAGCCATTGGTGAACCACCGACAAATATCCGGTTAGCAGCACGAGATACGATAATCTCGGAATTTTCTGTGAGAATCTGGGCAATTTCTAAACGTTTTGCACCAGATGCAAAATAGCTTGCCAGTTCATTTAATTCACCAGTTCCTAAAAAGCGGTCTTGCTGTTCCGCTTGAGAAATGGTTGCTACAGCTAGGGTTTGATATAGTTGCGGACGCGCAACTGAGCTTCCACCACTCGCCTTAACACTCATCGGATTTGTAAAACTCCCATCATAATCGTTTATGTGTTAAGTCTGGGTCGCTTTGAGGCTTGACACATTGATGTGTTTATGCCTTCAGAGTACCGCCTTCAAAACTGCCAGTAAAATTAACCCAGTCAGCTTTTAGATTAGAACGTTTTGCGTTTTTCCTGGTAATTTATTAAGAAGTATGTAGATTCTGTAGTCTTGTTTAAGCAAACCTAAGAATAAATACTTCTTTTGACATTAGACAAAATCTAAGTTTTGTATCTGAAAGTTAAAAACTTTACAAAAATATTTTACTTGAGGCGCAACCCAACTTTTATCTAGCTCCGGCAAAAATATACAAATGTTTGCGTTTCGGTTGCTAGTCCAAAATTCTGAGCATGGCTAGTTTTTTAGTTGAGAACAGCGATCGCTTCATTTTGGCTTTTGTCCACAAAAATTAACACTCTCTCAGTTTCTTCCTGCAAGATGAACCCGAAATGATCATCGGCTATGCTGTATAAATCAGCATTACTACAGGGAAAAACTATGAAAAATAGTAACAAATTTAACTTCATTGCCTTAGCAGCCTTACTATCTTTAGCGGTTGTATTGGTGACGACACCCGCTAATGCACTTCCAGGGCAAAACATTAACACCGTGATTAAATGGGCAAAAACTAAAACCCAATTACCAAGACTGACTTATAGCAGCGAAGCACATGGTTATTCAGGTAATAAAGGTAATTTATATTTCTATGTTGATGTTCCGGCGGAGAATGGCGTAGTCACTAAAGAAGGAATCACCATTAGCGGCGACTCCAGTATCAAATTCACCCGCAAAAATGCCAAGGCGGTGAAATTAATTCAAAGCATTTATAGCGCGAATATTGCTAACGATTTCAGCCAGTCTCGCCGAGTTACTAAAGTTGGTCGAGACCATTATTATAGAGGTCAAAAATATGCTTATATTCTGGCTGAGGTGCAAGGTGGTTCAGCTTTTCAAATTATTAAATTAAATCAATTACAAAACGAGATTGATAGTGCTAAATATTGCCAAACTCATCAGTGTGACTTGTAATTTAGAAGGCAGGAGGCAGGAGGCAGGAGGCAGAAGGCAGGAGGAAAACTGTTAAGCTAGTGTATTAATGCTAAGATGCCCGACTTCTCAAAGAAGTCGGGCATCTTGTCATATTTAGTAGACAACTAAAACTCCTGCTCTTCCTCATAAAACCAAATTTCTGCCAGCAAAGAAAAGCCCATCAGCCAAATGAAGCAGAAAACGAAGAACCACAAAGCTCCCATCATAGTGACTACCTCCACCAAGCTTCTTGATTCAAGACTGTGTTCTTATGTAAGTATGTTGCGCTTATCAACACTGAGGAAATTATTACTGGAAATTTATATCTTGAGTTGGGTTTTTTATAAAACTAAATTTTATTAACTAAAGTATTACAAGAGATTGCTAGTAGTAAGTAGGATGTGTTAGCGACGGCGTAACGCATCTACCGCAAAGTTTTAGATGCGTTATGGCTTACGCCCAACACACCCTACACATACTAAAATTTTTTCAGAAATCAAATCGGATTTCTAGAAATTTAATGCTTAAACAGTCGCGCGGCTCCAATTAAAGTCAATTAAATCTAGGATGTAATCAACAGAGTTATCTATATAATCTTCTATGTTTTCATTATTAATGACACATAATTTACCGCCAGTAATATGTATTTTATCTGGTTCTTGGGAGTAAGCTTTGTGTTCACTGATCCATCCTGGTTTCTCTCCAATGGTTTCTACTTTTTCTATTGCAAAGGTGTGGATATGTAATCTATAAACTGGAGTTTCATGATAAATTCTTGTACCGAGATATCCTAAGTTGCCAATGATATATATGTATTCTCCAACTAATGTGGCTGAATGAAAGTCAGTTGGTGGAAACACATCTTGGGGATAGCCAAAAATCTGAAAATTACCATCACCTTGATAAACTACCACATCGTTATATATACAAAAATCAGGGTCATAGGAGTCTTCATGTTCACCAGCAATTTCGACAATTCTGCCATCTGGTAATTGTGTAATGCTTCTGCCAAATCGGTCATAGCACCATGCTTTATCTTGCCAATTTTCTGTATCTTTAAAAAAGTTTTTAGCTGTATAAGCAGAACAACCTTCACAAATCACCGCTTCCCAAAAGGGAATTATCATCAACTCTGGATTCGTTTTGCCAAAGCGCGGATGTTTGCCAGCAAAATATTGCTCTGGTGTTACTTGTGATAATGAAAATTTGTTGTTGTCAATTCCGGTGAGCGATCGCCGCATATCATCATTAATATCGCTCAAATCTTCACCAGCCGCAACTAACATTCTGACAATTTCCTTCTTTTTCGCTACCTTAATGGCTTTGTCATTGCAATCATTGATTCTGCTGGGGTTTGCACCAGCTTCTAATAAAATTTTGACGCAATCAGTAGCACCATGCTCTGCTGCGACGATTAACGCAGTGTTACTAAATTCATCGGTGGCTTCAATATCAAATCCCTCTGCAATTAGCCACTCTAAGACTTCGACCCTATTGTTTTCTATTGCATACATTAACGGCGTTTTTCCGCAGTTTCCCACATCATTGTGATTTGCTCCCGCCGCTAGGAGTAACTTGGCTTTAGGTAATTCACCCACCTGAATACTCAATAACCAAGGAGTTCTATCCCAACAATCACGCACATTTTGATCTGCGCCTTGTTCTAGCAATAACTTTACTTGCTCTAAGCTGCCAAAAACTATAGCGTGCATTAATTCTGTCCATTCCAGTTGCTCTGGGTTAGCACCTGCGTTCAATAATAATTGGACAGCATCAAATCTCCCAACCTGAGCAGCTACTTTAATTGCAGATTCACCATAGCTACTCATTCCATTGACAGCAGCACCTTTAGAGATGAGTAAATTCAAAGTTGGTATTAAGTTTTCATCTTGCAAAATATCTCGACCATACATAGCATGAATTAAGACATAATAGCCATCTGAAGTTTGATAGTTAATATCAGCTCCAGCATCGAGAATAAATTGGATTTTATCGAGATTTCCTGACTGTACAGCCAACCCAAGTACGGTATTTTGAGATTCTGGTTCAATACCATTGACATTCGCGCCATGTTCTAAGAGGAAGCGAATCATCTCAACGCCTGCATTGGGGCTACTAACTGCACACATTAATGGTGTTTGCTGGGAATACTCGTCTAAGTATTCAATATCAACACCATTGGCTATTTCATCTGCGACTCCTGCAATATTGCCCTGCTGGACATCAATATGAATTTTTTCCATACATTTTCTGAGTTAAGTTCTGATATAAATTACTACAAGCAGAAGCGATCGCGCTTCCCATCTTATCCCCACAGATATCGTCAAGTTGCTCTAAACGCCTGAATTGTGCTGTAAGCGTTAAACTAGAACTATTGGAATCAAAATCTCTGGCAGTAAGTTCTACAAGTAGTCAATTTTGATCACTCCAGGGAAAATGTCTCAAGAAGATGAAGAGTTACTGCATATTCAGCAGATATCTAACCTTAAACCACGACACTTTGCTGATTTAGTCAGGGCTGCACAGTTAATTTTTGATCCAACAGCGGGAATTGTCGGAAGTCATGTGGTAGTAGACTGGCAAGAATTTGGTATTCCTGATGAGGTAGAGTTAAATCTCAAATTACTTGGTCAGCAATATCAATATGATTGTCCTAATATTCCTAGTGCAATTATTTGGAGTCAATTAACGCCTGCTACACGTAATTGGTTTCTGGAAAATAAAGATGAATTGTGGAAATTTGAAGAAGCTTTTCCACCCTTAGATGAAGACTAGTAGAGAAAGGCAATTACTCACAACTATCAGACATGGTAGAAAACAGATGTTTTCTACCATTTATTGTCCTAAATAACGCCGTGTGTAACTGTCTCTTAAACCTAACCCCCAACCCCTTCCCTACGAGGGAAGGGGAGCAAGACTCAAAGCCTCTCTCCGCGTCGGGGAGCCAGCGCCGTGGGCTGGTTTCCCGACTTGAGGCGACTGGCATGAGAGGTTTGGAGAGGGGTTTCAAAAATTAAGTTGTACAGGGTGCATCCCAGTTTTTATTACTCAGCAAAATAATAATTCTGTCATTGCGTACTCCTTCGGAGAAGCAAGCTACGCGTAGCGTCTCGCTCCAGAGGCACGACGTAGGCGTAAGACTTCCCGCAGGGTAGCAATCGCATGGACTCGTTGTTAGTGAGGGATTTTGCGATTGCTTCACTCCACTTCGTTGCGTACCCTACGGGAAGGCTAACGCCTACGCAATGACGTATTAAAAAAAGTGGGATGCTCCCAGTTGTACATCACTTTAAATACCAAATATTGCTGTGGTGATGAGGATGAAAGCTATGTTTAAATTTTATTAAGATTATTGTTATACCATTGCCATTGTACATAGAACTTAAAAACAGTAATTGGCGATCGCATTAATTCCAGAACCTAGTCAAATTTAATTTTAAAAAACTTGTATCAATGAATCAAAGTCTTAGTGTTACTCCCACTCAGGAGGAAATTTTTCATCAAAATGTCTCTGGTACTCAACCACAGCTAATTGTCCCTCAAATTATGGTTCTGGCTTTAGAAATACTACTAGCATTACCACTGAGTATCGGCTTGGTAAAGCTTCATGTTGGCGGTATTGCTTGGATATTTGGTGGTATCGCTGCTGGTACAATCATCCTCCAAGGATGTCGAATTTTCTACCAATACATACCCAAACCTAACAGAACTGCGAGAAAAGTTGGGATGGGACTTGTAGGACTGACTGTGGGTTTATCTAATGGTAATAGTGACCTGATCAATTTAGCTGCTGGGATTCCGATATTTGTTGCTCTGACCTTTTTTTTATTAGTATGTGGTAGCTGTATTGGCTATATTTATTCCCGACTCAGCAAAACCAACTTATTAACAGCAATGTTGGCGACAGTTCCCGGTGGCGTGGGTGTAATGTCATCAATTGCGGCTGATTACAATAAAAACGTGACTTTGGTTGCTTTAGTGCAAGCAATTCGGGTGACTTGTGTAGTGTTGGTAATTCCTTTTATTGCCAGAACCACAGTTGGTAATTACTGGAATTCTGCAACACTTCCTGTCAAACAAGCTTTACTCAGTCTGGAACCTACACAAATCGGACTGTTGCTGGTAGCATTGCTGATTACTGGAGTGATAGTTTACGGCGCTATTGTTTGGAAAATTCCGGCTGGAGATTTTTTTGGAGCGTTACTACTGGGTATATTTTTTAATTATTTTTTGAATTGCTTACCTTTTGTGAGTGGAGCTAACTTGAGTCCACAGCCTTTGGTTAATATAGTTGGTCAAATGTTATTAGGAATTACCATCGGTGAATATTGGGGAGAAAAACCCACCTTTGGTAAACGAATCATCGGTTGTGCGTTGATTTCTGTAGCGTTGACGCTTATTGCTGGTGCGATCGCTGCTATGCTGGCTATGCACTTTACTTCTTGGGATTGGTTAACTTGTCTTTTGGTGACAGCCCCCGGTGGTGCTGCTGAAATGATCTTAGTTTCCCTTGCGTTAGATCATAATGTGGAAATTGTCACCACAGGCCATTTAGTTCGACTCATCGCCATTAACAGTTCCTTACCACTTTGGTTATTTTTATTTCGCCGTCTGGAAAGGCAACTAGAGGTTAGGGGCTAGAGTCTAGGGGTTAAAGAAACAGTTATTTACCTCAATAGCTGGATTAAAATTAAAATGTAATAAATAATACTGCATTCCAAGATGAGTGTGACAGATGAATCGCTTAAAAGCCTACCAATAAACTCTTTCTAAACCAAAATACAAAATCAAATATGGTATAAAATGCTCTTTTCTAGCCCCTAATCTCTAGCCTCTAGTCCCTTCTTTAAAAAGAAAAAACCTCGGTGTTGTTCAAACCGAGGTGATTAGGAGAAGTCCAAATGTCGATGGGAGATACCGATACCGAAGTCCGTTGTTCATAGCTAACTGCAAAAGATATCAAATTCTGACAATATTTTTATTTGTTAGCGGATTTGATTGTATTTGATTACCAATTTCTAAACTTATGTTAATAAGTGTAACTAAATTGTTACGATAAGTCAACATAAATTGACAAATAACGGCTAATATCAGTGATAAGAAAAAATTATGTTTTAATAAACAGAAGCGATCGCTAGTACAACAAAGCAAAAGTAAAAAGAAATAATACTTATTAAGTCAGCTTTTTACCTATTTTTAATGGTCTGCTGATTTACGCCGCAGTGTACTAGTGAGAAAGTGGAGAGTTATTTATATATATATTCCTCCACTACTTTGAGCGCATCAGGAGGAATTTCTGTGACCAAGAGAAAGGGAAATGCTGGCGTAGAAGCGGAAATCGCATAATTTGGTGTCAAAAACACGCTATATTGTTCAGCTTCTGGGGTGAGTTGTGCAGCCATAGCCAGGACTATCACCTTCACAAATTTACGAACATCGGCGGCTTGTTCTCCGACAACTTCGCCGCCAGTAAAAGGTGTGTTGGGTTGACCAGCTTGATCTAAAGTAGTGCTGGGGTCTTTAACGCTGAGGTGTGTACCGCCCAAGATCCCAACCAGCCATTTAGGTGCAGAAATTTTGTGAAACCCGACAACTTGTTCAGTCAAAGCCGGAGTACTTTTATCGGCGGAACTGGCTAATATCAGCGTCGGGACTTGTATCTTAGTTAAACCAGAGTCGCCAAACATTAGAGAACTGGTAGGATTAAGAGCGATCGCTTGCTTAATTCGAGTATCCCGCAGTTGATAGCTGTTGTTTGGTAGTTCTTGAGCAACACACTGTGCAGCTTCACCCAAACTCAACACAGCCAAATTTTGTTTGCAACGTTGTTTGAGCTTATCTAGTTGTAACTCACCACCAGCTAACGCCAAAGCTGTACCGCCACCAAAAGAATAACCAATCACCATCGCATTGTTAGTTGCGAGTTTACCTGCTAACGGGTCGTTAGGAGTTTGGTTAACTTTAGCGAGTTCATCCAAAACAAAACTAATATCTTTGGGACGTTCTAAAAATTCTTGCGGTTTGAGGAGTTTACCTTTACCTTGTAAACCAGCATCAACATTTGTTTGATTACTACCAGGATGTTCGACAGCCACAAATACATAACCGTGGGATGCTAAATGTTCGGCAAGATAACGTAAGTCAGTCCGCACAGAACCCAAACCGTGAGAATAAACTATGACTGGTTTATTTGCAGTTGCAGCATTTGACCAATAAATATCTACAGGAATATTACGCTGACGTTGTTTGTCAAGCCAATTGACTTTCAAGACTTGGACTTCCGCCGTTCCAGGTTGACTGGGGTCAAATGGTAAAGAAACTTGTAGCGATTTTTGATTAAGTTGGGGTGCGATCGCTAACATAAATTGTTGAGTCCGCCAAAATGCGGTATTAAAATTACCAGACAATTTGAAAATTGCGGGTAAATTAATTTCCAGATTTTGACTCGGATAAGCAGCAATAAAACTCAGTAACGACAAACCTTGAGGCGCAGTTGCACCGATAACCGCTCCGGCTCTCAGAGCTTGCACACCAGCTTTATCCTTACGCACAACCGCAGTCGAGAAATCATTAAGAATTGTTGCCCCAATCTGAGTATTGAGTAACCGATTCACAGTCACAACATTCAACGGTAGCGGCATTTTCAGCGTCTCTAACAAAAAGCGCCGCTCTTGGGAAGATAATTTTCGACCATACAATTCAAAACCATTCGGGAAATCTCCCAATTCTGCTGCTTTTTGCAACTCAGCCAAAGAAACAGACTCCGCCAATAAACCATAACGCAACACAACAGTATCAGCCGCTTGTACCGCAGTATTTATACTTATAAAACTTGTGTAAGTTAAGGCACAAAAGCAACTTACTAATAAATTTAAAGCTTTCTTACTTATTCCCATAAAAATTATCGTCAATGAATCCTGACGGGAATATAACGGATATTTTGGCATTTGACGACTCTTAAAATAAGGTCAAGAAAATACCGGATACACATAGACATCATGTAGTGCAAGATATGTGTATACTCCACGAATATGCAAAGTATCTACGGAAAAAGCTCATCTCTTTTTGTTGCGGATGTTAATAGAGAGCAGAATTTATCCCGCAAACATACTTTACTTGAGCCTTGAGTCAGCAGCCCGAATGGCAGCTAAAAACTTTAGATTTCATCCTGTATGCGTCGCCCAATTATCTATATATTAATTTTGCTAGTTTCAATCTTGATTGTGACTTTGTTTTGGCCTGTACATAACTCGCAATGTAATTCAGAAGCTTTTTTAAAATCAAACAAACAAAAACTTCAGATAACAGCCTCCCAAGTTGTTGTGCAACCCTGGCGCGGCGAACATCATGTATATGGTATTTTCATGGTTCCCGATGAATACAAACAAGCACCATTTTTTGTGTTATCAGTCCAAGGTGTTGGTAATTATTGTTCTAAACCATTTGGTTATAGCCAAAACTATGATGATGTCTTTGCTCAACCAGGAACTCATTTAATTAGGTATTATCTGAGGACGCGCCTTGCGTTGCGGCTGATTGTTCAAGGTTTATATTTGCAACTTAATGATCAACAAAACTGGGTATTAATCTACCCACAAGTTAAGTAGAAAGGCAGGAAGCAGGATAAGAGAGGGTTTTAGTTACAAAAAAATCGTAGCAACTTTTGGGTGAAGCGGAGCGTAACCCAACAAAATCCTGAAAATGTTGGGTTTCACTGCGTCATATAGGACTCATATTTGATTTATGAAAAAAACCAGTACACCCAGGTCAGGCTTTTTTCCTACTCCCTACTCCCCATTCCCTACTCCCAGCCTATACAACTAGATTCAGAAAACAAATCGGATTCCTATATCAATTCCTGTTAGTCTTAAGGAGCAATTGGAGTGGCTAAACTTTCATGTTTGGCTAACAAAGCAGAGGTAGTATTCACAACAATTTGCGCCGCACCTGCAAAAAACGATCGCTCAATTGTACTAGGCTGGTCACTAGGTTGATGATAATGGGGACTACGCAGATTAGCTGTATCTGTCACTAAAACTGCCCCTACTCCTTGATACCAAAACGGTGCATGGTCACTCCGCAGAGTATCAGGTGTGAGTAATCCTTTCAATGGAATAGGTACTGTGAGAACTGCTGGTAAATTAGCTAGTTGTGGGTTTTGAAAAGCACTTAGTAAAGGTAAATGTTCCGTATCACCCACCACTGCTAAAAAGTCTCCTTTATCACTGGGTGGCGTTACAGGTAAACCTGGTGGATATTGTTGACAGCCGGGAGTGTAGCAAGCATAACCAACCATATCCATAACAATCACACCACTGAAATTTTTTAACCGTTTGGCTTGAGCTGCAAAAGCTTTACTACCCAACAGTCCGGCTTCTTCTTTATCAAAAAAAATTAATTGTAAAGTGCGTGGTGTTTGTTGGGAACCAAGTAATCTGGCAATTTCTAAGACTACCGCCACCCCAGTACCGTTATCATCAGCACCAGGAGAAGCAGCGACTGTATCATAATGTGCGCCGACGAGAATTGTACCTGCGGTTTTGTCAGTTCCTAAACGTTCTGCAAAGATATTCACACCATCAGTAAATTTCTCTAGCTGTGGTTTCCAGCCGGATTTTTTTAATTCACTTGTGATATATGTACGAGTACGCGATCGCTCTGCTGTTGTATAGCGTTGAAAATTTAACTTTTCAATGTGGGCAAGCAAATTCTCAAGCGAAACTTGTGGTGTATTGTCTTGTATTGGCGGCTTGGGTTGAGCTTGTTTTGCTGGTAATTGCTTAACAATTTCTGGTGCAGCAGCTTGGGGAAAAAAACTATTGAACGCAATACTTCTACTACCAACTATGACAACTACCGCCAGCGCCAACAGCACCAGCCAAATCCGTGTTTGCATACATTGAACCTTGCTTTCCAGACCTAGAGTAGCGCAAACTCAAGTTTGACGACTTGTCTGTTGACAGAGGCAAAAATTTGACATATTGTTCCTTGTTTGGGCAGTGCTGAAGGCTGGATATGTTAGATTTATCGCTCATCGCCATCCTGGGATTTCTCGGCAGTTTTGGGCATTGCTTCGGGATGTGTGGCCCTTTGACGGTGGCGTTTTCGTTGTCTGGTAAGCAAAATGGGCAGAAATCAACATCAGAACATTCATCTACTTGGCAACAGCAATTAATATTTCACTTTTTACTAAACCTCGGCAGAATGTTCAGCTACGCCCTGGTAGGTGCGGGAATTGGGGCTGTCGGTTCGGTATTGTTTGAAAGTGGACAACTAGCGGGAATTGGTAGTGAATTTCGCCGTTGGATGGCGATGATTACCGGAATTATGCTGATTTGGTTTGGCTTAGGACAAATTAAACCCAATTGGTTGCCTCATATTCCGGTATTACATCCTTTATTAAAAAGTAATTTACACGATCGCCTGAGTGCAGGCATGGTTAAACTTTCCTATCAAACCAAATGGTGGACACCCATATTTTTGGGAATGACTTGGGGTTTAATGCCTTGTGGTTTCTTGTATGCAGCCCAAATCAAAGCCGCAGAAACCAGCAACCTCTGGATGGGTGCAGCCACAATGTTAGCCTTTGGTTTAGGAACTTTACCCACGATGTTGGGGGTTGGTGTTTCTACTTCGTTAATTAGTAAAGATCAGCGCAGTCAATTATTTCGCTTAGGCGGTTGGGTAACACTGGCCATTGGCGCAATTACCTTATTGCGGACTGGTGACACAATGGTAGACTACACCGGACACGCCGCCTTATTTTGCTTGATGTTAGCTTTAATTGCCCGCCCAATTAGTCATTTATGGGCTGCGCCTATGCGCTATCGGCGGGCTTTGGGTGTGGGTGCTTTTGTGCTGTCTCTAGTCCACACCACCCACATGATTGAACATTCTCTGCAATGGAATTTTGCCGCTTTTTGGTTTTTTCCTAGAGAATTTCGCTGGGGGATGGCTGCGGGTGCTGTAGCATTGATCTTAATGACTCCTGCTGCTTTAACTAGTTGGGAATCGTTGCAGAAATCTTGGGGTAAACTTTGGCGACAAATTCATCTTTTAACTGTGCCGGCTTTAATCTTGAGTACCTTTCATGCAGTGGTGATCGGTTCCCATTACCTGGGTTCTCTAAAATCAAATGGGGGTAATAAGTTGGCAACAGTGCTACTAGTTACAGCTACCCTTGGAGTATTGCTGTTGCGTTGGGTAAAAGCAGGTGAGCAGGTTAAGAAGTAAAAAGTAAAAAATAAAAAGATAATCTCCATAAATTTAGAGGCTTACGAGCATTTTTATTTTTCTTTATTTTGCCTTTTAACTTTTAACTTTTGCCTTATTTGGTGAGCATGAATTATTTTCCAAGCATGAAAAAATTACAATCCGCATTATTGCTGTTTTGTTTAGCGATCGCAATTACTAACATTCACCCAGTCTTCGCCCATAAAATCCAAGTAGCCACCGATGTCGGTGCAACTCTCCATCTCGAACCCAATGATAATCCCCGCGCTGGCGAGCCTACCCAAACTTGGTTTGCCCTCACACGTAAAGGTGGACAAACCATCCCCCTTGCTCAGTGTACTTGTCAGTTGGCAGTTTACGCCGAACCCCACACCCCCAGCGAACCTGCACTACTCGAACCATCCCTCAAACCCGTATCCGCCGAACGCTTCCAAGGTATTCCCGGAGCCGAAATCACCTTTCCCAAACCCGGACTTTATCAATTACAACTCAGTGGTAAACCCGCAAAAGGCACTAATTTCAAACCCTTTACCCTCAAGTTTGAAGTCACCGTCGCGGCTGGTACTCAAAGTAACACACAAAATGTTCAAAAAGTCAATATTAATAATGCCAACAGCGATGCTGTAGCTCAGGAATCTACAAAAACTGTACCACCTTGGGCGATCGCAATTCCCGGTTTTGTACTAGTCGGGATTTTCCTAGTTTTCTGGCAACAGACAAGAAGAAGTTAATTAGTAAAATAGTTTAAGTATGCCTTCCTCTGAGCAGCACCTAGCACCGACGAATGGAATTCGCGGCTATAAAAACGAAGTCCGCCTTCGCGGACTAATTGAAAATCAATATTTACCTTAACGGAAAATAGAGATATTTATGAGTAAATATGATTTTATGTCAATGACTCGTAGTGAACTACGTAGATATATCCTTGAACATCGAGAAGATGAAGCAGCTTTTCAGATTTATTTAGATAGGTTTAGCTCTAATAGCAGTGAAATTTTTCCCGCTCCGCAAACAATAGAAGATTTAGACAACTTTCCCCAATTACACCAACATCACCTAGAAAAACGACAGAATCAAGCCTAAATCTTTTGACTGAAATTTTATTTTTCTCAGAAATAAAAGAGAAAGTATGAAGAGTGAACAGAAAAATTTCATACTTCACACTTCATACTTCACACTTCTATTTGTGTCGCTTTTGATGCCATTGCCAAGCATGACTCACAATATCTTGGATCGCTGGATATTGCGATCGCCAGCCGAGGATTTTTCTGGCTTTTTCACTACTACCAATTAAAACAGGTGGATCACCAGGACGGCGATCGCATTCTTGGACGGGAATTGATAAGCCTGTTACTGACTCAGCCGCCGCAATCACTTCACGCACGGAAAAACCGTTACCATTACCCAAGTTAAATACTTCGCTATCGCCACCCTGTAATAAATATTCCAGTCCTAAAACATGGGCATCAGCTAAATCGTTCACATGAATATAATCACGAATACAAGTACCATCAGGTGTGGGGTAATCTGTGCCGAAAATCGAGATAGACTCCCGCTTACCCAAAGCTGTCAGTAATATCAAAGGGATTAAGTGAGTTTCTGGGTTGTGGTCTTCACCTAGTAAACCATCAGGATTCGCACCAGCCGCATTAAAGTAGCGGAACCGGACTGATTTTAAATTATAAGCAACATCAAAATCAGATAAAATCCGCTCTACCATCAGTTTAGTAGCCCCATAAGGATTGATTGGGTCTTGGGGATGGTCTTCGGGAATTGGGACGACTTCTGGGACTCCGTAGGTGGCGCAGGTAGAAGAAAATACGAACTTGTGAATGGATGCAGCCAGCATTGCTTCTAATAAAGTCAGCGTACCGACCACATTGTTACGGTAATATTTTGCGGGGTCAGTCACGGACTCGCCTACGTAAGCATAAGCAGAAAAGTGCATCACAGCCGCAAAATTACGGGTTTTAAATAATTCATCCAATAAAGAGCGATCGTTGGTATCCCCAACTACCAGTTCTACCTGTAAAACTTGTTCTACCAACTCTCGATGACCGTAGACCAGGTTATCAAGTATTACCACGTCATAACCTGCTTGCTTGAGAGCCAGTACAGTATGAGAACCGATGTATCCTGCGCCCCCGGTGACTAAAATGCTGGTTTTTTGCAGCGACATAGTTTTTCCCCTCTGAGTTAAAAATTCCTCAATTAATTATGGGTGTAGGGATGTAAGGGTGTAAGGGTGACAGAAAAAATTTTTTCTCACCTGGAAAATTATAAATAATAGACGCAGTGTCAAAAAATTGCTCTAAAATCACTACGACGGTAGTCTTTAGGTGTGAGGCTGGTAATATTTGCAGTCAAGTAAAAGTGCGATTACAATTTGACGGTCAAATACACAATCTTGCTCCAAACCTAGGCTGATCGCACTAGAAAATTTGAGAGTTACTCTATGTTCAT
Source organism: Nostoc spongiaeforme FACHB-130 (assembly GCF_014698475.1). Lineage (GTDB taxonomy): Bacteria > Cyanobacteriota > Cyanobacteriia > Cyanobacteriales > Nostocaceae > Nostoc_B > Nostoc_B spongiaeforme. Next base: position 73,975 of record NZ_JACJTB010000011.1, on the reverse strand, counting down.
ATTGTTGAGCCGCGTACTACTGTGGCTGCTTGTAGGCACTATCGTATATTCTTTGTTCCAGAGGTTCTATCCTCAAGGAACTTTCGCCGGAAGGGTGGTCTTGGTGATTATTTTGGTTGTCATAGCGTTGTCGTTCATTAATCCCAATGAACCAGCTGTGGCTTCTTTGTGGAGGGTGATCTCCTTTCCACTCAAACCCTTGGGTGCATCAGTGTTAATGATGATTTTTGCCGCCCAAAAAATTAAGGATGGTGGGATAGCAAAACCAGGGGGAACATTACTAGCTGCATCGCTGATTATTTTGCTGTTGTCTAGTACACCAGCGATCGCTTATTTTTTGGTGAGATCACCAATTGCGGCAACAGCTATTAATTCCACTTTAACAAATCAGGCACTAGTCAGAAATTATCTGCCAGCCGGGGCGACTGGTTCGGAAGTACTGGTTGCATTAAATCCTGGTGCAACAACTAGTGATGTAAATGCGATCGCATTTAACGCTGCGGATATCAAAATCCCGCCTTACCTGTTACAAAATCCCCAGCAAATTCGAGAACGGGGTTTGCGACTAGAGGATTTTGTCCCCAGTGCGGAAACACTCCAACTTACTACCCAAGTTTGGGAAAGTTACCTTAACCAAGTTTACTTTTTCTTACGTGGTCGCCAGTCCTAGGGTTAAAAAAGTAAAATTAACAAGGCCGCAATGCTATCCCCTAGTGGCTGGCCTTATTTAAAAAACCTGAATTCAGCATTGAACCTAAGTGGCAATCAGAAATAGTATCGCTACTCCCACGCCTAACTACTACCGCTACGCGGAAGTCAAAAGTCAAAAAGCTTATATCACAAGCTTTTCACCAACTTGAAATGATATCTTTATTTCCGTAGCGTTGTACTACTATCTTTGACTGCAATTTAGGATGAGAATTCAGCAGATAATTTTCTCTACTGAATTCTGATGACACACTCCTGAATTCTTTGTAGATAAAATATAAACCTACGATCCGTTTGTTTTAGGATGATGGAGTTACAAAGTTGCTGTAATGGCAAAATCTCGACGACTAGCTAAACTCGGTGCTTACCTGCGTCCTCATTGGGTAGAGGCAACATTAGGCATTTTTGCTTTGTTGTCTGTCAATGGCTTGGGCGTTTATATTCCTTGGTTGATTCGCGGTTGCGTTGATAGACTATCAACCCAATTTAGTTGGAACCAACTCATACATTATGTAGTAATCATTGTTTTGTTGAGTTCAGCAATGTGGTTAATCCGCATGGCTTCTCGAATTTGGCTATTTGGTGTAGGACGACAGGTAGAATTTGACCTAAAACAACGGATTTTTGAACATTTACTCAAGTTAGAACCAGCTTATTTTGCTACCAATACCGCCGGAGATTTAATTAATCGTGCTACCAGCGATGTGGAAAATATCCGGCGTTTATTGGGTTTTGCTGTACTGAGTTTAGCCAATACTTTTTTTGCTTATGCTTTGACACTGCCAGTCATGTTGGCGATTAGTGCCGATATGACGCTATATTCTTTGGCAGTGTATCCGATGATGTTTTTGTTGGTGCATTTGTTTAGCGATCGCCTCCGCAAACAACAAGCCGAAGTCCAAGAAAAACTCTCTGATATTAGTGAACTAATTCAAGAAGATATTAGCGGCATTGCCTTAATTAAAATTTACGCTCAAGAAGAAAACGAGCGCCAAGCCTTTGCTAAAAAGAATCAACAGCTATTAAGAGCTAACTTACAATTAGCCAAAAGCCGTAATGTGTTGTTTCCTTTAATTGGCGGTTTAGCTAATCTCAGTTCTTTAATTATTATTTGGTTAGGAACCACCAGAATTTCTGGCGGAACTTTAGCAGTAGGCGACTTTTTAGCACTGCTAATTTATGTAGAACGGTTGGTATTTCCCACAGCTTTATTAGGTTTTACCATTACCACCTATCAACGGGGTGAAGTTAGTATTGATCGCTTAGAATCGATTCTCAGCGTCACTCCCAAAATTCAAGACACGGCTGATGTGGTCAATTTAACCGTGGCAGAAGTCAAGGGAGAAATCAGCGCCAAAAACTTCAGCTTTACTTACCCAGAAGCAACGACACCAGCTTTAGATCAAGTCAATTTTACAATTGCGCCTGGAGAAACTGTAGCGATTGTTGGCGCAATTGGTTCAGGGAAATCTACTTTGGCCAATGCTTTACCCCGGTTGTTAGATATTGCTCCCGGACAATTATTTTTAGATGGGGTGGATATTACCAAAATTGCCTTAGCAGATTTGCGGAGTGCGATCGCTTATGTTCCCCAAGATAGTTTTTTATTCAGTACTACCATCAAAAATAATATCCGTTACGCTGACCCAAGGCGGGAACAACAAGACGTTGAATCTGTCGCTGTCATGTCTCAGATTCATCCCGAAATTATTAATTTCCCCCAACAATATGAAACTCTGGTAGGTGAACGCGGTATTACCTTATCTGGTGGACAAAGACAACGCACAGCCTTAGCTAGAGCCATGTTAGTTGATGCACCAGTGTTAATTTTGGACGATGCTTTATCTAGCGTTGATAATCAAACTGCTGCCAAAATTCTCAAAAATCTTTCTAGTGGAACTAGCCGCAAAACAGTAATTTTTATCACCCACCAACTATCAGCAGCAGCAGCAGCCGACCGAATTTTAGTCATGGATAAAGGTAGAATTGTCCAAGCCGGCAATCATGTAGACTTAGTGCAGCAAGAAGGCTTGTATAGAATTTTGTGGAGTCAACATCAAGTCGAGGAATTGTTGCGTTAATCCAAATAATGAGAATGCAGGTGTCAAGATGAAGCTGATTTTGGGTTAAGGTTCTTCGTCTAATTCGCTAAGTACATCTGCTATATCTCTTGCTCCATGAAGTACTCGAAGAATTTCAATAGTAGTATCTTCAATCCGATAGAAAATCAAATAATCCTGAAAATCTTTGATGCGCCATTGTCGAATTTCACCTAAACTCGATACAACTAATTGCGTTACTTTTCCCATACCAGGAGTCTTTTGCAACTGAGCAAACGTCATTTCGGCAGCATTTAAGAATTTAACTGCTACATCCCTATTTCCATTAACCAATATATAATTTGCCAGAAGTCGCAAATCTTGTGTTGCTCGGTCTTTAATAATTAACCGATAGTTCATGTGTCGCCTGAGTTACCTATACTATTCTGTTCTAAAACAGTAGAACGCAAATTTTGCCAATATTCTGGTGTTATTTCCTGTCCTGGGGAATCAATCCCTGCTTGCAAAAGAGCTTCTAACTTAGCTTGAGCTTTATTTTTTTGGTCTTGCTTGACCAAATCTAGAAAATATTCACCAATACTACTGTAAGCACCTGCCATCACTTGTGCCTCTAGATAAACGCGCATTTCATCAGGTATATCAATATTAATATTCATTGGCGTTGAAGTATGAATACCCTAATTATTTTAACTGACTATCTTGATGAGAGAGATAAATTTGCTCAGTTGATTGCAATTATTTCTGCATTTTTCTTTAAGAAAGGAGAAGTATAGGTAAGGATATTTAAAAAGCACGAATGCCAAGCATAGTAAGATTTTTACCTCCTGCCTTCTGCCTCTGGTTGGTGAGCGCAGTCAAACCACTACCTCCTACTATCACTTGACACTCCTCCCAGCGCCTTTTTAAAAGATAAGCACTGGGCGGAAATGATAACTTAATTGTGAGGTTTTGTCCTTGTAATTCTCTACAAGTAGATTCATCTGTCCAATTACACCGATTTTCTGTATATTTCCGCCACAATGTTTCAATATCTTTTAGAGTTTCACAAGGTAGAAGTTTTTCTTCTCCTTCGGTGAGATAACCATCATTATTGGCATCAGCTTTCGCACCTTGTTCACGCATCAAAATTGCATAAGATGTTTTGAGTGCGCCTGTATATTGATTTTCTAACTTGGCAAAATCAGTATCCACTAAATCACCAAATCTACCTTGTTGGAGTTCAGCTTCTAAAGTAGACAGTCTAGTTTTTTTAATGATTTCTGCTAAGGATTTTTCAGCTTTTTGGGAGGCTTGTTGCAGTGTAGTTTTGTGCTTGAAAATATCAGCAAATTTTTGTGGTTCTTGACTAATTTTGTCTTGTAAATTCAAAGTAATCCGCCAAATCTGCCGATAATCATCCAATGCTTGGTTGATATCCCCAGCTTGTTGATGTTTATGAGCATTATTCAATAATGCAGGTAGACTATTTAATGTTGTTTTGGCAATGTCAGGCGTAATAATATTAAATGAACTGTAGCGGATGATTTGAGCTAACTGATTTTGCTGTTGTTGTTGCCAAGCAAATATACTAAAAGCAGCAATTAATAATAAAGTAATGGTACTGGTACTACCTAGTAAAAAACGATTTTTTAGCCGCGCTTGTTTACTAGCTTGGATATATTCTTTTTCTTGGGGTGTGAGGTAATCTTTGTATTTTTGATAATATGCTTCTGCTTCTGTGAGTTGAGTTTTTTGCAAAAGAAAATCGGGGTGCTTTCGCTTTTGTTCCCATTCTTTGCGTTTCTTTTCTAAACGCTCTTGTTGATATAAGCGATCGCGGTTTTCATCCAACCACCAACGTAAACTCGACCAATGACGAATTAAGATTTCGTGAGCTACTTCTATAGTCACTTCACTTTTCAGGATTTCTAATTCCTGAGAAATGGAATCAGCAGTGCGACTCTGCCCAATATTTGCCTCGTTTTCTGGTAAATTAACAACAATTAATTTGGCATCAATAAACTTTTGCAGAGTTTTTTCAACTAAATATTGTGGATATTTACCTTGCAATAACTGGGATTTATGGACTTGTTTTTTAGTATCTTCTGTACCTTGTCCCAGACGAGTTAAAGACAGAAAAATCCATTGGGCTATTTTCTGTTCTTTTGGGGATAAACTATCATAAATGGCTTGAGCTTTGAGTTCTAAAGCTACTTTTATACCACCAATTTTATCACGGTAAGCTGAAACTGTTAATTCACCTGTATTTTGGTCGCGGTGTTCCCACAACTGTTCTAAAACAAATTGCAGTAAAGGTAAATCTCCCACCGATTGTTGTAAATCGCTTAACAGCAATTCCACTAAACCAGACTGCACTTTTAATTCTACCTGTTCTGCTGGTTTTTCGATAATCTGGCGATAATTTTCTGCACTCAATCGTGGTGGAACTAAAACATGAGATGCTTGTAATTTTTGTGATAGTTTGGGTAGTTCGAGACAGGGTGAAATAAAGTCAGCGCGGAGAGTAATGATTAATTTAAATCTGTCAGATGCGTAGTCTAAAGCTTCTAAAAGAATATCTAAAAAAACTTGGCGATCGCCTGTCGTCGCCAGCGTAAAAATTTCTTCAAATTGGTCAATAATCAAAACTACCATTGGCTCGTTTCTGGTGCGTAACCAATGAACAAAACCCTCACCACCTAAATGTAATAACCCTTCAGCTTGTAAGGGATTTTCTTCACTATCTGCCATAATTTTGGCTAATTCTTGCAGGGGTTTTTCTCCAGGACGCAAATATTTAATTAGCCAAGTTTCACTTCCCGGAAGTTGTTTACCTAACCTTAACTGTGCCATTAATCCTGCTTGGACTACGGAAGATTTACCACTTCCAGAAGCACCAACTACTGCCAAAAAAGATTTATGATTAACTTCATTAATTATTCTTTGGGTGAGAACTTCTTGACCGAAGAAATATTTTGCATCTTTTTCACTAAAAGCTCTTAATCCCATATAAGGACAAATCCCTAAATCAACTCGTTGGGATTTTTGTTGTGAAGTTGCAGGTAAAATTTCAATTACTCCTTGCATTCCCCCTAGCCAATAATTACGCCAAATTTGACTTTCTGCAAGTTCGCCCTGTACACCCATAATCCAGCCAGCAACAGATAAACCTGTTTGTAAGTTGGATGTTTGCAAAGTTGTCAGTAAAGCTGTAGCAAATTCTTCGGCATTTTCAATAGTAGCTGCACCAATAATTAAACACTGACTAATTTCTGATTCTTGTTGTAAATCTTCTAGCCAATTCTGGAGAGATGCAGTATTTTGTGCGTCTACAAGACAATCTAAAACTACAATTTGTTGGGCAATATTTGACTGACGCAGACTTTGGCGTAACCAATCACGACTAAGTTTAATTTCATCACTAATGACTAAAAAAGCTTCACCTGTGGTTGTCTCTTCAATTCTTCCCCGCAGATAAAGTAATGATGTTGCATCTTCTAAACTGGCTGACGATGCTTGATTGAGTAAGCAATTTTGAATCGCTTGGCGGACATCTGGCAAATCTCGTGCTTGGGGATGCCAATATCTCAAATCAAAACCACCCGCACCAGCCAACATTTTACTAATTTCAGGAGTTATTTCCCCATCTGATAGCCCATTTACTATTAAAGCTTGCCTGTGCGATCGCAATTCGATTTCTGTGGCTTTATACCCAAGAACTAATTCCCCCACTGCTTCTACAATCAATTTAGGAGTTTGCTGTGGTTGTTCTTTTTTTAACCCATCAGTATCACCACGGCTACGTTTTTGTTGATTAATTAACCGCAGTCCTTGGTTAAGCTTATCAATATACTGGAGTGTCTGATGATAAATATATTTGTAGAGCGATTTAACTTCAATTTCTCCCCGCGCATCAGCCGCTTCACCTAATAACCCACGAATTAAAAAATAGATAAATACCCCATGACCTAAATCGGGAAACTCCCATGATAACTGTTCTTTATCGCAAGAAAGTAAGGCATAAAATCCTTGACTATATCCTGTTTGTTTTTTCTGAACAGCAACTTTTTGCAGTTGTTCTAACATCTGAGGTGTGGGTGAATTTCTCAGAGTAAAACTGCCACTATGACAAGCATCTAAAATTACTATTTGTTGAGCAGCTTGACAATTACCCAACACTGTCAACAGTTCTTGCATCGTCAAACTAGTGTTGAGTAAATCATCTGTTTGAGTATGAGTTAAACACAACACAGCCTGCTGGCTTTCTGGCTCCAGAATTCCATGTCCACAAAAATAGAATAAAACTGTATCTTGGGGGTTAGCAGATTTAACTATATGCTGAAAACTAGCGCGAATTTCTGCTAATGAAGGTGCTGGCAATGCTTGGGAATGATGCTCAATTATTTCTGTGTGGATAAATTTGTGATTTGCTTGTTTTACAGCCTGAGCAAATCCTTGACAATCTGCAACAGCATAACGCAATGCACGCAGATTTTTATCTTGATATTCATTAATTCCAATGACTAAACACCAAAGTTTTTTGACATCTGTTTTGATAATGGCACGGGGCATACTTTGATAGTATAAATAGTATGATATTATTTACTAATTTTTAAACGCAAAGGTACGCTGAGTAAGCGCGGAGTTACGCTGAGAATGATAAAGTGTTAAAATCTCAATATTTCTCGCTCATAGTTTTCTGGCGTTGGTTCAATCTCCCATACTAAAGCTTCCCCCGCTTCTAGTTGTAATTCAATTGCTAATTTTTCTGTCGCTGTATCCGCAACACATTCATTATCGGGAAATGGTTGTAAATCTTCAGTTAATAACCGCAATTTAAACCCGCTAGGAATTAAACCTTGTAATGATAAACTATGCAATTCTATAACCCAAATTCCTGATGTAATCTCGCCAGTAGACTGCACTTGCAACTCGTAATTTTGACCAGTAATTATCAAATGACGAGTCAAAATCACTGGCTCATTTGTTTGGGCTATGCCTCTACTACCAAAACTAGTTTCTAAATCTAAATAATTCCAACTCAGTTGTTGGGCTACATCAGAAATTCCTGTTTGTACCCATTGAATAATTGACCATTGCTCGGAAATTCCGGTACGTAGTTCATATAATCTTTGTCTCCAACCGCCGTGTTCTAGCAATGCTCCCCATAAGCTAAAGGGAACTGCAAGTCTAGGAAATGTTACAGCCGGATTGCCTAATCTTTCTAGTAAACTATTTGCTTGGGTTAATGATAAATTAGCGAGAGGTTCCACTTTAGTTTTTGTTGGCGCATCAGGACAAAGTTGACGAGTTACCCACAATATATCTAAGTCGTGGATGAGGTCTTCATAATCTAAAGCATAAGTGCGATCGCCTGCACTATAATTACTTGGTTGTTTAAGTTGCAAATGGGTTGTATATCCCCAAACTTTTACCCAACCATCTTCAGTATTAACTTGCACAGCTAAATAATAATCACCAGCCCAACTGGGAATATCCACCCATTCTTGGGGAACGCGAATTTCATTGATATCAATTGCTAAACTCGGAATTAATATTAGCCGAGTTTGATTAATAGTAATCGCTGTCCCATTTACTACTTCCCAAAAGCTATGCAAAACAGCAAAATTTGGTGCAGGCTTGGCGATAATTCCCCATATTTCTTCTAACCAAGGTAGAACAGTTAACAAGCAAAGTCGATTTAAATAAGCTTGTAGGCGAGTACTGGGTGTGGAAAAATTCTGACTTTGCTGCCAAACTGTATCCTGTGTAGTTTCTGATATCTCCACGCATGATTCGATGGCAATAGTTGATATCGCTAGAGAATTAAGATAGTTCATGATTTAATTATCTATTCAACTGTGTCAATTGATATTCTTTACCTCTGCTAATTTCATCTAATCCCTCATGAATAGCGGCGAGGAATTTAATCTCTTGAATTATGTGGTGAATTGAAACATCTGGTGGCAAACGTTTGATTAATTCAATTACTTTTTGTTGGTCGCTCATAAAACAATATCTTGTGAAATTTATATTACGAACCGCAGAGACGCAGAGAGCGCAGAGTAGGAGATTCCTGATAATGATGAATCTGCTACACTTCATTGTGATTTTTGTAGTATTTTTCTAGCCATTCATCAATCAATCCATTCATGTTATTGATTACGTTTGGACTCAAAGAAATATTCTGGGTGGTTTGTGACCATTGCGCTAATGTGATGAGTGATTCAGATTTGAATTTTTGGAGTCGGCGCACCACAGTTGGCTGAGATATCCCTAGCTTGAGAGATATTTCTTTTTGGGTGAGTCCTTCACCGTAGTACATTTTCAGTAGCTCTTGCCTTTGTGCGTCAAGATTGGTGATGCTATTACTTAATAGGGAATTTATCTCTGCCCAGAGAGATTTACGGATTTCTGCTTCTTCCTCATCTAGTAGTTTTGTTAAGGGAGTAGCATCGCCACTAGGTAAGATATCTTGCAATGTATTATCTTCGTTAAATACCGACGCATCTAAAGAAGCAGTGGGTGGAGCCGTGTAAGCCCGAATAGCTTTGATACAAGCTTCTAGCCATTTTTGGATAGTTTTCGCATCTGATGGTGGTAGTTGCTGAATTCGTTCTTGATTGTAAAGTTGGGCGATCGCTTCCCATACAATCAAATCAGGGGCGGTAAGCTGGCGGTTTCCCTTGGGTTTTGTGGGCGCATAAATTACCTTGAAGCATTCCCAAGCAAAAATATAAGGTGCAATTTCTGTAGCGGATAACCCACGCTGTGCTAAGGCTTTATGAAGCAGTTTTTGACTACTGTGTAGTAATAATGACCAATCGCTTCTAATACTTGCTTCTTCTAGCCCTTCTTTGAGTAGTCCATCTTTGATGAGATTACAAAACACCCGATACGCAAAAGCTTCTAAATTAGACTGTCGCTGGGGGTCAAATCCTGTGAACACCTTATCAATATATGCGATCGCTATTTGAAAATAGTCCGCTAAAGTATATTGTGGCAACGTAAATCGCGGTTTGACTTTTGTAGCCGCTTTGTAACCAACTTCTTGTAAGTAAGCATACAAATGACCCCTCGCCAGACTTTTTGGCTGATTTTGCCAAACCTCGTGCCAATATAATGCCCAATCAGATGTAGAACGTTCTGCGGCAGAATACTGACTGAGGTAATTACTCATATTGCGATAGAGCTTGCTATCCGTGACCCATTTTGTTGAACCGCCTGATGAAAATTGCAGAAAGCTCGAAAAAATCTCAACAATTTCTTGACGAGGGTGCATGAATTGACGTGTTTAACTCTATTTTCATAATTTACAAATTATCTTTACATAATATTCAAGAATGATGGGGAAATACCTACGAATATTTTCAGAATTTCCACAGTATATGACCATAGTTAAACTTTTCTGGAGTTAGCGATGAATAACCGCAAGTTAAAACCACGACACAAAAGATTGATATATGCGATCGCAACTTTCGTGATTCCTCTGTATACTGTGGCAACAACAACAAATAGTTATGCCAATGTCCCAGAAAAAGCAGAAATATACCAAATTTTAGGTAATCATGAACTATCAATTCGCCGTGGTTCTAACTATGGCCCTGCTGTTGCTGGTAGTTTTCTACAAAAAGTACATGATACTTTATTCCTTCCAGGTAATGGTAAATCCTTCGCCCAATTACGCTTTCAAAATGCGTCGGGAAAGGATATGGGACTACAACTCCAAGCCAGTACAAAAAATAAACAATTAACACTTTATTACTTACCTTGTACAGCTAAACAGGGAGATTCTTTACTCATAGAATGGGCGAATCAAGGTAGTGGCAACCGTGCTTGTGAATATGGTGTGCGTGTACAGCGCGGTGTCCGTAATCAAACTAAATTTCTAGATAAAAATTCATCTAATTTTGATCCTGCTAAACAGTTATTTATAGCCCAAAATTCTGGTACTAAATTGCAATATTGTAGTGTTGCTGCCGCAGATGGCCGCGGCTGGAGTGGTGTTTCTGCTAGTGACCCTTGTGAAGAACCAATACAACAATGTCAGACAAGTGGTGGTAAAGAATGTGCAGCGATTACTAGAGATGATTGGAGTCTCAGAAATGAAAACTTAATTGCCACCGTCAACTGTGCCAACAATCAATCTTTCAGTGAAAAAAGTAGTGGTTCTGGGATGAAAGATACAGTAGCTAAACTTTGGGAACAATCTCAAAGTCAAAAAGCCAAATTTTGTGCGCTGCATGTAATTAATTCTGAGCAAGATGAAGTAATTATCGCTCCTGTAGTTAAGGATATAAACTTATTCCAAACCCGCAATACACCAAATGGAATTCAAATAGATGTAATAGCAGGAATTGCAAATGTGATATCAGCTAAAAATCCTCAAGGAATTCCAGTCAAAATAGGACAAAGATATAACTATAACGGAGAAAATCAAGAAGATAAAATAGGAACTTTTGATAATCAAATTGAATCAATTGAATTACAAGTTTATCAAGCTGAAGCCAGAGGGTTAAAACTCTGCGACCAAGAACAAGTGAGCGGTGGTCAACAAGGTGATAGTCGAGAAATTCAACTCACCGCTAATGAAGGTCAAATTAATATTAGTTATGAAATGTATAACGTTCCTGATAGATTAAAAGTCAGCTATGAAGGACAAACTCTCATTGATACAGATTTTGTTTCAGGTAGTAATAAAGTATCTGCGAAGTTTAAAGGTAATTCTGGGCGAGTTAAGGTAGAAGTCATCGGTAATAAAGATATATCCACCACTGAGTGGAAATATACACTTTATTGTCCACAATGAAGAAGCAGGGGAGCAGGGAGCAGGGGAGAAAAACCACCCACAAGGGGTGGGGCTTCAACCAAGGGAGACTCATGAGCAAGGGAGCTTTCACCCACAAGGGGTGAGGTTTTTACCTTTCCCCCTGCCCCGTTCCCCCTGCCCCCTGCCTCTTATAAAATAGCCCATCATACTGAAATCTAGGGCTAAATAAACAAAGTCCGCACGACAAACTGAGCGGACTATTTAACATTAACTTAGATAAGATTTTCTAGAATGGAATGCGGAAAATGCGCCCACCACCAGTACTTTCTTTAATCACTAAAGTTAGATTTTGTGAACCTTGACTATTCCAGGCTTGTCCTAATACTTGCACTTCACCTTTAAGCGTTCCCTTGGCTGGAATTTGTGCTTGGGCGGATGAAAATCTAGTTTTCAATTTTTTGCCACTTTCTGTTACTACTTCAGCATATAAAGGCACAAATGCAAAGGGGCGATCGCTGCGATTTTCCACAATAAAATTAATCGTGAAGTTTCGATTACTTTCCACCTTACCGCCATCGATGCGAATCTCTACATTATCTCTGGTTTGTCCAGATGCGATCGCTACTACGCCGCGTGTCGGTTTAGTTCTAGTATTAGAATTTCCTTTAGGGGGTTTTTTAGCTGGCTGAGATTCAGGATTTGTTGTCGCAATACTCGGAGTTACTCCTTGAATTAAATCCTGAATTTCTTTGTGTTTTTTCACTCCTTCAAAAGCATAACGATTATAATTATTGCTTTGAATTAAATTCTCTAAATATGTAACTCGTTCTGCGGGAGCCGGGTGGGTAGATTGCCAAGAAGTTTCTGTTTTTCCGCCAGATTTAGCATTTAAGGTTGCCATCAAATTACGTAAACCATCCGCAGCATAGCCAGCCTTGGTTAACACTCTCGTACCTAAAATATCTGCTTGGCGTTCATTTTCTCGGCTATGTTCTTTACCTACCATTTCCTGCAACATATCCGGCATAGGAATGACATTACTTAAACTACTGACAAACTTACCTTGGGCAACACGTTGAAAACCATGAGACAGAACAGCATGAGCAAGTTCATGACTTAATAACCCTGCCAATTCTGCTTCTGAATTCGCAGCCAGAATTGCTCCTGTATTTACAAAAACTTTTCCCCCTGGTAAGGCAAAAGCATTAATTGAACTGTCTTGAATGACATAGTATTCATAATCAAACTTACGCCCCATCAAAGGCTCTAATCTGCCGCCAATTCCACGTACATAATTGAGAACTTGGGGGTCTTCTAATAACTTACCTTGTTGTTGATATTCTTTAACTAATTTATCAGCAACTTCTTTGCCAAAAGCAGATTCGCCTTGCAAAAGCATAGACACCGTTTCAAAACCAGAAACTCCTGCTTGCCAATCTTTTGTTCTAAATGCTTTTACACCACCTACTAATGCACTAAAAATGCCTTGAAATCGTAAATCATCATTCAGCTTGGCGTGATGACGTTGGAGATTTTTTTCGGCAAATTGTTCAAACTCTGGTGCTTCTGGATAATCAACATAAATTGTGGCAAATTGTCTAGCAGCAATGGAAGCTTCTAAAAACTTTTGTTCTTTTTCTAAAGCTTTAATTTTCGCTTTGAGTAATTCTGGCTCGTCAGAATATAATTCTACTGCTCTTTCGAGAACTTCTAGAGCATTTTTTGGCTGTCCATCTTTAGCACTATTTTTACAAGCTTCTGGTTTATTCTGGCAAGCTTCAGCTAACAGTAAATGACCTTTGATAAATTCTGGATAATTACTTAGTAATAGTTGCAACGGTAAAAAAATCTTGCTGTCTAAATTTTGTTGTAAACCTTCATTGGCATTCCGCCAGTATACCTGAGCATCACCCGGCAGTTTTTCAACTTCATAAATAGCAGTACGTCTTCTATCACTAGTTTCAAACTCAGGTTTTACTTTGCGGTAAAGATTTTCTGCTGCTTGCAGTTGTCCTTTTTGATAGAGTTCATCGGCTTCTGCAAAGGTTTGAAAGCGGCTGATGGCTGAGGAATTTTGCGCCAGCTTGACACTTGTAATTTGCGGTTGGCGATGTGCGCCGATTCCTGACTCAGCATGAACCTTGAAGTTGCTTCCTAGTAAACTGCTAGTGGTCACGCCTAAAATCAAGCTCAATTTTACAGCTTGAGCAACTGAAAATGCTCTAGTCATAGAATTTGCCTTCAATTCATCTGAATAACATTACTGCGTGATTTTACGGTTTATTCATTGACTGACTAGGACTGACGCAGAAAGATTTTGTGTTAAGACTGGGTGTAGGGGAATCAGGGTACAGGGGTGTTTACAATCTGAAAACTTGAGACACAACATTATCAAATCATTGTAATTATTTGGAGCTAACTTTGGGATATTACTGTCATCGATATTAATAATTTTATGAAACAAGTTATTTGAGCTTTAAACACTTGTTAGAAAAAACTTTGGGATATTACTGTAACAAATAGTAATAATTTTATGAAAATGATCAGTGCTGTGAAGCCCCAAAAATTCATCAAAAATTAGATAGCGATCGCGTTAGTTTGTTTTGGGAGTTGGGCAGTATAAAATACCGAAAAACTAATTTGGTATATCTTATGTTCAAAGATAAATTACTTCAACGTTATGTTGGTGCGATCGCGGTTTTAGCTATGATTAGTTTGCTGAGTTCATGGACTGGATTAGCATATCCCCATGACATTTCTAATTCCTGGGACGGCTTTTTGTGGGGAATGGCAGATCCAGTATTAGTCTTGGCTGAGTTCGTGAGTATCTTAGCCATCGGTTTACTCGCCGCCGGAACCCAAAGTTGTAGCTGGATAGCCATTGTGCTGATATCAGCTAATATTTTCGGCACAATCATTACTCTCTGGCAAATAAATTTACCAGTGTCAGAAGTTGCGATCGCAATAGTGAGTGTTGCTTTTGGTATGGTATTGGTGAGAGCCAAACAGCCTAAGTTGTTCACACTACTGCTACTAACAGCGATCGCAGGTTTGTTTCACGGTTATGTTAATAGTGAATCAATTATTGGGGCAGGAACAATGCCCTCAGTAATGTATATTTTTGGTGCAGCTTTGACGCAGTATGCAGTGGTAAAGAGTGTCAGCCAAATTGCTACTCAGGTGAATCAAGCAGATTTATCCAGTATTCTCTCCAGAAAAATTAGTCTGTTAGGCTTTGCTATCTGCGCTCTTGGTTTTGTCTCTTTAACTATGGGTATCAACTAATTGATTTAAAAAGCCCCAACTTTGCCAAAGATGACGTAGAAAGTCTTGGTAATCAACAATAAATCATACAATGGATGCCATTTTTCTTGGTAACGTAAGTCCAAATCAACTATTTTCTCAAAATCTTTGACGTGAGAACGACCATTAACTTGCCATTCACCAGTCAAACCCGGTTTGACATTCAAACGTTGCCAATGGCGTTGATTATACTTAGCTACTTCATCAGCTGTAGGTGGACGGGTTCCCACCAAACTCATCTCACCTACCAGCACATTCCAAAATTGTGGCAACTCATCTAAGCTGGTACGGCGTAAAAAATGCCCGACTTTCGTCACTCGAAAGTCATGCTGATTTTTAAAGATTAATCCCTCAGCTTCATTGGGAACTAGAGATTTGAGTCTTTCAGCATCATCAACCATTGAACGGAATTTACGGAGTTTGAAAGGTCGTCCTTGCAGACCGTAACGTTCCTGAGTAAATAAAATTGGGCCTGGACTATCGAGTTTAATGGCGATCGCTATCGGTATAAACACAATACCCAAAATGATTAAACCCACTAAACTCCCTAAAATATCTAAACAACGTTTGAATTTAGAATCTACGGAAGAATGGGGTGTATCTAATTTCCAAACTCTGCCAGTAGGAACTTGACAAAGACTTTGCAATTGTGTTTGGTACATTGTCTAGCCAATTGTAATTAACCAGGGGAAATTTACTTAAATTTCCCCCAAAATATAAACTTTACCTTTTGCTACCCAGGAGCTTTTTAAGGTATATTTACTTAATCTTCATCAAGAAGACTAAATTGATGAATTTTTGTAAAATTTACATAAAATTTTTCAGATATCTTTTAAAGAGTACTTAAGTATAAATATTATGTATAAAAAATGCTTGAATATCAAAATTAACTACTAATTGATTCATTTAAATTTCTGGCTAAACTGAAGTAGCTAAGAAAAATTACTAAGTAGTAAGGACAATACATCCCTACAAAAGATTTGTTCAGACTAACTTCAGATGGCACTCTTGTATATCTGGGCAGATATCAGAGATTATCCACAAGGGCATAAGTAAAAAAAGACACTAAGGCTAGAGTTCAGGACTAATAATTTTATGATGGGATGGTGGAAATATGATTTCAGGTGGAGTCGAAGTTAAAGTTAGTCGCTTAGAATCGATTGTTGAGCAGATTGGCGAAGCAGTTCTTACTACTACGGAAACAATTGAAAGCCTCGCTGAAAGATTAGATCATCTGAGTTTACAAGTTGAGGCTCAAGGCAGGCAGTTACAACAGCAAGGCAATCAGATTTTTGCTTTGTGTGATACCATGCAAAACCTAGCGCAGTCTCAAGATTATACTGTGCAGAAACTCTCCCAACTCACCCAGACTTTAGATAAGTTAACATCTTTGATGCAAAGGTTAGATAGAGAAGGAGTCAACAGTAAATATTGATAGCAGGAGACAGAATAATTTTGGATTTGGAATTGGTTGATGAAATTCAAACAATTTTTGAGACAAATGAATTTTCTGGCTTCTCCAGTCTCCTGCTTACCATCCGTCTTCGTAGGTTAAACGATATTAGTTCCTGATGTACCTATACTCTTAACTGAGTAATGGCGATATTGCCAGAAAAGCAAACATCCACATCACTACCAGGAGTGCGATCGCGTTTCCCATATTCCCCTACATAATAAAATTCATTGCCATCCACACGATAATTAATCGGCAAAGCTTTATTACAGGGTTGACAAAATACCATTTTGGGGTCTGGTTCTCCTGGCTGTAAGTGGGGGAGATTTACATTCCAGAAGCATCCGGGTTCGAGAGGTCTTGGAATTAAATCAGCCAACACCTCAGCTGTTAATTTTGCGGCTAATTCCCAATCAAAATTTTGCTTGGCTTTGCGATAGTGAGAAATAGCAATTCCCCCAATCCCATTCATAGCGGCTTCGCGCACAGCAGCTACAGTCCCAGAAATATAAACATCGACACCCAGATTTCCACCCGCATTAATTCCAGATAAGACTAGTTTGGTCTCTGGGCAAATTTGCGATATGGCTATTCTCACACAATCCGCCGGAGTCCCAGCGATCGCATATTCCTGCTCGGAACGCTGTTGAATATTAATAGAACGAGTTGTAGTAACTTGATGTCCACAACCTGATTGATGATCTTTAGGCGCAGCAACAATCACATTTTCACTGTTCACAGCCCTCAGCAAAGCTTTGATTCCAGGCGCATCAATACCATCATCGTTAGTCAAAATTATCGTCATTTATCAGCCTAATGAATTGGAATAGTAATCGTAAATTCTGAACCTTTCCCTGGTACAGAATATACATCCAATTTACCTTGATGCTTTTCGACAATAATTTGATGGGCAATTGATAACCCTAAACCTGTACCTTGCCCAACTGCTTTAGTCGTAAATAAATGCTCAAAGATTTTTTGCTGAATCTCAGCAGACATTCCCACACCATTATCTTTAATCCGAATCAAAGCATTCTGTTTATCTTCACTTAGAGAAGTTGTAATCCAAATGCGATTCGGATGCTGCTCAATTTCACTATAGCTCCGCCCTATATTCGACTCTTCTAAGGCATCAATAGCATTAGTTAAAATATTCATAAATACTTGATTCAATTGACCGCTAAAGCAAGTCACAGAAGGTAAATTGCCATAATTTTTCATCACTTCGATTTCTGGGCGAATTTTGGAAGCTTTCAAGCGGTGTTTGAGAATCATAATTGTACTGTCTATACCATTATGAATATTACAGAAAACTTTCCGATCTTGATCAGAACGCGAAAAATTCCGCAGACTAGTACTGATGTTACGAATGCGCTGAACTCCTTCTTTCATTGAAGTAATTAAGTTAGGTAGGTCAGAGCGCATATAGTCTAAGTCTGTTTCTGCAATTTCGGCTTGAATAGCAGCTACAGGTTCAGGATAGTTTTGCTGATAAAGGTCAATTATCTTCATTAGGTTATTAAAATAATTTGTAGTATGAGCCAGATTGCCATGAATACAACTCACAGGATTATTAATTTCATGAGCAATACCTGCGACTAACTGACCTAAAGCCGACATTTTTTCTTTCTGAATTAATTGCAGTTGATATGCTTGTAAATCTTTTAATGCTTGGGATAGTTCGGCGGTTCTTTCTGCAACTCTTTGCTCTAAAGTTTTAGTTAAATAACGTAGTTGTAAGTGGGTTTTAATTCTTGCTAATACTTCTTCTTTTTGACAAGGTTTAGTAATATAATCAACAGCTCCTAAACTTAAACCTTTGACTTTAGTTTCTGTATCTGAAATTCCCGTCATAAAAATTACTGGGATATCTTGAGTTAAGGAGTCTGTCTTTAACTTTCGACAAGTTTCCAATCCATCGATTCCAGGCATCATTACATCTAGTAAAATTAAATCTGGTAACTTATCTTGAATTTGCTGAAGTGCTTTTTCGCCATTTCTCGCTGTAGTCACACTAAATCCCGCATTAGTCAATGCGTCAGAGATAATTTCTAGATTTGTGATAGTATCATCTACGATTAAAATTAAACTATTTTCTTGTAAATTCAGCATTGGGATGTTTTGGGTTGAGATATTAAAACCGGAATCAGCAAGTTGATAGCAGTCACAAGTATAAAAACTCTAGAACAGTTAGCAAATATTTGGTCAAATATACGTAGGAAAAATTAAGATAGAGAGAAAGCCTGTAACTACTATCCACTGTTAGTTATTTTTCCCAAAGCAGCAGCAGCAGTTACTATTGCTGTGAAAATTTTCTTCACCAACTCTGTCTTTATGGCAAATTTACAACAGCAATAGAAGAATCAGGATTTATAACAATCAATGCTGACTTCTCGATTCTGAATTCTGACTATATTATTTCTTTTCCACCCCAATGAACTTCAGAAACTTCCTTGGTAAATGGGAATGGTGATCACAAATTTAGCGCCTGCTCCTGGTGAAGCATCCACTTCTAAAGCGCCTCCGTGTTTTTCCACAATGATTTCCTGCGCGATCGCTAACCCCAAACCCGTACCTTTACCTAGGGGTTTGGTGGTAAAAAATTGCTCAAACATTCTCTGCTGGACATCCACAGACATCCCAACACCATTATCAGCAATCTCAATCAATACAGATTTTTGATCACTGTTAACTTTTGTGTTAATCCAAATAGTTGGAGTTTGCTCACTTGCATTTGACTCTTGCTTTTCTATCGCTTCATCAATAGCATCAATGGCATTTGCTAACAGGTTCATCAAAACTTGGTTAATTTTACCTGCATAGCATTCTACCAAAGGTAAATCACCATATTCCTTCACAACCTCAATCGCCGGACGTGCGGCTGTGGCTTTCATCCGACTGCTTAAAATTACCAAAGTGCTATCAATACCTTCATGCAAGTCAAATGCCTGATATTCTGTGTCATCTAATCGAGAAAATAAACGGAGCGATCGCACAATTTGTTCCACACGTTCCGACCCCTTCTTCATCGAAGATAAAAGTTGCGGTAGGTCTTGCTTGAGAAAATCTATTTCTATTTTCTTCGAGAAAATTTTAATTTCTGGAGTCGCACTATTTGGATTTTTTTCATATAGTTCTAGTAGTTTCAATAAATCATCAATATATCTTTCAGCGTGAATTAAATTACCACAAATAAAATTAACTGGATTATTAATCTCATGAGCAATCCCAGCTACTAATTGTCCCAACGCCGACATTTTTTCTTCCTGCGTTAACCTTAATTGCGTTCGCCGCAGTTCTAAATGAACATTAATTCTTGCTAATACTTCTTCATGTTCAATTGGTTTAGTAATATAGTCTACTGCACCTAATTGTAATCCCTTTATTTTATTAACTGGCTCCGATAGTGCCGTCATAAATATAATCGGAATATCTTTCGTTCTTGGGTTTGCTTTTAAAATCCGACAAGTTTCAAACCCATCCATACCAGGCATCATCACATCTAACAAAATTAAATTTGGTATTGCCTCTTCTACTTTTTCTAAGGCACTTTTACCATTTTTAGCCACAGAAACTCTGTAACCTGCTTGAGTTAATATTTCCAATAAAATCTTGATATTAATTGGAACATCATCAACAACGAGAATCGAATTATTAGGTATATTATTCATTGAAATATTGATTAAATCAAGATTTATTAATTTAAGTATGGTTTTAACATTTCTACAATAGCTTCATCTTCAAAATCTTCAATTAATTTTAAAACTTTATGAGTAAAAATTGCATATTTATAATCTAAGTTTTGAATCCGATTTATCTCTTCTTGAATACCCATCACATAACCAGCTTTAGCAGCTTGATATAAATTTATTAATTCGGTTGCAGGTGGAAAAATTATTTCCTCATTCACGTTGTCAGTAATCTCAACAGATGGCTGGCTATGTGCATAAATCCAATCTAAATTTAAATAGAACTTCAGTTGAGCAAATAGTTCTTCAGCTTGTACAGGCTTAGGTAAAAAATCATTACAGCCTGCTTCTAAACTTTGGATGCGGTTTAAGGTAAATACACTTGCAGAAGACGCAATAATCACTATTTCTGCAAAGTCTGGTTGACTACGTAGATTTTGTGTCATGTGTACCCCATCCATTATTGGCATTTCTAAGTCAGTAATAATTAAATCTGGTTGATACTCTTGTGCTTGAATAATACCTTCCTTACCATTCAGAGCTTCAATTACACAAAATCCTACGGGTTTGAGTAAATTTATAATCACAGCACGATTATCTGCAACATCATCTACCACCAAAATTGTTTTTTGATTTCCTTTGTATCTAATGATGTGATTGCTACCTTTGTCAAGATGTGGAACAGCAGATGATACGCAATCTTTAACTTTTGGTAAATCTAGATCAAACCAAAATTTGCTACCTTGACCATAGTGGCTTTCTACTTGAATTTGGCTCCCCATCATTTCTACAATTTGACAGCTAATAGCCAGACCCAAGCCTGTTCCTTCTACCTTTCTATAACTATCTCCTACTTGTTCAAAAGGTAGGAAAATTTTCTGTAATTCTTCTAAGCATATGCCAACTCCAGTATCTTCAACTTGAAATCTGATTGTGCTACATGGATAATCTGTAGTCATTACATCAGTTTCAATTACTTCTACACTGAACTTCACTGCACCATTATCTGTAAACTTGATGGCATTTCCTAACAGGTTTAGCAATACTTGACGTAACCGTTTTTCATCAGCATTAATAACGCTTGGAATCAAATCACTGATGTGATAGCTAAAAGGGAGATTTTTTTGCTCTGCTTTAATTCGGCAGATATCATATACACCTAAGAGAAAATCATGAAACTTAAATGTATGAGGATATAACTCTAATTTTTTTGATTCAATTTTAGCAATATCTAAAATATCATTAATTAACATTAATAAATGAGAACCACAGTGATAAATAGTTTGAATGGCATTTTGTTGTGTAGGGCTGGCTGTGCTATCTCGTTGGAGAATTTGTGCATAGCCAAGAATACCATTCAAAGGTGTGCGAAGTTCATGACTTATGTTGGCAATAAATTCGCTTTTTGCTTGATTGGCAGCGTCAGCAGCTTCTTTAGCAGTTTTTAATTCTTTGGTTCTTGATTCCACACGTTCTTCTAGCTCTTGATTGGTATTTTCTAAAGCCGTGAAAAAATCATTCAATTGTCCTGCCATTTTATTAAATGATTGAGCTAGAATACTGATTTCTTTTACACCAGAAAATTTAACTGTTTGATCAAGATTTCCAGAGGCGATCGCACTACTAGCTTGTGTTAAATCTAAAATAGGTTGGGTAATCCAACGAGCAGTATATATTCCCAAAACTGTAGCGAAAACCAATGCACCTACACAAAGCAAAATAGTCGTATTATTGTTAGCATCTATTTCTGCCATAAAGTCAGTTTCAGGCACAATCACAACTACTAGCCAATCTAATCCTAATTTATCCTGCCAAGGTGTGACCTTTACAAACTGCCGTTCACCTTGAAGTGTTAAGGTA
This sequence comes from Nostoc spongiaeforme FACHB-130, assembly GCF_014698475.1. Taxonomy (GTDB): domain Bacteria; phylum Cyanobacteriota; class Cyanobacteriia; order Cyanobacteriales; family Nostocaceae; genus Nostoc_B; species Nostoc_B spongiaeforme. The sequence goes on along the minus strand of NZ_JACJTB010000011.1, from coordinate 52,153 downwards.
AACTGTTGTGTATCATGAATTTTTTGAAAACTACCAAACTTTTGCTGTAAATAATCCGCAATACCTTTGATTAAATGATTATTACTATTAAATACTGATAGTCTATGTGCTTTACCATCAATTACATTGTATGGCGCTTCATTAGTTGAAGAAGCTACAATTAATCCAGACCTTTCTAAGAGAAATACTTTTCCTTGTTTACCAAATTTTAAATCTTGTAAAAAGTCACTAATTTGCATGAGCAATAAATCTACACTCAGTACACCTATAATATTGCTAGATTCATCATATAGCGGATAACTAGAAGATATGGAGAAAATTTCGGGTTTATCTTCCCATTGATAAATTTGACTCCATACTGGTCTACCTATTTTGACCGCATCAGCATACCAAGCTTCTACACGGGGATCATAATCTTTGATTGCTGTTAATTGATCACGATTGCCTTGATTATCTGTTGTATACACATAAAGTTTACCTAGTCCGTTTTTCTTAGAAACTTCATTAATTAACAGTCCACCATTATCTAAACGTTCAACCCCAATAAATTCACCTTTAGGATTAGCAAAGCTAATATAGCCAATATTAAACACTCGCATTTGTTTCCAGAAATAGCGACTTGCCACCTGATAGTCTTGGAGGTTTAATATTCCTAGGTTGATGGCTGCTAAATTAATTTGATTCACCTGATGCGGAGTTGCGAGATAAGTATTCAGATGCTGTTCTACAAGTCCATTCACTTTGGTAGTCAACTGATCTGCAAGGTTATTAACTGCTTTTTGACCATTTCTAAACGATAAATAACCTACTAAACTAACTGCGGCAAAAATTTGCAGTACAAAGGGTACAACCAAAATCAGTCGCAAAGGCAATTTTGATGAATGCAGAATACCAAAATGCTTCATAATTTTCTGAATAGTGAGAATTTTCAACTACATACCTATAATTAGTTTGCCCATTCTCCCAGTCTCAGTATCATCAGCTATCACTATCTACTGGCTAATACTTAAGGAATTTTTGACAGACACTAATAAATTTATTAATAATTAATCTTTTCATGTTTAGTTATCTTAAAATATTAAATTTGACAACTGTAATTATAATGAAATAAATTTCAGACAAATTAAATCTCTACCTGGAGAATGATTTTATTTTAATTGGGTCAAATAGTGTATCTTTTTTCTTTTAAAAAGTTTAAAATACCGATACTAACCAACTGAAGCAACCTCAATTTTATCGATAATAGGAAAAATAAATAGATGTTTATTTATCCTGGTCAATTCACTTCGGAAAAATAAATATTGAGCTCAACTTGATAGATGTTGTTAAACAACTGATATCAACATTACCAAAGACTAATCATTTCAAATTTACCTAATCTTTCGATTAGTAACAATAGGCTAACAGTCCGGCTAACTTTAGCAAAATAATTTTTGCTAGATATATACCTGTTTGTCTGTATACAAGGTATATGTACAAAATTTCGTTCTGTCTGTCTCTATTCTTTAACTAACTCCATATTCACTGGAATTCAGTTAAATTTCCGTTTCATAATTAGATCCAGTAACCAAAAGTATGCAGCAAGTTTTGGCATTAATCGAAACCAAAAAACAAGAGTTTGCTCAGTTGCCTCTATTCTCTTTTATGCAAAATCAAAGTATACACCCCAAAGATAGGCTTTGTTTTGCACCATTAATTGTTCCTTTGGCTATGGGTTTTGGTGAATTATGTAACTATGTTTTCCGCGAAGAACCAACGACTAACAAAGTTCAAAGCTTACTAAATAGACACACCTACGAAGAGCATTTTCATTGGCAATGGTTGTTAGAAGATTTAGAAAAGCTTGAACTACATCATTGTTCTAAACTAACGGATGCAATGTTATTTAGTTTTGGGGATGCTACTTTGAAGTCACGTAATGTCTGTTATCAACTACATCATCATAGTTTCCAAGCAGACCCGATTGTAAAATTCGCAGCTATGCAAGTTGCTGAAGCTACAGCAAATGTGTTTTTTAATGTCTCACAGCCGGTAGCTTTAGAACTAAAAGCAATCACAGGTAAAGAATATCGTTATTTTGGGATGTGTCATTTACACGAAGAAGAACATCACCATATCAATACCCCAAACATTGTGAGTTTCTTTCAACAAATAGAACTGAATGATCAGCAAAGACAGCAAGCCCTACTTGCAGTAGAGGCAATCTTTACAGCTTATACAGAAGCTATGAATTCTTTTTTGGACTTTGCTAAACAACAAATGTCAACACAGCAAACTAAAATTCTGCTGGAATCAGTTAACTAGCATCAGGAACTTTGAATTTAGTTAGAAGTTAAATTTCTTCCATAAAAAAGAGATAGTTACATCATAACTATCTCCTTCTTAATCAATGTTCCAATTAAGCAATAACCTGATCAACACCAGTGAGTACAACCTGTTGTGTTTGTGGCAATAAACGCTTCACACCTTGGTTAACAAAACCTTGCAGAAAAGCCATCTGCTGATTTTGCTGAAATACCTTTTGTAAAGTTTGGCGCAATGTGTCGAGATTGAAAGCATTTCCTGAATTGAATGCGATTTCTTGCTGCTCAAAATACTCTACTAAACTCAACCCTGCGACTCTGGTGAGATAAGCAGCACTGACACCTTGCACTAAACCACCAGCAACAAAGGTAATGGCGTTACTCTTAAGGACAGTACTTACCGCTTTTGTCGAAATTTCCACTAAACCCAACTTCAGCATCAAACTTCCCATCGTTCCAGCTACAGTTTGTGCCTGTTCTAGAGATAATTTCTGCTGATAGATATTACCTAAATCAACGACCATTTGAGCATTTATGGCCGCAGTTGCCAGTATATCTAAGGCGGGTACTGGGTTAGCAAAGGCTGTAGCCGCAGCTATCCATTGATATTGTTCAATAATGGGAGTAGCGCGATCGCACCTAATTTGATTTAACCAACTTTTTGCTTCAGCTTTCAGCGCCACAGCTTTTCTCATCGTCGTTGTCCAGACTAACTTTTGGCCTTGCTGTGCCGAAACTGCGTTTAATTGCTGTGTGAGTTGGCTAATATCCGGTGCTGGCTGTTCCAGCCATTCTTGCACAGAACCATCAGTTTCATGTTTCCGCACTTTGATCGGAACTGGAGATACCGCAGTGGCTACCACATTACCAGGAATTCTTTGTTGTAACGACAATAATAGACTGGCACGCTCATCAGCTAAATACTGGTCTTGTTTGTTAAACACCAGAATTGTAGACTGATTTGCTGCTTTGAATTTTTGTAAGGTTTGGTGTTCGGTTTGAGTTAAGTCACCGTTGATGAGAAACAGCACAACATCAGATTTGGCGACTTCTGCTAAAACTGCTGCGTCTGACTTGTCAGTTGTTTCCTGAAACAAAGGTGCTGTTTCTTGCAAATGGAATTTTGGCTGTTTTTCTTGCCAACCACTAGAATTCAGCACTTGAATTAAACTGCTTTTACCTACGGCTTTACCACCAGTCACAGCCACTTTAATTTCTTCTCTGTCTAACTCCAATGACAGGTAAGTTAATTTTTCTCGCAGTGTATTTAGAGAGGTGTGGTTTTCTGCTTCTTGTGCGAGTTGGTTAATGACTGCTTCTGCTTTGGCGATCGCACTTTCGGCTGCTGCCCGATCTACAGGTGTACAATCTAGTGGTTCCAAACTTGCTTTTGGACGATTTTGCTGCCATAACCACAAGCCACCACCAACTGCTAGGGTACTCAATAAACCCAATTCACCTAGCTGTACGATGGAATCATGCCAGCTTTGTAGTATCCAAAGGGAAAAGGAAAGTCCTAATCCTCCCACTAAAATAGGTCGTTCTAACTTCACAACCATGATTCTCCGAGCTTTTTGGAAGGTTTTCTTCAGAATAGATCAAAACCTTGCTTTGCGAATCAGACAAGCGAATGTACACAATTTTCTTTACTTACGGTTGCTTGTAAAATTAAATCCCAAGCGGGGTTTACGCTGTCTTTTTTCAGCTTCCACAAGGTGGATTTCGCTACCATATCCTATGAATACATCTACCGGGAAGAATGGTATCCCCAACTATGTCAACAGCAAAACAGATTACTTATCCAGCTACCCACAAAAGCGAACAAGTGGATAACTACCACGGAACTGTAGTTGCAGATCCTTACCGTTGGTTAGAGAATTCTGATTCTGAAGAAACGAAAGCTTGGATTGATGCTCAAAATAAGATTACTTTTGACTTTTTAGGTGAAATTCCGGCTATTGACAAAATTAAACAACGCTTAACTAAACTTTGGGATTATGAAAAGTACGGTATCCCATTTAAAGAAAGTGATCGCTATTTTTATTTCAAAAACAATGGGCTGCAAAATCAAAGCGTACTATACACCTTAAAAACCCTGGATGACGAACCGCAAGTTTTACTCGATCCAAATAAACTTTCTGCGGATGGAACGGTTGCTTTATCAGGATTATCGATTAGCGATGATGGTAAATTTTTAGCTTATGGTTTGGCAACTTCTGGTTCGGATTGGCAAGAATGGAAAGTTCGTGATGTTGCCACAGGCAAAGATTTAACCGACCATTTAAAGTGGATTAAATTTTCTGGTGCATCTTGGACAACTGACAACCAAGGATTTTTTTACAGTCGTTATGATGAGCCAAATTCCAAAACTCAATTAGAAGATGTTAACTATTATCAAAAGCTTTATTATCACAAATTAGGTACTCCCCAATCAGAGGACATTTTAATTTATCAACGTCCTGACCAAAAAGAATGGGGATTTGGTGGTGGTGTCACAGAAGATGGACGCTTTTTAATTATTTCTGTGTGGTTGGGAACTGATTCGCGCAATTTGGTATTTTATAAAGATTTAACTAATTCCGAAGCGGAAGTTGTGGAATTAATTAGCGAGTTTGAGGCAGATTATAGCTTTATTGATAATGATGATAGTGTTTTTTATTTCCGCACAGATTTAAATGCGCCACGGGGGAGGGTGATTGCTATTGATATTAATAAGCCTGATAAATCAGCATGGCAAGAAATTATTACCCAAAGTGCAGCCACTTTAGAAAGTGTCAATATCCTCAATAATCAGTTTGTGGCTGATTATTTACAAGATGCGCGATCGCAAATTAAAATTTTTGACCTTAAAGGTGCATTTGTCCGTGAGGTAGAATTACCAGGCGTTGGTTCAGTGGGTGGTTTTGGGGGTAAACGTCATGATCAAGAGACTTTTTATAGTTTCACTAGTTTTACTACCCCAGGCACAATTTACCGCTACGATATGGTAACAGGAAAAAGTCAGTTGTTCCGTCAACCGAAAGTCGGCTTTAATCCTGATGATTATGAAACAAAACAAGTATTTTATCACAGCAAAGATGGCACAAAGGTGCCAATGTTTATTACTCACAAAAAAGGGATTAAATTAGATGGGAATAATCCCACTTATCTTTATGCCTACGGTGGGTTTAATATCTCTTTAACGCCAACTTTTTCTGTGAGTATGTTGGTGTGGATGGAAATGGGTGGTGTTTATGCTATGCCAAATCTGCGTGGCGGTGGCGAATATGGCGAAGAATGGCATCAAGCCGGGATGAAAGACAAAAAACAAAATGTGTTTGATGATTTTATTGCGGCGGCGGAATGGCTAATTGCGAATAAATATACCAAAACTACCAAACTAGCGATCGCAGGTGGTAGTAATGGTGGTTTATTGGTGGGTGCTTGTATGACACAACGCCCTGATTTGTTTGGTGCAGCATTACCAGCCGTTGGTGTCATGGATATGTTGCGCTTCCATAAATTTACTATCGGCTGGGCTTGGACTAAAGAATATGGTTCACCCGATAATCCTGAAGATTTCAAAACACTTTATGCTTATTCACCCTTGCATAACCTCAAACCAAATACAGCTTATCCTGCCACTTTAATTGCTACCGCAGATCACGACGATCGCGTTGTACCTGCCCATAGTTTCAAATTTGCGGCGGCTTTGCAAGCAGCCCATCAAGGTGATGCACCAGTATTAATTAGAATTGAAACAAAAGCCGGACATGGTGCAGGTAAGCCGACAACTAAGATAATTGAGGAAGCGGCGGATAAATGGGCGTTTTTAGTGCGGACTTTGGATATTAAGATTTAAACGCAGAGTATTGAGGGTGTGTTTCTGCAATGGTAGAACACACCTTTTTTGTTAGAGAACCAAGTTACACTATTGAATAGATATGGGTAAAAGCTATGCAAGTTACACAACAGCAATACTACACCCCAGAGGAATATTTACAGTTAGAGGAAGCGGCTGAATATAAAAGTGAATATATTGATGGACAAATAATTCCAATGGCAGGTGGAACAGTTAATCACGCTCGAATATCACTTAATCTTGGTTCGGTGTTAAATTTTGCATTTAGACAGCAAAATTACGAGGTATTTGTGGGCGATGTCCGTCTGTGGATATCACAAAAACGGATTTATACATACCCAGATGTGATGATTATCGCAGGTGAATCGGAATTTTTTAAAAATCGCCAAGATATTATTACTAATCCGCAAATTATTGTAGAAGTGCTATCAAAATCTACTAAGAATTATGATTATGAAGATAAGTTTGCGGCGTATCGCACAATTCCCACGTTTCAAGAATATCTCTTAATTGACCAATATCGAATTCATGTAGAGCAGTTTTCTAAGATTGGGAAAAAACAATGGAATCTGCGTGAGTATGATGAAGAAGATAATGCGATCGCATTTGCATCTGTAGCTTTTGAGATTTCCTTGCAAGATTTATATAACAAAGTCAATTTTGATCTGGTTGAACCAGAAAATGAAACAATCTGAACACAGAATACAAGAATATCGCTGTGCTAATGATTCATCAGAAAAAAAGGCTTATTCACTGAAACTCTGGCAATCATTTAGTACAGGTTGGCATAAATAAATAGGCCATCTGGAATTGCTAAAAGGATTGTGGTAAGCTGTTGCACATTTAACTTGCATAATATAAGCGGGCAAGATGCCCCACCCCACAAGAGTTTAATATAATTTAGATATGCAAACTAAATGTTTTTTAGCTTATAACTATTCTTTCTTTTTCCTTTTACCTTTTTACTTTTGCCTTGTTGTACTAGTTTCAGCAAATAAGCCGGAAGCGTATTCAATTAAGCTTCGACTTTTACGCCCTTCCAGAAAGCGACGTAACCTTCAATATTTTTAGCTTTTTCCTTGGCGCTGGGATAGTACCAAGCAGCATCTTGATTTACCTGTCCATCAACTGCGATGCTGTAGTAACTAGCAACACCTTTCCAGGGACAAGTTGTGTGGGTGTTACTGTCTTGGAAATACTGCTTATTAATTGCGTCGGGAGGAAAATAATGATTACCTTCCACGACTATAGTTTTGTCGCTTTCGGCTAAAGTTGCACCGTTCCAGATTGCTTTAGGCATAATTGCGTTTTTGAGCAAAGTTTACACTTAATATTTTGACACTGTACTGCCTAAACTCGGAGTCTGCTGTAAGATTTTGCGTGGAAGTATGATTACAGTGAAAAATCCAGCTTGTATGGCTGAGAATGAAAATAGCTAGTTATCTTGAAATGTAATTAAGCAAAAACTCATAATAGATATATGAAAAAACGTTATTTTTTAGAGGCAAGTGCCGTGTTAGCAGGTGCAGCCTTATTATCCCAGTTTATTAATCCGAGGGCAGAAATCGTGACAAGTTCTAACACTGAGTTTGAAGTTACCAAATCTGAAGATGAATGGCGCAGTCTTTTAACACCAGAACAGTTTCGTGTTTTGCGTAAACATGGAACTGAACGGGCTTTTACCAGTCCCCTTGATAAAGAGTATTCACAAGGTACTTATGTGTGTGCAGCTTGTGACTTACCACTGTTTAAATCTGATACCAAATTCAATAGTGGTACTGGCTGGCCTAGTTTCTTTCAACCAATTGAAGGTGCGATCGCCACTACTGTAGATCGTTCATTATTTATGACCCGCATAGAAGTTCATTGTCATCGCTGTGGTGGACATTTAGGCCATGTATTTCCTGATGGCCCTGCACCCACAGGTCAGCGTTATTGTATGAATGGTGTGTCGTTGAAATTTATTCCAGCTTAATTAGTTAAGTGCGATCGCTCTCAATTATTGAACAATAAGATACCTGACTTCTTTAAGAAGTCGGGTATCTGAACCTCTCGATTTTTATAAATCAAATAAAATTGCTATCAAAGCTCAGTTTGTTTAAGCTGGGCTTTTCCTTTTTTACAAATCATTAAAAATCACTATATTTATTCTTTGAACAACAAGATTCTAAAATTCTCAACAATTAGATATTTTGTAAGAATTCAGCACCCAGGAGTCAGAAGTCAGAATTTAGAGGTATCTAGCAGATTAGTAAATTGAGTCATCAAATATTTCTCCTCATTCTTTAACCCTTCTGGCTTCTGGATTCTGAATCCTGAATTATTACAATATTTTTATACCTATCGATATAATTAAATCCATCTTTGTTATGAGGATTTTTATACATTAGCTGCACTAATCTTCTTAAAGAGATACAACTAAAACAGAGTTTTTCTATGTCTCAAAATGTATTTGAGTTATCAGCACCACCAGTTAATTCTATTGTTGGTCATTTACTAGAACTGGGACAAGACCCATTAGGGTTTCTCAGTCGCTGTCGTGATTATGGTGATATTATTCCCTTGCAGTTGGGGTTAACACCTGCGTGTTTAGTGACTAATCCTGACTATATAGAAGAAGTTCTCAAAAATCGTCACGATTTTATTAAAAGCCGAGGTTTACGTAGCTTAAAAACTCTTTTAGGAGAAGGTTTATTAACAGCAGAAGGAGAATCTTGGTTTTGGCAACGTCGTCTTGCTCAACCAGTATTTCACCAAAAACGAATTAATGGATATAGCCAAATTATGGTGGAGTATGCCAACCAAATGTTACAAACTTGGCATGATGGCGAAACCCGTGATATTCATGCAGATATGATGCAGTTGACGTTAGAAATTGTGATGAAGTGCATATTTAGTGCTGAGGTGGATGCAGGTGAAGCCAAGGTTGTGGCTAATGCACTTGATATTGCAATGCACTGGTTTGAGAGTAAGCGGAAGCAGAATTTTCTGGTGTGGGAGTGGTTTCCCAGACCAGAAAACATCAATTATCGTCGTGCTATTACCCAGATGAATGAAGCGATTAACAAACTGATTCAAGAACGTCGCCATAGCCAGGAAAAAACGCATGATTTGTTGACGATGTTAATGGAAGCAAAGGATGAACAAACAGGTCAACAAATGGATGATAAATTACTACGGGATGAAGTTGCTACCTTAATGTTGGCAGGTCATGAAACTACAGCCAATACTTTATCCTGGACATGGATGCTTTTGGCGCAAAATCCGGAAGTTCGAGAAAAATTACAATCAGAACTTGATCAAGTTTTGCAAGGAAAGTTACCAACATTAGAAGATTTAGGCAAGTTAGTTTATACACAGCAAGTCATCAAAGAATCAATGCGGTTATATCCTCCCGTATCTTTGATGGGACGAGAAGCCGCCGTAGATACCCAAATTGGCGATTACGAAATTCCCCAAGGCACATCAATTATGATTAGCCAATGGGTAATGCACCGTCATCCAAAATATTTTGAAAATGCTGAAGCTTTCCAACCCGAACGTTGGACAGAAGAGTTAGAAAAACAACTACCCAAAGGGGTATATTTTCCTTTTGGTGATGGGCCGAGAATTTGTATTGGTAAAGGTTTCGCTCAAATGGAAGCGGCTTTATTATTAGCGACTATTGCTCAAAGCTTCCAAATAGATTTAGTGCCAGGATACCCCATTGTGCCTCAGCCTTCAATTACGTTACGTCCCGAAAGTGGACTGGAGGTGGAAATCAAGCAAAGAAAGTTGAACATTGCTGAAGATGGGAAAAAACCCATATCTGGTGCAGGTATTGTCTAATTATTGTTAGTTGCTTTTCAGAGAAAAGTTTAGCATCAATAATTAATTACACAGATTGTTGCTTGTTTTCTCTGTTCATCAACAAATAGCATGGCTCAACTACAACGAATCGCGATCGCACCTGCTCAATTTCAACAAGACCAAATTTTACTGACACCCCAACAACTACATTATCTAGGGCGAGTCTTGCGTTTGCGTGAGGGCGATCGCTTTATTGCGATGGATGGTATGGGTAAATGGTGGTTAACACAGCTAACAGGAAAACAAGCCCAGGTTTTAGAAACTCTTTCCGTAGAAACAGAATTACCTGTAACAATTACACTGATGATTGCGTTGCCCAAAAGCAGTGGTTTTGATGAAGTTGTGCGTTGCTGTACGGAAATTGGTGTAACTTGTATTGCCCCGGTGATTAGCGATCGCACTCTTCTTCATCCGAGTCCGCAAAAACTCGAACGTTGGCGGCGGATTGCGGCTGAAGCTGCTGAACAATCGGAACGCGCTTTTGTCCCCACAATTTTAGAACCAGTGGCTTTTAGTGAGGCTTTGTCAACAGTCAATGGTCATAAATATATCTGTGAAGCGCGGGGTAACTATCCTCACTTCCTCAACTGCTTACCAAACAAAGGACAAATGACAAATGACAGAGAACTAATTATTGCTACAGGCCCCGAAGGAGGATGGACAGAACTAGAAGTTGAAAATGCGATCGCTTCTGGTTTTCAAGCTGTATCCCTCGGTCGTCGGGTTCTCCGCGCCGTTACTGCACCCATCGTTGCTTTATCCTTAGTTACCGCAACCTGTGAAGTATAAATGATAATAAGCCGCTTCCAAAAATCAACGCGGGATGCAGGGAAACAAACTATGATTGAGCGAGTTGCAATCGCTTTTGACCGTAAAGATTATCACACTGCTGCTAAATTACTCCAGCAGTTGTCAAAAGAATCACCGGATAATCCTTGGGTGCAATTTTACATTGCCAGACTTTACGAAGTATCTCATAAGCAACAAGATGCGGAAAAAATTTATCGTCAGTTATTGCGGAGTACAACCAACTCTAAAATAGTTTCGCAAGCACGCCAAGGTTTACAACGCCTCAAAGAAGTTGAACAAGAACAACGACAACGCGCCATTGCTAAAGCCACAGCCGAACCTAACAGTAATGAACCAGGGATACTTGTTTTAGAGCCTTTGACTAATCAAGAAAAGTCAACAGTTGCAGCGCAATTTGCTCAAATTATGCAGCTAGACACCTATACAGCTAGACTAATTCTCCCCAGCCGCAGTTGGAGAGTATATCGCTATGGCCAAGTAGGAGAATTAAAATTTTATGGTGAACAGCTACAAGCGGCCGGAATTCCTTGTTTTTGGTCAACAATCAGTGCTGTTCAACAAATACAAGTTTATCAAGTTGAATATTTTTCGGAATCTGGCACACAAGCTACTGTTGTTTGTCGCAACCAAAATCATCAACTGGGTTCTCTGACTTTTAATTGGTCAGAAGTACAAGCCAGAGTTGCTGGATTATTACCAATTTTTGAAGAAGTTGTCGATATTAATGCTCGCCACAAGCTAGAGCGGAAAACTCAAACCCAAGATTACGCTCAGTTTTGTGATTTACATCTACCTGGGCGGCGTTGCATTCTGCGACTGTCTGATCAAAGTTATGATTTCCAACAAGGTGTAGAAATCGCTGCTCTAGCTAGTCAAAATACAATCCGCATTAACTGGAATAAAGTAATTAACTGGCTAGAACAGCATCTGCCACAAGTGAAGCTTTGGTCAGATTTCACACCTTTTGCGGAGACGATTCTAGATCAAACGGAAATGTTAAGCAATATCACACCCAATATCAATTTAATGCGTCGAGAACCGACGAATTGGGATGCAGCTTTTCAGTTGTATAGCGGATTAGTGTTTAATAAATGCTTGGCGATCGCTCACAATGAAAATTAAACCACTAAGCTTGGTTAGGAGTTTTAACTTGACCTGCCATATCTAAGAAAGAACTCATATTTGCCCCTGGACGGCGGCGACCATTAGAAGCACCAGAAGGCGCTAAATATTTGGGTGCAAATGTAGTTATGGCTGGTTCTTTCTTGACAGCTACAGCAGTTGCAGGTGCTTTTTCTGGTTCAGCAGGTGCAGCTTTACCATTTTGGGATGCTTTGACAGCTTTAGCAGCAGGTTTTTTGGCTGGCTCAGGTGCTGCTGTTGCTTTTGTACCGTTGGAAGTAGCTGCTGGTTTTGGTGTTTCTGCGGGTTTGGGTGCTGGTTTGACTTCTGCGCCACTTTCATCTAATTGCAGGTAGTAGCCACCATTTTTTTTCTTACCACCGAGCAAACCTGTAAAGAATCCTAAAATCCCAGCGATTAAATTTTTGATAAAACCGAACATTAGAATTTCTCCTGCCTTCTATATTTCTGTAAATCTGACCGTAATGTTAAAAATTGCAGCCTAATGCTACATTTCTTTGCGCCGTACTATGACTTTGACTAGCTTGATAGTTGAGTGTTTGAGTAACACTGGCATAAGACTACAGAGCAAATGTCTTTGATTTTTCAGGCACTTGCAGCCTGTATATATCAAGACTCATTATTAAATTTTACCGTTACTATAAGCAAGATTATGAAAGTTTGCTTAATAAAATTTAATAGTACTCTGCGGAAGTGGGGAATAGGGAGTTGGAAGTGGGGAATAGGGAATAGGGAGTGGGGAATATTCTTTTGTGATGTTCGGTTGTGAGATTGTCTGATGAATACCGAATGCTAAAAACACTAGTACAGGTCGGCAGAAATAAACAGACCATAAGGAATTGCTAAAAGGCTTGTGGTATCACTATTCTTTCTTTTTCCTTTTGACCTTTTACTTTTGCCTTGTTGTACTAGCCCCTAGCCCCTAGCCTCTAGCCAGTGGCTTGAGTGTCATAACTTATTCACAGATAGCAACATAACTTAGCTAGATTTTTGACAGAATTATGCAATCAAACCCAGCAATGAACTCAATTAATCAGCAATACAACCCAGTTTTATTAATACACGGGATTGGAGATACAGAAGCAGTATTCCGTAAAATGAGAGGTTACTTACAGGAGAAAGGTTGGTCTGTATATGCTTTGAATCTAGTACCGAATAATGGCGAAGTTGGTCTTGATGTGTTGGCACAGCAAGTAGCTAATTATATTGCCACCACCTTTGAGCCAGAACAGAAACTAGATATAGTCGGTTTCAGTATGGGCGGCGTTGTCAGTCGTTATTATGTCCAACGACTGGGAGGTATTGAGCGCGTGCAGCGATTTATTACTATCTCATCACCTCATCATGGAACTTATATTGCCTATGGTTCTTGGCGGCCTGGTTGTGAACAAATGCGTACTCACAGTAACTTCCTCAAGGATTTAAATTCGGATGCTGTGATGTTGAAGCAGTTGAATTTTACATCAATTTGGACACCTTATGATTTGATGATTGTCCCCGCCAACAGTTCCCAAATGCCCATAGGTACAGAGGTAATTATCCCCGCAGCATCTCATCCTTGGATGTTAACTGACTCTAGAAGTTTAGCCGCAGTCGCCACAGCCTTAGCCGAACCAATTAGGAATTACTCACAGAAATTGTCAGTTGAGACTGGGTTTAGGGGTGAAAGGGTGTAGGGTGTAAGGTTTTTGGATGCTTACACCTTTACCCTAAACTGGGTTTTTCATTTTTATGCGTAAGTAGCTTGGCGGGAAAAACAAAACTACGGTGAAGCTCAAACCCTCTTTCCTCTTGCCTTCTGTCAACTAAAAATGTTTACACAGTTATAGTTAAGTCCTAATTAAGCGCGATCGCCAATTTGGGTATACTCCTCATAACTCCCAAAAATCGCCTCTGGGTAGCGATAATATTTAAACTCCAGCAAATTATAAAAAGGATCTTCTAAAAAGAAAGTCCGATGTTCTAAAGGCGAACCCACAAAGCGATCTTTAGCTTCTTCTCGAAACAATAGTTGGTGCTTCTGTGCTGTTGCTAACAAACTTTCCCAGTCCTTTTCTTGGGGAAAGATTAACCCAAAGTGTCTAGGATATATCGTCCGTTGCCTTGTTAAAGGTTCTTTGGTAGTGTGCGCTACCAGTTGATGCCCATAAAGATTGAGAATCAAAGCATGGGGGTTTTCCCGCCCCGGAATACAGCCCAAACCATCGACATAGTAGGCTTTTGCCTGTTGGATATCACTCACAGGAAAAGCCAAATGAAATATAGGTTTATTCATACAGGTATTGTTTGTAGTTGCTATCTACAATTTATGCCCTGAAAACTTGTTTGTGGTTAATTGGAACACAGTTTTATATTGCTGTTACTTATATGCTGTTAGCGATATTTATGGACTGGAACAAGAAAGTGGTGAGTAGGGCGTAAGTCCTTAATCTGATTTACTAGCTTGTAGCCTCTAGCCCCTCTTTTCGCTCAAAATCTTGCCTGTTTTTTCTCTCACTAATAGTAAAAGTAAGAGAATCTATGGACTTTTAGAATTAAAAAATGAGGAATAACATCTCAGGTTTAAAATTAGCTATTCTGTTGGTATGCTGGCAATGACAACATTACTTGTGATTCACTGCTAATGTTACCTTTACTTGACTCTGCGAATCCCTGGTTAGTGGGAGTAGGATTAAACACCGTTTTATTGGGTTTAGTTGCGATCGCTCCTAAAAAGCTGCTGACCCCAGCAGGTATATTTCATGCTGGAATACTGGGTGTCATCGTTTGGGGAACGTTGGGTTGGCAGGGATATTTAGTAGTGGGATTTTATTTCCTGGTGGGTTCCGGCGTGACGCGCATCGGTATGGCACAGAAAGAAGCCCAAGGTATAGCCGAGAAGCGTTCTGGTGCCAGAGGCCCGGAAAACGTCTGGGGTTCAGCCTTAACTGCGGCGTTATGTGCTTTGGGTGTAGGGGTAATCAATTCAGGGTGGTTGGTATCTGATCCCCAATCTTTAGTTCCCAATCCTGTATCTTTGCTGTTGTTGGGCTATGTGGCAAGTTTTAGTACCAAGCTATCAGACACATCCGCCAGCGAAGTGGGGAAAGCTTATGGGCAAAGGACTTTTTTGATTACCTCATTCCAACCTGTCCCCCGTGGTACAGAAGGCGCAGTGAGTTTAGAAGGAACCTTAGCAGGTGTAGTGGCATCGATCGCGATCGCCTTGGTGGGCTGGACAGTAGGATTGATAGACTTATTAGGGGTTGTTTGGTGCATCTTAGCCGCGTTCATTGCTACCAATTTAGAAAGTGTCATTGGAGCCACACTACAATCTAAATATGCTTGGCTAACAAATGAACTGGTCAATATTTTAAATACATTAATTGGTGCGATCGCTGCCATCATTTTTGCTTGGTTGTGGAAAATTGCGATCGGCTAGTACAACAAGGGAAAAGGCAAAAGTCAAAAGGAAAAAGGCAAAAGGGCAGATTTTTAATCAAAGGTAAAGCCTTTTGCAACGCCCATTTGAGTTTAAGTCTCCCGCCACAATCTGAGAATTTGGCGGTCTCCCCTATGGGATGCTACTCGAAAGATGAGAGACGGGTTGAATCCCCTTGAATCTAACTCCTGCCTTCTTCAATACTATTTTGGATTTGAGATTTTGAATTGGGAATTGTAGTCTCTATCTGACTTTCAGCCACTCCATCCGTCTGAATCTTGTTTCCCATCTCTCGGAATTATGAACTTTTAGCTGTTTTTCTTGAGTTATTTCATGGAATCTTTATCATTTCTGTCAATAAATGATCATCCACTCCCAATCACACAGGCAGTAAAATATCTCCAAGCTTCCGGCAAATTATCCCAGTTTATTGGTGATATTCTCCGGCAGTATGTGATTGAGCAAGAAATCCAAACTAGAGATGATTTAGATATCAATCCAGCTTTAACCGAACAAGCAGTTATTGACTTTCGTTTAAAAAATCAACTCACCCAACCCCAAACTTTTCAAGAATGGTTACAAACAAATGGTACAGATTATGAAACATTTCATAGATCAATTACATTAGGTTTCAAGTTAGAAAAACTTAAAACATTAGTTACACAACCTCACATTCCCGAATACTTTATTGAAAGAAAAATTTATTTAGATCGCGTTGTTATTTCTCGCATTATTGTTGATAGCCAAGAACTTTGCGAAGAACTCAGAACTCAAATCGAAGAAGGAGCCAGCTTTGAACAACTAGCCAGAGAATATTCCCTAACAGACGATCGCATAATGAACGGCATGATGGGAGCAATCAGCCGTGGCACCATGCCAGATACATTGCGGGCAGCGATTGATGTTGCTAGTTCTGGACAATTGGTGGGGCCAATAGAACTAGAAGGACGTTATGGTTTGTTTCGAGTCGAACAATTTCTGCCAGCGTCTTTAGAAGATACTCAACTCCAACAAGCATTACAAAATGAGTTATTTGAAAAATGGCTAGCAGAGAAAATTCAAAAGCTAACAGTGAAATTACAGATGGGTTAACAAATCTGGATCATGAATCTTTAGAAATTAACGCTATAGCAGAAATACCTTGGCAGCAAGGGCCTTTATGTTGGCTAAGTAGCGAACAACAAGCCAGATTGCGTAATCAGTTAGTTATCCATCGTTACCAATTAGGAGAAAAAATCTGGTCAACGCAAAAACGCGGCTACCAATACTACATAGTCTCAGGTAAAGTCAGGCTCAGACAAGAACAAGATAGCAAAGCGATCGCCGCCTTACAAACTGGAGATTGGTTCGGCGACCTCTACAAAATCGCATTAGACTGCAAAGCCGTAGCCGCCAGTAAAGAAGTCATCGTGGCTTGTTGGGACAGTTCCCTGTGGACAGAATTTAGCACTCCCGAAATTGAACAATTCTTCTCTGGTTCCCCAACCGCAGCCGCACCCAGCAATTCTGAACCCCAACCCAGCCTCGAACCACAACTGCCCCTACCAGCCACAACTGTTACTCCCGAAACTCAGCCACCAACTCTCCAAGAATTACTCAACCGCACTCCAGATAATTCCAATTACCCTTTTATTGCCCACGCTAATACCGCAGCCGCTTGTCTGACAATGGTGGCGCAACACCTAGACAACCCAGTACAACTGGAATGGGTGCAGCGTCAACTGCGCGGACAAAGCCCCAAACACATCGTCGAAGCTGGCGAAAAACTGGGACTGGTGTTGCGACGACTCCAAGTGAGTTGGGAAGAACTACCCAAACTTTCCTTTCCGGCTTTGATGTTATGGCAAGGTGAAAATCAATCCCAACCGACTTGGGTAGTTGTTTACGCCATCAAAGGTTCCCGCTTAATTGTGGCGAATCCCCTCAATCCAGGGCAAATCTGTGAAACTCTGCCCCAATCAATTGTCGAAGCAATGTGGGATGGGCAACTATGGCAAGTAGAACTGATTAATAAACATGAAAAGTTCAACCTCAGTTGGTTTATTCCGGCTGTCTGGAAATACAAGGGATTATTAGGGGAAGTTTTACTGGCATCCTTAACCTTACAACTGTTTGGGTTAGGTACACCCCTCATTACTCAAGTCATCATCGATAAGGTGATGGTGCAAGAAAGCTTGCCCACTTTGGATGTGATGGCGATCGCTTTATTGTTAATTGCTTGCTTTGAGGCGGTTCTGGGTACTTTACGTCTCTTCATCTTTACCCATACAGCTAGACGCTTGGATTTAAGCTTGTCGGCGCAGCTATTTCGCCATCTTATGCGCTTGCCTTTAGCTTATTTTGAATCTCGGCGGGTGGGTGATACCGTTGCCCGTGTTCAAGAACTCGAACAAATCCGGCAATTTCTCACAGGTACAGCTTTAACAGTCATTCTTGACAGCATCTTTGCCGTTGTTTATTTGGCATTGATGTTTTACTACAACATCCCTTTAACTTTTGTTGCTTTGGCAGTGTTGCCATTGTTTGCCGCTTTAACGATTTTTTCCACACCTATTTTACGCAACTGGCTAAACGAAACCTTTAACCGCAGTGCCGACAGTCAATCGTTTTTGGTAGAGACAATTACAGGTATTCATTCTGTGAAAGCCCACGCGGCTGAACCAGTAGCGCGGGAACGTTGGGAAGGTTTATTTGCCCGATTTATCCGTACTGGGTTTAAAGCTTCTACTACATCGAATATCAGTAGTAATATTGGTGACTTTCTCACGAATTTTTCGACTTTACTGATTCTTTGGGTGGGTGCAAAATTGGTAATTGACCAACAACTAACAATTGGTCAGTTGGTAGCGTTTCAAATGTTATCGGGACGGGTAACAGCACCTCTATTGCGGTTGGTACAACTGTGGCAAAATCTCCAACAAGTCTTGCTGTCAGTCGATAGAATTGGTGATATTCTCAACACAGCCCCAGAAGCCGAACCAGGTACAGGATTAGTTTTACCCGCATTAAAAGGGCAAGTAAATTTTGAACAGGTATTTTTCCGTTACCAAGCCCATACTGAACCAGTGTTACGCGGCATTACTTTTGATGTCCAGCCAGGGCAGTTTATTGGCATAGTCGGACGTAGTGGTTCGGGTAAAAGTACGCTGTCCAAGTTGTTGCAACGCTTATATCAAATTGAATCGGGACGCATTTTAATTGATGGCTTTGATATTAAGAGTGCTGATTTAGCATCACTGCGGCAACAAATTGGCGTAGTTTTGCAAGAGGACTTTTTGTTTAATGGTTCAATTTTAGAAAATATTACTTTGGGCAATCCCAATATTACGGCGGAACAGGTAGTAGAAGCGGCGAGATTAGCTGTAGCCCATGATTTTATCAGTCAATTGCCATTCGGTTATGAGACGAATGTGGGAGAGCGAGGTACAGCTTTATCTGGTGGACAGCGCCAACGGATTGCTTTAGCACGCTTGTTTTTATCCGATGCTCCGATTTTAATTTTGGATGAAGCGACAAGTGCTTTAGATAGTGAAACTGAACAACAAGTACTCCAAAACCTCCAAAAAGTTTCGGCCAATCGCACAGTGTTTTTGATTGCTCACCGCTTTGCCCCACTTAAACGGGCTGATTTAATTGTGGTGATGGAAAAGGGCATAATTGCTGAACGGGGTACTCACACGCAACTTTTACAGCAGAAGGGTTTGTATTGGTCTCTTTATCAACGTCAACAGGCTAATGTGTAGGTAAAAGGCAAAAGGCAAAAGGTAAAAGGTAAAGATTTTAATTTCTAGGCTCTAGCTAATATAGGTCGGTGGAAATCAACAGACCATCTGAAATGAGTAAAAATCTTGTGGTATGAACACTCTTTCTTTTTACTTTTGCCTTTCTACTTTTGCCTTGTTGTACTAGTCCCTAGCCTCTTTTTCACATCTACCAACCTTGTTCGGCTTTTTGAAAAACGTAAGCAGCGACATCCAAAATTTCTTCGGGTGTTAACTTGTTTTTGAAGGGGGGCATGGCATTTTTGCCATTTTGGATTTGATGAATAATTGCCTGAAGGGAGTCGGTGTTATAGTCTGCCAAGTATTTTGATAATGCTTCTTGGTTTAAGGTTTTTTCGGCAACAAGAATGTTACCGCCACCTATGTGGCAAGAAGCGCAATTGGCGCTAAAAATTTTTGCACCGTTGGATGTTTCGGCGGCTAATGCTGGATAAGTAAATGTTAATTGGAAGAGCGCGATCGCTAGAAATAAAATTAACAACAGTCTTCTCAAGTTATTCTCCAGACTCTAGCGCCTAAATAGAGTTCTCATCTATACTTTGACTGCTACATTTTATCAGTTTTAGATTTAAATAAAATTAGCGGTGACGAGTTCATCTCTGACATCGCTGGGCGCTGTTGAGCATTTTGGGCGGAAATCAAACTCGTCACCGCTATTGATTGATTTGTTGTATATGCCAGATTCTGGCATTCTTTAGTTTGTCAATTTTCCTGAACAGCTAGAAAATTATCTAGTTTCGCCAGTGCTATTTCTACTATTGAACAATGATGTGACCAACCATACCAGCACCACGATGAGGTTCGCAATAGAAGGTGTAATCACCAGCAGGTGCATCAGATGGGATGGTGGTTGTTTGTGTTTGACCAGGACTCATTAACAAGCTTTTGTGAGATAGAGATTTAGCTAAATCTGCACTCTTAGCGGGGTTGAGAGCCGCATCAAATACAACGTTATGGGGAGGAACTTTGTTGTTTACCCATTCAATTGTATCGCCGGGCTTCACTGTTACCTTGCTGGGTTCAAATGCCAGCATTCCTTTATCGCTACCCAACTTGATTTGGTGGGTTTCAGCAGAGGCTGGAGGTGTAAAAATAGCAAAGCTGCTGACAACTAAAATCATGGTCAACACAGCTAGGCTCAAGCGTCTCAGACTTGCCGCAATCAATTTCATGACTTTCTCCTAACAGATGGTTTTATAGTCCCTATCTCATTTTAAATAAAATCAACGCCAAAGTTTGACAATATGTCGTAGATCCAATTTATTTTATTTATCGGGTCATAAATTAATATTCAGAAACCTAAAAATCACAAATAACTCTGATTTTTGTACACTAAATAGCTTTTACGTCAAGTAGGAAAAATCCCAAAAACCAGTTTTAATTCTTAAAAAAATATAAAAATTGGGAATTAGTCACTGTGAAGTATCAAGATTGAAGAATGAAGGCTGAAGAATAAAAGTAAAAATTAGTACTTTATCTTAGCCTGCGGCAAGCCGCTACGCCTCTACATACTTGTTTATTCCCAGTATCTAATTCCCTAAGACTCAGCAATTATGACTGAGGTTTAGTAATAGATTTTGCCACCGCCCCACTTAGTACCTACGACTTTAGGTTGTAGCAGGATGTGACCAGCTATGGCTACCAAATCGTCTTCGGTCAGATTTCGCATTGTTGTGAAAATATCTGCACTCTTGAGACTGGGGTGTAATTCAGAGATTTCCTCTTCCCCATCATAAGTGGTGGGATTTTTCATGTAATCTACCAAACCCTCAATGTTGTTGCGGTTTGGTGTAGCCAATGCTAATGCTTCTGGTTCCAGACCTACGTTTTGGTTGGTTTTGGTAACGCCACCTACATGACATTGAGCGCAAGCGTATTGAAATAAACGTTTGCCTTCTTTAACTTGTTTGAGGCTGAGAACAACGGTATCACCTTTGTCATTTAATGGCACTGTTCTGGTAGCTGCGTCTAGTTCCACAGCTGAAGCCGCACCAACCATTAACTGAAATGTCAGTAAAACAGTAACCACAACAACGCCAATTAATCTTCTAAACATGTTTCCCCTTAAAAATTTTGACGCTCAACACAGCTAAATAATGCGATACTCAATCTCTATGTTGCTAACGGTTGTTATATGTTGTTAAAAATTCGCTCCAGCCTGAAATCGCCCACAAGGTGACTCTGGTATCACTCACCGAGTCGCTAGTACCTTGCTGGTGAATTTCAGACGATGTTTGCGCCATAATTGCTTTTGCATTTTCTAACGCCCAATGAGCCTTGTG
Source organism: Nostoc spongiaeforme FACHB-130 (assembly GCF_014698475.1). GTDB lineage: Bacteria > Cyanobacteriota > Cyanobacteriia > Cyanobacteriales > Nostocaceae > Nostoc_B > Nostoc_B spongiaeforme. The sequence goes on along the minus strand of NZ_JACJTB010000011.1, from coordinate 30,722 downwards.
GCATTTATAGGCAGTTCTCAATTGGTTATCCAGAGAAAACACTTGCGCCACAGTCATACTGTAGTATGTTGCTATCTCTGCGATCGGTAGACCTGCAAAACCCATAATGTTTGGTTAACTAACAAATAGAGATTGAGTCGCTGTAATACCAATATCACGTTAGGAGTGCAATTTGTTGCCCAAAATTTGGATGAAGGGTGGGGATGGTTGGGAGATAAGGGGGACAGGGGAGACAAGGGAGACAGGGTAGACAAGGGGGAAATAGTTATGAGTATATTGGTTCAGGTTATCCTTTCCCGCCTGTAAAGGTGGCGCTTTGAATAAAGTAGCGGTTGAAGAAAGCATATATACCTAACGCTGGCAGGGTAAAGACCATCGAAGCTGCCATAATGTAGTTCCAATAGCTGATGTATAGACCTTTAAATGTGTTTAAGCCTAAAGGTAAGGTAAACATTTCGGGGTCAAATAAAATCACGACAGGTAGCAAGAAATTATTCCAACTACCCATAAAGACAAACACGGCTTGGGCTGCAAGTGCTGGTTTGGCTAAAGGTAAGACAATATGTCTGAAGATTCCCCAGGTATTTAAGCCATCTAATTGCGCGGCTTCTTCTAACTCCCTGGGAAAATTCACGAAAAACTGCCGCATCATAAAGATAAAAGTAGCGTTAACCATTCCTGGCACAATCATACCTTGATAAGAATTTAGCCAAGCGATCGCCTTTAAAATCAAAAATGTCGGAATCAAGGTAATTTGTGCCGGAACTGCCAAAACTGCCAAAATCAAGAAAAACCAGAAGTTTCTCCCAACAAAGCGCAGTCTAGCTAAGGCATAACCCGCCATAGAGTTAAATATCAAGTTTAATAACGTGACGCTGACAGCAATAAACACACTGTTGAACAACCAACGCCAAAATAAAGGTTCTTGTAAAAATATTTGCGTGTAATTATCTAAAGTAAAGTTTTTCGGAATAAAATTACTGCCACCGTTGACAATTTCTGATAGCGGCTTAAATGATGCTGACAACGCCCACAAAAAGGGGATTAGGGTAATAACTGCATACAGTGTCAACACCATGTATAACAATAATTTGAGCCAAGGAATGCGAGAAATTTTAGTCACATTTTTTCGCCTCCAAATAAACGCCGTTGGATTAAAGTCATGGTGATGATGACTAATGCCAATAAAAATGCGATCGCAGCAGCATAACCCATTTGTAAATTACGAAATACAGCTTGGTAAATCAATAACACTAAAGTCAGAGTTGCATTATTCGGCCCGCCAGTCCCACCAGAGAAAATATATGATTGGTCAAATAACTGAAAAGTCCCAATTATGCCAATAGCTACAACAAAAAAGGTTACAGGACGGAGTATAGGGATGGTGATATAGATAAACTGCTGCCAACCATTTGCTCCATCTAGTTCTGCCGCCTCGTATAATTTTTGGGGGATATCTTGCAACGCCGCCAAATAAATCACCATATAAAACGGCGCAGTTGACCAAATATTCATAATCATGATGCCTTTGAGTGCCACATTTGGATCACCCAACCAGTTATAAGTAGGTAAACCCACAAAAGCCAAAACATCATTCAGTAGCCCATCCGTGTTATAAATCCACATAAAAATCAGCGTCAGCACTGCGGAAGAAGTCACTGTGGGTAAAAAATAAAGGATGCGCCACCAATTTTTTCCCCGAATCCCGGAATTTAGAGTTACCGCCAGAACTAAAGCCAAAATTGTTTGCGACGGTACAACAATAGCCACGTATTCTGCGGTGTTTTTCAAAGCTATCCAGACGCGTTCATCTTCGATTAAGCGGCTGAAATTGCGAAAGCCGATGAACTCATATTCAATTCCGCCGAGAAGTTGCACTTTGTGTAGCGAAAGAAAGACGGCGTAGAGAATGGGTAACACAACAAAAGTACCCAAAATCAACAGTGTGGGTGCAAGGAAAAAATAACCAGCTAGATTTTCCGTCAGATTCCACCTAGCATTTTGCTGTCGCCTGCTAACTTGCCACACAATTCTACCTCCGCTTAATTATGTACAACCTTGTTGTAGCGATGGGTAATACATGATTATTTATGGTAGCGTTTGATGAAATATGTTTAGAAATAATGGCGATCGCTTATGTAAGTTACTGTATATCTCATTTTGGGAAGAATATATTTGGTGATTGTCAGGAGACAGAATGTTATATACAGCCTACTTAAACTCGATTAAAAACGAACTGCAAAGAACGGGTAAAACCAAAAAAAGCTTACGAGTTAAAACCATCATGGAACAGTTTGGCTATCAACGCAGAAGTCAGGCATTTATTGATGATTTTAATACTGCTCTGGAAAATTTAGGATTGTCTGCTGAACCTGTTTTTGATTTATATATTCCTTTAGATACAAAAATAGATATTTCTCTTAAAGGTATAGAACTTACTGATGAAATTTTCAACTCAGCAGCAATTTCGCAAAAGTTGAAAGAAACAATTCAAGTCAAACATGATTTCTTTTACTATTTATTTGACTTTGGATCTGAGCAAGAATATGAACGCTTTCAAGCTTGTTTAGATTCAAATCAACCGATGGGGATTTTTCTCATTCCCCAAGATGTCGATTTCTTTTCTGATATTGTTGTCAAAATTTTTAATTATGAACTGATTAGAAAATTTCAATATCAAGGTTTAACTGAAGTTACAAGTTCTTCTGTACGCCAATTTGCAACTAAAATTATTGACTCTGATGATGATTGTGAAAACGAAAAAGAAAATTCTATTAAAGGTGCTAATATATTTCATTTTTATCGTTCAACAATGACAAGTGTCATCTTAGGTGACACTGGCTTAGAATTACTAGATTCGGAAAAATTTGATGAGCAGTTTGAATCTATATCTTTATCTTTAAATAAGTATAATTCTACACAATCATTTATTTTATTTCACTGTCCATCAGTGTTAGAAATTCAAGCCCAACAAAAAGAAGATAGTTTAGGGCATTTAGTCGATACAGTTGCGAGTAAAATTCCCTTTACTTTTACCCTCAGATGTAAATATTCTCATGAAGCTGCCATTGAAAAAAAGGAAGAGATTTTAGCTCATTTCCGTCTATTATTAGAACTGCCTTATTATCAAACAGAGGAAGATGATGTATCTCTCCTCAATTATTTCTTAGAATTGCAAAAAGCTCAAATTCAGGCTGAATCACAGTTGTTACTCAAGATGAAGCCTGAACATCTTTATCATCTAAAGTGGCAACAGGAAAGCACTGAGTACATCTATCTGAAATATTTTGCTATCAAAACATTAGAAAGTCTTGGATATGAATTATCGCATATTGGCTGTGAAATTGAATTAACTTCTCAAGATGAAGATAATAGCGATGATGATGAAGACGAATATCAAGAATATCAAACTGAAAAAGTAGAAGTATATATTAAAAATAAAATTGTTGTAGAAATAGAAACTCTCAAATATAACGAGTTTTCTGACAATAATCTCTTTTTTGATATGATTAAGAGAATTTTGCGAAAATCTCAGGTATGGCCAAACAATTTAGAAAGTATTTGGTTAGTAGTACCTGGGTTTGAAATTGCTCGCAATTACTATCAACTCAAAAAAACTAAAGAGATTTTAGAATCTAAACTATCAGAATATTATGGTGCTAACTTTAAAACTATAGTGATGACACCAGATTATGAAAAACATCAATTAGTCCCTGTAGCATTTGACACTATTGATTATCCGACTTTTGAATATAGAGTCAAAAGACAAGCTACAAGACAAATCACCCCAGTTAGCAAACAAGTCAAACTTGACTTTAGCCAAGTCAAAGGTCTGAATGAAGAAAAAGAAAAATTAAATAAGCTGCTCAAGTTACAATCTAAAGGGCATAAAGGCGCAATTGGGGGAATTTTGTTTTATGGATTACCTGGATGTGGTAAAACATTACTAGCCAATGCTTTTGCTAATGAATCAGGGCGATATTTCTTTAAATTTTCTCCGGCTGATATTATTAGTGTATGGATAGGTCAAAGCCAGAAAAATATTCGAGATATTTTTGTCCAAGCTAAGAAAAAAGCTCCTTCTGTATTATTCATCGATGAATTAGATAGTATTGGTTTTAATCGTAATGATGAAAACTCCCATACTGACCAAAGAGCCACTATCAATCAATTATTGATTGAACTGAACAATATTAAAAATAGTGATGTCATTGTCATTGCTGCTACTAATTATTTAAGTGGCATTGATAATGCCTTAAAACGTTCTGGCAGATTAGATTGGAAAGTACCAATCTTTCCTCCCAATCAAGCAGAGAGAGTCGAAATATTTAAGCATTATCTATCACAATTGAATGTAGAGCAATCAGTTAATTTTGAAATGTTAGCTGAGAAAAGTATCCGATTTACTTCATCTGATATTGAGTTAGTTTGTCGAGAAGTCAATAATGCGATTTTATTAGAAGAAATCAGTTCATATTTGACAACTGCTGATGTGATTACTTTTATTCATAATCTCCAAGATGGGGGTTTAAGTTTGACTCAAGAACAGGTGAAGGAATTTTTGGAAGAATGTAAGCGATTGAGTGTGAAAAATCCTAAGTTGGAAACCTTGAGATTAGAATGGGAAATTGATTAGGTATCAGGCGACTGGAAGTCGCGGCTACATAGGTAAAACCCGCCTAAGCGGGTTAAAAACTTTGATTTTCTTTTAGTCCGCGCAGGCGGACTTTGTTTGTATAGCCGCGAATTCAATTCGTCGGGGCTAGGTGCTATTCCATCAATTTAATTTGTTGATTAGCTGCGGTTTGCGCTTTTAACATTGCTTGCTGTAATGATTGTTGTCCTAATAAAGCACTAACAAACTGATTATCAAAATTATTCATAATAGCTGCGGGATATTTACCAACTTGCCAAGGTGTTGCATAACTAACTCCTGCAACCAATGGTTTTCGTAGAATATCTTTGTCATAGCCTAATTTTTGTGCTATTGATTTTCTGGTTGGTAGCGCAAATCCTGTGGCTGTCCATTTTTGCATTCCGGCTTTACCAGTCAGGTAAGAAATTAACTCCCAAGCTGCTGCTTTCTGCTGAGATTGCTTGTTCATCACATAGGCTACAGTAAACACCATTGTGCCTTTTTGATTATTAATTGTGGGTAATTCTGCTGTGGCAAATTCTAGTTGAGGAAAGGTTTCTTGCAGATAAGGAATCGCCCAGTTACCTTCAATCACCATTGCGACTTTACCCTGTCCAAACATTTCGCTACCTGAGTTTGTCCCAACATCAGATTTTTGAGCAGAGGATTTATCTTTTTGATACTGTTCGATAACTAATTGTAAGCCTTGTAAGCTTTGTTTGCTGGCAAAAGCAGCGTAACCGTTCTCATCAATAACTTGTCCATCAAAGGCTTTAATTTTATAGATTTGACGCGCTAATTCAGGTAATTCACCAAAACCATATTTGTTGAGCTTGCTTGTTAATTTTTGGGAGTAAGAACGCAGTTCTGACCAAGTAGTTGGGGGAGTATTCAAGCCTGCCGCAGCAAAAGATTTTGTGTTATAAAAAAGAGCTAATGTAGAATAGTCTTTTGGTAGCCCATAAATATGGTTTTGATATTTAAAGCTATCTAACAGGGTAACTTCAAAGTCTTCTATATTAAAAGCTGGTTGAATGTAATTATCTAAAGGTTCCAAAACATTTTGACTCATCAAAAAAGGCGCTTCCAGTGCATCAAGATAAAATACATCAGGAGCCGCATCTCCAACCAAACGGGTTTTGATTACGTCCATATATTGGTCGGAAATAACTTCGTATTTAACTTTGATGTTGGGATGCTGGGCTTCAAAGTCTTGTAGGACTTGTTTTAATAGCTTTTGCTCAACTTGGGAACCAGCCCAGCCACTCAGTTTAACGGTGACTGCGTTGGTTGTTGCTAGTGGTAGCCTGTGATAGCCAATAAGAGCGATCGCGATCGCTATAACTACACCCAAAAATTTCCACAAATTGATTCTTTTCACAGATGGATGACAGTAGTTTTTACTTCACTTATATCGTCTGTAGCTCAAGACAGATGTTTAATAAATCTGAATTTTTCTTGAAATTAAGCAAGATAAAATAACAAAAAATTATCTCCACAACTACGCTGAGGTGCGTTACTTCAAAAACAACTATGGATTCTGTTCAGGTTGAAACTGCTGCTTCTCTGACTCTGGAAATTACCCAAGAAATCACCCAGATTGTCACACCGCCAACCACACTGGTTCCTACTCCCAAGCCGATTTTCCGTATTCCCAAGGATGCTATTCGGACTAGTTTACGCGCCTCTACAGTGGATGCTGTTTTAGCAACAGTTTTTGGAATCACTACAGGCGGTATTTTACTTAGCAATTTCCTTGTGGAATTAGATGCTAGTCCGGTGGTGTTTGGGTTGTTATCTTCTATACCAATGCTGGTGAATCTGATTCAGCCTTTGGGTGCTTATTTATCAGAACGTACTACTAGCCGTTTTCGCTATGCTTTAGGAATATATGGAACAGCTAGATTATTGTGGCTAATTTTAGCGATCGCTATTACTATTTTTAGTTGGGGCGGTATCAGTTCTCAACAGTTAGTTGTATTGACCTTATTGATTGTTTTAGCTACTCATCTTTTAGGAGCTTTGGGTTGTGCATCTTGGATGAGTTGGTTAGCAATAATCGTTCCCCGAAAACTGCGCGGTAGGTATTTCGGGATTCGCAACAGTGCAATCAGCTTAACTAATTTAATTTGTATGCCTTTGGCTGGTTTAATTGTATCTCATTGGTATGGTGGCAACATCCAAGGTTATGGAGTAGTGCTGCTAATTGGGATTATATTTGGCATTGTTAGTATTGGTTTCCAATATTTCAAATTCGATATCAATCCTCAATTACAAAATTCTTTAGCTTCCACATCTACAAATAACCAAACAGATGAATTAAATTATTCACCTACTATTAGTATTTGGAAAAACTACAATTTTTTAATATTTCTGATTTATATCAGTTTATGGATGTTTGCTGTTCATTTAAGCGCACCTTTTTTTAACCTTTATATGTTAGATACTTTGAATATAGATGTTAGTTGGGTGACGCTTTACGGCAGTTTACAGGCTGGTGCAAATTTATTAATGCTAATTTGGTGGGGCAAATTAGCAGATAGGGTAGGAAATTTACCCATCTTAATTTTTGTGGGAATTTTGGTAGGACTGACACCAATTTTGTGGTTGGGAATTAATGCCAGTCAACTTGATATTTGGCTGTGGTTGCCACTTTTACATATTTTGGCTGGCATAACTTGGGCAGCAATTGACTTGTGTAATAACAATTTGCAATTAGCGATCGCACCCATGAAAAATCAGTCAATTTATTTTGCGATCGCAGCTGCGATTGCTGGTGCTAGTGGCGCTTTAGGCACAACTATCGGCAGTTTTATCGCTCAATTTGCCCTGTGGGGCGGCTTACTTGGCTTATTCGCCCTCTCTGGCTTGTTGCGCCTAGCCGCACTTGTACCACTGTTTTTTGTGCAAGAACCAGGAAGGTGAGAAGGCAAAAGGCAAAAGTAAAAAGGCAAAACAAATCTTAACTTTTACCTTTTTACTTTTACCTTTTTACTTTTATTCAACTGCTGTAGAACTCAACGTCATCGACTCCCACAGCATCATCGAAGGGGCTGTTGTAACTGGTTGGTGTAAAGCAATTAGCTGTGCTAAGGTTTTCTTTAACTGAGTACGAGGCACAATCTCGTCTACAAAGCCATGCTTGAGTAAATCTTCCGCAGATTGGAAATCTTCAGGTAATTTTTCGCGGAGGGTTTGCTCAATGACGCGCCGACCAGCGAAACCGATTGTAGATTTGGGTTCTGCCAAGATAATATCGCCTAACATGGCAAAACTAGCGGTTACGCCGCCTGTGGTCGGGTTGGTCAATACGGGAATGTACAATAATCTAGCTTCACGATGGCGGTCTAAAGCTGCGGAGATTTTCGCCATCTGCATCAGGGAAAGCATACCTTCCTGCATTCTCGCGCCGCCAGAGGTGCAAACAATCACTACAGGGTAGCGTCGTCCGGTGGCTTGTTCAATTAAGCGGGTGATTTTTTCGCCGACAACGGAACCCATACTACCACCCATAAACCGGAAGTCCATTACTCCCAAGGCTACAGGCATTCCGTCGATTTGTCCCAAACCTGTTTTTACTGCATCTACAAGACCGAGTTTGGTTTCCATTTCCCGCAGGCGATCGCTATAAGGTTTGCGATCGCGGAATTGTAAGGGGTCAGTCGGGCGCAAATGCTCATTTATCGGTTGCCAAGTATTGCTATCTATCAATTGGCGGATGCGTTCATCACTATCTACCCGATTATGATGTCCACATTCGACGCAGACCATTTGATTAGCTCTCAAATCTTTTGTATAGGTTAAAACACCACACTGAGAACATTTATGCCATAGCCCGTCAGCAATTTCCCGTTCTTGTCGTTCCAGGTTGGTAGAGCCTGATTTTTTTCGATTTGCAAACCAATCAAACAGAGACTTTAAACCGCGTGATTCTTCGTTGTTTGCCATTTTTATCTTATTCAAGTGGGTATGGGTCGAAAAGTCATTTGTCCTTTGTCATTAGTCATTTGCCAAAACAAGTGCTTAATGACTACGTAGCCAAAATTACGCTTATAAGCAATTCAGACCTTATTTTGCATCTTTGGTTGCCAGCTTAACGAAAATGCTTATACCAATACAAGTCTCTCGCGGATATGATTTTCTAAATGTATTAGTCAAGTCAAGTCCATTGGAACACCAACTCCCGAAAAAAAGATGCTGTTACCCAACCCTAGCGGCAATCTACTGTTTCCATATTTTGTAAATAATTTTGCTAGTTTCTGAGCAGTTAGCATCTGTGGCTTTAGTCTTGCCAACGGGTCGCTTTCGTTAAGAGGGTAATACAAGTCACAGTGTTGATAATATTATCAAAAGGTGAAGCGGCAATGGGGTAATGACTGTTACAGTCATTAATAATCGTCAGTGCTTGTCTTAAACAGGACACCAAAAACGCATAAAGAGTCTTAGTTATATTATTTTATCAGGCGATCGCTTGCAGGTTACAGAATATTCAACTTGCGATCGCCCAGCTTCTATTGCCATGAATCGCTGCAATTTGTTTGATGTTACGATCAGGCAATAATATCAATATCTTATTTTTAGCGAACTATGCAGCTTGAAGACTACTTTAATTTTCTGGCACCTGATGATATTAGACTCCAGGGTACAAGAGTAGGAATCGAAACGATTTTATTTGACTACCTGTTCCGTGCTAAAACTCCCGAAGAGATTGCTAAAACCTATACTTCACTTACTTTAGAGCAGGTTTATGCTACTATTCTCTACTACTTACACAATCAACAAGCTGTAGATGCTTATCTGAAAGATTGGCTAGAGTGGGGCGATCGCATGAGAGAAGAGCAAAGCCGCAACCCTAATCCAGTTGTTGAAAGGCTACGCAAATTAAAAGCTGAAAAAATGGCGATGCAAACTCATAGCAATTAAAATGGCGATCGCCAACATTTTGCAATATCGAGTAAATAACGCCTTTCATCTTTCATAATGCAACAGCTTCACTTAAAACTTTATCTCTAATTAGTTCATGTAAATTACTTGGCTTGGTCACATCAACTTTTCGTTTTAATAACTCTTCTCAATCTTGCATTAAGCCAATTCTATCTAATAAATTTCGCCCTGGTTCTAGTTCTACTAAAAAATCTACATCACTATCTGGTCTGGCTTCGTCTCTTGCTACTGAACCAAACACTCGCAGATTATAAGCTCCATATTTAGACGCTATTCTTAATACTTCTTCTCGAAAAGGTAGTAATAATTCTTCAATTCCCATTGTAATAATTCGATTTCCTAGTAATAATTTATGAGTTCTGTGCAGGCGTTTTAAAATTGGCGCATACCACTTGATTAAGTCGTGGGTTTTTTGGATGAGTAACTTAATCATACAAAAAACCTAAAAAAATTTGATCGCACAGAGCGCGAAACGGAAAGGAAAAAGAAATAGTGTAAAGTGCGAAAGGGTAAGAGTATAAAGGGCTAAGAATTTCTCCCGATACCACACAAGACACGAAAACCAATATAGTCGTAGATGTAGTCACGCCCCGCCCAAAATTTGCTGCCACAGGACGCAGAACGGCAGTCGTAAGGATGGTCGTCCCAGGAACCACCCCGCAAATACCTTACTATACCTGCTCCTTCAGTTAACCAAGTCCTTCCATCTGTTGGTACATTATTATAATCTTTGTGCCATTTATCCTGACACCATTCCCATACATTACCGCACATATCGAATAAACCAAAGGGGTTAGCCGGAAATTTCCCAACATCGGTTGTCTGCCCACGATATTCACCTTTAGGCGCAGAACCGTAGGTGTAAGTTCCGTCATAATTCGCTAAATCTGTGGTAATTGTTTCTCCAAAATAAAACGGCGTAGTTGTTCCCGCCCGGCAAGCATATTCCCACTCTGCCTCACTGGGTAAGCGATATATCTTACCAGTCTTTTTCGACAATCGAGCGCAAAACTCAACTGCATCATCCCACGAAACGCTCTCAACAGGGCGGTTAGCACCCTTAAAACGGGATGGGTTGGGGTCTAAATCAATATTTACCTTATCAAGAGCCGCAACGGCTTGCCATTGCCCTTGAGTAACAGGAAATTTCCCTATGAAAAAGGGTTGGACGGTGACATTATGCTGAGGACTTTCAGCGTCATATCGTCCCGTCTCACTCTCTGGTGAACCCATGAGGAATGTACCACCAGGGATGGATACCATTTCTAAAACTACGCCATCACCTAAGTCTTCAGCAAAAAACTCGGCGCGTCCACGTCTGCGACTAATCTCACAGCTTTTACCAATTCCTAAAAACCCAGAGTTTACACCAGTTATAGTGGCTGTTTCAAATTCAAAAGGCCGAGTTTGAATACCTTGAGTTGATTGTGTATTTTCTTGTGCTTGGCGTAATCTTTCTTCTTCCTGGCGTAACCTTTTAGCTTCTTCTCTTTGGTATTCGCCTATTTGTTGTTCCTGGCGTAATCTTTCAGCTTCTTGTTTTTGATATTCGACTCTTTGTTGTTCCTGGCGTAATCTTTCAACTTCTTCCTGACGTAACCTTTCCGCTTCTCGTCTTTGATATTCGGCTCTTTTAGCTTCTTCCTGCTGGCGTTGATATTCTGCTTCTTTAGGAGATAAAATGCGTTGTTCTATTGGTGCAACATCTTCATCTCGCAAACTTAAAATCTTTTGTAAGCGTTTTAAAGCATTACGGTCTCTTTCAGTCAGAGGATATTGTGTCAGCTGAGATAACGCTAGTTCATAACGTTGTAGTTTTTCTTGGCGTTTGCGATAAGGTTTTAGTACTTCAAATTCAATTGCATTCACCTCATCAACAGATAATTCCAAATTATTTCGCAATTCATCCAGATAAAAGCGATTAACCACAAAAATCTCGCCTTCATCCTCAAGAGCAATTTTCTCAACTTCCTTGCGATATTGCAGCTTGGGGTCATCCTTGGGCGATTTCGCCAGAAAAATCCGATAACCTTCTTTAACAGGATAAAATTCTGGTGTCATCGCGGGTGATGCTTCTTGCACTTTGCTTTTCGTATATTTGTGCAACTCATCCACCGCAATTAAACCATCACCATCTAAATCTGCTGCACCTTTTTCTATGCCTTCTACCAGATAATGAGTGTAAATCGACAAGTTTAAACCATCAGACTCAAAAGCATATTGTGTAGAAGAAGAAGCTGTGAGAATTGCTCTACCCTCACCGCCTAATTTTTGTTCTAGGTCAATATTATCAATGTCTTTTGCTGTCAAACCTTTGGCAAAAGCACCACTAAAGCAACAGTCTAAAATTACTACCTGTCGCTTAGATTTGCTTTGGTTCATCCAGCTATGTACATTTGTCCCAGCTAAAGCTGTGGTAGGAATTAATTTATTTTGATTTTTTCTGGTGATGGAAGTTGAGAAGTAAAAATCACCGCTTTCAACTGTTACTCCATGACCAGAAAAGTAAAACAGCAGTAAGTCATCGTTGTCACGATGGGCGTACAAGTTATAGATAGCATCTTCCATCTCTTGCCGTTGGGGATTTCTCAGCACTGTGACATTCTCTGGTGCAAAATCACCCATTTCTGGGTTTACCAGAACTCGCCGCATCGCCTCAACATCATTCACAGCATTGGGTAGCGGTGTTAGTCCTGGTTCATATTCGCTAATCCCAATTAACAGTGCTACCTTAGCCATTATTGCTGTCTTGTCTATTTTTGGCGTTGTTCAATAAAGTTTCGGTTTTTTCGAGGATGAAGATCAAATCTTCTTTGCTACTAGCTTTCGCCTTGAATTTTTCTCCGTAAGCTTCTACTTCAATTTCAAAGGTTTTATTAGACAAACGCCCTAAAAAATCAAACACAGGCTTAATTAAAGTCGGTTTCACCAGTGCTTTGAATGTCCCCAGAGAAAAACCACCCAACGCCTTAGAACCTTCTGGTACTTCTGTAACCGCAACTAAATCTGCGTCTTCTACCCCATCCACATCTCGCAACTGGGGGAGTAAATTTTGTACTTGAGTTTGCAATTCTTCATCATCCAAACCCAATTCCGTCAGGGAAACTGTCACCTGAACATCAGATTTAGTTACCATAGCGATCGCTTAAATATAATGTAGAGTCTGTTTAAACGATTGTATCGGTTAATCTGGGTGTTTGATTAACCCGCGCAGGCGGGTTTTGTCTGTGTAGCCGTGACTTCAGTCGCTAGGACGGAAAGGCAAATTTCAAATAAGCCGATAAGATGGCTGGCCCGGTAAAGACAGTGATGATTGCGCCTAGTGCTAAAAAAGGGCCGAAGGGGATTTTCACTCCGGTTTTTTTAGGCGATCGCACCAATACTAATCCACCTATTAATACTCCCACAGCGCAGGCAATTAAACTAGCTAACAGCAAATATCGCCAACCCAGCCAAGCACCCATCATGGCTGCAAGTTTGGCATCTCCCGCACCCATCGCCGTTTTACCCAGAACTATTGAACCACCAAAAGCGATGCCATCAAATAGCCATAAACCAATAACAGCACCAACTATCCCCATCATTAGGTGCTTAACTATACCCACACTGCTGACTTCGTGAGTAAAACCGCTAATGATTTGAAATCCCAAGCCTAACACTAAACCTGATTGTGTTAGGGCATTGGGGAGAGTCATAGTATCTAGGTCAATTAAGGCTAATGCCAACAGCCAACTACAAAAAGCCCAATATCCTAACGTAGCGATGGAAACTTGAAATACTAAAAAAATCACAACAAAAATTATTCCCGTTATTGCTTCTACTACGGGATAACGAACAGCTATTTTACTTTTGCAATAACGGCATTTTCCACGTAACCACAACCATCCCAGCACGGGTACATTGTCATAAGCTTTTAGCTGGTTTAAGCAATGGGGGCAACGGGACGGTGGCCAAAGAATCGATAACCCCGCAGGGATTCGATAAACGACAACGTTAATGAAGCTACCTATAGATGCACCCAAGGCGAAAACAACAATAATCGCCGGAACGGCCATTAAAAAGTCCATATAGTCATTTGTCAATTGTTCTGTGTCATTTGTCGTTTGTCATTTGCTCTTTGTCAAATGACCAATGACCAATGACCAATGACTCATAACTAATACATGTGGGACTCAATTTGATTTAGAGGCACAAAACATTCTTGCGGTAAGAGAACGGGTTGGTTGGTAAAAATGACTTTACCTCGATGGGTAACACGATTAATTGCTACCCCAGAAGGCTGCCCCGCAATTTCAGGATGTACTTCACAATAAGTGTAGTAAATCTTGCCAGCCGCCCTGATGATTGCGGGATCAATCAGAGGTGGCTGGATTCTAGAGGCGGTGAAATTAGTTGTCTCTTGTCGTAAAGCGTACACTATGTTACTGCTATCTACTTACTAGATTTTGTCTATAGTGTACCCGAAACTTTCTCTAAAGATTGCCAATTTGGCGAGTTTATGCAAAAAGAATTATTTCTCTAGTGCTTGAATAAGTGAGTTACCCATTGCCTGACAACCCAAAAGGTTCATTCCTGGTGACATGATATCGCCTGTGCGATCGCCTTGCTCTAAAACTTGCAACACAGCTTTTTCAATGGTATCTGCTGCTTGTGGCTGATTTAACCCGTAGCGTAACATCATTGCCGCACTCAAAACCTGCGCTAAAGGGTTAGCTTTATCTTGTCCTGCAATATCCGGTGCAGAACCGTGGACTGGTTCATATACACCGGGGCCAGAAGCACCCAAACTCGCAGAGGGTAGCATCCCTATACTGCCAGTTAACATCGCCGCCGCATCGGAGAGAATATCGCCAAACAAGTTCCCTGTGACAATCGTATCGAATTGTTTCGGAGCGCGGACTAATTGCATCGCGGCATTATCAACATAAAGGTGAGACAGTTCGACATCGGGATATTCGGCGGACAGTTTCGTGATGCGATCGCGCCATAACTGCGATACTTCTAATACGTTGGCTTTATCCACAGAACAGAGTTTACCGCGTCTTTTTCTGGCAGTTTCAAAGGCAACTCTCCCGATGCGCTCAATTTCTGACTCGCTGTAAACCATTGTATTTAGACCGCGTTTCTCACCTGTTTCGGTTTCAAAAATGCCTTTAGGTTTACCAAAGTAAATTCCACCAGTGAGTTCCCGCACCACCATAATATCTACGCCTTCGACAACTTCCCGTTTCAAAGTCGAAGCGTCAATTAACTGCGGCAAAATTTGGGCGGGGCGTAAATTGGCAAATAAGCTCAAACCCGCGCGGAGTCCTAACAAACCTGCTTCTGGGCGCTGGTGAGATGGTAAAGTATCCCACTTATAACCACCAATAGCGGCGAGTAATACAGAATCACTATTGCGACAAGCGTCTAAGGTAGCGGCTGGTAGAGGTTCGCCTGTCGCGTCAATGGCTGCACCACCAATTAAAGCTTCTTGGAAGGCAAACTCAATATCAAATTTTTTCCCTACGACTTTCAGCACATCTACCGCCACTGCCATAATTTCAGGGCCAATGCCATCGCCGGGAAGTAAGGTAATGCGGTAGTTTTGAGTCATAGCTAGTTTCTATTAGGTAAATGCTTGCAGATTAAATATCATACCGAGCAAGATGCACATCTGGAAGCTTTAATTTTTGCAGTGGGTATTGGAGGTAACAAATGCTAGACGTGACTAAACTCACTCAAGCTGAAATTAGAAGGTTGGGAATAGAAGCCCTCACAAAAGCTCTTGGCCCTGCGGGAATGGCAAGATTTATGCAGCAATTTGAACTAGGAAGTGGAGATTACACAAAAGATAGAGATCAAATTTTAGGCAATCCTTCCATTGAGGAAATTATTGCCGAAATTAAAGAAATGGAAAAAGAACAGTAATCAGTTAATTTTGTCACATTTACTACTGATTATTCAGCTTCTATCAACTGTTAAATCTGCTATCTCGTATTTATCCAAACATTAAAAAAAACTGTTACTGAAAACTTTTTGCTCAGTTTCTTGTAATGTTTTGGATAAAACTAGCAAGAAATAAAAAAGTTTATGAATTTTAATCAAATTGGTCAAGTAGCAGTTGCACTGTTAACGACTTTTGGCTTGAAAATCCTGGGTGCGATCGCTCTGTGGATTGTGGCACAAAAGCTGATTGATTTTGCACTCAAGTTAGTCAGACGTGGTTTCCGCAGTCAACACGTTGATCCAACTCTAGTTAACTACCTGCTTAATATCATCGGCGTAACTTTAAGAATTGTTTTAGTTGTCGCCATTCTCGGCTTTTTTGGTATTGAAACCACTTCGTTTGCTGCATTGTTAGCCGCCGCAGGTATAGCCATAGGTGCAGCGTGGGGTGGATTGTTAGCTAACTTTGCTGCTGGTGCGTTTTTGATTGTGTTTAGTCCATTTAAAGTTGGCGACTTTATCACAGCAGCAGGTGTCACAGGTACAGTTACAGAAATTGGACTGTTCACAACCAATATCACCACACCGGATAATGTGTTAACAATTGTCGCCAATAACAAGATTTTTTCTGATAATATCCAAAATTTCTCAGCCAATCCCTACCGTCGAGTTGATCTACTGGCACAGCTACATCACAATGTTGATCATAATGATGCGATCGCTCGTCTCAAAGCCAGAATCAGCCAAATTCCCAACGTCGTTAATAACCCTGCACCAGATGTTGAAATTATCACATTTAATTTAGCAGGGCCAGTATTAGCCGTCCGTCCTTACTGCAATAACGAACATTACTGGCAAGTTTATTTTGACACCAACAAAGTTATTCGTGAAACCTTTGGTGAAGCCGGTTATCCCATTCCAGAACAACGCTATGCCTTTAGTAATCAAGTTACAAACAACACACCAGAAGATGTCCAGTCTGTTATCTCATCTGCATCTTTGATGAGTTAAGTCTGCGTCATTTCAATTTAATTACATTTGCCTCGATACCCGAATTTGATCAATCATTCGGGTATTTTTTTATGTAATCAACACACAAGAATTTTTCCTCAATTAATCTCATACTCCCTTGTCTACCTTGTCTCCCGTGTCTACCTTGTCCTCTTTCCCTTATCTATCTCCAACAAGACTCTGTAATAACTACGTAACATTAAACACTAAATATCAAATTCCGATAAACTCAGTTTCAATTTCGGAAACAAGACTGACAACAGTGGTAGAGAGAGGCTAGGTTAGTTAAGAATCAATCACCGTACTCTCGCAGCTATGGTAAAAGAATTAGCAATTCGCACCTGTGGACTCACCAAGCAATTTGAACGGTACATAGCCGTAAATGATGTTCATTTGGAAATCGAAACGGGTGAAGTCTACGGACTGATAGGGCCGAATGGTGCAGGTAAAACAACTCTCATTCGGATGTTAGCAACGGCTGAGGAACCAACTACAGGTGAGATATATATTAACGGCGATCGCATGGTACGGGACAAGAGTAACCCGACTATCAAGCGTCGTCTTGGCTATTTACCCGATGACTATCCCCTGTATGAAGATTTAACTGTTTGGGATTACCTCGATTACTTTGCGCGGTTGTATCGTTTGCGCGAACCACGTCGCACTCAACGTCTACACGAAGTTTTAGAACTCATTCAGTTGGGTAATAAACGCAACAGTTTAATTTCTACACTGTCGCGGGGAATGAAACAGCGCCTCAGTTTAGCACGCACTATCATCCATGAGCCAATTTTATTACTGCTAGATGAACCTGTATCTGGACTTGACCCCATCGCCAGAATGCAATTCCGCGAAATTATCAAAGCATTGCAAGAAGCTGGGATGACAATTTTAATTTCGTCCCATGTTCTCAGCGATTTAGCGGAACTGTGTACTTCAATTGGAATTATGGAGTTAGGTTTTTTAGTAGAAAGTGCTTCACTCAAACAACTTTATCAGCGTTTGGCTCGACAACAAATTATGTTGTCAACCTTGGGGAAAATTGATGCTGTAATTAGTGAATTAAAAAATCATCCTTTGGTAGAAGCATGGGAAGTTTTACCGGGGAGTAATAATCTGCGCGTGAATTTTTCTGGTGATCAGAATGCTTGTGCAGAATTGTTGCGATCGCTAATTCAAGCTGATATCCCCATCACTGATTTTCATTGCACCCAAGAAGACCTAGAAAGCATTTTCCTCAAACTTGGTCATAAACAAGCATCTTAAAATATCAACTCTCAAACCTAGAATCATTCCTCCTATGTATCTCAATCTTTTGGATAAAATTGGCGATTGGAACCCTCAGCTTCTCCGAGAAATCAAAGGTCGTCTTAAAGTTTTTAACTTACTATTTGCTTTCGCTATCTCTCTAATTGCTCAGTTGGGATTGTTTATCTATCATCTTGGGAAATATCCTAATAATAAATATCCCATGAATGGCTCGTATTGTAATCTGAGCAAGGTTTATCAAAAGCAAATTGAATCAGTTTATAAACTCATAGATCAGACTCAAAAACAAGTCAGCTTATATGGCAGTAAGCAAAACTACGACCTCACAAAACTTCTGGAATCCCAAGATAAATTACAATCTCTCAAAGCACAACAAAAACAGTTAGAATATAGCCTATATCAGCAACCATGCCCCATTTCTGAAATCAACTTTCAAATGTGGTGGCGTGACCACTGGGAATACATATTTATCACACTCTGCATAGTTTTTATCTACATACTATTAGTTGCTGGAACATATTTACTCGTCAACAATCTCGCTCAAGAAGAAAAGCGCGGTACTCTGAATTTTATCCGCCTCAGTCCCCAGTCAGAAACCAGTATTTTAACTGGCAAAATGCTTGGAGTTCCAATTATCATTTACTTGATAATTTTGCTGGCAATTCCCTTACATATCTGGTCAGGAATTTCTGCCCAAGTTAATATCAGTTATATTTTCAGCTTTTATATCATCTTAGCTGCTAGTTGCTTCTTCTTCTACAGTGCCACATTATTATTTGGCTTGATGAGTAATCGATTTAGTGGTTTTCAACCTTGGTTGGCTAGTGGTGCAGTTATCCTATTTTTGCTAAATACAATGCAATTTGCATTTAATAGTGAAGGCTTACACACCACAGCAGCTTGGCTGAGGCTATTAAGTCCTTTTGATATGCTGAAATATATGTTTCCAAATCTCTTGAATAGAAGCAACCCATCATTGTTAGGAGAAACTCAATTTTTCTACCTACCATTAGGAAAAAATATTTTGACATTTACTGGGTTACACCTACTCAATTATGGTGTTGGCTGCTATTGGATTTGGCAAGCACTTAAACGGCGGTTTCGTAATCCTAATGCTACCTTACTCAGTAAAGCACAAAGTTACTTACTTGTAGCTGTTTCTCAAGTAATTTTTTGGGGCTTTACCCTGCAATATACTAAAAATTACTGCCCCGCTTACCGACAATATAAACCAATAAACTGTTACTATGATTTGAATTATCAAATTGGTCAAAACTTCTTCTGGATTGTATTCTTTAACTTCGCTTTACTAACTTGTTTGTTCATGATTCTGTCTCCTCATAGACAACAAGTACAAGATTGGGCAAGATATCGCCATCAACAAACATCTAGCAGCAATGCTTTTAGCAATAAATCTGTATGGCGTGATTTAATTTGGCATGATAAAAGCCCCGTTATAGTTTCAGTTGGGTTGAGTTTAATGATCATAACTATCCCCTTACTAGTTTGGATTGTACTCGCCCCAGCTTTGAATATTCACCATAACAATGCTATTGACTGGGTGAATAAAATTGGCAGACTGAAAGCTATTTTAGGAGTGGCAATGTTTATTACTATAGCGATGATTTACGCCACTATAGTGCAGAGAATCCTATTGTTAAAAACTTCCAGGCGGGTGTTTTTTGCCAGCATGATTCTAGGTGCATTGATGTTTACGCCACCGATAATTTTTGGTCTATTGCAAATTAGACCTGAAGTCAATAATGTCTTTTGGTTATTTTCTAATTTTCCTTGGCCTGCTTTAGAACATTCAGCCACAACAACAGTTTTTATGTCGCTTTTAGCCGAGTTTACTGTTTTAGCTTTGTTAAATGTACATTTGACAAATCAGGTGAAGTTAGCTGGAGAATCTGCAACAAAAGCATTATTAGCCGGACGGTAATTCATCAGCAATATAGCAGTCCTATTTGACAAGGGGGACAAGGGAGACAAGCTCATACCAATGAAACTTGTTTCATAGCCAAGCATGAAAGTTAGATACACTTATACTCCCTTTTTTCCTGTTCCCTTGTTACACGAAGATGTTCATTCATAACATCAGATTCCTGTAGATAATTAACTAATTACCACTAATTACCAAGGAGAAATAGTCATGATACAAGCCTTAATAAATTACTTAGGAAACGGAAATCCGCAGCTATTTCGGGAACTTAAAGGGCGGCTGAAACCACGAAATATTTTATTAACATCTGCGTTATCATTACTGGGTCAATTTATCTTATTCATGTCCTTTCAAGCCCTGTTACCTACACGCCGTGATGGTTTGCAGAATCTGACTAATAGATACTGTACGAGTACGACAGAATATGACTTACCTAGATGTCTTGCTGATGGGTTTGGTAATGTGATGATCAATTGGCAATTGTGGTCTTGGGATGTCTTCACTTGGTTAAATATTATTGTGAGCTTTGGTTTATTAGCAGCAGGTAGTTATCTACTAATTAATGACTTAGCTACCGAACAAAGACGCGATACCCTAAATTTTATCCGCCTGAGTCCCCAATCACCACAGAGTATTTTATTAGGAAAAATGCTTGGTGTTCCAGTTTTACTTTATGTGGCTGTAATATTAGCATTACCTTTGCATTTATGGACGGGTTTGAATGCCAAAGTTTCTGTGATGGAAATTATCAGTTTTGATGCAATAGTCATCGGGGCTAGTTTTTTCTACTACAGTGCTGCATTACTATTTGGCTTGGTGGGTTCTTGGTTAGGAGGTTTTCAGCCTTGGTTGGGAATTGGCGCATTATTAGGATATCTCACATTTACTCAGCAAGCTTTATCATATAATTTTTATGCTAACAATCCGGCGAGCTTTTTTGGGCTACTTAACCCATATTTTTTAATGCCATATTTTGATATTGAAATAGACGAGAAATTTAGTTTTGCTATTCCCAATTTCAAATCTTTTCATTGGTTCATGTTATCCATAGGAGAAAGTTTTATTACTACGGCTGTCTTTGCAGTAGTAATTTACTTTATCGGGGCATACTTTTTTTGGCAATCTTTACAGCGTTGTTTCCGTGATCCTAATGTAACTATGTTGAGCAAAAAGCAGAGTTATTTACTAACTGCTGTTTTTAATTTCATCATTTTAGGATGTGCTGATTGGCAAGATTTAATATTCGATAAATTACCTAGAACTTATTCAATTCAGGAAAATTTTGGGTTTTTAATGGTTTTGAATTTGGGGCTATTTTTATATTTAATTGCTGCGATTACCCCTGGTCGTCAAACACTGCAAGATTGGGCTAGATACCGACATATTGAGCAAACTGAAAAATTAAGTAAAACTAGTTTAATTGATGATTTAATCTGGGGAGAGAAAAGCCCAGGAATTTTAGCGATCGCTATTAATGCCATTATGTCTGTTACTTGGTTAAGCTGCTTTGCTTTGATTTCGCAAGTCAGCATCGAAAGTAAAACTAGTTCATGGATGGCGCTACTGCTTGCAGGTAGTTTAGCTGTGATATTTGCAGCCTTAACTCAGTTAATTCTCTTCATGAAAAACGAACAGCGCCAATTATGGGCAACAGGGGTGTTAATGTCTGTAATTATACTCCCTCCTATTATATTAGTAATATTTTTTAATAGACCTGACAACTACCCTGTAGTTTGGCTATTTTCCATTGCTGCACCAGTCATTGTTTTATATCCAATAAGCATTGATGGATTACTATTGGCTTATTTTCTGGCAATCTTAGGACATTTTGCGATCGCAACATTTTTAGTATCTCAACTAACGCGCAAGTTGAAAAAAGCAGGAGAGTCTGCAACTAAAGCATTGTTAGCAGGAAGTTGACTTTCAATTACCTTGTGCTACATTGAGTTACAAGGTAATAATACATCTGCTCAACTATGGTTCGGGTTCTGTATACCCGGCTGGTGCGCCAACCTCTGGATTGAGCGTATACCGTAGAGTAATGGCTTGTTACTCCATCGTTTGATTAGCTCAGTGGTAGAGCAGCCGAGGTACTCTGCTAGTCGTAGGTTCGACTCCTACATCAAACACCCGAAAGTTAGCTCACTGGTAGAGCAATCGACTCTTAATCGATGTGTTGCAGGTTCAAGTCCTGCACTTTCTCCCACCTTGTCTAGGTTAAAAGACAAATTTGCGGAATAGAGCAGTTGGGTAGCTCGTTGGGGCCTGTCCCCAAAGATCAGTGGTTCAAATCCACTTTCTGCCACCAAAACCCTGTCCGGGTTAAAAGACACTATCCTGTCACGATAGCTAATTGAATTTGAGTAAAAACTCTGCATTGTAGGTTGACTACTAATATTACTTAGTGATGTTGGTAGTCACAGTTAAGGAGCCTGTGCAAATGTTTTCGCCTGAACTTGAGTATGTCCTTCGTTTACTTCCAGTTTTCTGGAATGGGCAAACTGAACAACATATTTGAGCGTTGCTGTCTTTTTTGAGATTATCTTTGGGTAGTTTCAAGAAAGTAGTAACAATCTTAATCCAGTTTTGGAGATACATTTGCCCGCAACTAAGCTGTAAAAACCTACATTTGCAGAGTTTTAAAATGAGTGGTCAAAATCATCAGCAAGACAATATTGAACAGTTAAAAAAATACAATTTAGATGTCTATAATAATGCCGAGCAGATTGCATCGGCTATGGAAATTAGTATTGATAAACTGCGGTTTCTTACCTTTACTTCTAGAACTTCCCAGGTTTCACATTATATTTACTTCAAAACTGCCAAAAAACTTGCAGGCGATCGCATCATTTCCGCACCATTGCCTGATTTAAAACGCGCTCAATACTGGATTTTGCAGAATATCTTACAAAAAATTGCTATTCATGACGCTGCACATGGTTTTTGTGGCGATCGCTCCATTATTACTAATGCTAATCCCCATGTTAGTGCAGAAATAATTATTAATATCGACTTGCAAGATTTTTTCTCGGCTATTACATATCAGCGTGTTAAAGGACTCTTTCAATCCTTTGGTTATACTTCATCTGTAGCTACAATCTTTGGGCTATTATGTACCGCGCCTGTCGTGGAAGAACGCAACTTAGATAATAAAACAGACTTTGTGGAAATCAAGCAACGTCATCTTCCCCAAGGTTCCCCAGCCAGTCCCGCAATTACCAATATTATTTGTCGTAATTTAGATCAGCGTTTGTGTGCGATCGCAGAAAAATTTGGGTTTACATACACCCGCTATGTTGATGATTTAACATTTTCTGCATTAGGTGAGAATCTTAAACATACCAAAAATATCATCAAGCAAGTTCAGTCAATTATCTCTGACGAAGGATTTGCCATTAATCCCGACAAAACCCGCATTTTACGAAACTCTCAACAGCAAGAAGTTACAGGTATTATCGTTAATCAAAAAATTAATATCCCCCGGAAAAAGTTAAAGAACTTCCGTGCAACTTTATATCAAATAGAAAATGAAGGCTTAGAAGGTAAGCATTGGGGTAACTCATCCAACCTCATCACCTCCATCACCGGATTTGCAAACTTTGTCGCAATGGTTAACCCCGAAAAAGGCGCAGAGTTTCAACAACAAATTCAGCGTATTCAAGAAAAATATGGCAAGAATAAGTAGGTGGACACAATAATTGAGCATTGAGCATTTCGACTTCTCCCCAAGGGAGACGCTACGCGAACGCTCAATGCTCAATCAACTGAAGAAAAGAACGCTGTAGAGGATGTGGATACTTTGACTGCGCTCAGTATCCACACCCGGTAATTTCAAGTTAGGTTTATGGGACGTACGCAAAAACCCTCTCAAATCCTCTTAACTTCGTGTCCTTTGCGCCCTTTGTGGTTCGTTGTTTCATGATTCTGCGTAAGTCCAGGTTTAATTGAGTGCTTCGACCTAATCCTCAATAATTGACAAAAATCCCTCCCTTGTCTCCCTTCTCTCCCTTGTCTACCTTGTCTTTTATATTCATCCAAACCAGACTGCCAAATTATCTTGAGTTACATTAATGAGTGATTAGGAATACATTGTGCAAGGCTCTAGTGTGGGTTCTGTATACCCAACTGGTACGTCAACCATTGGATTGAACGTATACCGCCGCACGATATGTAACTAGTCATCAGAAAGTTTACTCCTTTGTGAGCGATCGGTGTATCGCCGATTGATAACAGGTAAATCCTGTACTTTCTTCCATCACACTCCGCCTCAAGGCACCTTGTTAGGGACAAGGCTAATTCGTGTTCCGAAAATCGGGAAAAAGCAAAGACAGAAAAATCTGCTTTGTTTAGTAAACTCTGCGATGTTGGGGTTCTGCTAACGTTGATTATTCGTAATCTTCGTTAGTGACAGCAAAGAAGCCAGTGCAATTGTTTTCTCTGGAATTTTGAGTATGTCCCTTCGTTGGTCACATCTAGTTTTTTGGAACTGACAAACTGAACGGCATATTTGAGCGTTGCTGTCTTTTTTGAAATTATCTTTGGGTAGTTTCAAAAAAGTAGCAACAATCTTCATCCAATTTTAGAGATGCAATCTGCCCGCAACTAAACTGTTAACACTGACATTTGCAGAGTTTAAAAATTAGAAATTGAGTATTTATTTTTCAACTCCTAATAATAAATTACAGATATCTGATGTGAGGCTGAAACCTTTGATTTTGACAGGAAACTCGGAACAGCAATTTTTTTATAAAAATAGCTTTTTTTGAAATACTCTAGAGTAATTAGTTAAATATTAAAGATATTTTAAAGTTAGTATATTAGCTGCGTAATTGCACCAATTTTTAAAAAATTGTGTGATTTTTGATTCCAATTAACCCCATAATAGAAGCATAGCCTAGTCAAAAATAGATCACTCAATCTAGGAAACTTCAATGACTCAACATATCACACGTGCGGTTAATTCAATAGTGACAAAATTTTCACGACGAAATGCTCTTTTGTGGCTAGGAGGTAGCGGCTTAGGTACTGCTATAGTTGCAGGAACCCAAAAGGAAGTAGTCGCTCAGGGTAATGCAAATAAAAATGTGACTTTGCTGAATCCACCAACGTTATATAATGCACCTCAAAATGGCTATAGTCATATAGCGATTACACCACCAAGAACAAGAACCGTGTATATTTCTGGTCAATTTGGTTCAGATTTACAAGGTAATGTGATCTCCAATGATTATGAAGAACAATTAGTCAGAGCTTTCCAAAATCTGCGCTTTGCTTTAAATGCGGCTGGTGCAAGACCTAAAGATGTAGTCAAAACAACTGTTTTGATAGTAAATCACACTCAAGAAAAATTAATTCCATTAGGACGCGAAATTGGTAATTTGTGGGGTAATCAACCACCTGCAAACACGCTAATTCCTGTTCCTCGATTGGCGCTTGATGGTATGTTATTTGAAATTGATGCTTATGCTGTGATTCCAGAATCAGGCAATAATGGCTGGTATTAATTTCTAGATAATTAATTAAAAAAGCCCACAGAATAAGTCAGGGAAGAAACTCCCCCTGACTTAAATCATAATTATTGAGGGTTGACAAGACAAGGAATTAGGAGGACTAAAACTTTAGTTAGTTTTGCTTTCTAAAGGATTAGCAACATATTTGAAAGCAGGTTCAGAATTCCAGGGGCCGCGCTCATCGTGACCATTACCATTACTAGAAAGGTTGTAGTAAATATTCACGGTTTCATCAGGCTGAATATTACCAAAGAATGGATCGGTTAATTTACCCAGAGAATCTAATGCTTTCATAAACATCTGAGTATGGGAAATTTCTCTGGTTAACAAATGCACCAAAGTATTTTTTGTACCTTGATCGGGTGCTAACTTAATTAACTCTTCGTAAGTTTGACGAGCGCCAGCTTCAGCAGCAATATTAGCTCGCAAATCACGGACTACATCTCCACCTTCGTTGATATAGTTAGCTGTCCAAGCATTCCCTTGACTATCTAAAAAGTGGGGGCCAATTCCGCGAACAGCGAACAGAGTACTTTTATAAGCCTCGGTTTGGTCAGTATCTTTAGTGTGAGCTTCAATTAGTTTTCCAACCATTTCTAAATGCCCGAATTCTTCAATGGCAATATCTTGCAACATATCTCGAATCCCAGCATTTTCCACATGAAAAGATTGCACCCAATATTGCAAAGCGGCGGTTAGTTCTCCTGTTGCACCACCAAACTGCTCAAGCAGTAACTGAGCAAAACGGGGGTTGCTGTCATTAACGTTGACAACATGAATTGGATCTTTCTTATGGAAAAACATGCAAGACCTCTGCGATTATTTTCAACAAAACATAGCGGGCAATAAATTTATTGCCTTGGCAGTTGATAGCTTTTAACTGCTTTTATAGATAAACAATATGATTAGTGTGTTGTTGGCAAACTAGCTTTCTACAGTAGGTATGTCAAAACCAGATTTCGGGGTTGTAAAGAGTGTTATTGGGGAAATTTACCAAACACACTCTCGGTTTAATCATGCTTTAGGCATTACTGCTTCTTCGCAACAATCCCCACAAATAAATAGCAATAATGGCACCAATAACTGCTATAAATAAACCAGGAAGACTAAAACTAGTGGCTGTCAATTGCAAAGTTCCTGTTTGCAACAAAGTATATAAACTTCCGCCAATAAAAGCACCAACAATACCTAAAATCATTGTGGAAAGAATACCGCCACCTTGATAACCAGGGTAAATGGCTTTAGCGATCGCACCAGCTAATAGACCTAATATTATCCAAGCAATAATATTCATAACGACCTCGAAAATCTCATCTGTACTCAGATTAACAACATTGATTTATCGGCGTTTCTTCCAGATGAGGTAACTTTTGAAGTCAAAAGATAGATAGATTTTTCTCTACCAATTTATAGATAACAATACCTAAATATAACCATCCTATTTGAGATACGAATATGATAATTCAGAGCGAAAAGGGAGATAAGGGAGACAAGGGAGATATATGTTTGTAACTTGCTTAGGCTTGCTATATCTCAATATGCTTGTAGTTTCTCAGTACCAAAGAAGGTGGTGAAATATGAGATATTTACATAATAGTCTATTGAGAATTTGCAGGCGATCGCATTACCAAAGTCTTAAACACCCAGTTAATTTATCGATAGTTTGAATGAAAACAAGCTAGAGATAGTTTTGATATTATGTGCGATCGCTAGTATATTTATTGCGCGAAGGTTCTAAAAAATAAGTTTTAATCCTCACGCAAAGGCGCAAAGAGTTATAAGATTAATGTATAATGTCTAATATTTTGTCTTAACTTTGCTCATAAGTAAGAATTACTTAAATACTAGACGAGACCAACTATCAATAATATCAACCATTTTATCACCACTAATACCTTTAACTTGTTTTTTACCCGATGTAATTGTTACTCTCGCTATAACATCTTTTAACGAATCAAATGGTTTCTTTTTACGAACTTTCTCAATACTTTCAGCAACTTGAGCTGCTTTCTTATCTGTAAATCCGGCAGTTCTTAATCTTAAAGTGAGTTCTAGCACATTTAAACTATTAAATGCTTCTAATGGTGTAATTTGTTTGGGTATTTGATTTTCAACTGACTTTATGTATTCATAGAGTTTTTGTCTTTCTTTCTTTTCTTGCGCTAATTCTAATCTTAAGTCATTAATTTGCTTTTCTATTAAACTAATTTCTTCCTTTTCCAAGCTTAGTTTAGATTTGTTTGTTTCTGTCGATACTATATTTGCTTCTATAGTATTAGAATATTTCAATTCTCGAAATGCTGCTACTTGCTTCAGTAGTATATCCTCATTTTTAGGTGAAATTACAAAAGCATTAACCATTTCACCCTTTCGGGGATTTTTTTCTTTTGCTTTTACAGCAGCATAGTACTCAAAATGCCCATCAATAACTGTATAATTTTCGGCATCTGTCGGTTTTAAGACTAATGGTCTTATAATTCCTCCACTTTCTAGAATAATCTCTGCTAGGTTATCTAAATCAGCTTCAGAAAAATTTGAACGAGGTATATTAGAATTAATATCTTTCACGTCTACAAGATAAAATTTCATCATTAATTAACCCTCCATTTTTTGTAAAACTTCATCTGCTAAAATTTCAAACTCCATAGCAGATTGTTCAGCATTAGATTTTATTTCTGCGTATTTAATAACAGACTTGGGATCTGGATACTCTAATTCTCCAACTGTTATTGTTTGATTCATACACTCTGACAACACTGTTCTATCATAAATTACTGCTTCGAGCAGAGGTAGATTATAGCGTTCTAATATGACATCTCTCTGTTTTGGAAAGGTATATTGTAAAAATTTAGCATTCGTAGAAATTTTAGAAGCAAGAACGCCTATTATATTAATGGGTAATTTGCCTATATCATCTCTATATTCATTAACTTGTTTAATAAAATTTATTACTGTCGGTAAACCTTGATTTGCAAATGGTTTTAAATCAGAAGGAATTATTAAGTAATCAGCTGCAATCAAAGCAACTTCAGCATAATAATCCCTTGAGGGAGGCGTATCAATAATTACAATATCATAATTACTTTCTACCATATTCAATTTTTTTACTAACCTACGTCTAGTAGCAGCAATTTTGTTTAATGTATCTTGATATTCAATCAAGGTTATATGAGAAGGTATGACATCAATCTCAGGATTATTAAAGTATTGAGACTGACGAACAATATCTGGAATATAATTAAATTCTCCTGATTCTATTAAATGGTATACATTTTTGTCTTTTAAATCATCATCTTCTTCAAATTGAAATTTAATTAGCCCTGTAGCAAAAGTGGTGTTTGCCTGGGAATCTATATCAATTAATAGAACTCTTTTTCCTTTCTTGCTTAAAGCTGCTGCAAGGTTAACAGCAATAGTTGTTTTTCCGACTCCGCCTTTATTATGGTAGATTGCTATGGTCTTCATGTAATTCTTACCCTGTTCTTGTGAATTCAATTGTTCTTGATAATCAGCAATTACAATTTTATCTATTACCTTATTTTTGTTGAGACTATCTCTACCAATCAAGCTTTTAATTTCTTCTATTTTTATCTCTACATCTTTACCTGCACAAGAAAAAACTAACTGAATATCATCACCTGATTTTTGATAAATTCTAATCTCTTTACCGTTAGTCAATAATCCATATCTCACATTCAAGCTGGTTAAATAATGCCTGAGTCGGAGAAAGTGATTATTTAAGTTTTGTTTAGGATGCTTTGCTTCCATCACCACACTCAATGGCGAGTTAGCGTCCATAACAAATGGTAGGACTTGTGCGGCAAATGCGAGAAAATCTAGGCGGATGCTACCAACTGCGACTTCTTGATGCCAAGTGTCTGGTGTATATCCTAACTGTGGTAGCAAATATTGGACTATGAGTTTGCTTTCAACTTCACTTTCGTTACGGCACAACTCAGGATTGAAAGCCAAATTATTTACCTCGATAGAATTTAATTTATTGCATCATGCTTATATCTGTTTGATTCTGCCACAAAATTACTGACTAAGATTGTGTATAAATATTTTTTAAGTATTTGTAAAAAAAATAAATATCATTTTGAACAGAGTAATTTCCACAAACCTCAGATCCCCAATTTCTTCCAAAAGTTGAGGATCTGTTTGTTGGGGAATGATTTAAGACTGCTATAATTTGAAGGTTTTAATTTTTGATTTCCCACAAATATTAAATTTAACGAAAGTTTTAAGCGTTCAGGATGGGTGTACGCTACCTAGATGGGAATGCGTCATCAGAGGAAATAACCAATGGGATATGTAATTGCTACTGCAAATATGAAAGGCGGTGTAGGGAAAACGACTCTCACCGTCAACTTAGCTACTTGTTTGGCGAAAAATTACGGTAAAAAGGTACTGGTATTAGACTTAGATACTCAAATTAGCGCCACGCTGAGTCTGATGTCGCCTTTAGATTTTGCCAAGCGTCGCAAACAAAGATTGACATTTAGATATTTAATCGACGATGTGATCAATCCAGATCCTAATAGTAAGGTAACAATTAACGATATTATTCAAACGCAAGTTTGTGGACTTCCAGAACTACATTTATTACCAGGTGATATCGATTTATATGATGAGTTTGTGGTGTCAGAAATGCTGCACAAGCAAACAGTTGCTTTTGGTGAACAAAACTTTGAAACTGTGTGGAATCGCTTTGAGCGAGTTTTGATAAATAACATTTTAAAACCCGTGCGCGATCAATATGATTTTATTCTGTTAGATTGCGCTCCTGGTTACAATTTGTTGACTCGCAGTGCTTTAGCTGCTAGTGATTTTTACATTCTACCAGCCAAGCCAGAACCATTATCTGTAGTCGGGATTCAACTTTTAGAAAGACGCATTGGCCAGTTAAAAGATAGTCACGAACAAGAAGCACAAATCAATATCAAAATGCTGGGAATTGTATTTAGTATGTGCAATACTAATTTGCTCACTGGCAGATATTACAAACAAGTTATGCACCGGGTTGTGGAAGATTTTGGTGTAGAACAAATTTGTAAGGCACAAATTCCTGTTGATATTAATGTGGCTAAAGCTGTTGATAGTTTTAGTCCGGCTGTTTTGAATGCACCTCAATCTGCTGGTTCTAAAGCATTTTTGCAGTTAACTCAAGAGTTATTGCAGAAGTTGTAGTAATCATTTGTAGAGTAGAGACGTTATATATAACGTCTTTACTTTCGCACAATAATGGATGCTCTGGTGATTCTCCCATATAGCTCAATACGGTTCAGTTAAGAGAATAGTAGGTTGGGTGTAGCGATAGCGTAACCCAACAAAGTCTTGAAAATGTTGGGTTCCGTTCCTCAACCCAACCTTGTATATTGAGGGAAGTAGTAGACCGTCCCAACCTTGGTCACAATAGACCGCTATGTAGCACGGGTCACTACAAAAATCTCTTTGACAGAACTCGAACAGTCGCCAGGGG
>NZ_JACJTB010000010.1 GCF_014698475.1 Nostoc spongiaeforme FACHB-130 | reverse complement strand
CAGCATGACTGGCTCACTTTGGAATGTATGTTTTTTTCTCTTGTTTCTTTTTTCTTTACTTCCTCTGCTTCATTTTTTGCTCCCGATCGCTTGACTTTTAAGACAGTCGCTACTTTTCTCTTCACTTCCCACCCCTCCCACCCCTCCCACACCTCCCACACTTCCCACACTTCCCACCCCTCCCACACTTCCCATGCACTCAACCAGAAAACGCTGTCATGGCCATAAGACCAAAAAAGATACAAAAAGAAGTGGGCTTTCTAGGGTAAATTCTGTAAAATCAAAATTTAAATAACCAAATGGCAAATTTTATGATACGTTGGCTAAGTTTACTGCCAATTCTGCTCAGTCTGTTTCTCATGGGATGTTCTACGCAGACAACAGCCAAGACCCCCATTGCAGTGCAAACTGGCCAAACACTACCAATTGCGGCTAAAGCAGTTGTTCCCAACGGTACAACCATTGAGTTAGAGGTGGCAGTGACTCAAGAACAGCAAGCAAAAGGTTTGATGAATAGACCTGCATTGCCAGATAATCGCGGTATGTTATTCAAGTTTCCGTCTGCACAGCCTGTACAGTTTTGGATGAAAAATGTACCTGTACCACTGGATATGGTCTTTTTACAAAATGGCGTAATCAAGTATATTCAGGCTTCTGCGCCACCTTGTGCTAGTGAGCCTTGTGCCACTTATGGGCCAGATGTACCTATTGATACTGTAATAGAATTGCGTGCAGGACGAGCCAAAGAACTGAAACTTAAACCAGGAGATAATGTCAAAATTAAATTTTTAAATCACAGTAGCTTACGGTAATAAGACTTAAAAACCTTGGTGTAATTAGCCATAGCAACATCTCATCAATAATTTTTCTGTAAAAAAACTGTTAAGTAGATGTGAACTCGCAAATTATTTTTCAAGCATCTAATATGATGACAAAAATAGTAAAAAAAACTACTTAAGAGGTAAAATAACAATCTTAAGGCTTCATAGTAAAAAATCTTCCTTTTGGCGTAAGTGTAAACAGTCTGGCATAAGGGAGCATAGGCTATGGAATGTTTGTTACTCAATGTGTAATTAAATAGAACACCCAGGCAAATTCAGCATGACACTTATTTAACTTGCCGAAGATGCTACTAAAAAACTGAGCAACCCAATGATTGAAAGCCAGGAATTTCCTAGTTTTTTAGGGAAATTGTTCTATTTGCGGATTATCTAAGCAATATTTTCGGATCTTAATCCGGTAATTGCACAGTCTCAACTGAAGTAGTAGCTGCGGACAAAAGAGGAATGGTGAATTTATTTATGAGCATACAAACTAGACAAGGAGGTGAGTTACAAATGTCACCATCAACATATTCACGCTTGATTCATTTTTTACAGGAAGATTTGTCAATTTCGGCAGCATCTTTGGCAGTAGCTTTACGGCATCGGGAACAAGACCCAGGGCCTTTACCAATGATTCTTTGGCAGTATGGGTTGATTACGATGGAACAGTTAGAACAAATTTACGATTGGTTAGAAACTGTTTAAGTATGAAAACTCTTGCAGGAGAAAATCAGGTATGTCACATCCAAACGGCCTTGTTCCAAGGCTGATATACAGGAAAACTGACTTTTACCAAGCCTATTTATGTAAGTCCAGGTTGAAAGAGCGAGTTAAAGATGGTAATTCTACTCGCTCTTTTAATTTATAGACTAATCACTACTGATGATTAACCATTCAATACTTTAGCTGCTGCCGCTACACCAGCACCCGGAGTAAAGTTTTCATAACCGAGTTCTAGCAAGACAACTTCTAGGGATGCTATGCAGCTAAGAATATCGCGATCGCTCACAAAACCCAAGTGACCAATGCGGAAAATTTTATTTTTCAAATGGTCTTGACCACCAGCTAAGGCAATATCAAAGCGTTTTTTCATCAACGAGCGAATTTTATCTGCTTCAATATTTGGTGGGGCTACGGCTGTAATGGCTGGACTAGCACAGCTATCATCTGCAAATAAAGGTAAGTTTAAACCCTTAATAGCGGCGCGAGTCGCATTCTTTTGGCGTTCGTGTCTGCCAAAAATAGATTCTAAACCTTCTTCTTTCATCATTCCCAAGGTGGTATGCAGCGCCACAATTAGATTTACTGGGGGAGTGAAAGGAGTGGTATTTTTAGCGGTGGATTTCTTGTATTTGCCTAAATCTAGATAATATTTCGGCAATTTAGCTGTTTTGTAAGCTTCCCAAGCTTTGGCGCTGACAGACACAAAACCCAAGCCAGGGGGAATCATGTAACCTTTTTGAGAACCGGAAGCGACGACATCTAATCCCCAAGCATCCACAGGTAAATTAAATGCACCCAAACTGGTGACAGCATCCACAATAATTAAAGCTTCACCATGTTCTTTAACGTGGCGGTTGATGGTTTCCAAATCATTGAGAACGCCAGTGGAGGTTTCGCTGTGGGTGACAATGACAGCTTTGATTTCTTTGGCTGTATCAGCTTGTAGTTTAGCCGCAAACTGGGCTGGGTCTAAAGGTTGACCCCATTCGGCTGTAATGGTTTCCACATTCAACCCGTAGGC
This sequence comes from Nostoc spongiaeforme FACHB-130, assembly GCF_014698475.1. Lineage (GTDB taxonomy): Bacteria > Cyanobacteriota > Cyanobacteriia > Cyanobacteriales > Nostocaceae > Nostoc_B > Nostoc_B spongiaeforme. The sequence goes on along the minus strand of NZ_JACJTB010000010.1, from coordinate 151,117 downwards.
TTGGCCGACTTCTGCCCAGCGTTCACCAAATTTACCATTACTACCAACTAAAATGCGATCGCCAGGGGATAGAAAATTAATGATCCCGGCTTCTACTGCACCCGTACCGCTAACATTCAGCATCAGCACATCGCTTTCAGTTTGATGTAGCCATTTGAGGTTAGCTGTCACCTCTGCCAAAATGTTACTAAACTCATTGGTACGGTGTCCGATGGGGTGTTTAGCTAAAGCAAGTAAAGCAGCTTCTGGCACTGGTGTTGGGCCAGGAATCATCAGCATCAGCTTATCTTCCATATCTTTGTCCTGATAGTCAAATAAAAGTTAAAAGTTTAGGGGATGGTTAATTCTGGAGCAAAATTGACACATATTTATTTGCGGATTGCACCAGTATTTTCTGTATTCTCCAAATCTCTAAAATTATGGGTCAGCTTGACCTTCGATAACCTGAAACTCTGGTTGTCAGCAATCTCTCCAGACGCATCAATACCCACGTCTGATAGGTCTAGTAGGGGCTGATCTGTAGCTAACGTGAAGAAGACATCTAAGTTTATTACCCAGTGAATTGAAGTTTGATAGCAGCGATTATCTAGAATCTCACAAATTGGGTACAGGTACAATGACTTATCAAATTTTGTAGTCTCTAGTTTGACATAAATAAAGAGCGATGGGCGATCGCTCTCATATTAGTATTTATTTACATTTAACTGCATTACTACACACAACCATAGAGATTGTTTGGTCACACATCCGAGTTAGCTTTTTGTTGTTGCTTTTTTTTATAGCGTAAAGCCACACCAAAAGCACCTGCTGCTAATGAACCGACAATAGTCGCAGGTTCAGGAACAGGCTCATCACTCCCAGAACTCCGAACCGTGAGATTTGATCCCAAAAACCGATCAAATGTATTTACCACTCCAAATCCTATAGTGTAAGTGCCGCCTGTGGTGAATGTGTAAGCAGTTCGAGACGCAGTTTGGCCAAAATTACCTACCTGAAGTACATCAGCCAGTCTATTTAGAGAAGTACCAATAGAGTAGAAAGAAAAATCATTGTAAGGTAAATAATCACCAGCTTGGAAGAGCCAATCAAATGTCAAAACATCTCCAGCTTGGACTGTCAGTGTGTTTTTAATAGCAGAACCATTGTTGACATTTTGACTATTAAAAGCATCTAAAGTTCCAGGCGCTAGTCCCAAGAATGACTCTAGATTAGTGTCAGAAACGCCACCATCAGTCAACAAAGCAGCTTGCTCATCACTCAAGTTAACATTCCCAATACTCTGCCATTCTGTAAAATCTGAAATATTGATCACTGCTGCTGGAGATGGACTAGCAGTAAAAACAAATACTGCTCCCGCACCAGTCACTAGTAAAGTATTTGTCAAACTAAAATTCTTCATTGTATTTAAGCTTGTGAAGATGACAAAGTTTATATGGATAAGGGTGTAAGGGTATGAGGTTTTAACAGGGTTTAGGTGTGCAGAACCCTTACCTCCCACACCCCATCTCCATCGGCAATCTTTGTACGTAAGTCTTGCTATTGATGCTGATACACAACACTTTTCTCTAAAAAACCATCCTAAGCAAGTGTTTTTACTGAAGCTTCATGAAATTTTTATATCTAAAAACATAAACCATGTTTTTAGATAAGCTGCTATCAGCCATCATCAATTAGGGCAGAAACTGAAAATCAAATGGCTCGGCAAATTCTCAAAAGCACTGCTGGCAAATACAATATTCATTCATCGCTGTATTATGGCGATCGCGATTAGAGACTTCACTAATCACGGTTTTCTATAAAATTGGCGTAAATTTTCTCTGTTTCATTTTCCCCAAATCAGTTCTAAACGTTCTTGAGCTTGGTTAAGCGCAGTTTGAGGAGAATCACCTAGCAAAGTTGCCTCAATTGCTCGACCAAGACTTTCAGATATACGACTATATCCAGCTAAAGTAGGACGAGAGCGTGCTACAGACATTTGATCTAAAAAAACCTTGATCCAAGGTTTTTGCTTGATATATTGCTGATAAGCTTCGCTTTGAGCAGATTTGAGATTAACTGGCAAAAAACCTGTACCAATAGACCATTCTGTTTGAAATTCTTCACTTAAAACATATTCTAAAAATTTCCGTGCAGCTTGCTCTTTCTCTGGGGTAGTTTTCATCACATAAAAGTTACCTGTACCTGTGACAGTTGCTTGTTCAACATCTCTGGGTATAGGGAAAACTTGATAGTCTGTCTGAGACTTAGTGATATAAGTCCAAGGGCCAGTAATTTGCATAGCTACACGCCCTTGAAGAAAAGCATCTTCTTCATATCCTCGTTCTGGCGGCGAAAGAGTAGCGGAACCATCTTTTAATAAGTCTTGCCAAAACTGAAGCGCGTGAACTGCTTTGGGGTTATTTAAATTCGGGACACCATTGCTGACAATTTCACCGCCAGCACTCGATAAAAAGGGAAACCAACTAAAAACCGTCCATTCTCCCTTACCCATAGGTAGCAACATTCCATATTGTTCTGGCCGTCCATCCCCATTGCGGTCTACAGTTAATTTTTTGGCAACTTCCCGCAATTCCTCCCAAGTGTTGGGTGTATCTGTAATTCCCGCAGCTTGAAAAAGTGTGGGACGATAAAAAATGCCAATATTACTTGTATAAAGTGGTACTGACCATAAATGTCCATCTAACTTTAATTCATCTAAAAGCTTCTGGCTAAGTTCTGATTTTAAAGGTAGTTTGTCAAACCAATCTTCTAACGGACGAACTGCACTAAGTTCGACTAACTGACCAGTAATTTGGGGGTAAAAGCAGAGAATATCGGGCGGTACTTTACCAACAACTGCTGTTAATATTTTTGGTAGTTGTTGACCCAGTTGACCAGCGTAAATAGATTCTACCTGGATATCAACATGAGTTTGATTGAATTTATCTACTAATTTTTGAAACACATCACGATTTACAGGTGGATTAATTCCATGCCATAGTGTGATGCGAGTAACTTGCTCATTTTGGATTTCTCTTACCTCACAACTCGATAACAAAATAATGCTGATACTCAAGATAAACAGGAAAATAGTAGTTCGCCAAATAGAACCAAGAAACTGATGAAGAATTTTAAGATTGGAGAAGGGAAAAATAGTAAGTTTCATGAAACTTTCCGTTATACACAGTCTGTATGATCGCTAAACGCCTATTTATAAAGTAAATATTAAGTAGGGTATATTACGGCTATATCAGGCTTTGTTGCTTTGAAACAGAGAATTAGCCTTAACGCAATTTATCTCGTGGCATTTTAAGCATGGCTATAAAGCACCCTCAAATTTAAGCTTTACTTTATAAAATATCTCTAAAAATACTAATTTAGATTAAAATATTACGTATTTGCCATTCGGATAGGTCGAATATGGATAAAAATTTAGTCATAGATGTTGGTGTTCATACAGGAGAAGATACTGAGTTTTATCTCAAAAAAGGATTTCGAGTTATTGGTATTGAAGCTAACCCCAATATTTATCGTGACACTAAGCAAAGACTAAATTCCTATATAGAAACTGGTCAGTTGCTACTATTAAATATTGCTGTATCACCCCAAAATCAACCAATTACTCTTTATGTCAACCTAGACAGAAGTTTTTGGAGTACAACTTCACCCGATTTTGTCCAGCGTAACGAGTTTTTTGGCACACGTTCTACACCTATAACAGTAGAAGGGCGAAGATTTGAAGATATTTTACAGGAGTTTGGCACTCCCTATTATCTAAAAGTTGATATTGAAGGTGCTGATATATTATGCTTACAGGGTTTACAGAAAGTTGAAAGCAAACCGCAGTTTCTATCCATAGAATCTACAAAAGAGTCGTGGAATGATCTGTTAAAAGAATTTGCGCTGTTAAAAGAACTTGGGTACAAGAAATTCAAAGCTATCAGACAACCAGATGTACCTCAACAAATCTGTCCCTTTCCAGCGAAAGAAGGTCAATATATCAACCACAAATTTGAATACGGTGCTAGTGGACTTTTTGGAGAAGAAGCCCCAGGAGTTTGGTTGTCAGAAACTGAAGTACTCAAGGTCTACAAACGGGTTTTTCTGGAATATAGACTTTTGGGTACAAATGGGATTTTAAAATTTCCTTTAGGAAAAATATTATTAGAAAGTCTGCAACTAAAAGAGCCTTGGTATGATACTCATGCTAGTCTTTAAATATTGTTTATGGTAACGGGGATTGGGAAGTTGATTCTAAGAAACTTTTAGTCACACTAGTTTCTGCTCTTGTATAAACATATGTTTGCAACTCAGGTAACTTTTGAGTTCTGAATAATTTCTCCGCCCGTTCCCAAAAATCAGTATCTTCTCCGTAAGTCATATTATTAAAACCTTGCAAATCAAAAAATACTTGTCTTTTACCGAAAAATGTCGGACCAAGTACGCATTCTCGCAGATTTATGATTTTACCGGGTTGAAAATAGTCTGCAACCCAAATCTCTTCATCTGTAAGAAATCCACCTTCAATTAAATCAATTTCTGGATACTGTCGTAGATATTTAAGGCGGGTCTCTAGATGTTCTGGTAAATAAGCATCATCGCTATCTAAAAATGTGATGTACTTCCCAAAAGATGCTTGAATGCCAGCATTTTTAGCATGACACTGCTTTTTGTTTTGATGTTTTAAATAACGGATATTTGGAAAAACATTAATATATTGATCTACAATTTCAAAGGTATTATCTGTACTGCCATCGTCTACTATAATTAATTCCCAATCTTGAAAAGTTTGGGCAAGTACGCTATTAATACAACGATTCAAATATTTGCCGCGATTGTAGGTACAAATAATAATTGATATTTCTGGTAGTAAGTCAAAAATTACATTAGTCATGATGCAACCCCTAAAAAATCTAAATTGCTCAATGATATACCAATTTGATGGGATTTCTAAACTACTCATCTCCGCAGCAAATAGAGACTGGGGCTGAGTCAGTTGATTTGTTTGTAAGTGCTTTAGGGCTGCTAGAGTCAGCAGGGATAACGGAAATATTGTACAAGATAGTAGTAAATCTTAATTATTTTAGTTTTTATCAAAAGGATATTAACAGTGTCATTAAATCCGCCACCCCCAAACAATCAACCCCAAAGTTGGGCATTAACGCAACTGTTCGGACTAGCAAGGCGTAATCCTTTGATGATTTCTCGCTGGGTGCTGCGTTGGGTTGTGGTAGGGACGGTTAGTGGTTTATTTGCAGGGTTGTACTGGAATATTTTAGAACTGTTAACTCATCAGTTGCAAAAATTTCAGGGTTTAAGTCTGTTAATTGTGATGCCACTGGCTGGTTTAATTGTGGGGCTAGTGATTCATTTTTTAGGCAATCCGGGGGAAATTGCCGTGATTGTGGATAATATTCATTTTCGTGGTGGACGCTTGGATGGAAGGAAAAACCCCTCGATGATTCTAGCTTCTCTGGTTAGTATTGCGGCTGGTGGAAGTGCTGGCCCAGAAGCGCCATTGGTGCAGGTTACAGGTTCTTTTGGGACTTGGTTAGGCGATCGCCTCAAACTTGAAGGTGAAGATTTGCGATCTATGAGTTTGGCGGCGATGGCGGCTGGTTTTACGGCTTTGTTTGGCGCACCTCTGGGTGGGGCGATGTTTGCCTTAGAAATCTTGCATCATCAGCATGTTGTGGAATATTACGAAGCTTTAATGCCGGCGATTGTGTCTAGTTGTGCGAGTTATCTGGTATTTACAGCGATTACTCATTTAGGAATTGCACCAACTTGGCATTTTCCCCAATATCGCTTAGAAAATATCGATGATTTTGCCTTGGCGATTTTGTTTGGAATGATTGGGGCGATCGCAGGATGGATTTTCATCGGGATTTTTCGCACCTGCGACAGCGTTTTTCACCGTATTTCTGTCCCTATTTATTTACGCACTACATTAGCCGGGTTGGGAATTGGTAGTTTAGCCACTTTCTTACCTCTCACCCGTTATTTTGGCCATGAAGAATTAGAAACTGTGCTGACAACTAGTTTTTCGGGAATTTTTCTGTTAACACTGGCTTTGGGTAAAATGGCGGCTATTAGTATGACAGTCACAGGTGGGTGGCGTGGTGGATTTATTATCCCCTTATTTTTCACTGGTGCTTGTATTGGTAAAGCCGTGGTAATTTTGATTCCGGGGATTAATCCTGCTTTGGCAATGATTTGTACAATGGCGGCACTGAACGCAGCAGTAACACGCACACCCATTAGTACAACTTTGTTACTCTCAAAACTCACTAGTTTTAGTCCATTTACACCAATTTTATTTGCTAGTTTGGTGGGCTTTTTTCTAGCGCCTAAAGTGCCTTTAATTGCGGCTCAAATGAAGTCTCAGCAAGAAGTAATTAATTAATCACTGCTAAAAATGAATATTTATCTAGCTTTTTTAGCTATACCAATCCTAAATGATTCACAAACAAACATCTCTGCTTTGTCTCCCTTGTCTCTTGTGTGCGTAATCAAATAGGACTGCTATATTATTAGCCTTTATACTGCCCAAGTCTAATCAATTTTTGATATCTTGAGTTGATTTAGAAATTCTTTCTGCTCTGCTAAATATTTAGCAATTTCTTTGGCATTTAAAGGAATAACTTTTGTTGTAGGACGAATTGGTTGTAATACTTTATTACGACTACAATAAGAATAACTGGCTTTGCGATATACACAACTGTAACTTACTCCAGGCAGACGAAAATAGCTACCGATCGCTAATTGTTGAAATGTCATCTGTGAAACTCAATATCGATAATTGAACTGTATTATGATAGCCCCGGTCAACCGATAACCAACAGATGACATTAAAATCCCGTTACATTGGCGTGATTGCTGTTGGTTTTGCCTGTATTCAGCGTTAACCATCGCTCATTCTTTACCTCTGATTAATTGAGGCTATATATAACTAGTATTTTGGCAAATTGACTTTATTTTGGGGAAAATTTGGATAATTCTTGTGTTTAACTCCTGCTTGCTTAGTTAAGCCTGATTCTGCACATTCGCAGCAGCTATCAAACAAGAGGCTTGATGATAACTCTGCGGGCAAAAAAAAACAATACGTGCTAGAATTGTATCAAAATATGTCAATTATTCAAGAGTAATTTGGAATAATTTTACGCTTTGCCAACTGTAAAGGCTAAATTCTACGATTTTTGGAGTTTTTTCGGTTATGACAACCTCACAGGAGAGGATTATCCCAACGGATCTGCGGAACGAAATGTCCCGGTCTTATCTGGAATACGCCATGAGTGTGATAGTAGGTCGGGCGCTACCAGATGCCAGGGATGGTCTGAAACCTGTGCATCGCCGTATTCTCTACGCTATGCACGAGTTAGGTTTACTGCACGATCGCCCATTTAGAAAATGCGCCCGTGTGGTTGGGGAAGTGTTGGGTAAATATCACCCCCACGGCGACACAGCAGTATATGATGCCTTGGTACGGATGGCGCAGGATTTTTCCATGCGATCGCCCTTAATCAACGGACATGGTAACTTTGGTTCGGTAGATAACGATCCCCCAGCCGCAATGCGATACACAGAATGTCGCTTGCAAGCTTTAACTAGTGCCGCTTTACTACAAGACATTGAATCGGAAACCGTAGACTTTGCGGATAACTTCGACGGTTCCCAACAAGAACCCACCGTTTTACCATCCCGCATTCCCCAACTGCTACTCAATGGTTCATCGGGAATTGCTGTGGGGATGGCGACGAATATTCCGCCCCACAACTTAGGCGAACTGATTGACGGTTTGGTGGCGTTGATTCACAATCCCGAAATCACCGACCTCCAGTTGATGCAATATATCCACGGCCCAGATTTTCCAACAGGGGCGCAGATTCTCGGCACGTCGGCAATTAAAGAAGCTTATACAACTGGGCGCGGTTCGATTACCATGCGCGGTGTTGCCAATATTGAAACCATTGAACAGCGTGGTCGTCCCGAACGGGAAGCAATTATTGTTACTGAACTGCCTTATCAAACCAATAAAGCGGCATTAATTGAGAAAATTGCCGAATTGGTGAATGAAAAGCGCATCGAAGGCATTGCAGATATCCGTGACGAAAGCGATCGCGACGGGATGCGGATTGTCATCGAACTCAAACGCGATGCTTATCCCCGCGTGGTTTTGAACAACCTTTACAAACAAACCCCACTGCAAGCCAACTTTGGGGCAAATATGTTGGCGTTGGTGAACGGGGAACCGCAAATTCTCACCCTCAAGCAGTTTTTAGAAGTATTCCTCGATTTCCGCATCGAAGCCATCACCAGACGCACCCAATACGAACTGCGAAAAGCCGAAGAACGCGACCATATTTTGCAAGGGTTATTGATTGCCTTATCCCATTTAGATGCGATTATTAACTTAATTCGTCATGCGCCGGATGCACCGACAGCCAAAGGTGAATTAATTACAACCTACGGACTTTCGGAAGTTCAAGCTGACGCAATTTTACAAATGCAGTTACGGCGATTAACAGCCCTAGAAGCCGATAAAATTCGCCTAGAACACGAAGATTTACAAAGACAAATTTCTGATTTACAAGATATCTTGGCGCGGCGGGAAAGAATCTTAGAAATCATTGAAACCGAAATTTCCCAAATTAAAACCAACTTCGCCACACCCCGACGCACAATCATTACCCACGCTGAAGGCGAAATTGATGAACGTGACTTAATTGCTAACGAAAAGGCAATTATTCTGTTAACAGAACAAGGATATATCAAACGGATGCCGGTGAATACCTTTGAAGCGCAAAGCCGCGCCACCAGAGGGAAAGCCGCCGCCAAAGTCAAAGATGATGATACAGTAGAGCATTTCTTAACTTGCTGCGACCACGACAGTGTTTTATTCTTTAGCGATCGCGGCGTAGTCTACTGCCTCAAAGCCTATCAAATTCCTGTGGGTTCCCGTACCAGTCGCGGTACACCCATCGTCCAGATGTTACCCATTCCCAAAGAAGAGAAAATCACCTCCATTGTCCCCGTTGACGAATTCAGCGATGACGAATATTTAGTCATGCTAACTAAAGGTGGCAACATCAAGAAAACCGCATTAGCCGCCTTTAGCAATATTCGCGCCAATGGTTTAATTGCTATTTCCTTAGAAGAAGGGGATCAACTGCGGTGGGTACGTCGCGCCAGAGTTGAAGATAGCATCATCATTGGTTCGCGTCTGGGAATGGCTATTCACTTTAGATGTACCCACGAACAACTGCGTCCTCTTGGTAGGGCGACACGCGGGGTAAAATCGATGAAACTCAAAACTGGCGATGAACTTGTGGGGATGGATATTATTCCCGCCGCTATTTTAGACACACTCGACACGGGAACAGAAGATTCGGAAATCGAAGATATCGAAACCGAAGAAGTCGAAATTCTCGAAGAAACCGCAGAAGTACCAGCTAACGGTAGTATCGGCCCTTGGGTGCTAGTTATTACAATGGGCGGCTATGGGAAACGTGTTCCTGTCGGACAATTCCGCTTGCAAAACCGCGCAGGTCAAGGTTTAATGGCGACTAAATTCAAAAACCGCAAAACCAAAGACAAATTAGCCACCTTGCAAATCGTCAACAACGACGACGAAATCATGATGGTCACAAATCGCGGTATTATTATCCGGCAGGCTACCAATGCGATTTCTATCCAATCGCGATCGGCAACAGGTGTGAGAGTGCAACGCTTGGATGAAGATGATGCCATTACCGGAGTTGCGATCGTACCGCCTGATACGGGTGATACAGAAGAAGCGGAATGAACGCAAAAGTAAAAAGTAAAAAGGAAAAAGGAAAAGGCGATCATTCATTTTTAACTTTTGCCTTTTACCTTTTGCTTTCTCTGATTAGTGGCGTTTTGATGGGGCTAACCGTTGCGCCTGTAGGCGCGTGGTTTTTGGCTTGGATAGCCTTAGCCCCACTTTGGGTAATAGTTGTTCAAAAAAGTAACTCTTATTTAGAAGTTAAACAGCAAAAATCCTTTTTTTTACCTTTTACCTCCTTCGGAGTTCGCCAGTCGCTCATGGGGGAAACCCCCAAGACCGCGCTGGCTCACTTTTACCTTTTACCTTTACTTTGGGGTATCGGTTATCACAGCGTCGCCTTATTTTGGATTACCGGGATACACCCGATGGATTGGTTGGGTGTATCTTGGTGGCCGAGTTTAGCTATCACCGTGTTTTGCTGGGGATTTATTAGCCTGTGGGGAGGGCTATTTGTAACTATTTGGGGTGCGGTGATGGCACGCCTGAATCAGTCAAAACCTTGGTTGCGTGTTTTAATTGGTACAGCCTTGTGGTGCGGCTTAGAAAGTTTGTGGAGTTCCGGTTCCCTGTGGTGGAGTTCTCTAGCTTACACCCAATCACCACATAACTTGATAATTTTACACCTCGGTCAAATCTCTGGCCCTAATACTGTAACAGCTGCGATCGCTTCAATCAACGGTCTAATCGCCGAAGCCTACCTACTATCCTCCGCGCCTCGGCGGTTCGTAAATAAATATTTAACCTCAGCCACAGCATTATTTATCACCCTACACCTAATAGGCTTTTACCTATACAGCCAACCCATCGCCCAACCATCAGAAGCCGCCTTAAAAATTGGCATCATTCAAGGTAACATCCCCAACAAAATTAAAGTCAAACCTGAAGGTTATCGCCGCGCCATTACAGGCTATACCAACGGCTATGTAAATCTCGCCGCACAAGGTGTAAATGCAGTCCTCACACCAGAAGGCGCGTTACCTATCTTTGAACGCAATTTTGGAGATACGCCCTTAATTTCCGCAGTCCAAAAAAAAGGCGTAGTAATTTGGGTTGGTGCATTTGGGGAAAAAGGACGCAGTTATACAAACAGTTTATTTACCGTCAATAGCAAAGGTGAAACCACCAGCCGCTACGATAAATCGAAATTAGTACCCTTGGGCGAATTTATACCCTTTGAAGAAATTTTGGGTAAATTAATTAGTCGCTTGTCACCTCTAGATGAACACCAAGTTCATGGTGCAGCCAACCAGATATTTGATACCCCTTTTGGCAGGGCGATAGTTGGTATTTGCTACGAATCTGCATTTCCTGAAATATTTCGCCGTCAAGCTGCGGCGGGTGGACAATTTATCCTCAGTTCTTCTAACGATGCCCATTACAGTGCAGCCATGCCATTCCAGCATCATGCTCAGGATATCATGAGAGCAATTGAAACTGATAGATGGTCAGCACGGGCAACAAATACAGGCTATTCAGCTTTTGTCGACCCCCACGGTAGAACCTTGTGGATATCTGGCTATAACACCTATGAAACTCACGCAGAGACTATATATCGCCGTCAAACGCAGACTTTATACGTGCGTTGGGGAGATTGGTTAACACCGTTGTTGTTGGGTTTGGGTGTTGTGGGTTGGTTTGTGGGGAGAATTCAAGGAAGCTCAAATTAATGACCTATTAAAAAAATACACATAATGTAAAAAAGGAGGATATGGAACCAACACCAGAACAGTTACGAGCTTTATATCGCAGATGCGTAACAGCCAGTAATTTAATGCAGCCAATCAATATAGTTAGATTGGACGAACGTACCAAACGAATTTTTGTTTTAATTGGGGACACAATTGAAGTAGAAATCTTTCCCAATGGAGAGGTATTTATTAAATGAGCAAAATGAATTTCGATGAAATGTCTGATAAGGATTTGCTGAGTTACATTAGAACTCATCCTCATGACACAGAAGCGTTTCACAAATATATGGACAGATTGAATGAACGCCCTGGTGTGCTTTGCACTACAGATGAAGAATTTGAGGCTGAACTACGAAAACGTATTAATAAGTCGCAAGCTTAAAGCAAAAACTAAAGCGTTGTGTTTACAGCATAACGCTTTTCCGTTTAATGCAGTACAAATTGATAGAGGCTAGGGACTAGAGACTAGAGGAATCTACCTCATTGAGATGAAAAATGCTGTAATATCAAATACGCATTAAAATAGTGAAATTCACACCACAATGTTCTTTATTTGTATTCTAGCTGTGGTGCGACATCGCTCGCTACAATAACATCAATGCAATCATTGTCTGTGACAATGAAATAGTGAACAACATTTGACCTGTTGACCATACCACAAGCTTCATCTACTAACTCTTCCACCATATCTGAGTTTGATACTACATACATTGTTTCTTCCATTGGTAAAGGAAGATGTTGAAGTTGTTTTAGTCTGTATCCCTCATCTATAACGCGATAAACTTTTGTTGATTCAAATTTAACTGTAATTGTCTGATTTGAATCATGAAAAATCAAATTTATTTTCAATCCACTGTATTCATCTACTAGGGACTGTAGATCACATTGTCCTTTTGGAAAAATGCCAAGTTTCCACGGCTCATAAGACTGGCACTGAGTTCTATCCACCTTACCAATAACCTAATCTATAATCTTCCAGAACTTCTCTATACATCAATCACTAAAACAGACTTATGTCTGAAATATACGAAAAACTTTTTCAAAGCTTGTACTGATGCTGGTATTAAAAGTAGTTTTGCATAAACGTTGCGCTCAAATATTAGCAGAACGATTGAGAAACCTGGGTGTAGACCCAGATTCTTTGATTTAAACAGGTTTATCTGTTAACTCTGGCTGGGATTTATTCGCTTGCAATTGTACCCAAGCAAAGAAGGGAATTGCGAGTATTTGAGTTGCAGTCGAAAAGATGACTAATAAGGTGATGGAGCGATCGTACAAAACACCCATTAAAGTACTGCCTAAAAACCAAGCAAAACCATAGCCTGTACTGAAGATACCATAAGCTGTGGCGCGTTTGTGTTTGGGGACGAGTCCTGCGATCGCAGCTTTTAAAATTGACTCTTGCGCTCCCATCCCAATACCCCAAAATGCTATGCCTAACAACGCCATCTGGGTATTGCCTAAAAATACCAAAGGCGCAAACAACGATGAAACAAAAGCTGCAACCATCAAAATCGAAATACCTACGCGGTCAAATAAATAGCCAAATATCAGCGCAGCTATGGCATCAACTCCCATTGCCAAGGCATAAAATAACGGGATTGTTTGCCCAGAAGCAATATCTCCTTTTTGGAAATGAAAAGCGATTAACGGAAAATCTGCATAACCAGCCGCAATAATCGCCACCGCACCCAGATAAATCCAAAAAACTCGCGGGATGCCGTCTTCTTGACTCGTTTCATCTTCAATTTCCAAGTTGCTGGGATTGGGATACAAAAATTGCAAAACCAATAACACAATCAATCCCAACACCGCAGGTACAATCAAAATCGTGAAGCCGTTGCGGTACTCTCCTTGGAAATATACCATTGCTGCTACTGCTAAAGGCCCCATCACAGCCCCGGTTTGATCCATCGCTTCATGCAAACCAAAGCCAAAACCTCTGCCAATTTGACTCACACCATGAGACAGGAGTGCATCTCGCGGAGGAGTCCGCACGGCTTTACCTGTGCGTTCTGCCATCATCAAACCTGCGGCTACTTCCCATCTCCCAGCAAAAGCCAATAGAGGGACAACAGCAGTATTCAAAATAAATCCTAAAGTTGTAATCCCCCAATATTTGCGCGTCTGGTCGCTGAGATAGCCAATGGCTAGGCGCAAACCATACCCAATCAATTCACCAAAACCCGCTACTAGGCCTACCACAGTGCCGCTTGCACCTAACACTTGCAAATAAGCCCCTGTAATACTGCGTGCGCCTTCATAAGTGGCATCAGCACAAAGGCTAACAAAACCCAGTAAAATCACAAACTTCAAAGCGGCTGATTTCTGCGGCATACTTTTGTATTTATTCAAATTGCTACTTTCTATAATTCTGTCTTCATTGCTGCATCAGAAATCCACAAAAATCACCCTGTTTCTCTAAAAAACAGTATTTTTGCCAGATATTTAGTGTCTGTAGGTAGCAGCTAAGACAGAATTTTGGTTATATCATAAAGTTCTGGAATAATTGGCAAAGTCCGCCTTAAACATTTAGATTCCGCATCACAGCATAAAAATTACTAATTTTTTATTGCCAATTTTTTATATGAGCAGTCTAAGCAGATGTTAGGACTATATTTATATTTGAAACACATTATAATACTGGGTTTCTACTCAGCACCCAGCACTTTGCTATAGATAAATTCCTGAACAGGGTGATTTTGTCATTGATTGTGTAGTATTTTTGGTGCTAGTCTGTCTTAGGATCAATCAAATGAAACAGCTCCTCAGAACAGTATTTGGCATTAAAACATACATCATTTGGCTGCTAACACCAATACTGGCAATTATTCTTGGTGCATCACTTTTGGCTACCCCGGCGTTAGCCACTGGTGTGTATCAAATTCCGAATTTAACCCCCGGTGGTGACTGGGTTGTAGATCAAGGTGAAGTGCTAAGTCGCATCAACGAAGGTAAAATTAGTGGAGCCTTTGGAGATTTAGCCAAGAAAACTGGCAATGAAGTGCGATTTGTCACTATTCGCCGTTTAGATTATGGTGAAACACCAGAAAGCTTTACTAAAGGGCTGTTTGAAAAATGGTTTCCCACCAAAGAGGCGCAAGCAAACCAAACTTTGTTAGTGCTGGATACTGTTACTAACAACACTGCAATTATTACCGGGGATCAAGTCAAGTCTTTGCTGACTGATGCTATTGCTGAAAGTGTTGCTACAGAAACCTTAGCTGCACCATTACGCAACGGTGATAAATATAATCAGGCATTTTTGGATGCGAGCGATCGCTTAGTGAAAGTTCTCTCTGGTGAACCCGATCCCGGCCCACCACAAATTGTCGATAAAGAAACGGTAGAAGGCACCTTTACCAAAGCAGAAGATACCGACCAAGGTAGTGCAACTGCTTGGGTGATAGGTCTGTTAATTGCAGCAACCGTCATTCCGATGGCGACTTACTACATATATCAAGTAAATCAGCCACAGCCACCATCTAACGGCTAACTCTAAAGTCTGTTCGCCCTTGGCGTTCCCGCAGGGTAGTGTGAAGTATGAGGTGTAAAAATTTCATACTTCATACTTTTTCTAGTCTTGAACATACTCTTGTCCTGTCACTAAAGCCACCTCAGCACGGACAAATTCTCGTCCTAAATAAGCTGCATGGTCTAACTGCGACACTGGACAAGGGTGAGTTTGTTCAAAAATTTTCACACTGAGTTCCTTGGCAGTTCTGCCACTATAAACCGTGCTGTGGGTTCTTTCCACCTTACCCCGCGCCGGAATCACTTTTCCTGTTTCGGGATCTACCGCTAAACCATGCTCATCAATTACATTGGTAAAATGCTTGGCGTGGATTAATCCCTCTCCTCTATCCAAATAGATGATGAAATAGCCAGCCGGGTCAAGGTCAATATGACGCTGAGAAAGTCTATCATCTATTGCTGCTAAATCTTTAACTATTAAATCCATAACTGCGATCAAAAACAAAATTCTTTTTTCAGGGTTTTTACACCATATACTTAAGTGTAATTCCTATGTTCCTCAATCAGAGCATTAAATTGGTAAGCGATTAATATCTTTATTACAGCCAATTACCACCATTGCTGAACCACGTTCTAGGCGCTTGTGGGGGTCTGGGTTGATGGCAAATTTACCATCTTGACTGACAGCCAGCAAATTTAAACCATAACGATTACGCAGTTGAATTTCAGTAATGGTTTTGCCATGAAATTCATCAGGCACAATCATCTCAACAATACTATGGTCTGGGTCGAGGTCAAATCTATCTAAGATAGATGGTTTGGTGAGAGTACGTGCTAAAGCACAGCCGGCTTCATACTCAGGGAAAACAACATGGTCTGCACCGACTCTGTGCAATAACTTGCGGTGAACTTCACTAGAAGCTTTCGCCACAACGTGAGGTACACCACCTTCTTTGACATTGAGAGTAGTAATAATACTTTCTTGAACGTAATTACCGATCGCTACAATCACTGTATCAAATTCAAAAATCCCTGCTTCTTTCAGTGCGGCTGGTTCTGTAGAATCTAATTGCAAAGCATGACCAACGATTTCTTCTGTCAACGCTTCACACACTCTTTTTTCATCAACATCTGTTGCTAAAACTTGATAACCAAACTTATGCAGGGTTGAACATACAGACCGACCAAACCGACCTAGCCCAATGACCGCAAATTGCTGATTATCTTTACGTAGGCTGCGAAAAAAACCTAGTGATGCAAGGTTCACAGTTGCTTTCCTTATTAACGCTCCCTGTATTTAGGACAAAAAATTCTGAAATCTCACTTAAAGTAACAATTTTTATTTTTTGCCTAGTGTTTCATATTTTATCAGTTTAAGTTAATGGTATTGATACTCAGTACGGTTATCCCAACAGTTAGTTTTCGTTATCCATAAATAAATCCCCGACTTCTTGAAGAAGTCGGGGATCTGAGCCTTTCAATTTTTACAAATCCAGTAGAATTTTTATATGAAATCTTTTTCCTTTCAATCAGCTATCCCACCAATAGGTTTTCTTCAGGATAGTGAATTCTAGTCGGGCGGGGGTCGCCTAAAATCGCGGACATTAATAATAAAACCCCAACTCTACCAATGTACATGGTAATAATTAATATTAGTTTAGCGGCGGTTGAGACTGTACCTGTTATCCCTGTAGAAAGACCAACGGTAGCAAAGGCGGATACTACTTCAAATAAAATTTGAATAAAGTCTAACTTTGGATCTGTTAAAGATATTAAAATCGTTGACAAAATTACCGTAGCTACAGAACCAACTAATACACCCACTGCTTTCAATATTAAAGATATCGCTATTTTGCGGTCATACAATAAAACTTCTTCCTTGCCTTGCAAAATTGCTTTTGTACAACTTGTCAAAACTCGTAAAGTTGTGGTTTTTATCCCCCCGCCTGTACCACCAGGACTAGCACCAATAAACATGAAGGCAATGGTAATGAATAGACCAGCAGTGGTCATTTTACTAATATCTATAGTGTTGAATCCGGCAGTTCTAGGGGTGACTGATTGAAACCAAGCTACTAAAAACTGACCGCCTAAGTCTAAGTTACCAAAGGTTGCGGGGTTCCTGATTTCAATACAAAAAAAGGCAATCGTGCCGAGAATTAACAGAATTAAAGTTGTGCTGGTGGCAACTTTAAAGTCTAAAGAAAGTACTAAAATTGTCTTTTGTTTGAGGATGCGATCGCGCAACCAAAGATACATCTCTAAAATAACTTGATAACCAATACCCCCAAAGATAATCAATGTCGTGACTGTGAAAACTACTAACACAGATGTTTGATAACCAATCAAATTATCTTTAAATAAACTAAATCCTGCATTATTCCAAGAATTCACACTATGAAAAATCGCTAACCATAGCCCTTGTGACCAACCATATTGCGGTACAAAAACAGGCAAAAGTAAAAATATTCCAGTAATTTCAAAAATTAAAGTCGTAGCAATAATTGAGCGAATTACTTGGGCGCTACCGTGCATCCCTGGTCTGTCTAATGCTTGTTGAATCGCCATTTTTTGCCGCAGATCAAATTTATGCCCAATCAGCAAAATCAAAAAGGTAGTGGTTGTCATATATCCCAAACCACCAATTTGAACTAACAAGGCAATAAACAACTGACCCCAAAAAGAAAAATAAGTCCCAGGGTCAACCACTGATAAGCCCGTCACACAAACGGCAGATGTTGAGGTGAATAATGCCACAACTAAATTATTCCAACTACCGTCGCTAGTTGAAATCGGCAGCATCAACAACATCGTCCCGACAGCTATGACAGCCAAAAATCCCAAGCAAATTGTCCGCGAAACAGTCATATTAAAGTAGAGCCTCTAAATTATTCCAGGTAGGGTCTACACCATAGATTCTTCCTGGAAAAGAAAAACATCCTGATTTAATTAAAAACACACATGGTAGCCTACCAGTATGTTTATTTAAACTCTGTCTTGTCTTAACATTATTTGTTTTATGAGTACAACACTATATCAGCAAATTCAGCAGTTTTACGATGCTTCTTCTGGTTTATGGGAAGAAGTTTGGGGCGAACACATGCACCACGGTTTCTACGGTGTAGATGGAACGCAACCAAAAGACCGCCGTCAAGCGCAAATTGATTTAATTGAAGAATTGCTGAATTGGGCAGATGTTAAAACAGCAACTAACATTTTAGATGTGGGTTGTGGTATTGGCGGTAGTTCTTTATACTTGGCAGAAAAGTTTCATGCTCGGACTACTGGTATTACTTTAAGTCCTGTGCAAGCCGCCAGAGCGACAGAACGCGCTCAGGAAATGTTGTTACATCTAAGAAGTAAGTTTTTAGTAGCTAATGCTCAAGCAATGCCTTTTGCAGATGATAGCTTTGACTTGGTTTGGTCACTGGAAAGTGGTGAACACATGCCTGATAAAACCCAGTTTTTGCAAGAATGTTATCGGGTATTAAAACCGGGCGGGACTTTAATTATGGCGACTTGGTGTCATCGACCCACAGATGATGCACCATTAACAGCAGATGAACAAAAGCATTTGCAAGATATTTACCGCGTGTATTGTTTGCCTTATGTGATTTCGTTACCAGAGTATGAAGCGATCGCTCATCAACTACCATTAAAAAATATCCGCACTGCTGATTGGTCAGTTGCTGTTGCACCATTTTGGAATGTCGTAATTGATTCCGCAATTACACCTAGTGCAATTTTTGGGTTGTTGCGTTCTGGCTGGAATACTATTCAAGGAGCCTTAGCACTAGGGTTAATGAGTCGCGGTTATGAAAATGGGTTAATTAAGTTTGGTTTGGTGTGCGGACAGAAGTAGAAATTCCAGCTTCTTGAAAGCCAACTAAAAGAACTTTGAGTGTATCCAAATACTTGCAGGTGTGGATTTTGCTAATCATTTACAATGATGTCGCTTTTGATTAATCCTTTTTGTAAAGCCATCATCACAGCTTGAGTGCGATCGCTCGCCTCTAATTTTTGTAAAATGGCATGAATATGCACTCGCACTGTTCCCGGTGCAATATATAGTGCAGCTGCAATTTCTTGATTGGTTTTACCTGCTGCTAACAGCGATAAGATTTCTTGTTCGCGCCCAGTTAGGGGATTGGTAGGCTTTAAGATATTGTCGGTGTGGGGTGATGATTCAGCCAAAAAAGAAGAACGAATTTCTTTGGTTGCAGTTTCATCCCACCAAGAAGCACCAGCTGCTACAGAACGCAATGCTAAGACTAATTTTTCCGCAGCAATGCCTTTCATACAATAACCTTGAGCGCCTGCTTCAATTAACTTGAAAATTAATGGCTTTTGCGAGTGGGAAGTGAGAATTAAAATTGGCAGTGCAGGATTTTGCTGCTTAATTTGTCTACAAGTTTCAATTCCACCAATTCCCGGTAAACCAACATCTAACAACACAATATCTAGAGGATGTTCTTTGACTAACTCAATAGCTGTTTCACCATCTTCAGTCTCAGCAATAATTTCTAACCCAGGTTCTTGCTGCAACCGTACTTGCAAACCTAAGCGAAAAAGTTCATCATCTTCAACTAGTAGAATTTTGATTGAGGTAGAAGACATTTCACGCAGATGGCGGAGATGGAAATGGATAAACAGGTAGTTTAAAAGCAAACACAGCACCAGTCGGCACTTTGTTCTCTGCCCAGATTATACCTCCGTGGGCTTCAATAATTTGCCGAGATAAATAAAGCCCCAAACCTGAACCTTTGGCTTGGCGGCTATGACCTTGATAAAATCTTTCAAATAAGTGAGAAAACTGTTCTGGTTGAATACCCGCACCTGTATCTAAAATTTTCACAACTTGATAAGAAGTTTGGGGTTCTAAAAAAACTTCCACCTTTCCACCACGGCGGGAATGATTAATCGCGTTGACTAACAGATTATTAAACACGCGATGCAGTTGTAACGCATCACCATACACCCATAATGATTGTCGCCAATTAGAATCGCCATAACTGACCGACAGATGAACACGACGATTTGCAGCTAATTCCATCAAATCACCGATCGCCTCTTCTGCCAAAATAGTTAAATCAACTGGTGCTAAGTCCAGTTTTAAACCTTCGGTATCGTTGCGATAAACATCTAAAAGCGTTTCTACCAATTGTAAGGAAGTCTGATGACTGCGTGCCATTGTCGATAAGACTTGTTGTTGCATTGGTACAACTGGGCCAAATTTTTCTTGTTGAAAAGCCTTGATAGTTTCAATCGCCCCTAACAACGGTGTTTTTAAATCATGAGTCAGCGTAGAGGCAAAATCTTCTCGTAGCTTGACCAATTCCTCTTGGGATTCTAACTTAGCGCGAGTTACTGCGATCGCCTCTTGAGAACGACGCAGGCGATCGCTTAAAATACCAGTCACAATTAAAGCCATCACCGCAATTAAGCGACTAGCTACCGTCGAGACTTTCACTAATTCATTTCCCGGTACAACCAAATTCAACAGCGTCAAACACACCGCCAACACAGTTGCGAAAAAAGTTGCCCTGCCGCCAAACCAATAGTTTGTTAATAAAATTGCGCCTGTATAAAGATATCCAAAAACATATTCTGTTGGTGTTTTAAACTCCATCACCATCACACCAACAAATAGACACAATATAATAATAAATCTGCCTAATTCATAGCGTTGACTATTCTTTTGAGCTACAAATTTATCTGCGTTCATCGGCGTTCATCCTCTGCTATCGGCGGTTAATTCCTTGTTCCTGTATCCTCAACTGTGAGCATGGATATATTCAATATAGTACTAACGCAATAACTCTCTAAAACTCTTATAACTTCGTGTCCTTTGCGTCCTTTGCGGTTCGTTTTTTCTTAATTTTGCGTAAGTACTACAATATATATTCTTGATTAATACCTCATTACAATAGCTTATCTTCTCTGCACTCTCTGCACCTACCTTTCGGGAAGCCACTTCGTGTCTAATGCAGTTCGTTTATCATAAAATTGGCAGCGTTTAGGAACAAACTAAACGCTAGATATAGAAAAAATAAACGCTGTATAAATATAAATTTATATCCTCCATCCCTTGTTTTTCCCTCATAAAAAATCGATGATCTAAATTAATTCAATTAATTACAAATTGTCTAAATAATTAATATTTATGCTCCAAGGATGGATTCAAATTGGACTAACGCTACTGATTGTAGTAGCCATAACTCCATTTTTTGGGCGATATATGGCGCGTGTTTACCAAGAACGCAGCACATTTCTCGACCCAATTTTAAACCCAATTGAACGCATACTTTACTCTTTAGTTGGCGTTCAGACTAAAGCAGAAATGACAGGCTGGCAATACGCCAGAGCCATTCTCTACAGCAATATCGTCATGGGTTTGCTGATATTCTTCATTCTCATGAATCAAGGATGGCTACCCTTTAACCCAACAAAAATCCCGGCACCAACTTGGGATACAGCCCTACACACAACAATTTCCTTTATTACTAACACCAACCAACAACATTATTCTGGTGAAACATATTTGAGTTACGCCAGTCAAATGTGGGGACTTGGTTATCACATGTTCACCTCAGCCGCCACGGGTTTAGCAGTGGGAATTACTTTTATCCGTGGGTTAACAGGTAGACCATTAGGTAACTTTTATGTAGATTTGATTCGCTCAATTACGCGAGTTTTATTACCTATTTGTATTGTTGGCGGAATTGCGTTGATGGCGGCTGGTGTTCCCGAAACCTTGGCAGGGCCAGTTATATTCCCGACTTTAGAAGATTCTAATATTAGTCAGGCGATCGCTCTCGGCCCCGTTGCCCATTTTGAAATCATCAAACAACTCGGAGAAAACGGCGGCGGCTTTTTTGCCATCAACTCAGCCCACCCCTTTGAAAATCCCAACGGATTTTCTAACTTGATTCAAATTGTGGCGATGTTATCAATTCCCACATCCTTGATTTATACCTACGGCTTATTTGCCAATAACACCAAACAAGCCTGGTTAGTTTACGGGATGGTGGGCGTAATTTACATCGTATTTATTATCATCACAGCCATTGGTGAATATAACGGCAACCCCGCAGTCAACGCACTCTTAGGTAGTACCCAACCCAACTTAGAAGGTAAAGAAGTCCGCTTCGGCTGGGCGCAGTCAGCCTTATTTGCCGTCAGTACCACCGGAACCATGTGCGGTGCAGTCAACAGTTTACACGACTCCTTTATGCCCAACGGTGGTTTTGTCACCCTCTCCAATATGTTTTTACAAATAATTTGGGGTGGACAAGGTACAGGTACAGCTTATTTATTTGCCTACCTAATTTTGGCAGTATTCGTCACAGGCTTAATGGTAGGACGCACACCAGAATTTCTCGGACGCAAAATCGAAAAGCGCGAGGTAGTACTAGCGAGTTTCTTGATTCTCCTAGTTCACCCCATCTCCATTATGATTCCTGCCGGTATAGCGTTAGCCTTCCCCGACCAACTAGCAGGAATCAGCAACCCTGGCTTTCATGGCTTTGCCCAAGTCCTTTATGAATATGCTTCGGCTGCGGCTAACAACGGCTCAGGCTTTGAAGGCTTAGGCGACTCCCAACCATCACCCATCGCCATTGCAGCAGGCGCAAAAACCACAGCAACCGCCCTCTGGTGGAACCTCAGTACTTGCTTCAGCCTCCTCGCCGGACGCTATATCCCCATCATCGGCTTACTCCTACTCGCCGATAGTATGTCTCGCAAACCCCAAGTCCCCTTCACAGTTGGCACATTACGCACCGACACCGGACTGTTTACAGGCGTAACCGCAGGCGTAATTTTAATTCTCGGCGCACTCACATTCTTTCCCGTCCTCGCCTTCGGCCCCATCGGTGAGGCCTTCTGGATAGCCAAAGGTATCGGCTAAGACGATTTTGGATTTTGGATTGAAAATTGTTTTCTCTTAATCACTAGACCACTATTTGCGAGCTTTTCTTTGCGTCTTTGCGTCTCTGCGTGAAACATCTCTCTCTATGAAAACCAACACAACACCTCGTCTACCTCAAGGAACCCGTGACTCGCGCAAACATACCCCTAAATCAGATATGCGGGGACTCTACCAAAGAGCAATTAAAGAGTCATTTGTCAAACTCCACCCCAAAATAGCTGTTCGTAACCCAGTCATGTTTATCGTCTGGGTAGGAACAATTGTTACCTTCCTCGTTACCCTCGACCCCAATTTATTCGGCACAATTCAAGCAGATGTTAATCAACAACGCTTATTAAACGGTTTAATTACACTTATTCTGTTCTTCACCGTTGTCTTTGCCAACTTTGCCGAAGCCGTAGCCGAAGGACGCGGTAAAGCCCAGGCTGATTCCTTGCGCTCCACCCGTTCTGATACCGTTGCGAGTAAAATTCTTCCTGATGGTTCAATTCAAACAGTTAATTCTACAGAACTGCGACGCGGCGATTTAGTCAAAGTCGTAGCTAATAACATGATTCCCGCCGATGGGGAAGTGATTCAAGGGATTGGTTCTGTGGATGAGTCAGCAATTACGGGAGAATCAGCCCCAGTACTCAAACAACCAGGTACAGATATTGCCAGTTCAGTTACAGGCGGTACGCGCTTACTTTCTGATGAATTAACAATTCGGATTACGGCTGATCCTGGTAAGGGTTTTATTGACCGGATGATTTCATTGGTAGAAGGCGCAGAACGCACCAAAACACCCAACGAAATTGCCTTAACAGTATTGTTAGCAGTGTTAACCCAAGTGTTTTTAATTGTCGTGGCAACCATGCCGCCCTTTGTTAACTTTATTGCTAACTTTATCAGTACAATATTTGGCACAGAAGCTGGCAATAGCTTACGGGCGGGTGCGAGTGTGGCGATTTTGATTTCCTTGCTGGTTGCTTTAATACCAACAACTATCGGTGGATTACTCAGTGCGATCGGAATTGCGGGGATGGATAGAGTAGCACAATTTAACGTGATTGCCACCTCTGGACGCGCCGTTGAAGCCTGTGGTGATATCAATACCCTAGTACTAGATAAAACAGGCACAATCACCTTGGGCAACCGGATGGCGGATGAGTTTATCCCTGTTAACAGTTACACCATTGAAGATGTCGCCAGAGTTGCCCGTGCTGCCAGTGTATTTGATGAAACACCAGAAGGTAGGTCGATTGTCAAACTGGCAGATACTTATCACGTTGGTGTAGATTTCGATATCAACCAAGCAGAAGGTGTAGAATTTTCTGCCAAAACCCGGATGAGTGGGACAAACCTCCCCAACAGTAAACAAGTCCGTAAAGGGGCGGTGGATGCAATTAAAAGCTTTGTTCGCTCTCGTGGAGGCCATATTGCTAGTGATGTTGATGCAGCCTATGAGCGAGTTTCGCGGTTAGGCGGTACACCCTTAGCAGTTTGTCAAGATGACCAAATTTTTGGGGTTATCTATCTCAAAGATATTGTCAAACCCGGTTTGCGTGAAAGATTCGACCAACTCCGGCGGATGGGTGTCAAGACAATTATGCTCACAGGTGATAACCGCATTACGGCTGGTGTGATTGCTCAAGAAGCAGGTGTTGATGATTTTATCGCTGAAGCCACACCAGAAGACAAAATTGGTGTAATTCGCGCCGAACAATCTCAAGGTAAATTGGTAGCAATGACCGGAGATGGTACTAATGATGCACCTGCATTAGCCCAAGCCAATGTGGGTTTAGCAATGAACTCTGGGACACAAGCTGCTAAAGAAGCCGCTAACATGGTGGATTTAGATTCTGACCCCACCAAATTAATTGATTTGGTCACTATTGGTAAACAACTATTAATTACCCGTGGGGCGTTAACTACTTTTTCTATTGCTAACGATATTGCTAAGTATTTCGCTATTATTCCCACTATCTTTGCGGCGGCGGGAATTGGCGCACTCAACATTATGGGACTGAAAAGCGCCCAATCAGCAATTATCTCAGCCCTAATTTACAACGCTCTGATTATTCCCGCACTGATTCCTTTAGCACTGACAGGAGTCAAATTCCGTCCCCTAACAGCAGATCAATTATTAAGACGCAACATTTTCATTTATGGTTTGGGCGGAATTGTTGCCCCTTTTATTGCCATCAAATTAATTGATGTTCTCTTACCTTTGTCTTAATTTTTCACGAATTATCAATGTTATGAAAACTTTTCTTTTACCTCAAATTTTGGCAGAAATAATTGATTTTACTGCTGATTACCACATTCCAAAACTGCCTTTATATCTGTTTTTGGGAATGTGTTTAAACATCGTGGTTGCACCTGTCGTTTATGCTGCCACCGGAGAAAGTTTTTCTCATTTTCAGGCTTGGTCATTAGGTCTATTAGGACTAGTAACTTTGAGCCTTTCTACTTATTTATTCTTTGTTATGTTTGTTCCGGAGAAATTCTAATGAGTTTTGCACGCGAAGTTAACAGAGCCATTCGTTCTACTTTAGTATTGTGGGTAATTGGCGCTCTTATCTATCCCTTTGTGATGATTAGTATTGGACAGATTATCTTGCCATTTCAAGTCAACGGTAGTCTGATTAAAAATAGCCAAGGTCAAGTGATTGGCTCTAGTTTAATTGGTCAACCTTTCACTTCCGAACGATACTTTAATAGTCGTCCTAGTACCACCAGTTACAGCACTGCTGACCCGAAAAAAGATGACGCTGGAGTTTTAAAAACTGGGGTTTCGGGTGCGAGTAATTTAGCACCAAGCAATTCAGCATTGATTGAACGGATCAAAGGTAAAGATGACCCTGACCCCAGCAAACGTGTTGAAGGTGATTTAAATCGATTAAAAGCCGCAGGTATCCAACCTACAGCTGATTTAGTTTACGCCTCTGGTTCTAGTCTCGACCCCCACATTACCCCGGAAGCCGCCAAAGCACAAGTTAACCGTGTCGCCAAAGCGCGAGGACTCCAACCCCAACAGTTAGAAACTTTGATAGCTCAAAATACCGATGGTCGCTTCTTGGGTGTTTTTGGTGAGCCAGGAGTTAATGTTTTGAAATTGAACTTAGCTTTGGATGCGTTGAAATCTGCAAGTTAGTTATGATTTTTTGTGCGAAAATTTTTCTGTTCACAACCGAAAAAATGAAGTTAATAATCTGCTTGAGCTTTATTGTATGGATGGTAGTAATATCAAGTTATGCCTGGTTAATGATAGGTATAAAACATCAATACTTTTCCCGATTAGCAGATATTAATTTAATTCCAGATACCCCAGAAACAAAACTTTTGCAACGAGAACGGGGTGGGATTAGACGGGTAAGAAATCAAGAGATTGCTAATAAAATGAATGCTACTTTGAGCAAATTAGTATAAGTTACTGTTTGCAGTTGATTTTATGTTGCGATCGCACCTCTATTTAGTCAATCAAAAATATTTATGAGACAGAAAGAAACAGTCTTCGTTATTCCTACTCACCGCCTCAGAGATGTAGCCCAAACTGTTGAAAAGTATGATGAGAATTTCTGGGCTAATGGTCACGCAGTCAAAATGATCATTTTTGATGATTCCAGTATTGCCAATTACGAGAAATACTATCCACTTATTGAACAAACAAAAACTGTCAATGATGTGTTTTATGTCGGCCCCCACGAAAAAGAACAATTTATTAATTTCTTAAATGAGAGACTACGGGATAAAAAACTAGAGTCGCTTGTCAAAAATTTATTTCGACCTAGTTATGGTGGAAATCGTAACTTTACACTTATGTATACCCTGGGACATTTAATGGTTAGCGCCGATGATGATATGCGCCCAGATGCACTCATTGAAACTAGCCCAGAGTCTTTATCAAATGATGAAATATGTCGAGGTAAACTGATCAAAGCAGAGCAGAAAGATGGCTATATCCATAAATCTTTTGACATCCTCACCGCGTTTGGTGATGTTCTCGGAAAAAAAGTCAGTCATGTCCCCGAAAACTTTGAGATGGGAGACTATTTGATTGATACAGCAATGGATTTAGAAACCAACACAACAAAAGGTTACTTTACTGAAAACTCTCTTTTAGTCCAAAAGGGAACAGTTTTTAATAATGCTGTTGTCAAAATCGCCCAGACATTCCGCACCGGGACTAATGATATTGATACACTTGATTTTGTCCATCTGTATCTCAATGATGAAAACCAAATTAGTCCTAATGATTTGAATGATTTTTATATTCTGACTAATTTTAGACCGGTGATTACTAATAAAAATTGGCGGATGGATTGCGGCGTAGCTGGATATGATAATCAGCTAGGTTTACCGCCATTTTTCCCAACCCGATTAAGGTTTGAAGACTATATATATCGGCTATGGATACAGCAAGAAGGTATTGTTGCGGCTCACGTTGATGCTGTTCAGAACCATATTCGCAATAACTACATGCGAAATCCACTCGCCAGTGAAATATTTAATGAAGAAATATGCAGCCTGCTCAAAAAGAAAATTAAAGATAGCTTGTATCATCTTGATGATTTAAGTATCAAATTTGACTATTCTGGTGAAGTAACTCTACTAGATTCTGAAGAAATTCTCGAAAAAATTTCTGCTATTTATCATCAAATCATCAAAGAATCACAGTCTACTCAAAATGAAGAAAGAAAACAGTCTCTACAATTATTTGCTAATAACTTATCAAGAGTTTTTTATGGGTTTGAGCCAGATTTTTTTCAACAAAATGTCTCCCGTATTGTTGATGATGTAATTAGTCAATTTCATGCTTCTTTAGAAATTTGGCCAACTTTAGTAGAAATCTGTTACTTGTATAAAGATAAAAAGAACCTACCGCAAGTTCGTGTAAAAAACAATAAGCTGAAATCAAGAAATGGTTCGAGATTTAGTGAAGTTTTAGTCTAAATATATGCCGGAATATCATCAGCAAGAGAAAAATAATTTTCTTTATCCTTGCACTCGCTACTACGGAAAAGTCAAACCAGAAAATTTAGTTTTTCATAGCAACCTACAAGAATTTGCTCAAAAAGTGGGTTATATAGCTGGATTAGAAACAGGTGGAAAACTATCTTTGGAAGAAGCATACGAACAGATTAGTAAGCTTTGGCAACAATTACAATACAGCAAGCAAGAATTGGGTGTTGGTGTAGAGTTCAAATAAATATTTAGGTTGATATTGGCAGGAATTACCTAAATACTTTATTGCTCAAAATTGCATATTTAAATTAAGAGTTCAGAAGTCAGAAGTCAGAATCCAGAATGAGAGTGAATTAAGGTTTTACTAGACAGATATTCTCACTGTCTAGAGCCATAATTCATCAACTGCGATCGCTTCTGACTTTTGTATTTTAAATACTTACATCAAGTTCATCATAAAATAAACAGATGTTTAGTTATAACTAAACATCTGTTTATTTTATTCATAACGTTTAATTTTCAGGAATATATATCCTTATATCTAGATTTTTGGTTTAAAAAAATGCAGAATAATATCTAGAATTAAAAATACTTTATGCTTGAAAATCAAAGTTTTATCGAACCTAGCTTATTTGGTGTTTCCATTCAATCAAATAGTATTTACTGTGGGATTCATTTAGCCAAGGTTACTTTACCTGAGCAATGTGCTTTTCTTGGTATTTTAAGAGCAGGTCAAATCATTCCACTACAATCTAATCCAGAAATTTATGCTGGAGATTATATTCTAGCGATCGCACTTAATCCAATGATGGTTCCAGCACTCAAAGTTACTCTCAAAAAAATCCATTCTGTTTACTATTCTCTCAGTAACTGCTTGCTAGAAGCTCGACCACATTACATTAGTAATTACTCTCGTGATTTTAATTAAATTTCTATTCTTTAATAATATAATGTGAAACTAAAAAAATAATAATATGTAGATAAAAGTATGTCTTTTTTAATAGTATGTTTAGCATCTGCTTTTTTGGTTGCAGTTTTGGCTTTTTTGGTATTTGTCATTTTAGAGCTTTGTCTCATTATACAAAAGAGAATTAAAAAAATATCAGTAAATCAAATTCGGAAATGTCCTTGTTATCATTGTCGTTTCTTTGACGCAAACCCTTACATTAAATGTGTGGTTAATCCTTCAATGGTTTTAATAAAAAAGGCTTTTAATTGCTTAGATTACCAATCTAAATAAATTATTATAGCTATTTTTATAAGTTCTTTGGATTGGAGAATATGATTATTATGTTGAGATTTATAGGTGTTATCAGTTGTTTGATAATCACTTCATTGGTGAGCCAAGATAATAATTTAATTTGGCAAAGTCCAGTTAAAAAGCTGCAATCAACCAGAAAATGTCCTAGCTGTGACCTATCAGGGTTAAATTTCTCAGGTGCTAATTTAGAAAAAGTTGATTTGCGTTCGGCAGATTTGCAAAGAACAAACCTCAGTCATACTAATCTACGGTATGCCAATTTAGAGTGGGCAGACTTACGCAATGCAAATTTACAAGGAGCCGATTTAACAGGGGCAAACCTCAGCATAGCCTCTTTAGGCGGAGCTAATTTGCAAGGAGCTAATCTTGAAGCCTCGAATTTGAAAATGGCTAGTTTCAGAAGTAGTAATCTTAGTAATGCTAATCTTGCCAAAGCAGCAATTAATCAGGATTTACAAAACAGTAATTCAGTGATTTTATGCAAAACAACATTACCCAATGGAGTTACATCACGGCGCTGTAATAGTCAGTTGAATTAAGACTAAAATAATGAGGCGATCGCACCTACTAAATTTGGCTGCGATCGCCCTTATCTTTTATACTTAACCCAACAACTTTAATTAATTACGCGCATCGTCAATTAAGCAAGACTTGAACTTCTCAAGTTTGGCTTTTGGGCTATTGGTTAACAAGTCACTAATTAAAGTGTTAGAGGTAATATCGCCTCTGAGGTTAACCCAAAGTTCACCTAATACTGCATTGGTGCATTTGACTTCTATCTTGTCACCAGCATTCACACCAAAAGACGACAAGGCCTGATCAATATCTTTGAGGGTAACTTGGCGACCAATACTACTAGCTACTAATGCTTGAATGGGCGATTTATTCAAAGTATCAATTAAAGCAATGGACTCAGAAAAATATTCCTCTGGTGTACCCTGATAGCAAGTACCATGCTTAATCCATTCATGTCGGTGCAAATTGGAAGCTGTTCCTGGCATGACTACTTGTAGCCTTGCCCAAGTCTCAGGCGACAGTTCTGATTCTACAGGAGGCAATTTTGACCAAGTTTTTGCTTTATCAAAACCGATGTCACTTTTGCTGACTCCGCAATAAATATTAGATTCTGGCTGAGGCCATAAACCATGTAACGCGAAGTTGGTAGCTTCCGGACGGTCTGGGTTTTTTGCTAAAGTTTGACACTCAGTTTTTTCGGGTTTACTCTCACAAAAAGCTGGTTGCCAACTTACTGCAAGTAAATAGTCATTACCTACAGCTACAGGAATTACAGGCGGTATGTTTCCAGTTGTGTCGGAAGGCACACCCTCAGCATTAACGCAACTAATAGGAACCCAACGCCGAGAAGGACTGGCACTGGCAATTTCTAGCAGGTAGTGAGTCGGGTTATCTTTATTTTGACCAACTATTTGATAAGTCTGCCCTGGTTGCAATCTAACATTGCCAGGGTTTGTGCCTTTTTTAATGGAGATTACAGCTTCACAAGCACCAACGGCGGTGGTGAATTGGCTTTCTGTGGGAACCAAAGCAAAAGCATGATGAGGCCATAGGATCAAGGAAAACGCTAATAAGATAACTAATGCCAACTTTTGTTTGAGCGATCGCAGCATAAAATACTCCTTATATCTATACCTAATATCCATAGACAAGTCATACTTTTCCTGATTTTTGTCAGGACTTGGTTTATGGGAATCAATATTTGGGGAAAATTTCTAATGTAAAAACTTGTTGTTCTTTAGTCCTTGAGTGTATTTGTAGTTCAAAATTTTGAATAAAACTTCCATCCAAACTACAAGCACTCAAACCCGCGACTTTTGTAACAAAATCCAATTGAATGGTTAAATCAATGTTTTCAACAAAACGGCTCAGTAGACGGTTTATGCGTTGGCTACTGGCAGAAAACCGCCGAGAGAAGGAAGGGCCTTACCAGAAGGAAGAAGCACACCGCCAGCATCCTTGGTGGCAAGTTATGTGCTTAACCGGTGTAGATTATTTTTCTACTCTTGGATATCAACCAGGAATTGCGGCATTGGCGGCAGGTGCGCTTTCTCCTATTGCTACGCTGATTTTGGTTTTATTAACGCTCTTTGGTGCATTACCCATCTACCGCCGTATTGCTGCTAAAAGCCCACATGGTGAAGGTTCTATTGCTATGTTGGAGCATTTGCTGTCTTGGTGGCAAGGCAAATTACTGGTATTGTGTCTACTTGGCTTTGTGGCAACTGACTTTATTATTACTATTACTCTGTCTGCGGCTGATGCCACAGCCCATATAATTGAAAACCCTCTGACACCAAGTCTGCTGCACAGTCAAAGTATTGCTATTACCTTAATGTTAATTGCTTTACTCGGTGTAGTTTTCTTGAGAGGCTTTAAAGAAGCAATTGGGATTGCGGTATTTTTAGTGGCAGTTTATCTGCTGTTGAATTTGCTTGTCATTAGCATTGGGTTATATCAAATAGTAATTCACCCAGGTGCGATCGCCAATTGGCAAACAGCACTTTTCGCGCGAAATAACAATTTCTTTGTCCTCATCGGCTTGGCTGTCTTGTTATTTCCTCGCTTGGCTTTGGGTTTATCTGGATTTGAGACTGGTGTCACCGTGATGCCCTTAGTTCAAGGTGGTAGTAGCGATACCCCAGAAATGCCCAGAGGCAGAATCCGCAACACCCGCAAGCTACTGACGGCTGCTGCTGTTATTATGAGCTTCTTTTTGCTCACTAGCAGTCTTGTCACTACAGTTTTAATTCCAGCCGCAGAATTTGCCACAGGCGGAAAAGCCAATGGACGCGCCCTGGCTTATCTGGCACATCTTTATTTAGGCAATGGCTTTGGTACAATTTACGATTTAAGCACTATTTCTATTCTGTGGTTTGCTGGGGCATCAGCAATGGCAGGGCTACTAAATATTGTGCCGCGTTACTTACCACGCTATGGAATGGCACCAAGTTGGGCATTATTAACCCGCCCACTTGTATTGGTATATATAAGTATTGCCTTTGTAGTTACAATTATTTTCCAAGCCAATGTCGAGGCGCAGGGTGGTGCTTATGCTACAGGTGTGTTGGTATTAATTAGTTCTGCCGCATTTGCTGTAACTTTATCAGCCCATCGACACAATTCCACACAAGGACGAATTGTTTTTGCTTTGATTACCCTGGTCTTTATCTATACAACCATTGTCAATATTATTGAGAGACCAGAAGGGATCAAAATTGCGGCGTTCTTCATTGGTACAATCATTGTAACTTCCCTCGTTTCCCGTGTTTGGCGCTCAACGGAACTGCGGGTAGAACAAATAGAAGTTGATGAAAATGCCCGTGAATTTATTGCCGAAGAAAGTCAAGGCGCAATTAGAATCATTGCCAATCGCTTAAATGAAGGCAATGAACAAGAATATTTTTTAAAAGAAAAAGAGGTACGGGAAGATAACCACATTCCGCCGACAGATCCCATAATCTTTCTAGAAATTTTGATATCTGATGCGTCAGATTTTACTGATGTGATCAGAGTCAAAGGCGTAAAAGTTGGAGATTATCGAATTTTACGGGCGGAAAGTGCCGCAGTTCCAAATGCGATCGCTGCTTTGTTGCTTTATATTCGTGACCAAACTGGTAAAATACCTCACGCCTACTTTGGTTGGGTAGAGGGAAATCCTATCCAGTACCTACTAAGGTTTATCTTGTTTGGTGAAGGTGACATTGCAGTAGTTACCCGTGAAGTTCTACGTCGCGCCGAAAAAAATTCCCACAGGCGACCAGGGATTCATGTTGGTGGGTAATACAGCAGGAGGCAGGAGGCAGAAGGCAGTCCCGATGAAACAAGTTTCATAGCCAAGTATGAAAGTGGGACTAGCATTTTTACTCAGCACTCAGCACTCAGCACTCAGCACTTTCAAGCTAGATGTGCAGTTAGCCAAACTATCACATAGATTCTGGTTAATATTCAGCCATAACTGTGATGTTGGGCTGATGCAGTAAGACGAAAAATCAAATGTTTTAAGGTGTAGGGGTGTATGTCTGCAAAACCCTTACACCCCGTACCCTAAAACCCAACACCCAGTCTCCCCAGACAATCTTTGTGCATAATTCCTGGGATAGTTTGACGGGAGTAAGAATTTTTTCCTAGGACTAATGCTTACCGATGCAAAATGTGCAAATAGTTAAACCAGCACAATCATTTTTTATAACCGCCCAGCCACCGCCATGATGAAGATGATAGTTTCAGTGGAGACAGGGCAATATGTATATTAACCTTTTTATCAGTTCTATCTTAGGAATTTTCACTATATTACTGTTAGCATTTGGCGTGTTGCAATGGTTTCATATACCTGCTGGTAACTTTCTTGATTGGATAATTGGTGGTGCAAGTTTTTGGTGGTTGTTGGTAATTGTAACTGTACCGTGGAATGTTCATTTTCAAGCTAAAGAAGTGTTAGCAGAAGCAGCACAATCTTCTGAAAAAGGCATTCCTGTAGATGGAAAACAAGTCAAATATGTGCAATTATTAGCCAAGCGATCGCTGTGGCTGGCTATTGCTTTACATATATTTTCTGCCATTGGACTTTACATCCTCGCCGCCACGGGAATTAGTGCCGTAGGTTATATCAGTTCTGGTGCAGCTTTATTATTAACAATTTTGCGTCCCGCCATTCGGGCTTACGAATATTTATATGCAAGGCTAACGATGATTAGCCAAGAATGGAAATATCCCCGCGAAGATATTTATGAACTGCGGAATCGTTTCTCGGAATTAGAACAAAAAGTCCAATATATACAAGAACAACTCAACCCAGAAGAATCATATTCTTTACCAGCCACCCAACAGCGTTTTGCTGACGAAACTCGCAAAGAACTGTCCAGAATTTTAGCGAATTTAGAAGAATTACGCGCCACAAATCAAACAGAACATGAACGTTTAGCCAGAGAAGCCAGAAACGCGATCGCGCAACTTTCCACTGATGGACAATTTCTCGATCACGTCCGCGAAATTATCCGCTTTTTCAAAACAGCTTAGTTAACAGGACGGTTGAGATGGGTGTCAGGGTTTAAGGGTGTAAGGTTTTTGAATACACATACTCTCACACCCCCTACCTCAAAACTAGTCTGTTTACTCAGCACTCAGCACTTTTTCTTATTGTTCTAACTTACATTCCAATGCTTTTTTTTGCATGGTTTTAAATATGTTGTAAAAACCGTTAGCGCGGGAAGGTGTCAAACTCACATTTAAACCGGTTGCTTGAATAAAATCTGGTGTTAATTGGACAATTTCTGTAGGACTTAGCCCGTTTAATCCTTCAATTAACAGCGCCACTAGCCCCTTAGTTAACTGAGAATCAGATTCTCCTTGAAATACAACTTTTCCATCATTTAAGGCGGCGGTAACATACACCTGAGACACACAACCAGGAACTTTATTGTCTGGTACTTTATCAGCTTCAGGAAACTCTGGAAGCTTTTGGGCATACCAGATCAGTTGTTCATAACGCCGCTTCGGATCAGATGCACGTTGAAAGCGTTGGACGATTTTAGCCAAAGCAGGTGGTAGAGAATCTAAACTAGAAGACATAACAGAAGCTGTAAATAATTCGGTCTCACCTTGAGTTTAAATTATCTGGCGGGCGATCGCGTTCATTATGAGCAAGTTAATAACTCAACTCTGTAAACTAGAGATTCTGAGTTAGATATTTACTTCTTAAATGGCTCAGGTCGGATTTGAACCAACGACCCCAGGCTTATGAGTCCCGTGCTCTAACCAACT
The DNA here is from genome assembly GCF_014698475.1 of Nostoc spongiaeforme FACHB-130. Lineage (GTDB taxonomy): Bacteria > Cyanobacteriota > Cyanobacteriia > Cyanobacteriales > Nostocaceae > Nostoc_B > Nostoc_B spongiaeforme. The sequence continues at coordinate 116,252 of NZ_JACJTB010000010.1, read as the reverse complement.
GAGCTACTGAGCCAAGCAATTTCGCATTAATTCTTAATATAGCATACACATTTGTTGATGGCTAGTCTTTTTGGCAATTAATTTCCATCCACAAATTAACTTAGCAGTTCATCCATCCAAGCAAAAGAGGGATAAAAACTCCCTCTTCTGACAAGAAAATAACTGGGTTGGATACAGACAAGGACTAAATGCGGTTTTGTTGTGGTAAGAAGGCAATTGGGTTAACTGCGCCCTTACCTGATGCGTGAATTTCAAAGTGAGTGTGTGGCCCAGTACTGAAACCAGTGCTACCCATTAAAGCAATAGTTTCGCCTTGACGCACTTGCTGACCTGCACGCACCAGAATCTTGCTGTTATGACCATAGCGGGTCATACTACCATCAGGGTGACGAATATCCACAAGATTACCGTAGCCACCTTTGTTCCAGCCTGCTTTTTCAATCACACCATCTGCTGAGGCATAAACTGGCGTACCAGTGGCGTTAGCAACGTCAATACCTTTGTGCATTCTTCCCCAGCGCCAACCATAGCCAGAGGTAAATACACCTTTTGCTGGCCAAATATAAGCTACAGATGAGGTGGAAGGCGGAGGAATGGTTTCATCAATTGGTTTGGGCAAGTATTGATCTACTGCTGCCAAAGGTGGTAGTTGTGGCGATACTTTGGTTCCCCGCATTCTTCTAGGAGAATCAGCCGCATTGACTCCAATGGGTGGTACTGTTACCCTAGCGCGGTTAGGCAAGAACTCTGGGTTAATTGGCTCGTCAGTAGTGCGGCGAATAGCACTAAATTCGGGCTTAACTGGTTGAGCGTTGTAGCTCGGTAAAATTGGTGTTGGAACAGGGATGGGTACAGCAAAGGTCTTATTTCCAGATACTGGCTTAGTAACTGCTAAGTTGCTAGGAACAGCTACAGGAACTGGAATCGCAATGCTGTTTTTGTCTGTATCAGTAACCGCTTGGGCAACTACATTACCAGTATTACCAGACTCTTGATTGCGGTATTTTTGCTGTAGTCTTTGAATTTCAGCCTGTAAACTCTGAAGACGCTCGTTGTTTCGTCCTCTTGATACTCTTTGAGTTTGACTACCTGACTGTAATTCAGTAAATACTTTGGGTACGGGAGTATCACCACCTACACCGTTAACAGTATTTGTCTGTGTTGGGTTATTTGTTGCTGTGGTTGGTTTGACAGTGTTGTTGTTAACAAAAACTGGTGAAACTGGTGCTAAAGATACGTTGGGGTTACTGCTGGCAGTGTTGACAGGTACACCAGCAATTTTGACATTGTTGGTCAACTGTACACCAGGCTGATTAACGGCTACAGGTATGGAGATTGCACCATTACGGTTAGCATTTGCCGATGGCAGAATGATTTTTTGATTGATTTTGAGCTGATTGGGATTGCTGATATTGTTGAGCTTGGCTAGTTCTGCAACCGTGGTGTTGTATCGGTTAGCGATCGCAGCTAGAGTATCTCCCGGCTTAACTTCGTAAGCGGTACCAGTATCCGTTGGTGCGGCAATTTCTGGTGTAGCAGGTACAGATGTTGTTGCTAGTGGCTGTACCGATTCACTTGGGAGTTTTGGTTGCTTAACTTCAGGAAAGAACTTGGTTTTGTCTTCATCAACCAATCCAGGTAACTGTTGCCCAACTTCTTGACTGATGCTTTGAGGTGGCAATTTTTCTGCTACCACTACCTCTTGCTTCAATGCAGGGGCTTTCGCTAAATTTTTTGACTCCCCAGACCGTAACTCCGCCAGACTTGCTCTTAAACGGTTCGATTTTTCTTGTAAGTGATATAGGGCGAACTCTTGCTGTGCTTTTAATTTAGCTTTGACTTCATCGTTAGCAACTTTGATGTCAGATGTGTCGTTAGCTTTGAGAAGTTCCTGTGCTGCACCATTTTTGACTAGTGGCGACTGGTTAATGGCATTTTTTTCGGCTGCTGTTTGGGCAACATTCTCTGGTGTTGGAACTTCCACAGGCATTCCATTTGCTGCCACTTGCAATTTAGCTTCAAGCCCAGGCAACTGTGAAATTGCTGTTGGTTCCACAATGACAGGATTTTCTGGCATGGTTGCTGCTGAGACCAGTTGGGTCTCCAGCTTTGTGGGAACAAATTTCATTTCAGCGTCAGGGGCAACAGGCAGGTTTGAGGCTACTTTTTGGCTGCCTACAGGCGCTGCTGCTTGGGCTTGATCGCTTTGTCGAGTCACTAAAAGACTGGTCGCTCCAACTGAAATAGCCAAGCCAATCATGGCTGCTTGTGTGCTAACTCGACGATTAGCCTTGGAATTTACCACACTTAACTGCTCACTAGGGACACCATCATTGCTGGGGGTATTTTTCAGCACAGCTTTTACTCTTTTTTTCAATGCTCGTTTCAAAGACGACCTCCTATGATCACTAGCGCTTAACTGACCTCGATTTTGCAGTCGGAATACTAGTCAATGATTTAGATCACATCTGACGATAGACCTGGATCACATTCACCAGAGATACTTAGGCAAGATTAACCTGCTTCTCTGATTTAGACAAGTTTACACCTGTTAGCAGAACATAAAGTTGCTGTGCTTACTTGTCCGCTCCACTCCTCACACCCTAGAACTTTCGCTCTTTACAGTTTTCAGCGCCTAATTTAAATTTAATCGCTGGGATTGGAAAAGTTGATATTAGCCGAATCTGCTTTATATTGTCAGCAATTTTAGTTGCTATAAGTTTTAAAAAAGCGATGCCTCCTGCTGTAAATATCTTCAAGGTTTTTTTTACCAATCCGTCTTCCCAACAGGAGACTTTACGTTGAATCTTCCCTAAAAGACAACCGTACAAACTCTCCAGTACTTTTGTCCTCCTGAAATATACCTATTCAGACAAAATAGTACAAATGCCTTATCCGTATGGATTTGCAGCTTTTTGTTTTTTGAAACCAAAGAAATCCAATTCATCAAAATCTATCATTCAAATTTGGTATATTCTCAAAATTAATATAGAAATTTCTTATATGAAACCTGTCTAGTTAACTAGATTTTTCAGGCATTTTACTGATTTTTTTTAAGCAACAGTATAAAAAGTGCAAGTATTTTTTGTTGGTGATAGAATTATTATCTGTCGAAAATCTTGTGGTAATTTGATTTCCAGAACTGTACGAGTATTTATACTTATAAGTTAATTGTTCAAAAACTACACTAGATAACCGAGTTGTCGCCGTGCTTCAAACAGTCCTATCGCCACACTGACTGATAGATTCAGACTACGAACCCCTGGCTCAAACATTGGAATATAAAGGGTTGTATCACAAATTGATAATGCTTCTGGTGATAAGCCCGTAGTCTCGCTGCCAAATAGTAGCCAATCATTAGGAGCAAACTGAAATTGTACGTAATTACTACTCCCCCTCACAGAAAAACCTAAACACCTTCCACCACGCTGTTGATGAGAGTCTTGAAAAGCTGCCAGCGATTCATGATGGTGGAGTTTGACATAGGGCCAATAATCTAAACCGGCTCGTTTGAGGTAGCGATCGCTAATTTCAAAGCCCAAAGGCCCCACTAAATGTAATTCTGTACCTGTAGCTGCACAAGTGCGGGCAATATTGCCTGTATTGGGGGGAATTTGCGGATTTACTAAAACAACTTGGGGCATCTGCTATGGAACTGAGCTTTTGTATAAAAAGTTATATTGACAATAAAAAATCTGTCAAAAGGTAGAGGTTATCTATAGGTTTTATTAATAACCATTTTGTAGTTTACATCGATTAGTTTTTTAAAACAAAAAAATTGCTACATTTTCTAAGAATTTTTAGAAAATGTATCTGACTAACTTGTCAATACAACTATTTTGTCGTTTAAAAACTAAAAACCAGACCCAAACTCATTCTTTGGCTATTTTTAGAAAATCTATCTTATGTATGAGACCATACATGATGATTTTGGGCTATTGGGAGTTTCCTGGCTGGGTATTTGTCTTGTGTCATTAGTCATTTGTCCTTGGTATTCACAAATGACTAATGATATTGAATCACTTGAGGTTCTCTTTAAGCCAGCAAGGAAGAACACAATTTATGTTCTAGTTCCAGTTCTCGTTCTTTTGTGGCCACAATCGCTTGGGAAATAACGCGCTGACAGTCAAAACCGACGCTATGAAGTTGTAGCCATTGCTGGGCTTCATTGCCTTCACGCAGAATTTTATGCAATGGTGACAAGAAACAGCTAAAGCCTTGTTGTTTAGCGATCGCCCAAACTTCTTGATATAGTTCCGCAATCCAATCTCTGGCTAAAATAGTTCTGCCATCTTGCCAATGTTGTAGTTGAGCATCCAAACTAGCACTAGCGGCTGCTATTTCATTGTTAGTGGTCAGTGCAATTAGTTCTTCCGGTGATAATTTACTGCTAGTTAAAGGATCTAAATCAGGGTTATCAATGATCTGCAATAAACGTGCTTCTAACAATGCAGTAATTGCGAGTAAAGCAATGGGATCTGTAACTAAATCGCAAATTCGCAATTCTAGACGATTGAGATCATAAGGACGGCGATCGCCATTTGGTCTGACTGATACCCATAAATGCCGGACATTTTGCATTGTTCCAGCTATTAATTGCTCTTCTACCCACTGAATATGATGAGCATGGCTGGTAAATAATGGTACGTAGGCGGGAGTTTGGGGAAATACACCCCAACGAGTTGAGTGATAGCCAGTGGCTTGACCATTGAAAAAGGGTGATGAAGCACTCAGCGCCAGAAACAAGGGTGCTTCTAAGCGAATAAATCGACAAGCCCGCATTAATGTTTCTGGGTCATTAATACCCACATTAATATGAACACTGGCAGTTACTACATTTGTGCCGTAGGTCTGCTCAATATAGTCATGATAAGGATTACTTGGGTCTGAACGAAAGAAGCGATCGCCCCCACTTAAAGACAAAGTACTTCCAGGTATCAAAGTGTAATTCCCTAAACGCTGGAGGTACTTGCGTAATTCTCGACGCGGACTTAGTAAAGCACACAACAGATTTTCGTAACTTGTGGATGGCTTTGTTATGTATTCCACGTTGCGACTGTCTGGTTCTCGCATAAACCCATTTAAGTCCGCAACGATTTTATCGGAGAGGCCAACAATTTCACCTTGAGGTGTGCCAGTGTACATCTCAATCTCAAAGCCTTTTAGCAGTACCACTTAATTCTCCTTGGCTCTCCCAGCCTTTTAATTGTATCGAATTAGACTATTTTTTGGTTTAAACTTGCCGTTCTGGAAACGTTAAGAATCTTTTAGCAGAAGATGAACCACGGTAAACGATTTGTTTCATCCCTTAGTAATTACTTAAAATAAAAGTATCAATTTTATTTCTATCTTGGTATGGAGATTCACATACTACATTAGGGTGAAAAAACCGTACTTGATTTTCTACCTTATTTGCAAGTTGAACTGAGTAATTACACAATAGAGTAAATCTCGCCAGAGATAACTACTACCAACGATACATACTACTGGATAACCGACGCACAAAACTACTCAATAACGATAATTTTTAACACCGAGCTAATTAATTTTCAGGGCTTTTGACTTGTGCGCTAAGTGCCATTAATTTTACTTTATGACTTACGCAACAGTCATATTTTTTCTGTAGAGTTTGTGACGCAACAAAAGTAAGTATTTGAACGTAGTAATGAAGCTTATAGCGTCATGCACTAATTCTTAATTTTGACATTTGCATCAGTCCGGTTACTTTTTACTCAGCACTCAGAACTTTTTCGGTAATACTTGTCATACTGAGGGGTAAAAATTAACGTGCCAAAATTTTCACTCAGGTTTTTGCCAGAATTTAGATGTATAAGCCTTGCTTTTAATGCAAATAAAAATCAAGAATAATAGTAGATATTGCTATGAGTTTTTTATTTTAATATATTGTTTATTATTTTTCTGTTTATTGATAACTTATGATCAAAAGTCTTATGTTAATTGGATTACAAACAGATATTTGATAATTGTGCAGAATCATATATACAAAGATTTTTCTATATGTAATATCTAAAAACAAAAGGTAGATAAGCTACATCATCATAATAGTTTTTCTGTTAAAGCCGGGATTTTTATAGGTTTCTATTATTTTTTTGACAATTACTAAAAAAATCCTTAAGCTAATAGATAGATGGCCAACTATCAACCAAATAACTCCGATTTTGTGAGGTAAATTCAAAATCGTTGTTATAAAGTATCAGCATGAACAAATGAATTGAACTGAATCATTGACGATAAATAGTAACTTCAACAAATTGAGCTTAAACAAAGCTAATACCTGATTTACTGGATGGCGCTATGCAGTTTTGAAGAGAATCCATTCAGGTAAGAATGTTTGTATTGATGGTCATGCTTGTCTGTTAAACATGAAACTTTGGCTAAGGTGCAGGAAACTATGCTTGATTTTTTTACATCGTTGAACGACCATAATCTACCCTATCCAGACACGCTACATCCCATTGTTGTTCACTTTGTAATTGCAATGGTATTGTTTGCATTTTTCTGTGACTTAGTAGGTTATTTTACTGGCAAGGCTCGCTTATTTGAGGTGAGTTGGTGGAATATGTTTGTTGCTACGATCGCCATTTTCGTAGCGATTATTTTTGGACAATTTGAAGCTGGTTTAGCCAAACCTTACGACGTAGCTAAATCAGTTTTAAATCTTCATACCCTGATTGGTTGGTCACTGTCTGGCCTCATCGCCACAATTACCGCCTGGCGCTATGTACTTCGTTCGCGTAACCCGCAAAAATTACCAGTTCATTATTTAGCCGTGGGATTTGTCTTAGTGGCAATTGTCGGCTTGCAAGTTTATTTAGGTGATGAATTGGTTTGGGTATATGGATTGCACACAGTACCAGTTGTTGAAGCTGCCAAGGATGGGATGCTGCCATGAATTCAGAACTAATTAATCAATTAAACGTAGAAATAGGCGCTAACGGACTACCTTACACTCTGCCTATTCACCCAAATTTGGTGCATCTGACCATTGGTCTATTCATCATTGGTATTACCTTTGATATCGTCGGTGTTTTGTTCCCCATGCAAAAATGGGTATTCAAATTTTTAGCAATTACTGTTGAACGAGCCAACTTCTTTGATGTGGGCTGGTACAACATGGTTGCGGCAACTGCCATCACCTTTTTTACCGTAGCTGCTGGCTTTTACGAAATGTTCTTAGCCACTCCACCAACAGATATCAAGAGTGCATGGGGAATGCCAGCAATGGAAACCATGCTGTGGCACGGTATTGGTGGTGTTGTCCTCCTCGCTTTATTTGTCGGTATGACCATGTGGAGAGGATGGCAACGCTTTGCTTGGAGTAAAGATTACGACGTAGAAGTGCAGTGGAGCTATTTATTTGCGGGAGTGGCAATTATGTTTTTGATGTTCCTGCACGGCACATTAGGAGCGCAGTTAGCTGCTGAATTTGGCGTTCACAACACCGCAGATAGACTACTGCAATTAGGCGAAGACCTGAACACAATGCTCAAATAACTTTTGTCATTCGTCCTTTGTCATTTGTTCTTTGTTAATGACCAATGACTAATGACCAATGACCAATGACTAATGACTAATGACCAAAACCCATGAAATTCTCAAAGATTTTAAGCGTATTAACCTTAATTACTGGTGCGATCGCAATTAGCATCACCAGTATCTGGATAGGTAAACAAGCCTATTCCTGGCTACCTCCCCAAGCAGCAGCAGAATCTCATCTGATTGATGATTTGATTAGTTTTTTGGTGACATTAGGTGCATTTATTTTTCTGGGTGTCACCAGCACTTTGATGTATTCTGTGATTTTCCATCGTGCTGAAAAAGGCGACTTCAGCGATGGCCCCCACATTGAAGGTAACGTCACTTTGGAAGTTGTCTGGACAGCCATCCCCATTATGTTGGTATTGTGGATTGCTGGTTATAGCTCCCAAGTTTATGAACAAATGGGTATTCAAGGCCCCACCCAACTAGTGCATTTGCATAACCCCGTGGGGATGGAATCAGCTTATGCTGCACCCCAAGAAGGTGTGATGAGCGAACCTGTAGAAAAAATTGATGTCATCGCCAAACAATGGGCGTGGGTATTTCATTACCCTGAAAAAGATGTTACCAGTACCGAATTGCATTTACCAAGCGATCGCCGCGTGCGTTTAGCACTGCAATCAGAAGATGTACTGCATGGCTTTTATATCCCGGCATTCCGCCTCAAACAAGACATCATTCCCAACCATACCATCGACTTTGAATTTACCCCCATTCGCCAGGGTCAATATCGCCTCACCGACTCCCAATATAGCGGCACTTACTTTGCCACTATGCAGGCAAATGTAGTTGTGGAATCTGACGAAGACTATCACAAATGGTTGGCGAAAATCGCCACACAAAAACCCGCCCCCGCCAATAACCAAGCTGCTTCTGAATACGCCCAAACAGCCAACGAACCCGTGAAAAATGGTTGGGATACCGTCGTACCTGCCGCACCTCCTTTGGTTAATTATTCCGGTTGACAGCAAACTAATTCCCTGCACCCTCAAATCCTTCACACCCCTGTTTCTTCAAAAGAACAATGACTAACATCCCTATTGATGGTCTCAGCCTACCGGTTGGGAAACCACACCACGAAACCCCAGGAGGCTGGAAACAATATTTCAGCTTTAGCACCGACCACAAAGTCATCGGTATTCAATACCTTGTTACTTCCTTTTTCTTCTTTCTCATCGGCGGGATCTTCGCCATGATTCTGCGGGGAGAATTAATTACCCCCGAAGCCGACTTAATTGACCGCACCGTATATAACGGTATGTTCACCATGCACGGCACAGTCATGCTGTTCTTGTGGACATTTCCCTCACTAGTGGGTTTTGCTAACTACCTCGTCCCCTTAATGATTGGGGCGCGAGACATGGCCTTTCCCCGCCTCAACGCCGTCGCCTTTTGGATGGTTCCTGTAGTCGGGATTTTGTTGATGGCCAGCTTCTTTGTCCCTGGTGGCCCTGCCCAAGCAGGTTGGTGGGCTTATCCTCCCGTCAGTTTGCAAAATCCCACAGGCCACTTGATTAACGGTCAAGTTTTATGGTTGTTGGCAGTCGCCATCTCTGGTGTCTCCTCAATTATGGGTGCTGTCAACTTTGTGACCACCATCGTCAAGATGCGTGCGCCTGGTATGACCTTCTTTCGGATGCCTTTGTTTGTCTGGGCAGTCCTCAGCGCCCAAATCATCCAATTGTTTGGCTTACCTGCCCTGACAGCAGGCGCAGTCATGTTGTTACTTGACCTCACCGTTGGTACTGGCTTTTTCAACCCCAGCAACGGCGGCAACCCAGTCATGTTCCAGCATTACTTCTGGTTCTATTCTCACCCGGCTGTGTATGTGATTATCCTGCCAGTTTTCGGTATCTTCTCCGAAATCTTCCCTGTCTACTCTCGCAAACCTTTATTCGGTTACAAAGTCGTTGCGATTTCATCACTGTTAATTGCCGTCGTCAGCGCCATTGTTTGGGTACACCACATGTATGTCAGTGGTACACCTGCTTGGATGCGGTTGATTTTCATGTTGACCACCATGTTTGTGTCTGTACCGACTGGTATTAAGGTATTTGCTTGGGTAGCGACAATTTGGGGTGGTAAGTTGCGTTTGAATACACCCATGTTATTTGCCTTGGGTGGATTAATCATGTTTGTCTTCGCAGGCATCACAGGGATTATGCTGTCTTCTGTACCTGTGGATGTTCACGTTAACAATACCTATTTTGTAGTTGGACACTTCCACTACGTCCTCTTTGGTACAGTGACAATGGGCTTGTATGCTGCTATTTATCACTGGTTCCCCAAAATGACTGGTCGGATGTACTACGAAGGCTGGGGTAAATTACATTTCTGGTTGTCATTTATTGGTACTAACCTCAACTTCTTACCAATGCACCCACTAGGTTTGCAAGGGATGTTACGTCGGGTTTCTTCCTACGCACCAGAGTATGAACAGTGGAATATCGTTGCGAGTCTGGGTGCATTTTTGTTAGGTATGTCTACCTTGCCATTCATCTTCAACATGGTGATTTCTTGGATGCAAGGCGAAAAAGCACCTGATAACCCTTGGCGGGCAATTGGTTTAGAGTGGTTAGTTTCTTCACCACCACCTGTTGAGAACTTTGAAGAAATTCCTGTAGTTATCTCTGAACCTTATGGTTACGGCAAATCAGAACCGTTGGTGGCAGAAACTCATAGTCACCATCAATGACAAAGAAAATTTGGGGACATAGTTAAGTAAAACTTGCCAGACATCTGTCTGGTGTGTCCCCACTACTAGAATTTGAGTTTTTTAAACGCAGAGGTAAGCGCAAAGTTACGCGGAGCATTTTCCAAGCAATATTACACGAATAAAAATTTTACCAATGGACAGCTATATTGTTTCTGAAGAGTTGCAGAATCATTCTCATCATAGTGGTGAGCATGGACATGATGAAGAAGGCAATAAAATGTTTGGTTTTATTGTTTTCTTATTGTCGGAAAGTGTGATTTTCTTGAGTTTTTTCGCCGGCTATATTGTCTATAAGTTGACAAATCCTAACTGGCTACCGGCTGGTGTAGAAGGATTAGAAGTTAGAGAACCAGCAATTAATACTGTTGTGTTGGTTGCAAGTAGCTTTGTAATTTATTTGGCAGAACGCGCCCTACAACGTCATAATTTGTCTGGTTTTCGGATGTATCTGCTGGCAACAATGGCGATGGGCAGTTACTTCTTAGCCGGACAAGCTATTGAATGGAGTCACTTGGCTTTTGGTTTCACTTCTGGAACGTTTGGCGGAATGTTCTACCTGTTAACTGGGTTCCACGGTTTACACGTTTTAACAGGTATCCTGTTGCAATTAATGATTTTGATCCGTTCTTTCATTCCAGGTAATTACGAATCTGGCCACTTTGGTGTGAATGCTACTTCACTATTTTGGCACTTTGTGGATGTAATTTGGATTGTCTTGTTTGTTATGCTCTATGTTTGGCAGTAAATATTAAGTTTGTCTAAAAACAAAGCCAATTTTCAGGGGAAGAGTCGGATAATTCACCTTTTCCTCTGTTTTTCATTTTGAAATATTCTCGGAATAATCTTATAACTTATGAGAAAATGATGTCACTCTATCTCTGTATAGATGTGAAAATTTTTATTTTCAAGATAAAACTGTGAAGGCTTATAATGTGACAATTTAATTTTACTGATCTGCAAAAATTCAGCATCTACAATCTTAATTTAAGCAAAAATTAACTTACCAATGGCACTCCAATCTTTAGCAGCAAGCCCAATTATTGCATTTACTATTCTGCTCACGGTCATTTTTACTGTACCACCGATATTTGAAAAATTGCGTTTACCTGGATTAGTGGGTTTGCTAGTAGCAGGTGTCATTTTAGGAGAAAATGGTTTAAACTTACTCAATTCTGAATCAGACACCATCAAGCTGCTATCGGATATTGGCAAAATTTATTTGATGTTTGTTGCAGGTTTAGAAATTGACTTAGAGCAGTTTCGCAAAACTAGAAATCGTTCTATTGGATTTGGAACTCTGACTTTTTTAGTGCCGTTAATAGCTGGTATTTTAGTGGGGCGGTTATTTAATTTTGGTTGGAATTCTGCTTTTTTGATTGGTTCTTTACTGGCATCCCATACTTTATTGGCTTATCCAATTGTTAGTCGGTTGGGTGTAGTTACAAATGAAGCTGTGACTGTAACCATTGGCGCAACAATTTTTACTGACACAGGTGCTTTGTTGGTATTAGCAATTTGTGTAGGGATTCATGGCGGAGAATTTACAGCCTTGAGTTTAGCTACGCTCTTGGGTGGATTGGCAATTTATTCGGTTGTGGTTTTGTTTGGTTTTGACTGGGCTGGTAAGGAATTTTTTCGGCGTTCAGGAGATGAACAAAGTAATCAGTTCTTGTTTATTTTACTAGCATTATTTTTGGCTTCTGTGGGAGCGCAAGTTATTGGGGTTGAGAAAATTGTTGGGGCGTTTTTAGCAGGTTTAGCTGTTAATGATGTTTTAGGACGTAGCCCAGTTAAAGAGAAAATTGAGTTTATTGGGAGTGTGTTATTTATTCCATGTTTCTTTGTAGATATGGGGTTATTGATTGATATTCCAGCATTTCTCAAGACTCTAAGTTCGGTTTGGTTGACTGTGGTCATCGTCATAGCTTTAATTAGCAGTAAATTTATTGCGGCATTTTTAGCAAAATTATTTTATCGCTACAATACGGCAGAAATGCTGACAATGTGGTCGTTATCTCTACCGCAGGTAGCAGCTACATTAGCGGCGGCATTAGTGGCTTATCAAACTGTTAACTCTGCTGGGGAAAGGTTAATCAGTGAAGGTGTTTTAAATAGTGTGATTGTTTTGATGCTGGTGACTGCTATTTTAGGGCCAGTAATTACTTCTAGGTTTGCCACAGCTTTACAAGTTAGTGATGCAGATTTAGAAACAGATAGTCTAGCAACTTGGTGGGAAAGTCCTGAAACTGAGGTAGAAGAAAAACCACATCAATTTACTGTAGTAGTGCCGATTTACAATCCTCAAACCCAGCGTTATTTAATAGAAATGGCGGCATTATTGGCGCGTCATGAAGGTGGGAGAATTGTCCCATTAGCGATTACTAAAGCTTTGATTCAAATGGATGATCCGCAATTGGTGACGGCGCTAGACCAAAGTCAAAAAAGATTGAAGATGGCGCAAGAAATTAGTCAAGAATTTGATGTGGAGGTGTCGCCAGCAATTCGCATTGATGATGATGCAGCTTTGGGAATTAGTCGTGCGAGTCGAGAACGTAATGCGAATTTAGTGGTGATGGGTTGGTCACAAACAACAGGGTTTCGCGCTCGTTTGTTTGGGAGTGTGATTGATAGTGTGTTTTGGTCTTCACATTGTCCCGTGGCGGTGACACGTTTATTGAGTAGTCCAACCAGTATCCAAAGAATTTTGGTACCGGTTGGTGATTTGACGCGACAAACTATTGGTGCTGTTAGGTTCGCACAAATTGTAGCTGATGTGAATCAAGCAGAGGTGGTATTGTTGCATGTGAGCGATCGCAAAACTCCCCCAGCTTTAGTAGAAAAATTTACATCCCAATTGTTGGAAATTACGGTAAAAAGTCAGTTACAGGTGAAAACTAACATCCAGACAGTTAAAGGTGATGATGTCGCTAGAGTAATTATTCGAGAAGCTCAAGCTTTTGATTTAGCAGTGTTGCGTTCTGTGCGTTATCGCACAGCTGGTGGTTTAGGTGTAAGTCAAGTAACGACCCAAATCTTGAGAGAGTTGAAATGCTCGATTGTATTACTGGGTGAACCTCACTCGTAATTTCTGTTCGGTCTACGACAGTGTATTTTGATTTGATTTACGAACCACAGAGTCACAGAGAACACAGAGAGAAGAGAGAAATGAAAATCTAATTTCTATCGTTGGTCATACCTCAGTGGATTCTCCAAACTGAATCTATATTAGATAACCTAGTTAATATGTTGTCGTGAGCAGAAAGCTCAGATATTTTAGACTTGTGTACGCTCCACACCACTAGGAAGTTAAATTAAATGCAGATTTTTCAAGTTTGGAATCAATTAACCAGGTGGAAGTTTAGTAAATTCTTGAGTCAGACAGTGGCTTTAGGAGTTGGTGCTAGTGTTTTGTTATTCAGTGCTAGTGCTAATGCTGCTGAACAAGTGATTTTAAAGTATGGGAGTTTTCAAGGGCCTGTTTCCGTTGCAGAATTGAACGAGTTTGTGCAAACAGGTAAGACTACCCCAACAATTAGCAATTATTTGCAAGCGGCCAAACAAGACCCAGATGCAGCGCGTAAAGCCTTAGTCGCAGGTATTAAGGCTGAACCTGCTTATTTAAATAGCTTGCTGTCTGGCTGGACAGGGCCGATTTTACTAGCTCAAGTTGGTGATGTGGTGCATCCGCCTGGAGAAGATTTAGATGCACAGGCGCTAGAAACATCTTTAAATAAATCTATTCAAGAAGATGGGGAAATTAGTCTGTTAGGCGCAATTCGTCATTATCCAGATCATACTGTGGAAATAGAAGGCGATCGCCTCATCCCGGTTTATGAAAGATTAAGCAGTTTGGCGAAAGTTCTCTAAGTACTAAGTGCATTATCAATCTCATACCAATTCTGTATGAAGATGCACTGAATTAAAGAACGAACTACAAAGGGCGCAAAGGACACAAAGAAAGAAGAGATAAAAGATTAAATGCAACCTCACATAGAATTGGTATCAGAGACGATTTATCAAGCAAATCTTCAGTGCATTCCAGGTAGGTTGGGTGTAATGCAGTAAAACCCAACATTTTTAGGATTTTGTTGGGTTACGCTTACATTCAGTTCTAACGAGAAAATGTCATGACTAAGGAAATAACCTACCTAGAGTTATCAGAAGATAGTGGAAGTTCCCACAAATTTTATGAGGTAATTGTTGAAGATACTCAAGTAAGCATCCGCTACGGTCGTATTGGTGACGCGGGACAAACGCAGACGAAATCTTACCCGACATCAGAAAAAGCACAGGCGGAAGCGGCGAAGAAAATTAACGAAAAGTTAAAAAAAGGCTATGAAAAAGCGGTGATGGGTGTGCGTCAAAAGCGTTCTGTGACTCGCCGCGAAGTGAGTAGTACTGCTTCCACAGCAAAACAAGCGCCAATTTTGTGGAAGTTTGCAGCTAATTCCGCCGCTTTTGGGATTTTTATTGATGCTAACCGTTGCTGGCTAGGTAATCAAGCAGGTCAAGTTTTTGCTTTGAACCATGAAGGTAAAGTGAACAATCAGTTTAAGCTACCTGATGGGGTGAAATGTTTAGTTGCTGATGATATCTGGATTTACGCTGGCTGTGATGATGGTAATGTCTACGATTTGACTGGGAAGTTACCCCGCGTTGCTTACAAAATTGATGAAAATGTCGATATATTCTGGCTTGATATTAAAGATGGTTTATTGGCTGTCTCTGATGTCAATGGTGGTGTGACCACTATAGATCATGATGATGAATCACAATGGACGCGCTTGAGTCAAGGTAGTTCTGGCTGGATGGTTCGCTGTGATGAAGCGGGAATTTATCACGGTCATAGTCAAGGAGTGACTATGTACGATAACAAAGAAGGTCGAATGCTGTGGCATCAAAAAACCGCCGGGAGTGTATTATTTGGTTGGCAAGAAGCATCCACAGTTTACGCTGGTGCAAGCGATCGCAAAATTTATAGTTTTAGTAAGCAAGGTCAACCACTAACAGTATACAAGTGTGATTCCTCGGTTTATTCTTGCGCTACAGCCCAAAATGGTAAATATGTGTTTGCGGGTGACAATAATTCTTCGATTTACTGCTTTAACCAAGCCGGGGAAAGACTGTGGAAGTTGGGGACTGGTTGTGGTTCTGCTTTATCTATGCAGTTTTACGAATCTCGAATTTATATTGTCACTACCGATGGAAGTTTAGCTTGTATTGATGCTAGTGAAAATGCGATCTCCTCTGCTCAAGCTGGTACAATTCCCGAAGCAACTGTGATTAAAGCACCAAAAACTGAGGGAGTCACACCTTCGGCTGTTTTGGAAACTACTACAGATACAAGTAATGGGGTAATTGTCGAGTGTTTTCAAGATGGCAGTCAACTGCGCGTCAGAGTTATTTCCCCAGGCTACAATTCTAACTGGAATGTGCAGTTTCCTAAAGATATTCGCCAAGCAGGCGATCGCTATCTCGTCCAAGAAATCCGCGAGTCAGCCAGAGGCGGCTTTTATCGCGCCTATGGCGATATTAAAAAGATTAACAATTAACACCCAGTTGCAAGTAACCTGGGGTGGGAGTGGGGAGTAGGGAGTATATATCAAAAACCCTTTCACCACTCAACCTAATCTCTACAGACAATCTTGGTACGTAAGTCCTGATGATATTACATCTATATAATCAGCAACACATCTATAGGACTCATATTTGATTTCTGAAAAAAAATTAGTACACTCAGAGCAGGCTTCTTTCCTACTCCCCACTCCCCACTCCCCATTCCCTACCTACACAAATAGATTCAGGAATCAAACCGTATTCCTATAGTCTCTACATTTTTTAATCAACACGTTGAATACCAACGTGCTGGGTAAAGACAAACCAATCTTTCGAGAAACCTTTAAACTCAATATCCTTCAGACTAAATTTGAGATGATTATCCTTCAGGGTAAATTTCACAATATTATTGTTGTCTGGCTTATCGGTTAATAAAATTAATTCTGTACCGCCTGGAATTACCTGCTTGGATTGATCATTCATGAATTTAGAATCTCCAGGTTCGCGCTTAATGATGGTATCTGCGTTAAACACCAGTTTGAGGAAACCTTGTTTATTGCCGACAGACTGGCGATCTACAGTTATATTTACTGTATTCTTGGCTTGTTGTTTAGTTGCGATCGCTTGAATATTTGTCACAGGCGTAATTTCATCTGGAATAATTTTGGCGTGTTTCCCAAAGGCATACCAGTTACTACTAAAACCTTTAAATTGAATATCTTCTAAAGATAATTTATAGTACTCAGAATGAGCCGCCGGGATTTCGTAAGACTTTAACACCAGTAAAGTCCCAAGCGGAATATGTTGTTGTTTCGTACTTGGCAACTGACTCGATTGTACTGGCTCTTGTTTAAGAATTGTATCCTGAGTAAATAGCACACGATTTAAGCTTGCCATATTCTAACCCTGAGAACTTACATCAAGTTATACAATATCAAACTTAGATTTTACGGTTTCTCTGCATCTGGAGGGTGAAGTAAATTTATCCTCAGCTTAATAAAGTTATACTTATATAGTAATGTTGAGTTTTTGCGATCGCTCTACTCAACTTACTCGCTACCAGTTAGCAAAAAAGGCACGAGGAAAAGCTAAATGAATACTGTGGTTCTCAATTTAGAACCGATAGCACATTTAAGTGATGAACAATTCTATCAATTGTGTCTTGCCAACCGTGATCTCAGCCTGGAAATGAATGCAGCCGGAGAGTTGATTATTGTGCCACCAGTCGGAGGAGAAAGCGGAAATCAAGAAGCTGGACTAATAACTGATTTAGAGATATGGAATCGTCAAGCTAAATTAGGCAAAGTTTTTAGTTCTTCAACTATCTTTATATTACCGAATGGTGCAAAACGTTCTCCTGATGCGGCTTGGGTAAAATTGGCAAAGTGGGAAGCTTTAACACCAGAACAGCGTAAAAAATTCCCGCCACTTGTACCAGATTTTGCTATTGAACTGCGTTCCGAAACAGATAGGCTCAAATCTCTGCAAGAGAAAATGCAAGAATATATAGAAAATGGTTTGCGTTTAGGATGGCTGATTAATTATCAAGATGGCACAGTGGAAATCTATCGACTCGGAAAAGCTGTCGAAGTCAGACAAATACCGACAATTCTTTCTGGAGAAGATGTATTACCGGGATTTGAAATGCAACTAATCTTAACTTAACCTCTCTGAAAACCTTTTGCTGTTTGTTTTTGTCCCTTAGCTTTAGGTTTAGATTTATTAACTTCTGCCAGTGCTTCTTGAAATAAATTATGCAAATGTAAAGGCACACTGGCTATTTCTGGTAATTCTGGCTCGATAGGTTTACCATTCTCTTGCAAGAGTTTATCTAAGTCATTACTTAAGTTAAAATCTGGACGCTGCAAAAAATCTTGTAAAACTTTTTCTATTTGATTTGGGTATTGTTGTGCTAATCGATGCCAAATATAAGCATTGATACTTTTATCTTCTAGATAATAACGAATAGTTTTTTCTGCGCCTTCAATTTTGCGCCCATCATCAGCTAACAAAATCGCTTTAAATTTAGTGTATGTTGGTAAAAATATCAAGCCCCAACGAGGATGAGAAATGGTTGTGACTTGTTCCGCTTTTCGCAATTCAGAAGGTAAATCAACCTTTGGTGCAACCATTTTTTGTTGAGCGTTTTTACCATTCAGCATTTGCGAAACTACATTAGAGTCCACACCAACTTCTTTCGCGGCTGCGGCGATTTCATCTTGGGTAATGCCTGCTTCTGCTGCTACCTCATCTAAAGATTTAGAAGTATCTAATCCAGCAGCTTGGAGATATTTTTCACTGATAATTGCTTGAAATTCAACTATTTTTTTATTTAATTGATATCCTGGTAAAGTAACTTCATCACTACCAAAAAAGTCAACAAATTGCTGATGATACTGCTCGACTGAGTGCCATGCTTCTTCTAGCAATTCAGGAGCATCGCTGTAAAGATGACTTTTATAATTATCTTTAAAATTACCAATAGCGACAGCAAGTTTTGGCTTACCAAGTTTACCCATAAAAGTGTGAGTCCCAGAAAATATCCACTCATTTTCAGTTAGGGGAGAAATGCGGGTAAGTAATATATCTCCTGGCTGGAAACGAGATATGTCTTGTTGTTTTTCAGTACCGTTAGACTTGACGATATAATTTTTTGCTGTCAACCAGTTCATCAACTCCAAACCATCAGGTAAAATTTGGGTGATGGTGAATAAGCCGATAAAGCTACGATGCCAACTGTTGAGTAAATTGCGATCGCCATCGGTTAAATCTGCATCACTGGCAATAAATAACTCGATGGGTGAACTCTCACCAACTTTCCCTTCTGTAATAAACCGATCAATAATTAAATCTTGTTGGGTATGATTGCCATTTCCTTTATGGGACTGTGCGGCTGCATAAACCTCTAATGCTTGCGCCAGTTCACCTTCAGCATCTAGGACAAAATCGACCAAGGCTTGTTTAAGTGTTTGCGCTCTTTTTACTAGGACATCCACAAGCGAATCTCTCTGCTCAACAGTTGTAGCCTATAGCGTTTTGACAGAGAACCACATCTAGCAATAGCCATATTTCTTTTAGGGTATTCTCAGTCAGAAGTCAGAATAAGAAAAGGCTCGTAACCTAGCTTTGAGAAATCAATTGTTTACTTCACTCACTTGAAATTTGCCGTATTTAAGATATGTATAAAAAGTTTCTAGTTTTGGTTAATAGATATAACGCCTACAGCTTTCAGTTGAGCCATAAAGCTATGTAATTCTACTTTTGCCATCTCCGTAGAGAAGATATACCAGAAAAAAAATATACAAAAAATATTAGACAAATATTCAAAAATGGTTTATAAAAAAAATACATTCGTTTTGCCTACCTGAACTTATCTTCAAGTTAGCTACTAGTTGCTTGAAGAAGCTAGGGTTTATGCAGTGATCAGGGATAATCAGGCGTATCAACAAGTGTAGGAATTTAACCCTCGCACTAAGACTTAGCAAATAAGATATCAAGCATCTACCAGTCATATCATTTCCGGCAAATTACTTGTGATATTTCGGCCGCGAGTGCAAAGAAGTGGAACAAAGCGATCGCCACAGCAAACCATTTGGACAATCAGTTCTGCGAAGGATAATTTTATGAATCACCTACATCCTGAATTTTATAATCACCAGACTATTCAGCAGCAAATAGGCGATCGGCCTTTTGTATTGAATATCAGTGAAAATCTCTCCCGCAAACAGTTAGATATTCTCCTAGAAACCTATGCTCGTCTCAGATATTATCACCCAGAATTATTATTAGTGAGAGTCTGCCCAGAATGGGAACCAGAAATGCAGGCGCGAATCGAGCGATTAGGCATTCGTTATGGTATTCGGTTGTTCTCACAACTAGAACACCAAGATTTAGTAGAACTTTATCAACGTGCAGCGATAGTCCTAATCACCAACGATGGCGAAAGTTTGGATGTACCTTTAGTGAGCGATGTACCTGTATTGCAAGAAATACAAAAAAACACGGTTGTTTACTATCGAATTAGCAAGCGGGATACTATTACTCGTTTACTCAATCATCTAGAAGCAGCATTGGGGTTATCTCTGCGACTCAAGCCAGAAAACAAACATTCTGACTCCAATCATAGCGAGACTATTCATCAACTCAACGAAGAGTACAGATTTTTGCCTTATCACACTAGTGGATATACGCGGCTTGCATGGTAGCTTAACAACTGTGACCACTGCTAAGTAATACCAAATTGAACAATGATTGCGACAAATGGATTGCTCAAAAGCTTACCAGTAGAAACTTTTTCAATCCAAAATCTAAAATCTAAAATCCAAAATGGTATGAGTCGATGCAATAAAACCAAACTATATAAAGAAAAGTAAATAAGGCTCAAACGCTTTCTCACCATGCACCCTGCCTTCGTTATTTCCGCCGAATCAGTTTAGCGATCGCAATTGCTAAGTCAACAGGATCTACGGGTTTGGGGATGTGTCGTTGAAAACCTGCGGCCATTGCTTGTTTGTAGTCGATTTCGCCCGCATAGGCGGTGAGAGCAATTGCTGGGATTTGCCCGCCTTGATCTGGGGGTAATTGCCTCAATTGGCGCAGCAACATATACCCATCCATGATGGGCATTCCAATATCACTGAGTAAAATATCTGGCTGTAACTGGGCTAGGGCTTCTAGTGCTTCTGCGGCAGAGGCGACTGCTGTGACTTCTGCCCCATACTGTTCTAAGGCAAAGCTGAAAAACTCCAAGACATCGGCTTGATCATCAACAAATAAAATTCGCACTCCTGCCAATAATGAATCTTGGGTTGCCAAATCCATCTGTGCAGTTTCAGGATTCAACATAGGAGAATCGGCGCTTTTATGCAGAGGTAGCCGCACGGTAAAAGTTGCCCCTTGTCCTTCACCTGGACTTTCTGCCCAGACTATACCACCGTGGAGTTCTACTAAATGGCGGACAATTGCCAGTCCTAATCCCAAACCACCAAATACTCTGGTAGTTTTACCATCGGCTTGGCGGAAGTATTCAAAGACGTAGGGTAAAAATTCTGGGGTAATACCCTTACCATTATCAATAACTTGAATTTGCGCCTCCATCCCGACTTGTTCTAACCGCACTTCTACTTGTCCGGCTGACGGTGTAAATTTTACGGCATTGGATACCAAATTCCAAACAATTTGTTGCAAGCGATCGCCATCACCCATAACTTCAACGTTATGCTGGGGCAGTGAGGTTTGCAGTTGAATTGACTTGGCTTCGGCGGCTAAACGCACTGTTTCTAAGGCGGCGGTGATTGTGCTGTTTAAATCTACGGTGCGGATGTGCAGACTTAACTTACCCCGCAAAATCCGCGATACATCTAATAAATCTTCAATCAGTTGGGCTTGTAATTTGGCGTTGCGTTCAATGGTTTCCAAAGCCCGAACGATTGTATTTTCGTCATTTCTGCGGGTGCGGAGTAATTTTGCCCAGCCCAAAATCGGGTTGAGGGGAGTTCGCAGTTCATGGGAAAGCACCGCCAGAAATTCATCTTTGATGCGGTTGGCGGTTTCAGCTTCGGAACGGGCAAGGCGTTCGGCTTCGTAAAGTTGGGCGCGGGCGATCGCCTGACCACATTGCTGCCCCAATGTCAACATAAATCCTTGATCAGCTTCCGAAAAAATTTGGGTAGTTGCAAAACTCCACCCTAATGCCCCAATCACTTGTTTTTCTACAATCAAGGGAATACAAGCAAAGGCTGAATTTCCTGTCACCGATGGCAACTCGGCTAAATGGGGATAATTAGCTGCTAAGGCGGCTGGACTTTCGAGAAAAATTGCTTTACTTGTTCGCACAGTTTCTGCTAAAGGCACAGCCGCCGTCACCGGAAAAGTTTCCCAAGCTTCCAGCACTGATTCTGGATAGCCAGTGGCTTGCACAACTTTCAAATAACTGCCATGTTCTACTAACAAACTCACAGAACCCGCACTCGCACCTAAAGCCACAATTCCCTGATTAACTACAACCTCAGCCACTTGTTGCGGGGTGATAGCTTCGGAAAGGGCGGCGGTGATTCTTTGTAAACGCACAGTGCGACTGACTGCTAATTCTGCGGCTTGTTTTGCCTGCTGGGTTTTTTGGTAAAGTCTAGCGTTATCAATCGCCGCCGCCGCACGATGGGCTAAATCTTCTGCTAATGCCAAGTCTGCTGAATTATAAGCACAACTAGATGTGCCTCTCACTAGAGAAATTACGCCAAATATTTCCCCGCGCAAATGGAGGGGAATAATTATCAAGGAACCCATACCCAAGCTTTGGAGTAATTGCAAATGCTCCTCGTCTTTAGCCATATCTGCCAGAATTTGAGGTGGCAATTCAGGATAAAAGACTGATTCACCCCGCAGCAAAATTTCTCGAAACGGACTGTTGTTTTCGTATTTGGGCGGATAACGTCGGCGCAGTTCTGTGAGAATTTCGTGTTTAGCCGGAATAGCAGCAATCATCGCTATTTGTTGAATCGTATAATCTTCCCCCAGCACATCAACAACGCACCAATCAGCTAAGGTAGGCACTACCAAATTAGCCACATTATTGAGAGTGACTTGATAATCTAGGGAGGCTGCTAGTAAGCTACTGGCTTCGACTAAAAATTTTTGTGCTATTTCTGCTTGTTTGCGATCGCTGATATCTTCAATAATGCCGACTGCATACTTAGCTTGTCCATAAATATCCCAAACAGCCGAAGAAGTCAGATTTACCCAAACAGGGGAACCATCTTTGCGAATGTAGCGTTTTTCTAAAGAATAACCATTAATTTCCTTCGCTAAAACTCTCCCAGCCTGGGCTAAATCATCCGCTACATCATCAGGGTGGGTGATATCTTGAAAGTTCATCTGCATTAATTCGGCTTGGCTATAACCAGTAATCTCACACAATGCCGGATTTACTTGCAAAAATTGACCGTTCAACCCTACCAAAGCAATACCGACTGCGGCTTGGTTGAACATGGCGCGGAATCTCGATTCACTTTCACGCAAAGCAATTTCCGCAACCTTGGTGGCTGTGACATCCGAGAAAATTATCCCAATCCCCACAGTTTCATTTAAAGCATTGCGGACTGGATAATAATTACCCAGCCAATAGCCGTATATTCCTGGTTTTCCTGGTACTTCCCCGCTAATTTCCACATTCAGCAGAGGTTCACCAGTTTCTAACACCTGTTGCAATTGCGCTTCAAATTGTACCGCCATCCTGGGGAACATCTCGCTAAATTTCCGCCCCAGATGGGCTTCTACAGGGAAACCGTTAATGTCAGCTAAAACTTGATTAATTCGGATATAGCGTAGTTCTTGATCTAAAAAGCAAACAGCCACAGGTGCGCCTGCTAACAGTGCATCTAACAGTGCTAGAGATTCGGCATAATTGATTAACGCTTGATGATTATCTCGATAAAGTTGGGCATTTTCCACTGCTAAGGCAGCGCGATAAGCTACATCTGTGGCCAAATTTAAATCAGTTTCATCGTAGCAACGATGGGAGTCGGCGATCGCAAAGGTAATACAACCCAAAACTCGCTTGTGGGCGATTAATGGCACCACCATTGCCGACTTTGCCCCTAGCTGACGGATAATTTCCAAATGTTCGGCGTTTTGCGTCGAGGCAACTAACATCTGATCAGTGACTTGAGCGATTAATTCTGGTTTGCCTGTTTGCAGTACTCTAGCGATCGGATGTGTACCTGACAAATTCGGCACATAATCCTGAAGTTTTTGCGCTAACTCTGCCTGAGACGGATCTGCATAAGCCACAGGTAAACGCCGCAGTGAACCATCATCCGTCAAAATCTCCACACTACACCAGTCAGCTAATTGTGGTACAGAGATTCTAGCGATTTGCTGTAAAGTTTCCTCATAATCTAATGAGGTAGACAGTAAACTACTAATTTCCGCAATATAACGCAGTTGTTCTTCTGCTTGCTTACGTTCTTTAATATCAATAACAAAAAAAGCGCCTCTGTCTGAAGTTCTCTCAAAATGACTGCTACCGATTAACACTGGTAAGCGAGTACCATCTTTGCGGATATATTCTTTTTCATAAGGAATAGAAAAGGAACTGTGTTGAAGTTGTATGAGTGCTTGTTCATCAAGTGGGAGATACTCAGCAGGTGTCAAATTTCGCCAGTCCAATTCTCCATTAACTAAATCTTCGCGGCTGTAACCCAACATATTCAACAACGCATCATTAGCATCTGTGATTTTGCCATCTCTTTCCCAAAAGCCAATCCCAATCATGTTTGACTCAACCACACTGCGAAACTTGGCTTCGCTGTCTCGTAATGCTTGTTCAGCTTGTTTGAGTGGCGTAATTTCAACACCAGTAACTCCCACGCCCAGCAATTTTCCATCGGGTAAGCTAACGGGATAGTAGCTGACTAAACTTTGCCGATATACCCCAGGCGGATGAGTTTCGCCGCTAACTTCTTGATTCAGTAATGGTTGGCGCGTTTGCATCACTTGCTGAAACACAGGCTCTAATTGCCCTGCCCATTCCGGTAAGATTTCTTGTAAAGTGCGACCAATATGTTGGCTCAAAGGTATACCATTGATAGCTGCTAACGCTTCATTAGCATACACATAGCGTAATTCAGTATCAAAAAATGCCAATGCTATGGGGGAACTAGTTAACCAAGTATTCAGTAATGCTAAAGATTCATCTTTTTGTTGGAGAACTTGCTGAAGTTTGTTTTGTAGCTTGGCTTTTTCGATTTCTGTTTGCTTGCGTTCTGTAATATTTACGCCTACACAAGTTACACCACCTCCGCCACCTGTAAGGGGTTCCACTAGCAAGTCATAGTAAATCACTTCTTCCCCAAGACTGAGACAAACTTCCTCACGGGTGGAAATACCTTGTTCTACCGCTTGGCGTTTAATTTTCATCAATTGTTGTGCTATTGCTGTCGGGAACAGTTCATAATCAGTTCTGCCCAACACGGCTGCAACTGTATCTATACCCTGTAGATTATGAACCCATTGATAACGGAAATCTCTGTCTTGCTGAAACACCACAATATCTGAGTTACTGAGGGCGACACGAAATCGTTCTTCACTAATTTTTAGTTTCTGGAGATGAATTTCTGCTTTACGTTTAGCGTGCCTTAATTCTTCAGATAGAAAACTAAACAGTAATCCCTGTGCTGCAAATAACAGTATTTTTACACCATTAGGTAAACTTAACCCGACTGTGTAATGTTGGGAAAGAAAAAAGTAATCGCTCAATATTGCTGACAAGAAGGTTGCTAACAGTCCTGATTTCAAACCACCATACCAAGCACTCACCATTACAGCACTAAAAAATAGTAGGAATGGCGTTCCCTTCATGTCCAATATAGGGTCAAGCAAGAGCATAATTACTAGTGCTGTGGCGACAATTACCACCACAAAGCCATAACGTAGTAAATGCGAATAATGAATGTAGGGCATGAAAACAATTGCAAACAACCAAAACTTGTGGCGGAGGGCTATACATACCCTAAGCTAGTTTGCAATTTTTGGACATTTATCTAGAGATAGATCCTTTATTTAGAGTAAAAAACGTCTTTCGCTAGTAGTCAATTTTCCAAAAATATTGTATGTGTATCTAAATGAAATAAATAAAATTGTAATATTATAATATTTTATTTACATTAATTTGGTAAGTTTAAACAAACGCATTCTTATACATTTACCTTAAATTCTAGCAATTTCAAATAATTTACCAACAGTTTGCTTGCTATAAAATGCAAAATCTTGCTGGAGTAAAAATCAAGTTGTAGCTGAATTTTTGATTACTTAATTCTAGATGATTTCTATTTTGTGATAAGTAGGTCGATGCAATTAAAGATAACTAGTGAAGGCTGTCATTTGTCCTTGGTCATTGGTAAGGCTTTTAATCCTATTTACGTTTCGTAACATAGTTTGGTTTATTTCCACCGAGTTACTTACTTGTTCTTATTGCTGATTACGAAATTTAAACATCAAACCAAATTCTGATTTTTCAAGGCTGCGACTAATGCTTCTATATGCTTTGTTTGATGGGTAGCCATGACAGAAATTCTGATGCGACTGGTTGGGACAGTGGGTGGACGAATTGCAGGGGCAAAAATACCTGCATCTTTGAGTTGTTTACCAACCTGGAGTGCATCACTGGGACTGGGTAATTGAAAACAAAGTATGGGTGATTCTGTAGGCAGCAATTTGAGTTGGGGTAATTGCTGCTGCATGAAATTTTTTAGGTATTCAACATTGTGCCACAATTGCATTCGCCGTTGGGGTTCTTGTTGGACAATTTGAATTGCGGCTAAGGCTGCGGCTGTATCGGCGGGAGAAAGTCCGGTGGTGTAAATCCAAGTCGGGGCGCGATTGCGTAAAAAATCAATTAAGTGAGCATTGCCAGCGACATAACCGCCTAAACTACCTAAAGCTTTGCTTAAAGTGCCAATTTGAATTAACTGCTTACCAGTACAGCCAAAAAATTCCACACACCCAGCGCCAGTTTGACCCATTACCCCAGTCGCGTGGGCTTCATCAACTAGCAGCATACAGTTAAATTCTTCCGCGATCGCTAACAATGTTGGCAAGGGGCATAAATCCCCATCCATACTAAAGACGCTATCGGTAATGATTAGACAACGACGGTAGTTTTGCCGTTGCTGGCTGAGTTGAGTTTTTAACGCCACAACATCACAGTGAGGATATTCTGTGATGGTTGCCCCACTGAGAATGGCACCATTTTTCAGGCTGGAATGATTGTACTGGTCAGAGAGAATTAAATCGCGTTTCCCAACGACAGATGCGATCGCTCCCAAGTTTGCCAGATATCCTGAACTAAAGACAATTGCATCTTCGGTTTGTTTGAGAGATGCGATCGCTTTTTCTAAATCTCTGTGTAATTGTCGATGCCCACTGAGTAACCGAGAACCCGTACTACCAGTCCCCAGTTCTCTAGTAGCAGCTGTAGCAGCAGCAATTAACCTTTCATCTCCAGCCAAACCCAAATAATCATTACTAGCAAAATTAATCACCTCTCGCCCCGCCAAAACCACTGTCGCACCGGGGCGATCGCTTAAAGTTTGTACTGTACGATACCAGTCCGCCCGATGGATGGTTGCTAATGATTCTTCTATCCAAGCGTAAGGGTCTGGTGTCATAAGGGACTTCTAATTACAAAGATATATTATCACTGTGTAGGCAGGGGGCGAGGGGGCAGGGGGATAAGGGGGACAAGGAAGACAAGGGAGATAAGGAAGTAATCTTTCTACCTTGTCTACCCCCTCTCTCTTGTCTAATCCCACTCAGCACTCCTCATTACAGTGCTTCTGGTGGGGCAATATCTGAACCAACACTAATTCCAGCCTGACTCGACTTAATACCCGGTTTGGTATTAATTTCCGGGTTTTGGTTTGTCTGAGAAATAGACGAAGACGAACTAACATCAGGATTAACAGTGGTGTCCATTTTTTCCGGCTGAGACATAACAGATAACCCTCCCACTGTCCCAGCTACCAGGGCTGTGTAGCCTAAATATAAATGTATCGGTCGTAGTTCTAACCCCATACTAGGGGAATTATGTTTAGGCTGAGACCAAGAAGGTATAACGGATGGAACAGTATTCACCATTGGTAACGAGTTAGCCAAATTTGTGCCGTTCAATCCCAAAGCATTACCCATCACCCGGATAAATCCTCTGACTAAAATATCCTCTGGTAATGACTCTAAATCGCCGTTTTCGACTGCTTCCATTTGATGAATTGGTAAGTGAGTGAAGATACTCAAATCTCTCAAACAAAAACCTCTAGCTTCACGGGCTTGGCGTAGTTGTTGACCAATTTGACTCATGATTGCTAAACGTTGGGTGGCTAATTGTTGCTGGGCTAGTTCAGCATTCGCTTTTTTTTGATTGGGTTGCAGCCAGTTCATGAGTTTTGCAGTGGGATGTTTTTTAGCTGAATTTTCTGGATTGTGGGTTACAGGATTACTTCTATCTTCCGTTACCACAGATGTTGATAATATATCTGTATTTGTTTGTGGGTGATTGAGATGATTGCTGGTAAGACTATTAGCAACATCACTAGATTTTTCTAATTCTGTGTTTGTTTGTTGATTGCTATCTGCAACTTTTGCGTGATGTGCAAAGTTCTGGAAGACTAAACTAATGGCTTCTCTACCGACAGCTTTAAATAAATTTTTGGCTTCTTCGGAAGAACCAAGTAATGTTTGTAGTTGAGCCACGGCTTGACGATAAACCTGACTGCGATGAAGTTGAGACTCAATTTCACCTAGTAGCGATCGCAGTTCTGTTTGCGAAATTTCAATGGTAGGATTTCCTAGAATTTTAAATAAATATGCAGGTGCCATAGTCATAATACAAATTACTCCCCATACCGCAACAAGTTTAGTTGTATAAATTCTCCTGCACTTAAAATCTGGCATCAGGATATTTATGTATGAAGCCGCATATTTTTGGTTATTTTAGGTATACTAACCAACAGGCATAAAGGCAAGATTAAGAACTAAGTAATATTACATACCAGCCTTTTGAACAAATGACTGTACCCATTGCAGATATTTACTACCAGAAACTACTGCTGTATTGTTATGGTCAGCATTGGGAACCAAAATTAGCTGTTTTGGTTCAGGGGCGGCATCATAAAGTTTTTGGCTCATGTAAGCAGGTACAGTGGAATCAGCAGTGCCGTGAATAAATAAAACTGGCATTTGCAACTGTGGCACTTTTTTGATTGAGTCAAAACGCTGTGTCAAAATTAAATCGATGGGAAAGACGGAAAACCATTTGCGAGTAGATATGATTTCGCGCATGGATGAAAAAGAGCTTTCTACGATTAACCCAGCCGCTTCGGGGTGTTTCACAGCTAAATCAATAGCGATCGCACCACCCAAAGAATGACCATAAATAAAAATTTTCTGGGGAGAAATTTGCTGTTGCTGCGTCAGATATTGCCAAGCGGTAGCAGCATCTTGATAAACTCTCATTTCATTAGGAAAATCGCCTTGGCTGCGACCATATCCCCGATAATCAATCAACAATACCGAAAATCCTAGTTGATGAAATCGCTGACTATGCGCTATATTTGCGCCAATATTCAGGCCATTCCCGTGCAGATATAACAACACCTTGGCATCGGGCTGGTTGGCTGGAATCCACCAAGCATGGATTTTTTCCACCTTTCCCAAGCTAGTTTTTACAGGTAGCCAGACTTCTTGATAAGGCAGATTGAACGAGTCTGGTGTCTTTTCAATGAAATTGGAGGGAAAAAAGATGAACTTGGGTTGCTGGAAAAACAGAAATAAACTGATACTACAGTAGGCGATCGCGACAACTATTCCAAAAACAAGTAACAGCCTAAACTTGAATAAAAATAACAATTGCTGCTTACGTATTTTCATACGGGTAATTTTATGCTTTAAAAATTACTTGTATAGCAGTTTTTGTTCTTTTCGTATAGAGTATAGAGTCAAAAACAATTTGGGATTCTTGAAGAAGAATTCAGAAGTCAGAATTCAGGAGTCGGAAATTTAGTAATTCTTCCGTTAAATAGTAAACGTAAGTTAATTTTAGGAGAAGGTCGTGAGCCTCTTAGAAGACGTTCAAAAAGAACAGTTGCAAGAAATAAGTAAAACTTTAAAACAAGTCAGACAAGAAAAGTCTATTCAACTAGAGCAGGTAGCAATTAAAACCAATATTCGCCTTGCTTGCTTAAAGGCTTTAGATGCGGGAAAATTTGATGAATTACCCGAACCTGTATATATTCAAGGATTTATCCGTCGTTATGCAGATGTCATCGGTTTAGATGGTGCGTCGTTAGCCAAAACTTTTTCCACTGAAGTTCAACCTTCAATGGTGGAAAAAACCTCTGGTCATAAAGCAGCATCGAAACGTAAATTTTCTTTACCACTATTCATTCCTTACACCGTTTTATTATTAGTGGCGGCTGGTGGGCTTATGTATGTACTTAATCCCCAATTTTCTGCCGAATCTCTTGTTAAAAAACTTAACTTAGGAACATCTAAAAAAACAACAGCAGCCTTATCTCAACCTACACTATTACCTAAAACTGAATCTTTGCCATCAGCTAATCAAGCACCAGCCGAAAATCCCCCAACTCCCCTAGCTGTGGTTGCACCCCCAAAAGATAGTTTGAGTCAAGCTGTCGCTGTTACTTTAGAACTTCAGGGTAAATCTTGGTTACAAGTGAAAGTAGACGGTAAAACTGAATTTGTGGGTAACTTAAACAAAGGACAACGCAAAACCTGGACAGCTAAAAAACAGTTGACTGTGCGTTCTGGAAATGCAGGCGTTGTCTTGGTTTCTGTCAACAATCAACCAGCAACACCCTTGGGAACTACAGGGAAAATCAAGGAAGTCACATTCACTCCCCAAGTCAACAGTCAACAGTCCAAGGTCAACGCGCAATAGTTTATTAATTTAAACTGCATTCTATAAATTCTGTAGAGACGTTGTATACAACGTCTCTACATAACTCAGCACTCTTCATCAGACATGACATAAACCAGGGACGACTTTAGTGCTACAGTGCTGGCTGACGTAAATGCCAATTAGTTGCTTGCTCATAAGCATAAGCTACTTGCAGAATTTGGTCTTCTCTTAAAACATTGCCAATGATTTGCAAGCCAATAGGTAAACCTTGGTCATCAAAACCACAAGGTACGCTAATCCCTGGTAAGCCAGCGAGATTGACGGGAATGGTCATCAGGTCATTTAAGTACATACTCAAGGGATCTGTGGTTTTTTCGCCGGCTTTAAATGCTGTGGTGGGAGCAGTGGGAGTGATTAATACATCAACTTTTTTAAAGGCGTTTTCAAAGTCTTGCTTAATCAGGGTGCGGACTTTTTGGGCTTTGAGATAGTAAGCATCATAATACCCGGCCGATAGGGCATAAGTGCCAATCATAATTCGGCGTTTAACTTCAGTACCAAAGCCACTAGCGCGGGTACTCTTGTACATTGACAGTAAATTATCTGCATCGGGTGTGCGTAAGCCGTATTTCACGCCATCGTAACGAGCGAGGTTGGCTGATGCTTCTGATGGGGCGATGATGTAGTAGCTGGGTAAGCCGTAGCGGAAACGCGGACAAGAAATTGTATGAATTTCTGCGCCTAACATTTGTAATTGGTCGATGGCTTTGGTAACAGCAGCCTCAACCACTGAGTCTAAACCTTGGCCAAAGGTTTCTGTAATTACCCCAATTCGCAGCTTTCTTCTGGCTTTGAAGTCTGGTTTGAGGGAAGCCACATAATCGGGAATGTCTACTTTCAGGCTGGTAGAATCTTTGGAATCGTAGCCTGCGATCGCTCGGAGCAGAATTGCTGTATCTTCTACAGAGCGTCCAAAAGGGCCAATTTGATCCAAAGATGAAGCGTAAGCCACCAAACCATATCTTGAAACCAGTCCGTAGGTTGGTTTTAACCCAACGACACCACAAAAAGAAGCCGGTTGGCGAATTGAACCACCAGTATCAGAACCCAAGGAAACAATACATTCCCCCCCAGCGACGGCGGCGGCTGAACCTCCAGATGAACCACCAGGAACCCGCGTTACATCCCACGGGTTAGCTGTAACTTGGTAGGCAGAATTTTCGGTCGAACTACCCATTGCAAATTCATCTAAATTGGTTTTGCCCACCGTGACAGCCCCAGCATCTAGCAACTTTTGTGTCACTGTAGACTCATAGGGTGGCACAAAATTTTCCAATATCCGGGAACCGCAGGTAGTGGGGATTCCTTTGGTACACATATTATCTTTAATGCCAATCGGAATCCCCGCTAACAAGCCAATTTCTTCACCCGCAGCGATTTTGGCATCTACAGCACGAGCTTGCTCCAACGCCTGTTGTGCTGTTACATGCAAGAAACTGTGTAATTTCGGCTCTAAAGCTTGAATTTTGTCCAAAGCTTCTTGGGTAATTTCAACGGCGGAACGTTCTTTTTTAACTAGCTGTTCGTGCAACTCGCGTATGGATGCCATGACTGCTCTCTTGGTAACTCAAGTCATTGATTTTAGTACATATTGCGGGTAAGTATGTCATCCTTTACCAAAACAGCAAATATATACTTGATAACTGGATGTTTGCAAATTATAAAACTTAGACTATTAACTTAGCTATAAATTTCAGTTATTGTCGTGTAAGAGGAGATGAGTAGCAGTTAGGGAAGTAAACTTTTGAGTCTGGTTGTTGATGGCTCATTAAAGTAATATGATTCGGTTTTATTAAGTTTGCGGCGGGGAAAAGAGAGATGGTCAAAATAATTACTCGTAAATATGTTGGTCTGTCAAATGTCTATGACATTGGGGTAGAAAAAGACCATAACTTTGTCATTAAAAATAATTTCATCGCTTCTAATTGCTTTAATAAATCCCACTCTACTGCTTATGGCTATGTCACTTATCAAACAGCATATTTAAAAGCGAATTATCCCCTAGAATATATGGCAGCACTGTTAACGGCTAACAGTGGTGACACAGACAAGGTGCAAAAATATATTTCGACTTGTTTGAGTATGAATATTCAAATCGAACCGCCGGATATTAACCGTTCTGGTGTAGATTTTACACCCGTGGGTGATAAGATTTTATTTGGTTTTTCTGCTGTTCGGAATGTGGGACAGAATGCGATCGCTTGTATTTTAGAAGCGCGGGAAGACCAAGGGGTGTTTAAATCATTATCTGACTTTTGCGATCGCGTTGACTTGCGTGCAGTTAACCGCCGCACTCTAGAATCACTGATTTATTGCGGTGCTTTTGACAAACTTGAACCAAATCGCCACCAATTAATTAAAGACCTAGAACTTGTTTATGATTGGGCGCAATCTCGCGCTAAAGATAGAGCAACTGGTCAAGGTAACTTATTTGATTTATTAGGCGGTGGATTTGCTTCTACGTCTACTAATAAAACTACCAATAATGTCTTTGATTCTGCCCCGAAAGCCCAATCTGTACCAGATTTTCCACCGCAGAAAAAGTTGCAAATGGAAAAAGAATTGTTGGGATTTTATGTCTCAGATCATCCGCTTAAATCAATTAAACATTCATCTTCGATTTTAGCGCCAATAAATTTATCACAACTCGGTGAGCAGAAAGAAGACACATTACTTTGTGCAGTTGTGATGTTAAATAATGTCAAAAAAGTCATGACCAAAAAAGGCGATCCAATGGCGATTTTGCAGATAGAAGATTTAACTGCTCAATTAGAAGCTGTCGTCTTTCCTAAAACTTATGAACGGGTGAGTCTTGCACTAGAAGTTGATGCCAGATTAATTATTTGGGGTAAAGTCGATAGACGCGATGAACAAGTGCAATTAATTGTGGAAGATGTTGAACCAGTAGAAACCGTACAACTGGTGATGGTAGAACTTACTCCCCAACAAGCTATCACAATTGAAGAACGCGATCGCCTACGCACAATTTTAAAAGAACTATCAGGTGACAGAGAAAAAGCCAAAGTCCCGGTAATTGGCATTGTACAAGCTGGCAGTTCTCGGCAACTTGTCCGATTTGGCAGACAATTTTGGGTGCAAGATTCTCGCTCAACTGTTCTCGCACTACAAAATGCCAGATTTCTCGCTCATGTAAAACAATTAACTGGTAGTTGATCGGAAATATGTGAAACTTGGGTAAGAAAAATTACTTGTTTTTTAAAACTAAAACTACTTAATACCTTAAATATGCCTTCGTCAACAGTAGAACACCGTAGTAATACTGTAATAGATTAGTTTTTTTAGTGACTTATGCGGATGATGATTTCTTGGTTGTAATGGTATTTTTTGATGCTAGGGAGAATTGGAGATTGCTAAGTGAAGGAGCTAAAGCTTGATGATTGCAAATGATTTACATAGATTTGTCTCTTATTGTAAAAAAATTCAACCACAAACCCAAGAAGATATCAAACAGTTTTTTGAGGGGGTAATAGTTTTTCCTTACGATAAGGAACTACTTTTGCAAGCTTATTTGTTTTTAAATATCAAAAACTTGTTTCCTGACTGCTGCGAATTGTTGTTATTTGAAAAATCACCAATTGCAGATTATACAGATTTAGGAAAATGTGATTTTGTTTATCTGACATTACAAGGTAATCTATTTCTCATTGAAACGAAATTTATCGATACAGAAGCAACAGGCGCAACCGAGAGAAAAAGACGCAATAAACACAGAAACAAAGTCTTTGAACAAGTCATTACTTTAAAAAATAGATTTAGTGAATATTGGGATATTAGACTGAATCAGTTAGAATGTGGCGTTTTTACAACTGATTCAGAAGTTGAATGGCGAGGTAACGGTATGAATGTAGTTACTAAATCAATTGCTATTGATCAGTTAGAAAAGTGGCGGAGAAGTTATAAACGCACCATTTAATTTCTGTCTTATTTCAATTTAACCCTTAATTATTATTCGATTTTATTTATATGTTAATACAACATTTTTAGAGACGCGGAAGTTCGCGTCTCTAATGTTTTTTAGGGTTTCAAAATTTTTGAATAGCTGTAATACCACATCGATGCTTGTCGAAAAGCAGGCTTTGTTTGTATAGTCCCAGACTTCCAGTCTGAGGGGGACTTGAAATACAAGAAACAATATTTGCATATCTTGTGGCAATGTGGATATTGAGAACAGCAAAAAGTCTACATCATAGGATTACTGATGAACCGTTCTAAAATAGTTGCCATTATTACAGGTGCAATTTCTGTATTGTTGGCTATTGCTTATCTAATTCTTGTCCAATTTCTTGATTATCGAGACATGAAACCTGCGCCTGTTGGTCAAATTGACTCAACACCAATAGCGATAATTGACACTAACCCAAGATATTTTGGATAAGACAATAGTAAGTTGGGTGGAGCAATAGCGAAACCCAACAAAAGCTGATTACTGTTTTACTCCGACTAAAGATAACAACTCTTGTGTTGTCAGACTGCGCTTTTTTTGGGTTGATTCTTGTCGCACTGCATTTAAAACAGATTGTGTTTCTTCACTATTGAGAATAATCCCATGTTGTTGCAGCACATTTGATAATAAATGGCGGCCAGAATGCTTACCCACCACTAAACGCCGTTCTTGTCCAATTTCTTCGGGTGCAAATGGCTCGTAGGTATGGGGATTTTGCATGACTCCATGAGCATGAATACCTGACTCATGAGCAAAGGTGTTTTCGCCGACTATTGCTTTCCAAGGGGGTAAATTATAACCTGATGCTGTGGCTACTAGTTGCGATATTTCTAATAAACGTCGGGTGTCTATACCTAAGTCAATCTTAGATAAGTGTTTCAGCGCCATGACGACTTCTTCTAAAGCTGCGTTTCCGGCTCTTTCACCTAAACCATTCACTGTGGTATTGACAGATAATGCACCAGCTTTGATACCTGCTAAGGCATTGGCTGTAGCTAAACCAAAATCATTGTGAGTGTGCATTTCCACGGGGATAGACAAGGATGTGACCAATTTTTTTACCTTGTCATGAGTCGTGAACGGGTCGAGAATACCTACAGTGTCACAAAAGCGAAACCGCGATGCACCCCATTCTTGAGCTGCAAGTACTGTATCTAACAAAAATTGCTCATCGGCTCTGGAAGAATCTTCTCCGCCTACCGAAACAAACAGTCCTTGGTCTAAAGCAAAGTTCAGGCTATCTTGGAGTTTTTGTAAGACTAATTGCCAGTTTCCCTGAAATTTTGCGCCAATTTGAATTGCAGAGACGGGAATAGATATATGCACACGCTTTAAACCGCAAGCGATGGAAGCTTGAATATCAGAAATTACGGCGCGATTCCAGCCTAACAGATGAGC
The DNA here is from genome assembly GCF_014698475.1 of Nostoc spongiaeforme FACHB-130. Taxonomy (GTDB): domain Bacteria; phylum Cyanobacteriota; class Cyanobacteriia; order Cyanobacteriales; family Nostocaceae; genus Nostoc_B; species Nostoc_B spongiaeforme. Next base: position 80,585 of record NZ_JACJTB010000010.1, on the reverse strand, counting down.
TTGCAAATTTAAGTCAACAATTGTGGCGATCGCTTGTTGTTCAGCTGCACCCATCGCCGCAATCCCAATTTCGATTTCTGGTACACCAATCGCATCGAGAAATTTGGCGATCGCAATTTTTTCTTCTAAGTTAAAAGCGACACCTGCTGCTTGTTCGCCATCACGTAATGTTGTGTCATTGATGACAACCTGATTCATTGCTTAAATTTCTCCAAAAAAAGAGATTTATCTTTTTAGCCTCAGCTTGAGTCAATATAATCAGAATTCGATAAAAATGACTGCAAAATTCAATAAGTATTTAATTTATACTTATTTTACTGAAGTGAAAGTTGATATCCTCTAATTCCTACTGGCTAAGGGGTATTTACAGCCAACTGTAATGCTCATCATATTTCATCAGCAGCTACAGTTCCACCTGCGACTATTTCTGTATCTGATAAGATGTCGTGGTTGTGGCTGGTAACATGACCAAAAAAGCGAGAAATTAAAGGTATGGTAATGAAAATTACTGCTAGAACTAATAAAAATGTCGAAATACCAAAAAGCTGATTTTGTGGTATTTCTAATACTCCCCGCAAAATGACTTCTCGTAATGCTGAAACTATCGTAATTTCAACTGCTGCACCTACTGAGATTTGTTGAGTTTGTAAGTAATCAATCAGTAGACGAAATAATTCAACTAAAATTAAAATAAACAGGATATCAGATGTAATTTCTCGTAAATCTAAAGGGTGTAAAAAGGAAAAAAACATATCCCCTAACCGAATCAGCATAACGCAGAATAAGCCAAGGCAGAGTGAGATAATAATAAAGTCTTGAAATCTTTCTAGGTTACTGACAATCCGCTCTCGCTCAAACCAACTATTCACTTCTCTAATTACACGCTTTGGCATAATTTCTTCTAAAACCTGATTTACTTATCTCCATGATAGGCAATTTAAGAATAAAAAAATTAATATTTTCCGATTATTTCTTGTGATTTATTAACATATATTTGAGCTAAATTGTAGTGTTGTTTACAGCAAAGAAATCATTTTTTAAACCGTGTTTTTCTTAACAGCAACTATATCTTTTATTGATAAAATTGGGTTTTTCAATTTAATAACAATATCCCCGACTTCTTCAAGAAGTCGGGGATATGAACCTCATATTTTATGAATCAAATAATAATTGCTGAAAATCCGCGTCATATCATGTCCGGCAAATCAGTTATGATTCAACACATCTGTGCAGAAAGACAAAACTCTTTCTCCCCCTGCTCCCTGCCCCCTGCGGTCTTTATGATAAGTCTTTTACCGGACATGATATCAATCAGGTACAACCACTTTCTCAGCAATATGATGGTTGAGTGACCAACGGTGGTCAACTGGCACAGATGTCACTTCACAAATTTCTTCTAGCCGTTTTTGCTGGACTGCTGCTTTGCGAAGGGTGATGATGAGTTGATTTACCTGATGTCGCAAATCGGGATTTTGATTAACGGCTAACAAGGTTTGTCTTTCTAAAAGTTGGAGTATTAATTCGTAGTGGATGGGTGACGGTAGGGGAATCTGCTCCATGTGGTTTTAATATTACAAATGTATAATTTGTGTTATTTAGAGTTTATCTCTTGCCATGAATTGTTACACAAAAAATAAACCTTTGGTTAAGGTATGGTTGTTTTTAACGATAAATTTTTTGCAAACCATAGTGAAAGTACGGTAGATACTAGGTTGTATAAATAACATAGTATTATTGCTCTGTTGAGACAGAGCAAGATAGCTTCACTTAGATTAATGATTGGGCAAGATTTGAGCGATCGCTAATTCTGGATCTGGTTGTTTGACTAAAGATTCGCCAATTAACACAGCCGTTGCACCTGCTTGTTCAACTACAGTCAAATCATCAGGTGTGTGTAAACCCGATTCACTGACAACCACGATATTGCGATCGCGTAATTGTTCACCCCTAGCTTGTAAAAGTTGACAGGTAGTCTGTAAATCGACGGTGAAATCTTCGAGATTGCGATTGTTAATGCCCACTAAACAGACATCATCTAAAGCTAATACCCGGTCGAGTTCTTCTAGACTGTGGACTTCAATCAAGGCTGCCATTTTTAAGGCTTTGGCAATTTTGATAAAGTACTGTAAATCTTGGTCAGTTAAAATTGCCGCAATTAATAAAACGGCATCGGCACCCTGGAGACGAGCTAAGTACATCTGGTAAGGATAGATCATAAAATCCTTACACAATAATGGTAAATCAACTGCGGCCCGGACTTTCGCTAAATTGTCAAAACTGCCTTGAAAAAATTTCACATCTGTCAACACAGAAATACAACTAGCACCACCTTGTTGGTAGGATAAAGCGATCGCCACCGGGTCAAAATCTTCTCGTAATACACCTTTACTCGGTGAAGCCTTTTTCACTTCTGCAATCAACGCTGGTTTTGTCTTACCTTGTTTGAGGGCGGCGACAAAATCCAGAGTTGGCGGTGCGGAAAGTGCTTGCTTTTGCAATTCTCTTAAAGGCTGTTTTTCCCGCAGTTGCTCAACTTCAATTTCTTTTTGCCAGACAATTTTTTCCAGAATATTATTTGGTTCGGCATCTGGCAAAGCGGCTTGATAGCGCACTACGGATACATCAATAGCTGGGCTTGGTTGACGACGACGGATTTGCATATTTGAGTGCTGAGTAGTAAGTAAAAAGTAAAAAGTAAAAAGGTAAAAGTAAAGATTGTTACTTTTTACCTTTTTACTTTTGCCTTTATTAGGCTACAGCCCGTTTGTAGGCTTCATCTAGAACTTCCGAGAGGGTGGGGTGGGCGTGGACTAGATGGGCGAGGGTGTGAACAGATTCACGCTTTGCTACGGCGGCTGAGGCTTCGTGAATTAAATCGGAGGCGTGCATCCCAAAGATGTGAACACCTAAAACTTCGCCTGTGTCTTTGCGATAAATGACCTTCGCTATCCCATCGGCTTCATTTTCTGCCAAAGCCTTAGAGTTGCCTTTAAAGTAACTCTTACTTGTACCGACTTCAAAACCTTCTGCTTGTCCTAATTCCTTAGCAGCAGTTTCGGTTAAACCGACATAGCTAACTTCTGGGTGAGTGAAGGCTGCGGCGGGGATGCTGCGATAGTCTACAGTGCGCGATCGCCCGACGATATTTTCTACCGCTACAATACCTTGAGCCGAGGCAGCGTGAGCCAGCATCATTTTGCCATTGGCATCACCAATGGCCCACAGATGGGGTACGACTTCACCCGCACTCAATACTGCCATGCGATCGTCTACAGGGATGAAATTCCGCCTGTCTAATTCCACGCCCACAGATTCTAAACCAAGGTTTTGGGTGGCGGGGATGCGTCCTGTCGCTACTAGGCAAGCATCAACCTCAATCACTTCTAAATCTTCTTTTGTTTTAAAATCAGCTAACTCAATTACCACTGGCGAACCAGGGATGACTCTTTTGGCGTAGATACCGACTTTGGTTTCAATATCGCGGGGGGTAATTAATACCCGTTCAGCAAGTTTGGCAATATCGCGGTCAAATCCTGGCATTAACTGGTCTAGGGCTTCAATCATGGTGATTTCACTGCCCAAAGCCGAGTAGACATCAGAAAATTCCAAGCCGATGTAGCCGCTACCAATAATTGCCACCCAAGGCGGGAGAGATTCTAATTTTACGCCTTGGTCGCTGGTAAATACAGTTTTGCCGTCAACTTCAATCCCTGGGGGAACAAAAGGAACTGAACCAGGAGAAAGAATAATATCTTTAGCGGTGATCGTTTTTTCACTGCCATCAACCGTGACAGTGATTTTTTGAGTACCTGCGATTTTTCCCCAACCCCTGATGATATCTACGCCTAGACGCTTGAGGCTGTTGGTTAAATCGCCTTGAATTTTCGAGACTAAATTGCCTGCATGATCCGCGATCGCTTGGCGATCGAACTCCACATGACCAATTTGAATACCCAGTGACTTGAGGTGGTGGGCATTACGTAACTCCCGCACACGTCCTGCTGCTGCCAACAACGCTTTTGAAGGAATACAGCCCCTGTTGACACAGGTTCCGCCCATGTCAGCTGCTTCAATAATTGCTGTTTTCAGACCGCAGCTTACCGCGTGTAGGGCTGCGCCATGTCCGCCTACACCAGCGCCAATAATTACTAAATCGTAATCAAATCCTTGACTCACGTTAGTTTCCCCGTGTGCTTCGCCTATTTATTCTCAATTCGACTAGCTATTCTGACAACCCCAAAGAGTTGGGAATGGCTAAATCAACTATTATCGTTCACCCTAGCAAGCGAAAAGATAACTTTATTGACAATTTTAGTAAACATTATTCACTTATTGAATTTTATACTGATATGGCTAATTTTTTTGGAAAGCTATAATAGCCGATTCAGGTTGAGACAAACTGATTATTTTTACCTTGGTAAGCTGCTTTTACTTTGATTTAGCAATAACTTGGACAATTAAACTTAGATAATAAGTATTAGAAAATACTAGTACTCAATTGTGGAAATAAACTACTTTTGAGGTAAAGATTTTATCAGCAGCTTTATTGTACTAGTATCGTAATGTTTGAAAGTTCAGTAACAGCCTGATGGTTATGACTGGAAATTCAAAATCAGTATGAGCCGAAAAGCCAACCTGGATCTAAAATTCATTTACCCATAGGATTTTCGCACTTCGTCTGCCCGATGTCTATTCCCAAAATCAGTGAATTTACCATCCGTCGTTATGCCAACGCCAAGTCTTACCAACGGGGTGAGGCTTATTTTGAATCTGGTGCTGTAGATACCATCATTCGCCGTGGTAATCTATTACACGCAGAAGTTGATGGCAGTGAAGCTAGACCTTATCGTGTCAGCCTCAATTTTGATGGCCATAGTTTAACCTCGGCAAATTGCACTTGTGCCTACAATTTTGATGGATGGTGTAAACACATTGTGGCAACGTTGCTTGTTTGTGTGCGCCAGCCTGAGATTATTGAACATCGTCCGACGTTAGAGCAATTGCTTGATCGATTGGATCATGTGCAGACGCAAAGACTAGTGCAAGAATTAGTCGCAGAACATCCGCAATTGATTGAGACAATTGATCGTCATGTTACCTGGATGACAAATCCTTTACCCAAGACAAAAAAGCTCAAGTCTCTGCGGCAAAATGCCATTGACACCAGTGCTTTTCGGCGACAAGTACGGCAGATTATTCATGATGGTGTGCGTTATCTGGAGGATGGCTGTGAAGAAGATCCGATTGCTGAGGAATTGCTGGGTTTAGTACAGTCGGCGGTAGACTTGATTGAACGGGGAGAAGGAAATAAAGCGATCGCAATTTTAGAGGCGATTACTTCTACCTGTATCGAAAATTGGTATGAAGTCGCCGAGTATGGTGCCGATTATGATGAAATTGCCTGGGAGTTAAATAATGCTTGGTGTGAAGCCATTCTGACTGCGGACTTGACTCCCGAAGAAAAAGTAGATATCCAAGTAAATTTGGAAGTTTGGCAAGATGAATGGGATGTGGATTTTGGCTTAAGTTTAGAAGCTTTGCGCCAAGGCTGGGATTACCCACAACTCACAGAAGTTCTCCAAGGCAAAATCACTGAACGGGGAGTGTGGGAAACAACCATTCCCGATTATGCCGATGATTTAGCTTTAATTCGGTTGAAAATTCTCGAACGCCAAGAACGTTATCAAGAATATTTATATTTAGCAGAAGCAGAAGGACAAACGCGGCAATATTTAACCATGTTGGGGAGACTCGGCAGAGTAGAAGAAGCCTTAGAAGCTGCCCAAACCGAGATGAATTCAATGGAAGAAGCCTTTGCTTTGGGTAAAACTCTGCAAGAACAAGGGGCATTACAACAAGCTTTGCATATTGCTCAAATTGGCTTGCAATTAAAGGGAAATTGTCAATATGACTTGGGTTTATGGACAAGTGATTTAGCCCAAAAGTTAGGTGATCAAACTACAGCTTTACAAGCCAAAAAACTAGCTTTTCAGGCACATCCTTCTTTAGAAGAATATCAAGATATTCAAGATTTGGCTGGGGAAGAATGGCTGCGAATTAAACCTGATTTATTGAAAATTCTCCGGCTTTATAGTGGATGGGAAACTGCCCCCATCAAAGTCGATATTTTCTTACATGAAGGACTGATTGATGATGCGATCGCGATCGCTAATGATTTAAATGTCTATTATGCTGACATTATTCATCGGGTGATGGATGCTGCCATTCCCCATCGTCCTGAATGGGTAATTACTCATGCTTGTCGCCTAGCCGAAGCAATTATGAATGCTGGGAAAGCAGAATATTATGATGCCGCAGTTGAATGGCTCAAAAAAGCTCGTGCTGCTTACATTGCGTCAAACAAACAAGCCGACTGGTCAAATTATCGCGCCAAATTAATGGAAATCCACGCCCGCAAGCGCAAACTTATGGGAATGTTGCAAGGACGAGATATGGAATAATTCTGAATTCATCAATTGATGTTTATCAGCTGAATCCTCTGGGAACTATAGGTAATGAGTCTAACTAAAGCTTTACAGTCATACCTATATGTTCTATTTATTCCCCAAAGCCCTCAAAATTAGCAAATCCCAACCCACTCCCACCACAAAACCACCTGATATTAGAACATCACTAATTTTGATTGCTTGTACATTAGCAATAGGGATTGTTGGTTGGACTAGCTACTTGGTGGTTAGAAAGTTAATTATTCAACAGCTCCAAGAAAAAGCATTATTACAAGTCCGCCAAGGAACAGATGAGATTGATCAGTGGTTAGCAATTTGCTCTACCACAATTCAAACTATTGCGAATACAGACGCAGCCCGTTCCTTAAATTGGAGATTGATTGAACCATTGTTAGAGTCAGAAGTGAAGCGCACTGATGATTTTTTTAAAATTTCACTCTCACTACCTGATGGTTATTATTACAACACTGAGGTAGGTAAAAGCAATACCAAAAATAATGATCGAGATTTTATTCAAAAAGCATTAGCAGGAGAAACAAATATATCAGATCCCTTTGTCAGTCGGACTACAGGTATTCCTTCTGTCGCAATTTCTGCGCCTATCCGTCAAAGTTACGATTTCAAAAGTCGTCCTATAGCCGTGATTAACGGTAGCTTAAAAGTACACCGAATTACTCAAGTAGTTAACAAACTGCATTACGGTAATTTGAGTTACGCCTTTGCACTTAACTCTCAGGGAGAACCAATTATTCATCCGAAAGTGATGTCAACCAAAGAAAAACCTGCTCCCAGTTTTCTCAAATCAAGCGACTCTAGCTTGGCGGAACTAGCTCGGCGGATGGTAAACAAAGAAGAGAGAATCGAATTGATTTCTATTGATGGAACTTACAAATATGTTGCTTATGTTCATCTCAAACAAGCAAATTGGTCAATAGCTTTAGTTATACCGCGAGAAAATATCGAATCTCAACTCCAAGCACTAAATTTACTGACTTCAATATTAGGTGGACTGCTGGCGGTAGGAACAATTATTGCTTGGCGACAAATACAATTATCCCAAAAAGCGAAAATTCAAGTTGTGATGCTCAGTCAACAACAAAAAACATTACAACAACAAGCACAAGAATTAGAGCAAGCCTTACAAGAATTAAAACAAACTCAAGCTCAGTTGATTCAAGCTGAAAAAATGTCTAGTTTAAGTCAATTAGTTGCCGGAGTAGCCCACGAAATTAACAACCCAATCAGTTTTATTTATAGTAATATTGAACCAGCCCAAGAATATATCGCAGACTTACTCAAATTTTTAGAACTTTATCAACATCACTACCCAGAACCAGTACCAGAAATTCAAGATGAGGCAGAAGTCATTGAATTAAATTTCTTGATAGAAGACTTGCCAAATTTACTCAATTCAATGAAAGTTGGTGCTGAAAGAATTAAACAAATTGTGCTGTCTTTGCGGAATTTTTCTCGCTTAGATGAGGCAGAAATGAAACTGGTTAATATCCATGAAGGTATTGATAGTACACTCATGTTTTTACAAAGCCAACTCAAAGCGACACCCAACCATCCAGAAATTGAAGTTATTAAAGAATATGCTGATTTGCCACTGGTAGAATGCTATGCAGGAGAACTAAATCAAGTGTTTATTAGTTTGCTGACAAATGCGATTGATGCCATAGAGGAGTCTTTTATTCATTTGTCGCCAACTCAAGAAAGACGTAAAGGTCAAATCCAGATTAAAACTGAACTGACTGCTCATCAAGAAATAATTATTCGCATTATTGATAATGGTATTGGGATTTCTGAAAATTCAAAAAAGCAACTATTTAATCCCTTTTTTACTACTAAACCTGTTGGCAAAGGTACAGGTTTAGCTTTATCTATTAGTTATCAGATTGTGACTGAAAAACATCAGGGAAAATTGGAATGTCATTCTACTGTTGGTAAAGGTACAGAATTTGTGATGATAATTCCAATTAGTCAGGAAAGGTTGCTGGCGGCTTGAAGTAGGTTATACACATATCTTGCACCAAACGACTTCAGTCGTTTGGTGCAAAATGTGAATATACATTAATGACTAATGACTACTGACCGACCAAAAATGAAAATTTTTCTTGCAGATGTCCAAGCGACTCTCAATTTAGGTATCAAACTAGGTCAAACTTTGACTCCTGGTACTGTCATTTTACTAGAAGGCGACTTAGGTGCAGGTAAAACTACCTTGGTGCAAGGCATCGGTCAAGGTTTGGGAATTACCGAATCAATTGTCAGCCCCACTTTTACTTTGATTAATGAATACACTCAAGGGCGCATACCCCTTTATCACCTCGACTTATATCGCTTACAACCGCTAGAGGTAGCAGGTTTAAACTTAGAAAGCTATTGGGAAGGAATTGAAATAGAACCTGGAATTGTAGCGATAGAGTGGGCCGAAAGAATGCCTTACCAGCCAGAGAGTTATTTGTGTGTGCGTTTAAGCTATGGCGACAATAGTAATCGTCAAGCCGATATTACAGGATTACATTGCAACATTAGCGAATTAATTGCTAAAATCTAAATCAATTATTTAGATTTGTGGATTAGACTATACAATTAGTCTGGATTATGCAGCATGGAAGCAAAAAAGATTGGGTAGGCAAAAGTTGTGTAGAGAATCCCACCCAAAAGAAGTTTGAGCGGCAAATTTTGCCGCTCAGAATTCATAATTCATTGCTGTAGGTTGTGAGAGAATTTTCTGGATGCGGTTCTACGTAAATGAACTACAAGGACAACTGTCCAATCCAAAATTAGCCTCACATCATGATGAGATGACAAAAATGTATCGATAGTCGAGGAGGAATTGTACACTCGTTCTATCTACCACTACCACGTTCATCGAAGAAATTGACTAACATTGCTGCCTTCATTATTCAAAAATCAATGGAATACTGTACAATAGAGGTTTGTCCTTAGATTGACATTTACTAGCGACTGCATTTAGCTAATTTTTGGTGTATGCTCGCAGGTAAGATTGCTGTAAGTGCCGATAAATCTTGAGTCAGAGCTTTTGAATGGAACAATCCTTTGGAGAGTGATATCTAACAAACTGCCAGATTTTTGAGTGCGGACACTCAAGGGTAATTACATTCAAATAAGAAGTGACTTTAATTTATTGTTTAGGGAATCATCTTGGTGAGAAGGCTCATTGACAGATGAATTTTAGTTAGCCAGTCAGTACTGGGATGTATTACTTGTGTTCTGCTTTTCTTTGTACCTGCCTTTGATTAACTAAGTAAATTGTTTCTTTTAGTGTGTTTAATTGGGATGCTAGTTTTTTGAGACTAACTCCGTTTTCTTTGCTAATTCTGGCTTTTGCTGCGCCAATTGCTGAGAAAACAATCAATCAGAAGTGTAAAAAATAGGTTTTAAGGTCGTCCAAATTAAGTGCATATAAAATTTATATATGTATAAAACTGAGTTTTCACAGAAATTTGCCCGTTTACTTAACCCTATTAATTCTCTTCTTTTTTTAGCGGAAAAATCCGGATAGTTGAACACAAAAGACTAGTTGAGAAAGGTTAAAAGATTTACGATCGCAATAGCCATCCTGTCATCTATCCACTGACCTAGTATTCCCAAGTTAAAAACAGAATCTGCAATCAAAAAGTAACTAATGATTAAGTTATGAGATAAATTAATTTGAATAAGTAGTTTTCAAAAGAAAATCTTATGCTCATACTGATATATCTTCCAAAAGCCTAAACATTTTTAACCAAGTACCATAGTATTTATACGAGATAAAATCGTATAAACACTCAACTTTTCGCCGCCAAATCTGGAAGCTAGTGTTTATACGTAGTTGGGCTATTGAAGAGAAGTCAAAAGTAAAAAACCAAAAGTCCAAAGTATTCTTGATTTTTGACTTTTAACTTTTGCCTTTTGACTTACCGCTACCCGCTTGGGACAGGGGGAGAATCTTTAAATCAGCACTCAGCACTACTGAATCTTTATGAAGAGAAAGTTAAAGCTTGACCACGCACGTCAGTATTAACGCGATTTTGTTCATAGACAATTTGTCCACCCACAATTGTAATCACAGGCCAGCCTGTGAGGTTCCAACCTTCAAAGGGACTCCAACCACATTTAGTTAATAAGTCTTCTCGGCGGACTGGACTGTAATTATCCAAGTCTACCAAGACTAAATCAGCATCATAACCAGGTGCGATCGCTCCTTTGTTAGGAATTCCATAACCTTGCGCCACTGCATAAGACATCCAGTTGGCAACTTGCGCCACAGTACATTTTCCTTGCATTGCCGCAGTTAACATCAACGGTAAAGAAGTCTCTACACCGGGCATTCCCGAAGGTGTATTGGGATATTCTTGGGCTTTTTCTGCCAAGGTATGGGGGGCATGGTCGGTGGCGATAAAATCAATCACACCATCTCGTAACGCTTGCCAGAGAACTTCGTTATCGTGGGGCGATCGCAACGGCGGATTCATTTGCGCTAAAGTGCCAATATCTTGATAAGCACTGCTATTTAATAACAAATGTTGTGGTGTTACCTCAGCCGTTACCCAACTCGGTTTGTCTTGACGTAATAACTCAGCTTCTTCGCCTGTAGACAGATGTAATATATGTAGCCGACGCTGATATTTTTTAGAAAGATTTAAGGCTTTTTGGGTAGCTAACAGCGCCGCTTGATTATCTTGGATTTGGGAGTGAATGGCCGGGTCATGAATACCAGCAAACTCTTGCCGCCGTTGATTAATGCGTTCTTGGTCTTCAGCGTGAACCGCAATTAAGCGATCGCCTTGGGCGAAAATGGCTTCTAGAACAGTATCTTGGTCAACCAGTAACTGACCGTGCATCGAACCCATGAAAACTTTAATGCCGCATGTCGGTTGGGCTGTGAGTAAATCTGGCAAAACTTCTGCGGTTGCGCCAATAAAAAAGCCATAATTCACCACACACTTACTCGCCGCCCGTTGGAGTTTATCATCTAATGCCGCTTGAGTAGTAGTTAGGGGGCGGGTATTGGGCATTTCTAAAAACGAGGTCACACCGCCCTTAGCACAGGCACAACTAGCAGTAAATAAATCTTCTTTGTGTTCTAGTCCTGGTTCCCGAAAATGCACTTGCGGGTCAATAACTCCTGGCAACAAAGTTAACCCTTGTGCGTCAATCTCTCTGGTGACAATGGTACCAGCAATCTCCGGTGCTACTTCTTGGATGAGGCGATCGCGCACAAGTACATCCCCAACCATGAATTCACCATTGGGTAGGACAATGCGAGCGCGGCGAATTAATAAACTTTGTGAAGATGACATGGAGCTAAAAAATTTTACTTAAGGAGTTATGTGTGACTGCAAACTTTGATTTTAGATTAAACTTGCTTGCCCTTTCTATGATCAATTTTTGCAGCTGATTCAAAAAAAGTTTATTTTTAACTTATAAATCTGTCTGTAAAGATGCTAAAACTCACCTAGAGAACCTAATTTTCTCGTTAAAATTAACAGATAGACTTTCCCTAAGCTAGTTAATTTCTACACTTTTCCTTACTTCAGTACTTTCATGCAAAATCAAGTGTCTGATCAAAATTCTAATCAAAAACCCGATAATTCCTGGATTGCCGAGCTAGGTAGAACAGTTGTATTAAGTATCGTTCTTGCCCTGGGCATTCGTACTTTTGTTGCTGAAGCTCGCTGGATTCCTTCTGGTTCTATGGAACCAACTTTGCATGGGACTCAAAACCAGTGGGAAGCAGACAAGATTATTGTTGATAAGTTGAAGTATAAGTTTGCCAACCCCCAACGGGGAGATATTGTGGTTTTTTCACCCACTGACGAACTCAAACGCGAACAATATCAAGATGCCTTTATTAAACGTGTCATTGGCTTACCAGGAGAAACAGTAGAACTGCGTGATGGTAAAGTCTACATTAATAACAAACCCCTGGAAGAAGAAGCTTATTTAGGTTCTAGCCAGCGCACAGTGGTTGATGTTTGCACCTCTGGACAGCAACCAGCTTTCCTAGCCAAACAGCAGACAATACCGCCAAATTCCTACCTAGTATTAGGTGACAACCGTAACAGCAGTTATGATAGTCGTTGTTGGGGTGTTGTACCCCGTGATAACATTATTGGTCGGGCTGTATTGCGCTTTTGGCCGTTAAACCATGTTGGTGGCATTGATAAATCACCCTTGTATCCCTAAGTCATCTGAAAATGCCGTACCTAGCCAAAATCTTAATTTACCCAATTAAGTCACTAGATGGGGTAGAAGTGGCACAAGCCGAGGTTTTGTCTAGTGGCGCATTAAAAGGCGATCGCGAGTTCGCTATTTTTGATGCACAAGGTAAATTTGTTAATGGTAAGCGTCATCCCAAAATTCATTTACTGCGGGCGAATTATCCAGACCCATCTGGTGATCAAACAATCTCCCTGAAAATCCCTCACCAGAATTCACCATTAGTTTTTAATTTAAATACAGAGAGAGAAAAACTAACCGCAGCTTTAAGTGATTTTTTTGGGTTTTCTCTTACCATCATCCAAAACTCGCTGATGGGTTTTCCTGATGATACAGATTCTCCTGGCCCAACGGTAATTAGTACAGCAACTTTAACAGAAATTGCTTCGTGGTTTCCGGGTGTCACTGTCGATGAAATGCGTCGTCGGATACGTGCCAACATTGAAATTGCAGGCGTGCCACCTTTTTGGGAAGATCATTTATTTAATGAACCAGATAAATTAGTAGCTTTTCGAGTGGGAGATGTGCGGTTTTTTGGAGTCAACCCCTGCCAGCGTTGTGTAGTACCAACACGGCATCCTGACTCAGCCACAGTTTACCCAAATTTTCAAAAAATATTTATCCAAAAGCGACAAGCAACATTACCAAACTCAGTAAATTTATCACACTTTAATCATTTTTACCGCTTAAGTGTGAATACCAGATTACCCATATCAGAATCTGGCAAAACATTACAAATTGGTGATGAAATTGCTATAACTTATAATATTAATTAATGAAATTTAAAATATTCAACTTAAGTTTTATTAACACAAATAATTGCATGACTGTTAAGCTATTATGCAATAGTACTAACAAGATTTGAATATTTATATTATCAGGGTTTTAGCTGCAAGTGCGAGACTTGTAAACTATCTACTGAAAATATCTAAATTCAACTTTGATCTTAGAGACTTGAGTAAACAAGTGTTCATCTATTTTTGATTTTGGCTAAACAGTAACCTTGAGGTATCACCAAGCCAAATTACAGTAACGCCAAATTGAAAGATGATTGCAATAGATGAATCGCCCAAAAAGTTACCAGTCAACCATGACAAAATTCAAAATCTCAAACTCCAAAATAGTCTAAATTCTCCTGTCATCAAAAAGTTATCGGACTTAGTATGATCATGAAATTGCCTCTGCTATGTATGCGTAGAACTTGGCAAAAGTAAATCTTTATACTAAAAATAGTAATATCCTTTGTAGCTTTGAACGTAGCACATAGTAATAACCCGGAGCAAAATTATGTATCTGAAATTGCTTGAGTTATCCACAATGCGAGCTAGGGAAACATCCAACAACCATGCTATCTAAAATTTAGCTTGTCCAATTGTTTCATCTCCACATTACCAATGTTTATACCAAGATACCCATGAGATTAGTTATAATTAAGACCTTTGTCTGGCACATGAGAGCCGTGATCAGTCTATTGGTTTATCTTTCATTGCAAAATAAAGTATAGCAATAGTAAAACTGCTAGACCAGTTAGAAAACTCAGTATTACTGAATTCCCAGATGATTTTTGTGGAACAGGTAAGGTATCTATTTGATCCTAGCAGTCAAGTCATCTCACTAATGCCAGGCAGAAAATCAAATCTGCGATCCCAGAGAAAAATATTTTAAGGATAAGATTACAATCAAATGTGCCGGGTTTTCAACGATTTAGTGAATAAATATCAGTTTGAGAAAACTATGGAATTGACGAGAAGCAAGATGTAATGAACCACCAGCAGTTAGACCCGGATAAGAAAGATATCTTAATAATTGACGACAAGGCAGATAACTTGAGAGTTTTATCCTCTCTACTGGCTAGAAAAGGATACAACGTCCGTAAAGCATTAAACTGGCAAATGGCTTTAACTGCTTGTCAAACTGTTTTACCGGATCTAATTTTACTTGATATTATGATGCCGGAAGTTGACGGTTATGAAGTGTGTCGGCGGTTTAAGAGCTGGGATTTAACCGCAGATATTCCCGTAATCTTTATTAGTGCTTTAGATGATGTTTTTGATAAGATTAAAGGTTTTAGATTAGGAGGGGTAGATTATATTACTAAACCCTTTGAGTTTGAAGAAGTTGTAGTGCGCGTTCAAAATCAACTAGAACTGAGACAAGCAAGATTAGAAATTTTAAGACTCAATACAGAGCTAGAACAAAGAGTTAAATCTCGGACTTGGGAGTTAGAAAATGCTCTGCAAAAACTGCAAAAAGAAATTGTTTCTCGGCAACAACTGCAAGATAAATTACTGGATATAGTCCTACATGATGCACTTACAGGACTACCAAATCGAGTTTTGTTTTTAAGACAGTTAAGCAAAGCTCTTAACCTGGCTAGAGAAGATAAGAACTATCATTTTGCCATCCTATATTTAGATTGCGATCGCTTCAAAGTTGTCAATGATTCTCTTGGGCATCTTGTGGGAGATGAGTTACTCATTGCGATCGCTCGTCGTCTGCAATCATGCCTGAATCCTGGTGATACCCTAGCAAGACTAGGCGGTGATGAATTTGGCATTCTTCTCGAAAATATTTCCGATATTAATTCTGCTATTCAAGTAGCCGAACTCATGCTACAAGAACTATCTATGACATTTAAGTTGTCTAGATATGAAGTATTTATGAATGCTAGTATTGGGATTAATTGGGGCTGTAAAGATTATGAAAAACCAGAGTATTTGTTACGCGATGCTGACACCGCAATGTATCGTGCTAAAGCTCAAGGAAAAGCCAGTTATAAGGTCTTTGACCCCGCAATGTACCAAGAAGCAATTCAACTTTTAGAAATTGAAAACGATCTACGGCGAGCCATTGAAAGAGGAGAACTGATTATTTATTATCAGCCAATTATTGCCTTAAGTACTGGTGAAATTGCTGGCTTTGAAGCATTAGTCCGTTGGCAACATCCTGTGCGTGGTTTAATGGCTCCTACCGAGTTTATTCCCATAGCAGAAGAAGCAGGTTTAATTAACGACCTTGATATTTGGGTTTTGAAATCTGCTTGTCAACAATTACGCCTTTGGCAAGAGCATCCAAATATACCTAAAAATTTAACGATGAGTGTTAATTTAAGTGCGCGTCTGTTTACCCAGACCAACTTAATTACCCAAATTGATCAAATTATTCATGACACTGAAGTTAATCCAAGAAATCTAGAATTAGAAATTACTGAAAGTGTCATTATGGAAAATACTCATGTTGTGAGAAGCATTATTGAAGAAATTAAACAGCGCAACATCAAGTTAGTAATGGATGATTTTGGTACTGGTTATTCTTCTCTTAGCTATATTCATAGTTTGCCTTTAGACTCATTGAAAATTGATAAGTCCTTTATTACTAGAATGCAGTTTTATCAAGATAACCTAGGATTAGTACCAACAATAATTAGTATTGCTAAATCCATGAATATGACTGTGATTGCTGAAGGCGTAGAAACTCAAGAACAAATAGTAAAATTAAGAAATTTGAATTGTGACTTTGCTCAAGGCTATCTGTTTTCTCAGGCTTTACAACCAGAAGCAGTGATTGATTTTGTCGTATCTATGCCCCGGTGGTAAATATATGGTTTTATACCGTGTAGGGAGTATTTTTCTGTATCCTGGGCAGTAAAATTTACATTATTTAAAATAGAAAATATATTGATTTGTTCTCAGTAACAAGAGAATTTTTAGCAGAAGTTGATTGACATTAGCTGTCAAAAATGAGAGTCTGGTTACTCAGAAAGTCAAAATAGTGTCCAAAAATTTTTATTGATTAAAGACTACTATTTTCAGTTACATAAAAGCATAATAGAGATGTGACTGATTTGTTTGCCCCTTTACATTCCCTGGAAAATGGTCGCTGGTTCAAGCTCATTTGTGGAGCCAGCTACCAACATCTGCCAGCAGTCAGAAGTTTGGCTTTAGCCTACACTTTGGCGGGTGCTGACTGTATAGATGTCGCTGCTGACCCGGCGGTGATAGCAGCAGCCAAAGCCGGACTGCAAGTAGCTAAAAACCTGACTGAAGCCGCACAACAACGAGGCTTCGACTATCAAGGTAGTTCGCCTTTGTTAATGGTGAGTTTGAATGATGGTGAAGACCCCCATTTTCGCAAAGCCGAGTTTGATGCAGTTTATTGTCCTTCTGACTGTTCTAGACCATGTGAGCGAGTTTGTCCGGCACAGGCGATCGCATTTAACCGCAAACCAGATAATTTTTCTGGGGTAGAATCTCAGAAATGTTACGGTTGTGGTCGTTGCATCCCATTATGCCCTTACGATATAATTTATACTAGATCATATATATCAACACCAGAGGCGATCGCGCCAATGGTAATTTCAACAGGAGTAAATGCCGTAGAAATTCATACACAGGTCGGCAGATTAGTAGAATTTCAAAAATTATGGCAAGCAATTTCACCTTGGGCTGAACAACTTCAGGTATTGGCTATCAGTTGTCCTGATGGCGACGGCATGATTGACTACTTAAAAGCAATTTATGAACTAATTACCCCACGTCCTCGTACTTTAATTTGGCAAACCGATGGTCGTCCGATGAGTGGTGATATTGGAGATGGTACCACTACGGCGGCAGTCAAATTAGGACAAAAAGTTTTGGCAGCTAACTTACCAGGATATGTGCAGTTAGCAGGTGGCACAAATAGCTACACCGTTGCTAAGTTAAAGGCAATGGGACTACTGAAGAGAGCAGGGGAGCAGGGGAGCAGGGGAGCAGGGGAGAACAATTCTTCCTTCCCCTCTGCCCCTCTGCCCCTCTGCCCCTCTGCCTCAATTGCAGGAGTCGCCTACGGAAGCTATGCCCGTGTATTGCTGTCGCCAATTCTCGAACAGTTGGAGAATAAGGAGGTGAATTACGCCAGTGTCCAAGGGAATGTCCGCCTGGAATCAGAACCAGACTTATTGTGGGAAGCTGTAGGGCTTGCCCATTCTCTCGTTTCCCAGATCAAGTCACAGCAAGAGCGATAATCGCTCGTTCGTTATCTCTCAAAACGTCACCATAGAAAGCATGACGATTAAAGACGATCTCCAAAAGTTATTAGACATCTTGCCCCAAGACTTGCGACAAGTACTAGAAAATCATCCTCAGCGAGATAGTTTAGTTGAAGTAGTCTTGGATTTGGGTCGTCGCCCAGAAGCTCGCTTTCCTAATCAAGCTGAGTATCTGAGTGAAACACCCGTAACTCAAGCACAAATTGATGATTGCATTCAGCGAGTCGGCACCTTTGGCGGAGATAATCGAGCAGGAATTGAGCAAACTTTGCATCGGATCAGTGCTATCCGCAATCGGAATGGTAAAATAATTGGCTTAACCTGTCGTGTTGGTCGTGCGGTATTCGGTACCATTGGTATGATCCGCGATTTGGTAGAAACAGGTAAATCCATTCTCATGCTAGGTCGTCCAGGTGTGGGTAAAACTACTGCCCTGCGGGAAATTGCCCGTGTGTTGGCAGATGAGTTGAATAAACGAGTTGTAATTATCGACACCTCTAACGAAATTGCGGGAGATGGCGATGTTGCTCACCCTGCCATTGGTCGTGCGAGAAGGATGCAAGTAGCTCATCCAGAACTTCAGCATCAAGTCATGATTGAGGCAGTGGAAAACCACATGCCGGAAGTGATTGTGATTGATGAAATCGGCACCGAACTGGAAGCTTTAGCAGCACGTACCATTGCCGAACGCGGTGTGCAGTTAGTAGGCACTGCTCATGGGAACCAAATTGAAAACCTGATAAAAAACCCCACACTTTCTGATTTGGTTGGTGGTATTCAGGCTGTGACACTGGGAGACGACGAAGCCAGAAGGCGTGGTTCGCAAAAAACGGTGTTAGAGCGTAAAGCTCCGCCTACCTTTGAAATTGCTGTAGAGATGTTAGAACGACAGCGTTGGGTAGTTCACGAAAGTGTTGCTGACACAGTAGATACTTTATTGCGTGGACGGCAACCAAGCCCACAAACCCGCACTGTGGATGACAACGGCAAAGTTGTCATGACTCGACAGCTATCGGTGGTGAATGGTCGTGGTGGTCATCTAGCTAGCGGAGAAGATACTTTCTCCTCTGGGCGACAGTCTGGTGGCTGGCGGGCATCGGGACAGATGGTGGCACTTCCGCCATTGAGTCTAGAGCGGGAAAAAACAACTGGACAGAGCGAGTTTGACCGCTTGCTAGAGGAATCCTTTAACTACTCCGACACCATTGATTTCGCCGCCACGAAGAATGCTGGCCCCAACGGGGAAGATTTGCCACTGCATGTTTATCCTTATGGGGTGAGTCGCCACCAATTAGAACAGGTAGTTAGTGTGCTGACTTTGCCTGTGGTCTTGACAAAAGACATCGACAGCGCCGATGCAATTTTGGCATTGCGATCGCATGTCAAAAATCACGCTAAACTACGGCAAATGGCCAAAGCCCGTCATGTCCCTATCCACATGATTAAAGCCAGCACCATTCCGCAAATTACCCGTGGGCTGAGACGACTGCTCAACATCGACGATCCAGAAATCGCTGATGACCGCGAATTGCAACTTTTTCTGCACAGTGGTAGTGATGACGAAATTGATGCCCTAGAGGAAGCTAGACTTGCAGTCGAGCAAATTGTCATTCCCAAAGGACAGCCAGTAGAGTTACTGCCCCGTTCTCCCCAAGTCCGCAAAATGCAGCATGAATTGGTAGAACATTATCGCCTCAAATCCCATAGCTTTGGCGAAGAACCTAATCGCCGCTTAAGGATTTATCCGGCGTAATTTCAATTTAGGACTAACACACAAAGGTTAGTTGTTGAAATTGGGTGTTGGGATGTCAGAGTTTTGAATACTTGACACCTCAACACTCTTATTTCAAGTGTCTGACGATATCTACAAATTTCTGCACAGTTGAAGATGCGTCACTGCTACGCCAAATCATTGCAATTGTTACTTTTGGAGTAGGTTCTTCAATATATTTATAAACTACTCCGGTTCTTTGCAAGTTTTGTAATGATGCAGGCACGATCGCCACTCCCATTTCTGCTGCTACGATACTGACAATGGTTTGCATCTGAATGGCTTCTTGTACAACATGCGGACTAAAACCTGATTGCTGACAAACACTGATAATTAAATCGTAGAGTCCGGGTGCTAATTTTCGGGGAAATAAAATAAACCCTTCATTAGCTAGGGATGTCAAACTAATTTGAGATTGCTTCGCCAGAATATGCGTCTCTGGTAACGCTACCACGAGCGATTCTTGAAAAATCGTTTCCCAGCTAAATTTATTGTCTTCAACAGGAGGACGGATAAAACCGACATCCATGCGTCCTTCTTGCAACCAATCTAGTTGTTGATCTGTAGTTAATTCATGTAACTCTAGATTTACTCCAGGAACGCAGTTGCGATAATTTTTGAGTATGAATGGCAAAATATTATACGCGGCTGAACTGACAAAGCCAACCACTAATTTTCCGACTTCGCCACGACTGGTTTGTTGTCCGATTTGAATTGCTTGTTGTAATTGGTGAAGAATTTGCTGCACTTCCCTCAAAAATACTTCACCTGCTGCTGTTAACTGCACATGGCGTTTTGTGCGATGAAACAGTTCAAATCCCAATTCTGCCTCTAGTTGGCGAATTTGTTGACTGAGGGGAGGTTGGGCAATATGCAGTTTTTCGGCAGCTTTGCCAAAGTGTAATTCTTCTGCCAACGTCACAAAGTAGCGCAGATGGCGTAATTCCATTGGTAAGGGTAACTAATATTTTTTAAATATTAATCACAGTATAAAAATATATTGGACATTAATAAAAATCTTTTTTACTGTGGATATTAAGCAATCAACACACGGAATTTCACTAAATTTATGAATCAGATTTCGCCATCCAAAGATAATTGGAATGCTTTGCTTTATGAAGATAAACACGCTTTTGTGTGGCAATATGGCGAAGATTTACTGCAATGGCTGAACCCCAAACCAGGAGAGTTGATTTTAGATTTAGGTTGTGGAACTGGACAACTTGCTGCCAAAATTGCCGAGTCTGGCGCTGGGGTGATAGGAATTGATAGCGCCGCCACAATGATTGAAAAGGCGCGACAAAATTATCCTAATTTACGTTTTGAAGTTGCTGATGCCCGTAACTTGCAAATAGACCAACTATTTGATGCCGTATTTTCTAATGCTACCTTGCATTGGATCAAAGAAGCAGATGCTGCGATCGCCTCCATATATCAAGCACTCAAACCAGGAGGACGTTTTGTGGCTGAATTTGGTGGTAAAGGTAACGTAGAATCCATAGTCCAAGCATTGTACGTGGCTTTGGAAAAAATTGGTTTTTCTCGTCCCCAAGTTTTAAATCCTTGGTATTTTCCTAGCATTAGTGAGTATAGTAACTTACTTGAAAAACAAGGCTTTGAAGTTACTCATGCTATCTTATTTCCCCGTCCCACTGTCTTAGCGGATGAGACAGCAGGTATCAAAAACTGGTTGGAAATGTTTGCTAGTGCTTTTTTCACCAACCTGTCGGCTGTGGAACAAGTAGAAGTGATTCGTGATGTTGAAGACTACCTCAAGCCTACGCTTTACAAAAATCATGTTTGGCTGGCAGATTATCGCAGAATTCGCATTCTCGCTATCAAAGTGTAGTAACGTGACCGTAAAAGCTGAAGTATATGAGCCACATCTTGCATCTAGCCCTAGGGATTAGAAATCGCGGCTATACAAACGTGCGATCGCCTGATATTTTAGTGAAGACAAACAAAAAATCAAAGTTTTTAACCCGCGTAGGCGGGTTTTGCCTGTGTAGACGCGACTTCCAGTCGCCTGGTACAAGATATAAAATGAGAAGTTTCAGCCTTTTTACTCGAACGTTGAGGCTTTGAAGTTAAACGTTGAGGTTTTGAGTTTTGTTGACAACAGCTTTGCAAAAAGTTCATAGGGCGGACATGATTGATGTCATAACTGAACCAAAATGCTTGTGAGTTGATTGTGAAAAAGTTATTCAGTGCGATTAATACTGCGGGTGTGTGTCTAGCACCTTGGATAATGGTAGCGGGAATGACACCGGGGTTAGTGTTAAGTATGCCAGTTACAGGGATGTCGCAACAGCAAACTCCCACATATTCAGCAGAACAACAAGCAGCCTTAAAGGAAGCTGAAGAACTAAATCAACAAGTCATCAAGTTATATCAAGAAGGAAAATATAGTGCTGCTATACCCTTAGCTGAACGTGTATTAGCTATTAGAGAAAAAGTGCTTGGTCAAGAAAATCTCATTGTTGCCACTAATTTAAATAATTTGGCTGCACTATATCAAGCACAAGGAGAATATCAACAAGCAGAACCTCTGTATCTCCGCTCAATAGCTATTAAAGAAAAATTATTGGGTAGCTCCCATCGTGAGATTGCTACTAGCTTAGATAATTTAGCTTTACTGTATAGAAAACAGGGCAAATATGAACAAGCAGAACCGTTGCATTTGCGTGCTTTAGCTATCTATGAAAAGATATTTGGTAAAGAACATCCTGATGTTGCTATTAGTTTAAATAATTTAGCTGGACTGTATCGGATACAAGGTAGATTTAAACAAGCAGAACCATTGTATCTCCGCTCACTGGCTATTTATGAGAAGTTGCTGGGTAACTCGCATCCCGATTTTGCAACTATCTTAGATAATTTGGGATTATTTTATGATTCCCAAGGAAAGTATGAACAAGGAGAATCACTGCATCTACGTGCTTTAACTATTTATGAAAAGGTTTTTGGGAAAGAACATCCCGATATTGCAATTACTTTAAATAATTTGGCTGCATCTTATAATGCCCAAGGAAAATTTGCCAAAGCCGAACCTCTGTATTTTCGCGCTTTAGCTATTAGTGAAAAGATATTAGGTAAATCACATCCTGATGTTGCTAACAAATTAGATAATTTGGCTGCACTATATAGTTCACAAGGGAAATATGAACAAGCAGAAGTTCTGCATCTCCGCGCTTTAGCCATTTTTGAAAAGGTATTAGGAAAACAACATCCTGATGTGGCCATTAACTTGACTAATTTGGCTTCTCTGTATCAAGCCAAGGGTGATATTGTTCATGCTGTTGATTTTCAGCGTCGTGGGTTAGATATTCAAGCAAAAAATCTTGATTTAATTTTTGCTGTCGGCTCAGAAAAAAATAAACAGGATTATATTAAGACTTTTGCTGGGACAACTGATGCTACTGTTTCCCTGGCTCTGCAAGAAGCGCGGAACAATCCAGCCGCCGCATCTTTAGCTTTAACTACTGTACTACGTCGTAAAGGTCTAGTTCTAGATGCTATAGCTGACAGCATCCAAATATTACGCAGCAAATTAGATAAAAGTCCCGAAACTCAAAAATTATTCACTCAATGGTTGCAAATACAACAGCAATTATCAGCCTTAGTTTTTTCTCGGTCAGCACAACAAACTGCTAACCCTACAGAGCAGATAGGAAAACTGGAAACAGAAAAGGAAAAACTAGAAGCCAAAATTAGTGTTAAAAGTGCCGAATTCCGTCAGCAAATTCAACCAGTCGATTTATTAGCTGTCCAAGCCAAAATCCCCCAAGATGCAGCTTTGTTAGAGATTGTGCAGTATAAACCATTCAACGTCAAAGCCACAAAAGAAGCAGAAAAATTTGGTAAACCCCGTTATGCGTTAGCGGTATTGCGTTCTCAAGGTCAACCAACATGGGTTGATTTAGGTGAAGCAGCAGAAATTGATAAATTAGCGATAGATTTCCGCACAGCGTTAGCCATTGGTACAGGATTTAAAAAACTGGCTCGCACGTTAGATGAAAAATTAATCGCACCTATTCGTCCTTTCTTGGGTGATGCGCGGCATATTTTAATTTCTCCTGATGGACAATTAACATTAATTCCCTTTGAAGCTATCAAAGATGAGCAAGACCAATTTTTAATTCAGCGTTATTCATTTTCTTACCTGACAACTGGGCGAGATTTATTACGTTTCCAGTCAAATTATAGTAATGCTACGGCTCCGGTTGTGCTGGCAGATATTGACTACGACTACCAAAATTCAACTGTCACCTCTAATAAAAAGCCTAGTGTACAAACCCTGCCAAATAAACGCTCTGGTGATTTGGCAACCTTGGAATTTTTACCCTTAGCTGCGACTAAATCTGAAGCGATCGCCATTAAAAAAGTTTTACCAAATGCCAAATTATTTTTAGGAAAAAATGCCACAGAAACGGCAGTGAAAAAATTACATAGTCCGGTAATTCTCCACTTGGCGACTCACGGTTTTTTCATCGCTGACATCACCCAAAATATCAATGCCTCATTAGATTCGGCAGAAAAACCAAATCCACAAAAGATTTTAGCAGTAGAAAACCCCTTATTGCGTTCTGGTTTAGCCTTAACTGGTGCAAACAAACGTAATCAGGTAACAACCGGTGATGATGGGATTTTAACGGCGCTGGAAGTTGCTGGTTTAGATTTGCGTTCTAATCAGTTAGTGGTGCTGTCGGCTTGTGAAACCGGTAAAGGTGATGTCAAAGTTGGCGATGGTGTATATGGTTTGCGTCGAGCTTTGGTAATTGCTGGTTCTCAAACCCAAGTTTTAAGTCTGTGGTTGGTAGATGATGCTGCAACAAAAGATTTGATGGCGAAGTATTACCAAAATTTGCAAGCAGGTAAAGGAAGACATGAAGCTTTGCGTGCAGCACAGTTAGATTTACTCAAAACACCAGAATATCAGCATCCCAGATTTTGGGCGGCGTTTGTTCCTTCGGGTAATTGGACACCTTTGCGGGAAAAGTAGTCAGTTTTCAGATCCCCGACTTTTTGAAAAAGTCGGGGATCTGATTCCCCTACACCCCTTAAACCCTGACACCCCTTTTCCCAGTTAGTACAACTGACTACGGACAAAATAACCTGACAGATGATAACCATAAAATAGGTTAAACTTTGCCCACCTAACTGATGATGTTAAAAGTTTCAAAAGTTCAAAGGAGGGTTTGTAAGAAGTTCGGTATCGTATTGCTGGAAGCCGGCAATGTAATTATCAAGCCATGAATAAACAGGTAGAAATTCTATCAGATCAGTCTGCGCTGATAGCGCGATCGCTAGAGTTAATTTTATCGAAGTTAGAAACCGCCATTGCTCAAAGGGGGCAATTTACGATTGCCTTATCTGGCGGGAGTACACCCAAGCCTTTATATGAAGCGATCGCTACAAAAGATTTGCCTTGGGATAAAATTCACGTCTTTTGGGGTGATGAGCGTTACGTTCCCCCAGATCATCCCGATAGCAATGAATTAATGGCGCGGCGTGCATGGTTAGACCGTGTTGATATCCCCGCCGCCAATATTCATGCTATGCCCACTTTAGATGCTGATCCAGCCTTATCTGCTGCCAAGCATGAGCAGGATTTACAAGAATTTTTTCATACTGCTCCCGGTGAGTTTCCATCATTAGATGTAATTTTGCTGGGTATGGGTGATGATGCCCATACTGCATCTTTGTTTCCCCACACCGAAGCCTTAAAAGTGAGCGATCGCTTAGTGACTGTGGGTAATAAAGATGGCAACCCCCGCATCACCTTTACTTACCCCTTTATCAACGCGGCTCGTAGCGTGATTTTTGTAGTCGCTGGTGCTAATAAACGTCCAGCTTTAGCCCAAGTCTTTGCCCCCCAAGCCGATGACTTTAGCTACCCCTCTCGCTTAATTCGCCCCCAAGGGGAACTTTGGTGGCTACTAGATGCGGCGGCTGGGGCGGAATTGCCAAATTAAAGTCAAAAGGTAAAAGTAAAAAGGTAAAAGACTCTATTCTTTGTTACTTTTGCCTTTTTACTTTTAACTTCCTAAAGAGTAGTTGTTAAAATCGAAAGCTAGAATCGCCCCCTTGCAAAACTGCCGATTGGTAGAAGCAGAAGCATCTACGGAGTTTTTTCTGCTTACCAGTGCTATCTTACGCTGATCTTCAACAAAGGCTTAAATCAATGATCGTCTGCCCGAATTGCAATCATCCCAATCCCAACGGCGCTGTCCAGTGCGAAGCTTGCTATACGCCTTTACCAGCGACTAGTAACTGTCCCAACTGCGGAGCAACGGTACAGGCTGATGCTGCTTTCTGCGGTCAATGTGGGTTTAATCTCCATTCTGCTGCTGCACCTGCTCCTGTTTCTCCTGCGGCTGTTGCACCTACAGTTGCTCCCGAAGTTCCTATACAAGTACCGCCATTAGTGACACCAGATCCATTGTTGGATCTGTTACAACCAGACGCACTAGGAATTAATGCACCACCAGCCACAGCACAACAACCCTTAGCAGTGGAAAGCGCACCTCCATCTCCACCGCCTGTAGCGGCTGCACCTGCGCCCGAACCCGAACCAGAACCCGCACCTGCACCAGCACCTGAACCTGTACCTGTACCTGAACCTGAAGCGACAGTACCCGCACCTGTACCTGTACAAGCCCCCGCAGGTGTGTCCAGAACTCAGTTACAACAGGTAACAGCGCGGTTAGTTCACATTCAAAGTGAGCGCGAAATTGAGTTACCCCAAAGTCTGTCGGTAATTCACATCGGTAAACCCAACGATCGCATCCCCCCCGATATCGATGTTTCCGGGTTTAGTAATTCAGAAATTGTCTCTCGCATCCACGCAGATGTTCGCGTTGAGGGAGATGCTTTCTATGTTGAAGATGTCGGTAGTTCCAATGGCACTTATATTAATAACTTGCCATTATTACCAGGGAACAGACACCGCCTCCGCCCAGGCGATCGCATCAGCCTCGGTAAAGGTGACTTGGTAACATTTATCTTTCAGCTAACTTAAAAAAAGGGAGTAGGGAGTAGGGAGTAGGGAGTAGGGAGTGGGGAGTGGGGGTGGGGAGGGGTGGGAGGATGGTGAAGAAGTCTTTCCCCCCACACTCCCCTGTCTCCCCACACTCCCCACACTCTGCCTCTTGCCTCCTGCCTTCTTAGATTAGGATGGATGAAAAGACACTCCACTCATTGGGGTAATTACATTCAGGAAAGTACGCCATGAAGGAACCAAGTAAAGATTTTGCAACTTTGCTCTCTACAGAAGCCCCACCAGAGGTAGAACGTATGGGGTTGACGTGGTTAGTTGCAGCTGCGATCGCTACGGCTGTGTTGTGGCAGGTTCCCGGCGGCGACTATATTTTATACCCGTTCACCATTCTGGCAACTTGGTTTCACGAAATGGGACACGGTTTAATGGCGCTGGTGTTGGGCGGACAGTTTCACAAGTTGGAAATTTTTAGCAATGGTTCCGGTGTAGCTACTTATAGCATCGTCAGATCACTAGGCTCCCTTGGCCCCGGTTTAGTCGCTGCGGCTGGGCCAATGGGGCCGCCAATTGCTGGTGCAGCTTTGATTATGGCTTCGCGCAGTTTTAAAGCCGCATCTTTGAGTTTAAAAGTTTTAGGTAGTTTTCTATTATTATCTACATTAATTTGGGTGCGTTCTTGGTTTGGGTTGTTAGCAGTTCCCTTATTAGGTTTAATTATTCTTGGTATTTCTTTAAAAGCACCACGTTGGATGCAAGGTTTTGCTATTCAATTTTTGGGTGTCCAAGCTTGCGTGAGTACTTATCACCAACTCGATTATTTATTTAGTTATAGTGCTGGTTCTTTGGGGCTATCTGACACAGCCCAGATGCAAAGATATTTACTTTTACCTTATTGGTTTTGGGGCGGCTTGATGGCGATCGCTTCTTTGATTATCTTGATTCAAAGTCTCCGCATTGCCTATCGTTCAGCGTAATGGGTAAGAAACATCACAAAAAGGCGATTGATTCCTTAACTCAAAGGATTCATGAACATCAAGAAAAGATTAGACTGGAATCAGAAAAGGATTTACCAGACGAAGGTTTAATTAAACATTGGGAAAAAGAGATTCGTGCTTTTGAAAAAGCAATCCAACAAGCCCGCAAAAGATTGGAATAATGAATATGCAGATTAGCGATCGCACTTTAGCAATTAGAAGTTCTACACTCAGTACTTTAATTGCTGAATTAGGTACAGAATGTAGTAAAGTTCAAGCTTTAATCAATCAACTCCAGTTACCCAGTTTAACTACTAATCAGCAAGCTGAAATATTGGGAGAATTACTAGCTGCTACAGTTCATTTGCATACCCACTGCGATGCAGATTTTCAGTCTCTGATTGCTGAAGAGATGGAAACTTTGCCCGATGAGGAATGATTTTTTAGAGCGATCGCATTATGTATGAAAATTCTTAAATCAAAGGAGAGCAAAAACGGACAGTATTTTTGATGACTTGGCTGAATATAGACAGCATCTGGGTTTACCTCCTGCTGATAGTGAAAATGACGGCTCAACAATTGCTAAACTAGAAATAAATGGTCAAACTTTTTTTGGTATAAATTCTAGTAGTAATCCCTATCGTCGGCAAATAACTTTGAAGGTTAATATTATTTCTAAAACTCATGCGGAAGCTGATGCCTTTCAGCAAGCATTAGAAGCTGGTATTAAAGCAGCCAAAGCGCGTTTGATAGTAGATAGAGATTTATGTCGTGCTTGTGGTTTACAAGGCGCTGTTAATTCTATGGCTTATCAATTAGGTATAGAAGAATTAGAGATTATTACTCCCAGTGGAAGTCAAACCATTAAAGTTACAGTTCCGAAGACAAGGAGCAAATAATGTTTGTATCCAAACTATATACAGATAAATGGACAGGAAATAAAAATGAAGAAATTTTCATTGAAAATCCCAATTGGCAACAAATAAAAACAGCTATTTGTGCGTTAGATGGCAAAAGTAAAACTTTAGTTAGTTTAGAAGCTGATGATCAAAGTTATATGATGATTGGTGGGGGTAATGAAGGTCAATATATTGTTACTGCCACTTTAGATAATGAGATTTTTTATTCTCTTTTGCATCCAGTTAATTATGAAATAACCAACTCAGATACTTCTGATGAAAAAATTAATTTATCTATCTTTTATCAATCATTAATAAATGCAAACAACAAAAATACAAATTCTGCTAATGAGCAAAAATTAGTTGTAGGTGGACAAGCAGGGAATTATTCTGAGAAAGTTTGCGTTAATTTACCCCAATGCTTAATAGCTGCAATCACATTTGCCGAATCAGGTGAACTTGAACCTTTGTTTACTTGGCAAGAAGATGAATCTTTAGTATTGGTGTAAAAATGGGTAAACATCCTGCCTATTAAAAATTAACTGTTGTGAAACAAGAAATTGGAGTGATAAATATTACCACTCCAAGATTCTGAATAGAGAAGACATTTTTTACTAAATATTACTTGCCGTTACCATTACCATTACCGTTACTAGCAAGCACACGTTCGGCAAGTTTTTCTGGTACTTCTTGGAGATGGTCATATTCCCAGTGGAAAGAACCAACGCCTAAAGTGAGCGATCGCAACTCGACAATAAAGTTCTGCATCTCTGCTTGCGGCAAATAGGCAGAAACATTATCCCAGCCTTGCCAATCTTGTCTACCTTCGTAACCGAGAATTTGTCCCCGTCTGCCACTCAGCAGTTGCAGGACTTTGGCGGTAAATTCGCTGGGTGTGGTTACTAGTACTCGCAAAATTGGTTCTAGTAAGGTGGGTTGCGCTTGGGGTATCCCTGTTTGCATTGCTAAACGTGCGGCTTGTTTAAAGGCTTGTTCGGAACTATCAACTGTGTGATAAGAACCGTTGGTTAGGGTTACAGATACATCCACAACGGGGAAGCCTAAAGGCCCATGCGCCAGAAATTCTCGCACACCGACTTCTATACCCGGAATATACTGTCTGGGAACTACGCCACCGACGATGGTTTCTTTAAAGTTGAAGCCTTCACCCCGTGGTAAGGGTTTGATATCGAGGAAGACATCACCAAACTGTCCATGTCCACCACTTTGATGTTTATAACGCCCATGTACGGAGGTAACGGGTTTACGAATTGTTTCTTTATAAGGTACTTGCGGCAGATGAGTAGACATGGGCAAGTTATATTTGCGGCGCAGTCTGTCTAAGGCGACTTGCAAATGAATTTCGCCTTGTCCCCAAAGAATCACTTCGTGGGTGTCACCATGTTGTTCCCAAGCCAGAGAAGGATCTTCTTCTAATAGTTTAGAGATCGCACTGCTGAGTTTAACTTCATCGTTGCGTTTTTCGGGTGTGATTGCCAACGCATACACAGGTTCTAACTCTTCGGCTTTCGAGAGTGTGGTTTTTAGCGTTTCTGTGGAGAGCATATCACCTGTTTTCACACCTTCCATCCGGCTTAAAGCAATAATTTCCCCAGCCACAGCTTCATTCACAGATTGCTGTTGTTGTCCCATCAAGCGATAAAGTCCACCCGCACGCACACCGTTGAGGACAATCCCATCGGTTAATTTACCTTGCCAAATTCGCACAAGGGAAAGTTTACCGCCTTGGGGAGTGTAGTAAGTTTTTAATACCTGTGCCAAAGGTGCTTTGCTGTTGATTTGTTTTAAACGACGTTCGGCGGTACTGTCTGGTTCTGGTGCTTCCCGTAGCAGTGCTTCTAATAAAGGTCTTACGCCATAATCTTGTTCTGCAACCCCAAAGAAGACAGGAACTACTAAATCTGCGCCTAGTTCCATTTTTAAATCGTTGAGAATTTCTTCTTGGGGTGGTTCAATATCTTCTAATAATTCTTCCAGTAAGTGGTCATCAAAATTTGCTAAAGCTTCGAGCATTTCGGCTCGTGCTGCATGTTCTTCGGCTTTGAGATGTTCGGGGAAAGGTATTTGATCGGCTGGTGCGCCGGGATGATATTGATAAGCTTGTTCGCTCACCATATCAATAAAGCCTGTTAATTGTTCCCCTTGCATAATGGGGTATTGGTGCGCCACTAATGGACGGCTAGAAACGGCTTTTAAGGCGTGTAATGTTTCGAGAACATGAATATTTGCCCGATCCATTTTGTTGACAAAGACAATGTGGGGAATTTCCCAATCGTCTAAGAATTTAAATAGAGGAGCAAGAGTATGGACGCGATCGCGTATGGGTTCGCAAACTACAATTGCCGCATCAACTCCCATCAAAGCATTGTAAGTTTCTTGGGCAAATTCTACGCTTCCCGGACAATCTATAAAGGTAAACCGAGTTCCGTTATAGTCGGTGCTGGCGGCGCTAACTTCTACAGTCATTTGGCGATCGCGCGATTCTGCTGCACTATCTCCAACTGTGTTACCATCCTTAACGCTGCCTTTGCGAGAAATCGCACCAGTCACAAACAATAAACTTTCAAGTAAGGTAGTTTTTCCACTTAAATAAGGGCCGACAATTGCAACGTTCCGCGAACCCGTGTTGACTTTTTCGCTCATACAACCTCCCTTGCGGTAAGTTATTCTTACCTGCACTACCTGTATGTATTTTTTCGGGATATATATTCTTCTTAACAGAGAATCATCCCTTCTTTAATTTGTAATTATCCTCCTTTTAATCAGATGATAAAAAAATTGTAGCCAGTCGTAAGATTTAGCTTAAGAAATATTAAGCAAATCAAACTTTAATGGAAAAGTTAAAATATTTGTTAAAACTAACAGCGAGACAAAATTTTTTATTAGCTTAATCTAAATTAGAATTAGCGAAAAATGGGCTGGTTATTCTATAAATATCCCATAATAGGGTTAATAAATCTCACATTCTTGGGTGGTAGTGTTTTTTGGCTCACGCCCACAGCTTTACCTGCAAAGCCTGCTGTATTACTGGCACAATCATTTAATCAAGCGGCTGTAGACTGGTTAAATCAAGGCTTACAGTTAATTCAAGCGGGAAGAGTGCAAGAGGCGATCGCATCCTTCCAAAAAGCCATTCAGCTAGAACCAAGATTAGCCGCAGCCCATTACAATTTAGGGTTAGCATATAGGCAAAGCGGGCAATTAAAGCCAGCCGCCGACGCATTTTATCAAGCCACCCAAGCCGATCCCCAGTTTGCATTAGCTTTTGCCAATTTAGGCGGTGCTTTATTAGAAGGTAATAATGTCCAACAGGCAAACGATTATTTACAAAGAGCGATAGAATTAAATCCTAAACTGGGTTTTGCTCACTATAACTTGGGCTTAGTACGACAACAGCAACAAAATTGGGAACAGGCGATCGCATCCTTTAAAAAAGCCGCAGAGTATAGTAAAAATGCCCCAGAGCCTCACTATCATCTGGGTATATGTTATTTGCAACAAGGTAAACTCGATAAAGCCAAAAACTCCTTTCGCCAAGCTATTAAACTTAATCCTAAATATGCAGAAGCTCACTATAATTTAGGAACAATTTGGTTTAATCAAAATAAATTAAACGAAGCCTTAGCAGCCTTTAGAAAATCTGCCGAATCTAACTCTAATTATCCCAATGCTTATTATGGTGCAGGGTTAGTATTTATGCAGCAAAAAAAATATGCCGAAGCTGCACAAGTACTGCAATATGCCAGAGATTTATATAAAGCTCAAGGAAATGTTCAGTGGGTACAAAATTCGGAAAAACTGTTGCAACAAGTACAAAATTTAAATTACCAACCACGCTGAGGCGCGAAGATTAATATTAAGTCAAAATAAGAGAAATGGATAGACTAGCTGGTGTGGGGTGAAATTTACCTCATAGGAACATACCAATGCAAAAACGCTTCAAAAGTCGCTTTTTATTTTGCGATCGCTGGCTTGATCGACATTCACTCGCTCGGAACATGGAAGCTTTTCAAGACTTACTTGTGATTGTCTTGTGCTTAACTTTATTCGCAGTCATGATTATGCAGATATGGAGCATAATTATTGCCCTCACCCACACATTAGACTACAAACAAGTGACTGCAAAAATTCTCTTTGTCTTAATCTTAGTCGAGTTATTTCGACTGTTAATGATTTACTTGCAAGAACACAGTATTTCTGTTGGCGTAGCAGTGGAAGTTACAATTGTCTCAGTTCTACGAGAAGTAGTAGTTCACGGAGCCTTAGAAATTTCTTGGATTCAAACAGCCGCCATTTGTGGCTTGTTATTTATTTTAGGCAGTTTACTACTAGTCTGTGCCAAGACACCACACATGGACTGCATTAGTGCTAACACCAAATTTTGTCCCATTGTCTATCAAGGGGGTAGAGAAAAACAACCCGAACAAGAATTGCGCTATTCACATAAGTGTGATAAACATCAACCACTGACATAAATTATCCAACAGGTGATAACTCTGTGGTTATAAAAATCCAACTTTTCTTCAAGGCTGCATCAGCAGCCTTTGTGCTTTTTTCTACGCTTTTAGAGAGATGAACTCCGCTTTTAAGGTAAGTAGAAATTAAATAGAAACTTACATAAGGTCAATATATGACTACTACAGGTAACAGACAATCTCAACAACCCATTAGCAACCTAGAATATGATTTTGTCACCGTACTGCATAATAAAGCTGAAGCCGTCAAAGCTTATGATCAATACATCCAAGATGCACAACAAGCAAACTCTCAGCCTTGTGTAGAACTATTCCAAAAACTGCGCCAGTCTGATATAGAACACGCACAAGAAATTCGCCAACATCTGCAACAAGTTTTGCAACACGGCAAAATGTAATTGTTGTTCCTAACCTAGCAACGACCAATGACACAGGAAGCCAACACTTACGGCAAAGTAGTAAGTGTTGGTGATTCAAGAGACTTGTAAGTTGTCATTAAACAGAGTGATATTCATTTGTTGATATTTACTTAGTAATGCTGCTATGGTTGAGTAATTTTGAAATTTTCAAAAACAACTGAAAAACCTTCTCCCTGGGGGGAAGCACACATTATTCCCACTTGTATTGTTTCAGTATGGGTAAGATATGCTAGTCGCAGCATTTGATAATTCTCAGCATCTAGAGAATATTGCACTTCTAATGTTTCTGAGCGACGCTCTACCCGCAACCATAAAGCAACTAATTGTTTTGACAAAGGAACTACCGACCAATCTGAATAATCTCTGGTAACTACAGCACTGACATTCTGTACGCCTTCAACATACTCAATTCCGCATTTGAGCCAAGTATTTTCGTTTTCTCGAATCATCAATCCGGCTTGGTCATACAAAGCCTGATAATCTCCAATAATTTTGACCTCAACTGTGAAATTTCCCTTGACTTCCTGATAGTAAAAATTTCCATTATCACGGATGAAATTATAGTGAGTCTTTTGCCAGAAATCTGTTTTTGCTCCTGCATTTACAGAAATAGATTCTACTTGTTGATTCCAGGTGGATGGTTCATTGTACCATTTCATTTGAGTCATAAATTTTAAAATACCACTAAAAAGTTCAGTTTTTGCTATAGCATTCCGCCAAGCTATTTTAGCAGCTACACGGTAATCAATCTCTTTAGAATCGACTGGATGATAGCTACCATTATTAATGATAATTTTCAGAGCAGAGAGGGCAAGATTAGTTTGATGGAAATAATCAAATATGCCATCAATTATGCCCTCAAAAATTGCTGGTATCCACTCAAAAGGAATAATTTCTTCATCCTCAATTTGCCAGACAATCTCAATGTGTGAGTTAGCGATTGTAGGCTCGATTTTTAACCATACATGACCATAGCTGTCAATACTAGAGGACTGTCGGATAAATTTACCTTCTCCTATTAATGGTTCAGTAATAGTATAAAGCTGATATTCTCCTTTATCCCATAAATTTAATTCAATTTTCCCATCAAAATTATCCCAAATATTAGCAACCCAATGCCAATTTTCAATATAACGGCAAAGGTTATCCCAATCAGAATTACGGACACCTTTATAAAATTTAAATAAATTATATAAATTGCTAATGTCTTCTGAATCTGGTTGTGCTGTTTCTATTATTTCAAGTAATTTTCTAGCTGCTGCTATTGTCTCATTGGTAAATAATTCCCCAAATTCTTCATATCTTCCTCGTTCTGGATTTTGATGTAATAACTCAATCGTGCGATGCAACCATCTAATATCTTTATTTCTGGCTTCGTAAGTATAATATTGAGCTTTACTTAGTTTTTTGCCATTCATATAGCTGAATTAAATTTTTAATTGGATATAGATAAACTCTGTAAAGCTAATAACCCAGCACCATAAGCAGGTTCATAGCGGGGTAAAATTACATTTACCAGGGGAAACTGATTAACTATAGCTGTGGTAAATCTTTCATGTATTTGAGATTTACCTTGCCATACACTACCTGTAGTCACAATTTCAAAAGCTGAGTCAGGACTAAAAATTGCATTAATAACTGTAGATGTAGCTTTTACCAATTCTTTAACAGCATCATCAATTATATTATTCGCTAATTCATCGCCTGAAGCGGCTGCTAAATCTACAATTGGTGCTAAAGATGCAATTTCTTTAACTCCCCATCCGTGCCGATATATGACTTCGATTAATTCTGCTATATTCTGCAAACCAAGATGCTGTTGAAAATCTGGGATTAAACTTGTTGATATTTCCCGCCCATCATAAGATTTTAATGCTGCTTGCATACCAGCAACAGCAATTTTATAGGCGCTACCTTCATCACCTAAAATATATCCCCAACCGCCCACACGTTTAGTTTTTCCTTGGTGATTTCGACCAAAAACTATGGAACCAGTACCCGCAGCTACCACTATTCCCACATCATGACCAACTCCGCCAACTAAAGCAATCAAAGCATCATGACAAATTACAATATTATCTGGCTGTAAATTCCAAGTAACAGGTAGGAATTGACTGTTTTGTAATTCCTGCACCATACTTTTCACTACTGCAATATCACCAGCACGTCCAACACCAGCTAACCCTAAACAGATGGCTGAGATTTGGATTGTATTTGTTAACTTCAACGCTTCATTTGCTGCTATTTGAATAGCAGAATGAATTGATTGGATTGCTGCTGCAATGCCTATACTTTGGTAATTAGATGCGCCTGATTCACCGTGACCTAGTACTTGACGTTTATCATCCATCAAAATACATAAGGTTTTGCTACCCCCACCATCTATTCCGATAACATAAGTCATGGTGTTAATGTGCGATCGCTCTTTTTTGTGCTTCTGCTTTTAAGGGGATGAAAAATAAAACAATCATTCCTGGAATTGTCAGCAAGCACACCAAACTAAAGAATAATGGATATCCTAATAACGGTTGTAAATAACCGCTAACTATTCCGGGTAACATCATGCCTAAAGCCATAATCCCAGTAGATATAGCAAAATGGGATGTTTTATATTCCCCTTGAGAAACATACATTAAGTAAACACTAAAAGCTGTAAACCCAAAACCATAACCAAACTGTTCTAATGAAACCAGTGGATAAACTAGGTTGATAGAAGGTTTAGTATAAGCCATATAGACATAAAATATATCTGGCAAATTCAAGGCTAAAGCCATCGGGAATAAACATTTTTTTAACCCATATTTAGCAATAACCAATCCCCCCAAAATCCCGCCAGCAATGAGTGAAATTACGCCGAATGTGCCGTATACTAAACCCACCTCAGATGTCGATAAACCTAATCCTCCCGCCTCTGGTTTATCTAACAAAAATAAAGAAGCAAACTTAACAAGCATCGCCTCGCCAAATCTGTAAAGCAAGATAAATGCTAGAACGACTATAATTTTTTCTTGGGCAAAATAGGAACTAATAATTGTCCAGAATGGGATTTTATCTGTGGCTTGTAACTGCCGTGGTTGATCAGAATCGGGTAAGGGTAAACTGAAACGGTGAAACAGAGAAAGTATAGCTAAAACTACCGCCGAAAAACCAATGGCTACAGTCCAACTTAAGGGAATATTCTTGAGATAGCCTTCCAGTTGTCCAGCTAAAACAACTAATAGTCCTGAACCAAAAATCACCGCCAGCCGATAAAATAATGAGCGAATACCCACAAAAAAGGCTTGCTGTTCTGGGCTTAAAGCTAATAGATAAAAGCCATCTGTAGCAATATCATAAGTTGCAGAAATAAATGCTCCCACTGTTAAGGCGGCGAGGGAGATAAAAAAGAAATTTGGCAATTGCAAACAAAAGGCAATTAAACCCAAGCAGCAGAACATTGCGAGTTGGGTGTAGAGTATCCAGTTGCGTTTGCTGGAGTAAGTATCAACAATTGGCCCCCAGAACATTTTAATGACCCAAGGGAGATAGAGAAGGCTTGTCCAAACGGCAATTTGGGTGTTGTCTACGCCGAGTTTTTTGTAAAAGATGACGGAGACGGTGTTGATGATGATGTAAGGTACACCGGAGGCAAAATATAGGGTGGGGATGTAGAGCCAGGGGGAGCGTGACATAGGATGAGAATAATTTTTTAAACGAACCGCAAAGGGCGCAAAGGACACAAAGGAAGAGAGGAAAAGAGAAGTTAAGAAGAGAGGATTATGCGTTTGATGCCATCTCTAAGGAGAGGGACGTTGAAGTTGATCAGTAAAGCTAAAGGGTAGTTAGTCATTTTAAGGTAGGAGAGGACTTGAGCTTCGTGGAGGGGCGTTAAGTTTTGTACAGCTTTTAATTCGATAATTAAAGAGTCTCCAACTAAAAAATCTAATTTTCCTTCACCCACTGGACGACCTTTATAGTGTATTTTCACTGGATGTTCAAACTTGTGAGGAATCCTACGCATCATAAATTCTTCTCTCAAAGCCTTGTGATACACTTCCTCCAAAAACCCAGCACCTAAAATCCTATGTACTTCAATGGCTGCCCCAATTACCTCATAAGCTAAGTTCTCTAACTGCTCATTTAAATGTCTCATCTTCTCTTTTCCTCTCTTCCTTTGCGCCCTTCGCGTCCTTTGTGGTTCGTTCCCATCTCAACCCTGTGGCAAAATTTATTAAAGTTCTTCCACAGTTAATTTTCCCAGCATGACCGCAACTATCTCGAATCTTCCCAGTCTCTACGATCCCTTTACCACTGAAGCTAAGTGGCAAAAATTCTGGGAAGAAAACCAAGTTTACAAAGCTGACCCGAATCATGGCGGTGAACCTTATTGTGTTGTGATTCCGCCGCCAAATGTCACTGGCAGTCTGCACATGGGTCACGCTTTTGAAAGTGCGCTAATTGATGTTCTGGTACGCTATCACCGAATGCAAGGACGCAATACTTTGTGGTTACCGGGTACTGACCACGCTAGTATTGCCGTCCACACAATATTAGAAAGACAACTCAAAAAAGAAGGTAAAACTCGCGCTGAGTTGGGGCGTGAGGAATTTCTGAACCGCGCTTGGCAGTGGAAGGCGGAGTCTGGGGGAACAATTGTGAATCAGTTGCGCCGCTTGGGTGTGTCGGTGGACTGGTCGCGGGAACGGTTCACGATGGATGAAGGCTTATCGAAAGCTGTGGTGGAAGCTTTTGTAAGTCTTTACAATGAAAAATTAATTTATCGTGGCGAATATTTGGTGAATTGGTGTCCGGCTACTCAGTCGGCGGTGTCGGATGTGGAGGTGGAATCAAAGGAGGTTGATGGTAATCTCTGGCATTTCCGCTATCCGCTAACAGATGGTTCTGGTTATGTGGAGGTGGCGACGACTCGACCAGAAACAATGTTGGGCGATACTGGGGTGGCGGTAAATCCCAATGATGACAGATATAAGCATCTGATTGGTAAAACTTTAACTCTGCCAATTATGCAGCGAGAAATTCCGATTATTGGCGATGAGTTGGTTGATCCCACTTTTGGTACTGGTTGTGTGAAGGTGACACCAG
Organism: Nostoc spongiaeforme FACHB-130; assembly: GCF_014698475.1. Classification (GTDB taxonomy): domain Bacteria; phylum Cyanobacteriota; class Cyanobacteriia; order Cyanobacteriales; family Nostocaceae; genus Nostoc_B; species Nostoc_B spongiaeforme. The sequence continues at coordinate 42,217 of NZ_JACJTB010000010.1, read as the reverse complement.
CCCATGATCCCAATGATTTTGAAATGGGTAAGCGTCACAATCTGCCGTTTATTAATATTTTGAATAAGGACGGTACTCTCAACGCTAATGCTGGGGAGTTTCAAGGACAAGACCGTTTTGTGGCGAGAAAAAATGTCGTGTCTCGTTTAGAAGCGGATGGGGTTTTGGTGAAGGTAGAAGATTATAAGCATACCGTTCCTTATAGCGATCGCGGTAAAGTTCCCATTGAACCTCTCCTGTCCACTCAATGGTTTGTCAAAATTCGCCCACTAGCAGACAACGCCCTACAATTCCTCGACCAAAAAGATTCTCCTGAGTTTGTTCCCCAACGCTGGACAAAGGTTTACCGTGATTGGTTGGTAAGTCTCAGAGATTGGTGTATTTCCCGTCAATTGTGGTGGGGACACCAAATTCCCGCTTGGTATGCGGTGAGTGAAACAGGCGGACAAATTACTGATACTACGCCGTTTGTGGTGGCGAAATCGGCTGATGAAGCTTGGGAGAAGGCAAAAGCCCAATTTGGTGAAAATGTCCAGCTACAACAAGACCCAGATGTATTAGATACTTGGTTTTCTTCGGGACTTTGGCCGTTTTCGACTTTGGGCTGGCCGGAACAAACCCCCGATTTAGCGAAGTATTACCCGACGACTACCTTAGTTACAGGTTTTGACATTATCTTTTTCTGGGTAGCCAGAATGACAATGATGGCGGGTCATTTCACCGGGAAAATGCCATTCCAGACAGTTTACATCCACGGTTTGGTCAGGGATGAAAACAATAAGAAAATGTCGAAAACGGCGAATAATGGCATTGACCCGTTGATTTTGATTGATAAATACGGCACTGATGCGCTGCGCTATACCTTAGTTAAGGAAGTGGCGGGTGCAGGTCAAGATATTCGCTTAGAATACAACCGCAAAACTGATGAGTCAGCATCGGTGGAGGCTGCGCGTAACTTTGCGAATAAGTTGTGGAATGCGGCGCGGTTTGTGATGATGAATTTGGATGGACAAACACCGCAACAATTGGGACAACCTGTGGCGACTGAATTAAGCGATCGCTGGATTCTTTCTCGCTATCATCAAGTTATTAATCAAACTACCAGTTACATCAACAACTATGGTTTAGGGGAAGCCGCCAAGGGAATTTACGAATTTATTTGGGGCGATTTTTGCGACTGGTATATTGAATTGGTGAAATCCAGGCTACAACCAGGTGCAGATCCCACATCTCGCCACGCCGCCCAACAAATCCTCGCCTACGTACTGGAAGGGATTTTAAAACTACTGCATCCCTTTATGCCCCACATCACCGAGGAAATTTGGCAAACCCTCACCCAACAACCCGCAGAATCACAGCAAACGTTGGCTTTACAAGCTTATCCCCAAGCAAATGCCGACTTGATTGATACTGCTTTAGAAGCACAGTTTGACCTGCTAATTGGCACTATCCGCACAATTCGTAATTTACGGGCGGAGGCAGATGTTAAACCAGGGGCAAAGGTCAAGGTGAATTTGCAAACAGGTAATTTGCAAGAACAGCAAATTCTCATAGCTGGGCAAGCTTATATTCAAGATTTAGCCAAAGTAGAAACCTTAACCATTGTCGGCGAACAAAAAAGCCAAACTTTAGCGCCCGCAAAATCTCGTTGGAGTTGGAAAACAATTGGCTTAATATTTGTGGGGCTGATTTTTCTGCGCGTTGGTTTGGCTGTAGCCAACACAGTTAATCAAATTCCCCTAGTTGGTACTTTCTTTCAACTTGTGGGTTTAGGTTATAGTATGTGGTTTATTGTCCGCAGTATATTATTTGCCGAACCTAAACCAGTGAATACTGTATCAGAACAGCCCACAGCAGTTGCAGAACCAGTACAAGCCTCAGAACAAACCATTGCTGGGGTAGTTGGTACAGTTCAAGTGGTCATTCCCCTGACTGGTGTTGTTGATATTGAAACCGTACGTGCCAAATTAGAGAAAAACCTCAGCAAAATCGAAGCTGAAGCCCAGTCTCTCAGAGGTAGGTTAAGCAATCCTAAGTTTGTGGATAAAGCTCCAGCCGACGTGGTAAAAGGGGCGAAAGATGCCTTAGCTGAAGCTGAGAAACAAGCCGAAATTTTGCGCGATCGCCTCCAGGCATTACAGTAAACATAGCCTGAATGATCTAACATCACGACAATGGGTAATGGCAGAGTCATCACCCATTGCCCAAGGATAATTTTCAAGACAAAATCAGTATTTTAATTTTGTTGTTTAATATAAATTTTTGTACTTATTTTTAAATTTTTAATTGTAAGCTGGAGCAAAAAGACGATCATGCTATACCTAGCTCAGGTACATAAAAACGAATTTTTAGACCAGTACCAATTGCGTTTGTTAGCACGTCAAGATACTAATAAACTCTGGGCAATTATTCCCGAAGAAGCTTTTATTTTGCTGGGGAAAGGTAAAACGATGAGCGAAGGCTTACTGGTTTTAGTAGAAATTTCTGCCACCGGTGAAATCGAAAAATTAGAAGAAGCTAGTAATTGGGTAATGAATTTAGTCCAATCTTACCTCACCACTGGCATTACCCCAGAACTTTTACAACAAGAAGCAGAACGCGCCGAACAGTGGCGACAATCTCTGACTTTGCAAAATCAAGATTTGGCACGTCGTTCTCTAGAATTGGAAGCCCGCCGCGAACAAATTCAAGCTTTAGAAGAAAGTCTCAAGCGCGAGAGGAACGGATATCATAACGATGAGACTGCTGGTAGCTGAAGAATGCTTTCTAGAAACAATGGAATAATTTAATTTTTGGTAGTCTTCACAATCGCAACCAATTCCCGCCGGTGTGAAGTAAACTGTTATTTTGAATTCTGGCTCCTGAATTCTGCTGGATTAGCTGTATGGGGTAATAACCATTAACATCTTGTCTGATAATTGACATAAAATCACAAACGATTAATAATCCTGGGATACAAGGTGCAGTTTTTCAGAATGATAGCTGAGTACAGCAAACTGTTTCCCATCAATTACTTACGTATGTAAGCTTGTTTTTTAACAATAAGCATACGTGTAGCAATCTCAGAAAAATGAAGTAATATGACAGCTAACTTATGCTGTAACTAGCCGCAGTAGACTGTTGATCAACTTCCAGTAAAGTTATTTTTAGTATTATGAACGCCTTCCAACCATCAAGACAGCCGTTACAACCTATACAGCAGCCTCGAACTACTCCTCGACCAAAGCGGCATCTTCGTCAACGTTCTCATCAAATAATGGCGATTGAAACCACAGTCAAGATAGGAGTGAATTTGGCAATTTTGGGAGCCACTGCATCTGCTCTCACACAACTTCTGCCTTATCATTGGTCACAGCAAGAAAGGTTGCGTGAAGTTCGCACTGAAGTCAAAATTATGGAAGGACGTGTGAGTAATTTACAGGCAGAATTTGTCCGCAACTTTGATCCCCGCCAAACAAAAACAATTGCCGAACAACAAGGATATAGATTTGCACCTAATCAGCGCCCAATTGTATTGGTAAATCAGGACGGCAAAGAAATTGATGTCATCAATTCTTTACCCTAAGCAAAGTTTTGCTGGATGTGAAGAATTGGGATGATTGCCATTCTTGGTAACTATTCAGAATCCAGAAGTCAAAAAGGCGAGAGATTATTAATAACCAGCACTATTAGACTGTAGCAATCCTATTTGATGTGTGAATACAAGAGACAAGGTATACAAGTTTATCATTCATTTAGGACTGCTATATGAAAATTTCTATCTAGATTCTGAATACTGAACTTTTGTAATTATTCCTATAAATATTTGCCCATATAGATATATACAGATAAAAAATATTAGGAAAATTTAAATACGTAAGAGATATTAGCAACAGCGTAATACATCAGATATTACACCCTTCTCCTCGTAGGAAAAGGGCTGGGGATGAGGTCAAAAAGAACTCATCGTATTCAGGTTTCTTGAATAAGTCGGGGAGCTTTCTGTTCAGGTAAGCTGGAAATATCTTGCTTTTGTGGCTGCATTTTTTTGAAAGAAATTCTAATCAATTGATAAGCACCTTTAGAAGCCAAATTTTCATAATCATCAGGTTGTAAATCAATCCTGACGAGGTTTCTGTGTTCTGCCAAAACCAACAATGAATGTGATTTAGGAGGCTTATTAATTTGATTTTTAATATAAACCACAGCCTCGCTAGTCAATTTTATAAAGTTAATTTGTTGATGACTGTAAAAAACAACACTGGGTTTTTTAAAGCCAACCATGACAATTTCTTCGTTTGGTTGTTTTACCTGAGACAAAACAGCAGAAATTTCTCTTAAAGGCATTTGTCGTTCTTGATCCATCAAAAACATTGCAGGCATCAAAACCACAATTAGAAATGCCACAAACCCCAACAAATTTACACCAATAATTCCTCGCCAACGTCGAGTAATTATTAAAAATGCCACACTGATGGCAGTTAATAACCAAATATAACCCCCTAGTTCTGTAACCCCAGAATTTTCCAAAGTTTGGCGAAAGTTAGGTGCTGCTTGATCATTACCTAGTAACTGGGTGATTTGAAACATCGCTACAGATAAGGCTGAAAACAACACAACATTTGCCCAGCCACTGAACCAGAAGAATTTCTGCGGAGTGGGAGAACTAGATGCAGATGTTGTGGGAAAGCAATCACTCCAAAATAAAGCGACTAAAATCGCAGCTGCTGGCATCAGGGGTAAAACATAACTAGGTAGTTTGGTAACAGCAATTGTGAAAAAAACAAACACGCCCAAAAACCAAATGCCAGCAAATAAACTTAATTGCTGAGAGCGTTCTTGACTTTGCCATTGCGATCGCTGCCAAATTTTGAGTCGGGCAAAAGCTGCGGGTAAATACACAGAATATGGTGCGAAACCTAACAATACTACCAAAAAATAAAAATACCAAGGGGCTGAATGACCATTCACTACCTCTGTAAAACGGTCGATGTTGTGATAGCCAAAAAACGAATTAATATAATTCCAACCATTGCGCCAAATTACCAAGGCATACCAAGGAACAGCTAAAGCAAAAATAATCAGCAGCCCCAGCAGTGGCCGCATTTCTCGCATAACTTCGCGGAACTTGCCCAAGTACAGCAAAAAAGCCACAATTACGATCCCCGGTAAGACTATACCTACAGGGCCTTTAGTTAAGATTGCTCCAGCAATGAGAACATAACAAGCTAAATACCATTTATTAGGGAGTGGAGAGTGGGGAGTAGGAAGTGGTGTAACTTCTCCTCCACTCCCTACTCCCGATTCCCTGCTCCCTTCTTTACTTGCATAGCCCAGAAAGAAACATAACAAAGCCGAGGCTATACAGCCAGTTAGTAGCATATCTGAGACACCTGTTCTACCCCAGACAATCATCTCAGGATTGAGTGCCATGACAGCTGCTGCGATCGCAGCTGTGATGTAACGACGGGTAGGACGCTGAATCTGCTCAGATGCGTCTTGCTTTGCCAGATGCCACTGTACAGTATAAAAAGCCAAACTAATAACCGCAATTGCTGCGATCGCTGAGGGAATACGTACCGCCCATTCATTGACACCTATGATTGAGTAGGCAAGTGCCTGACACCAGTAAATTAAAGCAGGTTTATCAAACCTAGTCACACCATTAAAAAACGGTGTAATCCAATCACCAGTGACAAACATTTGTCGGGATGCTTCCGCAAACAGTGGTTCTGTTTCATCCACTAAGCCAACATTGCCTAAATTCCACCCATAGCCTATCCAACCAATCAGCATCAACCACAAAACCGATAAAGTCACTACTAGAGATGGACGTTGTGCTATCTTGTTGAACCATCGGTCAACAATGTGGAAAGTACTCAATTTCATCCTCATTTGTGGTTATTTGTCAATAGTGATGAGTCAACAGTCAATAGTTATTAGTCGTTAAAACGAGGGATTTTGTTCTTAACAGCGAACAGTAAGTCTAGTCAGATCGCCGACTTCTTGAAGAAGTCGGCGATCTAGCAACACCAAACAGTCATCAACTAAACACTATCATCTATAGACTATCGACTTTTGACTATGGACTGAGTACCAACAGCCATTCTTTCGTTTCAGCATTCAAAGTGGGTAAGGAACTTTCCCCCACAACATAAGGCCCCCAGTAGCGTCGAGAACCGTCCTGAGCAAACGCAACTAAAATATCTCCTTTTTCTAGCTTCAGATTGCCATTGGGTAAAGAAAGCAGCAAACCTTTACTACTACCTTCTTGTGGTGCAAAATCCCAATGGGCAGAAATATCGTTAGTCTTGCTACTAGTTGAGCTTTTACCTTTTAATTTTCTAGCCAACAAGGCCAGACGCACAGGCTGATCAGTTTGATTACTCATCCGCAAAGTCCCTTGGATTTTGGTACTACCAGCCCCATTTGGACGATTGACCAAAATATCCTGGACTTGGCTCGTGCTTGGTTCTACTTGGTTAATTGGAATTGTTGTAGTATTAGAAACATTTGTCGGAGTAGTTGCAGCATCTAAAATCGGCAATTCTGAATCTCTTTTTGACTGCGAAGTATTAGTGGATGCTGTATCAGAGGTATCAGGATTTGCAGTCTCAAATGACACACTTAAATCTAAACATCCCATCAGCAACCCAAGCAGCCCCAAGCAAAAAGCCGTAATAGCAGCCTTACGATACACCTGAGATTTCATTTTGATATTTGTTAGAAATAATTATTTGTTTAGTCTTGGCCAAATCTTAGCCTATTCTCTACCTTGAGGAAGAAAGAAATTTGCTGACTTGTCTACAATAGATTCTCGTGAAATGACGTGATGTAATGTATCCTACTTATCATTTCTCTGAAATCACCATTGGCATGAATGATTACTTTAATTTTACCGAAAGACACTGGCTATATGTGATTGTTCCGTGAGCTTTTCCCGTGGGTTCTCAATTTTAAGCAAATGATATTACATAAATCTAAATATGAAACAGTATAATTACAGATAAAAGTTTTTTGCTAGGGCGTAGTCTGAACAACAATATGCCTGTTGTCAAACCCTGAGAAATTTGGGAGGAAAAATATTTACATTTTTTAACAATTCCTGATTCAGGATGGCAGAATCGTTCTGTTCAGCCTTTCTTCCCATTCCCAACGCCCCATTCTCTACTCCCTGACTATTAGGAAATCAAACCGGATTCCGATAATATTCAATTGATCTGAATAATTGAGAATATTTGATAAATGCAAAATACCCGAATTAATAATTTATTAGATGCTATTGCTAGTAGTCTCAGCCAAATATTTCGCAATCCTTGGCGAAGATTATCGCTATTAATTATTAGTTTTTTGTTTGGATTTTTTTTGGGAACAGCTATTTCGACAACCACTGGACAAAAAGCAGAATTAGATATTTTTGTAGCGGCATTTTTAGTGATGTTAACCGAGGTTACTAGCAGAATATTTTACAGTCGGGGCTTTTTTGCTAGAAGGGCGCTTTGGGAAGAATCTTTGAATATTCTCAAAGTAGGGTTTACTTACAGTTTGTTTGTGGAAGCCTTCAAGTTAGGCTCCTAGAAAAATTTGTCATTGCTGCTTTTGAGGAAAGTTATAGATGTATTCTTGGCTGCGGAAAATTATAGCAGATGAGGTCTCAGAGTCAACTTGGCAGCAGGCAAAAGCCGCAGCACTAGATGATATATCAAAGGCGAAAGCGTTTGGGATCACATCGGCAAATGTGGATATGATGATCCAAGCCCGATCGCAGTTACTCAAATCTGTACTGCCTGATTTTCGGCAATTTTGCCAAACTAACTTGCGAGCCGACTATGAAGCAATGTTAGCGGTGTTGTGGGATTTATGGCTACCTCTGGGAATGAAATTAGCCGCACATCGTCAAAGCCTCAACCGTCCTTTGATTCAAGGAATTTTAGGAGTCCAAGGTACAGGTAAAACTACTATGTGCCAAGTTTTATCCTTGATTCTCCAGCAGTTGGGATACCGCAGTTTAAGTTGGTCATTAGATGATTTATATAAAACTTATAGCGATCGCCTAATTTTATTACAGCAAGACCCCCGCTTGATTTGGCGGGGGCCACCAGGAACCCATGATGTAGATTTGGGTTTAAATGTTTTAGAGCAAATTCGTCAAGGCAAAACTTCTGTTACTGTTCCTCGGTTTGATAAATCACTTTATGCAGGCGCAGGCGATCGCACCACTCCCGAAATTGTTACCAATATAGATATCGTATTATTTGAAGGTTGGTTTGTTGGTGTCCGACCGATCGATCCCAAAGCCTTTGAAATCACGCCACCACCAATAATTACCGATGCAGACAAAGCATTTGCTCGTGACATGAATCAGCAACTGAGCAATTATCTGCCATTGTGGGATTGCTTAGATAGCTTGATTTTGTTGTATCCTACCGATTATCGCAGTTCTTTAGAGTGGCGCAAACAAGCAGAACAACAGATGCTAGCGGCTGGTAAATCGGGAATGAGTAAATCACAAATTGAAGAATTTGTCAACTATTTTTGGCGATCGCTCCATCCAGAATTATTCCTCAAACCGATGCTGCGATCGCCTTCAGTTGCTGATGTGGTAATTGAAATTTGTCCAGACCGGACTTTTGGGGCAGTTTACCAAACTGAGTGCTGAGTTGTGAGTGCTGAGTGCTGAGTGCTGAGTAATAAACTATTTACTTCTACCTTCTGCCTTGGAAGGATGGTGAAGAAATCTTTCCCCCCACACTCCCCACACTCCCCACACTCCCCACACTTCCCACACTCCCCACACTCCCTGCCTCCATACAAAAATATCATGCACCCCAACGGGGAAGAGAAAAATTAGCAGATACTTGCTTGGTAGACTGCCGAAAGCGATCGCGTCCTTCGATTTTGGCTTGATATAAAGCGCGATCGGCGGCAGAAATGATATCTTGAAAGTCAGAACCAGGTTGAGGGATATCCTCGGCGACACCAGCACTAATGGTTACATAACTACTAACTTGGGAATTGCAATGGGGAATTGCCAACTGCCGCACCACCGAGCAAATTTTGTCGGCTAAAATCATGGCTCCTTCGATCTCGGTTTTGGGTAGAATGACAGCAAATTCTTCACCACCATAACGAGCGACTAAATCGGCGGGACGTTTTACACTATCTTTGATAGCTTGTGCGACTTTTTGCAGACAGCGATCGCCTGCCCGATGTCCATAGGTATCGTTGTAAGATTTAAAGTAATCCACGTCACATAAAATCAAAGATAACGGTAATTGCTCTCGCGCCATTCGCTGCCACTCTTGGGAAAAATATTCTTCAAACTTTCTGCGGCTGGCAACTTGAGTTAAACCGTCAATTGTGACTAGTCTTTGTAATTCTTGGTTAGCGGCTTCGAGTTGTTGTTGTAGCTGAGATTGTTTAATTAAGCGTTTGACTCGCTGACGCAACACAGGCCAGTGAATTGGTTTAGTCACATAATCAATAGCACCTGCATCAAAGGCATGATCAACTGATTCTTGATCTTCCAATCCTGTAATCATTAATACTGGTGTATGCTTGCCTGGCTCGAAAGATTGCAACCGCAGACAACACTCAAATCCGTCCATACCGGGCATAATGGCATCTAGTAATACTATCTGGGGTTGCAGCTGCTCAAACAAAATTAATGCTTCCACACCATCACGGGCTTCAGCAATTTGATAGCCTTCTCGCTCTAAAGCCAGTCGTAGTTGGGTACGAATAAACGGTTCATCGTCAACAATTAAAACTAGAGATTGGTTTTTTTGAAAGATATTTGTCACAATCCCGCCTCCAGTTCCACTTGCAATTCTGTTTTGACTTGCTCATACTCTTGCTGAAGTTGTGACAAGATGTCTGCACATCCTGAAAAATCATGACTTCTGCCTTTAGCTTCTAACTGCTTACACAGTTGGCTAAGATGGGTTGCGCCTACAGAAGCACTACTAGATTTGAGTTTGTGAGCAGTCTTCCACAAAGTTTCAGCATCTTCAGCTACCACAGATGCTTGAATTTCTTGGATGAGTTTGGGGGCTTCGGAAAAATAACAGTGCAGAAGTTCCTGTAATGCCGCCTGATCTCCTGCTAACATCTGACGCAAAGACTGCAAAACTTTGTGATCAATTGCAGATATTGCTAAATTTGGCGTTTTGGGTAGGCGGGGGCTGAAATTTTGGATTTGTCTTGGTGGTGCTTTAATCAACGCGCCGGGCTGACATTTACTCAGGGCTTTGACTAACTCTGCCATTTGTATGGGTTTGCTGATGTAATCATTCATCCCCGCCGCCAAACAAGCTTCGCGATCGCCACGCATAGCGTTGGCTGTGATTGCAATAATATAAGGACGAATACTCGCTGCCCATTGCTGAGAAATAATTTTACTGGTTTCTAGTCCATCCATTTCTGGCATGTGAATATCCATCAACACTACATCATAGGGTTGACGTTGCAAGGCTTGAATCACTTCTCGCCCATCTGCCACCACATCTGCTTGGTAGCCTATTTTTTGCAACATCAATATTGCTACTTTCTGGTTTACCAAGCTATCTTCCGCCACTAAAATTTTCAGAGGGATTTTTTTTGCTAAATCAGCATCATACCCAGACGGCTGAGAACGAACAGTATCAGCTGTTAGCAAGCGATCGCCACAAGTATGAGTCAAAATATAGTGGAGTTGGGATTGTTTGATTGGTTTAGTTAAACACACTACTAACCCCAGATCATCAAATTCTGGACTGAGTTCTGGAGAGCCTAAAGCAGTTAACAATATCAAGGGTAGATTTTCTCCCCCAGGCTGTTGCCGAATTGCCTGCACCAGTTGAAGTCCGTCAATGTTTGGTATGGGTAGATCAAGAATGGCAACATCAAACTCAATTCCCTGTGCCAGCAAACCTGAAGCAGTCTCTCCAGATTCAGCAATATATGTTTGCATTTGCCAAAACTGCACTTGCAAGCTAAGTATTTTACTGTTGGTAGGATGAGCATCCACAATTAACAACCGCTTACCAGCCAACTGAGTCAAAGCAGTTGTGTTTTCTCGTGATCCTGCATCGGTTAAAATTTTGCTGGTAATGGTGAAGTAGAAGGTAGAACCATCATCAAAGGAAGTAGCGGAAACAGGCTTGTTACTCTGCCATCCAGGATCGGGATGACCACCAATACAGCCACGACTCTCCATCCATAAACTACCATTCATCATCTCACTCAGGCGTTGGCTAATCACTAGTCCCAGTCCTGTACCGCCGTAAAGTCTCGTCATTGAGGGATCAGCTTGGGTGAAGGGTTGAAATAGCCGTGCCATTTTTTCTGGGGTGATCCCAATGCCTGTATCTTGGATGCTAAAGAGAATTGAGCAGGTAGTTTCCTGATTTTGAGTTTCTATGTAGTTGGCGTAGACGGAAAGTACCACTTCTCCTTGTTGGGTAAATTTAATGGCATTGTTGAGCAAGTTCATTAAAACTTGGCGCAAGCGGGTGATGTCACCAATGATTTTTGTGGGAACCTGGGGATGAATCAGGTAAATTAGTTCGATTTGTTTTTGGGCGGCTTTGGGCGCAAGAATGTCAATGACTTGTTCTACACAAGCTTTTAAGTCAAAGGGTTTTTCTTCGAGTTCTAGTCTGCCCGATTCTATTTTGGAGAAGTCAAGAATATCATTGATGATGGTGAGTAAAGCATCGCCACTAGTATGCACTGTTTCTACAAAGTCGCGCTGTTGGAGAGTCAAGTCTGTGTCTAATAAAAGTTCTGTCATCCCAATGACTGCATTCATAGGGGTGCGAATTTCATGACTCATCATGGCCAGAAATTCACTTTTGGCGCGGTTGGCGGCTTCGGCTTGACGTTTTGCTTGTTCTAGGGCAGAGTTTTTTAGGGAGAGTTCTTGGCGTTGGCGGGTTTCTTGTTCTAATAAATGGGCTTGGGCGAGGGCAATACCGACTTGGGCTGCGACTGCTTCTAGTAATTCAATTTCTGCGGTTGTCCATTGGCGAAAATAGCTGCACTGATGTAAGCCGATCGCACCGTTAGATTCTCCTTGATATGATGTGCGGACTGCTAACATGGACTTTACGTTCATGTTACGACATATTTCTTGTGCTTGTTGAAGTAAAGGATCGGCATATACATTATCAGAAGCGATCGCTTTATCCTCACGCATCATCTGTTCGGCATGGGGATTACCAATGACAGCAATTTCCACTGTTTCCTGACAAGTGTAGGTGGGAAAATTATTATACTCTGCAACCAAGGGTATATGGGGTGTGGGTTCACTAATATAAGCGTGAATCAGGCAACGTTCCACTTGAAATGCTTGGCCAATTTGGACGGCTGCGGTGGCAAAGATGGCTTTACTATCCAAACTTTGCCGGATTTGCTGGGTGATTTGCTTTAATAGCAGTGTTTGATGCAATTGTCGTTGCAAGGCTTGTTGGGCTAACACTCGTTCTGTGATGTCATGGTTAAAACTCACAATGGCAATGGGTTCGCCTTGCTCATCTTGTAAGAAAATCACTGTGGTTTCACAAATGCCTTGACCGCCATCTTTGCGGATAAATTCGATTTCCCCAGACCAACGGCCATGTTGGTGAATATCTGGCAAAATCTGGGGTACTACTTTGGCAAAGGCGGCTGGTGTATACAAAATACTAGTGATTTTGCCTAAAATTTCCGCTTTGCTATAGCCAAACATCCACTCAGCAGCACCGTTCCAGTCGATAATTTTGCCAGTTAAATCGGTGATGATTACGCCATCGTACATATTTTCAAAGATCAGGGCTTGGCGCTGTAAATTTAATTCGGCTTGTTTGCGATCGCTAATGTCGGTATGAATGCCAATAAAATGAGTTAGCCTGCCAGTCTCATCGTGAATTGGGGAAATACTCAATTCATTCCAAAATAAGCTGCCATCTTTGCGGTAGTTCCGCAACAAGACTTGGCAACTCTTACCTGTTTTCATTGATGCTTGCAGTTGTTGAATTGCTGGCTGTTGGGGATCTGTACCCGGCAAAAAGGCACAGTTATAGCCAATAATTTCTGTTGCACTATAACCTGTGATCATTTCAAAGGCCGGGTTGACGTAGATAATTGGTTGATTAGGCAGTCTCGCATCTGCAATTGTAATCCCATCACTAGCCGCCGCTAAAGCACGTTCCCGTAATCTTAAGGTTTCTTCTACAAGTTTTAAATCGGTAATCTCAAACATAAACCCCCTAAGTATCACGGGGGTTCCAATGTTTTTGACCACATTCACAATGTTTCGCAACCACACAACTCGCCCATTGGCGGTTAACATTCGGTATTCAAATTCCCGATTTTCTCCCTTGGCTACGGCTTCTTGATAAATTGCCATCGCTTGTTCACGGTCATGGGGATGCAGATGATTTAGCCAAAAATTTTCTTGATACCATTCTTCTATGGGATAATCTAATAAAGTTTCTACCTGTGGCCCTACATAGATAAATCGCCAAGTTTTGATATCGAATTCCCAAGGAATGACTTTGACGGTTTCGAGTAATTCTCTGAGGTGGGTTTCACTAGCGCGTAAGGCAATTTCGGTTTTTTTCTGCTCAAAAATGCGGTTAGCTAGTTCTTGATTGATGCTGGCTATGTGCTGATTGCGTCGTTCACTACTCTGAGCAAAATAAATCAATAATGCTAATGTGCCAGCAATTATTAGCCCAGCAACTAAAACAACTAATAGCAGTGGCGATCGCAAGGTAGTTAATAATTCTAAAGAAGGATAGACTATCAGTTGCCAGTTGACTCCATATAATTCCACACTGACTGTTTTTTGCCAATCTAATAGCTGTGTTGGCAATAAATTCTGTCCGTAAATTAACTTGCCATTCTCCAAGATTTGAATTTGATAACCTTGGGGTAAATGCAATATTGAATTTATTAAGGATTGAACTTGAAAAATGCCTACAATCAAGCCATCAAACTGCTCACCAATCCACAGGGGTAGGTAAGCAAAAAATCCTGGCTTGCCTTCAAAAAACTCAAATGTCGGTGTAAAAATTGTTTGGCGACTGTTGCGTGCTGTTTCTAGTGCTATGCGGATTTGAGGTGCTTGGCTGCTTGCTAAATTCTGGGCGATTTTATGGTTGACTTCGGGTACAGTCCATTGCAGACGCAATAATGGCTCAATCCACCCCAAGGCTTGATAGCCACCAAAATCTTGTATGTACGCTGCTGCTTCAGTTCGCCAATTTTTCCGATCTAAAGTCTCTTGCAGTTGCCAGTGTTTTCCCATGCGCTCTAGTGCCAGAATCCGCATATTTACTTGGGCAGTTAATTCGGTTTTAATGGCGATCGCTTGTTGTTGAACCATCTGCTGAATATGATATTGCTCTTCAACCACTAGCCTCTGCCAAAGCACAATTACTGCAATTGATACAACAATCCCCACTAGTAATGGCAGCAACTCTCGTTTGCTGAAAATTTCTCTTGCTGGAAATTGATGATATCTGTGCTGCCTAACCACTTATTCATCCTCTAGCAATTTCAGCATTTGTTTGTATGATTATTACTGCATGATTAAAATTATGAATATTTATTTTACAATATAGACATTTTTTAAAATAGAACTTTTTTGTATTTTTGTAATCCAATAATTAAATTTTGCTTACATTTTTCTGGCTGTAACAATCTAATTTCACTCTAGAAATTAAAATAATTTATTTTAAACAAAAAATATTCACAAATTTTTATTATTCGCCGTTGATATTTTTTATTTTTGTTAAATTTGGCATTTTGGCAACAATATCTGTCATGTTGTTAACCATATACTTGATTAATTCAACCAACTAAACCGAGAAACTTGAGTTTATCAACTTGATAATTGCTGTTGAATTAAAGAGTGAAATATGACATACAAATTTAAGAGTGAAGACCGAAAATCACTAAAAAAATCGTCTTGATGTCTGGCGCATTTACTAAATAATTTACCAGATTACTCGAATTTATCATACCTAAATTCATAGATTTTGAGCTAGAAAGCATAACAATAAATTTTGTAGTGAATCCTTAGCTTTCTACCGCATTGATTTGGAAAATACTGTAGCATTAATAACAATATACATATAGGCATCTGGCTTAATTTCCGAATTTAGTTATGTAGTTAGGGAGTAGGGAGTAAGTAAAGAGCATTTTTTTGGGTGTATTGATTTTTCAGAAATCAGATTTGATATTTGTACCTCAGAATTCAGGAGTCAGAAGTCAGAATATTTGGTAAATCAAGCTTGTTCTATACTATGATTCATGACATTGTGACCATTTCTGACTTCTGGATTCTGTATTCTGAATACTTAGTTTTATTGTTTAGTTTGAATTTGATGAATCAAATCTCTAAAATATTGCCAGTCATCTGCATCAATTATTGGTTGCCAAATTGATTCAATTACAGGTCTAAGTAGTACAGTCTTAGGATTATGCTGAGATAAATTTTGGGCTATGTTTACCATCTCATCTAAATTAAAATGATTTAAAATTTTGTGGTAGAGTATGCACCAATTATCAAAAATTGCTGAAGTTCCTGTAGCTGGTGCAATTTCTGAATTGTTAAGTACGCCTGCTGGGTCATCTCGCCATTTAGCAGAAAAAGTCCTAGCCATTTCAAAGAAAAATAGATGATAACCAACTTGACTTTCTTTCAAAAAGGCAATTGTTAATTCTAAAAGCTCATCAGCTTCGGGATGGTTTAACTGCTCAAAACCTAACTTCTTCAACATTAAACGGCGATATTCTGCACCATAATAATGATCAAAGCTGGCTAATCCCGCTTGCATATCAGCCATATCAATAATTGCCTTTAATGGTTCTTGCAACATTTCTAAATTCCATTGGCAAATACCTGGCTGATGACCGTAACAATAGCGTTTGTAATAGTCGAAATATGCCGCAGTAAAATAGGGGTCGTAGGTGGGGATAAAAGCATAAGGGCCATAGTCAAAACTTTCCCCAGTAATCGACATATTGTCAGTATTCAGCACACCATGACAAAAACCGGCAGCCATCCACTGCGCCACTAGTTCAGCAACTCGCTGGACTAACTCTGCATAAAATAAGGCATATTTATCTGTTTGATTAACTAAGTGGCGATAGTAATATTCAATTACATGGTCTAAGAGCTTTTGAGTTAAATCAGGACGCTGTAAATAATGGAATCGCTCAAACGTACCGAAGCGAATGTGAGAACTACTCATTCTCACCATGACTGAGGAACGGGTGGGGGAAGGCTCATCACCACGCCACAAAGATAAACCAGTTTCAATCATGCTCAGACAGCGTGAGGTACGAACTCCCATTTGATGTAAGGCTTCGGCGGCTAAAACTTCCCGCACCCCGCCTTTGAGTGTCAGCATTCCATCACCACCACGAGAGTAAGGTGTTCTACCAGAACCTTTAGTCCCGAAATCGTATAATTCGCCATCGGTAGCGCGGACTTGACCGTAGAGAAAGCCTCTACCATCACCTAGTTGCGGGTTATAGGTACCAAATTGATAACCGTGATAGCGCAGTGCTAATAAAGGTTTGCGTCCTTGAAATTTGCCAAAGGCGGTAATAAAATCCTCATCGGTCACGACTGGAGGATTTAGGCCTAAATCAGATAACAGTGCATTATTCCGCCAGCGCAAAATATGTTGGGGAAATTCCTCTGCGGCTACTTCGTCGTAGTAATCATCACCCAAAGATTCTAAGGCTGGTTCGTAGTTGAGGGTGAGCAAAGGATTAAGAGAATTTTCTTGGTTGGGAGTTTCAGCCAGAGTCATTACGCGCCAATTTAAAAGGATTATTCTCTTCATCCTACCTCTGACATCAGCAGAGGGTGTTATCTCGTTGCTTTGAGAACTGCATAAAGACCAAAATGATCGGATGGATAGATTTTCTCTGCTGTATCTGCGACTGGTTCACAAGCAAACAAGTCAATTGACTGCGGTTGCCAATCATGGTTTTGACTCCGCAGTAAAATGCGATCAAGCCTCACTGGTATTCCCTGTAAACTCATCAATGTTGCTAAGGCGTTGCGTTGGGGGTCAAAGGTGTAACCTGGTGTATGGGGGTTGAGTTTTTGCCAGATATCGATATATCCAGCATTTGTTATTATGTCTTCTTGTTCGTTACCGCGTGTATTGAAGTCACCAGCTATCAAGCTATTTCCTGGTAGGGTTTGGAGATATGCAAGTATGGTGGTTAGCTGATGTTGGCGTTTTTCTAGGGCATTTTGAGAGCGATCGCTTGTTAAATGCACAACGGCAATGTGCAGTAATTGACCATTAATTTCATAACTCCCTACCAATACCCGCTTGCGTCCCAAAAATTGATGCTCAACCAATGTAAAAGGCAGACGCGATAACAATAAATTACCGTAAGGTCGTACTGTGGCGGCTGTGCTGGATTCCGAAATGTAGTAATTGCGTACCCAAGGTTGCGATAAAAGTAACTCTAGTAAGGTTGGTGTCGCTTCTTGAATAGCAATAATATCGGCCTTACATTGATTTAACTCCTCAATAATTGCGGGTAATCTTTTTTCGGTGGCGATTTTATCTTTTTCGTAGAGGTCACAAAGGACGTTAAAGCTGGCTATTGTCAAAGTTTCTACATTGACGGCGGCGGCTTTTTTTGTGTATGGTTCCCAGCCTGGGATAGTGTAATTATAAACGGGTAGCGACGTGAATATTTGCTTGGCTTGTTTTGACATCTGCGCTCTTTCTTGATTATCTATAGACTTAAAGTAATCGTTAACATCAGTAATTATCAATTATTCCAATTACATCTTATTTTGCAGACAAAATATATGTTTTAGACAATAGTACGCATAAGTAATTATTGATGATTTATGGCATAAATTAAGTTTCTCCACCGTAATCATTATATAAAGGTAATTGTTACCATCAATAACCCCCGATACATTGCCATTATTCGTTGACTTTGCCGCCCATAATAAATTTTTACTTATATGATCAATCTAATATTTATTTAAGAATTATGGTTTAGAAGTTAACCAATTTGACGTTAAAACCTGTAAACTAAGTTTCAACGAATTAAGTGATCCCCAGCTCAACCTCTGAAACCCAAGTAATTATTTCTAGTTAGTTATATCGGACTTTGATTAGGAATAATCAGTTTGAGTTAACTAGTTTGAATATAGCTCGAAATTATTTTGTAATGACCACAAGCGAGATTATCTTCGACTTGCGTTAATTGTCATGCCTAAAAAATTTTAAATTCACTTTTGAGGAGACATATATGACAGAATTTTTTAACCAAATTTCGCGGCGAAAATTTATCGTCACAGCTGGGGCTTCTGCAAGCGCGGTGTTTCTGAAAGGCTGTTTAGGAAACCCCCCAGATAGCGTGACTGGTGGTAGTTCCCAGTCAGCGCCTACTGCTCAAAATGTGGCAAATATTAGCCCAGACCAAGCACCAGAAACTAAAACTGTAAAATTAGGATATGTCCCAATTGTAGAAGCAGCACCATTAATTATTGCCAAAGAAAAAGGCTTTTTTGCTAAGTATGGGATGACTGATGTTGACCTTTCTAAACAAGCTTCTTGGGGTTCTGCGCGGGATAACGTTGAAATTGGTGCTGCGGGTGGTGGAATTGATGGTGGACAATGGCAAATGCCCATGCCACATTTAATTACCGAAGGTTTAATTACTAAGGGAAATCAAAAAATCCCGATGTATGTGTTGGCGCAGCTAATTACACATGGAAACGGGATTGCGATCGCCAGTAAACACACTGGTAAAATTGGTCTGCAAGTTGCTCAAGCTAAGTCTTTATTAAAAGAACTAAAATCCTCTACACCCTTCACCGCCGCCCAAACCTTTCCTCATGTTAACCAAGACTTTTGGATTCGTTATTGGTTAGCTGCTGGTGGTATTGATCCTGATGCAGATGTCAAACTACTGACTGTCCCGGCGGCGCAAACTGTCGCCAACATGAAAACCGGGACAATGGATGCGTTCAGCACTGGCGACCCCTGGCCTTACCGCATTGTCAAAGATAAAATTGGCTTTATGGCGGCGTTAACCGCAGAGATTTGGAAGAATCACCCAGAAGAATATTTAGCCATCCGGGCTGACTGGGTTGATAAAAATCCTAAAGCCACCAAAGCAATTTTAAAAGGCATTATGGAAGCGCAACAGTGGTTGGATAACTTTGACAACCGCAAAGAAGCAGCGCAAATTTTGGCTGGGAGAAATTATTTCAACTTACCGACACCGGAAATTTTAGCTGAACCTTTCCAAGGTAAATATGACATGGGTGATGGTCGCAAAGTTGATGATAAATCAATGGCTGCTTATTACTGGAAAGATGAAAAAGGTAGCGTGTCTTATCCCTACAAGAGTCATGATTTGTGGTTCATTACTGAAAGTGTGCGTTGGGGATTCTTGCCGAAAGATTACATTGCCAATAATGCAGCGAAGGCAAAAGAACTCATTAATAAAGTTAACCGCGAAGATATTTGGAAAGAAGCAGCAAAAGAAGCAGGTATCGCGGCGGCGAATATTCCTACAAGCACATCTCGCGGCGTAGAAGAATTTTTTGATGGGGTGAAATTTGATCCTGAAAATCCTGAAGCATATCTCAAGAGTCTCAAGATTAAAAAAGTAAGTGTTTAGTCATTGGTCATTAGTCAATGGTCAATAGATATATAATTAGCGGTTCATTAGTCAATAGAGGGAAGAATCATGACAATTGCACAGAAAAGACCAGCCAGCCCAAGGTTAGATAACAGTTTTATCTCGAAGTTACAAAAACAATTTCCTGAGATTATACCGCCAGCGATCGCAATTTTAATTTTCCTCGGACTGTGGCAATTATTTGCTTGGCTTCCTGGTGCCACATTGCCAGGGCCAATTCAAGTCGTGCAAGATACTTGGGTACTCATTTTCTGGCCTTTCTACGATAGAGGCGGTATTGATAAAGGTCTGTTCTGGCAAATTTTAGCTAGTTTACAACGGGTGGCTATTAGTTACACATTAGCTGCGGTGGTTGGTATTGGCTTGGGCATTTTGATAGGTGTGAATAAAACCATGTCCAAAGCTTTAGACCCACTGTTTCAACTACTGCGGACTGTACCTCCTTTGGCTTGGGTTCCCATTTCTTTAGCAGCACTACGCCAAAACGAACCAGCAGCATTGTTCGTAATTTTCATTACCGCAATTTGGCCGATTTTAATTAACACTGCGGTTGGTGTGACTCAAATTCCCCAAGACTACAACAACGTGGCTAAAGTTCTGCAACTCAGCCGCAAAGAATACTTCCTCAACATTTTGATTCCCTCGGCTTTACCTTACATTTTCACTGGCTTAAGAATTGCGATTGGTTTGGCTTGGTTAGCAATTATCGCGGCAGAAATCGTCATGTCTGGGATTGTCGGTATCGGCTTCTTTATCTGGGATGCTTACCAAAATAACGACGTGAGTGAAGTAATTTTAGCTCTGGTTTATATCGGTGTCGTTGGTTTATTACTCGACAAGTTCATGGCTTGGTTACAAAACCTGATTTTACCAGCAGAACAAAAGTAAGAAGGCAGGAGGCAGGAGGAAAGAATAATTTATATTTCTCCTATCTCTTCCACTCCCAACTCCCAACTCCCTATTTCACACTTTATACTTCATACTTCAGACTTTAAAGCCATGTCAGTATTCGTTGCTGTTGATCAAATTGATAAGGTATTTAATTTAAGTGGCGGCGGTCAATATATTGCTTTAAAAGGTATTGACCTGCAAATTAAAAAAGGTGAATTTGTTTCTTTGATTGGTCACTCTGGTTGCGGTAAATCCACATTATTAAATATGATTGCGGGTTTGGATTTGCCGACCGAAGGTATTGTGACGCTGCAAGGACAAAAAATCACCAAGCCAGGCCCAGACCGGATGGTGGTATTTCAAAATTATTCGCTGTTACCTTGGCGGACTGTGAGAGAAAATATTGCCTTGGCGGTAGACTCAGTGATGAATGGTTTACCTGCGGCAGAACGCAAGGCGATTGTCGAGAAACATATAGATATGGTGGGCTTGCGTCCCCACGCCGACAAACAGCCAGGAATGTTATCGGGTGGACAAAAACAACGGGTAGCGATCGCACGTGCTTTGGCAATTCGTCCTAAACTATTACTGTTAGATGAACCCTTTGGTGCGTTAGATGCTCTAACACGGGGTAATTTGCAAGAACAGTTGATGCAAATCTGCGAAGAAAATGAAGTCACTGCGGTAATGGTGACTCACGACGTAGACGAAGCAGTACTGTTGTCTGACAGAATTGTGATGTTAACCAACGGCCCCGAATCTAAAATCGGCGACATCTTAGAAGTAGATATCCCCCGCCCCCGTAAACGCATGGAAGTTGTCGAACACCCCAGCTACTACAGCTTGCGGAGTGAAATGATTTACTTCCTCAACCAGCAAAAACGCATTAAGAAACTACGGGCGCGGAAAACAGCCGCCATTTCTCGCCACGGTTTAGAAAAAGTTAACTTAGAAATTGGCTTCTTACCCCTCACAGCCTGCGCCCCCCTGGCTGTCGCCAAAGAAAAAGGTTTCTTTGCCAAGCATGGTTTAGATGAAGTCAACTTAGTCCGGGAAACTAGCTGGCGGGGTATCGTAGATGGCATCACAGGTGGTTATATAGATGCAGCCCAAATGCCTTCCGGGATGCCGATGTGGTTAACCTTGGGCGGGTATAAAAACCAACCCCTCCCCGTCGTTACCGCCCTCACCATGACCCGCAACGGTAACGCCATTACCCTAGCCAAACGCTTTTATGATGAAGGTGTCCGCACCTTATCAGACTTCAAAAATTACTTACTCCGCACCCGCGAACAACGTCACACAATGGGCGTAGTCCATCCCGCCTCCATGCACAATATGCTGCTACGTTATTGGTTGGCGGCTGGTGGTATTGACCCAGATACAGATGTGGATATGCACATTATTCCACCCGCCCAGATGGTCGCCGATTTGCAAAATAAGAGTATTGACGGTTATTGTGTGGGTGAACCTTGGAATTACCGCGCCGCCGTAGAAAATGTCGGCTTTACCATCGCCACAGACTTAGAAGTTTGGTTAGGACACCCCGGTAAAGTTCTCGGTGTGCGGGAAGATTGGGCAGAAATGTATCCTAATACCCATATTGCTTTAACCAAAGCGTTGTTAGAAGCCTGCCAATATTGTGCAGATCCCCAAAACACCGAAGAAGTCAGAAGAATTGTGGCGGGGAGAGATTACGTCAGCACTGATTTAGAGTACATCCAGCTAGAAGACCCGAATAACCTGACTTGTGACCTAGACCACCCCTTACGAGACTACGCCCACCACCAGTTTTACTCTGATTCGGCTATTAACCGTCCCAGCCGCACAGAACAAATTTGGATTATGACTCAGTTGGCGCGTTGGGGTGATACTCCCTTCCCCAGAAACTGGGTAGAAGTTGTAGAACGAATTTGTCGGGTGCGCGTTTTCAGCACCGCCGCACGGGAATTAGGTTTAGATATCAGCTACACTCGCCAACCCATTCAGTTATTTGATGGTACTCCCTTTAATGCTGATGACCCCATCGCCTACCTCAACAGTTTGCCTATTAAACGCGACTTTTCCATTGCTGAAGTTATTCTCGATGCGCCCATTAGAAGAGTTGCGTAACTGACGGTTGAGTGTTGGAACTCGATTAATGGAGATAAAAGGTTCATTCACCGAGTTCTGAACTCGATTAATGGAGATAAAAGGTTCATTCACCGAGTTCTGAACTCGATTAATGGAGATAAAAGGTTCATTCACCGAGTTCTGAACTCGATTAATGGAGATAAAAGGTTCATTCACCGAGTTCTGAACTCGATTAATGGAGATAAAAGGTTCATTCACCGAGTTCTGAACTCGATTAATGGAGATAAAAGGTTCATTCACCGAGTTCTGAACTCGATTAATGGAGATAAAAGGTTCATTCATCGAGTTCTGAACTTCATTAATGGAGATAAAAAGTTCACTTTCCGAGTTCTGAACTCCATTAATGGAGATAAAAGGTTCACTTTCCGAGTTCTGAACTTCATTAATGAAGATAAAAGGCTCATTCACCAAGTTCTGAACTCCATCGCTGAAGATCCCCCCGCCTACGACGACCCCCTTAAAAAGGGGGTAATCAAAAAAAGATGATTAGCCCCCCTTTTTAAGGGATCAAACAAAAATTAAAACGTTACGCTACATTCCCCCTAACCTACTTCACACTTCACCCCTTATTCCCCGCCATGCAAAACCGCAATTTGTCTACCGTCACCGGCACTTCCAGAAAACCCTTACCAACTCTGAGCGACAATAGCAGATGCTTCCTTGAAATCAGAGATGTTAGCAAAGTTTACCCCACGAAGAAAGGCCCCTTTACTGTACTGGATGGTGTTAACCTCCAGGTGAACCAAGGTGAATTTATTTGTGTGATTGGTCACTCTGGTTGTGGCAAGTCTACACTGCTGAATATGGTATCTGGTTTTAATTTCCCCACATCTGGGCAAGTGTTACTCGAAGGTCAACCCATCACCAAGCCAGGCCCAGACCGGATGGTTGTGTTTCAAAACTACGCCCTGTTACCTTGGCGGACTGCGTTTGAAAATATTTACTTAGCGGTGAATGCAGTTTATCCCAACAAAATGGAAGCGGAAAAAAGGTCAATTGTCCGCGAACATTTAGCAATGGTGGGGCTGGCTGACGCAATGGACAAAAAGCCGATGCAAATGTCTGGCGGGATGAGACAGAGGGTTTCGATCGCGCGGGCTTTGGCAATTCGCCCAAAAGTGCTAATTTTAGATGAACCTTTCGGGGCGTTAGATGCAATTACTAAAGAAGAATTGCAGGAAGAACTGCTGAAAATTTGGAACGATAACCGTTGCACAGTGTTAATGATTACCCATGACATTGATGAGGCGTTGTTTTTAGCAGATAAATTAGTGATGATGACCAATGGCCCTCACGCCAAAATTGGTGAAGTCATGGAAATTCCTTTTTCTCGCCCCCGCGATCGCGCCCGCATCATGGAAGATCCACAATATTACAAGCTGCGTAACTATGCCTTAGACTTCCTCTTCAACCGTTTTGCTCACGATGATGTAGGTTAAGAGTCAAGTTTTTGTAGGGTGGGCATACATGATATACCCACCCTACTACTACCTAACAGCTTACTACCTATCAGGCAATAAGCAAGATTTGGGGGATTCTCCACGCCACATGCTTCAAGTCGGCAAAGCCGACGACAGTCGCCTCAAGTCGGGAAACCCGCCCACGGCGCTGTCTCCCCAACGCAGTGGCTCCCCAAGCCCCCGATTGGGGGACGGTTGCGTCCCCCAAACCCCCTCCAAAATAAATTTTTCGTTTAAGTTATCATTTGCTGGTTTTGTTGTAGTTTAGTTTTTTTACAGAGTTTTTCATCTCAATCCGATACATTCCTCTAGTCTCTAGCCCCTCTCCCCTATCAACTTGTACTGCACTAAACCGAAAAACGCTGTATCTGAACCGTATTAGGTTAAAAGTTTCTCCCGACGACCAAGGTTAGCTATATAGCAAAAGATAAAGGGTAAGTAATTGTAACTTTTATCTTTTGCTTTATTTTTTATCTTTGAAGTCAGGATGCAGTGGTTCGACTGCGCTCACCAACCGGAGTAATTGTAGAGACCTTGTATACAAAGTCTCTACAAATTTAGGATTAAAATTCAGCAGAAATTGTTTATATAAAAGTAAAAAGCCGGAATTCATCATAAATTTTATACAGTGGCAAGTTGAAATTACACCTCTGCCCCCTGCCCCTTTCCTTCTGTAATTACCGCCAAATACTTATGTTTTCAGCATTTGATCCATCTTTAGCGAGTGCCAGAATTGACAAGTTTTGGGAACTATCCGCCAGATTTGGACAAGAGGATAGTGCAAAAAATATCTACTTAAATGAAATTGTTAGCGATCGCTATACTCTGGTGAATGGTCTGCAAATACTCCGGGATGAATTACAATTTGCTGGGGCGAGTATTTCGGATTTAAAAGCTTGTGCGGCTGATTTGAGTTTACCGAGTGTTGTCACCACATTGGCCTATACTAACTGTGGCGATCGCATCCACCAAGGCGAGTCAACCAGAACTTATCGTGATGTGGTTGCTTCCCGGTTTGCCACTTTATCAGAAATTGGTGAGTTAAAAACAGAGACGTTTTTCCCCACTGGCGGCGGTACTGATGATGGCGCAACCTTAGCCCACGTTACCATCGCCCATCAATTAGATGAAACTTGGCGTAACCAAATTTATGCAGGTAATTCTCAATCTTTTGTTCTCGCCGCCCTCGACTTAAAAACCCATGTCGGACGTTTAGATTTAGGTGAACAACTAATCTACGGCAAAACCCAAGAATCTTTATGGCGCGAACCCCGTGCGGCTTGTGGGGCTATTGTCGGCGCACTGACACATTTCAATCCCCGTAACATCGTCCATCAACGTCTACGTCGTGACATTGGCGAAGAAAATTATGAGTTTCTTTCATCCCAGAAGATTTTAGCTGACGATGGTACAGATATTACAATGGCTGTGGCAGCTGCGATCGTCGCAATTCGCGGACTGGAAAAAACCGCAATGGCTTTAGGCAAAGAAATGGACGAAAGAGGGATGGCGCATCTCACCGCTACAACTACCGTCAATGTCCCCTTTCGTGATGACCCAGTAATTTATTTAGCCAGGGCGACTGTATTTAATGGTTTAATTCGCATCCAAGGTTTAGGCGCAGATGCCAGTAAATACAGTGGTAAAATCATTCATCATCTGAATGAAAAACATTTGCAGCTAATTTACGATGACCTCGATAACGATAACTTGGCGATCGAAGAAATTCCTTACAGAGTCAGGAAACCCGTTGTAGAAACCCATGACCCACAGTTGGATATTACTGTTATAGATTTGGGAAATGAGGAATTGGGAGTAGAGAATGGGGTGTAAGATTAAGAAGTAAAAAGTAAAAAGTAAAAAGATAATTCCCATAAATAAATAATGGTGCTTAAACCATTTTCTTTTTCTTTCTTTTGCCTTTTAACTTTTAACTTTTGACTTTATTTTGTCCCTACACCCTTATTTCTGAAGGTGTATAGTTTTTCCGTGTCAAGACGGCGAAACATAAAACCAGAAATGTCAGAGTACCAGCTAAATACAAGGGATAGCTATAGGTTTGGGGACAAGATTGATTGATGAGCATACCTGCAATCACAGGCCCAACGCCGTTGGAAATGCTTAAATAAGAAGCGTTCAACCCCATTGCTGTACCTTGTTCTTGAGATTTAGCGTTGAGGGAAATCAACGTATTAATCATGGGTTGAACTAAAGAGTTAAACAGTGAATAGACAATACTAACTACGACAAAATAAATAATGTTGTGCCAAATTGGCATGATGATAAATGATAAGCTGCGGATAGATAAAGCCAAAAATAATATACTCACAATATTAAATTTGCGGCTGAGAATTGACACTCCCCAAGTTTGCATAATTGTACCCAACGCCCCAAATAAGATGAATACGAGGGTTAAAGATTGGCTATTTTGTCCTAAAACCTGAATAAAGTAAGGTTGAAAGGCATAGGTAAAAATTGTAAAAGTTGTCCCAATAAAAAAATTAATAATTAGCAAGATACCTATTTTTGGGATGGCTAGACCGCGAATTAAATTACCTAAGCCGAGGTCAAAGAGATTATTTGCTTTCACTGCTTTGGTTTGCAATGTTTCTGGTAAAAAGAAAATAGTAATTAATAGTGCTAAAAATGCGATCGCACCAGAAACTAAAAATGCTGCTCCCAGAGAATATTGCTGCGCCAGCAAACTCGTAACAGGCCCCAATACAAAGCCTAAACCAAAAGCCGCACCGTTAATTCCAAAGGCTCTGGCGCGGTTTTCTGGCGTGGTGACATCAGAAATAATCGCCTGCGCCACCGAAGCATTTCCGCCCGTAATCCCATCCAAAAATCGGGCAAAGAATAGCCAAGTTGCGGTGGTTGCTGTACCTGCGATCGCATTAGCAATCACAGTCCCCGCCAAACTAATGATTAATAAAGGTTTGCGTCCAAAGCGATCGGATAATTTACCAATGACTGGGGTAGCGAAAAACTGAGATATTGAATAAATCGAAAATAACAAACTAGTCTGCAAATCACTCAAGCCAAATTGTTTGCCATAAAGATAGATAATAGGAATTAAAATTGTCAGACTGAGGGAATTAATAAAAGCAACTAAAGCGGTAATCCAGAAATTTCGGTTCATTGGCAGTGTCACAGCGCCCAGTATTACTTAGCCACTGCACTGTATCAGAAAACAGGGGCTTGTAACTCTAGTGATCATCATGATTTGCCGTTATTTTAGCTACACCAATGAAATTTCAATTTAAAAAACTTGCACGCCAGCAACGACAGCGTTCACAACCCATTGTCCATCTCAAGTACCACAATGGTAGTATCGAGATTAAGGGTTTAGGTGTCTGGCACTCTTACTGGCGCGATCCCTACCATTTACTCTTGACAATTCCCTGGTCTGGATTTGTACTAGTAATTTTTGCGGTTTACGTAGCTATTAATACCCTATTTGCTTTGGCGTATTTATTAGGCGGAGATTGCATTGCTAATGCCCGTCCTGGTTCTTTTTTAGACGTTTTTTTCTTTAGTGTGCAAACTCTGGCATCGATTGGTTACGGGGCAATGTATCCCAAGACAAATTATGCGAATATTATTGTGACGATTGAAGCGATCGCAGGTGTAATGGGAATTGCCATGATGACGGGGTTAGCCTTTGCCCGATTTTCTCGTCCAACAGCCCGTGTCATTTTTAGCCGTGTGGCGGTCATTGTTCCCTATGAACAAGCACCAACTCTCATGTTTCGCACCGCTAATCAGCGACGAAATTTCATTGTAGAAGCGCAGATGCGGGTTTATTTTATGCGTGATGAAATTACTGCCGAAGGTGAGTTTATGCGACGCATTTATGACCTCAAACTTGTCCGACAGCAAACCCCAGGCTTTGCCTTAAGTTGGTCAGTCATGCACATCATTGATGAATCTAGCCCTTTATATGGTGTGACACCAGATTCTTTAATTCAAACCAATAGTATGTTGATGATCTCTTTAACAGGCATTGATGAAACAGTCGCACAAGTTGTTCATGCACGTCATAGTTACGGTGCTAACGATATTTTATGGAATCATCGATTTGTCGATATCCTGCATCACACCTCCGATGGTCATCGTTACATCGACTACAACCATTTCCATGATGTTTTGCCGTTGGAGTAAAGCCGAGTGCTATCAGTTTCAACGCAGAAGTGAGCGCCGAGGAACAAAAAGATTTTTTTATTAAAAATAATTGACTATTGTTGAGGATTATTACTACCAAATGCCTCTTTGGTAATTTCTAGTTGTTTTTTGGCACGTTTTAATTGTTTCCACAAAGTCTTGATTTGCTGATAAGCTTCTTCTGGGGAAAGTTTACCGTTAGTTTGCAGATTACTAATGTAGCTGACTCTTTGAGCAAATTCTTGTAGACTCGCGTTAAATACTAGGTATTCTGGTTTGAATTGACCATAATAACAACTGCGAGGATAAAGAAAATCAGAGAGATTTGAGAGAAAATCTGATTGATCTGCCATAATTATTTAAATTTTGCGAATTTAATCAAAACCAGTAGTTGAGAAACTTTAGCATACATTGTGTAAAGACAAAGTAAGCACAGATACAGGTATGCGGAATTGGGGGACGATGCTAACTATAACTAAGTGCTGAGTAGAAACCCAGTATTTTCAGGTTTTTCAAACATAAACAGAGTCCTAACATCTGCTTCGCCTGCTATATCTGTAAAAATTAGATGATTTTGGATTTGCACCAACAAAGTTGGTATTAACAGTATACTAACTGAATCTGAAAAAGTGTAGCTAAATTAACTTTTGTCGATTAGTCGTCAATTTGCATATCCTGTAGCGGATGAGGAATTTATTTTGTATATAAAAATACTGAGAGAGATAAAATGCCGAGTTACTTCACACAATCAATTTGCCTAATGATGGTGGCGATCGCATCTTTGAACAATATCAATATTTTTTTCAAAGATAAGGTTTTAGCTTCAGAGCAATTGCCAGGAAATATATTAGGCGATCGCATGTTTACATTAGCAGTTAATTCTGCTACAGAACAGATTAAGCAAGTCGCTAAACAACAAAATGCTACCCTTGTGCAGTATTCAATTATTAATGATGAATTTACGATTGCAGGCAAAAAACAAACGAGAGAATCAGAACTCTATATTTGGGTCATTCAACCCACAGGAAATATAACCTTTCGTAAGGTTGATATTAAACCCTTGTGGCAAAAACAAAACACATCTCTGGCTGATTTAATTGTTAGCAGTCGTTTGTCTCTGGGCGTAAGAGGAAATTATAATTATCTCAAAGGTAGTCAAAAAGATGACTTCCAAAAATTGTATACATTATTAATTAAACCCGTTAAAAATTTATTACCTCAACAACCAAATACAAATATTATTTTCATTCCCCAAGGCGAATTATTTCTTATACCTTTTGCAGCTTTACAAGATACAAAAGGTAAATATTTAATTGAGCGATATGCAATTGCCACTGCACCTTCTAGTCAAGCCTTAGATTTACTTTATCAACGAAAAAAACAATATAAAAATGTCAATCAAGATATTTTAGTAGTGGGTAATCCTATAATACAATCTGATCGAGGAGAACCGCTTCAGCTACTAGGTGCAGAACAAGAAGCAAAAGCGATCGCACAATTATTTAACACCCAACCACTCATAGGTAATGCCGCAACCGAAACCGCAGTTGTACAACGAATGCAGCAAGCCAAAATTATTCATTTAGCAACAAAAGCATATCTCAATAATCAGCAAGGTTTAGCTTTTACACCCTCCACTCAAGATGACGGCTTACTCACACCCACAGAAATTCAAAAGTTAAAATTAACAGCAGATTTAGTTGTCTTAAGTGCCAACGATACAGCCATCGGAAAAATCACAAATGATGGTGTAATTGGCTTATCACGTTCTTTCTTGTCGGCAGGAGTTTCCAGTGTGATTGCTTCTTTATGGGATATATCAGATCAACCAACCGCATTTTTAATGACAAAATTTTATCAAAAACTCCATGAAAAACCAGATAAAGCAGCAGCCTTGCGTTATGCAATGCTAGAAACTAAGAAAAAATACCCAAACCCCAGAGACTGGTCAGCTTTTATTTTAATTGGCTTGTTGTAATGTGAAATTGAAATGAGAATTATGAGTGATATCTACGACAGGCTACACCTACGCAAAAGCAAAATAGTTTTAATAGCTTTCAATACTTTTCTAGTAACAATTTCACTGACATTTGGAAATAATTCCTACAAATTTTTCTTTACACAACAGGTTTTAGCGCAAACATCTACAAATCATCAAGCTGAAGCAGATAAACTGTGGCTCAAAGGTATTGAACAGTTTGATAACATTCAATTTCCAGCAGCATTACAATCTTGGGAACAAGCATTGTCTCTGTATCGAAAAAATAAAGACCGTCAAAGCGAAGGGAGAATTTTAGGAAATATAGGAATTGCTTACAGCTATTTATATAATTACAACAAAGCTATTGATTCTCTTCAAAAAGCTTTACTTATTGCCCAAGAAATTAAAGACCGTCAAGGCGAAAGCTTGGCTTTAGGTTATTTAGGGTTTATTCATTCTTATTATTTATTTAGAGACTATCAAAAAGCCCTTGAATACTATACAAGAAGTTTAGATATAGCGAAAGAAATTAAATATCGTCAAGGTGAATTATGGAATTTAGAAAATTTGGGGGACTTTTATTTTTATTATACTTATTTGACTTGGAAACATGCAATCATCTTTGATAGAAAAGCGATTGAATCTTATGAACAATCCCTAGCGATCGCCAAAGAAATAAATGATTACCAAGGACAAGTATCTGCCTTGATGAATTTGTATAAATCTTATTTAACTTTAGTTGATTATCCAACAGCAATTAAATACAAACAAGAATATCTAGATTTAATCAAAAAACTTCCAAAACCTTTGTTAACTAATTTACTTTCACCATTAAGAACATCACAAGCGTTGGCACAGACTAAAGATTATCGTAAAGCTGAAGCAGAGCGATTAATTGGAGAAGGATTTATTTTCTATAGAAGAGCTCTAAGTATTGAAGAAGTATTAGAGTCTTGGCAACAGGCTTTGACTCTATATAAAGAAATAAAAGACCAATACGGAGAAAGCAAGACTCTGCGATATTTAGGGATGTCCTATATTGATTTAGGTGATTTCCCTACTGCTATTGACTATTTTCAACAGAGTTTAGCTATTGCTAGAAAAGCTAAAGACCGTTATAACGAAAGTTGGAGTTTGGGATTTTTAGGATTGGTTTATATCAAACTAGGTGAATCAGCTAAAGCTATTGATATTCTGAATCAGAGCCTAGTATTTAACAAAGAAATCAAAGATGATAATACAGAATTTTTTATATTAGATAATTTAACTAATCGAGAATTATGGTTATTGAGTAATTTAGGTAATGCTTATTTTTTGTCAGGTGATTACACTAAAGCTCTTGAAAAATATCAGCAATCCTTAAAAATAGCAAGAGATACTGAAAACTCTTATATGGAGGCAACTGCTTTGGGTAATCTAGGAAATATTTATCTTCAAGAAAATAATTATCTAAAAGCTATTGAATATTTAGAAAGAAGTTCAGAAATTTTCTTAAAAAGAACTGTATCAGAGCAAAATGGTTATCAAGAGAGAGGTGAAATTTTAACCAAGCTAGGCAATGCTTATCGTAAATCTGGCAATCTTGATGAAGCAGTCAAAGCACTATATTATGCAATTGATACATGGGAAGATGTCAGAAAAAATTTAACAGATATCAATAAAATATCTGTTTTTGAAACACAAGCTGATGCTTATAAAATATTACAACAAGTTTTCATTGAGCAGCAAAATTATGATAATGCTCTAGAAACTGCTGAAAAAGGGCGTGCAAGAGCATTTGTTGATTTACTAAATACACGTTTATCTACTAAAACTAATGATAGTCTTACCCAAGATTTAGGAACTCAATTACCCAACCTACAAGAAGTTGCTCAACAGCAAAACGCAACACTTGTTGAATATTCAATTATTTATGATGAGTTTAAAATTCAGGGTAAACAACAAACTAAAGAATCAGAACTCTATATTTGGGTAATCAAACCCACAGGTAAAGGTAATTTCCGAAAAGTTGACCTCAAGCCTCTGTGGCAGAAAGACAATACAACTCTTTCTGAATTAGTTACTATGAGTCGTCAATCTATTGGTGTGAGAGGGCGTGGTATTATTATCAGTCAAAATTCTGATACTTTGAAAACAAAACAAAGATTCCGAAGACTACATGAACTACTAATCAAACCCATCGCCGAATTTCTACCCACAAAAGAAAGCGAAAAAGTTATCTTCATTCCTCAAGGTTCTCTATTCCTTGTCCCCTTTCCTGCACTACAAGATGAACAAGGCAAATACTTAATTGAAAAACACACAATTCTAACTGCACCATCAATTCAGGTTTTAGATTTAACCCGCAAACAAAAGTTGGCAAGTCAGGAATTGAGTAAAGAGGAAATTTTAGTAGTGGGTAATCCGACAATGCCGAAAGTAGAGTTGGAAGCAGGAAAACCCCTCGAACAATTAAATAATTTACCCGGTGCAGAACAGGAAGCTAAAAATGTTGCTGCAATCCTCAAAACTCAAGCACTGATAGGTAAGGAAGCCAGTAAGACAACTATTTTAGAGAAGATTTCGCAAGCAAGAATTATTCACTTTGCTACTCACGGTTTACTTGATGATAACCGGGGATTGGGAAGTTCGTTAGCCAAAGGCTTTGGTGGAGCCATCGCTCTTGCACCTTCCGATAAGGATAACGGGTTGCTTACGGCCGAAGAAATCTTGAATCTAAAGTTAAATGCAAACTTGGTTGTTTTAAGTGCTTGTGATACCGGACGCGGCAAAGTAACTGGTGATGGTGTTATTGGCTTATCTCGTTCTTTAATTAGCGCAGGTGTCCCAAGTGTCATTGTTTCTTTATGGGCAGTTGATGATAACTCAACATCGTTTTTAATGACCGAATTTTATAAAAATCTCCAACAAAAACAAGATAAAGCCAGCGCATTACGCCAAGCTATGCTGACAACAATGCAGAAATATCCTCTCCCAAAAAATTGGGCTGCATTTACCTTAATTGGTGAATCTGAATAGTTTGTTTGGCGTATCTAGTACAATAGGGCAAAAGTAAAAAGAAAGAATAACGATACCACCAGCCTTTTAGCAATTTCTTATGGTCTGTTTATTTACGCCGACCTGTACTAGGTTGCATATTTAAAATATCTAATTTTTCCTTAAAAACTTAAAAAATTTTTTCCCCTCTCCGCGTCGTAGAGGGGTTAGGGGAGAAGTCAAAACAGACTTGTTGAGTTCACATCAAGTTAAATATAGAACAGCTTATTAGCTATTTTTAGAATCAACAACCTCAAAAGAAATAGACATTGCGGCTAATTTTTTACTATCAATACCACGTACTCCCGATGGTAATTGTATTTGCTGTGCAGAAATCCCGCCACGAGTACCTGCATCTAAATCATCTAATATATTGTTGGTTACATCTAGAATTTCATCGGTTACAGCAATAGGAGTACTACGATTGGCGACATTTCTTAAACTAGCAATTTTTTGCAAGGCTAAAAGTGAAGTTCTCAGTGGTGTTGTACTAGCAATAATTAACGCTTCTGAAATTCCTAAAGGTCTATCAACAGCTAAGGTAAACTCATCATCTGGTTGAGGAATGAGTTTGGTTTTTTGTGCTTCTACTAAAGCCGCATTTTGGGTAGCAGACCAATTATTAGGGAAAATAACAGTCATTTCCCCTTCTGCATCAATTACCAAAATACTGACATAAATGGGTTGATTTTCATTATTTTGAATTTTAAAAGCAATTTTGGTGCCGACAGCAAGTTGAGTCAAGCCGGAATTAGACAATTGAATAGCAGCTTTTGGGGGTTTTGGCTGTTTCGAGATAGATCCGCGAATTGGGAAAGATTCTGCTAGTAGTTCATTGCTATCAGCCACATTCATAGAAACAGCAACGTTGATGCGGGATGAATTAATGTTGCCTAAAATTTGCTTAACTACTCTAGCAGCTAGTAACGATTTGAACTTAGGTTGTAAACGTTTTACGGCTTCAGTGATAGATTCGCCGGCTTGACCAAAAGACTTAGGAATAATTTCATCTTGGCTAGGGAGAAATAAACCAAAACTACCAATTTCTGGTAACTGAGAAATACCTTTTTTTCTTAATTCCTGATATTTAGGCTGAGTCATCTGCCCTAGAATATACTGAACAGCTTGTTTCCCCAGAAGTTGCGGTTCAACACGTTTCAGGGATTTGAGAGCTTTTATGGCTTGCT
This sequence comes from Nostoc spongiaeforme FACHB-130, assembly GCF_014698475.1. GTDB lineage: Bacteria > Cyanobacteriota > Cyanobacteriia > Cyanobacteriales > Nostocaceae > Nostoc_B > Nostoc_B spongiaeforme. Next base: position 7,718 of record NZ_JACJTB010000010.1, on the reverse strand, counting down.
GGACATTATTATGATTGAGAGATTCATCAATGCCAATTTTTAAAGTAGGATTGTTGGAAATACTGCGAATCCGTTCTTGTAATAAATTTCCTGGCTGTAATTTTAAAGTTGAGCGTGTACCTGTATTGATTAATGTACCTTTACCAATTAATCCTTGACGGGATTCTAATTTGATTAAGCCAAGTTCATCACCTTGAGGATTGACAACTGAAAATAAGGGATTATCTGTGAAGGCTTCTAAGCTTTGTGGATCTATACCACCCAACCACAATTGAACTTGATTACCCTTAACTTGAGTCACGACCGCTTCAGCCGGAACAGCTTGGATAGGAATAAAATAAATCGGTGGGTTGCTTTTGTTGCGGCTAAGATTTAATTCAAACTCTGGGTCTTGGAGATTACCATTTTCCCTCGCTAATATTTTAGTACTGCGTCCAATATTTGCGATCGCACTATTTACAGATTCATTACCAGCTTGTTGCCAAAGATACTGTGTCAACAAATAAGTAAACGCCCCAGCATGAAAGCCCTCAAACGGTGCATCAGCCGCAAATTGATCACTTCTCGCACTAGCAATCACAACTCCCTTTGCCACGGCTTGTCTGCGTTTTTGGATAAATTCTTGTTGCGAAAGTCCCAGCCGCTTCAGCCATTGGCGTTGATATTCCAACTCTTCGGGACTTGGTTGTAGTAATGTACCGCCATTCACCGAACGAACGCGCAAATTTCCCCGTTTACCACCACCAGAATGACAACTATCTAACACAACCGTCACATTCTCAGTTTTTAATGCAGACATCAACAAAAACAATGTGTGTCCCATAATGTGATTTACATAACCGCGTCCGTTAGGTGGTAATTTGCCATCTATCGGAATAAATGTACTATTAAGTCCATCTGGCGAATCGCCATCTGGATCTTTGACTCGTGTACCATGTCCAGAAAAGTGAAATAATACGACATCACTGGGCTTGGCTTGTTTAATTAAATGTTCTTCAAATGCCGTCAGAATGCCTTGACGAGTGGCTTGTTTGTCAGTCAAGGTGAGAATATCTTGGGGTTTAAAACCAAAACGATGAATTAATAATTCCTGCTGTAGCCTGACATCAGTAACACAACCAAAAAGGGGCGACAAACCATCATCTTCAGAATACTCATTAATTCCCACTAATAAAGCTAGTTTACGCCCTGTATTTTGTGCCAAAACTTTACCCAGATGATTACCCTGCTGCATCATATCCCATTGGTTCAAACCCAATGCGGCAAGGGTAGCAGCAGAAAATTGCAGAAAATGACGGCGTTTGATATTAGACATAAGATGTAAGAAATATCTAGGTTGAAACTGTTTTAAAAAATTGTATTTCTGGCTTGTGTGAGATTATGCAAAATGTTCCAGATAATTTTATAGCGTTCCTCATCTACTGAACTACAAATTTATCTGCGTCCATCCGCGTTTATCTGCGGTTAATTATTTCCCTATATAGCAGTCCTAAATAATTTGTAAAATTTCCATATCTTTTTCTTCTTTCTTATCTTTGCGTCCTTGGCGTTCTTGGTGAAGCAGTCCGGTCTTGGGGGTTTCCCCCATGAGGAACTGCTGAACCCGGAGGGCGGTTCGTTTCCATATCTATGTTTTTCACGACTCATTTAGGATTGCTATATATAATCCACACGAGGCGTAAATTTTCAAAATCTACTCAGCTTCACCAATTAAACTAAAAGCAGCCCAATGTAAGGGATTTTGATATTTATCTTGTTTCATTGTTGCTAACATTGCTTGGCGTAATGCGGTGGCTTTATCTTGTTTTTGTTGGAGATTTTTATAAAATTCGGTCATTAAAAACGATGTCGAGTTATCATCAACTGCCCATAAAGAAACGATGACGCTAGGAACACCAGCACTAATTAAAGAACGAGATAAACCAATAACACCATCACCAGTTACTCTACCGCGTCCGGTGTCGCAAGCACTTAAAACTACTAAGTCTGCATTTAATTTTAAATTGAGGATTTCTTCTGCTGTCAATAAACCGTTATCTTTACCGGAGGGTGCGAGGGCTATGGCGCTTCCTAATCCTTGGTTATCATCTAATAAGCCGTGGGTTGCTAAATGCACAATTCGCGCTTTTGAGATTTGCTGTAAAATGGCAGCTTTAGTTGCTTGGCTACCAGTAATTGCTTTAGTTTTAAATAACGGTGCAATTTCTTTTGCTTCTTTTTCTGCACCTGGTAAAGCTGGTAATTGCGCCAATGGTTTGCCCGGTTCTAAAGCTACTTTTGGCATTGTGGGATTACCTACGATTAAAACTTCTCCTTGGCGCGAATTTTGATGTCCTAACTTTTGTTTACGAGTTAAATCTAAGACTTGAATTGATGGCGCGGTGAGAATTGTATGTTTTTCAATTAAGTATTTTCCTCGTTCATTTTGCAGTGCCGGGAAGGGAACTAAAAACAAAGACTCTTGAGGAATAAAAATCACCTTTTCGCTTTCTTTGTTGGGTAAAAGGTCAGCGATGGGTTTAATTAATAGGTCATGTAATTGTCTAAAAGAGTTTTTGGCTTTGCTTGTATTTGGGTTAGCCGTAACTTGAATTCCACCGCGTCCTCTCACACCAATTGATTGACGACTCACAGTCACTAATTCTGCGAGAGAAGTTTTATCTTTTTCTCGTAAGGGTCTGAGATCAGTTATGCGGAAGGTAATTTCACCTGTAGGTTTGACTACCCAAATATATAGCGCCTGCTCAAGAGTTGCTGATGCTCCTAAGCGAGAAGTGGTTTTAGAATCAATCGAATATTGAACTAGAGTAGCATTTTGCTGTTTAGCGATTTGTTTGAGGAGCGATAATGTTGGTTTTGCTACTGCTGGTAATTGTGGTGCATTACCGCGAGTGCTAGGTTTTGACTGGCGGGAAGATAATAAATCTATAAACGCTCTTGCTCTACCTCGTTCCGAAACTTCTAGAGCTTCATTCGTTTTATCTTGGGCAATTAAAACTCTTTGTAATAATTGATAAGCTTGAATTGGCTGCTCAAAAAATGATATTTTATAACTATCATTTTCTCCTAATCTTTCGCGCAGTGATTCCCAGATTTCAATGGAAGAGTATAAGGCTTTTTCTGCTTCTTGGAGCTTGCCCAACTCCATCAAAGGAATACTTAAATTATAGAATGTGATGCCTTCGCCTCTAGTGTATTTCGCCTCTCTCGTAGCTATTAAAGCTTGCTGATAATATTCTACCGATTTACTATAATTCTTCACTTGCAGGTAAGCACTACCCAAGTAGCCTAAAGTTTGACTTTCGTTGAGGCGATCGCCTACTATTCTGGATACTGCCAAATCTTTTTCTAGATAATCTATTGCCTTAGCTGCTTCACCTTTATTAATATACGCTAGTCCGATATTTCCTAATGCTAATCCCTCGGATCTGCGATTAGATTGGGAACGTGCAATAGACAAAACTTGCTCGTAGTAATTAATCGCTTTATCATAATCTCTCAGATAATAGTAAATATTACCAAGAGAATTGAGTGTTTGACGTTCACTATCTTTATCTTGAATTATCCGAGCAATTTCTAAACTCTGCTGATTGTATTGAATCGCTTGATTATAATCAGCAATAAAATAGTAGGCATTACTGATATATCGTAGAAAATCTATAACTGCTATACTATTAGTTAATTCTTTAGCAATGACTAACCCTTTTTGAGAAACTTCAATGGCAGCAGCGTAGTTTTCTAAATTAAGATAAGTCTCACCTAAATTTAAGAGTGCGGTTAACTCACTTTGTCGGTTATTTGTAGCTCTCGAAAGTGCTAAAGTTTGTTGGTAATAATCAAGAGCTTGTGGTAAATTATTCAGGGCTGCGTAAGTTCTCCCTAAATTTCCGAGGGCGGCTATGCGATTTTGACTATCTTGGTTTTGCTGGTCTAGGGCTAAATATTGTTGATAGTATTGTATCGCTTGATTGTAGTTTTTTTGCAGGCGGTGAGCATTAGCTAACTTAACTACAATTTCGCCTGCATTGGGTTTTTTAGGTAATTGCTGAACTATCTGCCAAGATTTTTCATAATAATCAATTGCTGTTTTATAGTTATTTTCCTGTTCATAACTAATTCCTAAAAATACCAAAGCGACAGACTGACCTTGACGATCATTAACTTGTTGATAAATACTTAAAGCCTGTTGTAAAGCTTGTCTGGCGGAAGTGATTTGTTTGTCACCTAAAAGTGCAGCCGCTTGCCTAATTAATGTATTGGCTTGTTGTGATTTGTCATTAGATGTTTGTGCTAATACTGGTGAATTAAAAAATAGTAAATGTAAGTTTACCGGGGTAAGAGAAACGGTCAAAATGACCGAGATGAATGCAGTTAAATTTATTTTGCGTAGGCGTAGCCCATTGTGGGAATTGCTCATATTTTTATTTAGCATTTGATATATGAACAAAATAGGTAGAGAAGGGGGACAAAGGAGGGAATGTAGACAAGGGGGACAAGGAAGAATGTTTGTTATTTAGGACTGCTATTGTAATAAGCTAAAGAAATTTAGTTTGCATATCTAAATCAGATTAAATTCTGGTGGGGTGGGCATCTTGCCCGCCCGCATTGTGCAAATTAAATGTGCAACAGCTTATCAACTAACGTTTTTGGTTTTGATTTCTTTCATAACTAAGAATACCAAGAATATTAGTTAACCTCGACTCGGTTTCTTTATCATTAATCTCACGGGCAATACTTAAACTCTGCTGGACATATTCCAAAGATTTATCGTATTGTTTTAAGTGATAGTGAGCTTCACCTAATTTTTCTAGAAAAAACATTGCCCCTGGTTTATCTTGTAAATTTTTGACTAGTGCTAAACCTTGCTGCGATACTTCAATAGCTGCGGCATAGTTTTTGACTAAAATATGACCAATCCCTAAATTACCTAGTAATTCTTTTTCATTTTTAGTATCTTTATTTTTTCTAGCCAACACCAAGGCTTGCTGATAATATGCAATAGCTTGGGGATAGTTTTTGGATTTTTGATAAGTATCACCTAATAAACGGACAATGGCATATTCATTTTCTCGTTTTGGCAATTGCTGGACAATTTTTAAAGCGCGTTGATAGTAATTAATAGCCGCATCATAGTTAGTTTCTTTGCCGTAAGTAATTCCCAACAATAGCAGCATTGCTGATTCACTTTGCGGCTTTTTTGCTGCTTGATAAAGTGTCAAGGCTTTTTCAAAAGACTGTCTAGCTTCAGTAACTTTTTGATTATTTAAATATTCCACACCTTGTTGGAAAAATTTGTCTGCTTCTACTTCTTGGCTGTTTTGAGTTTGTGCCAATACCTGCGTTGATTGCCAGATGAAAGAATTTGCAGGGATAAATCCAACAGCTAATAACAGTGTAGTAAGTGCAGTTAAGCCAATAGTGCGATAAGACATGGTGCTTTTACATATAAATATTTTTGTTATGACTTACGCAACGCCGATATTGTCATTGCGGCCGGAAAGGAGTGTAGGGAAGTAATCTCAATGTCAGGGGGGATTACTTCGCTATCGCTCGTAATGGCAGAGTTACGTTATTTTTGCGTAAGTCCTGTTTGTAATTTATTACGTAAGTGGATATTCCTAGCTAATACAGAGATAAATTTTAAGAATTCAATACTCCCCAATCAAAGTAAAAGCTGCCCAATCAACAGGACTGGGATGACTCTTCATCGTCGTTAGCGTCCCCTGGCGCAATGCTTGGGCTTTGTCAGGTTTTTTTTGGAGATTTTGATAAAATTGGGTCATTGATTGTGCTGTAGGCACATCTGGCACTGTCCAAAGTGATACTAAGACACTGGGTACACCCGCACTAATTAACGAACGAGATAAACCAATTACCCCATCCTCGGAAATACGTCCGCGCCTCTGTAAAGATTGGGAATGGGGAGTAGGAAAGAATACTGTATTTTTTCAGAAATTAAATATGAGTCTTATATTGAGATTGGATGATGCGATCGCAGTTTCAGAGGATTTTCACTGCTAATGTAATTTTTCACCTAAGAAATAACCTGGGAATATCACAAACTTCCAGCTACTCATCTTGAATACTCAAGAGTTTTACTTTGATTTGCTTATATTCCCAGGACGGAAGTTTACTACTACTGCCAGTAAGAAAAATATCTTTATAGTAGTTGTATTAGCGTCTAACTAAAGAAATAGGTTTTTTGCGGTTAATTAGATCAATAGTAGAATTGATCACACATTAGTTATTTGGCTTTTTGTGCCACTGTCCATCTTCGCCTTTTTCGTAATCGCGCTTTACTGCACTCCAAGCAACTTTAAAAGCTTGCTATAGGGAAGAAAAATTTATAGTTTGGGGATGATAACTCGAACTGCTATCCCAATAATCGGCTTGTTTAATGTTGACTTGGAGTAATGCTAAATCTGGCTGATCTAAGCCTTGAGAAAACCAAGTTTCTAATTTTGGTTTCCATAATTCTGCCATTTTTTGACGGTCTTTGAGGAGTTGTGCTGTACCAGAAATGGAAACATAACGCTGCTGTTCACAAGAAGAGAAACTAACGTTTACCTGCTGATTATGTTCAATTTCACTTACTCGATGGGAGTTGGAACTAGTAAAAAACCAGAGTCTCCCTTCTGCATCAATTTCATTGATTGAGTACATAGGACAACTGTGTAAGCTACCATCATCATTGACTGTAGTCAACATTCCAGAGTCAATATCTTGGATTAATTCTTGCAGTTGTTGAATTTGGCGATCGCTGTTTGTGGAAATTGTCATAATCTTAGATGTTTCTGTTAATTGATTCGGATATTTTTCTGATTACAGCCAATATTCGATTCTGGTGCAATCTATTTTTATTCTTAACGTTTATCTGAATTTATGACTTGAGCCTAAAGACGGAATTTTGCTGTATATACTAATAGATACCAAACTTCTCTAAGAAGGAAGGGATCTGAATTATGCAAATATAATTAATACTTGAGATATAAATTTAAAATTTTCTCTGTGACTTTCGGATGATGGAAACATTTAATAGTTTGACTACGCTTCTATAGTGATGAGTTGCTTGTAGAGGAGATATTTATAATGGAGTCTAATTTTGATTGGGAAAAAGTAAATTTACCGGAAATTTTTGAAGGTTTGAGCGCAATTATTTTTTCCCCGATGATTGTACCTGTGGCTGAAGTTATCAAACAACCTTTAGTCCAAACAGCCATTAAAGAAGGTATTAATCTGTCACAAAGTTATCAAGAAGCAGTGACAGTCATAACAGATAATGTTTACACTCGGCAAACAGATCAGAATTATCGAAATCAGTCAATTTCTCAACCTTATTTAACAGATAATCAATCGGCGATCGCTAAAGATTTGTTAAATATAATGTCTGATTTTAATGCCGATGTTGATAAAATGACTAACGGTACTGCTGATTTACGGGTAATAGTACCTCTGGGGCTTGGTTTATTTGCCTTATCTCAATTAATCAAACAAGGATTTAAGTTTGAAGATATACCTTGGTACATACTAGCATGGTTTGCCTTTGATAGTTTCATAAAACTTAACGATACTGAGAAATCAAAGTCAATCAACATAAATAAAAATGGTTCTTCCGGTAATTTTATGGAGAATTAGTAGTAAAGTGCCAAGTTAATAAGCTACGTAAGCGGAAATTACTAAAGTTGCGAAAGCCATATCCAAGTCTTTTGATTAACTTG
>NZ_JACJTB010000001.1 GCF_014698475.1 Nostoc spongiaeforme FACHB-130 | reverse complement strand
ATATTAGCTCAATTATCTTCTGAATTAGTATCCTCTTTGACCAGTTATGATTTCATCCTTGAAGCTCTTTTCCATCAAGCTTTATTCTATGCAGGTTCATAGAGAATTGGTATAACCTCTTCATGACCTCCTAATAGTTGTGCCATTTTAACAACTACTCCATCATGCAATTCATGACGTTCTCCATCAGGTTTCCAACTGACGAATTCGGCAAATGTTGTGATTTTACGTAGAGCTTGAGTCATAGTTCTTCAATTTACGCAGATAAATATCTGCCGTTGAATTCTATTCAATAGCACAATACAGCGTAAATAAACAGACCATCAGGAATTGCGAAAAGGCTTGTGTTATCGTTATTATTTCTTTTTCCTTTTGCCTTGTTGTTCTAGCCTCTTATTCAAATACAGGCGGCCACAATTCTGATATCGTTAGCTCCCAACTAGGAAGTAAATCTGGCAGTGTCAATTTATCGTTATTTTGTAAAATTACTGGTGCTTGATTCAGCCGATAAACTTTTAATATCAACTCATCTGGATCAATCAAAATCCCAACAGTACAACCAAGTTCTAAAAATAATTGAATCTTTTCTTCTAATGTTTTCACACGGTCTGACTTGGATTTAATTTCTACCATCAAGTCAGGTACTAATTCTACAACATCGCGCTTACTAGTTTTGAGTTTGTCAGCACGCACAAAGGACACATCTGGAGCGCGGAGATTGCGTTTTTCATGATTAGTTTCCAAGCTAGGCAGAATAAAACCAGCACTAGAACCAGTAACTCTTCCTAGCTTACGTGGACGTACCCAATTGCCGAGTAAGCGTATTAACTCAGCCCCTATTTCTTCTGAAATATAATCTGATGGCCCCATAACTAGGATGTTTCCATCTACCAGTTCCATTTGCCATTCTGGATGTTCAGCTTGTAGCTGCTCTAAATCTGCAATTGTGAACATAAAACTACAGAAAATACATCTTTATCTATGTTCCTACAAGCTGATAGAAACGGTGAGCGACTGTTGTAAGTTATGAGTCCTGAGTACACATCAAAACACTTAGCACTCAGCACTCAGCACTCACTACCTAAGAAGCAGATTCTCTCGCGCCAGAAGAACCTAGCTTTTGATTGGCAGAAACGGGGGCTTCACGACGACCTGAGCGTAGTTTGGGCTTGGGTGTGGAGCGTCCTTCGTCACCGTTGTTAGCATCTGATTTGTTCCAAGAACGGTTTCTGTCACCAGAAAATTCACGACGCTTGACAATTTTGGGTTTAGCAACGGGAACTTCTTCGGGAACTTCCACCTCAGAGCTTAACCAAGCGGGACGGGTTTCATCATAAGCAAGTTGCAGTGCCGCAGCAGCGATCGCATGAGCATCATACTGTTCAATCAATTCGCTGACAATGGGTAAGAAGGAAGCCAGTCTTTCACCGCTTAGGGCTTCTCTGACTTGTTCTTGCAATTTGTTGATGTGCCGTGCTTCAATTTGCGCCCTGGTGGGAATGGACAGTAATTGCCAGCTTTGACGGTTATGACGCTCAAATATTTGCTGTTTGCGACGCTCAAAAGGCTGAACCAAGGTAATGGCTGTACCTTCTTTACCAGCACGACCAGTCCGACCAATTCTATGCACGTAGGTTTCTACGCTATCAGGTAAGTCGTAGTTAATGACGTGGGATAGTTGGTCAACATCTAAACCGCGTGCAGCAATATCAGTGGCGACTACCCAGCGCACTTGACGATTACGGAAGCGGGTTAATAAACGTTCTCTGGCTTGTTGGGACAAATCACCATGATATTCATCCACGCTGTGACCAGCAGCTTGCAGTTGGTTGGTGAGTTCTGCCGCAGTTCTGCGGGTACGCACAAAGATTAAAGCTGTTTCTGGATCTTCCATTTCCAGAATTGGCTGTAATGCTTTGGCTTTTGTCCAGTGGCGGGGAATTAAGTAAGCTACTTGGTTAATTTTATTGGGTGCAGCTTTTGGTTGCTCAACAGTAACGGTAACAGGCGATCGCAAAAACTTGTTCACCAACATCCGAATTGACGGGGGCATTGTGGCAGAAAACAATGCTGTTTGCCGTTCTTGGGGTGCTTGAGACAGAATTCTCTCAACATCATCGATAAAGCCCATACTCAACATTTCATCGGCTTCATCTAACACAAACCACTTGACTTGATCTAATTTCAAGCTACCGCGCTCTAGCAAGTCAATCACTCGGCCGGGAGTGCCGACAACAATGTGAACGCCGCGTTTGAGCTGCATAATTTGACGGTCAATGGATTGACCACCGTAAATTGCTAAAGCCCGTAAGCCACTGTTACCAATAAATTGGCTAACAGCATCATGGACTTGAATTGCCAATTCGCGGGTTGGGGTTAAAACTACAGCTTGCACGGCTCTTTGGCTAACATCCAGCCGTTCTAAAATTGGTAGAGAAAAGGCGGCTGTTTTGCCTGTACCGGTTTGAGACTGTCCTACTACATCCCGACCTGACAATAGTTGGGGAATAGCTTGGATTTGAATGTTAGTCGGTGCGGTAAAACCAATTTTTTCTAATTGTTCAGCGCGTTCTTGGGAAATTCCTAGTTCAATAAACGAAAGATTCATCAACTCTCCTAGATTTTGCTGTTTGACTTTTTGTTTAGATTGGGAAATCGAAATCTATGTGGGACTGAGGGCGACTTGACCGTAGAGGTCATAAGTATCAGCACTGCGAATTGCAACAGGCACAATGGTTCCTAATTTTGCTGCGCCTGTGACATACACCAAACCATCAACTTCGGGCGAACTTCTGCTAGAACGACCAATTAATTCCCCACTTTCAGGATTTTCTTGCTCTATCAGGACATCAACGATTTTGCCGACTTCCTGTTGATTTTTCTGCCAAGAAATGGGCTGCTGAATTTCCATGATTTTCTGCCGCCGCTCGTCCATAATTTCCTGGGGTAACTGATTGGGCAGGCTGTAAGCGGGGGTTCCTGCTTCTGGTGAAAAGGTAAAAACACCAACATGGTCAAATTCATGCTGCTGCACGAAGTTGAGTAGATGCTCAAAATGTTCCTCTGTTTCGCCGGGAAAACCCACAATCAAGGTTGTCCGTAATACAGCTTCTGGTAGTGCAGTTTTAATGCGCTCAATAATTTCATTGTTGACTCGCCCTTGCCAGGGACGGTTCATGGAGCGCAGAATCTCTGGATGAGAGTGTTGCAATGGCAAATCCAAATAAGGTAAGACGTTGGGCGTTTCTTGGATTGCCGCAATCACATCTGGGGTCAATCCTGTGGGATAGGCATAGTGCATCCTAATCCAAGGTATGTCCACTTTCCCCAAGGCTCGGAGTAATTCGGCGAGTTTGGGCTTACCGTAAATATCCAATCCGTAGTTAGTAGTAATTTGAGAAATCAAAATGATTTCTTTTACGCCTTGGCTGGCTAACTGCTCGGCTTCGGCCACAATTGATTCAATGGTACGCGATCGCTGATTACCTCGCAGATACGGAATAATACAAAACGCACACCGATAATCGCATCCTTCAGCCACTCTCAGGTAGGCAACACCCTCTGTTGTCGTGCGGTAACGCGGTGTGGTTTCATCGGCGATGTAAGTTGGTTCGGCGCTAATTTGTTTAACGCGCTCTCCTTGTTCAGCTCGCTCGATCACATTGACGATCTTGTGATAATCACCTGTACCAACCACGGCTACGGCTTCGGGCAACTCTTCCAATAATTGCTCTTGGAAATGCTGCGCCATGCAGCCTGTGATCACGATTTTTTTATTAGCCTCTGCCAATTCTACTAAAGTTCTGACAGATTCTTCTCTTGCTGCTTCAATAAAACTACAAGTATTAACGATAACGTAATCTGCTAACTCTTCGTTTGTATCTACGCCATAACCTGCTTCTACCAGCAGCCCTAGCATGTGTTCTGTATCTATTCGATTTTTTTCGCAGCCCAAATGAGATATTGCTATTGTTGGCTTTTCACCCATACTTTGATATCTAAGGTTTTTTCTTTTAGTCACACAAAGCGCAGTGACTTCGCTCTTTGTGATGCACGCCTTGATGCTGACAACACTTAAGTGGATTTTTCCACTACTAGTAACTGTCTTTGCTATGACCTATACAAATTGAGGCCATGTTATGATATGTCTACTATTTGTTTCCCAGGGTAAATCGGAGTGTCTTTGATTATTTTTGACACTTGTAATATTTTTTAACAAATCGCCTGTTAGTATTTTACACTACCGTAGCGTATGCGTTGCTAATTTACCCGTCGGGAAGCCGCCCAAAAGGCTGGTTGTGAGAAGTCGCTACCCTCAGGGAAATCGCGCTGGCGACTACGCCTAATCAAGCAGTAATGCTACCCTAACGCTCAGGCAAGATGCCCAAGCCACGGGAAGCTGCCTTGCGTCTTATGAGTGGCAAACTCCTCTTGTAGCCAGGTTTTATCTTAACATATCTTATGGAACGTTTTATGCCAAATTCCATCCCCAGATGGAGGTAGTAAAACCAGCGCCAGAGAAAACATGAATGCTAATCAAGGAAGTAGGGACGTAAGACGAGAAAATAGGAGCTAGGTGAATTTTAATCCTAAAATCCAATCCCTAATCCCTGATCTCTGAATAATCTTTTGAAGACGTGGACTTATATCAGACCTTTAAAACTCGTACACCAGTTATTGGCGTAGTTCACCTACTGCCATTACCCACCTCACCCCGTTGGGGCGGGAGCCTAAAAGCCGTAATTGACCGTGCTGAACAAGAAGCAACTGCTCTGGCCAGTGGCGGCGTAGATGGCATTATTGTCGAGAACTTTTTCGACGCGCCATTTACGAAAAACCAAGTAGACCCAGCCGTTGTGAGTGCAATGACTGTGGTAGTGCAGAGGATACAAAATTTAGTAACCTTGCCGATAGGTTTAAATGTATTGCGGAATGATGCCAAAAGTGCGATCGCGATCGCCAGTTGTGTGCGGGCGCAATTTATCCGCGTGAATGTGTTAACTGGAGTCATGGCCACCGACCAAGGATTAATTGAAGGTGAAGCCCACCAATTATTACGCTATCGGCGAGAATTAGGCTCTGATGTCAAAATTTTGGCAGATGTGTTAGTCAAGCACGCCCGGCCTTTAAGTTCACCTAACTTAACAGTTGCGGTTCAAGACACAATTGAGCGCGGTTTAGCAGACGCAGTAATTTTATCTGGCTGGGCGACAGGTAGTCCTCCCACCGAGGAAGATTTAGAACTAGCGAGTGGTGCAGCCAAAGGCACACCAGTATTTATCGGTAGTGGAGCCGACTGGGAAAATGTTGCTACACTGTTGCAGGCAGCAGATGGGGTGATAGTTTCTAGTTCCTTAAAACGTCATGGTCGCATTGAGCAACCAATTGATCCGATTCGCGTCAGTCAATTTGTTGAAGCAGCCCATCGCACTTGGAACTCCAAAAGCCCAAGCAAATCAACCCAACAAATAAAGTTACATTCTTAGTAAGTAGGGAGTGGGGAGTAGGGAGTAGGAAGAACTTGTATACTTCAGACTTCATACTAGTACAACAAGGCAAAAGTAAAAGGTCAAAAGGAAAAAGAAAGAATAGTGATACCACAAGCCTTTTAGCAATTCCTTATGGTCTGTTTATTTCCGCCGACCTGTACTAACTAGACACCCTTTGGGTGTCTACATACTTCACACTTCAGACTTCACACTTTATACTTCATACTTCAGACTTCGCAGTTATGATTCGCCGCCGTTCTACTCCTTGGATTCATAAATGGTCGCGCCCAATAATTGCCGCGATCGCCGGATGTGGTACTTTAGTCACTGGCTATCTCACCATTGAAAAGTTAACAGGAGGCAGCGCCGCCTGCATAGCACAAGCTGGCACGAGAGGTTGTAATGACGTACTTTCCAGCCCTTGGGGTACGGTTTTCGGTCAGCCATTAGCATTATTTGGATGTTTAGCATATATCAGTATGATGATATTTGCTTTAGCGCCCTTAGTTGTGAACTCTGAGAACAGCAACCAACGTAAACAAATCGAAAATTGGACTTGGCTGCTGTTGTTGGTGGGAGCAATTGCTATGTCTGTGTTCAGTGGCTATTTAATGTATGTGCTGGCTTTTCAAATCAAAGCCTTGTGTCCTTACTGTCTAGCCTCTGCATTCTTCTCCCTCAGTTTGTTAGTTCTCACAATTCTGGGACGTACCTGGGAAGATATCGGACAAATTTTATTTACGGCTTTGATTGTGGCAATGGTGACGCTGATTGGGACTTTGGGTGTGTATGCTGGTGTAAATACATCACAAACGCCTGGTTCCACAGGACAACAAAGAATTTCCTTTATCCCGACACCGGCACAAACGCCTAACCCGGAATACGGTTGGGAAATTACCACCAACTCTGGAGAAGCCGAAATCGCCCTAGCACAACATTTAGCCAAGGTTGGCGCGAAAGAATATGTGGCCTACTGGTGTCCTCATTGCCACGAACAAAAGCTAATTTTTGGTAAAGAAGCTTACCAAATCATTAACGAGAAAGTGAAGGTTGAGTGTGCAGGCGACAGTCCTAAAGGTAAACCAGAATTGTGCCGCGCTGCAAACATCCAAGCCTTTCCGACTTGGATTATTAATGGTCAAACTTATAGCGGAGTCCAAAATCTCACAGAACTAGCCAAGATTACCGATTATACCGGCCCAACAAATTTTAAGTATTTTAAGTAATCAATGTCAGCGCAATTGTTTTTCTAAATTAATTTTCACCTTTGCTAGTCAACTGGCTGAATATCACAATCATATTCCCAGTTGATTTATTTTTTTGCAAATTTGTTTTTCAGCGTAAGCCCTAGTGACTTCCAAAGAAAAAAACATACAATTTTTCTTGTGGGGTGGACATCTTGTCCGCCCCTAGCCAAGGGCGGGCTAGAAGCCCACTCCACGAGATTAGATAATTTATTTCTTGGAAATCCCTAAGTGACAACAAACTATGAAAATCCTTCATTTCCTGGCTCTGATAATCTAAATAAAATATTTGTCACTTTTAGATAACGAAAATATACTTTTGTTATTAGCAATCAATATTTATACTGCACCTGTTCCTATTTGATACAGAAATACTGGTTAACCTTTGTTTAATCATCAGTCATTATGAGTTCTTATTTGTTAACACTATTTCAAATTATTTGGTGGAACATAACAATACTGATAAAATTTTCAACAATCAACACTGGAGTATCTTCAGGATATTTACTGAGTGTTGGCTAGTTTTTGATATCTGTACCAATTAAAAATATTTCTCCCTACTAGGTAATTGGGAATGAATAAGCAGCTAGACAAGCATTTTGTCAGGTTATTTTGGAATTGGAACCTGCAACAGTCACTTGAGCGAAAATATAAAGAATTAGTTGTTGCTGTTATTGTGGCAACCGGCATTATAATATTGCGCTTCATAGGAGTTTTTCAATCCTTAGAGTTAGCAGGATTGGATCAATTTTTTCGCTTACGTCCAACCGAAGAACCAGAAGAACGAATCACGATTGTAGCGATTGATGAAGATTCTTTGCGGCGAGTCGGTTCTTGGCCGATTCCTGATGGTGTGATTGCTGATTTATTGCAGAAAATACAAGTGCATCAACCTCGTGCTATTGGCTTAGATATTTATCGAGATTTAGCAGTCAATCCAGGACATCAAAAGCTAGTTAATCTTTATAGTTCAATGCCAAATTTAATCGGTATTCAACTATTAACACAGAACCGAAATATGGGTGTTCTACCACCTCTCAAACTGAATCCTAACCAAGTTGGTTTTAATAATTTACTGTATGATCATGATGGGAAAGTCCGGCGAAATTTGTTGTATCTTCACATGGATAAGCAACACTATGAAAGTTTCGCCTTAAAGTTAGCATTACTCTATTTAGAAGATAAAAAGATTAAACCACAAAAAGCTGCTAAAAATAGTGATTATGTCCGGTTAGGTGAGGCTATATTTAACCGTTTTCAAGCCAATGATGGTGGTTATGTGAGGGCGGATGATCGAGGCTATCAAATTTTAGCTAACTTCCCTAAACCATTATGTCAAAAATCAACTGGCGAGTTCTGTAACTTTCGTCAAATCTCGATGAGTGATGTCCTGAATGGCAAAGTCCCAATTAGTTGGATACGCGATCGCATTGTATTGATTGGTTCAACTGCTCCCAGTTTGCAAGATTTTGCATTTATTCCCTACTCTAGCCAAATGTTGGGTACAGCCAAGCCGGTAGCGGGGATTGAACTGCAAGCTTATTTTGTGAGTGAATTAATCTCATCTGCCTTGACAGGAAGACCATTGTTAAGAGTTTTGGCAAAATTATGGGAGTGTTTATGGATTTTTGGCTGGTCTTATTTAGGTTCGTTAATCATTTGGCAAATTAAAACTTTTAGTAAAAGTATTCCCAGTCTTTTAGTATCTTTATTAATACTTTTTTTGAGTAGTTATATAGCTTTTTTACTGGGGTGGTGGCTGCCATTAATTCCGGCAACTCTTGGCTTTATTAGTGCCTCTATTTGGATGATTATTCATATTGCATATATGCAGGAAGAATTGAAACGTTCTAAGGAGTTTTTACATCAAGTCATTAATTCTATTCCTGACCCAATTTTTGTCAAAAATGAAAAACATCAGTGGATTGTTTTAAATGATGCTTACTGCCAATTCATTGGTTATCCTGATAGCTTGTTGCTGGAAAAGTCATATTATGAATTTTTCCCTCGCCATGAAGCTGATGTTTTTCGAGAACAAGATAATTTAGTATTTCTCACCCAAAAACCGCGCGAAAATGAAGAAGAATTTACTGATGCTGCGGGTCAAACCCATTTAATTGCCACGAAGCGATCGCTCCACAAAGATGCGGCTGGTAATTTTTTCTTAGTGGGAGTGATTCGAGATATTACCCAGCGCAAGCTGATGGAAGAAGAACTACGACGTACTGCGGCTGAGTTATTTCGCTCTAATACAGAATTAAAACTCAAAGAAGACCATTTACGGTATCTGGCTTATCACGATCCCCTGACAGGCTTATCGAATCGCAAATTCTTTATAGAACAACTTCAAGAATCTTTACAGTGGTCGCAAAACAACAACTTGTTGCTGGGACTGCTGTTTATTGACTTGGATGGCTTTAAACATATTAACGATACTTTGGGGCATGATATGGGCGATCGCTTGTTGGTGATTGTTTCCCAAAGACTCAGTAATTGTTTGCGCGGCAGTGATACTGTCTCCAGGCTGGGTGGTGATGAATTTACAGTCATTCTCCGCGCAATTCCTGAAGTTTCAGTGGCGGCTAGAGTTGCAGAAAAAATTCTCGCCAGCCTAACCGAACCAATTGTGCTGTCAGGATACACCACTAAAATTTCTGCCAGTATTGGCATCAGTGTTTATCCGACAAATAGCCAAGATGCAGAAACCCTGATTAAACAAGCAGATTCAGCCATGTACCGAGCTAAACACTTAGGTAAAAACCGATATGAATTGACTTGATCGGGCAGCAAAAATTAAAAAAATCAGTAATTTTTACAATAGACAATAGTCTCAGTCATTGTGACCAATGGCTGAATGTTTTATGTCTGTATTTTTATAGTACAATTGTATTGTACTGGCTGTGTAAAGATTTATTGTATTGTGATTTATTTAGTCTAAAAATTTATATATGAGTAACACTACTTAAACTAATTTTGAATTATACTTAGTTTCATAAATTAAATTTTGATAAAGAAATCACGAAATGAGCCATTTTTGTACTGTTAATCCCTGGTTTTTACGGAAATGTATCCAACTTACCTCGGAAATACTGAGATTTTTGGTATTATTTGCTACAAGCCAAGGTGGGATTTCAACGCAGAAATATAAAGAATTTATTAAGATTTTATATTTCTGTGTCTGACTTTAGAGGTAATTAACGAACATCTAACAGCATCATCCTTATGAGTTCTAACTTTTGGCTGATGTCTGTCAGCAACCTTTAGGTATATTTCTTAAGTGTTGAGCAGATTTTCTGCCCCAAGTTTTTTACTCAAAAATTTTTCTGAGAAATAAAAATTTTTACTAAAGTTTAATTTTTCCACGAAACTAATTCCGCATCGGATGTAGGTAAAAAAAGTACTGGGTGAAATCAGAATGCAAAAAATAGATCAAAACTTGATGACGACTAACTTAAAAATCACCAGTATTTTGATACTGTGTGTAGCTGCTTGTTTAGCGATTCCGAAAATTGCTGATGCTAGAGCAAATTTTCACGATTTAGTGGCTAATGCTTTGACTAACACAGAAAACAACAGTGCTAAAAGCTCTAATGCTAATTCTCAGAAGTTAACAGATGTATATGTGCCGCCAAACTATGGCCTTCCTGATAGCCAGCACGGTAGTGGTACACGCTAACGCATGGCAAAGTGCTGAGTGTTGATTAGGAACTCATACCAATTTGAAAAAAAGAATGCGATAAATACACAGTTTCAAATCCCTGTGATACCTAGCTTTTTTGAATTTTGAATTGATATCAGTATTTTCAAGAGTTTCAGCTGCAAACATAGTACTCACAAATACTTTGACTGCTATAGTCAATCATTAATATGCAGTCGCAACCTATCAAGAAAGGTTGTAGTTGATCAGTAACTAACTTACAGGTATGGATTTACTCCAATGAAGTGCTTGTACGATTGTGTGCATTTGCCAATGTGGATTGGGTTCTGGGTAATCGATGCGGTAGTGTCCGCCCCGGCTTTCTGTCCTGAAAGCAGCACTTCTGAGAATTAAATCAGCCACATCTAGTAGATTGCGAGTTTCTGCCCAAAGTCTTAATTGGCGTTCTATACCCAGAGTTTGGAACTTCACAGTTTCGTTGGCACGCAAAGAAAGCAAGAATTTGCTCAAAGGTAAAATAGCAAAATCTTGCTGCCAAGATTCAATAGTTGCGATCGCTTCGTTTAATCTTGCTTGTTCTCGACAAATCCCAGCACTTTGCCACACTAAACGGGGTAATTTCTCCCGCAATGCTGCTATTTGTGCTTGCTGGGTTTGCCAAGCATTTTCATCTAAATTAAATTCCCGCACAGATAACTCTGACAACTCTGGTTGCAATTCCACATCTGTCAATTGAATATTTGCCATCTGTGCGCCAAACACAATACATTCTAGTAAAGAGTTACTCGCTAAACGATTGGCTCCGTGTACTCCCGTACTCGCAGTTTCACCGACAGCGTATAAACCCGGAATATTTGTGTGATTTTGTAAATCGGCCACAATTCCACCCATCCAGTAATGCGCCGCAGGCGCAACCGGAATTGGTTCATGAAACACATCAATTCCCCAACGCTGACAAACTTTGATGATGTTGGGAAAGCGATGTTGAATTTTGTCAGCCGGGATGGGGCGCATATCTAGCCAGACATGAGCGGTAGCTGGATCAACCGCAGTTTTTTGCAAATGGCTAAAAATCGCTCGACTCACCACATCTCTGGGTGCGAGTTCCCCGGCGGGGTGATAGTCAAAAGCGAACCTTCGCCCGGTATCATCAACCAAATGTGCGCCTTCACCTCTGACAGCTTCACTAATTAAAAAGCGATCTGCACCTGGTTTCGTTAAGGCTGTGGGGTGAAACTGCACAAATTCCAAATCTCGCAGAATAGCCCCAGCCCGCCAAGCGATCGCTACCCCATCACCTGTACTGACGGCGGGGTTAGTTGTTTGGGCAAAAACTTGACCACCGCCACCAGTAGCGAGAACTACAGCTTTAGCTTTTACCCACGTAATTTCACCTTGATAAAACAGGCAGATTCCTTGACAGCGATTTGTTTCGGGTTCTAGCCACAGACTCAATGCTAAAGCTTGCTGAATAACTTGAATATTTTGGCGATGTAATACTTGCGCTGTTAAAGTAGTTGTGACTTCTCGACCGGTGGTGTCAGCAGCATGAAGCACGCGGTTACGAGAATGGGCGGCTTCTAAAGTTAAAGCTAAGGCGTTACCATGACGGTCAAAAGCTACGCCCAAATTTACCAAAGATTGAATACAGTTAGGGGCTTCTTGGGCGAGAAATTCTACAGCTTGCCGATCGCACAAACCAGCACCCGCTTGAATTGTATCTTCAATGTGCAACTGTGGCGAATCTTCAGGAGCGATCGCCGCCGCAATCCCGCCTTGCGCCCAATCACTAGCAGACAAAGTAACAGTTTCTTTAGTAATTAAGCCGACTTGCAAAGACTCTGGTAAACACAACGCAGTGTACAGTCCAGCAGCGCCAGCGCCGACTACTATCACATCAAATTGGCGAGGAATTTCTATTTCAGGCAAAGTCAAAAAATTTTGGATTTTGGATTTTGGATTTTGGATTTTACTAAGTCTAGAGTTGATTCTGACTCCTGACTCCTGAATTCTTGTGGATTAAGAGAACCACTCCCAATTTTTGGGAGTGGACTACTATATGTCTACATTAACGATAATTGAGCTTATCTGTAGATACCGTTGTTAAAGCGATCGTCTCCTTCGTTGAAGACTGATTCTAGTTCGGTAACGGTGAAGTTGTCGAAATTATCTTGGAGGATTTGTTTTTGGCGATCGCTCAATCCTTCAATATTCAGCACATCTTCTACACTTTTGTAGGGAGCATTTTGGATGATTTTCCTAGCCAGGGTAGGATACAAACCGGGGTAATTTTGGAAAGCGCGGACATTGGTGTTGTTTAAATCAATTTTTTTACCAAATTCCGTTGCTAACTTTTGATCTGCCCGGTTACGTAACTCCACTGCTAAAACAGGCACTTGTGGTAAAGCCAAACTGTTGATCCCAGCAGCTTGGGCTACACCTGTTGTACCTAACCATCCCCAGCAACCCAGCAACAAACTAAATACTGTTAATAAACGCACCAATCTTTTCACGACTTTTTTACCTCTTTCCATCAAACTGAATAATGGCTTTAAGCTGACAGCTGTCAACAGTTTATAATCTTTGAGGCATAGTTATGACTCTTGATTTTTCAACGCCAGTTGCTACAACTCGGCACAGCCGATAACAGCAATAGCGACTCTTGACTAGGAACTGATCGCTCAATCAACACACAGCAGTCATCAGAAACTAATATACAGCGTATTAATATCCACAATATTTACTGTTACTGGGTTTGACACTATTTTTGGCAAAAATTATTTTACTTCTCTGACTTACTGACATCGCCACAGATGTGCTGTGCTTCCTACAACGCTGGCTAGGATACTCTTGCTTGTTCGCTGATATTGCTTCCTGGCAGAATAACGCCAGAATTGCAGCCTGAATTTACTGTTTGATAACTTTGTAACTTTTTGTAAAGCTCCACCGGGAAATTTGAAGATGAAACATCAAGGATTTGCGGTGTAGGGAAGGAAAAAAAGTTACACCTGTCAGCCCCTACACCACTACACTCACAAGAGTAGGTTTTTAACAGAGTGATAAGTAGCGACTCTAAAAATCACAATTTAATCAGAGTTCCATCCCCCTCACACCCTTACACCCCTAAACCCTATGGGGCATAACGTAAAAAACCTACACTTGTCAGACACCCCTACACCCTTAAACCCTGACACCCAGTGCGGAGATTAACGTAATAAAGCAGCAAATGGACAACCACTAACGTTTGTATTAGCTGATGCTGGTTTGGTTCTATTTGGTAAGAAGCGCCGGAAAAAACCCAAAAAAGTTGTTTTCCCAGAATTAGCTGATGGTGTTCCTGCTGGGGTTAGCTGCTGTTGAGTAGCATTGCCCATTTTGCCGCCAGAAGTTAATTGATTGAGAAATTTTCCATTGTCGTAATAGTGTTCTAAAGACAGAATTTTGCAGTTTTCTGTTACTTGAACAATACTCATCCCCACTACTTCAATCATCTGCCCAGTCGGAACATAATCTTTAAAATTACCGCGAAAATGTCCCCAATGCCTCCATTTAAAAGCAATGGTAGGAGGTGCAGAATAAACTTCTAATACTTCCCACAAAAAACCATCGGGAAATGCAGTGTGAAATAGCTGAGTAGAAGATTCAAAATCTTCTTGGGGAGCTTGATAGTGCTGGGTCTTGCCAATCAAAAGTTTGTAAGTACCTGCCTGAACTAAATCCTCTAATGTATAGCTAGTTCCGCCATTGGTACTCATCCGAAATTTATCTTGAACTACAGACAACCACTCTTGAGGATTTGTTTTGAAATTAGCTTCAATGTCGAAAGTTCTGACCAAATTCTGGACAAGTTTTTCCAGGGAATTTGCTGGATGATTACACAGACTTTCTTTAGCTAAATTCTCATTAGAGCGGGTGTAATCTGGTTGCTCACCATAACGCCATGTCGCCTGAGTATTGTATTTAAGTACGATGTCTCTTTCTTGTACCCAAAGTGGCAGATTTTCAATGTTAATTTCAGTCATAAATACCTCTGCTCAAAAATTACCAACAAGAACTTGTAAATCCTGATATTTAGAGAGTTGCAGAGATATCCCCGAAGTGCGATCGCCACAAGTTTACAGCTTTTTGAGCAGATTTTATGAATAATTAACTACTGATGTTGCAGTTATTTGATAGTTGATCCAACCTTAGCCAACCCAGAAATTTTGTGACTTTACGCAACTAAAGCAGCTAGTAAAAATAAACTATCTACCAAAATAGTACTTAACACTGCGCCGCCAAATGCAAACCAGTGTTTTTGCTGGTTACGTAAAGGTAAAATTCCGGCGGTGAGTAATACTAATGCCAACGCTACAGCCCAAGTTTGACCCCAAGGTGTACGGACTTGAGTAACGGCAGCTTGTAAAATCGCCGACACACTATCAGGTTCGACTTGCATGATTTGTCGCCAATAGGGCATTAAATCAACTATATAGAAATATACATCGGTTAAAACTGTACCGAATAAAGAACCTAAATAAAACCAACTACCAACCTTGCACCAGTTTCTTACCAGACACCAACAAGCAAAGGGTAAGCCGATAGATTCTACTGGTAAATGCCACAAAGGTTCCCAACGCAACCAACCCCAATAAATTGCCCCTGCTAACCAACTCCAACTAAAGCCTAAGAGTAAATCCCCCCAGAGGTATGTTGCAGGACGAGACATTAAGCGAAAACTCAACCATACCCAAAATCCAGTCATGGCTAAACTGAGGCTGGGTAGCGATCGCACCAGTGGTGCTTCAATAAATACTGGCACTGAGACTAAAAACACCGCCGCCGCCAACACTAGCCAAGTTTGTCGGGACGATATTAACAATGGTAAAGATGGCGACGCAGAAAGTGTAGATTCTAATTCTTCTATACCCAGCGAAGCAGGGTTCTTTACAGATAATTTCTTATCAATAGTGGTGGTAGAGGCGTTGTAAGTAAACAATGTGTTATTAATCAAAGTTTTAATAATTGTAACTAATCTTTATCTTATTTAAGATAACATACTCAAAAATCCCCCCCCTGGGCATTTTTATTGTACCGAGATTTTGCGTAATTGGGAATGTCTTCTCTAACTTGAAAGTGCTGAGTCACCGAAGTTTGCTCAACGCGGGGAACCCGCGCACGCAACTTCTCGCTGAGTGCTGAGTACAAATACTAGTCCCACTTTCATACTTGACGATGAAGCTTGTCTACCTTGTCTCCCTTATCTCTTTTGTTCATTTCTCAAATAGGACTGCTATAAGTATCCTGTAAGATTCTCAAAAAGATGTTTGTGTAATTGGTTGTAATCGCAGCGATCGCAGGTAGACTGATGGCTTTATCAAAACGTCAATGGTTCGTGTTTATGAGTGTCGCCTCGGCAATAATTTCAGTTGCGGCATTTCCACTCAAAGTCCTGAGTACTCCACCCACTCCAGAGGCTGGGGGAGTGCAGCAAATGAATATTTTGCAAGCTATTGTTTTAGGTTTTGTGCAGGGAATGACAGAATTCCTGCCGATTAGTAGTACCGCCCATTTAAAAGTTGTGCCGGTAGTCCTCGGTTGGGGTGATCCGGGAGTGGCGTTTACGGCGGTGATTCAGTTGGGGAGTATTGCGGCGGTGCTGTGGTATTTCTGGGGAGATTTGACAAAAATTGCCACCGGGGCATTTCGAGCGATCGCGCAAAAAGATTATGCTGATTATGATTTGCGTTTATCTATCGGCATTGCCTTGGGAACATTGCCAATAGTCTTTTTTGGCTTATTAATTAAAAGATTTATCCCAGATTATGATAATTCACCGATTAGAAGTATCGGCGCGATCGCGATCGCCTCGATAGTCATGTCTATATTGTTGGGAATAGCAGAAAAACTTGGCAAACGGGAACGGGACTTTGAACAATTAACCATGAATGATGGGCTATTGATGGGTTTAGCCCAATCTATGGCTTTAATTCCTGGGGTATCCCGTTCTGGTTCTACCTTAACAGCCGGCTTATTTATGACTTTACAACGGGAAACAGCCGCCCGATTTTCCTTTTTACTTGGTATTCCCGCCATTACCCTAGCTGGGTTAGTCGAGTTAAAAAGTGCTTTGGGTGAAGTTAGCAGTACAGGAATACTACCCTTAATTGCGGGTGTGATTTCGGCGGCGATATTTTCTTATATATCCATTGCTGGTTTACTCCGCTTCCTCAAAACCAAAAGCACCTGGGTATTTATTTGGTATCGCCTCGCCTTTGGTATAGCGATTTTAGGTGCGATTAGTGCCGGAATTTTGAAAAATAGTTAATAGTCAATAGTAATGATGAGTGTTGACTCATGAGTAACATAGTCAATAGTCCAGAGTTTTGAGTAATGACTTTGGCTATTGACAATTGACCCATGACTAATGACTAATGACTAACCTTCATCCAGCCAAAATTACCAAGGTGCTACCCGACTCCATCGCTGCTGAGATTGGCTTTGAGGTGGGGGATGCGATCGTCGCTATTAATGGTACACATCCCCGTGATTTAATTGATTATCAATTTCTCTGTGCAGATGAATTTTTAGAATTAGAAGTTTTAGATAGTACTGGCAAAACCCATCACGTTGAAATTGAAAAAGACTACGACGATGATTTAGGGTTGGAATTTGAAACCGCCTTATTTGATGCTTTAATTCAGTGTAATAATCGCTGTCCGTTTTGCTTTATTGATCAGCAACCCCCAGGTAAACGCTCAAGCTTGTATTTTAAAGACGATGATTATCGCTTGAGCTTTTTGTATGGCTCTTACCTGACCTTAACCAATTTACCCGAACGGGAATGGCAGCGAATTGAACAAATGCGCTTGTCGCCCTTGTTTGTGTCAGTTCACGCCACCGAACCCGATATTAGAATCCGGTTGCTGAAAAATCAGCGTGCGGGACAAATTATGGAACAATTGCGCTGGTTCCAAGAAAGAAGGCTGCAAATTCATGCTCAAGTAGTGGTTTGCCCAGGAATTAATGATGGCAAACATCTAGAACAAACCCTCACAGATTTAGCGTCATTTTATACTGGTGATGTACCTGCCGTGGCATCAGTAGCAGTCGTGCCGGTAGGTTTGACGCGGTTTCGTCCGCCAGAAGATGAACTGACACCTGTTACCAGAGAAAAAGCCCAAGAAGTTATTTTACAGGTGAGAGCGATCGCCAAACAATTTCGCCAAAAATGTGGCTCAAATGTTGTCTGGTTAGCCGATGAATGGTTTTTAATTGCCGGGGAAGAACTACCCACAGAAGCCGAATACGAAGACTATCCGCAAATTGATAACGGTGTCGGTTCAATTCAGTTATTTATCAAGCAATTTGGATCTGCCGCAACTGAATTACTCCCAAGCCAAATTTCTCCACCCAGAAAATTGACTTGGGTAGTAGGTAACGCCGTTGAAAAAGCATTTCAACCGATATTGCAACGCCTAAATTCCGTTGATGGTTTAGAAGTAAATATGATGGCTTTAGCTAGTGATTATTGGGGGCAAGCTATTAGTGTCACTGGCTTACTTACAGGTCATGATTTACTTTTAAATTTGCAAAATAAAGATTTAGGTGATGGAATTGTACTACCAAATGTCATGCTTAAACATGGCGAATTAGTATTTTTAGATGATGTCAAAGTTGTAGATTTAGAGACAAAATTAAATACAAAAATCTTGCCAGTCGCAGGAGTGGAAGAATTGATTAATACTTGTGTAGGATGAGTGTTTGAGTAAAAGAGACAAGGGGGAAAAGGTAGACAAGGTAGAGAGTTGTTTGTGAATCATTCCAAGACTTACACAAAAGTATGAAAAAACGAACCGCAAAGGACGCAAAGGACACGAAGTTTAAGAGTTTGAGAGAGTTTTTGCATAAGTCTTATCATTCATTACAGTCCTGAATCATACGTAATTGTTTTCTTCTCTCTCTTCTCTCTTCTTCTTTGTGTCCTTTGCGCCCTTTGCGGTTCGTTAAAACATGAATTTTGAATCCTGACTTTTATTTGACAAATATAAAAACATCAGTTGTTTTTCGGAGGTATTTTATTGTTATGCTGAATGATAAATAATAAGTGCTGTTAAATACTAAATTAAAGTGAGGGTTAAAAGTGAAGAATCAGGAAACTGCAATCAAAGTCACCAAAAGAGCCAGATTCTTCATTTTTAGTTTTAACTTTTTAATGATTAATTGTTTAACTAGTTTTAATATTTTATCAGTCAGGGCGGCAGATGCAGAACCTGTATTAAGTGTAGTCCAGAGTGCAGAAAATCAACAGCAATGGACAGGAATTACTAAACGCTTACAAACTCTTGGAGTTAAGTATTGTGTGATTCCTTTAGCACAAGTGAGAAGCAGTGGTGATTGGGGCGATCGCAGGCTATTATTTCTGCCCAACGTTGAAACTTTAAACCCTGCCCAAGCGATCGCGTTAGAATCCTGGGTGAGTAAAGGCGGTAAAGTCATCGCTAGTGGCCCTGTCGGCAGTTTATCAGCACCGGGAGTCCGACAGTTGTTGCGATCGCTCCTGGGAAGTTATTGGGGCTTTGGTTTAGATGAAACACAACAAATTAAACCAGCCACCAATAAACCACAAAAATGGGCTAACCAAAAAGAACTATTTGGGCAAGTGCGAGGCGGTGTGATTATTCCCGAAGGTGGGGCTAGTCAAGCCACCGCCGTTTGGAACGCCCAAGATAATCCCGCCGCCGTTGTCAGTACAGAATGGTCTACCTTATTTGGCTGGCGTTGGGGAACAGATGCAGCTTCGAGTTTTGAGTTAGATAATGCTTGGTTAAAAGCTGCCATTGATCATCATCTCACTGCCCCATCTTCAGGACAGCAAAAAATTCCTGGGGCTGACTCTCGCTGTGCGACGACCATCGAGACTGCTACCGCGAATATTCCGGCTGTTACACCTGTAGTTCCCCAAGCACCACTCGTTCCCCGCGCCCCGCGTCCATCATCCCCAGCCGAAGCCATTGACCAACTAGAACAAACAGTACATTGGAATGTCGAACCAAATTCTAATGCACCCATTGATGAAAAAGAAGCGATCGCTCTCCAGCAAGAATTAGAAAATTTAATTAGTCGGGTAGAAAGCGCCCATTTAGCCGCCTCAGTTCACACAGCGAATCTGGATGAAGCCATCACCAGCAACCCCCAGTCCCTGAAAGAAGATGAAACCCGTGTCGCCTCCACTAGACCAGGGTTATCTAGCCAGAGTAAAGAACAAGCCATTGCCCAAGCGCGACTAGTTGCTAAAAACATTCCCCAACTCCTCGCCAATAAAAACTATGCCCTAGCCCGGCAACAGTGGTTAGCCACCAGAACCAATTTGTGGAAACATTTTCCCCTGAGCCGAAGATTAGCCCCCGCCGAAATCCGCGCCGTCTGGTTAGATAGGGGGACAATTGTCCGGGCTGGTGGCGAAAAGAAATTAGCCGAAATTTTTGACCGCTTGGCACAGTCAGGCATTAACACGGTTTTTTTTGAAACCCTCAACGCCAGTTACCCCATTTATCCCAGTAAAGTTGCACCCCAGCAAAACCCCCTGATTCGAGGCTGGAACCCCTTAGCCGTGGCGGTGAAATTAGCCCACGAACGCAATATGGAATTACACGCTTGGGTGTGGGCTTTTGCTGCTGGGAACCAACGCCACAACCAAGTAATTAATGTTCATCCCGATTATCCAGGGCCAGTCCTAGCAGCCCATCCCGATTGGGCAAACTACGACAACAAAGGCAACACCATTCCCCCTGGTCAAACTAAACCATTTTTTGATCCAGCAAACCCAGAACTGCGCCAATATCTCCTGAAGTTGTTTGAGGAAATTGTCAGCGAATATCAAGTAGATGGTTTACAGCTAGATTACATTCGCTATCCTTTCCAAGATCCCTTTGCTGGTAGAAGTTACGGTTATGGCAAAGCCGCCAGAGCGCAATTTCAACAATTAACTGGCGTTGATCCCTTGACGATTTCCCCCAGCCAAACCGAGTTATGGCAAAAGTGGACAGAATTTCGCACCCAACAAATCGATAGCTTTGTGGCTGAAGTCTCAGCAATGCTGCGACAAAAGCGGGAAGATTTAATTTTGTCTGTGGCGGTGTTTCCCTTACCAGAAAGAGAACGGATTCAGAAACTCCAACAACATTGGGAAGTGTGGGCGAGACGAGGCGATATAGATGTAATTGTCCCTATGACTTATGCTCAAGATACTGCCCGTTTCCAACGTCTTGCCCAACCTTGGATAGCTTCTAGTCAGTTGGGTTCAACTTTATTAGTACCAGGAATTCGTTTACTGTCGTTACCAAATTTAGCCGCCTTTGACCAATTACAACTGATTCGAGATTTACCCGCCAGTGGTTATGCCCTGTTTGCGGCTGAGAATTTTAATAACGATTTGCTGAAAATCTTGAATAGTACTCAAGGTCAAGTACCATCTGTGGCTAATGAACCAATTCCTCTACGCCAACCTTTTGCAACTGCCGTGGTGCGTTATGGATTGTTAAAACGCGAATGGCAGTTAGTCATTCAAAACGAGCAAATTCCCTTCCCAGCTATTAATATTGCGGATTTTAACAATCAAATCGAAGTAGTCGAAAAAGCGTTAACTCAACTGGCGGCTGCACCTTCTCCCGCTAAACTACTCACAGCCAAAGCTTCTTTAACTCGCTTCCAGTCAAAATTTCGCATTTGGATGCGAGAAGCCGGGACTAATAACCCTTATCAAGTCAAAGTTTGGGAAAATCGCCTAGCCACGATTGAAAGATTGTTGCGTTATGGCGAGAGGCGATCGCAACTACGGTAGAGGGACAAAGCAGACAAGGGGGATAAGGGAGTAATATTTCTATTTCTACCTTGTCTCCCCCCACTCCCCTCCTAAACAAGTAAATTCATAAACAAATCGAATAGGGTGAGAGAAAAAAGGTGTGGGGAGTGTGGGGAGTGTGGGGAGTATGGAGGGTAATTTTTTGGATACTTAGCTAGAAATCCCACACAAAATTTCGTTCACCCAACCGAATATCTATAATTAACCATTCTTCATCCAAAATTTACATTATACTTACAGTATTTTTCATTAGGATAATATTATTAATTTACCTGCCTAATCCCAGAACATACGGGAATATATAAGTTGAGATAACTATTCATTGATGATAGCTATCGTGATTATCTATGTATACTCAAGAACAACATCTCTGGCTACAAAGCTTAGAGGCTGTAATTGACTTTTCGCCACTAACGGTTCAGCCGGAAGCAACAGTATCAGAGGTAATCTCGCTGATGGCAAAGTGTGGTGTGGATGTGTTGGTAGTTTCAGTTTCGCAAGTAATAGGCTGGTTGACCGCGCAAGATGTGGTCAAAATTTTAGCTGCAAATATTGACTGTCAAACTACCAAAATTACGGAGGTGATGCAATCTCCAGTAATTACACTGAAGATATCTGAATTTCAGGATATCACCGCAGTATTATCACTTTTACGTCAGCAACAATTAAATATTTTGCCCATTCTTGATGAAGCAGATCAACTAATTGGCACAGTTACACCCAAAAGTATTTGTCAAGTACTAGAAAAATCAACTCAAAGCACCATCGAAGCAGAAAGACTACGTTTACTAGAGTCAGCAGTGGTCAATGCCAACGATTCCATTTTAATTACCGCAGCTCACATTACTAACGGCCAGATTGAACCACGGATAGTTTATGCCAACAGAGCATTTACTCAGATGACTGGCTACACATTAGAAGAAGTCATCGGAAAAACACCGCGATTTTCGCATGGCGAACAAACTAGCCGTACCGAAATGAATCGACTGTTTGCATCTGTGCAAGCGGGTTTGCCCATTAAAACCGAGTTACTTAGCTATCGCAAGGATGGCTCAACTTATTGGGTGGATATGAACTTAGTGCCGATTAAAGATGATCAAGGACAAGTCACCCACTTTGTGGCTATCCACCGCAACATTACCGAGCGCAAATTAGCAGAAGCAGCATTACAGAAGAGCGAAGAATTATTTCGCCAATTAACCGAAAATCTCCCCCAAGCTTTTTATGTCTGGGATGCAACTCAACAAAAATTAGATTATGTTAGCCCAGCTTATGAAAAAATTTGGGGGAGAAGTTGCGATCGCCTGATTGAAGATCCCCAATCATATTTTGCCGCCATTGCTCCTTTAGACCGCGATCGCGTCATGGCAGCGTTTCAAAATTTATTAACTGGTGAATATTTTGATGAAAGATATCAAATTGTTCGCCCTGATGGCGAGCAACGCTGGATTTCTAGCAAAATCTTTCCCCTCAAAAATGATCATGGACAAATTTATCGCTTCGTCGCTATAGATATAGATGTGACTGAACGCATCCAAGCAGAAGCCGCCATGCACGAAAGCGAAAGAAGATTCCGGGCAATTTTCAATGGCACGTTTCAATTTTCTGGCTTACTCACCCCAGAAGGTAAATTACTCGAAGCCAACCAAACATTACTTGATTTTGGGGGGCTGCAAGCATCAGATGTAGTCGGCCAATTGTTTTGGGAAACTCCCTGGTGGCAGATTTCGCCGACTATTCCACAGCAATTAAAACAAGCAATTGCGATCGCATCCAGGGGAAAATTTATCCGTTACGAAGTCGAAATGTTAGGTGCTAATCAAACAGTCCGCACCATAGATTTTTCTCTCAAACCCCTCAAAGACGAAACAGGCAAAATCTTATTGCTGATTAGCGAAGGACGAGACATCACCGAACTCAAACAAACACAAGCAGCACTCAAACAAGCCAACCAAGAATTAGAACAGCGAGTTATTGAACGCACCACAGCCCTACAGCAAGCAAATCAGCAATTATTAACCGAAATTGCCGAACGCCAGATTGTCGAAGCGCAACTACGACAGTCTCAAAGTATGTTGCAATTAGTCATGGATGCCATTCCTCAAGGCATTCTGTGGAAAGATCGCAACTCTGTGGTTTTGGGTTGTAATCGGAACTTTGCCAAACTTGTGGGTGTGGAAAAACCAGAAGATATTATTGGCAAAACTGGACATGAGTTTCTGGCAAGTAAATCAGAAGCAGACTTTCACCATGAATGCGATGTCAGAGTGATTGAGACAAATCAATCAGAACATCATCTGATTTCACCCCTCCGACTGTTAAATGGCAAACAAAGTTGGTTAGAAATTAATAAAATCCCTATCCATGACCCTACAGGTAATGTAGTTGGTCTGTTGGGGACAGTGGAAGATATCACTGAACGTCAACAAGCACAAGCAGATTTAAAAATCAGTGAAGAACGCTTTCGCTTCTTAGCCGAATCCATACCCCAGCATGTGTGGATAGCGAATGCGAATGGCAGCATCGAATACGTTAACCAAAAAGCTCTCGACTATCATAGCTGCACTCCAGAGCAGGTTTGTGGCTCAGGATGGCAGGAATGGCTACATCCCGATGATTTACCCCAATGTTTAGCAAATTGGCAAACATCTTTAGCCACAGGTCAACCATTGGAAGCTGAATTTCGCTTGCTCAGAGGCACAGATCAAACATATCGCTGGCATCTCGTACGAGCAATTCCTTGGCGAAATCAAGCAGGTGAAATTTACACTTGGTTTGGGACAAATACTGACATTGATGACCGCGTTACAGCCGAACTAGCTCTGAAAAACAGTGAACAACGCTTTCGGAACTTGGTTGAATCTAGCTACGATGTTATCTGGGAAGTGGATCTCAACTGTGTTTATACTTATGTCAGTTCCAAAATTCAAGACATTTTGGGTTACGAACCAGAAGCAGTTTTAGGAAAAACACCTCTAGATTTCATGCCAGCAGAATTGCATGAAACCCTAGCCCCTGGTTTTGCGGCAATTTTTGCCTCACCAAAACCGTTTAAATGTCTAGAAAACATCCAAGTTCATCAAGATGGGCATTTAGTTTGGTTAGAAACCAGTGGCGTGCCGGTCTTTGATGCAGATGGCAAATTCGTTGGCTATCGTGGCACAAATCGAGATATTACCGAACGCAAACAAGCTGAAACCGTATTAAAAGCAACTCAACAGCAACTCCAGGCAATTTTAGATCACTCGGCTGCGGCAATTTATATTTTTGATACCAACCATCGATTTATGTTGGTGAATCGCTATATAGAACAACTACTTAACATCACCCCAGAGCAAATTGTCGGTAAAAGTGTTTATGATTTGTGGCCACCAGAAATTGCCGATGGGTTTGCGAAGAATAACCTCCAGGTCATGACTCATGGTTTGCCCATCCAAGTAGAAGAATCTGTCCCCTTAGAGGATGGGTTACGCACCTACTTTTCCGTGAAGTTTCCCTTAAAAGATGCCGATGGGGTTCCTTACGCTGTTTGTGGTTTATCTACAGATATTACAAAACGCAAATTGGCAGAGGAATCTTTAACTCTTTTTCAAAAAGCCATCGAAAGTACTAGTGATGCTGTTTGTATGTCAGATATTACAGGTAAAATCACTTATATTAATTCGGGATTTACGGAAATATACGGTTATACCTTAGAAGAATATCAAGTGGCTGGCGGTTCAACTAGTATTTTCAAATATGCACAAGAGTTAAATCAAGTATTAACTGCGATCGCTAATGGAGAGTCATGGCGTGGTGAAGTGACAATGCAAAGTCGTTATGGGCGGCTGTTACAAATTTATCTACGAGCTAACGCCATTAAAGATGCCACAGGGAAGATTGCCGGATTGGTTGCTATTCATACTGATATTACACCCCGCAAACAAGCAGAAGAAGGATTAAGACTCCGTGATCGGGCGATCGCCGCCAGCAGCAATGGTATTATCATTGCCGATGCCAGCATTCCCAACGGCCCGATTATTTACGTTAATCCAGCCTATGAAAAGATGACAGGTTACAGTGCAGCTGAAGTCATTGGGACAAGCTTTGGCTTATTCCAACGTGCAGATATGAAACAATCTGGTTTACGAGAATTCAGTGCTGCCATACAAGCTGGTCGAGCCTGTACTGTCGTGCTGTGGGACTATCGCAAAGATGGCAGTCTGTGGTGGAATGAACTGAATGTATCTCCTGTCTACGACGCTGATGGGGTACTTACCCATTACATCGGCATTCAAACAGATATTACTGAACGCAAACAAACAGAAACAGCTTTACTAGTCAGTCAACAGCGACTGCAATACTTGCTTTCATCCAGTCCGGCGGTCATTTACACCAGTAAAGCTGCCGAGAATATTGGTGCTACCTTTGTCAGCAACAATATTAGTTCCATCACTGGTTATCAACCACAGGATTTCACAGAAGACCCCAACTTTTGGTCGAACCACATCCACCCCGAAGATGTGAAGAATGTTCTTGCCGAATTCAATAAAATTTTGCAGCAAGAACATTACAGCTTAGAATATCGTTTTCGCCACAAAAATGGCACTTACCGTTGGGTCTCCGACCAAGGTAAACTTGTCCGGGATGATGCGGGTAATCCAGTGGAAATGGTGGGTTATTTGGCAGACATCACAAAGCGCAAGCAATTAGAACAGGAACTCAGAGTCGCCCTAGAGAAAGAAAAAGAACTAAATGAACTGAAATCTCGGTTTGTTTCTATGACTTCTCACGAATTTCGCACACCTTTGAGTACAATTTTGTCGTCTGCTGAATTACTGGAACATTATCGTCATAAATGGACAGAAGAAAAGCAAATTACTCACCTGCATCGCATTCAAGCCGCAGTGAACCGCATTAATGAAATGTTGAACGATGTTTTAGTGATTGGGAAAGCAGAAGCTGGGAAACTAGAATACACGCCCACGATTTTTGATTTAGTAGCCTACTGTGATCACGTCATTGAAGAAGCACAACTCAATCAAAACAATCGCTGTTTGATTGTATTTACGAGTCAATATCCTGTCAGATCATGCTGTATGGATGAAAAATTACTCGGACATATTCTCAATAATTTACTCTCCAATGCAATTAAATATTCTCCAGAGGGGAGTACTGTTAAATTAAACTTAACTTGTACAGATGTACAAGTAATCTTAGAAATTCAAGACCAAGGAATTGGGATTCCTCCCGAAGACTTACCACATTTGTTTGAGTCTTTTCATCGTGCTAAAAATGTAGGCAATATTCTCGGAACTGGGTTAGGACTGGCAATTGTCAAGAAGTGTGTAGATATACATCAAGGTCAAATTGCTGTAACTAGTTCCTTGGGAGTAGGTACTACCTTTACTGTCACTCTACCATTAAATCACACAATGCGAATTGAGGAAAAAGATGATTAAAATTTTGGTAATTGAAGATGAAGAATCTGTCCGGGAAAACCTTTTAGATTTATTAGAAGCAGAGGATTTTCAAACAATTGCTGCTGCTAATGGGAAAACAGGGGTAGATTTGGCATTTGCTGAGGTTCCAGACTTAATTTTATGTGACATGATGATGCCAGAAGTTGATGGCTATGGAGTGTTAACAGCACTACGACAAGACCCATTGACAGCCACAATTCCCTTTATTTTTTTGACAGCCAAATCTGCCAAGTCTGATTTTCGCCAAGGTATGGATATGGGTGCAGATGATTATCTAACTAAGCCATTTACACGGGCAGAATTGTTAAGTGCAATTATGAACCGTCTCGAAAGACAGGCTACTTTAAAAAAATATTTATCTCATCCAAAGAATATTACTAAGACTATCTCACCCAAAATTCAGTTGTTGGAAATGAACTTGCAACAGGTGGTGCAGAAACAAAAATTTCAAGAATTTGAAGTTTATTATCAACCAATCGTTGATATCGCTTCTGGGCAAATCATCGCGGCTGAAAGTTTATTACGTTGGCAAAGTCCAGAATTAGGTTTAGTCACGCCCACAGAATTTATCCCAATTGCTGAATCTACAGGTTTAATTGTCCCGATTGATCAATGGGTATTACAAAATGTTTGTAAACAAATTAAGGTTTGGCATGATGTCGGGATTGCTTATTTGAAAATTAGTGTTAACTTATCGGTGATGGAATTTAATCATCCAGATTTACTCAAAAAAATTACTGATTTTTTACAAATAAATCATCTGGAACCCCAATATTTAGAAATCGAACTGACTGAAAGCATGATTATGCAAGATATCAATAGTGCGATCGCTACTATGAATAAACTGCAAGCTTTAGGTTTAAAAATCGCTATTGATGATTTTGGCACAGGCTATTCTTCACTCATATATCTCAAAAATTTACCGATTAATACCTTAAAAATCGACCGTTATTTTATTCATAATGTAGCTGTTGATCGGCAAAAATCAGCTATTACTAAAGCTTTAATTGAAATGGCGCATAACCTGAATATGCAAGTAGTGGCTGAAGGTGTAGAAACAGAAGAAGAATTGCACTTTTTACGCGATGCTCACTGTGATTATATGCAGGGTTTTTTATTTAGTCGTCCATTACCAGCACCAGAGTTTGAGAATTTTTTATGGAGTAATAGACATTTATACATCTAAATTTATGTAAAATTTATAATCCTTGTTTTGAATACATGAAATTTTTGTATTTCTTAAAGAAAGATAAATATATAATTCAATTGGTGATTTAGAAGCAAAATGGGTGCATATAGCGAAAAATTTATGTCATGTCTCATTTATAGAAGCTATTTAAAATATATTTTAAAAATTTTATATTTATTCACATTTAATTAAATATATGAATAAAATATTAGTGATTGAAGATGACATAAATGTACGTCAAAATCTGGTGGATTTACTTTATGCAGAGAATTTTAACGTAATCACTGCCGAAAATGGTTACTTTGGTTTACAGTTAGCACAAACCGAAGTTCCTGATTTGGTAATCTGTGATGTAATGATGCCAGAAATCGATGGTTATGAAGTACTGAAAGAATTACGCCAAAATCCGAGAACAGCAATTATTCCCTTCATTTTTTTAACGGCCAAATCAGAAAAACCAGACTTTCGTAAAGGTATGGATTTAGGCGCTGATGACTACATTGTTAAACCATTTTCTCGAACAGAATTATTAGCGGCTATTACTTGTCGGTTAGAAAAACAAACAGCAATTTATCAACAAACTCAAGATAAGCTCGATAAATTACGTACTAGTATTACTTTGTCACTGCCTCACGAATTACGCACTCCACTTAATGGAATTTTAGGTTTCTCGCAAATTCTGATGGAAGAAAGTGAACTGCTAGATGCAGCATCAATCAAAGAAATGGCAGAATTCATTCATCAATCAAGTCAACGTTTATTTCATTTAATTCAAAAATTTTTACTGTACGCAGAACTAGAAATTATTGCGACAGATCCGCAGCGTGTCTGCGAAATTCAAAAGCAGTCAACGGAATTTCCCACACCAGGACTGACTAATTTAATAGATGAAAGAGTCAAAAATGCCGGTAGAGAAAATGATATCCAAATTGACTTATCACCGTGTATTGTCAAGATTTCTTTGACCAAGATTACCAGAATTATTGAAGAGTTACTAGATAATGCTTTAAAGTTTTCTGTCAGTGGTACACCGATTAAAATTACAGCCAAGACTGTTAATCATACTTTTAGTGTATCTTTTAGCGATCGCGGCCGGGGGATGAGCCGAGAGCAAATTGCTGAATTAGGTGCTTATCGGCAATTTGAGCGCAAACTTCATGAACAGCAAGGCTCTGGGCTAGGCTTAATCATTGCTAAAAAATTAGCAGAACTGCACGGTGGTACCCTGAAAATTGACAGTAAGCCCCAAGAGTATACAATTGTGACTGTCACCCTTCCCTGCAACAATGAGGAAGCGGAAGCATCGCTGATGACTCAGCATTCAGCACTCAGTACTTAAAGTTATTACCAAACAACCATACATTCCCCATTGAATTGGAAATAGTATCTTAAACTACTATCAAATTAGTGCAATTACATAAATTGGGCTGTCACACCACCTCAATCAGTCACTCAGATTAGATTTTAAATACTCTTGACAGAAACTTTAAAAAGTAACTAAAAAATTGTAGTGAATGAACAGAGTAAATCTAGATAGATGTATTGAGACTCAATAAAATATTGCCAACTTGCTCACAATCTCATCGTCAAATAGTTCACTGTTATAGCAGAATTCAGAATCTAGAAGTAAAAAAGTCTATTTCTCTACCCGGAGACATAGATTATATACTTCAAGTGAAAATCCGCCATATATCTAAAATAATTAGCTTTCGAGTATTAAGTTAAACTGAGCGCAAAATAAATGGGACAAGGTTTTTTACAAATTGGCTTGACGCTGTGTCTTGTCATAGCGATCGCACCTATTTTGGGAAGATATATAGCGCGTGTGTTCCTGGGACAAAGAACAATCCTTGATCCCCTGATGAACCCGATAGAACACAGTATTTATCTAGTTGCAGGTGTGAATAGAAAAGATGATATGACGGGCTGGCAGTATATCCGAGCGATTCTGTCTAGCAATCTGGTGATGGGGATTTTAGTTTTTGGGTTGATACATACTCAAAAATTTTTACCTTGGAATCCCAATGGATTTTACGCTCCTCGTTGGCATACATTACTGCACACGGTAATTTCTTTTGTTACCAACACCGATCAGCAGCACTACATCCCCGAAAATACTCTCAGTTACTTCAGCCAAGTCGCGGCGTTAGGCTTTTTGATGTTCACTTCGGCTGGTACAGGGTTGGCGGTGGGGATCGCCTTTATTCGCGGTTTGACTAGCAAAAAATTGGGTAACTTTTATGTTGACCTGACTCGTGGTATTACCAGAATATTACTACCGATTTCCCTAGTGGGAGCGATCGCGCTTGTTTTCTTGGGCGTACCGCAAACCCTAGATAAACCATTAATTGTGGAAACTCTAGAAGGCAGCACCCAATATATATCTAGAGGCCCTGTTGCTTCCTTTGAGATGATTAAGATGCTGGGTGAGAATGGTGGTGGTTTCTTTGCGGCGAATTCTGCTCATCCCTTTGAAAACCCCAATGGCGCATCTAACTTTATTGAACTCATCGCCATGATTGCCATTCCCTCAGCGTTGATATTTACCTACGGGATCTTTGCGAAAAACTTCAAACAAGCTTGGCTGTTGTTTTGGATGGTGTTTACCGCCTTCGTAATTTTAGTGTGGGTGACAGTCACTGGCGAACTGCAAGGAAATCCCCTGGTGAATGCCAACTTAGTAGCAGATTTGCCGAACTTAGAAGGTAAAGAAGCCAGATTTGGAGTTGTGCAGACAGCATTGTGGGCTGTGACTACCACCGCCACCATGACAGGCGCAGTCAATGGAATGCTGGATTCTTTAATGCCCCAAGGATTATTTGCGACATTATTTAATTTATTTGTGCAGATTATTTGGGGAGGACAGGGTACAGGGATCGCTTACTTGCTGATTTACTTAATTCTCACGGTGTTTTTAACGGGGTTGATGGTGGGACGCACACCAGAATTTTTAGGACGCAAAATCGAAAAGCGCGAAATCGTTCTCGCCAGTGTTGTGCTGTTGATTCACCCCATTGTGATTTTAATTCCCAGTGCGATCGCCTTAGCTTATCCCTTTTCTTTGTCTGGCATTACTAACCCAGGCTTTCATGGAATTTCCCAAGTTGTTTATGAATATGCTTCAGCCGCCGCCAATAACGGTTCTGGCTTAGAAAAACTCGCCGATAATACCCTGTGGTGGAACTTCAGCACCAGTTTGAGTATGTTGGCAGGGCGCTACATCCCGATGATTGCCATCTTACTGTTAGCTGATAATATGTCCCGCAAACCAACCACACCAGAAACACCAGGAACCCTCAAAACCGATTCCCTACTCTTCACCACAGTGACTGCTGGTATAGTACTGATTTTAGGAGTCTTGACATTTTTCCCCGTTTTAGCCCTAGGCCCCATCGCCGAAGGATTTAAACTAGCATCTGGCAGTTAGGGGTGGGGAGTGGGGAGTGGGGAGTGGGGAGTGGGGAGTGGGGGTAGACAAGGTAGAGGGGGTAGACAAGGTAGTGGGGGTAGACAAGGTAGAGGGGGTAGACAAGGTAGAAATAGAAAATTACTCCCTTGTCTCCCTTGTCCCCCTTATCCCCCTTATCCCCCTTGCCCCCCCGCACCCTGCCCCCCTGCCCCCTGCCCCCCTGCCCCCTGCCCCCCTGCCCCCTGCCCCCCTGCCCCCCGCACCCCTTCCCCCATCCCCTTGCACCACTCAACTATATGAACCAAGTGGCACCTACCCAAAAATCAAAAAACACAAAACTGCGTCCGAGCGATCGCCGTCAGGCGCGGAAAAAGGCCAGAATCGATAACAAAGGAATTTATTTGAGAGCCATCAAGGATGCTTTTATCAAGCTCAATCCCATCGCCGCCATTAAAAATCCGGTGATGTTTGTGGTGTGGATTGGTACGCTGATTACCTTGGCTGTAACGATTGATCCCAACTTATTCGGCCCCACCCAACAGCGAAATCCCCAACTGTTTAACGGTATCCTCACCGGAATTTTGTTTTTTACAGTGTGGTTTGCTAATTTTGCTGAAGCTGTTGCCGAAGGACGTGGTAAAGCCCAAGCTGATGCGTTGCGATCGACCCAATCAGAAACCATCGCCAAAAAACTCGCCTCTGATGGTTCAATCTCCGAAGTTCCTTCCACTAGCCTCAGACAAGGTGACAACGTATATATTGTGGCTGGCGATATCATCCCCGCCGATGGGGAAGTAATTATGGGTGTCGCCTCGGTGGATGAATCAGCCATTACCGGGGAATCTGCACCAGTCCTCAAAGAATCAGGTTCAGACGTAGCAAGTTCCGTAACAGGTGGTACACGCATCATCTCTGACGAATTAATCATCCGCGTCACAGCTGATCCCGGCAAAGGTTTTATTGATCGGATGATTACATTAGTCGAAGGTGCAGAACGCAGCAAAACACCAAATGAAGTTGCTTTAACAGTATTACTGTCCGTATTAAGCTTAATATTCCTGTTTGTAGTGGCTACCTTGCCAGCCTTTGCCTACTACGTTCAAAGTCCAATTAGCATCCCCGTTTTAATTGCTTTATTAGTCGCCTTGATCCCCACAACCATCGGTGGTTTACTCAGCGCCATCGGGATTGCAGGGATGGATCGAGTTGCCCAATATAATGTGATTGCTACCTCTGGACGGGCGGTAGAAGCCTGTGGTGATGTCAATACGTTAGTTTTAGATAAAACCGGCACAATTACCCTGGGTAATCGTTTAGCGGAAGAATTTATTCCAATTAACGGTCATTCTATGCAGGAAGTGGCTTATATTGCCTTAATTGCCAGCATCTTTGACGATACACCAGAAGGTAAATCGATTGTGCGGCTGGCAGAAAGATTAGGCGCAAGGCTAGATTTTGATCCCAGCCGTGCCACCGCCGTGGAATTTTCTGCTAAAACCCGGATGAGTGGTACAAATTTAGCCAATGGACGAGAAGTCCGCAAAGGTGCAGTCGGAGCAATTCAAGGATTTGTGCGATCGCGCAACGGCCGAGATACTCCAGAATTAGATACCGCATACCAGCGAGTCTCCCAACAAGGAGGTACACCGTTAGCGGTTTGCTTAGATCAAGAAATTTACGGTGTCATCTATCTCAAAGACATTGTTAAACCCGGTATTCGTGAGCGTTTTGCCCAGTTACGCCGGATGGGTGTGTATACTGTAATGCTCACCGGAGACAACCACATTACCGCATCTGTAATTGCCCAAGAAGCTGGTGTCGATGATTTTATTGCTGAAGCCACACCAGAAGATAAAATCAGCGTCATTCAAAAAGAACAAGCCGAAGGCAAACTAGTAGCAATGACAGGCGACGGAACTAACGACGCTCCCGCCTTAGCACAGGCAAATGTTGGTGTCGCTATGAATACAGGTACACAAGCAGCTAAAGAAGCAGCCAACATGGTTGATTTGGACTCTGATCCCACCAAACTCATCGATATTGTCAGTATTGGTAAACAATTGCTGATTACCCGTGGGGCATTAACCACATTTTCAATTGCTAATGATATTGCTAAGTATTTTGCAATTATCCCAGTAATTTTTGCAGCCGCTAATCTGCAAAGTCTCAATATTATGAATTTAACTAGTACGAATTCGGCGGTACTATCGGCACTCATTTACAATGCGCTGATTATTCCGGCGTTAATTCCCTTAGCTTTAAAAGGTGTAAAATTCCGCCCGTTGACAGCAAATCAACTATTAAAACGTAATATTTTAATTTATGGCTTAGGTGGGTTAATTGCACCATTTATTGCCATTAAAATCATAGATTTATTGATTACCGCAGTCGGCTTGGCATAGAAGTAAGTGTGAAGTGGGAAATTTCTAACGACTTAAGCAAAAATCACCAAAAATCTTAATTTATATTGACTACTCAGCACTCAGCACTTTGCTATTGACCAATTTTAATTTTTTACCCTGTTAGTGAGGGAAATTAGCAGATAAGTATGAATAAAGAGTTTATGGATTTAATGCGACAATGGCGTAAACAAAAATTTGTTATCGGAATTTTGATTGTAATTGGAATTAATTTAGGACTTTCTCGTGTAGCTTATGCAGCCAGCAATAACACATTACAAATTCAATTTACTTGGGCTTATGGTGTTTTATCTGCCATTCTTTT
This sequence comes from Nostoc spongiaeforme FACHB-130, assembly GCF_014698475.1. Lineage (GTDB taxonomy): Bacteria > Cyanobacteriota > Cyanobacteriia > Cyanobacteriales > Nostocaceae > Nostoc_B > Nostoc_B spongiaeforme. The sequence continues at coordinate 534,440 of NZ_JACJTB010000001.1, read as the reverse complement.
AGGGCTGATTATTTACTTATTTGTGGTGTTTTTTCAGCCAGAACGCTTTTAAAAACTTAATCCTCAACACTCAACAATTATTATGGTAATTATTCGAGAAGCTCTCAGAGCAATGCGTATGACGTTGATATTATGGTTGCTAACAGCACTAATTTATCCTTTAGCAATCTTAATTATCGGTCAAGGTTTATTTCCGTTTCAAGCTAATGGCAGCATCGTATTAAATATAGATGATAAGCCCATTGGCTCAACTTTAATTGGTCAGATATTTACAGACGATCGCTATTTTCAAGGTCGTCCCAGCGCCGTCAGATATAGTCAAGGTAGAAAGGCAAAACCAAATGGTATATCTGGTGGTAGTAATCTGGCTCCCAGTAACCCAGAGTTACTCAACCGTGTAACTGAACAAGCTACTCAATATCAAGAACAAAGTATTCAACCAAGTGAAGATTTAATTTATACCTCTGGTTCAGGTATAGATCCACATATTTCCCTCAAAGCCGCCAGAGAACAACTACCAAGAGTAGCTAATGCTCGTGGTATCAAAGAAGATGACATCATTCCTTTACTAAATAAGTTTACTGATGGCAGATTTTTATGGATTTTCGGCGAACCAGGAATTAATATTCTCCGCTTGAATTATGCGCTTGATTTGCAAGATATTAATCGGAAGTTAAATCAATGAAAAATTGTACTTCTTTACAAAGGGCTTGAGCAGTGCGATCGCCTACAATACACTCAGGTAAGTTTGCTCAGAATTCATCGGTAAAACCCGCAACTTACGATTTCTTAAGTCTGGTTCTAATCCTAAAACTTCCATAGGCGTAACACCTAAAAGAGCATAAGATACTTCTGTGAGTTCCAAACAATCAAATGTTCCTTGGCGTTCTCCAATACTTACTTCCACATCTCGGAATATTCGTCCTTGTTGTACTCCAGCAGTAGTTTCTACCTGGGCTTCTCCACCTGGAACTAAACCTAATTGACTAATAATATTAGCGGGTAAACAAAGTAAAGTTGCACCTGTGTCAACCAAAACGTTTTCTAATTCACAAGAGCGAACTTCTGCTTCTGGAATAAAGCCTCGCTGGGCTAAAACTCGATCAATACGATTTGTCACGGTGAGGGTAACTATAACTTGCCCCATTTGCCTACCCTGAAGATTTGGTAACATCAATTTACTCATTTCAGCAAATCCTCTGGAGATTGTACAGTAATTCTAGGGTAGCTCTCTTGAATGGATGAGAGCGATCGCATCTTCACATAGCATTCTTATGTTAGACCAAACTAATTCAGGTGTAGCTATCAATTCTTCTTACCCAGCGCGTCGAGGCAAACATAAAATCTTTATTGGGATGGCTCCTGGCGTGGGTAAAACCTATCGAATGTTAGAGGAAGGAAATGCACTCAAACAAGAAGGAATAGATGTAGTTATTGGACTGTTAGAAACCCACGGACGCAAAGAAACAGCAGAAAAAGCCGCAGGATTAGAAATTATTCCGCGTCAGCAAATTGCTAGAGGTGGGTTGACGCTGACAGAAATGGATACCGAGGCGATTTTACAGCGATGTTTAGGAACTAGCTCTTATGCGTCTAAATCCCAATTGGTTTTAGTTGATGAACTGGCTCATACCAATGTTCCTGGTTCCCCACGGGAAAAACGCTACCAAGATGTGGAAGTGATTTTGGCTGCGGGTATTGATGTTTACTCTACGATGAATGTGCAGCATTTAGAAAGTCTCAATGATTTGGTAGCAAGAATTACGGGGGTGGTGGTACGAGAACGAGTTCCAGATAGGATTTTAGAAGCAGCAGACGAAGTGGTAGTAGTAGATGTGACACCCGAAACTCTGCAAGAGCGATTATTGGAAGGGAAAATTTACGAGCAGTCAAAAATCCAACAATCTTTAGATAACTTTTTTCAGCGCCGGAATTTGATTGCTTTACGAGAATTGGCTTTGCGAGAGGTAGCCGACAACATCGAAGAAGATGCGATCGCCTCTAGTCCTAATGGACAATTTTGCAACATCCACGAGAGAGTTTTAGTCTGTGTATCTACTTACCCAAATTCATTACAATTATTGCGCCGTGGTGCGAGATTGGCTAATTATATGAATGCACCACTGTATGTTGTGTTTGTTGCTGATCCTGAGCGTTTTTTAAATAAGGAAGAAAGTTTACACATTCACAACTGTGAAAAGCTATGTCAAGAATTTACAGGTACTTTTCTTCGCGTCACCAATGGTAACATCGCTCAAGCGATCGCTGAAGTTGCAGAGAAATACCGCATTACCCAAATTGTCATCGGAGAAAGCCAGCGATCGCGTTGGCAAATTCTGTTTAAAGGTTCATTAACCCAAAAATTAGTTCGTTTATTGAAAAATATTGATATTCATATTATTGCTAGTGATAAACAATCTTCTGTTAAAAGTTAAATATTTTTATCCAGTTTGTGAGGTATACCAAAAAATAATTAACCGCAGATTGAAGAGGATGAACGCAGATGAACGCAGATAAATTCGGATTTCAGCAGGCTTTGAAACGCGAGAATATTAGCATTAAAAATATTAAAATACAACAAAACTATATTCTACAAAATATTTTTAATTTAGCATCTCAGCCTGATTCCCATACAAATAAAATTCAACAATTAACCCAAACTATCAATCAAACAGTCTCCACAATTGAAAATATCTGCACTAACCAACAAATCACACCCGCAAACCTGACTCATTCATCTCGTAAAATCTATGCTTGGTTGAAGTTTCTCTCTGAGGAACAAAACCTACAAATTCACCTAAACAGTACTTATCGTGTACGACAAATAATTGCACAAATCCTCTCTACAGAACAACAAAGTGCTGTAGAAATTATGGTTGAATTTACTAATTTAGCGGGATTATATCAAGGTAAAAGGTCTAGTAAAGTTGTTGCACTTAAGATGAACGAAGGTTTTATTAATGCGGAGGAAGAAGTTTTACAAGCGTTAATACAATGCACTCTCTTTGGTAAAAATCCCGAAAGTACTCGATTAATTAGAGGGTTTGCGAGTTCTGAAGAGTATATTGCTGTGATTTTAGAGTTAGATTTAATTACAGAGGTAATTGCCGAAAACCCTCAAGGTAATTTTTATAATTTAAATGAATTGTTTGATCAGCTTAATTTTGAATATTTTGCAGCAAATCTTGTTAAACCGAGGCTTGTATGGAGCCAAATCAAAACCTATCGTAAGTTTGGGCATTACGAGCCAGCTAGAGATAGGGTAGTTATTAGCACAACTCTGGATAATGTTCATATCCCTAAGTTTGTGGCTGAGTTTGTTTTATACCACGAATTACTGCATAAATACCACGGCACAAAGTGGGTAAATGGTAAACGAATGGTTCACACCAGCCGATTTCGCTCTGATGAACAAAAGTTTAAGTTCTACACAGAAGCAGATGAATGGTTAAAAAAGTTAACACTCAATCAAAGTTGATAAAAAAACTTTTGGCTCAAAAACCTTACCCAATCAAGATTTCACACTTTGACTCCAAATTTAAGTATGTTTGGGGTTTTTTATTGAGATTTTAGTAGTACAATTGTTCTAGTGATAGACCTCTGAGCGATACTTTGCCGACTCGAAGTTTAAACGATATCAATACTATGATGACACCATTACAGGGTATAGTTGCAGGCCAAACCCAATCGAAGTTTGAGCAATATCATGAACATCAAGCTAATCGCCCAAAAATTTTTAAGCGCGAACATATTGCTTTTCAAAGGCTAACTGATGTCACTCAGGTAATTTTGCATCATGCTTTTTGGTTGGCGGAACAAAAAAAACAGCTTTCTTTGCGAGATTACAAACAGCTACTTTTAGAACATGGTTGGCAAGGTGAAGAAAAGCGATATCTGAAAATAGCAGAAGCGTTTGCGAAGTTTTCGCCGCAAGATGTCGCGCAAGTTGAGCCGAGAACTATTTATCAATTGGCAGAAAACAGCAAAAAATACGAGCAAGTTATCAATCGGCTACTAGATTTAAGCATTATTAATCAAGAAAGTGTGCGTTCTTTAATTAAAAAGCAGCGTCCAGCCAAAACTGCTGAGTATAAAAATGAAAAACCTAGTATTTGGCGACGGACAAAAAACGGTGGGAGATACTGTCAAGTTCCGCCAATTCATGAACCGTCAGAACAAACTGGGATGACTTTGCAAAAAATGATGGATGAAGAAGGATTGAGCGCCCAGCATATTGTGGCAGAAGCGATCGCACTTCGACAAGCATATAAACAAGGACAATTAGTCCACACTGCCAATCAAGTTTAATTTTTTCACAAAAAAGCACTTAAGGATTTTGCTCACCTCAGTGCTTTTTAGTGTAACTCTACACCAGTTCACTTGATGGCTACAATATTTATCAAACACAACACATCTATCTAAAGAGGTATTGTGCCAACTAATTGTAACTAATGTTTCGTGAAGTGGTATCACTCCTTGCAAAAAGTAAGATTACATCTGATGTGGCAAAATTGAATATGCTACAAGTGACAGTTCTACAACTGTCACTATGACAAACCATCGTATTAATCAGATTACTGATCATAAGTAAGTCGGTGGGAAAAAACCTAACTATGTTACGAAAGATTAACTAAGCTAAAAGCCTCTTTACTTCTGCCTCCTGCCTTATCCTGACGATAAATATTCACGACGACCTACTTAGCAGCGAAGTATAGGTGAGGACATTTAAAAAGCACGAATGCCAGCTATAGTAAGACTTACCTACTGCCTTCTGCCTCCTGCCTTCTGCCTCCTGCCATATCAAACCACCAAGGGTCTTGATTAGAATTAGTTTTAATCAAAAAGGCTTTTTTCCGCAAAAACCGTTTGAGGGCGGCTGCACCCATGCGCGAACCTCCTAAACCAGAGAATTTGCAGGCGTTTTTCTCACCTTCGTGCATAATAGCGGTGAGGGCGGCATCATTAATACTGATAGCACCTGCATCTATTTGTTGGGCAACTGTTAATGCTTCAGTTTCCGTTTCTGCAAACACCGCCGCACTTAGTCCATAAATTGAATCATTAGCTAAATTAACTGCTTCTTCTACCGTGGCAAAAGCCATGACGGGCATGATAGGGCCAAAGGTCTCTTCCGTCATGACTTTCATTGTATGGTTAACTTGAGTTAACACAGTGGGACGACACCACCAACCGCCGCCTAACTCCTCAACTTTGCCGCCGCAATGAATCACAGCACCTTTTTCTACTGCATCGGAGATATGTTCGTTAATTATGCCAGCTTGTGTTTCGGCAATAATCGGGCCAAGTTCGCCACTTTCAATAGCGGGATAAGCTAGTTGTAGGCGATGGGCTTTAGCTACTAACTGATGATAAAACTTGTCAAAGATAGATTCAGCAACGTAAATTCGCTCAATTGATAAACATGACTGTCCGGTGTTGACGACGGAACCCCATAAAATCGCTGATGTGGCTAATTCTAAATTGGCTGATTCTAAAACGATCGCCGGATCTTTCCCACCCAATTCTAAAAAAGCGGGGATAAATTTGTTAGCTGCGGCGGCTGCAACTTTGCGTCCAGTGGCGACACTACCTGTAAAGCAGATTAAATCTACATTTTCAATTAAAGCCGCACCAGTTTCTCCTGCACCTTCGACAAAGCTTAAAACATCACGTAGCGCCGGCACTTCATTAATTGCATCTGTGAGTGGAGCGATGAAACGTGGTGCAATTTCACTGGGTTTAACAACTACCGCACAACCCGCCAGCAGCGCCGGAATAGTATCGATTGTAGATAGTAATAGTGGGAAATTCCAGGGACTAATCACCCCAACTACAGGGTAAGGGGTTGATGTTTGTTGTAGGGCGATAAAGGGAATAGATGTATTTTTCGCTGAATCTTGTAATAAGTCTGGCGCTAACCCACACCAGCGATCAATGCTAGATAGAAACGAGTCGATTTCCATCACCGAGATAGACAATCTACCCGTATCATTGACCAAAGCATCTGTGAGTTTGTTGCGTCTAGTTAATATTGCTTGCTTCCATTCTTGTAAAGCTGCAACTCTCCCTTCTACCCCCAGTTTTTGCCAACGCACTTGCGCCCTCCGCGCCCGGTTGCATTGCTGTGCCAGCAGTTTTGGCGGCGGTGGGATAATTACATAATCGTATTTTCCCGTTCGAGGGTTACGGACTTCGATTGGTTTTTTCATGTGTCATTTGTCATTGGTCATTTGTCAGATTTCATACTTTTAAATCACTCCTAGCTGAGATAGGCGTTCTATTGTTTGTTGCTGTGTTTGGATGAAGTGTTTGCGGTCTACTTCTTGATTTAGCATAGTGTTTGCTGGGTAAAATTGTGCCTCACTGTAGCTTTGGGCGTAGATTTCAAATCGCTGACGGGAAAGTAAATTATTTAACCCCGGACGATGGCGATCGCGTCTTAAAGCAGCTAAATCTATCTCGGCAAAGGCGGCCATGCTTTCACCTGCGCCTGTCTCTGCTAATACAATCCCGCGATGGTCTACTATTTTTGAGCCACCATCAACGGAAGCGATGGGAATAGTACTATTAGCTAAACCTGCGGTATTGCTAGAAACAACGTAAGCTAGATTTTCCACAGCACGAGAAATTTTCGCTGCGTCTTTGGGTGTGAGGTTTTTGTTATACACTTCTGAGGTGGAATGCAGAAAAATCTCAGCACCACGCATGGCTAAACACCGCGCCACTTCTGGATACAAAATTTCTTCGGAAGCTAAAGCGGCTAAATTGCCAATTGCGGTTTTCGCCACAGGAAAAACCCCTTCTAAACCATAGCAATCAAGATATTGATCCCAAACATCATGGGGGGTTGGTGCAAACAAAGAATTTAGCCGTCGATACCGCAAAACAATCGTGCCAGAAGGGTCAATGACAAAGCAAGTTTGAAAGTACAAGCCGGGGAAGTTGGGGTCGAGTTCGTAGGCGTTTCCAGCTAAAAAGATTTGATGCTTTTGGGCAATTTTACCGAGGGCTTCATACTCTGCGCCGTGCATTTCTATACAAGCTTTTTCTCCCCACACAGCCAGAGATTCACCCATCGGGAAACCTGTGAGGAAATATTCTGGGAGGACAATTAAACGACAGTCAAACCCAATAAAAGCAATGCTGGCGGCGATTTGTTGTGCCAAGCGGTTGATAGTATTATGAATGATTTCTTGGGCTGAGTGGCGATCGCTTGCTTGATTGACAGCATGACAAGTAACTTGCAATGCTAAGGCTCGGTATGATGCGATGGAATTGGGAATATCTGCCATGCTGTTTGCTGTTTAGAAACGCCTCACTATCAATTTACAAGGATATGCTAACTATGCCTAGCGATCGCGCCATCAAGCATAATTTAATATGACAGCAACATACACTCTTTCATTCCCAAAATCTTTATGTGTAAGTCCTGACCTTGTTTGAGAGCAAGGTATGAGAAAATACAAGACTGGCCAAGTGGTCAATGATGTACTTTCTCTACTTAACCCACCTCAGAACTAGGAATAATGGCAAAAAACTTTCATCAAAACTCGCAATTTTCCTCAGATAATTCTATTTTTCACCCTCGTATAGCAAAGCCAAGTTCTGAGTTCTACACTGTTTTTTCCCCAGCAGAAGTTTTAGAAATTATCCACGCCTTAGAAACTCGATGGGAAATCCCCCTAAAATATTCTTATAAAGGACAAGGTGCAAAAATTTGGCATGATTTTTATCAAAAATTTGTTAGCCCTAAATGGTATCGCCAATCAAGTGTAGAAATTGACCTGTTAAGGGATAACTTTGCATATATTTATGAAAATATCTCAAAATCCATCCAAGTCAATATTATCGATGTGGGTGCAGGAAATTCATACCCAGCCAAAGAATTTGTTTACCGACTCAATCAATTGAATAAAATTAATAAATATATTGCTTTAGATATTAGTGAAGGATTGCTGACTGTATCCAAAAGAAATTTTACAAGTTGGTTTCCTAAACTGGATTATAGCAACCAACAAATTGACATTGAAAATAGCTGTATACCTGCAAATTTCTCAGGAAACCCCAAAATCATTCTGCACTTAGGTGTGACAATGGGCAACCATCACAATAGAAATCAGGTACTGAGTAACTTTAGAAAGAGTATGGATGAAAATGATTTGCTCATCTTTACTAATGAAATTGGTTCTAACTCTCAATGGGATGGAATAGCCAGAGGCGGCTGTAAGTATCACGCCGAAGCAATATATCGCACAATCAAAAATACAATTGGTATTAAATCTCAAGATTGTCAACTAATTAGAAAGTACGACTTAGCCACAGATAGCGTTGTAGCTAATATCAAATTCCAGCATAATTACACTATTGATTTTAGCTTTCAAGGAATAAATAAATCTGTTGAAATCCCCAAGGGTAAAGAAATTACAATTTGGAGACATCATAAATATGAAATGCCTAAACTTACCCAAGAACTAGAAAGTGCGGGACTAGAACTTGTTCATTACACTACTAACAAATATTCCTCACATATTATGGCAATTTGTAAGATTGCTAATAACTAATGGAGCCAGAAAAGAATTCTAATTTCTGCGGGATGACCTAACTTTAGTAATTCTTGAATAAACCAATCAACACAACCGACATATTCTCTATAACTCTGTACCCATGAAACTTCAGTTGTGTTGTCTTTTTTCATTTTATAAACAGGCTCATCGTCTGGTAAATCATTAGGAAAAGGAGCCGAAGCAGAAAATAAATAGGCATACTGATGATTTACATAGCCTTTACATGGCGGGAATATTCTATCCCAATCATAGTCAATAATTTCTTGAACCATGAACCAAGTAAAGTGATGTTCTATTCCGAGACGATTATTTTCAAAATAGTCCTGATAAATAGGATTCATATCTTCTGGTAAACCACGCGGTTCTGAAACTGGAACTATTTTTTCAGTATGCCAGTGATAATAACTCAGAGAGTGATGATGGTAACCAACAAGAGCAGCGTATAACTCGTATGGTGTACCAGGATTCATGTAACATACTGGTATTCTTTTACCTTTTGACCACTTCGGTTCAGGAATTGCTTCCCATTGATTGTTCCGCCAAATTTCTGCGTAAATGCTGCTAGTTGTACTCATAATTCTTCAAGTCGAGTACTGGTGTACCAATTCGCAATTCGCAATTCGTAATTCGCAATTAATAAATCTAGCTCCAGTAAGACTTTCCTGATTTCTATCTGTGGCATTCTTTTCTTAAATTGGTAGCACTTTAAGCCTAAAAGGCTATAACTCAACAAAAAACGAAAAAATGATTTTGGAGGGGGATTGGGTGACGCAACCGTCCCCCAATCGGGGGCTTGGAGGAGAATCCCCCAAATCTTGCTTATTGTTTGATAGAACGCCCCAAAAACTATATAATTTATCAACTCCCCGCCCAAGCTAAACACAACTGGCGGAAGTCGTCACCGCGCACTTCAAAGTTAGGATACTGGTCAAAACTCGCACAAGCGGGAGACAGCAAAACTACAGGTGCTTGATGCTGTTTGGCTAATTCTGCTGAACGAGGTACAGCTTTTGCCATTGTTTCCACGATTTCGTAATTGGTGTAACCTACTTCTTGCAAGCGTTGGGCAAAGGCTGGTGCAGCTGCGCCAATGAGTAATACGGCTGCGGCTTTGGCTTGGATTTTGGCTAACCAACCTGTATCATCGCCGGGTTTGGCTTCTCCCCCCGCAATCAAAATTGTCGGACTTTTCACTGAGGCTAACCCCACTTCGGCTGCATCGTAGTTGGTGGCTTTGCTGTCGTTGATAAAGTCAATACCTTCCCAAGTGCAGATATGTTCTAAGCGGTGGGGTACACCAGGGAATTCTCTAATTGCTTTGGTAATTGCGTCGGGTTGAATATCTGCCAATCTGGCTGCGGCTACAGCCATGAGGAGATTTTGCAGGTTGTGTTCTCCGACCATTCGTAATGCAGAGGCGGGAATAATTCTGGTTGGTGTGGAAGTAGCGTTGATTTTCTCAATCACCCAACCATCTTCAATGTAAAAACCTTTGTCGCCAATTAAAAAATCTTTGCCTTTAACACTTGTCCAATAAGCATCAGGCCAATGATTCAGACCGACTTTATTTAAATAAGCATCATCGCCGTTGAATACTTGCAATTGCGACTGCTTTAACAGCTTGGCTTTGATATCGTAGTAATTTTCTAAAGTTTGGTGACGGGCGAGGTGGTCTGGTGTAAATGTTGTCCACACGCCGATGCGGGGTGCTAACGAGGAGGATGATTCGATTTGATAGCTGCTAATTTCACCAATTACCCAATCGGGAAGTTTTGGTGCGAGTGCAACTTCACAAGCTGCATAGCCAATGTTACCGCAAGCGGGGGCATCAAAACCGGCGGCTTGGAAAATGGCGGCGATTAAGGCTGTGGTGGTCGTTTTGCCGTTTGTACCCGTGATGGCTACCCAAGGCTGGGATTTTAAATATCGCCAAGCAAGTTCCATTTCACCAATGGTTTCAATCCCTAGTTCCCTGGCTTTGACTAACACGGGGATATCCCAAGGTACACCGGGACTAACAACAATTAATTGGGGTAAATCAGTATCGGTTAAATCTAGGGAATATCCTAGTTTAACGGTGATTTGTTCGGCAGCAAGTTCTTGTTGTTGTTCCAGGAAGGTGTCAGAGGTGTTGCGATCGCCTAGATCCACCTCCCAGCCTTCCCGTTTCAACAATCTCGCCGCAGCAACACCGGACTTACCTAATCCAATTACATGAGCTTTGGACATAGACTGTAGCAGAGACCCCTGGTTAAGCACTCATTATACTAACGCTTATTGGCAACATTTACACCATATTTTGTTGATCTACGCTACAGATTTTTGACGATCGCTCCAAAGTCAGCTAACACCCGCGCATGATTTCGCAATAATCCGAGCAAATTCAAGCGATTGCGCTTAATATCTGGGTTAGTATCCATAACTAACACGCTTTCCGGGCCATCAAAGAAATTACTAACGGTAGGTGCGATTTTTGCTAACGCTGCAATTAACAGTTGATAGTTTCGTGATTGCTGGGCGGTTTGGGTTTGGGGTACTAATTCCACAATGGCATCGTAAAATGCTTTTTCGGATGACTTTTGGAATAATTCAGGATTGATTAAACCAGCAGGTTCTAGCTGTTTGGTATCTAAATCACCTTGGGCGGCGAGGCGGGTAGAACGGTTGACGGTTTCGTAGATTTTATCGAGAGTACCATCATTGCGGATTTGTTGCAGATATAAGGCGCGATCGCGGACATCTAATAAGTCTTGCAATGCTCTTTCTGTATACTCAGGGTCATTTTCGCCCAAAACAGCATTCACCAAATCGTAATCAATTTGTTTTTCTTCTTGCAGTAATGTCCGAATTCTTTGTAGGAAAAATTCTTGCAATGTTGTGACTAACTGCCCTGACTCTTTACTATATTCCTGAGCAAAATTAGCGGCTGTTTGCTGCAACAAATTATCTAAATTAATTCCTAAATTTGCCGCCCAAGTAATATTTACAATGGCATTGGCAGCCCGACGTAAAGCAAAGGGGTCAGAAGAGCCAGAAGGAATCATCCCTAAGCCAAAGATGCTGACTAAGGTATCTAATCTATCAGCTATGCCGACGACTTGACCTGTTAAAATTTCCGGTAAAATATCATCGGCTCCCCGTGGTAAATAATGTTCAAAAATTGCCGTTGCCACTGCGGCATTTTCACCACTGGCTAAAGCATATTTCTGCCCCATAATGCCTTGCAATTCTGGGAATTCATACACCATTTGGCTGACTAAATCAGCTTTACATAATAATGCAGCACGGTGAATATTTTGGCGGTCAGTATCAGTTAAATTTAGTTGTGCAGCAATTTGCTCGGCAATATTGATGATGCGATTTACCTTGGCACGCAGCGAACCTAAATCTTCTTGGAAAGTTACCTTTTCTAACTGGGGTAAAAAGCTTTCTAAAGGTTTAGCTATATCGGCGTTATAGAAAAACTGTCCATCGGCTAATCGGGCGCGGATGACTCTTTCATTACCTTTGGCGATGATATCAGATTTTGTCGGATCGCCATTAGAAACGGTGATGAAATTCGGTAGTAATTCTTGGTGATTTTCTCCTTTAAAAACAGGAAAATATCGTTGATGGCTGACCATGACAGTAGTAATTACTTCTGTGGGTAAATTCAAAAATTCCGCGTCAAATTTACCTACAACTGGCGAAGGCCATTCAACCAAATTAGTTACTTCTGTTAATAAGTCAGGATAGATTTCTGTGGAACCATTGACCGAATTAACGGCGGCGTGAACTTCTTTTGCAATTGTCATTGCACGTTCATTGTCATCCACGACTACATAAGCAGAACGCAGAGTTTCAACGTAATCAGTGGCTTGGTTAATAGTTATAGTTTCGGGATATAAAACACGATGACCATGAGAAATGCGATCGCTGGTAATTCTATCCGAACCATTCACCAATTCTATCGGTAAAATCGCCTCATCCAACAACGCCACCAGCCAACGCACCGGACGCGAAAATCTCACATCGCCATCACCCCAGCGCATCAACCGCTTACCTTCTAAATTTAAAATCCATTGGGGAACCAGTTCAGTCAAAATATCGGCTACAGGACGACCAGGAGTTTTTTTGTTAACAAACACAAAATCGCCTTTATCCGTCGGGCGAACTTGTAGCGCCTCCAGTTCCACACCTTGCTTCTTAGCAAAACCTACGGCCGCTTGTGTAGGTTGACCATCTTTAAACGCAGCTTGGGCGGGAGGGCCTTTAATTTCTTCTTCCCGGTCTGCTTGTTGCTGTGGTAGACCTTTGATAAGTACCGCCAAGCGTCGGGGAGTACCGTAAACTTCTACAGCGTCACTGTTGAGACTATTGGCTGTCAAAGTTTGGGGAATGCGCGATCGCCATTGTACGATAGCATCACTGAGAAAGTTTGCAGGTAGTTCTTCTGTACCAACTTCTAATAAAAAATCCGGCATAGGACAAGGTTCACATCAGTCAATTCCACCAGTTTACCTTGCCATCATGTTGAAGTATGCCATACTTTAGCATCTATACGCTCTAAAGTGAGAATGTCTCATGCCAACTGCTAAACAAGGCATCAGGTGTGTCATACTATGTCAATCCTAAATCATTTGTGAAATTCTCTTTCTTCTCCTTCTTCTCTTTCTTTGTGTCCTTTGCGTCCTTTGCGGTTCGTTAAAAAGAATATTTTTTCATAACTCATATAGGATTGCTATATGTCAATCTTTGACTAATACATTCACTCCTATTTATATTGTCCGCCTCGATGAGCAAACAGGTAATGTCTTTATTTTGGCAGGCGATAATAGAGAGATAGAAATCTATCGCAATGGTCTTTGGAGGTTCTTGTGATGAAACCTGACTTTAGTAGTATGACCAAAACTGAGTTAAGAGCTTTCGTCATTGCTCACCCTGACAATAAAGCAGCATTTCGTACCTTTGTTGACCGCTTTACGTCTGAAGCATCTCCACAGACTTTTGATATTCCAAAATCAAATTCTGAAATTGAAGAAGTTGAATTTTTAATTAGACAAAAGTTAGCAGAACTAAATATGAAACGAGATTTTTAGGTAGTTGCACAGCTTAAGCTTGATTTTCTACTTCCTCTGTTTCTTTAAAATATCCTCTAACAAAATCACCAATTACGCTCAATCACCATCACCTCAGTATATTCAAACTCATTCGGGCTTTGCTTCACTAACGGATATCTTTCCTCACCCAACTCAATATAATCTTGCTCACAATCAGGTTTAGACGAATAGTAAGTCAACACATATTCCTGCCCAATTCTATTCACCATTTCTTGCTCTACTTCACCGCGCCATTGAGTTTTCGTCACTAAAATAATTAACTGATTTGCTAACTCAGGTAATGTTTGAGCAATGCGACGACGATAACTTTCATCTAAACTCCCAAATGGAGAATCCATCACAATGGGAAAAGTGCTGCTATTCGGTACAGTTAAAACTTTGCGCTTTTCACTCCATTCGCGGACTTTATCAATAATACTGGCAATAAAAGACAAACTGAGAATTTGGTTTTCTCCTGTAGATGCAGCAACAAGTGATTCGACTCCGGTGGTATTTTCTACTAAAGTGAGTTCATATTTATCACTAATTTTCGGGAGATAAGGCGCAAAAGATATTGATGTGAATATTTCCTGTAATCGCTGTTCTAACTGCAACCGAAACTGTTTTTCTTGCCGATTTCTGACTTCAGTTAATCTTTCAATCGCGTCTTGAGTGGCGTTGATACGTCTTTGGGCGAGTAATTGCTTTTCTTCATTGAGTTTCTGCTTGGCAATTTGTTTTACCAAAGCATCAATCTCAGTTTTTAAATGGGAAATTCGCTGTTGATTTGCACCTTGTTCTCGGTTTAATTCATCAATTTTACTTTCAATTTCATCTAAGCGTTTTTGTAAACTACTAATTTCTTCGTTCGCATCTTTACGCAACCGTTTTTGAATCGTATCTAATTCAAGTTCAATTTGCGATATGTTTTGGCGTAACTGATTAATTCTCGTTTGTTCTCTATCGACTTCTTCCCAAAATGTTACTGCTTGTTTGTCGATTTCATCGACTTGGGCGCTCATGCGAATTGCTGTTTCTTCTACAGCCGACGAACCAGCTTGATTTAACCAGAGGCTAACGTTAGTATGAGCATGATTACCGTTATATAATTCTGCGCCACAAATACAGCGTTTACCTTTGAGTAATTCGTTGATAAATTCTCGTGAAATGCCAGAAGTTAATTCGCCTTGTGCTTTCAAATCATTAAGTATTATCCGAAATTGGTTGGTCGTTTCTGATAGTAAAACTGTATAACCACGCGCCGAAATAATTTTCTTCAGAGCTTCTTTAGTTTGACGCAATAATTCTTGATTGGATGTTTTTTGATTTTCTAATTCTTGTCGTCTGTCTTGCAGTTCTTTAGCGGCGCTGAGTTCGAGTAAACGATTCCCGGTTTCTTTTTTAAAGTTTTGTTGATATTCTAACTCTTGCTTAATTTCTGTTTGTCTGGTATTAATTTGGGAAATTTCCTGTTCTAGCTTGTCTTGTTCTTTGAGAAGTTGTTTAATTTCCGAGTCACCGATGGCTTTTAGTTCATTTTCTAAACTTTTCTTGGCTTCACTCAGATGTTTGATAGAACGGTTAATTACCTCGACACCCAAGAAAATTTTGATAGCTTCAGCAATTTCGGCTTTTTTATCAGAACGGACTATTTCTTCAATACGTTCCCCATCAAAGAAAAAGTATTGATGTAAACTGGCGGGTAAAATCTGCCCAATGATTTCTTCTGGTTTTTGCAGGGGGAAATACCATCTACCATCATCCCCAGCTACTTGCATTAATAATTCTGTTTTGAGAGATTCCAAGTCAGTTTTATCTTTATATATGCGACACTGGCGTTTGGCGTTGTAGCGTTTACCTTCATGCTCCCAGTTAATTTCTACCCAACATTCTATCGATTGCCCAGTTTTAGCTTCTGCGATCGCTCTCTTATTCACCAACTGTTCTGTTGAAGCAAAGGCAGCACTAAACTTCTCATATAATACCCAGGTAAACGCATTCAGTAAACTGGTTTTTCCCGCTCCATTATTACCATGAATAATTGTGGTGTTGAGAATATCACCTCCAGCCAAAACTATCTCCGGTGTTCTGCCATAAAAAGAGCGAAAGTTACACAGTTTAATGGAAGTGAGCTTCATTGTACGGCTTCCTTGACAATTGCCAAAATATCATCGTTGATGGGGCTATTACTTTTTTTATCTAGCCTGCTTTTTTCTAGATTCCAGACTCGCTCAATAATCTGCCGCACTTCCGGCGAGGCGCTAGTAATTGGCTCTTGCACATCATCGATATTCTGCTCTGGCAACATCTCAGTTTCGTATGAGTTATGCTTTATTTTAGCCGGAGATGATTGATAATTTTACATCCGCAATCTGACTCTTACTCGCATCTTTAATTTAGGGTAATTATGGGGAGGAAAATTTTAAAACTTTTTGACAAAATTAAGATTAATTATGGTGAATTTACTGATATACTGAATTTAGGTTGAATATTGATTATAATAGAGTGTTTGTCGCTTTAAAAATTTTGCTTCTATCCCATTAGAATCAATATTAATTATTCCATAAAGCACCAGAATATTTACAGATAGCAAACAAAATTTTACAAAACTAACCGCAGGCGGATTAAACATCTAATAATCCATAGCGTTTTTGTAAATCTAACAATTTCATTCTTGCTTCCCCGGCGTTATCGGCTAAATCGGCAAATTCAACAAAGCGCCGCAGTTCTTTTCTTAATAAATTGCGTTCCACTTCTATGGTTTCCCTATCTAAATCTGGCGGCAGCACAATCATATCGTAAATAGTTGCCCGTTCCTTACTCGAATGTGGGCGTAAAACTCTGCCTCGACGCTGAATAAATTGGCGAGGATTTCCCGAACTTGATAAAATCACCGCAGTTTTAATTGCGGGAATATCAACTCCCTCATCTAAACAGCGAATGGCGACTAAACCTTGTAACTCACCATTTTCAAATTGACGGCGTAAAACTTCTCTTTCTGCTAAAGGCGTTTGGGCTGTATAGGTACTAACTTTATAACCTAAATCTCCTCCCAGAATTTTCACAACGGCTTTGAGTTGTTGGAGAGATGAACGTCCCGTTTCTAATGAACCATCACTACAATAAAAAAGTGTATGAGTAGTGTCGCGGCGTGTTGCCATTAATTGCCGTAATGCAGTTAATTTATTGGCGGCTGCACCAATTAATCTCGCCCGTTGCATTAATAAAGGCTTTAAATCTTCGTTGTCTTCAAAATTAGGGGAATTTTCAGTTTTGCGTTCTCGATAGAGTAAAGAACGGCCAATTTTTTTAGTTAACTTTAAATAGGCAATGCTTTCAATTTCCGTTAACTCTACCAAAATTGGATAATACAAATAATGTACCAAAGCGCCTTGTGCGATCGCATCCCGCAATGTAAACTCTGGTTGCAGTACTGGGCCGAAATAATCCAATAAAGATTGGGTACCGCTATCATCAAAATATCGTTCTGGTGTGGCAGATAAAGCCAACCGCAACCCCAACCGCCGTGGTAAACTTTCCTCTAACTTGGGTGCGCCTAAATTATGGGCTTCATCTCCAATAATTAAAGTTTTCGGCGGTAAATACTTGAGTTGCGATTGAAAACCTTCACCAATTAATGTCGAGTTGGTAGTAATGATGGTGATAAAGCCTTGAGAACCAGAACGCAAATTGTAAAGTTGCGTAGAAAGTTGACTTTGCCAACTGCGGACATTCTCAAAGGCTAATATCGGTTGTAAATTAAACTTTTCGCATTCTCGCGCCCATTGGGTAACGAGATGGCGATAGGGACACACCACCAACAGAACTTGTAAGTTAATTTGCTGGTACAATTCACAAGCGATCGCCAATGCAGTAATAGTTTTACCACTACCAGTCGCCATTTTTAAAGTCCCTCTGCCATTATTCGCAAACCAGTTAGTAACAGCTTGGCGCTGATACTGGCGCAATTGCAGAGATGACGGTATCTTCGGACATCCTGGTAGTGCTTGGTGATGGTACTTACCCCTATCTTCCCTAGCAAATGGTATTCTTAGCCGGAAAGTGGGTAGCTGCTGCACTGAATTTTGCGTCAGGTACATAAAAAATCAAAAACAAAGTTGGTGATGAACCCTAATACAAAGTCAAAAGTTAAAAGTAAAAAGTAAAAATTTTTTCTTTTGCCTTTTGACTTTTGACTTTTACCTTCAGTTATATCCACGCCAAACGCCGACAAGAGAACCTTGCACCTGTACCTGCATTGCCGAAACTTCAATCGGGCTATACTTTTGGTTAGCAGGTTGGAGAGTAACGCGATCGCCATTGCGGTAAAAACGTTTTAATGTATTACCGTAACCATCTACCCTTGCTGCAACAATTGTGCCATTTTTTAGCTGATCTGGTTCTAGGACTGGCCGCAAAAATACCACATCGCCATCAGCAATCAAATCTTCTATCATACTGTCGCCTGTCACCCGCAAAGCATAGGTTTGCGGCGGTAAAGCAAAGTTGCCAAAATCTAAATAATCGACAGCCTCAGTGTAAGGCTCAATTAAACCACCAGCCGCAATATTACCTAAAATTGGTACACCTTGCTTGGCTGGATGTAAAATCCGAATTGTGCGAGCCTTACCTTCAGTCCATTCAATGTAGCCTTTATTTCTTAAATGTTCTAAGCGACTTTGAATTGGTGCTGGCGATTTCAAATTCATCGCTTGCATCATTTGGCGAATTGAAGGAGAATGTTGGTGAGTTCGGATATATTCTGCCAACCATTCATATAATTCTTGTTGCGCTTCTGTTAGTCGTTCCATAATAATTATTGCCAGTAAATACAAATGTCCCTAGAACATTAGTACTACAAAAAATTCCAGATAACAAGGTGAAATAAAAAAATAAAAGGCAAAAGAAAGAAAAAGTTTAGTTCTTTTGCCTTTTATCTTTTTAATTGTTACTGTTCATTCAGCCCCCAAAATACTAGCGAGCAAGGCTTTTTGTGCGTGGAGACGATTTTCGGCCTGATCCCAAACTCGTGAGTGTGAACCTTCAATTACTTCTTCGGTAATTTCTTCACCGCGATGGGCTGGTAAGCAATGTAAAACAATGGCATCTTGATCAGCCAAACTCAGCAATTGTTCCGAAATTTGATAAGGTTGAAAAATTGGCATTCGGTCATCAGCTTCTTGTTCTTGACCCATACTTGCCCAAACATCAGTATAAAGTACAGAAGCATCCTTAGCGGCTAATTCTGGGTCATGAGTTAGCAGAACTTCAGTTTTACCAGATGCGATCGCCCTTGCTTGTTCTACAATTTTGGCATCAGGTTCAAATCCTTTGGGAGTAGCAACTCTGATATTCATCCCCGCCAAAGCACAACCCAACATCAAAGAATTCGCTACATTATTGCCATCACCAACATAAGTCAAAGTTAAACCAGCTAACTTCCCAAAACATTCTTGAATCGTCAACAAATCAGCCAATATCTGACAAGGATGTTCCGCATCAGTCAAAGCATTAATTACCGGAATTTTGGCATAGTTAGCGAAAATTTCTAAATCTTCCTGGGCAAAAGTCCGAATTGCCAAAACATCTAAATATCTATCTAACACCCGTGCTGTATCTTGGATCGGTTCGCCGCGACTCACTTGGGTAACATTAGGATGAAGATCAATTACCTGTCCACCCAATTGGTACATCGCCACCGTAAAACTCACCCGCGTGCGAGTTGAAGCTTTAGAAAACAACAAACCCAACACCTTATTACAGCGCAACTTTAGCTGTTGAGATTTCAATTGCCCAGCCAATTCCAGAATTTCTTGAAGTTCCGTTGGACTGAAGTCCGCCAGACTTAATATATCTCGCCCGATTAACACTGCCATGTTTTTGATCTGTAAAGAACAATTATCTATTTCTTTACCTAGCCGTGTCAAAAAAAATACAGTTAACCACTGTATTCAATCTTTTTGCGTCCAGCCCAGGATTTTGAGTTAGCTTTTGCTATGAATATTAATTTATCAACTTTATCGCCCCATCAAATCAAGGATTTTTTTGCTGCTTCCTCTAGACAATCATTAAGCTTGTGCTATAATTAAAAATCGGTGATGCTTAATCACAACGCCAGCATAGCACAGTGGTAGTGCATCCGACTTGTAATCGGAAGGTCGCAGGTTCAAATCCAGCTGCTGGCTTTTAAACAACCAACACTATTGTGAATAACTATGAGCTTATTAGTTAGGTTAATAAATTGCCTACCTTTTAGGAAAATATCAGATATTGCTAAACTAAAAACACATAACTTCTAAACAGTCAAGAGTTAAAAGCAATCCAGCAATATTCAGACGTTGATTGATAAGTTTTTTCTGATATTTCCAGTATTCTGACTACAATTTACATGCTACGCCAAAAAATACATAAAATAACTTGTTCAAGCAGCGATCGCTAGGGGAAAACTGAAAACAATACTGCAATGGCCAGGGTGAATTATCACCAACAGCCCCAAACAAAATGAAAATCCTACCCTACGATAGTTTTACAATTACAGTACCAGAACCATTACCCATAGTTGTGCAAAGACTAAGTGCCAACATTGAACCACCAAAGGCATTTAGATTCTCTAGACAACATACTCTGTATCAAGGAACCATTTCTGATGATGGTTTTCAAATCAGTCGAATTATTCACTATCGCAATTCGTTTTTACCAATGATTCGCGGACGATTTGAAGCGCAGCCTCGTCAAACCTTGGTGCATATCCAAATCAGCGTACATACTTTTGTGATGGCTTTTTTAGGCTTATGGCTATTCATTTGGTGTAATACAGTTAGTATCATCACCTTCATAGATGATACACCTCGTCTTGTAGCTGCATTATTTGTAGGTATGCCTATCGTGATAGTACTTGTCTTTTGGATAGCTTTTTGGTCAGAAGCAAATCGCAGCCGTGCTGAATTGACAAAAATTATTCAAGGACAAGTGTAAAGTACAACTTGGTGCGATTGCAGACATCCCAGTTGATTCCAGGGGATAGATATTTAGTTGGTTATGTGCGGGATCTAGCCAAATCTATGAACCCTCAGACTGTACATTATCTACATCAATGGGCAAGATGATCAAGATAAATTAATAACTGGGTTGAGATTCAGTACTTAATAAAAAAATATTTGCTTTGATTACCTGTTAATGAGTAATTGAAATTCCAAAAATCAAATTGGCAGAGTAATCACAAACTTTGTTCCTTGACCAGCAGTGGACAAGCAGTGGATATTTCCATGATGTTTATCCACAATAATTTGATAGCTGATAGCTAATCCTAGTCCAGTTCCTTTACCCACAGGTTTAGTTGTAAAAGATGGTTCAAAAATTCTCGCTTGCACTTCTGGCGGCATTCCTAAAGCATTATCTTCAATGCAAATTGAAACGGTTTCTTGCTGATTATCAACAGATGTAGTAATCGTGATGGTGTATTGACAAGGTGCTATCGCCTGTTTTGAAACGTTTTGATGTAAATCATCAAAAGCATCTATAGCATTAGCAATAATATTCATAAAAACTTGATTTAGTTGCCCAGGATAGCAAGTAATTGGGGGTAGTTCACTATATTGGGTGACAACTTCAATTTTAGAGCGATCGCCTTGGTCTTTGAGACGATGCTTTAATAGCATAATAGTACTATCAAGTCCTTCATGAATTTGAAACTCGACTTTAGAAGAAATATCAGCCCTAGCAAAAGTCCTTAAAGAAAGACTGATGTCTTTGAGACGCTCAATTCCCTGGTGCATTGATAACAGAAGTTTTGGTAAGTCCTCATATAAATACTCTAAGTCAATTTCTTCGATGAGTTCTTCCACTTCTGGATCTGGGTCTGGTAGCTTTTGCTGTTGCAAATCCACCAAACGAAACAAATCATTTACATATTGTTCAATATAAGAGCAGTTACCACTAATAAAACCAATTGGGTTATTAATCTCATGACCAATGCCTGCAACTAGTTGTCCTAAAGTAGACATTTTCTCACTTTGGATAAGTTGTAGTTGAGTTTGTTGTAATTGTTGTAGAGAATGAGTTAATTCGGCAGTACGTTCTTGTACCCGTTGTTCTAAAGTCCGTGTGAGATGGGAGATTTTGAGGTGTAGTTTCAGTCGGGCAATAACTTCTTCTTGCTGAAAAGGCTTAGTAATATAATCAACTGCGCCAATTTCCAGTCCTTTAACTTTATCTGTAGCATCAGATAAAGCCGTCATAAAAATCACCGGAATATTTTGGGTAATATTATTAGCTTTCAGTCTGCGGCAAGTTTCAAATCCATCCAGCCCCGGCATCATTACATCAAGGAGAATTAAATCAGGATGGGCGTATTCTGTTTGTTCAATTGCTGACTCACCATCTGTTGCCATCAGTGCTTTCCAACCACATCCCTTAATCGCTTCTGATAGCACCTTGAGATTATTTGGATTATCGTCCACCAATAAAATGTGCATTGGTTTAAAAACAGCTTCAGTAATCATTGATGTGACTCCGTGGTGACAAATGTTTTCAAGAACTTACGGATTTTTGTAGTTTGGAAATTGGCAGTGAGTTTACCTAATGTATTGGCAAAAGCAGTAAATTGACTATCTTGCTTGATTAATTCGGCAATTATGGCCTCGATCGCGGGAATATCTCCCATCATGGACAAATGATATAGTTGTTGCAAAATATCCTGAGATGGCAAAATCAGTTCATGATCATCTGTTGGCTCATTTTTACTAGGTAACTGCTTGGACTGTGATTCGGCATAAATCCAGTCCACATTGAGTAGCGATCGCAGTGCATTTAATAATTCATCAACTTGCAAAGGTTTGGGTAAAAATGCTGTTGCGCCAGCCTCTAAACTTCGTTGCTGATTTTCTTCAAAGACTCTAGCACTAGAGACAATAATCGGAATCAAACTTGTTTGGGGATTTTCTTGTAATTGCACCATTAACTCAAAGCCATCCATATTTGGCATAGCTAAATCCAGCACAATCATATCCGGTTGATGTTCATTTGCCACCTGTAGCCCTTGTTTACCATCAGTTGCTTCTAAAGTTCGACAGCCAATTTTTTGTAACAAACTACTCAACATCGAAAGGTGGTTGTGATCGTCATCAACAATCAAAATTTGTGGTACACGACCACGAATTCCAATGATTTTTTGATTGCTGGCATTCACAGTCAATGTATTCCAGTCATGGGAAACTGGTATTGGTACTGTGATGTCAAACCAAAATAGACTGCCCTCCCCCAAATTACTCTGCACTTGAATTTGACTACCCATCAATCCAGCAATTCTTTGACTGATGGCTAATCCTAAACCAGTACCTTCAGATTTCCTACCTGCTTCACCTACTTGTTCAAAAGCTAAAAAGATTTTCTCTAATTGGTCTGGTGACATCCCAATACCTGTATCTTCTATTTGGAAACGAATCTTCTGATAAGTGATTTCCGTATTTTCATTGCTCTTTTGTGACAAATCTTGCTCAATCACATCGATTTTTAATGTAACGCTACCGCTATCTGTGAATTTGATAGCATTGCCGAGTAAGTTAATCAAAATTTGTCGTAGCCGCTTTTCATCTACTTGAATTACAGTTGCCAAAGAATCATCAGTTACGATGTTAAATCGAATTCCTTTTTGTTCGGCTCGAATATTACAAATCTCTGTCACGCCATGTAAAAAAGTTGCTAAATGTACATTAGTTGCTACCAATTCTAATTTACGAGCTTCAATTTTCGAGAGATCGAGAATATCATTAATCAGCATCAGTAAATGGGAACCACATTGGTAGATAATGTTGACTCCTTCTCGATTTTTATCGGTCAAGTTTGGTGATAACTCTAGCACCTGGGCAAAACCCAAAATGCCATTTAATGGTGTGCGTAACTCATGACTCATGTTGGCTAAAAACTCGCTCTTGGCTTCGTTAGCCGCATCAGCCGCTTGTTTGGCTTCCAATAATTCACGAGTGCGTTCTTCAACTTTAAACTCAAGAGTTTTAGAATAATCTAAGAGTTGAGAATTGGCAATTTCTAGTTGTCGGTTGGCTTCTTCTAACTTTTGTTGTTTATAGGCATTGGTTGTGGCAATCACACTACTAATGAAGGCAGCTAACCCTGGTGTGACGGGAATCAACAACCCCTGTAAAAATATTCCATAGCCACCCACCAGAAAAGTACCACTGATGCCTACGGTTGCCCAGAGAATTTTGCCGCCGGGAATGTTGCGCTGGGTACGCCAACTTGCTAAACACCAGCTACCACCAGAACCAATTAAAGACCACAAAATAATCCAAAATGAAGTGGTATTGCCAGAAAAACCGTGTAAGTTGGCTTTACCTGTTTTTGCTCCTTGGACTATTTGATGGGCAATATTGGCATGAATCACAACTCCAGCTGTGGGTTTTTGAGCAGCAATCAAAGAGGAACTAAAGGGGGTGCTAAAGAAATCATTCGTACTGGAGGCCGTTGAGCCGATAAACACCATGCGATCGCGCATCAGATTGGCGGGGATAGTTCCTGCCAACACATCCCGCATCGCCACTGTATGAAACGCCGTTTCAGCACCATGCCATTTGAGCAGAATTTGATAACCACCCACATCAGTATCGGAATAACCTGCTTCTTGGTTTTGCAGAGGCAGATAAATTTGATTATTTAGGCGGAACTTCTGTTGCTCTGCATTTACTGGTTCTAAAGAAATTTTTTCTGCTTCCAGATACTTGAGCGCCACCATCGTTGCCAATCCCGCCTTAATTTTTCCCTCTTGTTTAGCATCAGCAGCTGTGAGTAAGGCACGCCGCACATGGCGATCGCCATCTAATACCAAATCTGCTAATCCAACTTGTTCCAGTTTTTGCAATTCTGGTGGAGGATTGACACGCTCCCCAGTGATTTTTTCCACTCCAATTAAATTAGGCGTGCTGCGAAAAACCTCTACCAGTTGCTCATATCCTTTGCCTTCTGGTAAATCTCGGTAGAGATCCAAGCCAATGGCGCGGGGTTTTTGCGATCGAATTTTTTGAAGTAATTGCGCTAATGACCAGTCGGGAATTGGCCATTTACCAACCGATTGAATATCACGCTCATCAATTGTGACAATCACAATTTCGTCAGCTATTGTATTTTGCGAATGTTGCCGCATCCATTCATCACGAAGTTTCCACTCCGGCAAATTAAAAAGTCCCAATGACTGCCCAACAATAACTGTAAGAGCGACACTGGGAGTAATAATAAAAACGCTACGTGAGCGTTGCATTAAACCTTGGAATTTACGCCACATAATTTCGCCGGAGGCACATAACATTGATTAGTATTCATCAGCCATGACTCTACTAACCTGGATTTCTCACAAGAGAGAAATCCAGGGGTGTGGGAAGGGTGGGAGGTGTGGGAGGTGTGGGAGGTGTGGGAGGATGGTGAAGAAATCTTTCCCCCCTCTCTTCCCACACTCCCCACACTCCCCTCTCTACCCATACGTGAGAAATTCGGGCTAACACTTGTCTGAGTAGAGGATAGGGAGCAAGGAGCGGGCAGCAAGAGGGAGAATAAAAATATTGACCAATTAATTCCCCCTGCAACCTTGCCTCCTGCCCCCTGTACCCCTGCTAGGTCTACACAGCATGTCGGGTTGGTGAACTACTAGTCCTCAGTCCCTAATTAGCTGATGCGACTAAGGGAGCAGTTGCAATATCCTTTAAGCTCACGGAAGAAAGAAGTTCTTGCCATTGCTTAACAATTGTGGGATTTTTGGGTTGGGCATTTTGTAGTGCAGCCATTGTTGCTACACAGTCATACCACACCCCGCTTTTTCCAAAGGCAACTGCCCGTTGGAGAGCATCTGACTGCTGCATTGCTGTTGTCAATTCAGCAGTCGGCTGAATACGTTCAATCCAACCATCAACATAAGGTGTACTGGGGCTAAGTGTTCCATCCACTTTCAGCGCCAAGAACCATTGATAGTTTTTACCTACAGCTAAAGCAGGTGCATCTGCTGGTAATTTGATGGCCATAACTCCAGTTTTCCCAGTCACTGGAATGGTCATTTGATATTGGGTATTACCAGCTTCATCCTTGAGGCTGAATACAGCTTCTTCGGCATTAGAAGCAGGAAGATAAACCAAAACTGTCGGGTGTTCAGAAGTTGTAGTGCCGTAGAAGTTTTCAGGTAGAAGGGCTATCAACGCTGCTGGCCCGGTTGCTGCTACAGTTCCAGGATTCAAGTAGTAAGTACCTAGACGAGAAGCTCCGCCGTATGCTTGTTGGGGGGCGCTGTTATCTTTTTTAGGAGTAAAGATATTGCCGCGAGAAGCTCCGCCGTATGCTTGTTGGGGGGCGCTGTTATCTTTTTTGGGAGTAAAGATATTGCCGCGAGAAGCTCCACCTGATGCTTGTTGAGGAGCATTGTTATCTTTTTTAGGGGTAAAGATATTGCCGCGAGAAGCTCCACCAGTTGCTTGTCTGGGCGCACTATTACCTTTATTTGGTACAAAGATACTGCCGCGGGAAGCCCCACCAGTAGAGTCTCTGGGTGCGGAATTTTTTACAGGTGGGGTAAATGTTACAGCATAGGCACTAGCCCATGTGCTGCTAGCAATGAGAGCGATAATGCTCAATGTGCTAGTTAGATATCGACGTTTTCTCATCTTTGATCTCATCCATTGATATAGTAATGGAAAATACATTGTATTTGGCTGTACCAAAAATTTTGGAAATGCTGATAAACTCTAGCAAATACGGGAACACTACTAGCATTTATATCTGAAATTCCATGAAAAAACCATAAAGTTAATGTTTTTCTTGAGTCAGATAGCTACAGTAATATTACGTATTTAAGACCAATTCCCTACCAAAACAAAGGCAGACCAAAAGAACGGATCACGGAAATCGGTTTGGCGAATCAGATTAATTTGGGCTTGCCTTAATGCTTCAGCTTTGGTGATTTTGGGTTGCCGTAGTTGGTCATAAAAGCGAGTCATGAGCATTTGGGCAGCTTTGTCTTTAACTGGCCAGAGTGTGGCAATGGTGGAACGTGCGCCGGACTTGACAGCTAAACCCGCTAGTCCCAGAGCCGCGCGGTCATCCCCACTAGCTGTATCACAGGCACTCAGGACTAATAATTCGATCGCTTTGGCAGAATTACCGCTACGATTTTTCAAAAGTTCAGATAACTCTTTAACGTTGACTTCACCATCCCATGTCAGCAAGAAAGTATTTTCCAGACGAGAACTAAATTGTCCGTGGGTGGCGAGGTGAACAACATTAGCCTTACTAGATTTGACATACTCAGCCAGGGCTTCACTGGTGAATTGTTGATTAAGCAAGGTGGAAGAAGGGACTTTTTGAGAGATTTGTTTTACTTCTGATTCCACTGCGGGTAAAGCACTAAAACCAGCACGAGATTCACTAATTCCCCCAACGATGGCATCAATCCGTTTTTGCTGGAGTGATTGAGCGGCCATGAGTTGTAATCCGGGTGAGAGCGCCACAGCATACTTTTCAATCAAATATTGCTTACCGTCGTACAAGGCGGCCATAGGAATATTCCGCAACCGACCATCTAAAACAAATACCAATGTCTTGGTGTCTTTAAAGGCTTGATCTGCTTCTGCGGGACGAATCAACCAATCATAAATCTGTTGGGATAATTTCTCCCGCTTACTGGAGTCAGAAACTGGGTTAAGAGCCACCAGGAAATTCTCTAGAGTTTGGTCAATTTCTGCTTGAGATTTGGGAGTGGCATAGTAACGCAGTGGTTTTCCAGCTTGGGAGAAAATTATACCTAAGCGATCGCTTAAAATAATCGGATAAACTACTGTTGCGGTGGGGTCAACTTGATCAATTTGCTGGGCTTTATCCAAACAAGCTTCTCGGAAAAAGTTATCCAGTTCAGCAACTTGTAGTGATTCAATCAATTCTCGCGCTTGAGTTAATGCTGTCTGGCTGGGTTGGTCATCTAGCAGTAAACTCACTAGCTGCCGATAAACAGGCTCGACACTTTCCCGGAAGGAAAATTGGACATCAGGGTTAACCGCGACCATATCCCCACGTAATGCCTTTAATGACTTAACGGCTTCGGTATAAGCTGTAATTGCTTGGAGACGGTTGCCTTGTTTTTTATACAATTTGCCGACCTGCCAAGCTGATTGAGCAATCAAATCATCTGCTTGAATTTCACGGGCAATCTTCAGGGATTTCTCAGCTAATTCCTGTGCTTGAGACCACTGTTTTTTCCGGCTGTAGAGTTCTGCCCATTCATGCAGTGCATAAGCTTGGGCGCTACTATCCTGAATTTTTTGGGCAGATTTAACAGTGTCTGCCATGAGTTGTGCTAACTCTTGACTCGGTAAAATTCGCTCTGAATTTTCGACGCGATTCAGAGTGGCAACAAAGTTAATTGCTGCACCTAAAGAACTATGACTAGGTGGCAATTCAGACAACTGTTGTAGTAACTGGGGTGCGAGGGGAATGGCATATTCCAATTTGTCGTAGTCCACCAAGAGTTTGAACCGAGCTAACCGGGCTTGTAAAGCTTCATTCGGGTTGTTAGCAGATGTTTCTGCATCTTCAAAGTAATTTAAGGCGGCTTCTGGGTCTTGGAAATCAGAAGCCACTTTCCCCAGACTGGACAGAATCGAACTTAACTGGGTTTTAGCGGCAATTTGGTTGGCTGTGGCTAAACTTTGTTCTAATACTGATTGGCTGTTACGATCGCCGATAGCGTGTAAAGCTAAACCCAGCGATCGCAATCCACTGACTTTGATTTCCGAATCGGGCATAGCTGCCAACTTTTGCGCTAAAGCCTCTAACTGTTGCTTCGAGCGACGGTAGAACCCCAAACTTTGTAAGGCTTGTGCTTGGTTGATTTGACTACCTAAGCTGCCAATTTTATCTCCCGCCTGCTCGTAATATTTTTGAGCTTGTTGCCAAATATCTAGTGCAGTTTCCGCTTTACCAGTGCGGAGTTGTAAATTTGCTTGAGTATTCAGTATTTGCGCCCAGACAATAGCATCGGCAGCTGGTTGTGCAGTTTGCAGAATTTTTACACTTTGGGCGATGGATTTTTCAGCTGCTTCCCATTGATTAAGTTCTTGCTGTGCCAATGACAGGTAACTAAAACTTAAAGCTTCGTTGGAGCGATCGCCTTGGTTATGGTAAGTTTGTACTGCTCTTTGCCATGCGTTTACCGCTTCTGTAAAGCTACCAGATTGGTAAAGTTGTCGTCCTTGTTCTAGCCAATTTGTAGATTCTGTATTAGATATATTGAGATTGAGACTAGTAACAGAATTGGTCGATACTGGACGAGATGCTTGAGCCGGTGTAATGGTTACTGCCAAGCACAAACTCATAACACTCAGACTGATATATAACCAACGACGTGGTTTAATGAGGAAATTCATAGGTAGTTATAAATTAAAAGTAGAGAGAAAAAATTTAGGTAGTCAATTGACATTAAGTCACCAAGAAGTTGCTTGCATAAACACTGGTGCAGTATGAGGAGGTGCTTGTGCGTTCATATTGCCAGATTTCCGAAATGCAGAGACATCACGAATGTCTGACCAAGAGCGATCGCTCTTACGACTAACAATATTTTGGATATGAGAATTATGACTAAAGGTGACAGAGCCGTTGCTAGGAAACCAGAATTGCCTGAAGCTATGAAATAAATTATGCCCAACAACAGTGCTATTGGTGATCTGAATAGGATTGCTCACTCTTAATGGCAAGAGCATCGAACTCAAGAGTATTTGATTCACCAAACCCATTAAGACTCCCTTCATAAACTAGTCGCCGTCTGTACCCATATTTAGTATTCCCACAATGACCTAGTTTTTAACTCCACTAGCAAAAAAGAAAGTGGTGAGTAGGGAGTCGGGAGTGCTGACAGGTGATTGATTTGGGGTGTAAGGTGTAAGGGTTTTACCTGGATTTCTCACAAGAGAGAAATCCAGGGGTGTGGGAGGGGTGGGAAGTGTGGGAGGATGGTGAAGAAATCTTTCCCCCCACACTCCCCACACTCCCCTCTCTCTCCACACCCGCTACCCATACGTGAGAAATTCGGGTTTAGATACATACACCCCTATACCCTTCCCGAAACCTATCATCTACCATTAAATTTCCCTGTATAAGTTAATGGCGATCGCTCAATTTCAGATTGCCAAATTGGTGGTTTATCAAGATAAATCAACCATTTGCCATCTGCGGCAGATTTATACAGCCATTTGTTACCTAAGCAGATGTTTGATGGCATTTCCGATAGCTCACTGGGTAGGGATTTTCCTTGATGAATAGTTGCTTTTATTTGTAAGACTTTTTGCAACATTTCTGACTCCAACATCAGATAATGAGCCTTCAACGCCTGCTTAACATAGCTGGGACTAATCGTGGCATTTTGAGGAAAATACTGTTTTTCTAAAGCTTGCACATTCAGAGAACAAAGATTATCTTTCTTTTGTGCTATTGCTGTATAAAATTCTTGATTGATTTTATATGTGTTAACTCCATACCAATCACGATACAACTGAGATAGTTGTGTATCTTTTTCTGGAGAAATGATTTTATCTAATCCTTGCAACTGGGAAAAAGCTTCTATGTTTAGTGCTTGAATCATGGCTTGGGTATAGTCTTTTTCTAGCAATTGCTGTTGCCAAACCACAGGGAGATTATCAATTTTTTCCAGCACCCTGAGTTGCGATCGCCTAATAATTATATTTACCAGTTGACCAATCAAAGATGGTTCATCTTGTAATGATTTACTGAGCTTCCAAGAAGCTTCTAAAGATTTCAGCATTTCTTGGGTATTTCCTTGCTGTTGTTTATCTAAAATATCAATTATTAATAAACGTTGTAAATTTACCACTCCGATATAGCTAGGACTAGGAGCATTAAAATCTCCTTCTTTAACCCACTTATAATCTATACCCCAACGTGGTATCTCATCATTCAATAGCAAGTTACGAATAGTAGCGATCGCAGTTTTATTTTCATTGATATAACTCCGTATTTTCTTGTCTAATTTATTATTCAATGCTTGTGATTTATCATGAAATTGTCCTTTTAATAAATCCGCAACATCCAAAAAAGCTAAAACCTTTTTCTCTGGTATTTTAAACTCTTGACTAGGTACAGTTAAAAGATTGAATCCTAATTGTAAAGCTGCTATTTCTTGAATTTTTCTGGCTGGGGTGTTTGCTTCTACAGAATAATTATCAAATAAACCATACATCTCTGATTTAATTGCTTGTTTTTGTGCAAACAGAGAAGGTTTTGCTGCTTCTAAAACGGGTGTGATTTTCTTAAAAAAACTATCTACAATTGGATTAAAGCTAACTTCTTCTGTCATTACTGTCAAAATATCATATTCAGTAATTTCCAAAGAGCCTAATGCTAAATAATATTTTTGTAGAGCGTCGAGGTATTTACCTTCTTTGGCTAGTTTATCAGCAGTTTGTAAAATCCGTGTCTTTTGAGGTTGATTAATTTCGAGAATTTTAGCCTGATACTTTTTAAAGTTTTCTAGTTCTTGGTTGAGAGTGGTCGTTTCTTCTGGACTCAGACTGACTGGGGTAAAATTTTGAGGACAATCTATGAAATTATTTAAGGGCAGATTTTTTAATTTTTCTAAATTTAGAGATGCTTTTTCCGGCAGTTCACAAATAATTGCTTTGGGCGGTTCTATTTGAGATTGATTACGTTTAACTATCCCCAGATAACTTTTTTGTGCTTGACTAGGCAGCAATGCAATACTAATAATTCCATTTTGGAGATTATTGATTGGCAATAATTTAATTTTTAAATCTTGATTGGAGATAAATTTATTTACAGAAAATCCAAAAAGCTGATCAATATCATCTGTAAATTCTTGATTTTGAGAATAATATTGCTGTTGTAGAGAGTTAAGTAAACTCACTATTAATCTCTGCTCTTTTTCTTTTTCTAACTGTTCCGAGATTTTATTTTCATTTTCACTCAGTTCTAATTTTCTAAATCCAGAGGGACATTCAATGCCTTGATTCTTGACAAATTTAGTTGGTAATTGAGGAATTATTAATTGATTCTGCTCACTTTCACACAGAGTTGAGAGGGTAATATATTCATTTGTATCTGATGTAGTTAAAGTAACAAAATTAACATAAGTCCGAGAGTTATTGTTCTGCGGTGATAATACAGTCATGGCAATTTTTTTAGCTTTTTTATCAGTAAATATTTGCCACTTATAACCAGGAATGCTATTTTCTAGGTCATCTAGCCCTAATTGTTGAATTTGAGTGGCAAAAACTTGCTGCTCTAAAAAATATGCTTGTTGGACACGACCTACTGAACCTAAACTAGATAATATTTGCTTTTTCAAATCTAATTCTTGAACAGATATTTGTTGATTTTGTTTGTCAGTAACAGTATTGGCTGTGACATTTGATGCTGTAGTGAAACAACAAATGAAACTAAGACTGGATAATAAACCAAGTAAAGATAATTTCATTGGAGCTAGGTGTTTATTTAGTTAACAATAATTAATTGTTAATACTAATTTGAATATAGATAGTCTGTGGTCAAACTTCAAAATCTAAAATTCTCATACCAATTCTATGAAAAGCTGCACTGTATAAATCCTGTAGAGATGTTGTATACAACATCTCTACAACAACCGATTAATTGCCTCTTCATGAAGAAACGGTATAACTTAGTATTATTACCTGTTATAAATTGGTTTAACGACAAACCACATCCCTAGCATTACTTAAAATGTGGGAGTAAGGGTGTGAGGCTGTAAGGACTACCTAAAGCGATCGCTAAATTGTAATTAAGAGTTTCTCTGAGTAAATTACTGGCAGGTAGTTTGGCAACATCAGCGAAAATTTCGCGTTTTTCTAATGTAGTTAAGCCAAAAGTTTGTTTAACTTTAGCTAGGTTAAACTAGCTGTAGGACATAAAGCTATCCTTCAGTGTCCAGAATTTTTAATTGAACACACTAATTATGTTATTGGGAAATCCCAGCACAAGTTAAAGATGGTTGCATTTGATTGGGAGAATGATCTGCAACAAGTTCAACTTTGCCTTGGATATTACGTCGCCAACCAGTTGCTTGGACAAGCACTGCTTGGGGTTTTGGAATTAGTGCTTGTATTTGTTGTTTGGTGTGGAATGCAGAGATATCACGGACATCAGACCAAGTGCGATCGCTCCTCAGTTCTTGTGTGGGATTTTGTGGGACACCACCTCTACCTATGGCGACAAAACTACTGTCACTATTTCCTGCACAACCACTAGCAATTTGTTGAGATGGATCTGTGACATTTGCTGGTAATGCCACTAAACCCGAATTAGGATCAACATCGACAGTATTGACTTGCACTGTACCATTTACCCCAAATTGCGAACTAGCTGTAATATCACTTTTGGGCGTGAGTTGGTCACGGAATTTTAATCCATAAATACCTTGAGTTCTAATTTGGATATTACCACCACTGCCCAACACAGCATTTGCAGAAATATCACTGTTTTCTTTGGCTACACCCACAACAAACCCGGCATTAATATTAATATTACCCCCTGTGGAAGCACCAAGGGCATTGGTAACGATTTTACTACCATGACGTAATAGCAATACCTCATTGACCTCAAGAAGAATATTTCCTTGACTACCGCCATTAACCTCCGAACGCAGACTTGCACCATTTTTGAGGAAGAGATTATTAGCTGTTATATCCAAATTGCCAGCATCGCCGCTACCTGTATTACTAACAGTGATTTCGGCACTATCTCTGACTTGGACAAAATCTGATTTGATAATGACAGAACCCGCAGCAAAATTACTAGCAGAAGAAGCTGCGATCGCACTAGGCAAGTAACTACCATTAACTAAGTTTTGGGAAGTTCCTTGTAAATCAACATTTTTGACTTTCAAGTCAATACTACCAGCACTTCCCTGTCCCGCACTAGAAGAGGTAATTTGCCCACCATTAAACACACGCAAGCTATCTGCTGTGAGGTTAATTGTTCCACCTTGACCCACAGCATTCTTGCCCAAAGCCACAGTAATACCACTAACTGTATCGCTAAAACTATCAATCACAGGATCGCTGACTTCTACAGCCTTGGCAGAAATATCTATATTTCCAGCTAGACCACTTCCAGCGACAGCACTAGAAATTGTCCCACCCTTTGAAATTGCCAAGTTTCCAGTCTCAATTGTGATATTACCACCTTGACCTGCGGCATAAGGTTGAATGGAACTAATCACAGCACCCGTCAATCCACCAGGTGTCACTCCAGAAATTTCGAGACTCTCAGCAGCCTCAATTGTAATATCTCCAGACTTACCAGTAGTAATCAACTCATAAAAACCAGGAATATAAAAACCCAGAATATCTGTGCTAATGCGACTACCATCGAGTAAACGTACACGTTGAGCATTAACAGTGATCTTGCCACTTTCGTTGTTGCTGCCACTGCTAATTAAAGTAGTAATAGCACTCGGACGGAAGTCATTCACCTTAAATGGATTGTATCCACTAAGTTCTACATCAGCAGCTTTAATAGTAATATCTCCAGTTCTGGAGTCATTGCTAGGGATAAACTGACCTGTAAAAAAATTAAAGTCAGGACTAACTGTAGACTGAATCCATCCGCCATTTGCTATGTGTAAATGCTGGGTTTCGACTGTAATATCCCCTGCTCTACCTTGATTACCAATTACGCTAGTGTATAAACCAGGGGTAGGATATTGTGTGGCGGTGGACACTCCTAATAAATCTACAAATTCTGTAGTTTTGATGTTTATACCCTGTCCTTTCCCTAATGACTCAGTGATAGAACCAATTCCAGAACCTTCTTGAACTGTCAAACCTCGTCCCCGAATATTAATA
This sequence comes from Nostoc spongiaeforme FACHB-130, assembly GCF_014698475.1. Classification (GTDB taxonomy): domain Bacteria; phylum Cyanobacteriota; class Cyanobacteriia; order Cyanobacteriales; family Nostocaceae; genus Nostoc_B; species Nostoc_B spongiaeforme. Next base: position 499,922 of record NZ_JACJTB010000001.1, on the reverse strand, counting down.
GCTCCACCATTAACCCCACTAGTATCAATAAGTGAGGATTGTCTAAGGGAAATATTTCCCCAATCAGCTGTTTTAGGACTAGTTAATTGCAAGCCGCCTTGATGATTCAAGCCAACTTCAGCATTCTTTAATGCCCATAGTTCAAATCTGCCATCTGGATTAGTCAGACGATTTTGATTGATATCAATTTCACTCCCCACCAACGCCACTGTTGTAGCTTTAAAACTTTGCCAGTAGCCAAGGAGGAAGTTATCTACTGGGATGCCTTGGGTGCGAATTGCTCCAGCATTAGCTCCTAATTGCAAACCAATCGGTACACTCATAGTTAGCACAGGAGGTTTAGTGATGTCGGTGCTAAATACCTTGCCATCGTCAAATTTAATACTATTGGCAGTTGTCCCTACAAAAGAACCATTAATATTCAAACTGGCATCTTTACCAAAAATAATGCCTGCGGGGTTGAGTAAAAATAAATTAGCATTAGCGTTGATGGCACCCTCAATGTAAGAAACACTACCACCCGTGACGCGACTAAAAATATTTTGAATATTAGTACTGTGGCTGAAAGTGACAGAGCCATTGCTAGGAACATCAAATTGACTGAAGCTATGAAATAAATTATTGCCAACAACTGTACCACCTGTGACAGTATACATACTACTTCCAGACACTGTGGTGCTGAGGGTATTATCAGGGATGACTTGCGCGTCAACACTGCTGTTACAAATAGTAGATAGGAAAATTGCACCAATGAAGCTTAAGCCAGCCAAAGTTAGTCTCATCAACTTATCTGTAATGTTCAACTGTGCATCTAGTTTTCCCAGCTTATGATTTTGTTATTTCAGAAATTTTGTAATTTTATGATGATTTTTACTTAATCTTTAAGTGTGGCTGAAGTTTTTGATTCAATCTCGCTTTTGCTGCTGCTCTGACAACTCTATGTGCATCTTGCAAGAGAATTTGGAGAATTTCTGTGGTTACTTGCGGATGTTGGCTAATAACATAACGTTCATACCAAGGAAATGAACGTAATTTTTGTAAATTTTGAGCTAAATATTCCAGAGGTGCGGCGGGATGTTGGAGAAGAGCCAAACGAAATGGTATTGTGTCGAGGTTATGAAATTTTGGTTCGATAAAATTAGCTAGATATTTACTGGCAATTGTAGGCGCAATTTGAATTAATCTTTTAACTGCTGCTATAAACACTTTATGTTCTTTACGCTTATGCCCACGCGGATAACAGATATATTCATAATGGTCATATTGATAATTATCAGCCAAAATTTCTAGTATATGAATTGGGGTATTGATATTATTGGCAACAGCTATTTGCACAAATTGATTTCTATCTTTAGCAAGTCTTTCTAAGTAGTTCTCACTCTTTGGACTACTATACGCTTCTATTATCCGAGGATTTTTCGCAACAGCTTCGCGGATTAGTACTGATTTATGCTTGGATAGTTTGTCTAATTTTGGCAGTGACGTATGCTCATTAATAGCCTCGTTGTATTGGATAATAAAATCACTTGTATTTTCATTGATTGCCAATTTTTCTTGATATATTTCTAAGGCATATTGACGAACTTCTGCATGTTTATCGTATAATAATTTTTCGATAAATGCTGGTGATATATTAGGATTTTGTAGCATCAGCAAGCGTAGTCTATATTCTTGCAATTTGGCTATTTTATCGCAAACTGCATCAGAAATTTGAGGATGAGAAGCTACTACTGCATATACATCTACGCTACGAATGTCTAAAATTTCTAATAATAATTCTGCTGACATATCAGGATTGCAAACCACCTGTTGACAAATATTACGTACTGCTTCCCAATAAATATCAACTGGTGTAATTCTCAGCAGTTCTAATAATTGAGGAATTGGAGTCATTGCACTTGTGGCTAGTGCATATTGTTCTTGTTGGTGTATTTCTTCAATTTGAGTTCCTTCATAGCTGTGTGGTTCGCTAAAAAGTCTCCAGTGTAGATAAATATTATGAGGTTTTGTCTGAGGAAATTGTAACTGTAATTGCTGTTGTAATTCTTGTGGAATAGTAGGATTATAGGCAAGCTTTTGCAGTATACGACTATCTTGGTTGTGGTAAAGAAGCAGTAAAATTTCTAATGGAGTATGAAGATTTTTAGCTAGATTAACCCGAACAGATATATTGCGATCGCCTGATAATCTCTCTAAACATTCTGGCGGTGTTTGACTATTTAATGCCACTGCTTGACGAACGTGATCGCTCTTATCTTGAGTTAGCTGTTTGAGTATATCTAAATCAGTACGAGGATGACTAGCAACACATTCTCTGATTCTCCAGTCAGCAGATTGCACTAATGTTTTTAAGTCACTTAATTCTAAGTTAGGATGTTTTGCAACTTGCCATCTAATAAATGACCATTTACTTGCACACAGTTCTCGCAACTTATCTACTGCTGTATGGGGATGAGTAGCTAAAAATCTTTCTTGAAAAAAATCATTAACGATTGACCTTGGTAAACTAGGATTCCGCATAGCAGCTTCCCGTATTACCCTACTATGATGACGAGCAAGTTCAATTAAACATTCAATAGGTGTACTTTTATTTTTAGCAACTTCGATAAGAGTGGTTATGTTAACTTTTATATTTAAGAATTGCTGTAAATATGCTGGTGGAGCATCAGTGAATTTAGCGATCGCCTGTTGCACATATTCAGAAGTTTTAGTGAGTTGCAAATCAGGTGTAATTCCCAATTGCCACAAAATAAATTGATAATAGTGTCCTTTAGAATGGCTACTGCTATAACATCCCACTGCTGCAAAGTCAGAAAAGCTTGCTGCGATAATCTGTGGTAATTTATTTTCTGCATATTCTTGCCAGCCTGAATCCATTTCTCCGGCAATATTGACGTGCATTTTAATCAGTTCATGAATAAACACATCACAAGAGGGATTTTCTGCTGCTAATTGTAATACTTGTTGATTGGCTTGGGGATTCTGCACAATTCCTAATAAATGATAATGATATCCAGAAATTGCGAATCTGTGTAACCATTCTTGAGGGGCATGATCACAAGCTAAAATTATCTGTAGGGATGAACCAGGGATTACTAATTCAGGATTTTCTAAATCTAGTGTGGGAAAAATAGGGTTGTGCAGAAACTCTTGGGGAAATTCTTCTGCTAAGAGAAATAAAATATATGGTGGAGTATGAGGATTTCCGGCTACAGCTTGACGGACTTTTATATCTTTATGTCTTGCTAATTCTGTTAATAATTCTGGTGTAGTATTCAGACTTTTGGCAACAGCAATTTCTGATTGATCACTGACTTGCATCAATTCCACCACTCATCCTTTGATAGACTAATATCGTGTTCGCTATTGAGGAACGGCTTTACAGGTTAATTGTGTTGGTACGGGAATAGAAGATTTATTAGCTACTAGTTCAATTGTACCATCAATCCGACGATATGCACCTGTTGCTTGGACAAGTGTTTCTGGGGATTTAGAGATTTGGGCTTGTGCTGGTTGTTTGGTGTGGAATGCAGAGATATCACGAGTATCTGACCAGGTGCGATCGCTCCTCACTTCCTGCGTCGGATTTTGTGGTACACCACCTCTTCCTGTAGCGACAAAACTACTACTGTTGGTATCTGCACATCCACTAGCAATTTGTTGAGATGGGTCACTTACATTTGCTGGCAATTCCACTAAACCTGAGTTGGGGTCAACACCAACGTTATTAACTTGTACTGTCCCATTCACCCCAAATTGCGAACTAGCAGTAATATCATTTTCTGGTGTCAGTTGCGGACGATATTCTAAGCCGATAATCCCCTGAGTGGTGATTTGAATATTTCCACCTCTACCTCGAACAGCATTGGCAATAATGTCACTATCTTCTAAACCGACGATGATGGGTGCATTGATATTGATATTACCGCCATTACCTGTACCACCAGCTGAGGCTGTAATTTTACTGCGATCGCGCATCAGCAGCAAACTTTCTACTTGCAAGCTGATATCACCACCATTACCAGATTCTGTCTGTGCCTGAATTAAAGCTTGATTTTTTAATTGAATCTGATCTGCGTTGATATGCAGATTGCCCGCATTACCAGTACCTTGACTAGTAACACTGACTGTTCCATTATCAGTTAATGTCAGCTTAGATGTATTAATGCTGACATTACCAGCATTTGCCGTCAGTATATTTGGCAAACTAAATGATTGTCGTAACTGGGGAATTAATCGGACAGCAGAAGAATTGATATTACTGTTATTGTTACTACTGCTACCACTAATGGCGATCTCTTCCCTGGCATTGATTTGGACGTTTCCGGCATTACCTTGAAAGAATACCGATGAACCAATTGATCCACCATTCAATATTTGTAATTTGCCAGTATGTATGATCAAATCTTGGGTATTTCCAGTCGCAAAGCTAGTTAGACTAATATTGCTATAAAGCCCAGAAGGGTTTTCGCCCATGACTGTGGTATTTTGATTACGAACTATCACCTGACCACTGGAGCCTCGACCAAATGTCACCGAAGATAAAGAGGCTCCCTCAGATACTAGTAAATTATTCCCCTCCACTAAAAGATTACCAGCTGTTCCTTTTCCATAGGTGCTAGTGGCAATGGAGCTGACACCAGTGGGATTAAAAGGTGAAAAACCTGATACCTCTATATCTGCTGCTTTTATCTGAATGTTGCCACTGTTAGCAGATCCATAAGTTATAGTATTTATTCCTGAACCTTCTTGAAGCGTCAAAAAGGGAGTGATGATACTGATATTGGCACTGGTACCAGTCCCCAAGGCTTCCGAGCGAATCCAACTGCGAATTTTAGCATTGGGTGTTGTGCCAATTATAGCGATCGCTTCTGATGCTTGCAAATCAATATTTCCACTGGGGAGGTTGCCATAATTATTGGAGAAAATCAACGAACCATCAGTAAAGTCAATATTTTTCCCCTGAAGTTGAACTGCGCCAGAGTTGAACCCACTCACATCTAATAGTGACTTTTGCGCCAGTTGAATATCAGCAAAACTTTGTCCCGGCTCATACTCCAACTTATAGCCTTGAGTAGTTGGGACTAAACTAACTAATCCTGCACCTCCCAGACTACCTAATGCTATTTGCCCTGTTTCAGCTGTTAGAGTAGCGCCATTCAAATTGATATTACCACCCACCAGTGCTAGGGTTTTGCCAGACTGTACTTGCAATTTTGTTGAGCTAGGATTGCGAATTAAAGGAGAAAAAATATTGTTAGCATCTAAGCTATGTCCTGTACCTTGGACTTGTATCGGTGAGGGATAATTACCCATTTGTAGTCCAATAGGCACACTCATAGTTAACAATGTGTTTGGTTGCGGACTAACTGCACTAAATTCAATTCCATCAGCAAACTTGATGCTATTGGCAGTTGTACCGACAAAAGAACCACCAATATTTAAACTGGCATTTTGTCCAAAAATCATGCCTGCGGGGTTGAGTAAGAATAAATTGGCACTACCCTGGGCGCTAATAGAACCATCTATATTGGAAACATTGCCACCAGTCACCCGACTAAAAATATTTTGGATTTCGCCATCATTCTTAAATAATACCGAACTGTTCTTAGAAATCGAAAACTCGCTAAAGCTATGAAATAAATTCTTGCCGACAACAGTACCCCCAGTGATCTCAAGAGGGTTACTGCCGCTGACAGTGGTTTTAAGAGTGCTGTCAGGAATTACTTGCGCGTAAACATCACTGTTGTAAATAGTAGATAAGAAGATGGCACAAAGAAAAACCAAATCAGCAAAAGTTAATTTCATCAACTCATTGGTAATTTTTGACTTTGCATCTAGTGTTCCCTATTTAGTGTGGTTAGTTTAGTAGTTTTGTAATTTTATTGTAATTTTTACTCAAATTTGATTAACATCAGCACAAGTTAATGATGCTTGTACATTTACAGGAGATTTAGCGGCAATTAATTCAATTTTGCCTTGAGCATTAAGTCGCCAACCAGTTGCTTGGACAAGAATTTCTGAAGATTTGGGTGTTTGCGCTGTGGTTATGCTAGTCTTGTTATGGAATGCAGAGATATCACGAATGTCTGACCAAGCGCGATCGCTTCTTAATTCCTGTGTCGGATTTTGCGGTATTCCACCTCGTCCTGTAGCCACAAAACTACTACCAGTATTAGCATCACAACCACTAGCAATCTTTTGTGATGAATCAGTCAAGTTTCCTGGTAATTCCACTAAACCAGAATTGGGGTCAACACCAATGTTGTTAATTTCCACTGTACCATTCACCCCAAACTCTGAACTAGCGGTGATATCATTTTCTGGTGTCAGTTGCGAACGGTATTCTAAACCAATAATTCCCTGAGTGGTGATGTTAATATTCCCACCTTTACCTCGAAGAGCATTAGCAGTGATATCGCTGTTTTCTAAGCCGACAATTATGGGTGCATTGATGTTGATATTCCCGCCATTACCTTGACTGCCTGCGGTAGTTGTAATTTTACTGCGATCGCGCATTAACAGCAAACTTCTTACTTTTAAGTCTATATCTCCACCATTACCAGATTCGGTCTGTGCTTGAATCAACGCCTGATTTTTTAGTTGGATAATATCTGCGATAATTTTCAGGTTGCCGGCATTACCAGTACCTTCACTTGTTACAGTCACAGTAGCATCATCCGTCAAGATCAGATTGGGTGTTTTAATGCTAAGACTACCAGCATTTGCCGTCAGCATATCGGGAAAGCCAAATGATTGACGCAACTGTGCATTAAGACGAGTCGCAGAAGAATTAATTGCACTGTTATTGTTATTGTTACGACCACTAATTGCGATCTCTTCACTTGCATTGATAATGACATTTCCCCCGTTGCCAGCAAACAGTGTAGATGAACCAATTCTTCCCCCATCTAAAATTTGTAATTTGCCAGTATTCAGGATCAAATCTTTATTATCTCCAAACGCGAATGTAGCTAAAGTAATCGCACTGTCAAATCCTGAAGGACTGTTGCCGATAACTGTGGTATTTTGATTGCGAATTGAAACTTTACCACTACTTCCACTGGCGAACGTAACTGAAGAAAGGGAAGCTCCACCAGATATTAGCAAATTATCACCTTTAACGAAGATATCGCCAGCACTACCAGAAGCAAAACTCAAAGTGCTAATACCACTAACGCCATTCGGGTTTATTACTGAAAAACCAGATATTTCAATTGTTTTGGCATCAATATCAATATTGCCACTAGGAGCAATTCCCAAAGTTAGATTATTTAAACCAGCTCCTTCTTGAACAGTAAATTTTTGAGTAGAAATACCAATATTTCCCCCTACTCCAATTCCATAAGTTTCGCTACGAACTCCACTCACAATATTTCCATCTCTACTTCTCCCAATTAAATTAATTTCTGTTGATGCTTGAATGCTAATGTCTCCACCGGTAAGATTTCCATAATTTTGTGCAAGTATCAATGAACCGTCTATTAAACGGATATTTTTTCCTTGCAAATTAACAGAACCTGAATTTATACCACTGACATTTATAAGTGACTGTTCTGCTAATTGAATATCACCAAAAATTTGTCCATTTTCATAACTCAAAGTATAACCTTGTGCATTTGGAATTAAATTAACTTGTCCAATGCCGTTGGTACTACCCAATTCTACCCGTCCTTGTGGGGCAGTAAATATAAATCCATCTATTTGTAAATTACCACCTACCAAGGCTAAGGTTTTCCCTGGTTTCACCTGTAATTCTGTGGAGTTGGGTATTGGAATAATTAAAGAATTGCTATTTGTATATCCTCTTCCTTGAGCTTTGATATAAGCAGAGTTACTGCCCATTTGCAGTCCAATGGGTACACTCATTGTTAATAATGGTTGAGCCGCAGGATTGACAGCACTAAACTCTGTCCCATCAGCGAACTTAATACTACTCGCCGTAGTTCCGACAAATGAACCACCAATATTTAAGCTAGCATTTTTGCCAAAAATAATCCCGGCAGGGTTGATTAAAAATAAGTTGGCACTACCCTTGGCACTGATTTCACCATCAATGTGGGAAATATGACCACCAGTTACCCGACTAAATATATTTTGGATGTCTGCGTCATTATTAAAGGCTACGAAACCATTGCTAGGAACAGAAAATTGGCTGAAACTATGAAATAAATTATTACCGACACGGCTACCTTTGGTAATGGTGTAATTATTACTACCACTCACATCTGTGTCGAGAGTGCCATCAGGAGTTACCTGAGCCTGAACATCACTGTGGTAAATAGCAGATATCAAAATTGCACCAATTAAGACCAAACTGGTAACAGTTACTTTCATGAATAGATTTTGTTATTTTCTAGTCCATATTTATTTTTCCCAAGATAATAAAATTTTTAACAGTAGTTAATTTTCGGCTACAGCAGCACAGGTTAAAGCGGGTTGCATCGGTGAAGATGATTTGGCTGCAATAAGCTCAATTTTGCCTTGATGATTACGTCGCCAAGACGTAGCTTGGACAAGTGTTTCTGGAGATTTTGCTGTTTGGGCTTGTACTTGTTGTTTGGTGTGGAATGCAGAGATATCGCGGGTGTCTGCCCAAGTGCGATCGCTCCTAATATCCTGCGTCGGATTTTCTGGTACACCACCGCGCCCCGTGGCGATAAAACTACTACCAGTCTCGTCAGCACAACCACTAGCAATTTGTTGGGATGGATCGGTGAGATTATTTGGTAATTCCACTAACCCAGAATTGGGATCAACACCAACATTATCAATCTGCACAGTCCCATTGACATTGAATTGAGAACTAGCGGTAATATCATTTGTTAAAACTTCTCTCGGATTCAGCAGATTACGATACTTCAACCCAATAATTGCCTCAGTAGTGATGTGAATATTACCACCCCTGCCCTCGACTGCATTGGCAATAATGTCACTGTTTTCTAAACCGACAATATTGGGGGCGTTAATTGTAATGTTACCCCCATTACCACCTGCCTCTGCACTGATGTAACTGCCATAACGCATCAATAAAACATCACGCACTTGCAGGTTAATATTACCGCCTTCACCTGCTTTGGCTTCCGAGCGAAGTTTACTGGCTTGATCTAATTTCAAATAATTAGCTTGAATGAGCATATTACCAGCATTTCCTGTACCTTTGCCACTAACTACAATTTCGCTGCGATCGCTCAGGCTCAAATTATTCGTGGTTACATTTACTGAACCCGCAGTACCAGGGCCAGTGGAAGAAGCATACAATCCACTGGGGCCAGTCGCATCCAGAGAGTAAAGTAGTTGGCTACTCGGTACTTGACTGACACCTGCAATATTCACAGAATTGGCTTGAATAGAAATATTCCCGGCTGTACCGTAGGTTTCAGTTGAGGTGGAAATTCGCCCTCCGTCAAGCAAGTTAAGCTGACCAACATTAAAAGTAATGTTGCCACCTTGTCCCTGACCTAGACTAATCAGTTTTTCAGTAGCGAAATCATAGTTACCATTTGTTGAGGCAAAAAATCGGCTGGCAACTCCCGTTGAAGAACTACCAGCTACCGTTACTTCATCAGCATTCACAATAATGTTGCCCGATGCACCTTCACCATAAGTACCAGTCCGAATGCCGGGGCCATTTAAGACTTCTAGTTTACCGACATTGAGAATGATGTCTCCACCCTTGCCTGTAGCATATTCACGGATACTGGTACTCATCCCGGTTAAAAATGCAGGTTCACCTGTAGCAGTTTCACCAGTCACACTTAAATTCTGGGCTGTAACGATAATATTGCCCCCATCACCAGTACCTCTGGCAGTAGCACGCAATTCAGCCCCGTCTCGAATGTTGACTTGTGCAGCATTAATGGAGACATTACCACCCCGACCTTGAGAATTATTCATGGTATTAGATGCTAATGTACTCACACTAAATCGCTGTTTTGTCGGTGTATAGATTGCTTCCCCGATTAAATTGACAGTTGCAGCTTTAACTGTGATGTTGCCTGAATCGCCAATTCCATAAGCACGGGTGTTAATTTGTGCGCCATTTAAAACATTGAGAGTTGGTGTTTCAATGGTCACATCACCACCCCGTCCCCTAGCTGTCGGTTGGGAGTAAGCTGCAATTGCCGTGTTAGCAAGGGCTGGCTGACCAATTAGTTCCAGGGATTCCGCAGCTTTGACGAGAATGCCTTGTCCTGAACCTGTGCCTAAAGTGTGGGAAGTAATAGTAGAAGAGCCAGACAAAGTAATTTTCTGCCCTTGGAGAGCGATCGCACCACCTTGTTTTCCACTAGTATCAACCTTGGCGGCATTCCTCAAGTTAATATTTTGGAACTGATTTACACCATTGAAATCTAAGCTAAATCCAGCCTTATTTGCCGACAGTCCCACAAAATTATTTGCTGCAACGCTACCTAATTCAACTCTGCCATCGCTTGCAGTAATTGTACTCTGATCAAAATTTAAGTTACTGCCCACCAATGCAAATGTATTTTTCGCTGGGACTGCTAATTTTGCCCCATAAACATTAATTGCACCAGAATTACTGCCCATCTGCAAACCAATGGGGACACTCATGGTTAACACCGGAGAGATTGTTGCACTGGTGCTGAACTCTTTGCCGTCAGCAAATTTGATACTACTTGCTGTTGTGCCGATAAAAGAACCACCCACATTTAAACGAGCTTTGTTCCCAAAGATAATCCCCGCCGGGTTGAGTAAGAACAGATTCACACCGCTATTAGTGTTGATGGAACCGTTAATGTCGGAAACATCACCACCAGTCACTCGACTAAAAATGTTTTGGATGCCAGAATTACTGCTGAAGGTGGCAGAACCACCAATAGGAATAGAGAATTGGCTAAAGCTATGAAATAAATTATTGCCAACCGCAGTACCGCCAGTGATATTGTAACTATTACTTCCAGACACAGCAGTGCCAAGAGTACCATCAGGGCTGACTTCTGCCTGAGCATAGCTGTTACCAATAGCCAAGATGTAGACTGCACCAAGTAAGCTTAAGTTAGCAAAAGTTACTTTCATCAGCTTATTTGTAATTGAAATGATCTACTTGGTATCTAGTTTTCCCAAAGTGAAGTTTGCTATTGGGGTAGCTGTGTAATGTTATGGTGAGTTTTTTTCAGCTTTTATGAACAGCAGTACAAGTTAATGATGGTGATAAATTTACAGAAGATTTATCGGCAATTAATTCAATTTTGCCTTGGGCGTTATGTCGCCAAGAAGTTGCTTGCACAAGAATTTCTGGAGATTTTGGTGTTTGTGCTTGTACTTGTTGTTTGGTGTGGAATGCAGAGATGTCGCGCACATCAGACCAAGTGCGATCGCTCCTTAATTCTTGTGTGGGATTTTGCGGGATTCCTCCTCTTCCTGTGGCGACAAAACTACTACCTGGGTTAGCAGAACAATCACTAGCTATTTTTTGGGATGGATCGCTAACATTTGCTGGTAGTTCTACTAAACCCGAATTGGGGTCAACACCGACATTATTAATTTCTACTGTACCACTTAGCCCAAATTGCGAACTAGCAGTAATATCACTATCGGGAGTAAGTTGGTTACGGAATTTTAGTCCCAATAAACCCTGAGTTTGAATATTAATATTACCACCACTCCCTTCAATGGCATTAGCTGTAATATCGCTATTTTCTAAACCAATAATAATCGGTGCATTAATACTTATATTTCCACCTGTGGCTGTACCTGTGGCATTGGTATTAATTCTACTGCCATAACGCATCAGTAGAACATCAGCCACTAGACTAATATTGCCTTGATCGCCAACAGAAACTTCCGAAAGCAGACTACCTCTTTGTGCCAACTTGATTTGGTTGGCATTGACTAACAAGTTACCTGAATTACCACCACCTGTATTACTAACGGAAATTTGCCCATCATCAAGAACATTGAGCCGATCTGCCACTAGGTTAATTGAACCGGCATTAGAGTTGGTAGTAGAAGCTGCTGTGATGCTACTGGGTAAAATCTGACCGTTGTTTAAAGGTTGCGAAATACCCTGCACATCAATGTTTTTAACCTGCAAGCTGATATTACCTGCTGTACCATTGCCATCTGTGGATGAGGTGATTTGTCCGCCGTTGAAAACACGTAAGTTATCGGCTATTATGTTAATCTTGCCTCCTTGACCTACGGAATTTCGTCCTACCGCTACAGTGATACCACTGGGAGCCTGACTAAAACGCTCAATAACGGGATCACTAACCTGTATATCAGTAGCGCGAATAGTGATATCCCCTGCTGTACCTTTGCCTGCAATCGCAGGATTGGCATTTCCTGAAATCTGACTGGAGATAGTTCCACCTTTAGCAAGCCTGAGTTGCCCGGTGTTAACTGTAACATTGCCCCCTTGACCATTCGCCGAAATGTTAATTGAACTAATGATTGCACTCGTAGCATTAGCTGGGCTAGTGCCAAGAATATCTAGACTTTGGCTTGCTGTAACAAAAATATTTCCTGCACTGCCGCTTGCAGGTGCTAAGAGACCAAACAAATCTGTACTGATACGCCCCCCATCTTGCAACCGTATCCGTTCGGCTTCTACTGTAATTGCACCACTGTCATTCTGTGTTCCGCCTGAAAGTGTTGTAATTGCACTGGATACAACCGCTCTTGTAGCTGGATTAATGAATGGTGTATAACCACGCACGTCTATCTCAGTAGCCCGAACCATAATGTTCCCTGTTTTGCTATTTCTAATCGGCTGCGACGAGAGGGCAGAAGAATTGGTAGCAAAGTTAATAGAGCTTAACCATCCCCCATTGTCAAGTTGCAAGCGTGGAGTCTCAACTGTGATATTCCCAGCAGTCGCCATACTTCCTCTGACACTGGTGTTTAAGCCTGGAAATACAACATTGCCAGGATGAGACGCACCCAGTAGATTCACGAATTCCGTTGTCTGGACGGTAATCCCCTGTCCTTGGCCATTTGTACCCGTCGCTGAACCTATATTTGAGCCTTCTTGTAGGGTTAATCCCTGTCCGCGAATATTAATTGCTCCTCCGTTCGCTCCACTTGTATCGATAGAGGAAGACTGTCGCAATGTGATGGTTCCCCAAGTTGGCGATAGGGATGAACTCGCCAATTGCCAGTTGCCAGAGGCAGGTATATTCACCATGCCATTTCGTATCGCCCACAATTCCACATGACCATCCGGCGCAGAAATGTTGGCACTATCGACATCGATTTGTCCTCCAATCAACGCCAGGGTTTGATTTGCTTTCATCGACAATGTCGGTGTCCGAAACAGAGGATTGTTCGCAGGTGTACCTTGGACTGTGATCGCTCCTGCATTACTTCCCATCTGCAAGCCCACAGGTACACTCATCGTCAGTAATGGGGATGTATTTGTATTGGTACTAAACTCTTTTCCATCAGCAAATTTAATACTATTGGCAGTTGTGGCGACAAAAGAACCATCAATACTCAAACTGGCATTTTTGCCAAAGATAATCCCGGCAGGGTTGAGTAAGAATAAGTTGGCGTTACCCTTGGTGCTGATCTGACCATCAATTTTGGACATCTCACCACCAGTTACCCGACTAAAAATATTTTGAATATCAGTAGCATTGTCAAATGATGCAGTGACACCTTGCAGGATAGAGAACTGACTAAAGCTATGAAATAAATTGTTGCCGACACGAGTCCCATCTTTGATAGTGTAACTATTGCTACTACTATCTACAGCCGTATTGAGAGTGTGATCAGGACTTACTTGTGCATAAACACCATTGTTGCAAACAGCCCAGATGCAGATTACACCAAGAAAGCCAAAACCTACAAAATGGAATTTCATAAATCGATTTCTGATGTTTCTTCCGTATTTATGATTCCCAAATCAGTATGTTTTATAACTTTATTTTTCGGATACAGCAGAACAGGTTAATACTTGTTGTGCCTGACTAGAAGATTTAGCTGCAACTAATTCAATTTTGCCTTGAGGATTACGTTGCCAGGAAGTAGCTTGTACAAGTATTTCCGGTGATTTAGAGATTTGGGCTTGTGCAGGTTTTGTGGTGTGGAATGCAGAGATGTCGCGCACATCAGACCAAGTGCGATCGCTCCTTAATTCTTGTGTCGGATTTTGCGGTATTCCTCCTCGTCCTGTGGCGACAAAACTACTGCCATTGGTATTAGAACAACCACTAGCTATTTGCTGCGATTGATCGGTAACATTTGCTGGTAGTTCTACTAAACCTGAATTGGGGTCAACACCAACATTATTCACTTCGACTGTCCCATTCACCCCAAATTGTGAACTAGCAGTGATATCATTTTCTGGTGTTAGTTGCGGACGATATTCTAAACCAAAAATCCCCTGAGTTGTAATGTCAATATTTCCGCCTTTACCTTGGAAAGCGTTGGCAATAATATCGCTGTTTTCTAAACCCAGAATGACAGGTGAATTAATGGTAATGTTACCACCATTGCCAGCAGCACCAGCTTCAGCATTAATGAAACTACCATTACGCATAAGCAAATAATCGCGGAGTTTGAGATTGATATTGCCCCCTTGACCAGCTTTTGTGGATGCAGAAAGACTACTACCATTGTTGAGATATAACGTATTGGCATTAACATTTAAAGTACCTGCATCACCTTGAATTTCATTTTCAACAAACACTCTTGCGCCATCACGAATGGTTAATTTAGGAGTATTAATTGTGACGCTACCTGCATTTGCTTTAGCGGTACTATTGTTACTAATTTTTGTAGGAGTTCTCAGTATGAATAAACGAGCGATCGCTCCAATATAACTAGGATTTGCTGCGTCTTTCATCCCGCTCACATCTATTGATTCAGTGGCATTAATGGTAAGGTTGCCAGCATCCCCTTCACTCACACTCGAAACTGAGACTAAACCCCCATCTTCTATTGACAATTTCCGAGTATCTAAACGTAAATCTCCTGCATCTCCTGGGCCAAAAGTATTCGCTGATAACAAACTGATAAAAAGTGATCCAGGGGGAGCATTCAAACTAGAGATATTCACAGTATCAGCAGTAACTTTAACATTGCCTCCCTTACCGCTAGAAAAGCTCCTTGTACCAACATTAGCACCGCCCAAAATTGAAAGGCTATTGGTAGAAATCGATAAATTTCCACCTGGCTTAGTTCCAAAAGCAGCAGCAACAAGCACACCAAAGAGCGGAACAGTAGATGGATCTTGCGGATCAACCCCACCCACAGAAACTGCATTAGCATTGACTGTGATGTTACCACCACGGGCTGAATTATAACTACGACTCATAACAATTGCCCCGCGATCAATTGTTAATGTTGGAGTTTTAATCACAATATTTCCTGCGGTTCCTGATAGTAGAGCTTCATTGACTATGCCACTGGAACTAAGAAAATCTGAGGATCTGCCAATTACCTGTAGCGACTCTGTAGCATTAACAGTAATATCTCCTGCTTGACTGTTGCCTGAATGTTGTACTACCAGCAAAGAACCATCCCGAAGATCAATCTGTTTACCCTGGAGTTGAATTGAACCTGGACTTGCTCCCTCTACAGATACAACAGCACGTTGACTCATTTGGATATTCCCAAAGCTAGAACCATTACTTGGATAGCTAAATGTTAATGCTTGTGGCGTAAGATTGATATTTGCACTGCCTTGAGTTATGCTGCCTAGTTCAATTCGTCCTCCCGGTGCAGAAAGAAAGCTACTATCGAGAGCGAGATTACCACCTATTAAAGCTAGTGTTTTTCCAGGTTTAACCTGTAAGCCATTTGTACTAGTTAATCCAGAAACAGGAAATGCGGGGTCTAATTTACTATTATTTCCCATTCCTTGCACGGAAATAGTTCCTGGATTGCCTCCAAGTTGTAACCCTACAGGTACACTCATGCTTAACAATGGGGATTGAGTTATGTTGGTGCTGAACTCTTTGCCATCAGCAAATTTGATGCTATGAGCAGTTGTTCCCACAAAAGAACCACCCACATTTAAGCGAGCTTTTTCTCCAAATATAATCCCCGCAGGGTTGAGTAAGAAAAGATTTACACCGCTATTAGTTGTGATGGAACCATTAATATCAGAAACATCACCACCAGTCACCCGACTAAAAATGTTTTGGATGCCAGAATTACTGCCGAATGTGGCAGAACCACCTGTAGGAATAGAGAATTGGCTAAAGCTATGAAATAAATTATTGCCAACAACAGTCCCGCCAGTAATGTTGTAACTATTACTTCCAGACACAGCAGTGCCGAGAGTACCATCGGGTCTGACTTCTGCCTGAACATGGCTGTTACCAATAGCTAAGATGTAGAATGCACCTATTAAACCTAAGTTAGCAAAAGTTACTTTCATCAACTTATTTGTAATTATTTATCTTGTGTCTATTTTTCCCAAAATAAATTTTGCTATTGGGGTAGCTGTGTAATGTTATGGTGAGTTTTTTTCAGCTTTTATGAACAGCAGCACAAGTTAAATCCGGTTGTGTATAGCCAATGTGAACAGCAACTAATTCAATTTTTCCTTGAGAATTACGTCGCCAGGAAGTAGCTTGGACAAGTGTTTCTGGAGATTTTTGTATTTGGGCTTGTGCTGGTTGTTTGGTGTAGAATGCAGAGATATCACGAGTATCTGACCAGGTGCGATCGCTCCTTATATCCTGTGTTGGATTTTGCGGTATTCCACCTCTACCAATGGCAACAAAACTACTACTAGTATTGACAGTACAACCACTAGCTATTTTTTGCGATGGGTCAGTGACATTTGCTGGTAATTCAACTAAACCTGAATTGGGGTCAACACCAACATTGTTAATTTCTACTGAGCCATTCAAATTAAATGCAGAACTCGCTGTAATATCATTGCTCACATCAACTCTTGGTGTCAGAGTATTGCGGAATTTAAGACCAATAATACCTTGAGTTGTAATTGCAATATTTCCGCCTTTTCCCTGCACGGCATTGGCAATAATATCACTATTTTCTAGCCCAACAATTACTGGAGCATTAATAATAATATTGCCACCATTGCCAGTACCACCTGCTTCGGCATTAATAAAGCCAGCATCACGCATGAGTAATAAATCTCGCAGTTGCAGGTTGATGTTACCACCTTCGCCTGCTTTTGTTGAGGCTAAAAGGTTGCCACCATTTTTGAGTGTCAGGGTATTGGCATTAATGAGCAGATTACCAGCTGTACCAGAGCCAGTATTTTGGACAAAAATCGTCGCCCCATCAGAAACGTTAACAATGGGGGCGTTAATAGTAGTATTGCCAGCATTAGCACGGGAAATTGTACTAAAAGCGCCTACAGGCAAAACAGCAGTACCAATATAGCTGGGGGTTTCTCCAGGTTTCATCCCACTCACATCAATGGATTCGGAAGCATTGATAGTCAGTGAACCTGCATTGCCTAAAACTATACTTGAAGCCGATACTCTAGCACCACCTTGAACAGATAATTTACGGGTTTTAATGTCCAAATTACCTGCATCACCAGGCCCGAATGTGGCGGCAGAAACTAAAGTAAAATAACTACCTTTTGGCGTTCCTGCACCTAATACCTGGATTGTATCTGCCTTGATATTCAGATCGCCGCCCTTACCTGACGAATAAGGTCTAGCTGCGATATTGGCTCCGGCTGAAACAGATAAATCTTGCGTAGTAATGGAAATATCTCCACCTTTTCCTTTACCAAAAGAAGCGGCTAATATTTGGCTGACGGCTCGAAAAGGAGAAGGATCACCCGGTGCAAAACCATTGACATCTATTGCATCACTATTGATGATAATGTTACCCCCAGTAGCGGCGCTAAATGTGCGGTTGATGATGTAACCACCTTGATCAATATTTAACTTCGGGGTATTAACGATGATATGCCCTGCGGCCGCAGAAGATACGGTGTCATTAACTAAACTGCTAGAACTTGTAAACTTAGGGGACTTACCGATAATATTCAATGCTTCTGTAGCATTAACAACAATATCACCAGCAGCTTGGTTACTACGATTTTGAACAAATACCAAAGAACCATCGCGGATGCTGACCTGTTTTCCTTGAATCTTGACAGATCCGCCATTTTCTCGGCTGAGATCGCGTGTAGATGCTAAAGCACGTTGGGTCAGAGTAATATCACCAAAATTCCCAGTATTGGGATAACTCAGGGTAAATCCTTGGGAAGTGGAATTGAGAGTCACGTTAGCGTTGCTGATGCTACCCAGTTCTATTTGTCCTCCCGGTGCAGAGAGTAACCCGCCATCCAAGGCAATATTTCCACCTACTAATGCTAGAGTTTTGCCAGATTGTACTTGTAATCCCCTGGTGCCAATATTGAGTCCAGATATCTGGGTTGATGCAAGAAAATTGGCATTATGGCCGGCTCCTTGAACAGTAATCATTCCTGGATTGCTGCCAAGTTGTAATCCAACGGGGACGCTCATGGTTAATAAGGACGGAGATGTGGTGTTGGTGGCGCTAAACTTCAACCCATCGGCAAATACTATGCTATCGGCGGTTGTCCCGACAAAAGAACCGCCGATGCTCAGTTTAGCGTTAGCCCCAAATAAAATCCCGGCAGGATTCAGTAGAAATAAATTCGCACTACCTTGGGCGCTGATTGTGCCATCTATATTTGATAAACTACCACCTGTGACGCGGGCGAAGATGTTTTGTACACTAGTAGGATTTTGGAACGTGACAGTAGTACCGTTAGGTATGGAAAATTGGCCGAAGCTATGAAAGAGGTTACTTCCATACTGGGTACCGTTGGTAATATCAAAGCTAGTGCTGCTTGGTTGAGACACTGCGGTGCCGAGTGTGCCGTCAGTTTTCACCTCGGCATTGGCAGCATTACTCCATAGGAGCATAATAGCTAATCCTATCCCACTTGCAACTATACTTGTTTTCATATTTTTAGTTCGCCCTTGATACCCACAATTTCCAATTGCCTAAATTTAGGATTCCCCATCAAAGGAATTGTTAATCACTTTGATTAAAACAGTGAGTACTGCATAGAGAAGTACAATCCGTTTTCTTGGAGCGATCGCTTGTCGCCATCCACAGAGATGATAGGAATGCCCCAATCCAAACGGGCAGAAAAGTTATTTCCTTGTTTCCATAACAGCCCAAACCCTGCACCGACTAAGGTATTGGTGGAAGGATTATTACCCTTGGTATTCCAGCCTTGACCGACATCAACAAATGGTGCTAGTTGTAAAACTCCTTGGATTTTGTTAGCACGCACAATGGGAAAGCGAAATTCTGAGGAAAACAAAAAGCCGCTATCTGTGAGTAATGTATCTTGGCGATAACCCCGCACGCTTAGTTGTCCACCTAGTCCAAATTGCTCTAAAGGTACTAGGTTATTTGCGGCTAGTTGTAAATCAGCCCTAGTTAAAAACAAGGTATCTGGGGCAAATTGTCTGACCCACTGTGCTTGTCCTCGCCAACTAAAAAAGCGACTATCAGGAGCCTCTTCACTGACACTAGCTCCCAACCAATCGACTCCCAAACTAAATTGCGATCGCGCGGCGAAAACTTGTGTACTGCTGCGGTGGGTATACTCTTGGGTGAAACGCAAGGCAGAAATTTTGGTTCTGCCATTCTCGTCGGCACCAGGGGATAAAGGAAAGCCGCCAATATTATCTAGACCAATGATTGTTTGACTTTCTTGGCGGGAGAATGATAGCCCCACGGCTAATTCTTGGGTTGGTTTTTGCAGTAATGGTTGGCGAAATCCGAATTCGTACGCGGTGCTATTTGACTGAATATCCAGAACGCTGAAAGGTTCTTCAATAACGTTGTTCCAGCCTTGATTAACACTAAAAGATAAAGCGCCGTTGTAAGCATTCACAGGCAATGTGTAACTAGCGGCAATTGTATTACTACCATTGGTATTGGTATAGCCCACACTCAAGGTATCGCCTAAGCCTAATAGATTGGCCTCTTGGACATCTATACCCCGGCGAAAACTACCAACGCTAGGCGATCGCCCGTTATCCAAACTGATTGATCCTGTGAAGGTGTCGGCTTCTTGAACTTCGACAAGTAAAATATTAGTTCCGGGAGTTGTACCAGTTTGCAATTCCGCAGAGATGTTTTTAATGCGTGGATCGAGCCGGAGTAGTTGCAGTTTTTCTAATAAGCGTGGCACATTTAGGGGTTTTCCGGCACCTAGACGAATGCGATCGCGAATGTAGTTGCTATTCAATCGTCGATTACCCACGATTTTAATTTCTGGCAAACTACCTTCCACTACCTGAATTTTGACAACTCCTGCATCTAGTGTTTGGGGTGAAATTAAAGCCCCAGTCGTGACATAGCCTTTATCAGTGTAGAACTTGCTAATAGCTTCTTTGACTTGTAATAACTCTGCAAAGGATACTTCGCGCCCCACAAAAGGAGCTGTAATCGGTGCAAAATCTTTTGGTGTAAATACTGTACTGCCAACAACTTCAATGCGCTCTACCCGGAATTTAATATTAGGATCATCCTCTCCTGTAGTTGATTGATCAGGTAATTCCACAGGCGGAAGTAATGGCTCTTGTTCTGATGGTTGTGGTAGCGCATCTGATGGTAAGGGCGTAACTGGAATTTCTTCTATCCTTCCTGGTGGTAAACTCTGCGGGTTGGCAGTTTGTCCGTATACCTGATGATAATTACACAATACTGCGGCAATAACAAACCCGAAGGTTAAAGGTTTCAGTGTTGTTATGCGCGGTTTAAAAATCATTTGATGCTTGTGTGTATGGCTAATTATAAATTTTGTCTTCACACTAAATACCCACGCATAAATATTGAGTCAGTTTTCTAGGCACTCAAAATCACTTTTGTACTTAACTAATTCAGAGTTGCCTTGTTTAGTGATGTAATGAGTATCATATATATCAAAAATACGCTTTATTTTTTACAATTGCACCCAGTATAAATACTGTTTTTTCTTGATGAAGAAATTTAATTACGCATGATTACAGATAAGCATCAGATGAACTTTGCTCGCGTCACTTTGCCATAACTTTTATTATTCTGAAAACTCCTTTTAATCTGCCATTTCATCGATTTACTTGAGTTTTCTTCTGGGAGTATGGTACGCTTGAAATAATGTTATTTGCTGTAATAGCTATCGCATTGTGATTCTGGCTACATTAGGGGTTGATAATCATTCGAGATATCAATAGTTATTACAAGTCAAGACATGAAAATTTGTCTGAGTTTTTATTCCAGTCATTCAAAAAATAAATTATTATTGGTTAGCTAGTTTTTAACGGATATTAACCTAAAATTAACTTCTATACTTGTGATAAAAAAATAGTTATTCTCAATAAATAGTAAACTATTTTACTTGGTCGTTTAATATCCAATTTTCGATAATATTAAAATTTATTAAAATAGTAAAAAAAATATAAATCTCTAGTATTTAAGAGGGCAATTATAGTATTGTTTAGATTGATAAAATCAAAATCCAAAGTTATTAAATTATTCTAAAAAACCAGAAGTATCCCTGGCAAAAGTTTTGAACTTAGGATTAATGATTATAAAAAAATATTAACTTCTGCAACAGGCATATATGAGTAAAGCTGATGGTAAAACAAGTTTGTTGCAAAAACAACTATGGCAGCGCGAAAGACGAGCGATCGCATTTTTATCTTGTTTGAACTATCGCTCTGGAGAACTATCTAGCTACCTACAAAGCATTGCCTGTGGAGTCAGCGAGTTATTAGAAATCGATTGGTCAGTCGTGACTGTTTGCCAAAAAGGTTTTGAGAGAGTACTAGCCAGTAGTCTTGATATGGGGGAGGGTGAGCATGTTTATTCACTACATGGTTTACTCACTGGCACAGTAATCGAAATTGGTCGCCCTTTGGCTGTAGAAGATGCAGTGAAAAATCCAGAGTATGGGCAGATTCCCGAAGGTTACTGTGCTTATTTGGGCATACCCTTAAAAACAGCAGAAGGAAAAGTCATTGGTACAATCTGCTCTTTTCATCGCCAGTACAGAGCATTTACACCAGAAGAAATTCAAGTCGCTGAAGTATTTGCCGAACGCGCAGCTACAGCCATAGATAATTATTATCTCTACCAACAACAGTGCGAATTTAATCAAATTTTAGAATCAGAAGTAGAAAAACGTACTATTGAACTGCGAACCGCCCAAGCCAAACTAGTAGAACAAGAACGCCTCGCAGCAATTGGTGAATTTGCTGCCATGATTGTCCATGAAATTCGCAATCCTTTGACGACAATGCTCATGGGATTAAAGTATTTCCAAAAAACTAGTTTGAACCCTGCATCGCAAGAGCGATTATCGTTAGCATTAGGTGAAGCTTCTCGGTTAGAAAATCTATTGAGTGAAATTTTGCTTTATGCGAAACCTCAAGTGTTAAAACTGGATGAGTTAGAGGTCAATAATTTTATTCGAGAGTTGCTGAAATTAATTTGGGGAATGCCAGAAGCATTAGAACGGGAAATTAAATTTATTCCTAGCCCAAACCCAATCAAAATTTTAGGAGATAAAGACAAGCTCAAACAAGTATTTATTAATATTGTGCGTAACGCTTGTGAGGCAGTTTCCTGTGGAGATGTGATTATCTGGGAAGTAAAAAATTCATCTTTAGATCAAGTTAGAATTAATGTTTGTAATGGCGGTGAGCCAATTCCAGCCGAAATTATCTCACAACTAACGCAGCCATTTTTCTCCACAAAATCTAACGGAACTGGATTGGGATTAGCAATTTCTAAACGCATTGTTCATGCTCATGGTGGGGAATTATCTATTCATTCTGATGCTGCATCTGGTACTAATGTTACAGTGCAATTACCTGTGGTGACTGTACGGAAAATGGGATGAAATTAAGTCAAAAGTCAAAAATTAAAAGTCAAAAATCAGAGAATTTTTGACTTTCCTGTAGAGGTGTAAGTGTTCAAAATTCTGATACCTTATCTCAACAACTAAATTTGTGTCAGTCCTCAGAGTAATTTCATACTTTGGTGATGTGGTTTATGATCACTCAAGGGTGGGGAAATTCAAAACCATTACACCCCTACAACATAAAAACCCTACTAAGTCCTATTTGTAAGTATCTAATTTGAGGTGATGACAATTGGTGCAACAACCAGAACTGCGGCAAAATTCGCCGATGCGGTCAATTGGCCGCGTGTTGAAGAGTTTAGGCAATTACCGTTGGACTTCTGTGGGAGCTTTGATTAGTGTCTTACTATTGACAGTTGCCAATGCTGTGACACCGCAATTATTTCGTTGGGGAATTGATCAAGGTATTGCACCGCACAATTTACAAATAGTACTTTACAGTGCGGCTTGGATGGTAGTGGCCGCGATCGCACGGGGTTTGTTTAACTTTGGTCAAAGCTATTTAGCTGAAGCTGCATCTCAAGGTGTTGCTTATGATTTACGCAACAAAATTTTCAGCAAAATTCAAAATTTGAGTTTTAGCTATCATGATCAGTCCCAAACTTCCCAATTATTAACCCGTGTCACCAGCGACATTGAGCAAATCCGCACTTTTGTGGGGACTAGCTTGATTCAAGTGATTGGGGGATTGGTAACATTGGTGAGTATTGCCGTGATTCTGCTCATCATGAATTGGCAACTGGCTTTAATTACCTTGTCGGTAGTCCCGATATCTGCATGGTTAATGGCAAGGTTTGTGAATCAAAATAACCAACTGTTTGGGCAAATACAACAGCAGTTGGGTAATTTGAATGCGGTTTTGCAAGAAAACTTGCTAGGGATACGGGTAGTTAAAGCCTTTGTGCGCGAGTCGGCGGAACAGTCGCGTTACACCACCTTAAATGATGCTCTCGTCAGTGCAAATATGCAGGCGATTCGTGCTATTCGCAATACATTCCCGTTTATCTTTTTGCTGAGTACTTTGGTGACGCTGGCAGTTTTTGGCTACGGAGGTATACAGGTAATTGGTAATAGCTTTTCCATTGGGGAATTAGTAGCATTTAACTCATACTTAGTGTTAATTTTTCAACCAATATTATTAATTGGCTTTGCTGCCCCAGCGATCGCTCAAGCCGCAGCCTCGGCAACACGAGTATTTGAAGTAGTTGATGCTGCTGTGGAAATCCGCGATCGCCCAAATGCGATGTTATTTGATACTTGCGGTGGCCGCATTACCTTTGAAAACGTTTCTTTTCGCTATCCGGGAGCCACTACCGAAGCCCTAAAAAATGTGTCTTTTGAAACTAAGCCTAAAGAACTCATTGCGGTTTTAGGAATGACAGGTTCCGGCAAAAGTACAATTATGAACTTGATTGCGCGTTTTTATGATGTGACTGGGGGAGCAATACGCATTGATGGGCGCGATGTGCGAGATTTTACACTCCAAAGTTTGCGATCGCATATTGGCATAGTCTTTCAAGAAAGCACTTTATTCTCTGGAACTATCCGCGACAATATTGCCTACGCCAAACCCAATGCCAGTTTAGAACAGGTCATAGAAGTGGCGAAAACTGCCCAAATTCATGATTTTATTATCGGCTTACCCGATGGCTACAACACAATTGTCGGTGAACGAGGTGTTGGTTTATCTGGCGGACAAAAGCAACGAATTGCGATCGCCCGTACCTTACTTACCGATTACAGTATTCTGATTTTGGATGATAGTACCTCTGCGGTGGATGCTAAAACAGCTACGCAAATTCAAGCCGAACTCGATAATTTAATGCAGCAAAAAGCTTGTGTCACCTTTGTGGTAGCGCAACGCATTAGTACAGTCAAAAATGCTGATCGCATTTTATTAATTGATAAAGGTCAATTGGTAGCTCAAGGAACCCATGAAGAATTGATGCGAATTAGTCCACTTTATGGGGTAATTCTAGAATCTCAAATCCAACATCATCAAGTAAAATCTTGATTGATCGCGCCAATATATACACATATATAGTCGGGTTTCCATAGAATTTGAGTTTAGTGGAGATTACACAACATTTCTATATAATTTTTGAGCGGACTCATTGTTTCTAACTTGAGCTGGGAAATTTCTTGTTTTTCTGCTAGAATATCTTGTTTATAATATTGGAGTGTTTCAGGAAACAGAACTCTATGAGATGCTCCTTCAACTTCGTTCAATATTAGTTTTCCATCTACAAGTTCAAATATATCTATACGAATAGAAACTGTTTTTTTCACCGAATCTAGCAAGACTTGATATACATCTTGAGCAAAGGTTTGCCATGCCTCTGGCGGATTAAGAATAAATATATTTTCGCCACCAAACTTTTCATGAGCAATTTCTGTATTAACATCTATAGTCCGTTCAATAAAATGAGGAGTATTACCAACAAAAACGGCGGAAATTTCTCGCTTTAACTTCTCAAATTTTTGTACTAATTTTGATACATTGAAGCAGCGACAAGAATTTTGAAAATAATTGTATAACTGCTGATTATTTTTTAATTTAATTAATTTTTGAGTTACTTGATCGTCAGGCTCTCGACTATAGGTTTTAACTTCATATCGATGAGCTTCATTTTTAACTCTTATAATAAATTCTAGTCCATCGGCACCAGAACCAATAGCAGGCTTCAACACAATTTTCTCAACCCCATCCTGGTTAAGATAATCAGCAATATCAAATTCAGATAGTTGCCAGTGTGAAACAATAATAGTATGAACGGTAGGAATGCCTTTTTGTTGAAGTTCTTTTATATAACTTGCTTTATCAAGTACCCAATTTAGTGTTTCAAAAGATGGAGTTATTGAAATGGCATTACCCTGTGATTTTTGTAAGTCCAGAAACTGCTTCAATTCTCTGAAAATATTTTTGTATCCTTTTTCCCACCTTCGAGGAATTCCTCTACAATAGCGTATATCTATTACGTCTATTTTTTTCCAGTCAAATCTATTGATGAAGTCAGCAAAGTCTAGGCTACCATAGAGAAGAGGTTGTATATTAAAAATATATGTTTTTACATTTTTAGCTGACAAACCAGCCAGAACAAATTCAAAGTCTTCGTGAGTTTGTTCTGTGTGACAAATTAATATAGAGCGATTAAAATTATCACCTATATCTGATTTACTAACTATCTGTTCAATTTTATTAGTCATCATTTTTTATTAGATATAAATTATTTAGCAACACTAAATAACGATATAAGTTAATTTATTAATTACGTTTTGATACTTCAAATACTAAAACAATCATTGAGTTAAGTATTTTTGGATTTTTCAGTATTAGAATCACATCACATAAGTTTTTTGATAAATTTTTACAAGATAATGCTACAGTCAGTCTTCTAACTTTTCAGCATTCTTGTTTCAACTGAGCAAGTAACTACTTTAGACTTATCAACTTGCTTTATGTTTCAGTATTTTTACTGAAACATAAATTATTTCATCTTAAGATATGCAGCATTTCCCTCGTTATCACATACAATGCTTTGAAAAACAATTACTAGTTGACTTTTGGAATTAAAAACGATCGCATCATCTTGGCTAACTCCACAACTTCCACCAAGCACGCATACAGGGTAAAGCGTAACGCACCCTACTAGCGACACTCACCGCCCCCACTATGTACTAGTTAAAAACGATCTAAAAAACATACTGATTATCATTTTCAATATCTAACAAATAGCTGGATTAACTAGGTTGCCAACCAGCCAAAAATGAACTAAGGTAGGACTGAATTTTTCTGAAGTAAATTAATATAAACTTTTCCGAAATTTAGCCTTAACAATTGGTAAATGCTGAATGTAAGTCATTGATGTGGCGGATATATGATAGCAACTAATTTAAATTTGCAAATTATATTTAAATTTTATTTGCAACATACTCATTATCAGTTTAATAAGCTGTAAAAATATCTATATATGCAACAAAGCTTAATAAAATATTTAGGAAATATCCTGTAAAAGAGCTTGAGAAAATAGCATAATCGTTCTTAAAAGGAAGTATTATTTAGCCCTGCAAGTTCTGTGGATAGTTGTGATTTATTGGTGCAACCATTAAGGCTAAAATGACAGGTTTTAAGTTTTGTGACTCAGTATTATAGATGCTGGACAGACATATCCAAAAACTAGTAAAAAAGTCAATAAAAATTATTCCTAGAGGATATGTTGATTGCATGAATTAGCATAGCGATCGCTTAGTTTTTTTGAAGGAGAATATCTTATATGGCGCGTAAGAAAAAATCATCAGGTTTTAAATTGCAGCATTCAATTTACACAAGATGTCCTATTTGTTGTATTTTGCCACCTCACATGCTAGAAAATGTGGCTGTGAATGGTAATCCGCAGCAACGTTCTTGGGCATTTCATACCTTAAATGTTTCCGCACAGTTCCGTGGGCGACGGAATGTTGTTGGGAATATTTTCTTCTCTCCTTCTCCGGGTGAGAAGCGACGCACTATCTACGACGCGAAAAATGGACAGCAACTTCCAGGTACTTTAGTACGTGGTGAAGGTGATCCGCCAAGCACTGATGAAGCAGTAAATGAAGCTTACGACGCTGCTGGTGCTACTTATGACTTATATTATGAAGTATTTGAACGCAACTCAATTGATGATAAGGGTTTACGTTTAGACTCTACCGTACATTATGGTGTTAAATACGACAACGCCTTTTGGAACGGTGATCAAATGGTCTATGGCGATGGCGATGGTGAACTGTTTCAACGCTTCACAAAATGCGTTGATATTATTGGACATGAGTTAACACATGGAGTCACTCAATACGAAGCTGGTCTGCAATATTATGGTGAACCAGGGGCGTTGAACGAATCATTTTCGGATGTTTTTGGTTCCTTGGTCAAACAAAGATTAAAAAATCAAACAGCCGACCAAGCAGACTGGATTATTGGTGAAGGTCTATTAGCGCCCGGTGTTAAAGGTATTGGTATTCGCTCGATGAAAGCCCCAGGAACAGCTTATGATGATCCTGTGTTGGGCAAAGATCCGCAACCAGCCCACATGCGGAATAAGTTTATGGGCTGGGAAGATAATGCGGGTGTGCATATCAATTCTGGTATTCCCAACTATGCCTTTTATTTAGCCGCAATGGAAATTGGTGGTTATGCTTGGGAAAAAGCCGGGAAAATTTGGTATATTGCTTTACGCGATCGCTTGCGTAACCAAGCACAATTTAAAACCGCCGCTAACGTCACCATCCAAGTTGCAGGAGAACTCTACGGTACAGATAGTCCAGAACAAAAAGCTGTACAGAATGCTTGGCAAAAAGTAGGAGTAATTTAAGCAGAATTCAGGAGTCAGAAGCCAGAATACAGAACGGACTGTGTATGTGAGCAAAAACCCATACACCCAATCTCAACGTCTAATACCATTTTGGATTTTAGATTTTAGATTTTGGATTGGGTAAGGGTTGATCGGTAAGCTTTTGAGCCATCCATCTGTCGCAATCATTTTTTAATTTGATCTAAGTTCTGCTAACTTCTGGATTCTGACTTCTGACTTATTTTCATTGTTGCTAAACTGAGGGAAGATAGTTATTTTCTCCCAGTTTTTATATACAACGGAGAGCAAAACAATGCGGATCACATTTGAACGCACAGGTGGCTTTGCTGGAATAACGAAGAAAACAACTCTAGACACCAACAATCTTCCACCAAAGGAAGCTAAAGAACTACCATTATTAGTCCAAGCGGCGGATTTATTTCGCTTACCTGCACAAATTCCCTCGCCAAATCCCCAGAGCGATCGCTTTCAGTATAGGTTAACTGTAGAAGATAACGATAAACAGCACACAGTAATTGTGAGTGAAGCAGCCTTACCCGGAACTTTAAGACCTTTAATTGAATGGCTCAATCATGTGGCTATTCAGAGGGGTTAGGATCAGGGGGACAAGGGAAGGGAGACAAGAGGGACAAGGTGGACAAGGGAGATAGAGGTTTGTTGAGTTAATCAAAAATATTCAATTTGTTTTTTAGACTACCTAAAAAATCATTACTCAGAACTCAGAACTCAGAACTCAGCACTTTTACAAAATGTCCCAAGCAGTACCTTTGTAACCATAGTCAAAAATTTCTGGATGCAAAATTTCTGCAAGAATTTCTAAAGAATCCACTAATCTTGGGCCGGGACGGTTAAAGTAAGCATTACCATCAGTAATATAAACTCTACCTGTTTGGCTGGCGTGGAGTTTTTGCCATTCGGAACGTTGAGTTAGTAATTCAGCTTCTTGGCGAGTGCGAATTAAATCAAAGCCACAAGGCATAAATACAATTACATCGGGATTACTGGCGATGAATGTTTGCCATTCCAAGGTTGCAGAAGGTTTACCGGGATGGCTAAACAGCGATTGTCCGCCTGCAAAGTTGACTAGTTCGGGAATCCAGTTTGCGCCTGTCATCAAAGGATCTGTCCACTCGATACAAGCAATTTTTGGCAGTTCATTGAGTGCTAACCCTTGGATTTTTTGTTGGACGATTTTAACTCTGGCTTCTAGGTTTTCCAGTAATTTTACTGAGTCTACATCAAAGATATGAGCAACTTGTTCAATATCAGTCCAAACATCTTCCAGAAGATTAGGTTGTAAAGAAATAATTTTTGGCGAAGTTGAGATGAAATTACTAACAGCTTTTTCCACTTCTGGCAAGCTGACGGCACAAACATCACATTGGTCTTGGGTGAGAATGTGAGTCGGTTGTAACTGTTCTAAAACATCGGTTTTGATGTGATAAATACTCAATGCTGATTGCAATAAATCATTGACTTTAGTGTGAATGTCGCTGCTAGGAACATCAATATTAAAGCGTGCTTCTGTGCATATAGGAACATTTTGAATATCTGGCGGATAGTCACATTCATGCGATCGCCCTACAATTGCATCAGTTAACCCCAGTGTGGCTAAAATCTCCGTTGCACTTGGTATTAAAGAGACAATTCTGAGATTGCTATTAGTCATTGCTTTATCTCCCGAACATCTGCTGCCAGTTCAATTTTTACAAACTTCAAATAATTAAGTATCTTTCCGTAGGAGAATGCCACAAGTTATGAGCGTCATAATTAACTGGGCAAATTGACTATTTGAGAAAGTGCCATACATCAAAATCTTCTCATACCTAATTATCTTTGATTTTAGGCGATATCGTCTTCAGGAGTGATGCTATTCTTTGGCTTTCTATGGTATTAGGTATGAGACATCAATCATCAAGTTGCTGATAAAAAGCATGTTGTAACTGTATGAACTGGTTAATAGCATAGTAGCTATATGGAAATGATCTCTTCAAATCATAAAATTTTTAACAAACAGCCATTCCGTACGTAGTTATATACCAGAGGATTGCCAAACTTACATAACTAATAATAATGTAATTTTAGTAATAAGTATTGCACTGTACTCAAAGAGTTTGATGAAAAAAAATATACTATCCTGTTCTGAAAAATCCTCTGGAGTATTTGTAGTTATAAAAGATAGTTCTGTTTTTGTGATAACTCCCTCAGACATGGTAATTACTTAACAGGTGTATTAGATGCAGTTAGCAGTGGTTAATGATGGTCAAGCAGAGATTGTGCAGATTAGAGACAACGAGCAGCGCAAGCAAATTCAATCCTTAGTGCAGTTAGCCAGGAGTAAGACATTCCAAACTGGCAATCTCCAGACAACACTACAAGAAATTACAGAGGTAGCAGCAAAAACACTGTCGGTTGAGCGAGTAGGTGTATGGTTATACACTGCGGATAACACCGCAATAGAGTGTAGTAATTTGTATGATGTGCGGAAAAACATCCATGTATCAGGTCAGACTTTATTAAAAGCAAGTTATCCTAATTATTTCCAAAGTTTAGAAATGGAACGCAGTCTGGCTATAAAGGATGCAATGAACGACCAGAGAACCCAAGAATTAGCAGCATCTTATTTAAAAGCATTTGGCATTACATCATTCCTAGATGCGCCTATTTGGTTAGGAGGACGTGTAGTAGGAGTAGTTTGTCATGAACATTGTGGTGAAATGCGCCAATGGACTGTTGAAGAAGAACATTTTGCTAGTTCAATCGCTGATTTTGTCGCTTTAGCAATAGAAGCCAGCGATCGCCACATTGTACAAGAAGCTCTCAGCAAAAGTGAAGCACAATTTCGCGCAATTTTTGAGCGTTCATCCATTGGGATCGGAATTGCAGATATAAAAGCCCAAATAGTAGATATTAATCCGGCGCTATCTCAAATGCTGGGATACAGCCGGGAAGAACTTTATGGAAAGTATTTTATTGATTATATTGCGACCCAGAAAGGAGATTTAGAGCTATATAAACAATTAGTAGCAGGAATGCGCGATCGCATTGAAATCGAAAAACACTTCCGCCACAAAAATGGTCAGTTAGTGTGGACTAAACTCTCGATTTCGATGATTCCTGGGAGTACTGCTACACCAGAGTTTTTCTTGGCAATTATTGAAGATATTACAGAACGTAAACAAACAGAATTAAAACTGCGTGCGTCTCAAGCAGCCGCAGAAGCTGGTAATCGCGCCAAAAACGAATTTTTGGCGACAATGAGCCATGAACTGCGAACTCCGTTAAATGCAATTATGGGCTTATCGCAGTTGTTACAACAAGAAATGGTTGGCGCTTTAAATGAGAAACAACAAGAATACGTTAGTTGTATATATAGTAGCGGCGAACATTTATTAGCAATCATCAACGATATTCTTGATTTATCAAAGGTAGAATCAGGCAAGGAAGAACTACATTTATCAACTGTATCAGTATTAGATTTATGTAATTATGCCATTTCGACAGTAAGTGATCAAGCCCAAGAAAAAGGGTTAAAACTGATCAGCGAAATTGACCCGCAGGCAGAAATTTGTCGAGTTGATATTCGTCGCTGTAAACAAATGCTAATTAACTTAATGACCAATGCGATTAAATTTACACCCACAGGTCAATGATTGGACAGAATTAAATAATCTACAACCAGAAAAGTATGACTATCTTGTAAAGCCAATTCGGATCATGCAGCTTGAATCGATTTTGCTGCGATATTTAGGTGTTTAACAGGGAGTACAGAGAATCAGGCGCGGACGAACTGCTGGTACTGAGCTTGGTCGAAGGAAGTTAAATGTCTAAAATTTCACAGTAAAATTATACTCAATCCCGCCATGAGAAATTGCTCAGTGTAGCCGAAAAACAGGCTGTTTTTGGGTTTTTAGGAGAAAAATATTGTCATACCTTGTCTTTAAGCAGTGGTTTTAGTCCGTAGACCAAATTACGGGTTTTGAAAAAGACATTATCTGCATCAGTGTGAGGATCATAGAAAATATTGACCCTTGGCTATGGAATAAATGAAAAATTGCTACTGACAATCCACTGAGTGAGCGAAGTAAACTAGAAGGAATCTTATGAATCCTTTGGTGCAAGACCAACCTATGTCGCTAAAAATAGATCGTGGATTGTTTAAATATGACTTTATAGATCATCACGCAGTCTTGTGCGTTACGGTGGATGCGGATGTGAAAGACATTCGGAAGCGTTATCTGCAAATTGCCCGGCGTTTGCATCCTGACAGTAATGCTTCTGCCTCGCCTGGGGAAAAGAAGTTAGCTAGTGAATTATTATCGAAGTTGGTTAACCCAGCTTATGAAGCCCTATCTAACGATCGCACCCGCACAGAATACATGATAATTTTGTCCCAAATGGGTAAGCGTTTGGTACAAGAGTCAAGCTCGATAGAACTTACCACAGATTTAGGTAGACAACTAGCTGCGGCTCCCAATATTGATCATTCCTATAAAACTGCGATCGCTAAAATTGCTGAAACTCAATTCACTTCCCTACAGCAAGTCATCCCTATTGTTGCTCAAATTAGCGAGTTGAACTTGGTTTATTTAATGCGGAGTGCTGGTAAGGCTTTCTCTAACCAAGCGCCTGCACAGAAATCTCCCACATCAACAGCTAACACACCCCAAAATACAGCTGCTGCACCCCCACCACCACCAGCGCCACCCAAAGAAGACGCAGCAGTAGAACAATATATTCGGCGGGCGCAAACTTTAATTGATAAAAACCAATTTGCTCAAGCGAAAGTTGAATTGCAAGACGCGCTGAAACTGGCTCCCAAGAGTAGCCGTTGTCATAGCTTGATTGGCTTGGTCTATTTAAAGCAAAATCAACTCAAAATGGCCAAGATTCATTTTGACAATGCTTTAAAATTAGATCCAAATGACCAAACAGCGAGCGCATGGAAACCTAAAATAGATAAAGCTTTGGGTCAACAATCCGGTGGTTCTAAAGCGACTCCATCTGCCAAAACTGGCACACAACCAGATAAATCAGGAGGTGGAGGTTTATTTGGCGGTTTGTTTGGTGGGAATAAAAAATAATGGTGTATCAACCAGCAGCGGGAGCAAGGGATTTATTACCTTTAGATGTAGCTCAAAAACGCTGGATTGAAGATAGGTTACAACAAGTGTTCCATCGTTGGGGATATCACAAGATTATTACCTCAACGCTGGAACGGATGGACACTTTGATGGCGGGGGAAGCAATTCAACGCCAGATGGTGATTCAACTGCAAAATTCTGAAGATGAAGAATTAGGCTTGCGTCCAGAATTGACAGCTTCGATTGCGCGTGCTGTAGTGTCGCGTATGGAAGGTGTCACTTATCCGCAACGACTTTATTATCATGCCAATGTCTTCCGGCGAATTTGGGAAAATCGCCACAATCGTCAGCAAGAGTTTTATCAAGCTGGCGTGGAACTTTTAGGTGTTGGTGGATTGCGAGCTAATGCTGAAGTAATGCTGTTGGTGGGTGATTGTTTAGATGCTTTAGGTTTGCGTGATTGGCAGATAGTTTTAGGCGAAGCGGGAATTACTCGCTCGCTTTTACAGGCTTTTCCGGCTAATGTACAAGCAAAAGTACGTCAAGCGATCGCTCATCTTGATCGCGTGACTATCGATACTTTGCCCTTGAGCGAAGATTTACGCGATCGCGCCAGAATCATGCTCGACCTGCGCGGTAAAAGTCAAGATGTATTACAAAAAGTCAGTAGCCTGGGTTTGGATGCAGAACAGCAAGCTGCTGTCAATCATCTGAAATCGCTGGTAGAGTTACTGGAATCAGAAAGAAAGTTTCCCATCATCTTGGATCTGAGTTTGATCCAAACCATTGACTATTACACAGGTATTGTCTTTGAAATTGTCCACAACAGCGATTATCCAGCCACAGTTTTAGGGCGGGGTGGTCGCTATGACCAACTTTTAGGACTGTATCATCCCCAAGGCGAAAACATCCCCGGAATTGGTTTTGTTCTCAATATTGAGGATTTACACCAAGTTCTGTTATCGAGCCAGCAATTACCCCAAGATATCCCCGCTAGTAACTGGTTAGTAGTACCAGAAACCGAAAGTGCGGAAGCCGCGGCTTTTGCTTATGCTCAAAAACTCCGTGATTCTACTCACCTAGTCATAGTCGAAATGGAATTGGGGGGAAAAGATGCACAAGCTATTCGTCAGTATGCCAGCGATCGCCGAATTGCTCAAATCGCTTGGATTAAAGCCGATGGCTCACCCACAATAGAAAGTATTAGTCAATAATCATTTGTCATTTGTTATTTGTAAATAAAAATAGCCAATGACCAATGACCAATAACCATTGACTTGATCACTAAAGAGAGGGAATCTATCAAATGCCACATTCAATTGTGACTGATGTTTGTGAAGGTGTTGCTGACTGCGTAGATGCTTGTCCTGTAGCCTGCATCCATCCAGGGCCAGGCAAAAATGTGCAAGGAACCGATTGGTACTGGATTGATTTTTCTACCTGTATTGATTGTGGAATATGTTTCCAAGTATGCCCAGTAACAGGTGCGATCGTTCAAGAAGAACGACCTGATTTGCAGAAAACACCTTAACGGGGAACAGAGGCTGTCTGTGGTGAGGCGTTACCGCACCAAGACTTTCCGCCACAAGAAAGGGGACTCAGATCCAAGGGAGGGGAGAATTTCTCCCCCTTGCACCCTACACCCCTGCTAGGTCTACACCGCAATGAATGTTGCGTTAGTAAAGTCAGTTTCATCGAAACTGTTAAGCAGACTTTTAATTTTTAATCTTACATATAAAAAATTTATATAATTTTGATATCTTCTTGGTCACATCTGATAGACTTTCTAGTTGATTACCTCAGTTAGCATCCTCAGCTAAATCTGACACATCAGTAAATATTTGTATTTATCTGAAAGAAAGATATTGAAATTCATGAAACAACTAAGTAGTTTTCCTAGTGTTAAGTTTTTAACGTCTAGTATAGCTACCTTAGCTATTAGCTTGATTTCAAGTCAAAGTGCAACAGCCGCAACGATCGCGCTTGGCTTTACTAAGCTAACAGGGGTCACAGGTGGTTCTCCTGCAACTACCGCCGTTCTACGAGCGGAAATTCCGGCAATTAACTTTGGTAAGATTGCTTCTATTGTAATTAAAGATATCAGTGATGGTAATGCTGGCTCTCCTGGTAATGTCACTGGTTTTGATTTAGATGCCATTAAACTGAGCTACACTGCTGTTGATAGGGCAGCAGATGTGAATACCATCTCAGCATTAGACTTGTTTGATTTTAGTCCCACAGGAACTATCCTCACCCCCGGAAGCCAGCGTCCGCCTACATCACCAGAATTGTTTGGAACTACAGGTGGTAATGTTAACAATGCGGTGGCTACCCTAGGAAATTTTGATGCTAACGCTACTACTGACCCTACAAGAATTTTTGGATTTTTCAGCTTGGGAAATCATGGTCAAGTTGAATTCAAGCTCAAAAGTCCTATTACTACCAATAGTCCGCTATATCTTTACATCGGCGAAGTCGGAGACAATGGTGAGTTAGCAACTGGGGAATTAATTATCTCACGACCAGCACCTCCCGTTCCTGAACCGAGTGGTCTAGCTGTATTATCTTTGGCGGGGATATATATGGTAGTACGTCATCGGCGCAAAAATAAGTTTCAATAATAATGTTTTTGGGGCGGAACGTAAACACCCTATAGCCGTTGGGGTAGAGGTCAAAATTTTAATTGAACGAACTCAAGTTAAAATTTATGCGATCGCATAGCATCATAAAATTCAATTAATTCAAGGATTGTATGTCAGGTTCAGTTGATCACTCTGCCCCAATACTCGAAGTTACAAATGTCCATGCTGGTTACATCAAAGATGTGGATATTTTGCAAGGTGTTAATTTTCGGGTAGAAGTTGGAGAATTGGTGACGGTAATTGGCCCCAACGGTGCGGGAAAGTCCACTTTGGCAAAAACTATTTTTGGGTTGTTAACACCCCATACAGGCACAATTACCTTTAAGGGTGAGAATATTGCTGGACTAAAGTCAAATCAAATTGTCAAAAAAGGCTTGTCCTATGTACCCCAAATTGCCAATGTTTTTCCGTCTTTGAGTGTGGAAGAGAATTTAGAAATGGGGGCGTTTGTGAGTAATGCGCCATTAAAGCCTGTGAAAGATAAAATATTTGCAATGTTTCCCAAATTGAGCGATCGCCGCAGGCAACGGGCTGGTACACTCTCTGGTGGAGAACGGCAAATGCTGGCAATGGGTAAAGCGTTGATGTTAGAACCCAGTTTATTACTGTTGGATGAACCTTCGGCGGCTTTGTCTCCAATTCTTGTCACCCAAGTATTTGAGCAGATTAAACAAATTAACCAAAGTGGTACTGCGATCGTACTGGTAGAACAAAATGCGCGTAAAGCCCTAGAAATGGCTCATCGCGGTTATGTCCTGGAGTCTGGACGGGATGCGATTTCTGGCCCTGGTCAACAATTATTAACAGACCCGAAAGTAGGTGAATTATATTTGGGTGCGGGAAAAGGTCATTAATCAGAATTTTTTTGAGAGATTTTGCGGATATTGTATTTATTTGAGCAAGCGGGAGTTTATGATTTGGGGTGCATAGTAAAAATAAAATCTAAATAAATGCAAATATCTCAAAAGTGGTTGACTAAAAAAGCTCATCAATCAGTGCTTTTTTTGTTGGTCGGAGGATTATTATTTAGAGCCATAATTGCTTTTTGGCTTTACCCTACCTTTGATGAAGCGTACTACTATATTTACAGTTTACATCTCGACTGGAGCTATTTTGATCATCCAGCGATAGTCGCCCTCACGACTGGTTTTGGAACTTGGTTAACGGGAGAAGTTTCACAATTTACCATTCGTTTAGGCGCGACACTTTGCTATACAGGTAGTTTGATATTTTTATATTTAACTAGTCAAAGAATATTTTCTGTCAAGGCGGCTGTGTTTACTTTGGCCATTGCTACCATCAGCCCAATTTTTCAAGTTGGTTTTGGTGTATTGAGTTTACCAGACAGTCCCTTAATTTTGTTTTGGTCGGCTAGTTTATATTGTGCGGTAGCTGAGTTTCTCCGACGACCTTTATATATTCCCAGTTACCGTTTAGCTATTTTGGGAATTTTGGTTGGGTTAGCCTGTAATAGTAAATATCATGGGTTTATTTTAGGACTGGGGTTAGTTGGTTTTTGTGTAACTAGTCCACCGCATCGGGTTGTAGTGCGATCGCCCTGGGCATGGTTCAGTTTAGGATTATTTATGATCACCATCTCCCCGATTGTGTTCTGGAATATGCAGCATGATTGGGTATCTTTTAGTTTTCAATCAGCAAGAGCCGTACCTCAAAGTGGCTACAATTTACTAAATGTATTATTAGTTGCTTTAGCTCAAGTAGCTTATTTATTTCCCACCATAGGTTTCCCACTATGGCATATTAGTTTACAGCCAGTTATTAGAAAAACTCAGCAAATTTTGGCACAAAAATCATTAACTTATCAAGATGATTTATATCCCGCTAAACTCTTAATTTTCTGGCTATCTCTACCTTTAATTTTAGGCTTCACTTTTATTGGAGGATACAGACAAATTTTACCAGCTTGGGCAATGCCAGGATTTTGGGGAATTACTTTATTATTAGGACAACAAGTTGTAATTTGGGAGCAGAAATCATCGCGTTGGGTGCGGCGCTGGCTTTTAGGTTCAGGAATTATAGTTGCTAGTATTATGCTGATTTTATTGCTGCAATTAACTATCGGCATATTCCAAAAACCTAGTCAGTATGCTTTATTTGGTGGGTTTTTACCTGTAAAAAATGATCCTTCCACAGAATTAATTGATGTTCAACAACTACGAGAGAAATTTCGTGAATCTCCAGTTTTGAAAAATGCGCTGCAAAATTCTAGTTTTATATTTACTAATCGCTATTATGTAGCAGGCCCAATTGCGATGGCGTTGCAACCTTTAGCACAAATTCCGATTACTTGTTTTGATATTGGCAATGATAACCGTGGTTTTGCTTTTTGGTCTACGGCGGAACAATGGGTAGGTAAAGACGCGCTATATATTACAACTGCACCATTTAATTTAAGACAAGATTTAATGGCTAGTTATCGCCATCATTTTCGCAGCTTGGAAGAAATTGAACAAATCGTGCTGCGTCGGAGTGGAGAAGTAGTAAATGTTGTTTATGTTTATCAAGCCAAGACCTTGCTTAAGCCATATCATCGTAGTTATGGGATTTGACTTAGGATTTAAACGCCAAGGTCGTCTGTTGAGACTGGGTGTAAGAGTTTTGAAATACCTATACTTCTACACTTCTTTCTTAAACCCTTGATTAGCAGTTGTGACGCAAATACCTACTAACAAGAAAGCTAAAGCACAAAACAAACTGCTATTTATAGGTGTGATTTTTGCAGCTTGGGGAAATAACCAGCCAAATAAACTCATAGCTAAAGCAAACCCACCAAAGTAAGTCCCTATACCCAAACCTCCCAAACTGGGAGGCATTAATTCCAAAGCTAAAGGAATTACACCATTGATAATGGTACTAAAACTTAGTACTAACAAAACAATTAACGGTAAGATAGCACCTGTAAAAGCGATCGCTAAGATGGAAATAATTGTGGCAACTACACCCACTAGCATTGCCCGACTATTACCGAGTTTGACTGCAAAAACTCCGGCTGGTAAGGCAGAGATGGCGATCGCCAGCCCAATGTAAACTAGTAGCATGTCAATGTTTTGACCAGAAAATTGTAGCTTGAGCAATTGCGTTAAGGTGTTCATTAATAGCCTTGTACCCCAGGCGACACCGATACCAGTGGTAAAAATTAAACTCAATGTGAAATAAGGTAATTTAGCGGTTGTAGTTTCCGGCTGAAGATTTGGTGTTTCGGGAGGGTTTAACCAACGTAACAGCCCAGCCACCGCCAGCATCACCACTGAAGCAATTGCAAAGGCGAAAACTGCCCCAAAACTCAGAATATATTGATTTGCTATAGGTCGAAATGCCCCAATTGTACCCCCAACCACAGTCACAACACTCACGGCTGATGGTAACTGGGATGGTGTGGCGTATTTCCACAATAAAGCCATAGCCGGACTGCGAAATATAGTCATGGCTAATGCCCAGGCTACCAGAGTTAGCGGTAAAAGCGATCGCATAATTACCGTCGGCTGGACAAAAGTTACAATACAGGGTATTGCAATGAACAGGGTGGATGAAAGAATCACACCCACAGAGATGAAGGGAAAGCGACTTCCTACCCAACGCTGAGATTTATCGGAAAGTCCACCCATTAAAGGTTCTAAGACTGCACTCAAAGCATTTTCAACCACTAGCAAACCAGCCGCCAAAGATGCAGAAAAACCAAACTGCGTCAGTAGTTGGGGTAAATATGAATTGTAAATTAACCAAGCCAGACTAATTGACCCTTGTACGGCTGCTAACGCTAATACTTGCAACCATAAAACCTGGGCAGGCGATCGCGCAATACTCATAACAGAGAAAGGGGAAGTAATTTATATTACCTCCCCCCTAATTTTTTCTGCTTAATTGACAGATGATTCTTAATATTCAGGAACCGAAGAATCAACTTCTCGACTCCATGCGGTGATCCCGCCTTTGACATTTGTACCAACAATTCCTGCTTCCTTGAGGATGCTGAGGGCTTTGGCAGAACGACCGCCCATCTTACAATGAGCAATCAAGCGGTGTCCGTTGAGGACTTCTTTCACCTTAGCTACGCCATGACCATTTTCAATATCTGGTAGTGGTACTAATACCGAACCAGGAATTTTCGCAATGTCGTATTCGTGGGGGTTACGCACATCCAACAAGACAAAATCTTTCGCACCACTATCTAGCAATGCTTTTAATTCTGTCACAGTCATTTCGGCAATTTCTTGCTGTTGTTTGGCTTCTTCCGCCTTGGCTTGGGGAATACCGCAGAATTGTTCGTAGTCTATCAGCTGTTCAATGACTGGGCGGATGGGGTTAGGACGCAGTTTCAACTCCCGGAATTTCATCTCCAGGGCGTTGTATAGCAATAGCCTACCGCTTAAAGTATTACCAGTGCCGAGAATAATTTTGACCGTTTCCGTGGCTTGGATGACCCCAATCATTCCGGGTAAAATGCCCAAAACGCCGCCTTCTGCACAGGAAGGAACCATCCCTGGTGGTGGTGGTTCGGGATACAAGTCACGGTAGTTCGGCCCGCCTTCGTAGTTAAATACTGTTGCTTG
This sequence comes from Nostoc spongiaeforme FACHB-130, assembly GCF_014698475.1. Lineage (GTDB taxonomy): Bacteria > Cyanobacteriota > Cyanobacteriia > Cyanobacteriales > Nostocaceae > Nostoc_B > Nostoc_B spongiaeforme. The sequence goes on along the minus strand of NZ_JACJTB010000001.1, from coordinate 459,413 downwards.
ACCTTCAAACCGGAAAATTGAACCGTAAACATTGGGCTTGTTCAGCAATACACAAGCATCGTTGACTAGATATCTCGTGGGGAAGTTATCAGTTCCATCCACGACGATATCGTAAGGTCTAATAATATCGAGGGCGTTTTCGGAACTCAGACGAGTTTCGTATAAATCAACCTGACAATGAGGGTTAATTTCGTGAATGCGGTTTTTTGCTGATTCAATTTTGGGTTTACCTACCCAAGAAGTACCGTGAATAACTTGACGTTGCAGGTTAGAAGTATCAACAACATCAAAATCCACAATACCAATACGGCCGATACCTGCTGCTGCGAGGTATAACAGCAGTGGCGCACCTAAACCGCCTGTACCGATACATAATACACTGGCGGCTTTTAAGCGTTTTTGCCCTTCGACACCGACTTCTGGCAAAATCAGGTGGCGAGAGTATCGTTCGTAGTCGTCTTTAGTTAGCTGGATTTCTTCCAGGTTGGGATTTAACATAGCAGTTGTGCTGTGGAAGAGCGGATCATTAATCCTATCGAAAAATGATGTGTTTATTTAACTTAAGTAGCTAAATTTATGGTATCAATTGTCTCTGGTTGAAACTGATGCTGGTCATTTAGACTCCAACTGAGGAGTTCGCCAGCTTGGCCATTTTGAACGGAAACTATTATATACGAGTATGCAGGCCAAGCATACTGGCGATCGCATTCGGAAGGAATTGCGGGGTGATCAGGGTGGGAGTGATAAATTCCAATTATGTTTAATGATTTATCCCGCGCTGATTTTTGTATTTGTAACATATCTTGGGGTGCGATCGCATATCTGCTGGTTTCGCTGCGTTCTGTGTGAGGGGCGAAGTTCGCTGACTCAGCACTCCAAGCATTTTCTGTAGGGATAATTTCAACGACGGTTTTAATCTGATTTTCTAGATAACCCAGGATAATTCCGCAGCATTCTTCGGGGTAGGTGCTTTCGGCGTGGTTGCGGATCATTTGGATGTGTTGTGGTTTAATATTCATAGAAAAATTTAACCGCAGATGGACGCGGATAAAGAGGATGTATTCTTCGTTATGTGTTGAGAATCATTCAGAAGTTACGAACTACTCGTTTGAATTCGACTCTGGAATTGCCAAAGTTAATTAATAAGCATACAGTTAGGCCTGTTGCTTTGAGGTAGTTGAGGCATTGTGCAAAATGATTTTCGTCTATAGTCCTTACTGCTTTTAGTTCTACTAGCACACATTTCTCAACTACTATGTCGGCAAAAAATTGGCCAACTACAACTCCGTCATATCGTACCTCTATTGCATACTGTTGTTCTACTAATAGTTCGGCTTTTCTCAATTCATGAGCCAAAGCATTTTCATAAACTTTTTCTAAGAATCCACAACCTAAACCTTTTCCTACTGTAAACGCACTACCAATGATTTTTTCCGTAATCTCGTTTAGTTCCCATCTGCGTCCATCTGCCTTCATCTGCGGTTCATTTCTTAAAAGTTTCGACTCTGTTTGTCAATAAAGGATATTAAAGGTTGCTTAACTTCCACTACACTGCTAATTAGGCGATCGCAATCAGATGGATAAAGCGTTTCTAACTTGTAATCCAATGACGATCATCAGCTGATGTAAATTCAAGTGGCATATTCTAAAAGTGGAGATTGTCATTAATCATTTGTCCCTTGTCCTTTGTCAATCCAAATGAATAATGACCAAATTTAAATAAATAGGGTGAATCATGTCCACCCTAATAATATCAATTCTGAATTTATGCAGTTTTTCCACTCAGCAACTCAAATCATCAAGCTACCATAGTAACTTTTCCGGTTGCTATCTCATAACGACCGCCAGCAATTTTTAGTTTCTTTTCTTTGATCAGACTTCTTAAAATTGTTGAACTTTCTTCTAACCTTTTTACCTGATATTGAACATTAGCGATTACAGAATTATCTTCTAAATTACCTGGTTTATTTCTCACCATTTCTACGGCTGGTTTTATTTCTTCCACAAAAGCACCAATTCTACCAGGAAGTGGGTCACCTTTAACAGCAGCTGAGACTGCACCACATTTTGTATGTCCTAAAACTACTATTAATGGCGCACCTAATACAGCCGTGGCAAATTCTAAGCTACCAATACCTTCTGGGCTAACAATATTACCAGCTACCCGTACAATAAATAAGTCCCCAAATCCCTGATCAAAAACAATTTCGGCTGGAACTCTAGAATCTCCACAGCCTAGTATTGCTGCAAACGGATATTGACCCGCAGAAATTTCTTGTAAACGCAATTTTGATTGATTTGGATTCATGCGTTTATCTTCTATAAATCTTTTGTTTCCATCCATTAATGTTTTTAAAGCTTCTTGGGGATCTACTATTTGAGGTTTTGGTTCAGGTTTAGATGGTTGTTGGGCAATAGCTTGTTCTTCTTGCCAAATTATACTGCTAGTGGCACTAGCACCAACAGCAACACTGCCTATACCTGCTAATTTCAAAAAATTACGCCGCCCAACAAATCCATTAATTCTGCTCATAAATCTACCTCACTCACAACAGTAAATTTTTGCTAAGTTGCTGTTTTCAAAACCAAGTTAAATCGTTGTACCAAAAGACGCGATCGCTTTAAAGCACGTTTTGTCTTTTAAGTAAAGATAAAATTGTTGATTTAACTTAGAAATTTTCAATGTTTGTCATTTACTGAAATATATCAGAGTGGTGTAGTGTTGCTAAACATAATTTTCATATAAGAATAATATGATTAAGTATGGATTTAATCTATGGTTAATTTTTCTATGTACACAAGACTTAAGTCACAAATTAGTGTACGGCAGAAATCAACAGCATTGATCGCACTTAAAATTATTGGTGAACGACAAAATCCCCGACTTCTTGAAGAAGTCGGGGATCTGAAGTGGTAGGATGTCCACAAATCAAATAAAATTGCTATCTCTACCTGATAATTTAAGTAATTACATTCACCTTGCCAGTATCAATATCGTAGCAAGCACCAATTATTTGGAGTTTACTGGCTTGTAGCAATTGATTTAATATTGGCGAATTTTGTTGTATTTTTTTTGACTGATACTGCACATTGGCAATGACTGCTTCAGTGGAATTAAATTTGGTTAATGCAGGTTTAATACTTTCCGCTACGTTGCTAATCATACCAGGCATGGATTCATTTTTCATGGCTGCTGCTACAGCACCACATTTTGTATGACCCAACACCACAATTAGTTGTGTACCGAGTACGGCTGTAGTATATTCCAAGCTACCGATAATCACGTCACTGGCGACGTTCCCAGCAACGCGCACCACAAATAAATCTCCTAGGCCTTGGTCGAAAATAATTTCTGTTGGAACTCTAGAGTCAGCACAACCTAAAATAGCGGCAAAAGGGTACTGTGCTTTGGCTACTAATTGTAAACGTGCCAATGATTGATGGGGATATTGGCGTTTGTATTGGATAAAGCGTTGATTACCATCCAGCAAAAGTTTTAGAGCCTGACTAGGGTTAACTGGATTTGGATTAGCTGGATTAACATCAGCGATCGCAGTTTGCTGAATACTACCTATTAAACTACCACCAATCGTTGTAGCCGCGATCGCTAAACTACCTGTCCCGGCAAATTTCAAAAAGTTACGGCGACCAATAAATCCATTAATTCTTGTCATTCATCTACCTGACAACACTTTCGCTGTTAACAGGAAGATATCAATTTTAGGCAATTGGAAGAGTACCTTCTGACACGGTTTTCTCGTTATTTAACCCAGGAGTGATCGCATTCATCAAATCAGCTACACTATTGCCAATACTAATGCAATGCTATCAGACGTTGACGGATGTTATTCATCTGTGATTGGCGGATTTGCTGCACAGGATGATGTTCACTCAGTTTTGAGCGGTCTTTTGCATATTCTACTTCTAATTCCCCTAGTTTTGACTCTAGAGCATTGGTTGTAGCAACCACAACTTGAGTTTTATAACTCTGCGACTGTAATTGTTCCAGACGTTGTGCTAAATTTACTTTTTCTGCAATCACCTGAGTAAATTGTGGTGCATCTTGTGTATATATAGATGCTAAAAGTGCTTGTTTTACCTCTAGTTTAGCAATTTGCTGTGTCAAATTTTTCACCAATACTTCATCAGTAGATTTTGATTCGATCTGTCTTGTAGCGATCGCACCAACAGATAATAAACTCACAGCACAAGCAATCAAAATTATTTGCTTTCGGTTCATAATTTTTGATATTGGTTAAAATGCTCTGCCTACACGACGTTAATCAAGCACAATAAGTTTCTGCTAAAATCTCATACCAATTCACGCATAATTGAGAACTGTCAGAACTGAACAAGGCGCATGATGTAAAACATAATTACTCACGCTACCCAGAAATAATTCACCAATTCCACTCAAACCGCGCCGACCGATCACTATGACATCAACATGGTAATTTTTAGCCACCTCACAAATCATGCGACCAGGATCACCTAATTCTTGGGTAAATTCTGCTGCTATACCTTTGGCGATCGCTTGATTTGTCAGTAATGTTAAAAACTCAACACCTTGTTGTTTTAATTTATCCCATTCTCCTAAATAATATTCTACATTTTGGCTCTGGGATGATGTATAACGGCTATGTATTTCCGTTGTCGAAGTTTTGAGAAATTCATCATTAAAAGGAGAAATAACTTGCAATATCATTAACTCAGCATTAGTTAATTTTGCCAATGATAAAGCTTGTTCAAAAACATGATGACCAATTTCTGAATTATTAACAGCTACTAAAATTTTCTTGAACATAAATTTAAAGTTTTTTGTCATTTATCTCTTGGTTATAAGAAAAAAGTGTATAGGTGTAGCATTCTCAAGACTTTGTTGTGTTACGCTATCGCTACACCCAACCTACTATTCTCTTAACTGAACTGTATTGGGTTATGAAGTTAAAAAAGTAAAAAGTGTATAGGTGTAGGTTGTTGAAAGAATCAAATATGATTGATGCTGATGATTGAAAAAAAATAAAAATGGCAGAACTGTATAAGTCAAGTTTGTAGAGACGTTGTATACAAAGTCTCTACATCATGTGAGATTAGGCAGTGGGGGGAGTAGGAAGAATATTATTGAATTCTGACAGTTTCAGACTTCATTTATTCTTGTTCTTCCGCTTTGGCAATTTCTAAGAGAGTCTTGAGTACCGAGTCAGGATTGAGACTGATAGAATCAATTCCTTGTTCAACTAAGAAGCGGGCAAATTCTGGATAGTCGCTTGGTGCTTGACCACAAATCCCAATTTTGCGACCATATTGCTTAACAGTGGTGATCGCATTGGCAATGGTTCTTGTTACTGCTTCATCCCGTTCATCAAATAAATGGGCGACTAATTCTGAATCTCTGTCAAGTCCCAAGGTTAACTGCGTTAAATCATTGGAACCAATCGAAAAACCATCAAAGATTTCACTAAATTTATCTGCAAGTTGCACATTACTGGGCAATTCACACATTACATAAACTTGCAGCCCGTTGACTCCACGCACCAAACCATGTTGTGCCATTTCTGCTAACACACGTTTACCTTCTTGGGGAGTCCGACAGAAAGGAATCATCAGAATGACGTTAGTTAAACCCATCTCATCCCTGACTCGCTTCATGGCCTGACATTCTAGGGCGAAACCTTCACTATAGCGGGGGTCATAATAACGCGAAGCACCACGCCACCCAATCATCGGGTTTTCTTCTTTGGGTTCAAATTGCTTACCACCCAAGAGATTAGCGTATTCGTTACTCTTGAAATCTGATAGCCGGACAATCACAGGTTTAGGATAAAAAGCTGCGGCGATCGTGCCGATACCTTGGGCTAGTTTATCAACAAAGAATTTAGCTTTATCTTCGTATTGGGCAGTTAACTCAGTAATTTTGTATCTTGCCAATTCATCTTCTAACTGCTCAAAGTGAATTAACGCCAGTGGATGAGCTTTGATGTGATTATTAATAATAAATTCCATCCTAGCTAATCCCACACCATCATTCGGAATCGCCGTTAAACCCAAAGCCTCTTCGGGGTTCGCCAAATTCATCATGATTTGTGTACGTGTGCGGGGCAATTTTTCTAAAGGCAATTCTTGGACTTCGTAAGGTAATAAACCTTGATAGACTTTCCCCGTTTCACCTTCAGCACAACTCACAGTAATTTCTTGCCCAGTTTTTAACACAGTCGTTGCATTCCCACAACCGACAATTGCCGGGATTCCCATTTCTCTGGCGATAATTGCTGCATGACAAGTCCTACCGCCAGAATTGGTGACAATAGCACTCGCCCGTTTCATAATTGGTTCCCAATCAGGGTCAGTGCGGTTAGTAACTAGTACTTCTCCTGGTTGAAACTGGTTAATTTGATGGACATCTAAAATAACTCTGGCTTTACCTTGGCCAATCATCTCGCCAACACTGCGACCTGTTAAGAGTACCTCTCCCTTGTCTTTGAGTTGATATTGTTTGAGAACATTTTTGGTTTTTTGCGATTGGACTGTTTCTGGACGGGCTTGCACAATAAATAATTCATTGGTCAAACCATCTTTCGCCCATTCAATATCCATCGGCGTGTAAGTTCCCCGCACTTGGGAATAATGTTCTTCAATAATGCAAGCCCAGTTTGCTAATTGGAGAATTTCTTCATCATTGAGGGCGTATTGATTTCGTTCTGCTGGTGGGACAGAGACATTTTTAGTTAATTTCAAGCCTTCTAGGTCATAGACCATTTTGATTTCTTTCGTACCTAGGCGCTTTTGAATAATTGGGCGATAACCTTGTTTGAGAGTTGGTTTAAATACCAAATATTCATCGGGGTTGACAGCACCTTGAACGACGTTTTCACCAAGACCGTAAGCGGCGGTAATTAAAGCGGCATCTTTAAAACCTGTTTCGGTATCAATAGAAAACATTACACCAGACACCGCCAAATCCGAGCGCACCATTTTTTGTACGCCAACTGATAAAGCGATATTAAAGTGATCAAAGCCTTTAATTTGGCGATAAGAAATTGCACGGTCGGTAAAAATTGAGGCAAAACACTTATGACAGGCTTCTAAAACGGCTTGCAGTCCGTGGACATTTAAATAAGTTTCTTGTTGACCTGCAAAACTGGCATCGGGTAAATCTTCGGCGGTGGCGCTAGAACGCACAGCAACATCAGTATCAGCACCGTATTCTTGGCAAAGATTTTGATAAGATTGAGCGATCGCTGCTTGTAATTCTGGCGGAAATGGAGTTTGCAACATCAACATTCTCGCCTTTTTGCCGCATTGCCGCAGATTTTGTACATCCTCCACATTTAAATCGGCAAATATCTCTCTGAGTTGTCTTTCAATTCCAGCCGCAGAAATAAAGTAGCGGTAAGCAAAAGCAGTTGTCGCAAAGCCTGTTGGCACTTTGACTCCCTTACGCCGTAATTGCTGGATCATTTCTCCTAAAGAAGCATTTTTACCGCCAACTAACGGGATATCTGCAATTCCCACATTTTTTAAAGGTAAAACTAAAGCTTCTTCTTGAGCCGCAGAGAGAGATGTTGCTGAATTTAACAATGTGTCTAGCATAATAGAGTTTCCATAACAGATAGTGATATCTAAGAACCTCTTACTGTCTGGGCATTAGCAAGTTTTATTACAACACATTTAATATCAAGATTGATAAATTCAATTAATTCTCAAAATCTGGTATTTTGAGCTTGATTTCCCTTAGTGTTGCTGGCAAAATTTATGATCAATAATTAGTTCTTAGGTCTCACACTGTTATTTATAAAAAAATAATTTGAGGAAGTTGTGAGGATAAAGTAACTCATCGGTAAGTTCTGCTTACCATAGTTCTCACGTATGGGTGTGGGGAGTGTGGGAAGTGTGGGGAGTGTGGGAAGTGTGGGAAGTGTGGGGAGTGTGGGAAGTGTGGGGAGTGTGGGGAGTGTGGGAAGTGTGGGAAGTGTGGGGAGTGTGGGAAGTGTGGGAAGTGTGGGGGGAAAGATTTCTTCACCATCCTCCCATCCCTACCCTTGAAAGTCCCCCTTGTCTCCCTTGTCTCCCTTGTCTCCCCACCCACTATCACAAAATTAACGACATACTTCAGGTACGATCGCATCCTCAAGATTTGCACCGATAAGATTAGCGCCGCGCAGTTTAGTACCAGTAAGGTTAGCGCCAGACAAATTTGCGCCAGACAAATTTGCGCCTTGCAGATTTGCCCAGCTTAAGTTTGCACCTGTTAAATCAGCTTCACTGAGGTTAGCGTGCAACATATATGCACTAACCAAGTAAGCATAGCTGAGATTCGCATTACATAAATCTGTTTTGTATAGATAAGCCCCAATTAAATCGGCTTTGTAGAGGTTGGCTTTACTGAGATCGGCTGCAATCAAGTTGGCTTCAATCAAGTTAGCGTAGGCGAGGTTAGCGCGGATGAGTTTGGCTGCACCCAAATCAGCACTTTTGAGGTTAGCATCTTTGAGGTCTGTGCCGATTAGGATAGCATGGGCGATCGCAGCTTCTTTCAAATTTGCTTCACTTAAATCCGCACCAATCAAGTTGGCATGACTCAAATTTGCCTGGGTTAGCGTTGCACCCTTTAAGTTAGCCACACTCAAGTTAGCTCCACTTAAATTGGCTTCAATGAGCTTGGCTTGTTCCAGATTTGCGCCACTAAAATCTGCACTGTTCAGATTTGCACGTACCAATAAAGCCTGACTCAAATCTGCTTTGGTCAAGTCGGCTTGATAAAGATTTGCACCTCTGAGGTTATCTCCTTGCAAGTTCGCAGCACTGAGGTCTGGTTGAATTTGCGGATTTTTCTGTCTCCATTCACTCCAGGTAACTGCACCGGCTCTCAGTAAAACCAGATGCTCTTGATTTGCCATTTTCTCTCCTTTACTCCTGGCGGCCACTATTGGGATTTGTCCGACCAGCTACACTTTCAATCGCGGTTAACGCTCCCCTCGCTCCTGCTAGAATATCTTGTTCTTGTCCACCTAAATACAACCTGCCAAAACTTCCTACAGCTTGTACCTCTAAAATATTAATCGCCGCCGCTTTTTCGGCTTCGTTAGCGGCTAATGCAGCATAAGCAGCAGGTTCCACTTCTAAGACATATAAAGTTTGTCCCGCTAATAGCAATTGTCCGCGACGGGTACGATTGATTAGTTGTGTTTGGTAAGCGTCAATATTACGGATAATTTGACTAGACACAACACGCGGTTTGAGACATTCTTCACGCTTGACTCCTAACAGATCCAAAATAGCTTGACCTGCGGTGCGTGTTTCTCCTTGGGAACCAGAATGAACTTCTAATAAACCGTATAATCGCTCAACTACTTGGACTCCGGGACGAACAGAGGCGGATTTTAAGGCGACATCAGTAATTTTATTGATTTCAATCCCAGGAGAAATTTCAATCCACAATGATGTGTCTCCTGGTAAGGGCAAGAAACCTTGAGCTACTGTTCCCATATAAGCTGCGTGTTGCGGCTGCAAGCTATCAAGAAATACGAAACTGCGTAGTTCTATACCCAAGGTTCTGCTCTCCAGTCATGAAGTAAAGTTTACATATTGCAATAATATGCCGTAACTTTAAACTACCATAAGCTACAGTCAATCTTTTATGTACTGAGTAGTGAACAATGACAGATGCGTTAGGATGGCGAAAGAAATTTGGCGTGCTTGCGCCTAGTACAAATACGATTGTCGAACCTGATTTTCATACGATGGCTGTGCCTGAGGTGACTTCTCATACATCGCGGATTTATCTGAGAAACCAGGATTTGAGTAGTGATGAAAAGATGGTACAGCTTTTGGAGGCGATCGCCCAAGAAATGTTTTCGGCAATTGATCGGGTGATGACTGCGGGTGTCGATTACCTGATTATGGCGATGAGTGCGGAAACTTTTTGGGAAGGTAAAACAGGCAACATTGAGTTTATCAAGCGAGTTGAAGATTATGCTGGTATCAAGGTGACTTCTTGTGCTTCGGCTTATCAGGCAGCACTGGCAGCCTTGCAAGTAAAGAAAATCGCTGTCATTACCCCTTACCAAGCCGTAGCTGATGATAAAATCCGCCGCTTTTTTAGCGACATTGGCATAGAAGTTGTACGTCTTAAAAGTCTCCGTTGTCCTACGGCTATTTCCATTGCAGAGGTATCTGAAAATACTTTAAGAACACATCTTCAGGAACTTGATGGTGATGATGTAGAGGCAATTGTACAGATGGGGACTAATTTAAGTATGCTCCGATTGGCGGATGAAATGGAGCGAGCGATCGCTAAACCAGTAATTGCTGTCAACGCCGCTACTTGGTGGTACGCCCTACGCCAAAATGACATTCACGATCAAGTTTATGGCTGTGGCAGACTCTTGCGAGAATTTTAAAGGCTGTGCATCACAAATTGTTTTCTTCACAGCATCATTTACTTTCATTCTCCAGCATTTAATTCTCTAGCTTCCTAAATTCAAGATCAGGATGCTCCCGCAGTACAATATCCCGGACAAATTTACTGTAATCATCTTTCATCGCCAAATCCATATCAACTTTGATGCGTCTTCTCATCGCCAAGACTTTCTCTCCCGTTTGGGGATTGGTTGCTTCCTTTTGATAGGATTCCCAATATAGTCCTATACCTCGTTTCTGCCAATTAGGTAAGTTATTAAAATTGATGTTTGCTTGCTGGTAAAGTAATTCATTTTTATCAATGACTGAAAGCCTATCAAGCTTTTCTGTAGCAGTTACGGCACTTTCACCTGCTTTGCGTAGCATCCAGTAACAGTGAGCATTTAAGGCATTGCGATGAGCGTCTTCATTCCGCCAGCGAAAGTAATCGACTAATAGATTTAAGGTAGGAAGCTGAGAAATTCGACAATCAAAGGCGGCAATGCTATTGAGTAGAAGTGAAAGCTTTGCACTTGCCTCTCCTGCCAAAATAGAGTTGAGTTTCCGCAATTTGCGACTAAAACTTTCCTCATCTCGGTGGAATAGAAGTGAGATTTCATCACTTTGCGTATAGCCATAAATGATCCGGAATCCACAATTCATTAGGTGTTCTACTGTAGACACCATATAATCTCGAAATTGAGGATCAAAGGGAGCTGCAAATTTGTGAGTTTCCTTTGTCAAGCGAGTAAAGTTACGCCCATCAATTCGAGCAACCATAAATAGCCCAGGCAATACACATAAATCGTGGGCTGTTTCAAAAATTCTCAGTCTTGCGTCTAACTCTTCAAACTTCATCGAGCCACTCCTGTACAGCAAATTCTCCTTTTGGTATTAACCGAACATAATAGAGTTCGTCAAAACCTTCTTCATATTTGGGAAGTATCAAACGTGAGTATGTTCCTCTAATACCTTTATCTGGTACCTGCTGTTCTGGTTTGCGATTTTGATTACGTTGAATTGAATCGGCAATTTTTGATTCAAAATAATAGCCAGTAATCCGAAATCCTTGATTTTTGGCTAACAAAATGTAGCGTTCTCGCTCTTCAGGTGTAGGATTTGTATTATCTACAACAAATGGTTGACCAATTTCCAGACAAGTTTCTATCAATCGCTTTTCTCTGTGTCTCGTTTTGAGCATATCGAGATTGATTCTGATGTGAGTATCAGAAAACCGTTGACTGTAGAAGGTTGATTTTCCGCTTGCTTGTATCCCAATAAAAATAATTAATTGCACGGTTAACTCAACGTTTAATCAAAGCTCTAATCTATGTTTAACTTCTCCAGATAAATCTGCTAGTGCTACTTCTATTTGTTCGCCTGTTTGCAAATCCTTAAGCGATGATTTTTGGGCGGCTGCTTCATCAGCACCGATGATTACACAAAATCTAATTCCTTGTTTATCTGCGGCTTGGAATTGTTTACCTAATGGGCGTTTTTCAAAGTTGGTAATAACATTAATACCTGCTTGGCGTAACTGTTGGGATACTTTTAAATAAGTCGGCATTAAATCTTCCTGCATATTAACTACTACTACTTGTGCTGGTGTAGCAGGTAGAGTCTTTAAAATACCCGCTTTGAGTAGTCTGCTAATTAAGCGAGTTAAGCCGATAGAAATACCAACTCCTGGCATTTTTTCGCCGATGAACATCCCGACTAATTCTTCGTATCTGCCGCCAGAACAGATACTGCCTAATGCTTCATGACCGATGAGGGTAGTTTCGTAAACTGTGCCTGTATAGTAATTTAAACCACGGGCGATCGCTAAATCAATACAAAAACGTTTATCGGGAACTCCCAAGTTACGCACACCTGTAATTACTGTTTCTAATTCTGTAACCCCTAAACTAAATTGCTCGGCTGTTGGTAAGTTTTGTGACAGGTGTTTAAGTTTATCTAATACTTCATCAACATTGCCATCAATTTTGATGAAATCAATAATTTTTTGTGTGTTTTCTGCTGATATACCTTCTTTTTCTAATTCTTGTTTGACTTTAGTTTCGCCAATTTTTTCTAAGTTATCAATAATACTAATACAGGTTTTAATTTGAGTTTCGGCAATACCTAATGACTGGAAAAAGCCAGTTAAGATTTTGCGGTTATTGATGCGAATTAAAAAGTCACCAATATTCACTGCCTCAAATATTTCGGTGATAATTGCAGGCATTTGCGCGTCATATAATAAGCTGAGTTCCCGCCGTGCAATGACATCAATATCACACTGACGAAATTGGCGAAAACGTCCATCTTTAGCACGTTCTCCCCGAAATACGACATCCATTTGATAACGAGCAAACGGGAAAGTTAATTCATTTAAGTGACGGGCAATATACGCTGCTAAGGGAACAGTTTGGTCAAATTTTAAAGCCCTTGCTTCTGAACCTGTTTCACCGGCTTTATCTCTTTCGGCTTGGCGATTGGGTGGTAAAATTGGGTCGATGCCATAAATAATATTGTCGCCTTGATTACCTTTAGCTTGTAATACTTCTAACCTTTCAACTGCTGGGGTTTCTATAGGTGTAAATCCATAGCTTTCATAAACTCTACGGATGGTATCTAGTAAATATAATTCCAAGCGTTTTTCACTAGGTAAGAATTCAGGAAAACCGCTAGGAGTAGAAAAGTTAATTTTGTCAGTTTTAGCCATTTGTGTAATCTATTTAAATGTAAATATAATGAACTATCTATTATGTCATAAAATAGTGCGTTAACACATATCTTGCATCTAGCCCCGACGAATGGAATTCGCGGCTATAAAAACGAAGTCCGCCTACGCGGACTAACAAAAAATCAAGGGTTATGAACCCGCGCAGGCGGGTTTTGTCTGTGTAGCCGAGCCAGTGCGTTGGGCGGCTTTGCCGACTTGAAGCAACTGGCGTGCGACTTCAGTCGCTAGGTGCTATTTTTGAATGACTATCTAACTCTTTGTTCTTGAATGAGGGTACGTTGGTAAATTTGATGATTTTTAAACCAATGCCATGTCCGGGCGCGAGAGTTATTATCTGGACTAATTTGAATCATTTCATACAAATATGCGGCTGGAACTGTCTTATAAGAAAACCACAAAATCAAAGTAGAATCGTCTATTTCCCAGGCTTTACCTGTGATGCGTTCTGTATCAAACCAAATAGCTTTATCACAATATTTACCTGGAAATTGATGTTCTTCTTGTTTACCATTAGCCCAGGTGTAGCGATTGACTTGGTAGTAAGAATCAGGACTATCACTGGGAAATTGACAGCTTAAATGGGAGTTATGTTTATCTAAAATTTTGCCTTCCGTATCTACTAGTGTATAAGTTCCTACCCAATCGCCTTCATGACGTGCAAGCACTGGCATTTCTTCACGTATGTTAGACATGATGCAACTCCTATAAACTTGCGTGAATACTTATCGTTAAGATTAAGGTAGGAACTGAATATTAGCCAGCTATTTGTTCAATCATTTTAAAGAAGCGGGTGAAGTAGTCAGGGAAGGTTTTAGCTGTACAACCGGGATCTTGAATTACAATTCCGGGAACCTTTAAGCCTGTGACAGCAAATGCCATTGCCATACGATGATCGTGATAAGTTTCAATGGCGGCTGGTGTAATGGGACTTGGTTCGACTTTTAAGCCATCGGGGAATTCTTCAACCTTGACTCCTAAGCGACGCAATTCAGTCACCACAGCGCGAATACGTTCAGTTTCTTTATAGCGGATATGTTCGACATTACGGATAGTAACGGGTGAGTTGGCAAAAGGAGCGATCGCTCCTAATGTTTGTACAAGGTCAGATATATCATTCATATCAATATCGATACCCTGTAATTGTTCTGGCCCCGTAACTTCGATATAGTCATCAGCCTCACGTACTTGACAACCCATCTGTTCTAGAACATTCAGCCACAGAATATCACCCTGATAAGATTGCTTAGTTAAATACTTAACTCGCACCCGCCCACCAGTGACAGCAGCCGCAGCAAAAAAGTAAGACGCATTCGACGCATCCGGTTCTATCGTGTAATGTCGCGGTTGGTAACGCTGTCCCGCTTTGATATGAAATTGATTGTCGCCAACTTGATTCACCTCTACACCAAAATCTGCCATCAGGCGACAAGTCATTTTCACGTAAGATTGAGAAACTAGTGTGCCTTCCACTTCAATAATTGTGTCTTGTTGAGCATAAGGCGCAATCATTAGCAATGCTGAAAGTTGTTGACTAGTTTGATTGGCTTTGATGCGAATATGCCCACCAGCAAATTGCTGACTGTAGATAGTGTAGGGCATATAGCCAGCATTACCCTCAAAGTTAACGGTGGTTCCGCCTGTTTGGAACACGGTTAACATATCGCCCATCGGCCTTTCCCGCATTCTCGGTACACCATCTAAGCGATATTCCCCCTTACCGAGTACCACCAAAGCTGAGATAAACCGCGCGGCTGTACCTGCTAAACCGACAAATAAATCCGCCTGGGTTGCGGGAATTTCCCCACCTTTGCCTGACACTTGCATTCGTGCTAATTCAGGATTTAAGGTGATGGGAATACCCAAATTTTCGACACATTTGGCAAAATATTCACTGTCTTCACTAAATAAGGCATTTTCTAAAATTGAGTCGCCTTGTGCCAAAGCAGCAACAAGTAATGCCCGATTTGTAATACTTTTAGAACCAGGAATTTCTACCGTGGCATCCACTGGGCAATTGAGAGCAGGTATAGCAATGGTATCCACGTTAAACCTCTAGATGGTCAGCTACAACTTAAATATTACGTGAGTCCGGGGGATTAAGGAACATAGGGAGTGGGGAGTGGGTGTAGGGCTACCCTACACCCTTACATTCTTGCCCAAACCCTTGATTTTTCGTCTCTGGAGTTAGTCCTACTATATACTCTGTATGGGTACTTAGTTATTGAATTTTCTTTTTATTATTGAGGAAGTTAAAAATGTCTACCGAAGCTGATACAGTTGCTGACATTCAAGAAAGTGAATTTTATACC
Source organism: Nostoc spongiaeforme FACHB-130 (assembly GCF_014698475.1). Taxonomy (GTDB): domain Bacteria; phylum Cyanobacteriota; class Cyanobacteriia; order Cyanobacteriales; family Nostocaceae; genus Nostoc_B; species Nostoc_B spongiaeforme. The sequence goes on along the minus strand of NZ_JACJTB010000001.1, from coordinate 443,978 downwards.
TTTTTAACTCAAGAGAAAATTCTAGTTGTTGATTTTACTGCTACTTGGTGCGGCCCCTGTCGCCTTGTTAGCCCCTTAATGGAGCAACTTGCAGCAGAATACAACGGACGCGCTAAAGTCGTTAAAGTAGACGTGGACAATAACAAACCACTATTTAAACAATTTGGTCTTCGGAGTATTCCTGCCGTTTTAATCTTCAAAGATGGTGATTTAGTCGAAAGAATCATTGGAGTTTCAGCTTACGAACAGTACAGCGATGCTGTTAAAAAGCTTATTTAACAAAGTTCCAATACTAATTACAGCAGTTTCGATGTTCGTGAAATACTGTAGAGACGTTATATGTAACGTCTCTACATGGTTTTGGGTTTTACCCTTTCATAGTTATCCAGCAGAAGAGTGCAAGATGAATAAAGGCACAAAGACTTGCGGCATCAGATTTTAGTATATTTAACCGAATAGCAGAAAATAGTCTAATCCTTTGTTAGAAATGCCCGCAGCTTTTACTGTGTGGGCGTCACTGAATTTTATTGGTCAAAACATCTCAAATCACCAAGGGGCTGAAGTTGCTGTTAAACGGACAAAATTCACACTTCAACAAGCGCAGCGATCGCCTGCGCGGGTTCCAAAGCCTGGATTTTACGTTTAGAGTATTTTTTTGGTAAATGATGCTTGTTATCGAAAATTATTCCGGGAGATGCAGTTTGAAAACAGAACAATTAATTGGTAGATGCACCCTGATAACTTCTTCCCTAGCTGGCTGACACTGGCTGGGGGATTTTTTTTTGGTAGATGATGCTTGTTGTGCAAAATTATTCCGGGAGATGCAGTTTGAAAACAGAACAATTAATTGGTAGATGCACCCTGATAATTTTCTCCCTAGCTGGCTGACACTGGCTGGGGGATTTTTTTTTGGTAGATGATGCTTGTTGTCGAAAATTATTCCGGGAGATGCAGTTTGAAAACAGAACAATTAATTGGTAGATGCACCCTGATAATTTTCTCCCTAGCTGGCTGACACTGGCTGGGGGATTTTTTTTTGGTAGATGATGCTTGTTGTCGAAAATTATTCCGGGAGATGCAGTTTGAAAACAGAACAATTAATTGGTAGATGCACCCTGATAACTTCTTCCTTAGCTGGCTGACACTGGCTAGGAAGATTTTTTTACTTGCAACATCTCAGCAGAAGTAAAGTAATTATATATTTTTTCTGCGAAAGATGTTAATTAAATCTCGAACCAAATAATTGTTATAAATGCACCCTGATAAATAAATCTCCTAGTTATCTGACATTACTGGGAGATTTTTTGATATTTGGTAAATAGCAACCATGATTATTGCTTATTTATTCGGAAGATATTGATAAATTCTCGAATAAATAAATCATCAATCGACGCGCCCTAATAACTAACTCCCCTCTGCACTGGCCATAACTGGTAGATTTTTTTATGCTGTTTTCGCAGCATACTGATTTTTGGAATTTTTATCCGGAACATACTTCTAAATCCTAGAAACAGATTATTGGTAGTTGTACTAAGATAACTAACTTTCCTGCTTGGTAGATACAACTATACTTTTACTTTTGAAGCACCTAAAAACCTTTATGGTAATTGTTCCGGAAGACTTTGCTAGACCTTGGAACAATTAATTGGTAGATGTACCCTGATATCTAACTCCCTGGATTAACTAACACTTACTTGGCGATTGTTGAGACAATTATTGTCTTTTGTTGGTAGTTGCTTAGGCGTATATTCTAGCGTAAGTTTCAGACAATATACTAGTGCAAATAGTGTTTTTTGACTATCAGTGTCAGCATTTATTGACTTAACTTCCATCTGAATCTTCGCAGTTATCATGCCACCGATAGAGTTTATCAAAAACTTTTAGTGTTTATTAAGATAAAACTCGCTTATTTACCTTCTACTATTCACAAGTAGGAGATGGATTGTGGAAAAATTTTTGCGATCGCTCAGTTGCTTTGCAGAAGCTACCCTGGATGAGAATCGTAAGTTTGTACATCTTATCATAGTTTATAGTCAGATTTCTACTGATTTGTCAAAACCAGATTACAGATCGCTAAAAAATTAATTTTTTTAAGTTCATTGCTCCATCTGGAACAAAGTCATAGCTTAGGTTTTGGCTAAATTCCGTCGCCTAGTCAACAGCTTTTCTGTACTATGAGTATTTCCTGAAAATTATTTTTTTTGGATAAAATTCTCAATTTCGGACTTTAATTTTCATTAATTGCGCTATCCTTGGCGCTCATCCTTTAGTAAGATGCTTACTTTGAAAAAGTATGATACGATGTATTGCCTATTTTCAGGGAGGCGCAAAATTATATGAGTTTAGCTGTAATTAAATTTTCGTCTGAAGACTGCGGCATTTGCCATAAAATGGCTTTTTATGACCAAAAAGTAGCCGAGGAATTGGGTTTGCAGTTTATTGATGTGAAAATGCAAGATACAGCCACTTATCGCAAATATCGGAAAATTTTGCTCACCCAGTATCCCGATAAATCAGAGATGGGATGGCCTACTTATATTATTTGTGATTCTCCAGAGGGAGAATTTCAGATTATTGGTGAAGTCAAAGGCGGACACCCCAAAGGAGAATTTAGAAGTCGTCTGCAAGCAGTTTTAAATCCTACTGCTAATGAGAATTAAGGATTTCAAAAGATTTCACTTCTAAAACTGGGCCAATCATTGCTGCTGTCATGATATCTTCACGCACTTGTCCTGTGACTTTAGCTTGCTGCCCAGCTTTGAGCAAGCTTTTATCAGCGCCTTTGAGAATTTCATAAGTCACGCCATCACCTGAGACTAGCGCCCAAGCGCCCATTCCAATATCTCGACGTTCGATAGTGCCTGTAATTGTGATGCTCATAAGATGGGGGAGTAGGGAGTAGGGAGTAGGGAGTAGGGAGTAGGGAGTAGGGAGTGTTGTACACTGAGCGAAGTCGAAGTGTACAGGACTGAGTAGGGAGTGGGGATTTTTCACTGCTCACTACTCCCCACTCGCTATTCCCTGATATTTTATGCCACTTGTCTTTCGTTGTTAACTGCCAAACGAGCTAGTCCGTAACAGAGTAAAGCATTAACAATGAGGAAAACTCTGGCTAAGTCACCATCACCCAAACCCCAAACGGCTGGATCGTAAATGGCACTGACTGTCAAACAAGCTGCTACACCCAAGGTAGAACCAACGGCAAACCATTTCCAAGTCGGATGCCCTAACAGCAATACAATCAGCAATAAGGGAATTAACACACTGGCAAATAAGGGATTAAAAGCATTTGTACCTTGTAGTGTGTTACCCAACTCAGGTAGAGAACTGCCTAACAGGCGGAAAGGCCACTGGGGTAAATCAAATATATAGATGCCTTTGAGGAAGAATAACCCAGAACTGCCAAAAGTTAAGCCACTAAATAAAGCCCAACTCCAGGTAAAGGGGAAATAAACCCGTAAAAACCAAGCCAGTAAATAGGAACCGACTACCATTAAAATCTTCGGCAACAATGCCACTGCACCACCATCTATCCAAAAGCCGGGGTTAAGATAACCGTTATCGCGCAACCAACGGAAGAAATCTGGGAAACTGATTTGTCCTTGGGTAGCCAGTTTAACTGCGGCTTCGGCGTTGAGTTGTCCAGCGCCATAATAGTTCAACCCATCATCTTGAATGACTCTGGCTGACTGTTTGAGAACTTTTAAAATGTCATCAGGATTTTCGATGCCTTTGGCTTTGATTAAAGCCGCTACACCCGCAACGTGAGGCGCAGCCATACTTGTACCTTGGAGTCCCAAGAATTCACTTTCGCCATTTTCGTTGATGGTTTCTTGCAAAATCTTGCCAGTATCACTACCACCAGGGGCGGAAATATCTACGCCAGCACCATAGTTAGAGTAGTCTGCTTTTTCACCCTCTGGGCCGAAAGCAGAAACGCCAATCACATAGGGGTAACGGGCTGGATAGCTTGCACCATTGGCACTTTCATTACCAGCCGCCGCGATGATCACTACACCTTTTCTGTGGGCATAATCAATAGCATCTTTCATTAACTGGCTTTCACCGCCACCACCCAAGCTCATATTAATGACATCTGCACCTTTATCGGCGGCAAATTTAATCGCTTCGGCAATATCGGCAACTGTGCCACCACCGTACTCATTTAAGACTTTGAGTGGCATTAGACTGGCTTGGTAAGCAACACCCGCGACACCATATTGATTATTAGTAGCTTGGGCAACTGTACCTGCAACGTGTGTACCATGACCGTTATCGTCGGTGGCTTGTTCTCGGTCATTGACAAAATCGTAGCCTTTGACAAATTTGGTCTCTTTTAAGTCCCGTACTTGGGTAACACCAGTATCAATGACTGCAACGGTGATGCCACTACCTTTGGTTTCAGTCCACGCGCCTTCAATGCCGATTTTGTGCAGGTTCCACTGCTTGCTGTAATATGGGTCGTTGGGGCCGATTAAGGAAGGTTTGACCTCTTTATTTTGGGGCGGGGTGAGTTCTCCAAGAACGGTGGTTTGAGGTTCTGGGGGAATTCTATAGATGTAATTTGGTTCAATAAATTCTGTGGCTTTGGCAAACTGAGATTTTTTCAGTTGTTGCAGCCTTTGGCGATCGCCTTTGATAATATACACATTGTCTTGTGCAGAAAATTTATTATCTAATTGGGGTGTGACGTTGTATTGTTGAGCGATCGCTTGCAAGTCTCGGTCTATTTCATCTTTAGCAATATCTTCCCGAAAATCAAGCACAATCGTTTCAAAATCACCTTTTGCTGCTAGTCCCTGAAAATTTAAAAATCCAAAAACAGCAGCACCCAGCCCAATAATAAACAGGCACAATAATAATAGCCTTCTCATATTAACTCGTTAACGCTTTTGCCAGTTTGCTCACTAACATAACTTATTTACATCCCTGATTGGTGTAATTGTCACTTTAGTTAGTTAAACCTTCACTTACGACTCAGGATTTGTTAAACGATGGAACGTGGTCTTTTATGGTTGCCTTTGTTGATAGCGTTTTTTTGGTTAGCTTGGCAAGGATCTAAAGAATATCAAAAGGTCGAGGCCTACCGAACTTGGGCAGAACAATTTGAACGAGCTAAATATGATATTTATGCCGTATTAGGTCAAAAAGACAACAATCTTACTTGGGGTAAACCCACAACTAAAGGCCCAATCAATGTAGAAACTTTTTCTTTACTTGATGTCAAAAAAATCAATCTTTTGGTCAACGATACAGTCGTTAATATAGAAGCACCACCCGCCAAAGGTCGAGACATCAAAATAGAATTTGTTATTGCTGAACCCGCTAAATCTGTACTTGTCCCATTTACAGAAATTCCCTTAGCCACCAAATGGGCTAAATATTTACAGGGAGCATTACAAAATTTACGCGGGGAACAAAGTTAATCTCCAACCCGTCATCAGTTCTAGGAAATTGCAAGGTATATTGAGAAGCAAAGCAAAATCAGATCCCCGATTTATTATATAAGTCGGGGATCTAATTTCCTGAGCATTTTTCCAGCAAATATCTTAACCAAATGAATTAATTTTTTTGCAAAATTTTGGGAAATATTGTCTAGAGAAATTGTAGTTAAAAACAGAAATAAAAAATCTTCCATCTTGGTCAAAAGATGAGAATTGGTTATGCAAAAAAATATTGCTGTTTTGGGTGTCTTATTACTTCTTGGTGCTTGTAGTTCTAGTATTGACGGCATCTCTCAAGCTACAAATACCGTGAAAGCGAAAGTAGAAAACTGTCCCCAAGCTGAGGTTGTGTCTTTACCAGGACAAAAGCCAAACGAAGGCTTTTATGACAGGTTTGATTGGCATATCCGCAATATCATAGCGGATAATGACACGATTAGATTTCAAACTTTAAAGCAAGATTTTGTTTTCTGTCGAGCTAATAATACTTGGACAGTCCAAAAAGGAACTTTACCCAAAGACTTACAACCACCAACCAACTATGCTGCTTCTGCCCAAGAGATAGTAAATCCCAAGTTCAAAAATATTAACTTGCAGGGTAAAACTTATCAGTATCGAGTCGTTCAAGAGCCAAATTATTCTTTAAATTCTGATAATAATCTCTCCCGACCAGAAGTCAAAGATCCAACCAAAGATAAAATTGTTTTTGAATTAATTACACCTAATAATAAAACTCCTCAACGCCAAACTTTGTACACCCTTAAAGATTTGCAAAATGCAGCAGTAAAAGCAGGATTTTCGGCTGAAGGAAATTTGTTAGGTGTGCCAAGAATTACATCTAGTTTAATTTATGGTGACAAGATTTGGTGGTCAATTGCCTTTGAGCAAGGTGAAGGTAACAATGGTATTGCCACCATTGTTAGTTATGATCCAAAAACTGATAAATTTAGCTTAATTCAACCAGAAGCCCTGGCATTTACACAAATCACAGATTTAGCCATTACTGGTGATGTTAATAGTCCAACTTTCTGGATGGGTACTAATGTTAGTGGTGAAGGAAATCTCTACATTCCCGCTAAAGGATTAGTTGCTTATCGTCCTGATAATTCTTTAAGTACTTACACTACAAATAATAGTCCTTTAGTTGGGGCAATTCCTGACAAACTCAGACTAGAAAATGAAATTCTTTGGGTGAGTAGTGCTAACGGTGTTTGTCAAGTGAAATGGCAAGCTGCTGATAATCCAAAAAATTGGTCTTGTTGGCGCTTTACGGCAATGGCTAAAGTGCCGGCAACACTACCAATTTACAGTGCCTCGACTAATCAAAAGCCTGCTGCATCCTTAGCCGCTAATAACACTGTAGAAGTTTTGTGGTGGAGTCCTGTCAACTTCAAAACAAACAAAGGACGTTACGAGGTGACATATCCTCAAGGCTTCACAGCAAAACTCAATGAAGGTGCAAGTAAGTATGAGTTTGGGCGTTCCTTACCAGCCGGAAAAACACCTATTGAATGGCCTGGTTTTGAATGGCACTGGAATGGACAACACTTTATTCGTAGCTTAGATGAAGTTTCCCTCAATTTAGTTGGTGGCGGCCCTCAAGGTATCGGTTCTGGAGAATTTAACCCAGAATTACCGATGAATTGGAATGCAATGCGCGGTGATTTAGAGTTACTTGATATTTCTCCCAAGTCTACCAGCGTAAAATATTACTCTGGCTGGGTTGACTCCGAAAAACTGCAACCTTATCTTACAGTTGTGCCGCAAACCAGACCCCAAAACCCACAACCAAATCCTTTGTTGAAGGTCAAGTGAAGTATGAAGTGTGAAATTTCAACGGTTATGAGTCATTAGTCATTAGTCATTTGTCTCCCTCGTCCCCTTTGTCCCCTCCTACCCCACCTCCCTACTCACCACTCACCACTCCCCACTCCCTAAACTTATGAATGCCGAAAAGACATCAAAAATACCTGTAGCTTTAACTATTGCTGGTTCTGATAGTGGCGGTGGTGCGGGGATACAAGCTGATTTACGCACCTTTGCCTTTCACTGTGTCCACGGTACTAGTGCTGTAACCTGCGTGACGGCGCAAAATACCTTGGGAGTGACGAGAGTGGATGCAATGCCACCGGAGGCTGTTGCTGCCCAAATGCAAGCGGTAGCAGAGGATATTGGCGTTATAGCTGCGAAAACGGGAATGTTGCTAAATCAAGAAATTATTGCGGCTGTTTCCCAGCAAGTAGAGGCTTTAGAAATCAATAATTTAGTGGTTGACCCGGTGATGGTATCCCGCACAGGGGCGCAGTTAATTGATGATGATGCAATTAAAACTTTATGTCAGCAGTTAATTCCCCAGGCGGTAATTATTACCCCTAACCGCTATGAGGCGCAGATTTTAAGCGGTTTCCCGATCAATACTCTAGATGATATGAGGGCTGCTGCCCAAACTATTCACAGCAACTTCAAAGCGCAGACTGTTTTAGTGAAAGGTGGCGGGATGCAGGGCAATGCCCGTGGGGTAGATATCTGGTTTGATGGTAACTGTTTGGAACTCTTGACAACACAGCAAATAGACACGCAAAATACCCACGGTACTGGTTGTACTCTATCAGCTGCGATCGCCGCTAATTTGGCAATGGGCAAGGATTTGTTAACATCTGTCAAACAAGCAAAAGACTATGTTACAACTGCTCTGGCTTACTCACTCAGTATAGGCAAAGGTCAAGGCCCTGTAGGACACTTTTTTCCTTTGTTACGAAATTGACCTGTATTTAGTGGAATATTGTAAGTTGTTAGTTGCTTGTTATGGCGATTTTTAGGTATTGACTCGACCGAAAAAAATCTTTGCTATCTCAGCATTTATCTATTATTCTTGGGCATAGTTTCATATCTAGCCATTTCTCATAGCATTTCTGTAAAATTCCATTACCTTAACTTTTGATACCAATTCACCGATGCGAACAACCACAGCAGCTGTTCATAGCCACTCTGCAAAACGGCCCGCTTCTCCAAATCATCCCTCCTCTGTGCCATTGTACGTATATCGGGAATTGGCAGCAGAGTTAGAAGCAACCCAAGCACAGTTAGATGCACTCAACGCGAAAAATCAACAACTGGTGCAAGAAAATAAATTTCTCCGCCAAGAAATTGCCAAAGTCTTGCAGTCTGTTTCTCAATTGCAAAAACTAGTTGATTTCCGTGTCCCCGAAAGTAAGGATAGTAACCCGCCCAGCCGTGCTAGTGGTGAAGTGAAAAATTTCCCCAAACAGCCAAAAAAAGAAGCACGCCCACGTTCACAGTCAGCGCGTCCGCGTCCAGCCGCCCCGCCAAAAGCCAAACGCCGTCCTTTTCCTTTACCTGTGGTAGAAATAGGTTCTCCCCAGCCGGAAACCATCTTTATTGAGGAGCAGCCTGTCAGTTATTATCCTTCTAGGGAACCGGAAAAGAGGGAAATTAATGGTTGGGGATTAGTGATTACTATTGTGTTAGTTATGCTGACTGCTTTTGGTGCTGGGTATTTAATTGTAAGACCCTTATTTGCCCATCAAAGTAACTAATTTGGCCATGAATTGTTAACAAATCTACTTAAATATAGAATTTTTCTATCTTTAAGGTAAATCAAGCAAGTTTCACCTCGCTCCTTGTATATCTCCCTATTTTGGACTTCAATCTGAATTGCTAAAACTGCATAGACAAAAACCAGACACTTTAAAAAAAGTTGCAATTATTACATTATGTTTTGGTAATCGGGTTATTGGTAAGAATGTCAGACGATTGATCTGCTTAGATAGATAAACGAACCTATTTAAGATTAAGGAGTCAAATACATGAAAAAAGTAGAAGCAATTATTCGCCCATTTAAGCTTGACGAAGTGAAGATTGCTTTGGTTAATGCGGGTATCGTGGGGATGACAGTTTCTGAAGTGCGAGGTTTTGGACGGCAAAAAGGACAAACCGAACGCTATCGTGGTTCAGAATACACTGTTGAGTTTCTGCAAAAACTAAAAGTAGAAATTGTGGTTGAAGATAACCAAGTTGATATGGTGGTGGACAAAATTATTTCTGCTGCCCGCACAGGCGAAATTGGTGATGGTAAAATCTTCATCTCTCCTGTTGAACAAGTAGTGCGGATTCGGACTGGAGAAAAGAATACAGAAGCAGTATAAGGCTAAAGAGTGGCGCGAGCGATCGCGTCTATTACTGTCTCCTACTTGACAAAATAGTCAGCGTTGCTGAAAGTGAGATGAAAAACATCCACAAGTTAAACTTTCAGATGTTTTTGCGTCTTTAAAATCAGCAACGCCTCCTAGTACAACAAGGCAAAAGTAAAAAGGAAAAAGGAAAAAGAAGGAATATTGAGCTTTTCAGCAATTTATAATGGTGCTTGATTGCCGCCAACCTGTACTAGGAAAATTTTAAAATCGGATTTTACTGAGAAATTAGGGAAATTACTCAGTAAAAACTTGAAAAATATTTTGGTAGCCAGACTGGGCTAAATTCGCAGCTTCCCGACGTTCTTCATCAGAAAATTCGCTTTGTAGTTCTTCATCGTCAGAAAACTTAGCAATTAATTCCTCGTCATCGAAAAACAAAGTTTCTCCAGAGTGGAAATATCTAATAGCTATAACTTTGTTATTTCTGAACCAGAAACCTACCCCGTCTCCGACTTCTAAAAGTGCTTCTGAAGCTGTCACAGGTTTATTATTGATAGTACAAATTCTATAAACTACACCTGCTTTTACTTTTGTCGTTTCATCACAACCTTCAGTCATCTCTGTGAGGGAGTGCATTAGCTTCTCAAACAGTTGTTTTGAAGTGTCTTGATTAATTTCCTGTTTTGCGGTTGCAGAAGTATCAATCACGCATCTATCGGGAATACCATCACCATCATCATCAATGCGTGAGTCATTTTGTCGCCCATCATTGTCGCAATCAATTGCACCTCCAATAATTTTACTTTCTTTCACACCTGATGCTTGGAGAGTGGAGACTTGAGACGCTTGAGATACTTGACAATTCGTCAGTAAAGTAGTAAAAACTAGCAAACTCAAAGAAATTAGTTGCGGAAATAGCAGTGATTTCATTACATATCTGAGTATTTGGCTAGTTTAGTTTGCCCAAAATACAACAGTTTCATTAGGTATGAAAGAGAGGCTAGAGGCTAGGGACTAGGGGCTAGAGGGTTCGTATGTTTTTACTTAGCACTCAGCACTCACACTTCGGCTACGCTCAGTGTAAAGCACTCAGCACTCAGCACTCAGCACTTTCTGAGCAACTATTGTGATTTATCACCACTTTCCAAAAGAGGCAGAGAGTCTTTCACCCGCCGAATTGGCAAATTGGCAATCAAAGCTGTGGTTCTTTGGTTACTTTCGAGCGTAAATTCCAAGCCATCAGTTTCAATTTCCACATAACGACAGACAATATCTAGAATTTCTTGACGCATTTTTTCTAACGTCTGAGCATCTAGATCGGCGCGGTCGTGGGCTATGACTACTTGTAGGCGACGTTTAACTTGATTGCGACTGTTTTCAGGAGGTCGAGAAAAAAGTCGTTCGATAAGTTCAATGATCATTGCTAATAGATATCAGGAGACTGAAACATTAAACAATCTTTGTCCACAACAACTTACGCAATCGGGCGAAGATGTTATCTGGGGGTGCGTCAAGATCCAAAAATTCGACGGTTTCTCCTTCCAATCTCCGAGCAATATTTTCCACCGCTAGGGCCGCTAAAGAGGGAGTATCCCCTAATACTAAAGGTTCGCCACGATTGGTTGAGACAATTACACGCTCATCGTCAGGGATTACGCCAATCAAGGGAATTGCAAGCAGTTCTTGAACATCTTGGACAGACATCATGTCATTTGCCTGCACCATTGCTGGCCTAATCCGGTTAATTATTAAGTGTACACGCTTAATACCTTGTGCTTCTAGTAACCCAACTACCCGGTCAGCGTCTCGGACGGCAGAGATTTCGGGTGTAGTGACAATGAGGGCTTCTTTGGCTGGGGCGATCGCATTTTTAAATCCGTTTTCAATTCCCGCCGGACTATCAATAATGACATACTGATATTTTTGGGCTAGTGCATTCACCAATAACTTCATTTGTTCGGGGGTAACTGCATCTTTGGAGCGATTTTGGGCTGCTGGTAGAAGTACGAGGTTAGTTTGGCGTTTGTCTTTGACTAAGGCTTGTTCTAACCGACATTCTCTAGAGAGAACTTCTACTGCTGTGTAGACAATGCGGTTTTCTAGTCCTAACAGCAAGTCCAAATTTCTCAAACCAAAATCTGCATCAACCAAGGCAATTTGACGACCCATTTTAGCCAGGGCCATACCTAGGTTTGCTGACACTGTAGTTTTACCCACCCCTCCTTTGCCGGAGGTAATCACAATAATGCGAGTCATGTTCAGAGTTGCGAGCGATGAGGGTTCAGGAATTATAATAGATATTTATGGTACTGGATTTATCCTAGCTAATTGATTTCTAGAAAAATCCGTAGCCCTAGCGATGCGAATTCCTTGCGGCGTGATATGTGCCACTTCGGGAGAAAATTGTGCTGGTAGCTTCTCTGGCGCTCTAGCTACAGCATCGGCGATTCGCAATTGAGTTGGTTCCATTTGCAAAGCCATAATTAGGCACTCACGGTTCCCCCCAGCACCAGCATGAGCAATTCCACGCAAACGCCCCCAGACTAAAATATCTCCTTCTGCAACTACGATACCACCTGGATTGACATCTCCTAGCAAAATTACTGTACCGGGATGGCGAATTTCCACTCCTGATCGCACGGTCATTTCGAGATAGAGTGCATCAGCGTGGGTGGTAGGTGTGGCTTGAGGTTCGGAATTGAGGGAGGTTTGGGGCTGTAGTTGTTCTACAGAATACCCTGATGTGACAGCAGCGATCGCAGTTTGTCTCCGACTCGTAGCAACAGATTTTAGCTGGAGTTGGACTTCGCTAAAGCTGTCGGCTAAATCTTGCAGTTGTCTGCTATCTAACAAGCGGTCATGAGCTACCAAATGCACTGGTGTATTTGGTATCCTTAAGCGATCGCCTGCATTTAATCGCACCTTTAACTGTTGCCAAATATCAGACCAAGCCAGTTCCGAAGCTGGTAACTGGGATTCTGTCGGTAAAATCACTAACAGTTTGCCGTCTTCATGTTTGAACTGGACTTGGATATGATTTTTGAGTCGATTGTCTACTTCGGTTTCTGTCACATCCCAAAGAGTAGAACTCGCATCTGTATGGGGGACTTCAGCATTCGCTTCTAAGTCCTTAGCCAAATTTAATTCCAATTCTTCAGACGTAGAATTTAACTCTACATTCGCAATTGGAGTATTTGACTCTGATTCTTCGGGGACAGACTCTGGATTTAACACTAAAGGCGGAGAATTTGATTTTAAATAAAGGAGAACAGATGATAATTCCGTATCTGGAATCACAGAATGGGGATCTGGCTCAGAAACAGTAGAATTCGGTTCAATCTGAGAACCCGTGGAATTTACATCTATTTCAGATAGGTGAGTGATGGACTCTGCATCAGGAAGCGCAGAATTTGACTCTGGATTAGGGATAGCAAAATCAGAAGTCATGCAACACCAGCCATAAACACAACGGAAACTCCGGGTAATTACTTATCTTAAATTAGTTACACAACGGAACAACATTCTCACCCAAGAAAGTTATGAGGACTGAGTGCTGTCAACGCTTCTGTTACCTCCCAAGGGATGCACCAACAACTGCGGCTCAGAACTTTTGAGTTTGGCACTGAACTCATGTTTCTGAAGTATTTCAGAACAAACATTTTGTATCAACCCTGATTTATTATTCTTAACTAGACATCTGGACAGCTATTAGGCATACATATTGCACTGTTTTTTGGAGATTGTCATTAGTCAAGAGTCAAAAATCAATATTAAGGAGGCAGGAGGACGAAGGCAGGAGGCAGGAGTGAATATTTAGGGTATTTAACAAGTAAATAATATTTCTTGTGCAATGCCAGCGCGAAATATATATTTTCTTTGGTCAACATCTCATGAAAAATCAAGACTTCACACTTCATTCTTTAGTTAACCGTTGATAAACTGTTGCCAAGGCATTAGCATCGCCAACATTACCAGGAAATAATACAACTGGTAAATTGGGAAATTGGGGATGGTTTGCCGGTGTAGTTACCATTGAACAACCAGCGAGAATTTGTCCAAGTAATCTGGCGGTTGTTAAAGCCAAGCCATTACTCAAAACATCATTGGAAGTAATTCCACCTTTGCTAATTAAAAAGCCAATATCAGCAGGTAAGCCCCGCACAATATCCATTAATAAACTAGAAACTTGAATCCCAAAATCTAGCCGCGTTTTAACATCATTAAAGGTGAGTTCTTGACGACTAGTATAAACAACAGGCGTTTTGCCAGCGTTATGTACAGTCTGGATATTTGCTAATGTCTCAGTTAGCAAAGTAGTAGCAGAATTTTCTTGATTATCGAGTAATCTTTGCACCTCAACTTCAATTCCCACTGTTCCGGCTGTTTGCAATAAAGCTTCTAATTGTTGAGTTGTTTTTTTGACATGGGAACCAACAATCACCGCACCTGGTTTACCTTGGCGTACGTATTTTGCCATGTTTTCAGCTGCAATCGGTTGGGGTGGTAATGCAGCCAAAGCTGTTAAGATGCTGGCGGCGCTACGAAATAAAAAGCGTTTACCTTGGCTGGCGGCGGCTAATAAATCTTTGGCGAACATATCCAGGTCGGCTTGAGTTTCACCATCAACTACGGCACACTGATTACCAGTGAGTTTTAGCAAGCGTTCTAAACTACCAGCACGAATATCAGCCAGTAAAAAGCGGGTGACAGACTCCGCACTGATGCGCCCCTGAGTTTTTTCGGCGACATATTTGGGTAAGTAACTGTGATGATAACCAAATACAGAATCGCGGGCAAACTCAGTTTCATGTACTGGAGTTGGGACACCATCAATAATTAAGTAATGGATGCTGTCACGGGTGATGCGTCCGCCTTCAAAAAATGCTGGTACGAGAAAATGAGCATCAAAAGGGCCGAGTTCATCGACGATCGCATCCGTTTCAATCGGATAATGACCGCGTAATGTAGAATCAGAACGGCTAACAACTAAAAAATCGTTAATTCCTTCAGATGCGATCGCTTGTTTTAAATTTTGACAAACTTCTCTAGTCACAGCTGCGGCTGACTCTGGAGGTAGCGCACGAGTATTTGTCAGGACAAAAAAAATCGGTGATTCATCGCGCAAACCGATGCGTAAAGTTTCCACATCCCAGTGCATTAGCAGCAAGCAACTGTGGACTGTTTGCGAACCGGTAGGATCATCATCTAAAACAATTATTTTGGGTTTGTTACTCATGAGAGTCAGCAGCACAACTGTTGTGTGGGATATTTCAGACTTGAGAGAATAATCTGCAATAATTTAGCAGTTAATATATACCCGCTTGAATAGTGAGTGTTTAGGACGGCAGATTTGCTAAATTATTTGTCAGCAATTTTTCATTATCTCGCAAAAATGGTATATTCCCGTTCTAGTTAAAATATTACTTGTAACTTAATTAGACAAATTGCGATCGCAGGGAAAAATCCAGAAGAATATTCTTATTTGCGTTATGAGTACTCAAATCACTATCACCTTACCAGATGAGATTTACCAACATGTTGAACGTTTTGCGAAATTGGCAAATCGGGATGTTGCTAGTATTTTGGCAGATACAATTCAACTGTCGATTCCATCTGTGAGAGCAGAAGTTAATAATTTAGAACCTGTCTCAGTTCTTGCCAATGAACAAGTTCTGGCTTTGACAGAATTGCAAATGGAACCCGAACAGGATAGCAGATTGAGTGAATTACTTGAGCGCCAACAAGCAGGGACTATTACCGATAATGAGCGCCCAGAGTTACAAAACTTGATGCAAATTTATCAAGAAGGACTCTTACGGAAAGCAACTGCACTAAATGAAGCTGTCAAACGTGGATTAATTGAGCCTTTAAGTCAGTGAGCCAAATTCCAGAAGCAGTCCGTGTACGAATCAGGACACAAGCCAACAATCAGTGCGGTTACTGCCGCAGTCTTCAAAAGTATGTTCTAGGCATTCTCGAAATTGAACACATTGTACCCAAAGCAGCAGGTGGTACTGATGATGAAGAAAATCTCTGGCTTGCCTGTCGGTTATGTAATTCCTACAAAGGTATTCAAACCTATGCCAAAGATCCCATAACTAACTCTAAAGTCAAACTATTCAATCCTCGTCAACAAAAGTGGTCAGATCATTTTACTTGGACAGACGATGGTAGTCAGATTGTAGGTTTAACTACCTGTGGTCGTGTAACTGTTTTAGCTTTGCAATTGAATAATCCCTATGCTGTTGTTGTCAGACAAGCTTGGGTTTCCGCAGGCTGGCATCCTCCAGTAGAAATCTGAGCAAAATTGCTGCAATGCAATCTTGAATTAAGGCTTTTGCAACTTTCTAATTTCCGCTTGCACATCCAGGGCAATCTGCAATGATTGATTGAGTAGTTGAGCATATTCACCAGCTTGGGTACTGACTTGTAATGCTTGCAGATTGGCTAAATTATTCACAAATAATTCTTGATTATTCGCCAGCAGTTTTTTATTGTCCCGTAAAACTCGCTCGGTTTTTAAGGCGCGGACTAAATCTTCTCGAATTAGTTGTAAGGCAGAAATTACTTGTTCTCTGTCGTGGATAGAGTTATTTGAAGTTGCTAATTGGTCGTGAATATCGATAGCGTTAATCACAGCATGATATTGATCAACTTCATCTAACAGCATGGTGAGTGCTTTTGGACAAGTGAACCTGCGCCAGAGCGATCGCCCAACAATCACAGCCAAGGGTACTAAAATTAATAAAATAATGCCTAATGTAATGGAAGAACCAATAGTTGGCAAAATCATAAACGCATAAATAAAACCCACAATAATTGGTGTGAGTGCTAACGCCACCAGCAATTCATTCATCAAAAAGCCAAATCGCTTTTCTTTATCTTTCATTACCGAAGGCCGGAAAACATCTTCTGAGTCAAACCCAGTCAAACGCCTCAATTCTCCCTTGCTAATTTCTAAGCCTAGTAAATCCGGCTGCACTGCTGCATACTCCTTGAGAAAGTGCGATCGCGTTTTCATTGTAATCGGCTATGGGCAAGGTCGTACATCCACCTCAGTCGAGCGATCGCAATTTCCGAGTCAGACAATTGCCTATATAAGTTGCTTTGCTGAGTATAAAAATCTTTTGCCTATCTCAAATCTACTATGTGTTTTCAGATTGTTCAGCATTTTGATAACTTTTAGAACGACTTTGTTCTACCTGCTGAATTTCTCGTTCTAAAAAGTAATTCAGTAATGTTCTTAGTAGTACAATTGCTCCTAAATTGAGAATATCTTGGCGTGTAGGTGCAACAGCCGTTCTTAAAATATCACTAGCAACGGTAAATTCTAACCCCAAAGCTAATACCCGCCCCAACTGCAAGCGCACCACTTCTGTCGAATCAATATGTTGTCTAGAACGAGAAAAGGTTTGCAGCAGATAAAGCATTATCCCACGAATCACAGCCAGTCCAATTACTAGTGCGGCGGCGATTTCGGCGGTGGCGGCGAGATAACCAACAATTAATTTTAACCATGATTCTAACGGTGCTTGTGCTGCCTCTGTTTGCTGAGTTTGTTCGACATTGAGGCTTAAAAGTAAAACTAAACCGAAAATTAATGCTAGAGGTAGTAGAATTTCTAACAAAGATGCTGATAAAGATTTTTGCTGCATAGTGATTGTATGAGTTCTCCCGTTTTTATTTTTGGGAAAAACAGCACCAAGCGATCGCGCCATCCATAAGCCTTTACAATTTAAGTAAGAACACTCAAGGCTAGTCAGTGAACTTTTTTATTGGTTGTGCAGTTTGGGCGTATAAAGGTTGGGTGGGTGAGTTGTATCCCCCAGGGACTCGCGCTACTGATTTTTTGCATCTTTACAGTCGTCGCTTAACTACGGTTGAAGGCAATACTACCTTTTATGCCGTGCCTAACCAAGAAACTGTGAGTCGTTGGGTAGCAGAAACACCCCCAGGTTTTGAATTTTGCCTCAAGTTACCGCGAGATATCACCCATAAAGGTTTACTCCAACCCAATATTCCCGCAGCGTTGAAATTTTTAGAAGGAATGCAGCCTTTAGGAAAACGCTTGGGGCCGATGTTTGTCCAGCTACCTCCCAGTTATCCAGGGAAACTAATTGATGATTTAACTGCTTTTCTCGAAGCTTGGCCAAGAGAAACTGCACCTCTAGCTTTAGAAGTCAGACATTTAGATTGGTTTAAAGAACCTTACAGTAGTCAATTAACAGCGTTGCTAGAAAATCTTGGTGTTGGAAGAGTATTGTTAGATTCGCGTCCAATTTACAATGGCGAAGATGACCCCCAGTTACAATCAGAACGACGCAAACCTAAATTACCTGTACAATTCAGCGTGACTGCGCCTTTTAGCTTGATTCGGTTTATTTCCCATCCCACATTGTCTGAGAATCAGCAGTTTATGGCAGAGTGGGTAACTCAGATTCAACAATGGTTGCAAGCGGGAATAAAAATTTACTTCTTTGTCCATTGTCCACTAGAAGAGCGATCGCCACACAACGCCCGTCACTTTCAAAAGTTATTAGAACAAAGCGGTGTCGAAGTTCCGCCTTTACCTTGGAATCAACTAGATAATTCACCTAGTCAGCTAAGTTTGTGGTAAGCTTGCTCGGATATTTATTTAATTTTTTGCTTTCATAACATATTCAACTCATACTCACTTCAAAAAGAGTAATAATAGTTATTGCAAGACATTTTTAATAAAGTGAGAGTCGTTCTCTTTTTTTTAAAGGACATTATATATCCCTGAGCAAATTTGCCAAGAGGATATTAACAATGCTTAAAAATAACGAAGAGAAATGGCTTGATTTTTTGCGTGGATTGTGATTAGTGCGATCGTTTATCAGCAGTTTCATCAAAGGAGGTTCAGATGAGTCGTCTTCTTTATGAAAAATCAATTTCATATCAAGGATATCTCATCATTCCGTTTGTTTACGGCAAAGCTGATGCTTACGAAATCTATTCCTACAAGCTGTTGTCAGAAATCGGCAATAAAAGTAGATTTCACAAAACAGAAAATCCGGCGGGCATCTACGGTAATAGCATTAATAATATTGTTGATATTGCCAAAGAACATCTTGACAAAAATTTAGAATTTCTCAGTCAAAAAGATTGTTTTAAGTCCCGCTATATTTTCCGTAACAACCTGATTATCATCTTTCAAGAAGATAGCAAATATTTCTACGATCATTATCCACCAGAATTATTGAATAATATTGCCGCCCCAAAATTATTCAATTCCGAATATGAATGCTTGAGTTGGATACAAGCAGGGCTGAATGGACAATATGTCCGACAGCAAGCAAGCTAAACCAAGGTCATACTTGACTTAAACTAATGATGGCTTGGTTGGCAAGAATTTTTCTGGATTTAACCAAGCCATTACTTAAAAATACTCCACTTATCAAGCTAGACTGGCATAAATACCTTTCTTGCCTAGCCACTAGCCTCTATTTTCCAGAATTAATGTTGTATAAGTTACTTCGGTTGCAGTCTATTTGGCGGCAAATTCGCCTATCAGACGCATTTCCTTATCTCAGCTTGTTAATTTGGCTACTGCCTTTATTATTATTTACCTCTGGGCAGAATAGTTTGATGGCACATGATGAGGGGCTGTATGCTTGGCGGGCGCGTCGGATGTTTGATTCTGGCGATTGGATAGCACCTTGGGGTACTGTGCATCATAAAACTCCTGGTTTTTATTGGATGATTGCCAGTGCGTATACAATATTTGGAATGAGTGAAGTTAGTGCCAGAATTCCCAGTGCGATCGCTGGAATTTTGTGCTTATTTCTCATATATAAAATCGGCACAATTATTTTAAATCAAAAATTAGCTTGGTTAGCTGCTGCTATTTTGAGCGTAGAATTTTTGTGGTTGCAATATTGCCGTTTAGGCGCACCTGATGTGCCGATGATTTTTTTAGTTTTATTAGCTATTTTTTCATTACTTAAAGCTGAATTACAACCAAAATATTCTGCTATTTGGCAATTTGTGGCAGGCTTCTGTTTAGGTTTAGGCTTTTTAGTCAGAAGTTTTATGATTTTTTTGCCAGCAATGGCATTATTACCTTATCTGATTGGTGAACATCGTCGTCATCGCCATCTTGCCAGCCCAGTTTTATATTTAGGGTTAATACTAGGTTTTATCCCTACTTTCCTCTGGCTGTGGTTGAGTTGGCAGCGTTATGGTAGTAATAGTTTAAATGCTATATTACAGTTTGTTGTTCAACTAGGTTCTGAAGAAAGAGCCGGAAATAACATCATATTTTACTTTTGGAATGTGCCTTTAAAAGCATTTCCTTGGTTTTTTTTCAGTGTTTTAGGTTTAGTTGTCGCCTGCCGTCGTCCACTTCCTAATTATCATTTATTGTTAGTTGGTTTTCCGATAGTTTTATTTACCGAACTTAGTATTTTCTCAACGCGATTATCTCACTATAGTCTTGGCCTTTATCCTTTCATTGCCTTCTTAGCCGCATTAGGTTTAGATTGGTTGGGTAAAATTTACGAAAAAACACAACCCTATAAGAATCTTCCTCGTAATTTAAGTTATGGCTTTGGTGGATTAGGTATTTTACTTTTATTAGCAGGCATATATCTTTTAATTTGGGGTAATGTAGAGATTCGCCAGTATGCACCACTGGGCTTATTTGTCGGATTGAGTTGGCTAATTTTACCAGGCGTGTGGATTGGCCGTCACCACTACAATTACCAGTTTTTTACCGCAAATTATTGGTTAGCTGGGTGGTTGATTCCCTGTTGGTTAGCCTTAGCGATTGCTGGTAGTTTGGGATTAATTGGTGATTATAATCCAGCCTTTAGAAAATTTTTCCATGATCCTGCGATCGCATCTATTCTCCAAACTCAGCCCATTTACTTTGTCAAACTTGATGGCAAAAATACTGTACTCTTAAATTTCTACACCCCAATTCACGCAAAGACTGTAGATACGATTTTCCAATTACCAGCTTCTAGCTACGCTTGGATATATTTAAAAAACTCTCCTGATTTATCTCGTCCTCATCGCGTTGTTGGTACAGTACAGGATTATCAGTTAATTCAGGTGAAAGAGATAGATTACAGGTGAAGAGAGAGATTTTTATAAATCATTTAAGATTGCTATAGCATTCCTCAATATAATTTAGATACAGCTTGTTTCGAGTAAATGAGGTATAAACATAAAACCCAACGTTGTTTAGAGAAGTTACATGTAACGTCTCTACAGTATTTCATGAATATGCAAACTGCTATAATTACTACTAATACCTAATATCCATCTATGACATTACTTAATGCTCGTAATTTATCTTTAGAAGAAGTTCATCGGCTGTTTGGCTTTGAAGAACAGTATAATGTCACATTTTCTAGTTTATTAAAGCTAGAACCACTGACTGAAGTAGAACAGCAAGAACTTTTTGAAATCAGAGATGATTTTCGCCGATATCTAAATACAGGCAAAGTTTCAGAAGGACAGGTGAAATTTCTAGCAGTCGCACCTTTACTGAGGTTGGCTGGCTTTTATCGCTATCCAATTGAAATTCTGTTAGAAGAAAACATAGCTGATATTGAAATAGAAGATGAAGATAAAATAATTAAAGGTAGATTTGATATTTTAGCGATTAGTAAAGCTAAATATACAAAACCTCAAGCATATTTCTGGCTGTTATTAGTTGAATCTAAAAATAGTCAAGTTGATATATTTACTGGATTACCTCAATTATTAACTTATGCTTATAAAGGTTTAGATAATCAGGAATCAGCTTGGGGTTTAACTACTAATGGTAGGAGTTATCAATTTGTTTATCTAGAACAAGGAAACCCACCAGTTTATCAACTGCTACCGTTGTTAAATTTTATGGAATCTATGCGGGCAATGGAATTGTTACAGGTTCTGAAAGCAATTTGTCAGTTATAAAATTAAATTTAACTAAAACTATAAGATTTGTAATTCTAGAAAATATCAGCAACCAACTAAATTTTATTAAGATTTGACCAATCTCTGATTTTGATTTTGAAACTACTCCATTCATCATAAATATCTTTAAATGTTGCGTTTGAAGAGTAAAGTGTTAATAGTTCATCTGTTTTCTTCTGAGCTACTTGCAGAATTTCATTGCTAAAACGAACTAACCTAATTTTTCCTATTTTTTCTAATCGGCGTAGTTCTTGGAGTTTTTCACTATTTTTAGTATCATATTCAGCTAATATTTTTGTGTATGTTTCCAAACAAGCCGTTTGGAATATTCGTTGATATTCTTTAGGTAGTTTTTCCCAGGCATTTCTATTAACTAGAATATCAAATGTTGTACTTGGTTCCCACCAACCTGGATAGTAATAGTATTTTGCTACGTTGTGTAATCCTAGCTGAAAATCATCATAGGGGCCAACCCACTCAGCAGCATTAATGTTGTCTTGCTTGAGTTCATCTGCTATTTGCTCTATGGGAATTGCACCGCCTGGTAATTCTCTATCTAAAGTAACCTCAAAATATTTTTGCATAACTTCTCCTCCTAAACCAGGAATACGCATTTTTATTCCCTTAAAATCTGCTACTGTGTTAACTTCTCTATTAAACCATCCACCCATTTGTCCACCAGTAGCCGCCGCAGGAAAAGGAATAACATTTAAGTTCAATTTGGTAGAATAAATTTGTTGTATGAAAGTTAAAGCATCATCAGGATTTTTTTTGTAGAGCAGCCAAGCAGTTTGTTCTTGTGGAGTTAAGCCAAAAGGAATTGCACAACCAAAAAATAAAACTTTATATCTCTCATCGTTGTAATAAATTCCACTATAACCACATTGAATATTTCCATTACTTACATTTTTTAATATGTCTTGAGTGTCTATTTTTTGATTATCAGTTTTATCTATTTCAATATTAAAGCCCCCTTGTGTCATTTCTCGAACACGATCGCAAATCATTTGTGGAGCTTTATAAAGAATAAACTTTTGAGCATTTTCCTTCAAAAAACTCACCATTTTCCAGTTTATCGGCGACAAATTTACATTCTGACCGACAAGCCAACCAGTAGTTAGTCCTACTGATGTACCAACAGCTGTTGAAATAAAATTTCTACGGCTGGGAGATAAAGGAATTGGTAAAAGTATTTTTTGGCGCTGTGATTGTTTAATATCTGGTGGTTTATGCCCTGTACTAATTATCACTACCAGTCCTTTAAATTTACCAGCAGCTGCCTCTATCTCTGGAATAGAACTATGATCTGGTTGTTTGCTTGCAGTTATTTTCAGTAGGCGAGAAATTTCATTTGCTTTATCTTGACCTATCTCATCAACAATAATATTCGGCAGTTCATCTGCATAAACTTTTAATTCTTCCCACTTATCATGAGGAATTTGACCATCTTTTAGTTGCTTGGCAGTATCACGCAGACACTGTTCAATATTACGAAAGTAATTTTCTATATTTTGGCGTTTTTTATCTTCGGCTTGGTTCAACCGGTCGCTAAATTCAAACAGCTTCGATGCAACTTCAATTAATTCCCCTAGCATTTTTACTTTAAGTATAATTAGTTTTAAGTATTTTTATGTAAGTATATACAGTTATAGCAGGTTTCTCAACACAGCATTTATCTAATCAATGTCTAAACTTGTTAATAACTCTGCTGTTTGCGATCGCTCCACCAAACTATTTGCACATAAAATACCAGAAGCGGCAACTGCTGGCACACCAATTCCGGGCATAGTGCTATCACCGACACGATATAAACCAGAAATTGGCGTGTGTGTACTGGGAAACATCCCTTTACCCGCAGCGATCGCCGGGCCATAGGTTCCCTGATATCTTCGTAAATAATGGGTATGAGTTAATGGTGTCCCGACAAGTTCCAACACTACACGTTCTCGAATATCGGGGATAATTCGCTCTAAGGCGCGGTATAAAGTTTGGGCTTTCTCTTGTTTCTTGGCTTCATAACCCTGATTTCGTTCCCAGCCAGCAAAGGGTTCTAGGGTGTAAGCATGAACTACATGATGTTTCTCTGGTGCGAGGGTTGCATCCCACACGCTAGGAATAGAAATCATGCAAGTATTACCAGGGGTGGTGATATCTTGGTCAGAGTCATGAACTACAACGTGATGTCCTGTTAAATTTTCTAGTCCTTCGCCACGAATACCCAAATGTAAATGGATGAAACTATCAACGGCTGGTGTATTCAAGGCAGTTTGGCGATAAGCTGTGGGTAAATCTTCAGGACGCAATAGTTGATTGTAAGTATCCCAAATTGTGGCGTTGGAAATCACAATCGGTGCTGACAGAATTTCGCCATTTTTTAGCCGTACACCCACAGCTTTCTCCGACTCCACGAGAATTTGCTCAACGTGACAGCCTAAGCGTAACTTACCACCCCAGCGTTCTAACCCACGCACCAAAGCATTGACAATTGCGGCGCTTCCCCCAACTGGGTACTCTACGCCACGCCCCCGTTCACCCAACATAAAAGCGACTTCTGGGGCAATTGTGCCATGTGCCTTTAAACCAGAAAGTAGAAAACATTCTACATCGATGAGTCTGCGTACCCAAGGGTCTTTGACAGTGGCATCCATCACCGTGCCGGCTGAAGACTGCACCAAAGGCAAGTACGGTAACATTTTACCCAGCGATCGCACATAATTCAGTAACACAAAAATTACCTGCCAATCAGCCCGTAAAGCTAAAGTAGGTATATCTTTCATCCCCTCATACAAGCCTAACAAGCGGGTGGCAAAATTCTGCAACTCTGCTGCACCTTGGGGTGTAATTGTTTGTAACTCCTGATACAATTTTTGAAAATTGCTGTAAATTGCAATACTCGCTTCAGGAAAATGGTAGTGTCCTAAAGGATCATAGGGTATAACTTGAAGGGATTCCCCTAGAACATCCAGAACTTGTTTTACTGGGTTCAAACTATGGGTTCCTGAGAGTCCACAATAAAAAGAGGGGCCAGAATCAAATTCAAATCCTCGTCGTTTAAAGCTATGGGCTGCACCACCGGCAATTGTATGGCTTTCACAGACAATTACCCGCTTGCCATACCGCGCAAGTAACGCCGCAGCAGATAACCCACCAATACCGCTACCGATGACTATGACATCGTTGTTCGTCATTTGTCCTTTATCCTTTGTCCTTTGTATAAATCTTAATGACAAATGACCAATGACCAATGACCCTTGACTAATGACTTTTGAGTAATGACTGAACCACTAATTGAACTGAAAGGCGTGTCTAAGTCCTTTGGTAAAAATAAGGTTTTAGATAATGTGGACTTGACAATTTACCGAGGCGAAGCACTGGGAATTATCGGCCCCTCCGGGACTGGAAAATCAACAATTTTGCGAGTCATAGCCGGACTAACAAACCCGGATGAGGGGGAAATTTATGTCCAAGGAGTCCGGCGCGAAGGGTTGATAGAAGATGGTGCTGACCCCATTGGTATTGGGATGGTATTTCAGCAAGCAGCGTTATTTGATTCTTTGAATGTAGATGAGAATGTCGGATTTTTACTGTATCAAAATTCCAAGTTACCGCGATCGCAAATTCAAGAACTAGTCAAAGAAAAATTAGACATGGTAGGTTTACCAGGAATAGGTCATCTCTACCCTTCGGAACTTTCTGGTGGGATGCGGAAACGAGTCAGTTTTGCCCGTGCAATTATGTCCAACCCCGAAAACCCCAAAGAAGGGCCAGAAGTTTTACTTTACGATGAACCCACAGCCGGACTAGACCCCATTGCTTCGACAGTCATTGAAGACTTGATTCGTGATTTACAAAGTATGCACGGAGTTTGCAGTACTTATGCCATTGTTACCCACCAAGATAGTACGATTCGCCGGACAGCTGATAGACTAGTGTTTCTCTACCAAGGTAGAGTGCAGTGGCAAGGTAAAGTGAGCGAGATGGATAGCACCGAACACCCATTAATTAGACAATTTATGAGTGGGAGTGTGCAAGGGCCGATACAAGTTGTTGGTTAGGTGGTTGGAGGAACAAATGCGAGAATTTATCACAAACCGTTTCACATCTAGACGAACGCTAAGAGAAGGTTCAGTCGGGTTATTGCTCTTGCTGGGGCTGGGTTCCTTTGGGGCGATCGTTCTGTGGTTGAATGGAGTGAGTGCCGGACGCAGCTCGTATAAGTTCATCGTCGAATTTGCCAACGCCGGCGGAATGCAAAAAGGTGCATCAGTCCGTTATCGTGGCGTAAAGGTAGGCAAAATTTCCGACATCCGCCCCAAACCCAATGCAATTGATGTAGAAATAGAAATTGCTCCCGCCGATTTAATCATTCCCAGTGATGTCAAAATAGATGCTAACCAAAGTGGCTTGATTAGCGAAAGTATTGTCGATATTACACCTAGAACATCGTTGGCTGCGAATGTCAAAGCCAAACCTCTAGAGAAAGGCTGTGACCAAAGTTTGATTGTTTGTAATGGTTCTCGCTTAAAAGGTCAAATTGGTATTAGTGTTGATGACCTAATTCGCAGTAGCACTGAGTTAGCAACTTTGTACAACGATCCAAAATTCTATCAAAGAGTTAACCGACTTTTAGAAAGTTCCGCCGCCGCCGCCACCAGTGTCGCCGCCCTCAGTCAAGATGCTAGGGGTTTAACAAAAGGCTTCCAAGGACAACTAAATACATTTAGTGCAACAGCGAATTCTGTACAACGCGCCACAACTGAACTAACTGCATCAACTACAAAAACAGCTAATCAATTAAGCGTAACTGCTAGTCAGTTTGGTGCCACAGCTAAGGAATTTGGCTTAACAGCTAATAAAGCCAATCGATTGCTGACTAACTTGGATGATTTAGTCACTACGAATCGTTCATCTTTAGTCGGTGCTTTGAATAATATTACCGAAACTAGCAATCAATTACGCGCTACAGTTGCTAGTTTATCACCATCATTAAATCGTCTAACCCAAGGCGAAGTAATTAAAAATTTAGAAACACTTTCAGCTAATGCTGCCCAAGCTTCTGCCAATTTACGAGATGCCACAAAAACTTTAAATGACCCCAAGAATGTCTTATTACTACAACAAACATTAGATTCAGCCAGAGTCACTTTTGAAAATACCCAAAAAATCACCTCTGATTTAGATGAACTAACAGGTGATCCCAAATTTAGAGACAATCTACGGCAATTGGTTAATGGTTTGAGTGGTTTAGTTTCTTCTACACAAGAAATGCAGCAACAAATTCAGTTTGCGACAACTTTAGATGCAATGAAACTAGCAGCAATTAAACAAAATGTAGTATTTCCGACAGCCGTGGTATCTGAAAAAAATAACGTAATTAATACCACAACTCCTGTTATCAAAACTCTAGAAAAAGAACCTCAAACTACCAATTCAGAAACTCAGAAATCATCCCAAGAAAAGTTATTACAGCAGCTACGAGAACATAGTAAACAACAAGAACCAAAATAGGACATTCAGGTAATATAGCCTTTCCTAGTCTGCTGAGGTACAAATTTATCTGCGTCCATCTGCGTAGCCTGCGGCAAGCCGCTTGCGCGTCTACATCTGCGGTTAATTATTCTTGCTTGTACCTCACTAGCCTCTAGTCTCTAGCCTCTTTTCTCTATCTACTTGTACTGCACTCAACCGAGAAACGCTATATAAATAATTGTGTCTACCTACTTACAACGTCTCTACTGCAACTTGATATAAATCTAGAAATTGTCAACCCCTCAACTGCTATACATCTCAAGATATAGAAACAATATAATTTTTTGATTTAAATCTATTCTCAAGATAGTAGATATACTTGCTGCAACATTCTAATCTAGTTCTCGAAGCTATGAAACAACATACTTTTCTTTAAATTCGAGGACATAAATTATGGCTAATGAAAAATTTAAAAAAGCAGTAGATTCATCCGAAAGAGCAGAAGTAGATACTTATGATAGAGGCATTGTACCTGCTGAAACTGCTGCCCGGAAAGAAAGAGAGGGAGATTTATATAAAACATTACCTACAGAAGAAAGAGAAGCAGCAGCCCCTACTGATGACCAAACCGATGCAGAAAGTATCCACACCACAGACGGTTACACAGTGGATAAAGAAGGTTTATTAAATAACTATGCAATTGAACCAGAAATGTATTACGAAGTTCCTGGTGATGCACGTCAAGAAGTTGCAGAAGATAGCGCACAACGCCTAGAGGAACTTCAAGAAGTTAAAGAAGATAAGGAAGAAGAAGTTAAAGAAGATAAGGAAGGCGAGTTAACTGAAGAAGGTGACAGACGTGGTAGAGGTCAAGGAATAATTTAGTACCCAGCCCCAACGAATGGAATTCGCGGCTATAAAAACAAAGTCCGCCTACGCGGACTCACTCAATATACAAGGATGTTTTAGCGACAGCGTAACGCATCTACGCAAAGTTTTCAGTGCGTTACGGCTTACTCTAAATCCTTGGCGCTCTTGGCGGTACCCTGCGGGAAGCCGCTTGCGTGTCTACGTTTCTTAAGATGCTGTGCATCTTCATACAGAATTAGTATCACTTGCCAACTGTTTGATAAAACTCCACCAATAACCTCTCTTAAACTTTTTAAGAAAGGTTTTATTTCATAGCACTTTTAACTCAGCACTCAGCACTTTTATTAAGTGCAGCTTTTCCTAAAAATTGACAAATCACATCATTTTGTGGTGTGTGAATACGACTGCATAAAACATCACGATAATGTCTTTCTAAAGGATTCTTTTTCATTAATCCAGGATTACCAATAAGTTCTAAACCAATTTCAACTGCACGAATTGAATTGGTTGTGCTGAGATATTTTACAGCTTGTGCTTGTAATTCTACATTAGGTTCAGACTCGCCTTTATCAACTGCTTGGGCTAAGTTGTAAATTAATTGGCGGTTAGCATACAGCAGTGCTTCGATTTCACCAACAGCTATTTGAAAACGTGACAAACTGGCGAGTGGTGTTCCCAAATTTGACGGAGTGCGATCGCCAAGATATTCTATTAACCAGTCTCGCGCAGCTGTGGCAACTCCTAAATACAACGCACTCAATGTCAAGCTATTCCACACTGCTGTCATTGGGTCTGGTGGTAATTTAATAGAGATAGGACGAATATCTAAAGCATATTCATGGGGAATTAGGACATTTTCTAAAATCAAATCATGGCTACCAGTCGCTCTCATTCCCAAATGATCCCAAGTTTCGACAATTCGCAACCCAGGTAAGTCACGAGGAACTAAAAAATTACCAACTTGGGGTTCATCTTCGGTTGTTTTTGCCCAAACCACAAAGTAGCTAAGAATTGGACTACCTGTGGTGTATTGTTTATGTCCAGTTAACAGCCAGCCTTGTGCTGTTTTTTGGGCGGTTGTTGCTGGTAAACCACCTCTGGCTGGTGTACCTAACTCTGGTTCTACACGGGCGGCGTTGATGAGGGCGGGGTTGGCGATCGCTTCCTGACAAACTTTGTTGTATACTTCAGGATGCCAGGAACGGTTACGATTAGCTTTAGCATGTTGTAAATAGTGCATATTCAACACTAAAGCCGTAGAAGCATCACCACGGGCTATCCCCTCAATAACCTGACAAATACTAGCCAGCCCTAAATCCTGTCCACCCAAATCACGGGGAATTGTTAAACCCAACAGTCCCGCTTCATGCAGCGCCGTAAAATTCTCAAAAGGAAATGAACCATCTTTATCATGTACTGCGGCGCGAGTCGCAAAATCTTGTGATAGGGTTTTAACTTGATCAAAAAGTGACAAAGAAGTTTCTAAGCTTTGATTTACAAAGGTTTCTAGTACTAGTTGCTTCATTTTAATGCCAGCCCAAAATTGACTTAAAATTACAGATAATAGTCAAAAAATCGCAAATAACTATGCACCCGATATTAAAAGTTGATATTTCTGAACTCAGCATATCTGAGCGAATACAGCTTGCAGAAGATTTATGGGACAGCATTCTGACTGATAGTAATGCAGTAACTCTGAGCGAGGAGCAAAAACAAGAATTGGATAGACGCTTAGAACTACATCAACAAAACCCAAACCGGGGTTCAAGTTGGGAGCAGGTTAAGCAGCGACTGGGTTTTGCTCAATAATGTATCAGTTAATAGTTAGCCCAGAAGCAGAGCTTGATATCCAAAATGGCTTTGAATGGTATGAGCAACGTAGTTCTGGATTAGGTTCTGAATTTGTCCGCGCTGTCGATAGCAGTTTCGCACTTATCGGACGTAACCCTTTAGCTTATCCGATAGTGTATCAGCAAGTGCGACGGCTGCTAATCCGGCGGTTTCCTTTTGGGGTGATGTACGTTGTAGAAGAAGATGTGATCACTATCATTGCTTGTTTTCACGTTAAACGTGATCCAACGCAATGGCAAGATAGAAAAAGTTGAATCTAGCTTTCCTTACCAACTTCCTACTCCCCACTCCCTATTTTTGAGCTTCCACCCCCGCAAGCAAACATGTGTAGACATAACTGCTGGGAAAGTTCTTTACACACTTCGACTCCCCGCACGCTGTTACCTCGCGCATCTAAGGGTGGCGAAAAAACTCCTATTCCCATTTGATTGGGTACAACTGCAAAAATTCCGCCACAAACGCCACTTTTAGCGGGAATACCGACTGTATACGCCCATTCCCCTGCAAAATTGTACATTCCACAGGTGTACATCACGCTGAGAATATCCTTTATATATTGATGGTCTACAGCTCGTTTACCTGTGATGGGGTTAATTCCTTTATTTGCCAATGTCGCCGCCATAACTGCTAAGTCGTGACAATTCACTATCACGGCGCATTGCTGAAAATAAAGGTCTAATGCTTCTTCGATATTTTGGTCAATCATGCCAAAGTTCAGCATGAGGTGAGCCATTGCGCGGTTGCGATGTCCGGTGCTGCGTTCGGATGTAAATACAGATATATCGACAAATACGTCGTGACCGGTGTAGCGGTGGAACATATCAAGGACGCGATTGAGGCGTTCGGTTGCACCAGTTCCTTTGATTAAGCTGGTGGTAGCGATCGCACCAGCATTTACCATTGGATTATATGGTCGCTTTGATTGCTCATCCAAAATAATGGAGTTGAATGCGTCTCCGGTTGGTTCTACGCCAACTCTGGTCAACACATAATCTCGCCCATGATCTTCTAGTGCTAGTCCGTAAGCAAAAACTTTCGACATGGACTGAATCGTAAATAGTTGTTGATAATCTCCAACTTCATACACTTGACCATCTACAGTCACAATACAAATGCTAAATAAATCCGGGTTTACTTTGGCTAATTCTGGAATGTAGTTTGCGACTGCACCTTCTTGCAAAGACTGGTACTTAGAATGCAAGTCTTGGAGAACGGACAACAATGATGATGAATTTATTTCTAAATCTCCTGAATTTGCTTGTTTTGCCATGAAGCTAATAGTTTATATAAGAAAATCATAAATGATCAATTAGTTCAATTTTGAGGTAATTTTTGCTACATTGTAAAACTCATGAATATACGTCCACTCGCGTTTTTTAATTTTCTCATTCTTATTTTTCTTTTAATTGTAAAAAATATTAGTTGTCAAAGCACCGAATTTTTTTGCTCCTGATTGCTAAAAATACTGGTTCTCTACATTACTTTTATTTCTCAATAAAGCAGTATATTTCCTTGTAATTATTCACTACATAAGTTTTTTTAAAACATTCATGTTGTCTGTCAATTAAAGGATATATTCTGCCCAAAAATATTGATTTAACTAGTTTATAGCTGATTCTAAAGATTATATGAATCTAGTCTAAATCAGTATTGACACTGGTTTTTTAACTTCAATATATTTAAAACTTATAGCTTATATTTTAAAAAAATATATGTTCTCTAACGTACAAATTTTTTGAGGAAACTAACAGGTAAATCGCACAAATTTCGCCAAAATCGAATCTGAGAAGATTGTAAAGTTTTAATAAGAAAAATGTTCGTAGCCGAAAAAAACGCTACACACCCAAAATCCGCATTTGAACAAGGTTTCACTGTTTTGATGAGCATTTAAATTTGAGAAATTGAGGTTTGATTACGCTAAAACCCTGATCCCCAAGTCCAAAAGTTCGTGTTAGTCTGTTGCAGTTATGAAAAACAAAGTGAAAGCGGAACGAGTTCGATTTTAAGGAAAACTTTTGCTGTTTATGGCAATAAATTCCGTTAATCAAAAAAACTACTGTTCTACAGTCGCTTGAAAATTGGACGCATGAACCAAAGACATTTGTGGACTATTGTCGCCTTGTTTGTGACTCTTACCGGGATACCCTCAATGGGTCGCACTCAAACTACAACTCAAACCACCAAGGAAATTCAACCAGTTTCCCGAAAATCACCAGCAGGTGATGTGGTTAAGGTAGGTGAGTACCAATCCCCTACAGAGCAACAAAACTCGGATGCTGTGATTACAAGCATTCATACTCACAGCATTGGGGGTCTTCAGGCGGCAACCCTGTACATCCGGAACATACCAGTACTCACTTTCGTGGGTTCCAAGCCAGTTGCGAGTAGTGAAACGAAACAAGGTGTTGTAGGAGAAAGACGGGGCGTGCAGTCGTACGCCCTTATTGCTGGAAACTCAACTAAAGTGGCAAGTACTGGCAATGTAGTAAGTTCCGGGAACCAAGTCGGCGCACTAGAAAATGACCCAGTTCAAAGAGCTAGTGCGATCGCAGCCAAAATCAACCAACTGATTCAAGACAACGTTGATGCCAAGGAAATCACAGTCAGTTGGAAAGATAGCAAGACTGCTAATCTCGCCCAAGATAAAAGCTCTACTGCACAGCAACAGTCTAGCGATCGCTATACAATCAAAATCAAAGACCAAGAATTGGTGGAAATCAACGAAAATACCCGCCTAGCAGACACCACCAAAAATCTTGCACAAGACGCATTACAAGCAACCAACCGCCTACGCAGACTAATTGGTAACGCCGATCCCATCGATAAAATCGCTAATTTACCATCGCGTTCACCATTGTCCATCCCATCTTTGCCACAACAAATTGCCGTTGCTAACGTCAGACTTACCTTTAGAGGCATGGCTTCCTTTTATGGCTATGATGGCTCAGGCAGTATGACAGCCAGTGGACAAAGATTTAATCCCGAAGCTATGACTGCTGCACACCGCACCTTACCTTTTGGGACAAAAGTTCGTGTCACCAATACCCGTAATGGTCGCTCTGTCATAGTACGTATTAACGACCGTGGCCCATACATCCGGGGTCGAGTCATTGACTTATCTACTGCTGCCGCCCGTACTATCGGCATGATTGGTAGTGGTGTAGCACCAGTGCATATAGAAGTACTGGGACGATAAGTTTGAGGTAATTTGTCAGGATGCCAGGATAGTTTCACACAATTTTGGATTTCTCAGTTCCCAATCCAAAATCTCAAATATCAAATCCAAAATTTATTGGCTGTTCGGCGTAGTGTTTTCCCTCAATGCGCTTGGCGCAAATTAATGACAAAGGCTCAATTTTAAAATCTCATCCTGCATCCTGCAAATTTACCTATATTTTTATATTCCCCTAGTTCTCGCATCTTTTCCCCAATTTCAGATATAAACTAACGGGGGAGGGTTAGAAGAACTAGGGGAATTTTGTGCGCCTGTTGACAACAGTCGCAGCTTTACGCTGCTATTTAAATAAACTTCGCTCAGACAGCCAACTAACAGTTTCAGAGGATCTGGTTGCAGATGAAATGAGCAGTTGGGATCAGACAGCAGTCGGTTTGGTACCGACAATGGGTGGCTTACATCAAGGCCATTTAAACTTAATTAAACGCGCCAGACAAGAAAACTCAACGGTGATTGTCAGTATTTTTGTCAATCCCTTGCAATTTGGCCCTAATGAAGATTATGCACGCTATCCACGCACATTAGAGCAAGACCAAAAATTATGTGAAAATGCGGGAGTTGACGCGATTTTTGCACCTACTCCGGACGTGATGGGAGTACCTGCGAAAAATATACAAGACTCTCTAATTACCCAAGTCATTCCCCCATCTGCTATGATATTAGGTTTGTGTGGCCGTTCTCGGCTGGGTCACTTTCAAGGTGTAGCAACGATTGTGACAAAGCTTTTGAACTTGGTACAGCCTGACCGCGCCTACTTTGGCCAAAAAGATGGTCAGCAACTAGCGATTATTAAACGACTAGTGGCTGATTTAAATTTGGCTGTAGAAATTGTTGCTTGTCCGACAGTCCGAGAAGCTTCTGGTTTAGCTTTTAGTTCACGCAATCAATATTTGAGTGCGGCTGAAAAAGAGCAAGCAGCGATTTTATATCGAGGCTTAAAAAAAGCTGAAGCTGCTTTTAAGTCTGGTGTGCGCCATAGCAGCCAACTAATAGCAGTGGTACAACAAGAAGTAGCTAGAGTGAGTACTGTTTTATTGGAATATATTGAATTGGTTGAACCGACTACGTTAATGTCATTAGAAACAATTGAGGAGGAAGGAATGCTGGCGATCGCAGCTCGTCTTGGTTCTACACGTTTGATTGATAATACCATTTTGCGCGATCGCCAACCCATCATCGCTATTGATGGGCCAGCCGGAGCCGGGAAATCTACTGTAGCACGCCAAGTCGCTGCGGAGCTAGGGTTAGTATACTTAGATACGGGGGCGATGTATCGGGCGATGACTTGGTTAGTGATTCAAAAAGGAATTGCCTTGGATGATGAATGCGCGATCGCCGAATTAGCTCATACTTGTAAAATTGAACTCACTCCCAGTCAAGATTTAAAATCCCCGGTGCGGGTTTGGATTGATGATGTTGATGTGACACAGCAAATTCGTACTGTTGAGGTCACATCTAAAGTATCAGCGATCGCAGCCCAAACTGCTGTACGTCAAGCTTTAGTTAACCAACAGCAAAACTGGGGTAAAAAAGGTGGTTTAGTCGCCGAAGGACGAGACATTGGTAGCCATGTCTTCCCCGATGCCGAAGTGAAAATCTTTTTAACCGCCTCAGTGAGTGAACGCGCCCGTCGTCGCCAGCAAGACTTTAAAAAACAAGGTCAACCCGAAGTAAGTTTAGAACAACTAGAACAGGACATAGCAGAACGCGACTGGAAAGATAGCACTCGCAAAGTTTCCCCCTTACAAAAAGCTGCGGATGCAGTCGAACTTCAAACCGATGGGATGAACATCTCTGAAGTTGCGGCCCAAATCATTAACTACTACCATCAAAAGTTATCTCAATGGTAATCATAGAGATGAGTATGTAGTTTTCCTTGCAGCCGAGTGGTGAGTAACTCATGACCCACCCACCACTTACATATCTGATTTTAATTAACTATATATAGTTTGACTTTAGCGTTGTAGATTACATTTTAAGAACTTTAAAAATTAATTCATCTAACTTAAGACTGAGTTGCCAAGTTTCTCATAACTACACCTTAAGGTAGAAGTATCTCAGGTTAAGAATTAACTAAATAGATGTGTGGGAAAATAGCTTCCACAATATTATAAACTCTGACTGTAAAAACCAAAGTTAATTGCCAAAGCATTACCTCTTTTCATTCCCCCCTAGTTCTGGGGGGAATATGTTTCTATGTTTAGAATACCTCAGCGTTTAAATATTAGTTGTTTTTATTTAAAGCTCTGATGGCATCGGCATTTGACTTATAGCAAAAGTCTTTTGTTGTAATTATCACTTTGGTAGTAGAATGACGATGTTAAGTTTTATGATTCTTGAGTTCAAGGACATCAAAACTCATAAACACAAAACCTGTAATTTTCTAAGCTTCCAGTAATAGCTTTAGGCCGGGAAACTGTAAAGAGAGGATTTCATAAAATGGCATTTACACAGCCCCCCTTACCCTTTGACTTTAATGCTCTAGAGCCTTATGGTATGAAAGCTGAAACTTTCGAGTACCATTATGGCAAGCATCACAAAGCTTATGTCGATAACCTCAACAAGCTCACCGAAGGTACCGAATTAGCTGATAAGTCCTTAGAAGAAGTAATCCAAATCTCCTTTAAAGATTCCTCTAAAGCAGGTATCTTCAACAATGCAGCGCAAGTTTGGAACCACACCTTCTTTTGGAACAGCTTAAAACCAGCAGGTGGCGGCGCACCCACTGGTGAAGTCGCAACCAGAATTGAAAAAGACTTTGGTAGCTTCGACAAATTCAAAGAAGAGTTCTCCAATGCTGCTGCTACTCAATTTGGTAGTGGTTGGGCCTGGTTAATTGATGATGGCGGTACTCTCAAGGTAATTAAAACACCTAACGCCGAGAACCCCCTAGCCCACGGCAAAAAAGCATTGCTCACCCTTGACGTTTGGGAACATGCTTATTACATCGACTTCCGCAATGCGCGTCCTGCATTCATTAAAAATTTCTTAGACCAATTGGTTAACTGGGACTTCGTTGCGGGAAATCTGGCTAAAGCATAATATCTATCTGGCAGGAGGTGATTGTACACTTCTGCTAGATGTCTAAAGTACAGATATTCAATTGATATCGAAAATATCAACAACAGTCACGACTTACTATTCGTGGCTGTTTTTGCTTCAGTTAAATCTTCTGCGAACACGGTAGAAGCGATCGCTCCTCTGAATTATCTTGAAAGATAGAGAGTCGGAATTTGAAAACCGCGTCGGTAATCAACTTCTTAATTCTTTTTGCCAAAAAAAGATAAAAAAACCAAAATATTATGGATAGCACACAACTAGCACAATATCTCGAAGCTACAGATAGCATCTCCAAACCTTGGATGCTGGTACAACTACGCCTGAAAAAATTACAAGAACGCCGCGACACAATTTCTGAAGATACCTACGCTAATGAGTTAGCCGACATTCACCAAGATTTAATGAATTTGGGTGAATGGTGGCGTGGTATAGAAGATGAGGTCTTCTAATGCGGTAATATCAATAGTCCATAGTCAAAAGTCCAGAGTCAATATGTTGATAGTACATTGACTAATGACCATTGACTAATGACT
Organism: Nostoc spongiaeforme FACHB-130; assembly: GCF_014698475.1. Taxonomy (GTDB): domain Bacteria; phylum Cyanobacteriota; class Cyanobacteriia; order Cyanobacteriales; family Nostocaceae; genus Nostoc_B; species Nostoc_B spongiaeforme. The sequence continues at coordinate 407,434 of NZ_JACJTB010000001.1, read as the reverse complement.
AATGACTAATGACCATTGACTATTAACTAACTCTTATGGATTATCGGGATGCAGGGGTTGATGTTGAGGCTGGTAGAGCCTTTGTTGATCAAATTCGCAATTTAGTTCACAGTACTTTTCGGCCAGAAGTACTTGGTGGACTAGGTGGTTTTGGCGGGTGCTTTCAACTCCCCACAGGTTACAAGGAACCCGTGTTGGTTTCGGGAACTGATGGTGTTGGTACAAAGCTAAAAATTGCCCAAACTCTCAACCGTCATGACACCGTGGGAATTGATTTAGTGGCTATGTGCGTCAATGACGTGCTGACATCTGGTGCAGAACCCCTGTTTTTTTTAGATTATGTAGCAACAGGTAAATTAGATAAAGAACAGTTGACACAGGTAGTAGCAGGTATAGCTGCTGGCTGTAAATTGGCTGGTTGTGCTTTATTAGGCGGAGAAACAGCAGAAATGCCCGGTTTTTACCAAGTCGGAGAATATGACTTGGCTGGGTTTTGTGTGGGAATTGTCGAAAAAAGTCAGATGTTAGATGGTTCCCAAGTGCAAGTGGGGGATGTAGCGATCGCACTTGCTAGTGCTGGTATACATAGTAATGGTGTCAGTTTAGTCCGTAAAATTATTAGTGATGGTGGTTTTGCTTGGAGTGATACCCCAGAATTATTAGGTGGCGAAACCATCGGTGAAACTTTTCTCAAACCAACTCGCATTTATGTCAAACCAGTCCTCGCCGCCCGTCAAGCTGGTTTAGAAATTCATGGAATGGCGCATATTACAGGCGGTGGTTTACCAGAAAACTTACCCAGATGTTTAGGTAAAAATCAAGCAATTAAAATTAACTCCAACAGTTGGCAAATTCCCGCCCCATTTCAATGGTTAGCTGAAGTCGGTGCAGTCAGCAACGAAGCCATGTTTAATACTTTCAATATGGGGATTGGATTTGTACTCTTAGTTCCACCCCAGCAAGTAGAGCAAACAATTACCTTTTTTACATCACAAAATCTTTCCGCCTTCGCAATTGGCGAAGTAATTTCCGGCACAGGTACGCTGGAGGGATTGGTTTAGTTGGGAGTGGGGAGTGGGGAGTGGGGGAGACAAGGTAGAGGGGGTAGACAAGGTAGAAATAGAAATATTGCCCCCTTGTCCCCCTTGTCTCCCTTGTCCCCCTCTTCTCCCCTGCACCCTCGCCCCCCTTCCCTTCCCTTCCCTCATCTGGTATTCATTTTAAAAACCAGTGTCAGTATTTACCTGAATTTTTGAGAAAAATTTTTAACTGACACTTATTAAAGCAATCGAAAATACTCATGCTCATTATCATTTAGATTTGCTAACGTAGTCTTAACATATTGCAAAATTAAGCTGAGTAAGCTAACTGAATACTTCCTAGTACTGATTATCTGTGCTGGTGATTTCTTATCTATAGGTGTGGTGTTTGAGTTTGTAAATAACTGCGTATATTTGTGCAGAGGATATTTATGGTGATGAATTGTGCGCGGACATCGACTTCTTGCGAACTTTTAAAACAAGTATTCCAGAAGATAGATGCCCAAAGTTGTCCGAGATTCTTTAATTTTCACATGCACACAGTCTATTCTGACGGGAAGTTAGAGCCGAGTGCATTGATGGAACAAGCGATCGCAATTGGCTTAAAAGGATTAGCGATTACTGATCATCACAATATTGGTGGCTATTTAGCTGCAAAAGCTTGGTTAGAAGACTGGAAGTGGAACAATCCTGATAGTAATATTCCTGATTTGTGGAGTGGTACAGAAATTAATGCCAACCTCTTAGATAATGAGGTTCACATTTTGGCTTACGCTTTTGAACCAAATCACTCTAGTATTAAACCTTACTTGCAAAGACACGCTGTCACTGGTAGAGAATATGAAGCAATTAACGTGATTGCAGCGATTCATGAAGCTGGTGGATTAGCGGTTTTAGCACACCCCGCACGTTATCGGCGATCGCATTTTGATTTAATTGCGGCGGCGGCGGAACAAGGAATTGATGGTGTAGAAAGTTTCTACGCTTATAATAACCCCAACCCTTGGAAACCAAGTCACAAAGAATCAGAACAAGTGCAACAGTTAGCTATTGAATATGGCTTATTTAATACCTGTGGTACTGATACTCATGGTTTAAATTTACTCCAGCGATTGTAAATGTATATTTAATTGCCTGAACTACTCCTGGTTGAATCAGCCAGGGGACTATACCATATTGGGTTCTAGATTGAAAAAAGGTTTACTGGTAAGCTTTTGGACAATCCATTTGGCGCAATCATTCTTCAATTTGGTATTAGTTAATAACCAACTTTTATCAAGCTAATATCTACATCTATGGTTAATTTTATTCAATAAAATCTACTAAATTCACTAGAAATAATTCACAGCTTTAACTCCCCGCCTTTTGAATCAAAGGCGGGGATTTTGTTATGGAAAAAAGTGTAGCAAGACATACATTATTGCAACAGCCTTACAATATATAGTTCAAAAAAACATATATCTATAGCCGTATACAACATCTACCTTAAGATACAATTAATTTCAATGGAGCCAGAAAAATTCTTTGCAAGACGCAACTTTAAATCGCCAGACTTCTAATCTTTGACGTTAAATAATTCTGTGTCTGACTACAGTGAATTGACACTACAAGTCAGTCTTAAGTATTGAATAAGTCTTGAAAAATACAGTTTTGCCTCGACACAATCACTACTGCACAAACAAAAGCTAAAGAATGAAACACTGGATCGCCAAATTAGCAATCTGCATAATATTTCTATATAACTTTTTCTGCAATAATAGTTGGGCAATTGCCAATCAACTTTCAGAACCAAATCCTCAAGAAATAAATTCAATTCCAGGAGTAGAAAATTTAGTAGATACTAGTGATTTTGGCGAAAAAAAACCAGCAGAAACACAGCCATCTCAGCCTATAGAGAAAGGGATAATTAAACAAGCGGGACTATTCACAACTTATCAAGACACAGAATCTGGCAAAGTTTATTTAGCAATTAAGCCAGAACAGCTAAATAAAAGTTATCTCGCTACAATTACTTTAGAATCTGGGATTGGGGAAAGTGGGATTTATAGTGGATTACCTTTAGCTGATTTTTTGTTTTATTGGCGGCGTGTCAAGGATAATTTGCATTTCGTAGTTCAGAATGTCAAATTTCGGATAAAATCAGGTGAAGCTGAACAGCGATCGCTAACTCGTTCCTTCAGTGATTCAGTACTTTATTCTGTGGCAATTGATAGTATTGAACCAAGCACAAACAGTCTAGTTATTGACCTAGAAGAACTGTTAATGCAGGATTTTTCCGGTTTAGCACCTTTATTAAAATACTATTTACAAGCTGAATATCACTTTGATAAAACTAAATCTTATTTTGGTGATGTGCAGAGTTTTTTAGATAATGTTGAAATTGATTCTATTTATGGTTTTTCATCACCAGAAGGAGCAAATTTAACAACATTGCCAGACAGTCGTGCCTTGAGTTTAAAAGTACATTATAGTTTTTCCCAACTACCAGAAAATAACGGCTATATTCCCAGAATTGCTGATGACCGAGTAGGTTATTTTATTACTGCCTTCCAAGATTTTTCGCCAGATCATCTGCAAGAACCATTTGTCCGTTACATTAATCGTTGGCATTTAGAACCATCCGACCCTAACGCACCTTTATCTCCACCGAAAAAACCGATTGTATTTTGGATTGAAAATGCTGTTCCACCAATATACCGAGATGCCATTCGAGAAGGCGTTTTAATGTGGAATAAAGCCTTTGAAAAAGCAGGATTTCAAAATGCTGTTGAAGTGCGACAAATGCCAGATGATGCTGAATGGCATCCCGCAGACGTGCGTTACAACACTATTCGCTGGTTCAACTCTTTAGATGCTGGCTTTGCTAGGGGGCCAATGCGCGTAAACCCCCTCACAGGCGAAATCTTAGACGCAGATATTATTGTTGATGCCAACATGGTGCGCTCAGTTCAACAAGAATATCATGCACTGATCGAGGCTTCATCAATGTGTCAGACAGAAGAGACGCAGGCGGCAGGGCGCAGGGGTGCAGGGGAGACAATGGGGACAAGGGAGACAAGGAAGATAAGGGAGAGGTCTTTCTACCTTGTCTTCCCCCACTCCCCACTCCCCACTCCCCACTCCCAAGACACAGAGACTTGTTACGGCACAGAGTCCACTGAACAAGTCGCTATGGGGGCGTTAGCATTATCACTGCTGCAAAATACCAAGCCCAATAGTGAAATGATGAAGGAGTATGTTCATCAATACTTGCGTTCTGTTATTGCCCATGAGGTGGGACACACTCTGGGTTTGCGGCACAATTTTCATGGCAGCACAATGTTAGCGCCGCAAGAATTGAATAACCCAGAAATCACCCAAACCAAAGGTTTAACAGGTTCGGTGATGGACTATTTACCTGTGAATATTGCCCCTCAAGGTGTGCCGCAAGGTGAGTATTTTCCGAGTGTGGTCGGCCCTTATGATGAATGGGCAATTGCCTATGGTTACAAAAAACTACCTGATGTCGAGGGTGAAATAGTTACGCCGGAAACTGAAAAAAGCTTTTTAGAAGCAATTGCCTTAGCATCACCGCAACCAGAATTGTCTTACGCCACTGACGAAGATATCCGCGACATCAACCCGTTAGCGAATGTTTGGGATATAAGTAGTGATGTGTTGGTGTATTCTCAATGGCAAATGGACAACGCCCGTGTGATGTGGCAACGTCTGGATGAAGGTTATTTACCCAAGGGAGAAAGTTATAGTAGCTTGCGGGTGTTGTTTAATAGAGTGCTGAGATATTATTTCCGCAATGCCAGCTTACTTTCTCAATATATTGGTGGGCAGTCATTTCGGCGGCTTCATGCTGGTGATGAGATTTCTTGGGCTTTTGTACCCGTTTCCCTAACCCAACAACGTCAAGCATTAGCCAAGCTGCAAGAATATGTGTTTGCGGAAGATGCTTTTAGTTTCTCACCGCAGTTGTTAAATCAACTTGCACCATCGCGCTGGCAACATTGGGGTAGTCCAATACATCATACTCGTCTTGATTATCCGATTCACGATCGCATTCTCAGTTTCCAGAGTGCCATATTACGATCGCTGTTAGATAGCGATCGCATCAATCGTCTGCGGGATGTAGAATTAAAAGCTCAACCTGGACAAGCACTGTCTTTACCAGAATTATTTGATACCCTGCAAACAGGTATTTGGACAGAAATTTTCACCCCAGAACCACCAAAATCAATATCTAGTATTCGCCGTTCCCTACAACAAGAACACCTGAACATCTTGTTAGAGATGCTGTTGAAGACTCATGATGAATTAGAAGATAGCCGCACACTAGCTTGGTATGAATTGCGACAACTGCAAACAGCCATTGATAACAAGCTGAAAGAATTTGGCGAAACATTCGATATTTACACAATAGCTCATTTAGAATTTGCAGGCGATCGCATTAGCAAAGCCTTAAATTCCCAGTTGCTTTCCAAGAGTTATTGAGATAGGGAAACGTCATCACAAACTTTTTTGTCCCTACCTTCTACATCATCGCTATTAGCCAAGTAATCTTTTACCCATTCACAAGCACTGGCAAGCAACCTATTTAAATCAGTTTCTTCCACATTCCACAATCGCACAGTATTATCCCAACTACCAGAAGCCAAAGTTTTGCCATCGGGACTAAAGGCTACAGTTGTGACGACAGACTCATGTCCAAAATATGTGTTTAACAGACGACCATCTAAATCCCAAAGTTTGATAGTTTTATCCTTACTACTAGAAGCCAAATTTTTACCATCAGGACTGAAGACTACACTTGTTACCTGAGATTCATGTCCTTTTAAGGTATGCAAGAGATTACCATTTAAATCCCAGAGTTTGATATTTTTATCCTTACTAATAGAGGCGAGGATTTTACCATCAGGGCTAAAGGCTAGTTGTGTAATTTCACTTTTATCTGACAATGTTTTCAACAGATTACCATTTAAATCCCAAAGTTTGATAGTTTTATCTTTACTACCAGAAGCTAGAATATTTTCCTTGGGACTAAATACAACTTGTGTAACTTCATTTGTATGTCCTTTAAGGGTGTGCTTAAGATTACCATTTAAATCCCAAAGTTTGATGGTTTTATCCTGACTACCTGAAGCTAAGAGATTACCATCAGGACTAAAGGCTAGTTGTGTAACTTCACTTTTATTTGAAAATGTTTTCAACGGCTTACCATTTAAATACCAAAGTTTGATAGTTTTATCGCTACTACCAGAGGCAATTATTTTACCGTCAGGGCTGAGAGTAATGCTAGTCACTGTAACTGTATTATTATCACTTGGCTTTAATTCTATTTCTTGTGGTTTTTCACCCTGTAACTTCCCTGAAATTATATATTTTCCCTTAGTAGCCGCAATTAAGTTTTTCCCATCAGGAGACAAGATTATTTTGGCAATATCATTGTCAAAAAGGAATTCTTGTGGCTTTTCTTCCGTATTATTTAATTTCCAAACTTTAATGAATTGATCATAACCACCAGAAACTAAAGTTTTGCCATCCTGACTAAAAACAACACTTGTAACTGTGTCTGAGTGCTTGAGAGTTTGCCCAATTTTGTTCAGCTTCCAAACTTTAATAGTTTTATCTCTACTAGCACTAATCAGTATTCTTTTATAAGGATGAAAAATAGCACTAGTGACTGCGGCTTGATGTCCTCGGAAGGTTTGTAGCAGTGTCCCATTTAAATTCCAATATTTAATTGTATTATCTTCGCTTGTAGATGCAAAAGTGTTAGTTTTGGCATCAAAAACAATGCTAGTCACGGCTGCTTGATGGGCTGTTAATGTACGCAAACTTTTATTCTTCACCCAAAGTCTAATAGTACCATCTGCACTACCAAAGATAACCTGATTATCATCACGACTAAAGACTACACTTGTAATAGGCGCTGAATGATTTTTATCTTTAAAAGTTGATGATGATAGTTTATCCTGCAAATTCCAAAGTTTAAGTGTTCCATCTTCACTACCAGAAGCTAAAATTCTATCATTGTGGTTAAAAGCAATATTTGTAACACCTGCTTGATGACCGTTTAGCGTTTGTAGTAGCTCGCCTTGAAAATTCCAGAGTTTAATGGTTTTGTCTTTGCTGGCTGTAGCGATAATTTTATTTTTGTGACTAAAAACAATACTGGTAATTGCATATTTATGACCTTTGAGGGTATGCAATAAATTACTGTTTACATCCCAAAGATTAATAGTATTATCACTACCAGCAGAAGCTAAGATATAACCACCAGGACTATAGGCAATATTGGTTAGTGAATAGTTATTGTTTGTCAGTTTATGTAATAATGTGCCATCTAAATTCCAGATAATGATTTTATTATCATTACTGGTAGAAGCTAAAGTTTGATTATCGGGGCTGAATGCAATATTGGTGACTGCATATTTGTGTCCTGTTAATGTATGTAAAAGTTTGCCATTCAAATCCCAGAGTTTGACTGTATTATCATCACTGGCAGAAGCTAAGATTTGACTATTAGGACTGAGTGTCAGACGATTAACGGCGGCTTCATGTCCTGTAAGAGTATTTAAAAGTTTGCCATCTAAATTCCATAGAATAATAGTATTGTCTCCACCTGCTGAGGCTAGGGTTCCGCCATTAGGGCTAAAAGCAACACTAGATATATCAGCTTGATGACCCTTTAAACTAGTTTGTAATTTTTGAGTATTTAAATCCCATATTTGAACAATTTTATTATCACCATAAGCCAGAGTTTGACCATCTGGGCTGAAGGCTAATAAGTCTAGAGCTATATTAATATCTTCACTTTTATCCTGAGTATCACTAGGCGGCTTTAAGGTTTTTATTGGCTGACTATTTAACTGCTTTAAATCCCAAATTTTCACTACACGATCAATACTTGCAGCAGCTAAAGTTTTATTGTCAGGACTAAAAACTATACTGGAAATTGTATTTTTCTGGGCTGTAATAAATTGGGTATATTTTTTGGGTTTATCTTCTAAATTCCAAAATTCTATAGTACTCTCTTTCAGAGGACTACCATCGAAACTAAAATTTTCATTATTTGCCTTGGCAATTGCTAATATCTTACCATCTGCGCGTAAGGACACACTTGTAATAACGTTATTTCTTTCTTCCTCTATCAGCCATTCTCCTTCTTCATCCAGTTTCTTTAAATCCTTGATTTTGACATCATATAAACCAGCAATAATTAACTTTTGGCTATCAAGGGTAAAACTGATTTTTGTAACAAGATTTTCTTTTAAAGTTTTATTTGAAATTAAATTTTTATTTTTCTCATCAAAATCTGCCAAATTCCAGATTTTTACCTCACCATCTTCACTAGCAGAAGCAAGAGTTTTACCATCGGGGCTAAAGGCAAGACTTGTAATACTAGTTTGATGTTCTTTGAGAACTGTTAATTCTTTACCATGTAAATCCCAAAGCCTAATAGTTTTATCGGCACTACCGGAGGCGATAATTTGGCCATTCGGGCTGAAGGCAATTGTTTGAACAGTAGCCTCATGTTTAATTAGGCGATTGCGTTCTTTAATTTGATATACAGCTTTTTGCAAAGCTTCTATGACTCTGGGTTGTGATTGATCGAGTTTTTGGTTGCTCTTGCCGACATTGATTTTTTCTAGGATTTCTCTGAATGGTTCAGGAGGATGAACCAGTGATAATGGTTCAGAAAAGAACAATTTAATGTTGTTTTGAGTCTGTCGTTTTTTGCCTGCCTTAATTGCTAAGATGACTGATTGTAACTCTTGATGAGAATTAAACAGCGCCAAAGAATTTAAACTACTGGCATTGATTTCATTAAATTCTCCTTTGCGCCATAGGTCTAATGATTTGAATAACAAACTTGTAATAATTAAAGTAATTATTGTCCCGCCACTCATGAAAAGGATGGTGGTAATATCACGACGGCGACGATTGATTTTTTCTTGTTCTTGGCGTAAGTGAAATGCTGCACAAGTAGAGATATATTCTGATTCGAGTTGATTTAAAAAGCCCGATTGTTTTAAGAGTTCTTGGGATTCTTTTAATCTTCCGCCGCGATGAATTAGATAATTTTCGTCTTTTTGTTGTTTTTCCCACTCAAAGGCTGCTTGGCGAATTGTTTCACGCAGTTGCAAACTCACGCGATTTTCATCTAACCAAGTAATTAACCTGGGCCAATGGCGAATTAAGGCTTCGTGGGCGACTTCGACTTCTTCTTGAAATGTGGCTGAATTAACACTAACTACTATCAGTCGCGCACCTTCACCTGCTAACCGCTTGAGGAGATTTTTGGTTAATATTTGCTTGTCGCCGGCGGGAATTAATTCTTCTAACCCAACGCGGCGGCGTGTATCTCTGCGCCTTTCACCTTGGACGGCGTTTTCGTCTAAGCGAGTTAACCGAATAAAGATATTTTTAACTTGTTCTTGTTCGTCGGCTGACAAACTATTGTAAACTTCATCGGCAGTTTGGGCGATCGCTTTCTGCACACCCCCAATGGCTTCATATTCCTCAACCCGCAGCCACCGTCCGTGTCGCCGTTTCCATAACTCTAACAAGGCGTGTTGCAATAAGGGCATTGCCCCTGGTTCGCCTTGCACATCATCTAAAATGTTATTGCTCAACCCAGCTTCAAAACGTAACCCTACTTGTGCGGCTTGTAATTCCATTGCTTTTCGCAATTCCGCCGCGTCCATCGGCCCGATTAATTTTTGGTGAGACTCCATCAACTCTTTGAGTAGACGATAAGTTGCACATTCACCCCAAAAATCTGCCCGCATGGTGACAATTACAGGCTGTTGCTGGGTCAAACTCAATAATTTTTGAATAAACTCTTGGCGCTGAGTTTCGTCACTACACAGGGTGAATAGTTCTTCAAATTGGTCAACTACAATAATTGACGGTTGATTCTGCACCGCCGATAAACTAGCTTGCAGTTGTTCGCTGGGGTTATTGTTGGGAGTGAGATAAGCCAAGACTAAATCGGGCTGTTTTTCTTGCAACGTGGGAATTAACCCCGCCAAGACAACGGATGATTTACCACTCCCCGATGCACCCAACACCGCCAAAAAGTTATGTTCACTTAGTTTTTGTTGTAGTTGGGTAATTAATTGTTCTCGCCCAAAAAAGAACTCGCGGTTTTGTTGGCGGAAAGGATACAAACCCAAAAACGGACAACGGCTATCGTAGGCTGGTAATTGCTTATTCAACGCCACCGCATTAAAACTCAAGTCCAAGACTTCCAGCGCCAAGTTATTGACTTCGATTAACGCTTGTTCTCGTTCTTGTTTCGTTTGGGGACTTAAAGTGGTGATATCTGTGCCGAAAGTATCGGTTAATTTTTGGGATGGGTTGTGGAGTTTGGGGTATAGTGTAGGCGATCGCTCTAACAATAATTTCTCTAATTGTTTCAGACCAAACTCGATTTCTGCGGCTGTCAAATCTCTATCTAGTTGGTCACTAAATAGCGGTCTACCACCCAAGCGACTAAACAAAGCCGGTACTGTGACATCATACCTTTCAGCCAAGGAAGCCGCCGCCTCTTGTAGCGCCTTGTCAACTTCCCCAGACTCATGCAGTTGCTTATAAAAATGTTCTGCTAAAGCTTGGGCGGTTTTAACCGAAACTTTTTCTGTCATAGCGACAACCGCCGGCATTCCCAAATCTCGCACCAAACGCTGTCCCAAACCACCTAATCCTGCCTCTGCATCTGGATGGGCGCTTTCACAAGTGCAGAGAAAGGTAAAATGGGGTAATCCCTTTGCGCCACGTAATAACCGCAGTCTATCTAACAACCGTGTTGCTGTGACTGGCTCAACTGTATTATCAGCCTTTGACCAATAAAGCACTGTCTCGCCATTGTCGAGTAATTTACCGTGGCTGACAAAATGTAATAATGTATACTGCTTTGTTCTATCTGTTAAATGAGTGCAGAGTTCATCTAAAGTTGGCAAACCCATTGCCCCATCAACAGTTGCTAACACATCACTGGGAATATCACCCAAAGCAGAACGCACACTTTTAACAGTACCTTCCACATCAAACAAATCTAATTGATACTTTTGCGAATCCGAGGGACTAGCAACTAAGATTAAGGCGCGTAAATCTCGCCGTCCAATTGGGGGGAAACGTCGGTCTGTGGTGGCGGGAATATATAGAGAAAAAGGCACTCGCTGATCAAGTGCTAACATTTGCCAACCTTCATCTAAAGGGGCGCACAACCTTTCCCAACGCAGAGTTCTGAGTTCTTTATCAACAGCCTCAATAAACAGCAAAACCCGCAAACAATCTTCACTCTCCCGAATTGCGGCGGTAAAAGCATCACGGATTTCATCTTGAAATAAAGCTTTACCTAAGAGTATGCCGTATTTTTGTGGTTGTCCTAGTAAACTAATTTGTTGTTGTAAATCTGTTTCCTTTAGCTGGAGATTACCTTCTGCACGCAATGGTAAAAGTGTTCCCGTCCGACTATATTCGACCACAATCGGCCAGCTATCTCCTGATTTGCGTTGGATGATAATCTCGAAGGTATTCATAAGTGGGGAGTAGGGAGTGGGAAGTGGGGAGTAGGGAGTGGAGATAGTTTAATTAGCGATGTGCAACTTATTCTTGAAACCCCTCTCCAAACCTCTCCCCGAAGCGGAGAGAGGCTTTGAATCTTGCTCCCCTTCCCTTGTAGGGAAGGGGTTGGGGGTTAGGTTTGAGAGAAAGTTGCACACGGCGTTAATCAGGAAAAGCTAGAGACACGGGATGTTTCACTAGTCCCTAGCCTCTAGCCTTTAGCCCCTAAGTTTTCATTACCGAATTAACCTAATTTCTTGAGAGTTTCCAGTAAACTCACCACAGTAGAAACTGTGACTTGAAGTTTTTGAGAGCGATCGCCTGCCGTTTGATCAACAGCTTTGATAAACTGCTCCAAGGCTTGGGATAAGTTTGCTTGGGCTTGTTGAATTGCAGGTGTATCCGATGATGTCTGCGGTGTTGCGGGTGCTGTGGGTAACTTGATCGATTCGATCACAGGGCGATCGCCTGTGGAATTGTTACCGACAACTAGCCTAACTGCGGGGTCGCCAATAATTGCGTAACTGCGAGCATCATTATTCGCTGTCCACATTCCTGACAACGTGATGGGATTAGCCATCGCCCCATATTTAATTTCTTCTAATTCTGTACTTAAATCAGAAGATAATTCTGCATAGCGTTCGTTGAAATATTCTACGGCTGATCCGACTGGATGTCCTTCTAGTAAGCGTTTTAAGGTACTTTGAAAAACTGCCAATTGCTTACCAGTTTTTTCCCACACAAAAGAACAACCCCAAGCCCGTTCGACGTGACCAATCACCGCCAAAGCCCCGCCATTGGGGTGACTTAGTAACCGTCGGGGTAAAGGCGCAATGAAAGACTTAGGTGCGATCGCTAATCTTTCATTCGAGCCTTTTTGATGAGCAAATTCATCTAATTTCGGAGTCCCCGCACCGTAACAAGCAAAGTGAAAAGCAATTAACCCTAACAACTTAGCATCACTACCAATATCATCAGCCGAAAAGTAAAAATCTTCGGGAATTGCTTCGCGCCATGTCAACGGGCCTGGCCAGTCTTGACACAATAACGCTCCTTGGTGGCGGAGTTGCTTTTCATGACCATTGGGAAAACCCATACCATGACTAGCAGTAAACAACAATGCTGGTGTTTCTTCCCCACCCAATAATCTACCTAAACGAGCCTTAGTTGCTTCTTCCGCCAGAATACTATTAACTGTCCACTCGTTGTCTTTCTGCTCATTCAGCATCCAGTCAGCTAAAGGCCGAATCAAGTTTTCGGCGCTGAGTTGGGTGGCTTGATCTGCGGCGTTACGTACTCCAAAAAAGCTGGCGCGGCGGGGTAATGCTAAATTGCTGGTTTCGGCTTGCACCACACTCCGCGCATACTGAGCATATTCTTCTGGGGTATCGAAGTAAATCCGACCCACCGCATACTGCACATCTAATTGATATTGAAAACGATAGGGAATCGTTTCTGGATCACCCACAATCAACAGATAGTACGGCATTTTATCTGGGTCGGCTGGGCCTGGGCCAACACCATGACGCGATAAAAATTGATTCTTCGATTCCCCAGGACGATAACCTTTGGGGCCTATGTATTCTTTATAAAAATGCTCGTTTTTTGCTGTTGCTTGTCTTTGGCGATGCTCTAATAATTCTTTCAGAGCTTCTTTAATAGCTGGGTCAGCATTATAAGCAAAAATCACACCCCAACCTGTTTCGGCCAAGTTTTTTGGGTCTACCCCTTCCATCGGCGCAAAATGCGGGTCTAGACCTTTAACTTTCTGGTCTTTTTGCTGAAGTTCAATGAGTTCTTCAGGGTCAAAACTTTCACCCTGAGCAATTTTTGCCAACTGTTCCGGTGTTAATGGTGGCAATAAATAGCTACCAGAAGCAGCATCAATACCGTTGAAATATAGTTCTTCGGTGAGTTGTTCTACGACCATATTCAATACACCCTGTGTTTTAATTGTTTTAATTAACTACCAAAAGCCGCAGCCCAAACAGCATGAGCTACTTCCTTCTTGTCAATGTTGTTGTGAGCATCTTCATCTTTACCAGTCTTGATGTTGATGTTACGGATGAATTCGCTGCTTTCTAAGTTGTAAACTTTACCTGCCTGGAAATTATATGCCTTGTCACAGGAGTACATTTTGAGGCTGATACTTTCGTTAATCCCTTGAATGCCAAAAGTACCAATACTGCCATATTCAGGAAATTCTGATTGAGTTTCAGCAAAGTTAATATCTTGACCTTGGAACCAACCTAGTTGGCTGGCCGCTGGATAAAGTTTTGTCACAGAACTGTCGTGAATAGACCGAGTAGTCACAATTGGGCCTGTAACTTTGCGTTTATTGATAATAGAGGAAAAACAACCAGGTAAATTTTTGCGGCGGGGAATATCAGGACAGTAAGACCAAAGTGATAAAGCACCTTGAATCAATACTAAAGAATCAACTGGGCGGACTAACTGATTATTTTCTTTCCCATTAACAATTGAAGAAACCACAATACATCCAAAACTATGTCCAACCAAATGAAATCGGACTGTTTTAGCCGCAGCTTTTTGCAGTTGAGTTAATAACTTAAAGCCACTGGTGCTACCAATTTCCCGCGCCCGTTCTTTCATTTTCCAATAAGAGAGATAACCTAAAACATCCAAAAATGGATTAGTTTTAGCTTGGAAAAAATCGCCAATTCCAAAACTAATTTCTTGGGTTTCTGGTTCTTCTGCTATCAAAGATTGATAAATATTTGTTGGGTTTAAGTTTAAAGATGCGTTATCTTCTTCATCACCGTTTAAAGCAGCTTCATTGATTAGCACCTCATAAGCTTTGTTCACTTGCGGTGGTAAATTTTCTGGCGGATTAGCATATTCTATAGAAGCGGCAAAAATTGTTCTGAGTGCATCACGGGCTGCTTCTGTATCAGCTACATCTTGGGCATATTCTTCAATTAAATTATTTAACTCTGACCCTGATGTGTCATAGGATGTGGGTTTAGCATTTAAGTCTTCATTCCCCCAAGGTTTACTCGGCCAATGTAACCCAATTAATAAAGGGCGAAATTCCTGGTTTTGTGACTGGCGTAATTCTTTGATTTTCTGGATATCAGCAGAGTTACACCCCATAGCTGTTATCCAATTGTTGTATTGTTCTTTGGCTGCGGGAATGTCACCCATCCATCCGTGACTAATCAAAAATACGTCTGTTATGGGTTCAGTAGCTAGTATATCTACTAACTTTTGACTCATAAAACCAGTAGGTTCTAGACGTTCATTGCCGTTAGCATCAAAAGCGACGAGATAATAATCTAACGATAATTTAGTGGTAGTAATGTTTACAGTTTCAATTGGCATGGAAAAATTTTGGTATGGGTGTAATTTTGATATACTGCACCAAGAAATTTAGTGAGCGATCGCTCACCCTCAATACAGCTTCATAAGTGGTAGATGCACCGCATAATTAGCATTGGGATACTTATTTAATTTTTAAATTCATCATCACATATACTTAGTTATGCCTACACACTTAAATACACCTTAACCATAAAAAAACAGTGAATCCTCAGTGATAATACTTGGTTTTCACGGAAGTATTTGCAAAAAATTATTATCTTTAGTTACGATTTATACAATAAATTATTCCGTCAGAGTAAAATCATAGTAAAAGTACTTAACCCCGACGAACGAAATTCGCAAGTCAGATGAGGAGAGAAATTAGACTTCTTGCATAAATATTTTTTGTCTCACGCAGAAATGCAGAGGCGCAAAGGAGGCTAGGGGCTAGAAAATCAGGACTATTAATTTTCTAGCCCCTAGCCTCTAACCTCTAAATTAATCTTCTTTAGGCAAATTCTCTTCCACAGAAGTAGGGGGATGTTCTTCATAAAATTCATCATGATTATTAGGAGGGTTACAAACTATCACCATCTCAGTTTCTTTGGAATGGTGAGTTCCCCATTGGTCTAATACATCTTTGACTAAGATTTCCTGTACCCAAATTTTAGCAACAACTGTTAAAGGTAAAGCTAAAAATAAGCCTAAAAAGCCAAAGAATGTCACAAAAAATAGTTGAGAAATTAAGGTCACAGCAGGTAACAATGAAACTTGTTGTGCCATGACATAAGGTGTAATAAAATTACTTTCAGTTTGTTGAATAAAAAAGTAGAGGATCAAGACAGCTAAAGATTTCCAAGGAGCATCTAATAAAGCGATCGCCATTGCTGGAACTACGCTTAATGTGGGGCCTAAATTGGGTATTAAGTTTAAAAAGCCTGCTAAAATTCCCAAAGCCAAGGCTGCTTTTACACCCAAAACTGATAAGCCAACCACACTCATCAAGCCGACGACACCCATCGCAATCAGCGCACCTGTCACCCATCCTTGCAGTGAAAGTTCGCATTTATCTAAAATGCCATCTACCCGACGGCGATAAAAAGAAGGAAACACGCGAATAAAAACTCGGCGGTAAGCTACAGGATCAGCTAACAGCATTCCTGTCCACACCAGTACCAACAACACTTTCAAAACAACTTCTAAAGAACTGGAGACAAAGGCAAAGGAACTACCTAAAACGCGATTAATAAAAGGTTGTGCTTGCTGAATTAAACTATTGAGATCGGGGATGTAGGGGACTAATTGGCTAGGAACCCTGGTTTTCATTTCATCCAGCCAACTATTAAAGCGTTCTAAACCTTGGGGAACCCGGTAAGTTAACTCATGAAATTGTTGGGCAAAAGGTGGCACAATCAACAGGAAAAAACCCACCACCGCAGCAAAAAAGAGAGCCACTGAAATGATGACAGCAAAACCGCGCTTAATTCCTAAGTTTTGGAAACGTTTGGCTAACCGATTTAAAGTACTGGCTAACACCACGGCGGCAAACATCAGCAACAAAACTTCTTTGATTTGCCACAAAATGTATAAAGAAAGAATTATGGCGATTAAACCGATCCATTGACCAAGATTCACAGGTTAACTCCCGGCTGTTGGTGATGCAGTTAGGTTAGCTGATTTTAGCAATAACGCCTAGACGATTTAAGTTAAATTTGTTTTTGTTTGAAATCGCCAGAATAAAGCGATCGCTATAATTACAGTCGGTGACAAAACTAAAATTAAGGCGTTTGTCGTTGTGGCAGGAAGCGGCACACTTGGCAAAATGTACTTAATCGCCGCAGATAACAAAGCTGACAGTACAAGTAGCTTGGCAATAAAAATTAACTGGTTTGGCATAGCAGTACGGCAATTCACCTTTTTCTGTAGGGTATACCCGAATATAAGCTCAAAGGAAGACTCTCTACAATATTCACATAAGTACACAACCTAGAGGCTAGTAGAACAAGGCAAAAGTCAAAAGGCAAAAGTAAAAAGAAAAAATATTAACGCTGGACTTTTGGCAAAAAATTAATTAAGGATAAATCAAAATGCCCGTAGAAAAAAATAACAAAAATCCAATCAAACCGCCAAGAGTGAGGCAGTTTGGTGGTAGCTTACTAATACTACTGACTCTGTTATTACTGCTTAATTTTATTGTTCCTAGTTTCTTTGGGCCGCGATTGCCACAAGTGCCTTATAGTGACTTTGTGGCACTAGTTCAGCAAGGTAAAGTAGACCGTGCTGTGGTAGGAGGCGATCGCATTGAGTATACGCTCAAAGGGCAAACTCCCGATAATAAAACTACTGAACAGGTCTTTGCCACCACACCTGTAGCCTTAGATTTAGATTTACCGAAAATTCTGCGCGAGAATAAGGTTGAATTTGCTGCACCACTTCCAGACCAAAATGCTTGGATTGGCACGCTCTTAAGTTGGGTTGCACCACCATTAATTTTCTTTGGGATTTGGGGCTTTTTAATTAATCGCCAAGGTGGTGGCCCGGCTGCACTCACTGTTGGTAAAAGCAAAGCCCGGATTTATTCTGAAGGTAGCACTGGGGTAAAATTCCCCGATGTAGCTGGGGTAGATGAAGCCAAAGTCGAACTCGAAGAAATTGTCGATTTTCTGAAGAATGCGACCAAATACACCAACTTAGGCGCGAAAATTCCTAAAGGTGTGTTGTTAGTTGGGCCTCCAGGTACAGGTAAAACATTACTAGCAAAAGCGATCGCAGGGGAAGCTGGTGTTCCCTTCTTCAGCATCTCTGGTTCCGAATTTATCGAATTATTCGTTGGTGTAGGTGCGGCACGTGTCCGCGATTTGTTTGAACAAGCGAAAAAACAAGCACCTTGTATCGTCTTCATCGATGAATTAGACGCATTGGGTAAATCTCGCGGTGGTGCGGGTGGCTTTGTCGGCGGTAACGATGAACGGGAACAAACCCTCAACCAATTGCTTACCGAAATGGATGGCTTTGATGCCAACACCGGGGTAATTATTATCGCTGCAACCAACCGTCCCGAAGTCCTAGACCCCGCTTTGCGCCGTCCTGGTCGCTTTGACCGTCAAGTTGTGGTCGATCGCCCTGATAAAATTGGTCGAGAAGCAATCCTCAAAGTTCATGCACGTAACGTTAAACTGGCGGATGATGTTAACCTCGCCACCATCGCCATCAGAACTCCTGGTTTTGCCGGTGCAGACTTAGCCAACCTCGTCAACGAAGCCGCATTGTTAGCCGCAAGGCAAAATCGCCCAGCCGTGATTATGGCAGATTTCAACGAAGCGATCGAACGTGTAGTTGCAGGTTTAGAAAAACGCTCTCGTGTGCTGAACGAAACTGAGAAAAAGACCGTCGCTTATCACGAAGTTGGTCACGCCATCATTGGTGCGTTGATGCCTGGGGCGGGTAAAGTCGAAAAAATATCCGTAGTTCCCCGTGGTGTGGGTGCGTTGGGCTATACCATTCAAATGCCCGAAGAAGACCGCTTCTTAATGATTGAAGATGAAATTCGCGGTCGCATTGCTACCTTACTGGGTGGACGTTCCGCCGAAGAAATCGTCTTTGGCAAAGTTTCCACAGGCGCGAGTGACGATATTCAAAAAGCCACCGACTTAGCCGAACGTTACGTTACCTTATATGGGATGAGCGATAAATTAGGGCCAGTCGCCTTTGAGAAAACCCAACAGCAGTTTCTGGATGGTTACGGTAACGCCCGCCGTTCTATTAGTCCCCAAGTCGCCCAAGAAATTGATAACGAAGTCAAACAAATAGTAGATAACGCTCATCATATTGCTTTGAGCATTCTGCAACAAAACCGCGACTTGTTAGAAGAAACCGCCCAAGAACTACTGCAAAGAGAAATTCTCGAAGGTTCAGACTTGCGCGATCGCCTCAAACAAGCCAAAGCCCCCGAAGACCTGTCAGAATGGTTACGTTCAGGAAATGTCTCACCTGATAAACCATTGATGCAATCCGTGTTGAATTAAATAATTAAATCTGGGTGGTGCGTTGTCTTTATGAACAAGATTTGGGGGATTCTCCCCCAAACCCCCGATTGGGGGACGGTTGCGTCCCCCAAGCCCCCTCCAAAATCATTTTTTCGTTTTTATTTGAAAGCTGGAATACCAGGAATATAGCAATCTTATTTGATATGTGAACAACAGAAATAAGGGAGACAAGGAGGACAGGGTAGACAAGGAAGAAAAATTTTTGTAAATCATTTAGGATTGCCATAGTAAGACTTTTCCTCCTGCCTCCTGCCTTCTGCCTCCTGCCTCCTAGCCGATAGCCGAGATAGTAAAACCTGTTACAGCCATAGCACCAGCGATCGCACTTGCAACCAGAGAGGTGAGTGCTGTCCCAAATAACCACCAAGCGGCGTTAGCAACGGTTTTTTTGGTTTCTTCGGCTTGTTTTTTCACTTGGTGTTGGATACTGTGTAAACGTTCTTTGGTGATTTGCTGAATGCGTTCGGCGCGTTGCAAGACACTATCGCGGGCGGATTCGATTTGGTTGATAATGCGGTTAGCGTCTTCTTGGGAAATATCTTCTCGTGAACTGAGAACTGCAACTAAGGTATCACGGTCAAATTGACTCAAGCGATCGCGCAAGGCTTCAAATCCGGCTTGGGGGTCATCAAACAATTTGGCAAAATCATGTCTGATCCCTTCATAATCCAGTTCAGGACGATTCAACGAATTGAGATAGTTCCGAATTCTGTTTCTCACCCCTTCGGTTGCTGATTGCACACCTTGTTGAATCTGCCGGAATTGCTTCACAACTGCATCCCGCGCCGATAATATTTGATCAGCAATGCGGTTAACGTCTTCTTCAGAAATATCCTCACGTTGGGATAGTAACGCCACAATTGTAGAACGGTCAACTTGAGATAAGCGATCGCTCAAGTTACTAACTCCGGTACGGGGATCGCGTAACAGCAGTTGTAAATCACGCTTAATGCTGTCTGGGTTGAGTTCTTCTTTATTGGTGTGACGTAGGTAATCTTCGAGATTTCTTTCAAAATCGACTACTTGCTGAACAGTACGGTTTGCCAAGCGGCGCGGTGCTTTAATAATGTTAGTAATCGCCTCTTGTGCTTGGTCAATGATCCCTTCTACTTGTTCTTCGCTTAAGTCTCCCCGTTGGCTAACGAGTTTAACTAAGGTTTCGCGGTCAACTTGCGACAAGCGACTACGCATTGCAGAAATTCCTTCTTTGGGATCAACCAGCAATTTTTCTAAATCTTTGCGGATTGCTTCGGGGTTGAGTTCTTCTAAATTGGTGTTACGGAGATATTCTGCAATTTGAGTTGTGGTTTGTTCGTACTGTTTTTTAGCTTTATCTGCTACCACTTGCGGGGTTTGCAAGATATTATTTCTGACTGATTCTAGCTGATCAATAATTTGCTTAACTTCATCTTCATTCAAATCTTGACGCTGAGACAGCAGACTAACTAAAGTATCACGATCAAACTGCGATAAACGTTGACGCAGCAAGTTAAATCCGGCTTGAGGGTCTTGCAATAAAGTGCTGAAATCACGACGAATACCTCCAGGACTTAATTCTTCCTTGTTAGTATTTTGCAGATAATCTTCGACTCTTTGGCGTAAGTTTTCAGTTTGAGTTGTTGCTTGTTCCTGTAATTGATTTAAAACAGAGTCCCGGACACTTTCTAAGTTATTCAGCAAATTATTAGCTTCTTCATCACTAAAGTCTTGACGCTGCTGTAAAACTTGCAGCAAGACATCACGAGTCAATCCTTGGAAGCGTTCATTTAAATCACTAAAATCAGCGTTTAATTCTGTGAGTAAATTAGCAAAATCTCGCTCAACAGTTTCAGAGGTTAATTCTTTTTTATCAGTCGAACGTAGATAATTTTCAATGCGATTCCGCAAATCTTGACTTTTATCTTTAACTTCCGCCTGCTGCAAAGTTGTTAACACTTCTTGGCGAATTTCTTCCATTTGTTGAGCAATTTCTTTAACTCGAACTTCACTAATATCACTGCGGCGGATGAGTAAATTCGCAAACTCTTCTTGGTTGAAACTTTCTAATTCCCGCCGCATAGTTGCCGCATCTGCTTGTGGATCATAAATCACATCGCGGAATTCATCTTTAATAGTGATGCGGTTAAAGTGCCAAGGTAAAGAGTTTTTAATGTAATCTTCTACATCTTGACGGTAATGAGAATTAGATGAACCACCTCGTCCTTGCGTAGTTTTTTCAATAGTTTCTTGCAGTTGATGAGATATGTTTTCGATATCTAAATCTTGAACTTTATCCTTGAGCTTTTGTAACTGATTGGTGATTTTTTTTACATCGATATCAGCGACATCAACCCGTTCTAAAACTACTGGTAAAGCAGCCGTTAAACCAGTTTGAATGGCTTTGCTGATACCGCCATTACTACCATTACCGTTACCACCAACAGTCACTAATTCTTGCAAGCGATCGCCTAATTCATCTGATTGCAATTGTTCGGGAGTTGCCGATGTAATCAAGTTAATGACTTGCTGTGCTGGATTGCGCCGCGCTAAATTTTGGTTCCAAGCTGCTTCTAATTGGTCAGCGATTTTATTAATATCAGCTTTTGAGAAATCGGTGCGATCGCTAATTAAACCAACAAAAGTTTGACGATTAAAATTTTGTGGGAAATTCTCAGGTAGAGATTGCCAATCGATATCACCAAAAATCTGATCAAATTGTTTGCGAATATCTGGTAAATCTAGTTGTGGTTTTGGCAAATTAGTCAAAGAACTTTGCAGTGTAGATTTTATATTATCAACATCAAAACCAGAAATTAACTCTCGGCGAACGGCGGCTGTAATATCTTCCGCAGTCGAAACCATTTGCTGTTTTGCCAAATTTGCACCTACAGCACTAGTCGCAGTTCCCATCAATGCTTGCATTCCTGCATTAGCAGTATTAGCAACTGAACCAATTAATGAACCTACTGTTGATGAACCAAACCAAACTACAATTGAGAAGTAAGCAGACCAGATAACTACACCAATAATTGCGCCTAACAATGCACTATCAATTAAACTGAGTTTTACTGCCAAAAAACAAGCAGTAAATAATGCAATTGTGGCGCTAATTAATGCCCAAATTCCAACTTTATTTTCTACTTTGCGAATTGTACTCCCTAAGCTTTCATCATCACTAGAAGATGAATCATCATCTGTGGCAGAAATTCTGAAAGCGACTGCAAAGTTAGTGAGTAACAGTTGAAAAGCAAACGCCATTAAGACACCAGCTACCAAAGAAACTAAAAATTTCGGCCCAGAAAAAACCAATGATGCTTGTTCTGGAGTTAGTATTTCTTGCACTTCGGTAATGGCTGCTAATCCATTATTCAGCCAATGCCATCCTAAAGAATTTTCGACAATTTGAAGCATAGTATTTTCTCATTCATGCTCAATAAACGCCAGTTACTTTGTCAGCAACTAGCTACTTCCTACGCTAAGTACCAAATTCTTTAACTGACACTTTCTTAGGGGGTAAAGCCTATTTCCGAAAGTCGTAGTTTTATAGGAGGCGGAGAAGTCAAAAGTAAAAAGGCAAAAGTCAAAGGTATTCTTCATTTTTGCCTTATTGACATTGTGAATGTATCGCCTGACATTGCCAGTGTATTGCCTGACATTGCCAGTGTATCGCCTGACATTGCCAGTGTATCGCCTGACATTGTGAATGTATCGACTAACTCTAAAAGATTTGTGTGTACACAGTAGCACCTTTTAGGAGAGGGAGGTTGGGAGGGAGAGGTCTGTCAAATTCAAGTTAAATCACCAAAGGTTCTAGTTGATAATTGTGCCAGTGGCGTTGATACCATTCAGCGACTAAAGGCCGGACGATAAATTTAGGACGGCCTTCGCCTGTGACATCAATTCGCAAGCAGGAGTAAGGACGGCGTTTTTCCGAACCATGACCGTTACGACCAACAAACAAATGCGATCGCGCAATTAATTGATTTCCCTCGACTAAATCAGCGCCTTCAGTTCGTTGTCGGCGCAAACTAAACCCACTTCCACCACACACAATCCAGTTAATCGCTGAGTCTGCGTGTCCAGTGTTATATGTTTGCAGATATTCTAAACAATGAGCATGGCCGTTTAATACCAAATCCACTACCGCACGACCTTGAGTTACATCACCCACTGTTTCCGCTACGGCGTTGAATACTTCACGCAAGCGAGTGCGGATTGCTAGTGTTTGTGCTTGTTGCCATTTAGTTGCTTCCGTAACATAGGGAGGATGATGGAAATACACCACCCTTCCCCGCACTTGGGAATTTTGCCAAGATGCAATTAACCTTTGTTTTAGCCATTCCAACTGTTCTATGTCAGTATGGATTGCTTGTTGCGGCGCTAATTGTTTGTCAATATCAACTACCAGTTCTTCAATTTGCGATAGCTTGACGTATAAATCATCTAAATATTCAGCTTCGTGGGGATTATCTGGATTCAACTTGCTGGATAATTCCAGAATTTGCTGTTTTTCCTGTTCAAATTCTTGGCGGCGTTGTTCTAAAATTCTCCGTTGTGCGTCGCCTTCGGCGGTTTGGGGAAGTGATGGCGGATCATTGAAGGTATTGGAATCTAAGGCAAAGAAGTCAATCCCACCATAACGAAAACTATAGTAACGATTTGGCAGACGAGTAAATTTTCCTGGCTGGTAGGACAAACAGCGACCTGTCTTAGTGTTGGCGGTGTAGTATGTGTCTAAATGTCGGTCTAAATCGCCAGGAAACTTCAAAGCACAGAGATAATCAAGAAATGCTTTGGCGTAAGCTTCGCCTGTACTTGAACCATGTAAACCAACATCTAAATCTAAGCGCGATCGCAATAAGCGGCGAATTGGTAATGTTGTAATTGATAGCAAGTTCAAGACTATGGGTAAATCATAATAATCGTGATTTCCCGGTACAGGCAAAATCGGTACACGAAAAGTCATCTTGTCGTAGGCAATTTTTTTAGGAAAATCACCACCAACCAGATATTCTTTGTAAGGTCGAATAAAGTTTTGCTGATAATACTCACTAGAACCCACTAAATAAATCACATCCCCTGTATGCAGCATAAAGCGACAGTCATCAAGATGAGGTAATGTGAGTTTCGCTACTTGTCTTTGGGGGTTTTGTCCACCATGTCTCCCTGAACCGCTATCTCCGACTACCAAAAACGAAAATTCAGGATTATCAGCTTGACCATCTTCTAGCATTAACTGAGTTTGGTCAATACCACGCCGTTGAATTAACGGATCTTCCCAGCGAACACGCTGGTTCATCTTCTGAATTTTTTTGACGATCGCTGGATCAGAAACAAGCTTCAAAACATTTTACTCCTACAAGACTGACGCACAAAGGATATTCGTTGAGATTGGGTGTAAGGGTGTCGAATTTGGGGAGTGTGGGGAGAGAGGGGAGTGTGGGGGGAAAGATTTCTTCACCATCCTCCCACACCTCCCACCCTTCCCACACCCCTGGATTTCTCTCTTGTGAGAAATCCAGGTTTAACTTCCCGTTTCTTCTTCGCTGGGTGGGGGATTTTTCAACTCAATGACTAGATTTGGCAGTCCCTCAAGTTTTTCTGCGGGTTCAACTTCTTCCACTGTTGGTACAAACACCCGCAAACCTGCTGGAACACACTTGACTTCTATTGGTGTTGTGCCAACTATCTCACCATCTATGACAACTTTTTGTGGTGGTTCAGTGGTGATTTTAAATTGTTTGGCGCGGAGATAGCCGATATCATCCCGTTCAACTGCATTCCCCGAAGACGCACTTTGAAATAAATGATATGTCGCAGCGATCGCTCCGGCTTTGCTGATAGGGGCTACAATTGTGACATCGAGTAATCCATCATCGTAAATAATTCCACCCGGACCTTGTGCCAAAACTGATGTCGCCGGTGCAGCATTAGCAACTGTGACGGCTGCGGCTGTGGTTTTAATAATTTTTTCGTCGGTCTCAATTTCAACATCAAAACTCTGTAATTCCCGTAATTGCTGGAGTCCCGCCAAGATGTAAGCAATAATTCCAAAGCGGTTTTTTGCTTCTCGGTTAGCTTTTTCTACAGTTTCCGCCTCAAATCCCACACCTGCTAGTAAGATTAATGGGCGATCGTTGCAATAAGCTACATCTACATTGCGAGTCGCTCCTTGTAAAATTGTTTGACAGGCTGCATCAATGGTGTCGGGAATACCTAAAGCATTGGCAAAGGCATTGGCTGTTCCCCGTGAAATAATCCCAAAGGGAATATTTGTATTAATGACTGCGGCGGCTGCTGCTGAAAGTGTACCATCACCACCAGAGGCGATAATTTCATCCACTCCGCGCTGAACTGCGTCATAAGCCAATTGATCAGCACCGACTTCTTCCGTTGTGAAATGAATATCTAAATCAATAGTTGGTTCTAATAATGCGCGAATCTCTAATAGTTCTTGTTCTGGGTTACCTTGACCCGCTACTGGATTGAAAATGAGGCAGGCGGAACGATTCATAAAAGTTAAATTTTAAGCAGCGATCGCTAACATACCAAAATATTCCTATCATTCCCAGATAATCTTGACTTCTCTCTGACGACAGGTTTACTCATCTTCAGAAATAGGTAGTTGGTTGACAAGATCCCCGACTTCTTGAAGAAGTCGGGGATCTGACCACTTAAATAATGCCATTATTCAGTATTTTGCTGAACTAGCTGATACATAACTCACACTTAATCTTCCTTAAATGTCTTAACTGTCTCAATTTAATTTCTTAAATGTCTTAACTGTCCTTGAATGTTTTCGCAAATACATAGAGAATATATCAGCGTAAAAACTAAAATTATCAAGCATAAAAACCACAACTTAAATATAAATCAAAAATAAAATTTTCCCATTAATATTATTTAAAGGAGTCCGAAAAATGGATATTGATAACATAGGGCAGATTTCTAAAAGAGACTTAGAAATAATTCAACTACATCAATTTCAACAACCTATCTATTGTTGTAATGTTACTGCGATCGCCTATGCTTTGACTGCATTAGGATATTTAACAACTGTCGATGAAATTTTCTATGCCACCCAATTGCCCATCGCCTCAGTTTTAGATGATGGTATGACCTTAGCAGAAACTTACGACACCTGCAAAATCTATATAGAAAGAAAAGGATTACCTTTATCAATTCGGATGGATCATTTTGATAAGCCGAGTCTGACACTCGAAGCATTCATCCGCGAAGTTGAAACTGCTGTTTGTAATGAAAATGATGTCCACATTCTCAACTTCAATACTCGGATTGCTCATGAAAATCCCAGTTTAGAAGGTGGTCATTTCTCTTTACTAGCAGATTATGACCCCCAAACTCAAGAAGTCACCATTGCAGATACCAATCCCAAGCGATATACAAGATTTTGGAAATGTCCAATTCAACGGATGTACACTGCTTGCGTAGATAAAGATTCCTCATCAAATCGTTCTCGTGGGATGATTGTACTCCGCAGATTAGAACCAGCCAAAACAGGTAACGGCGCACTTCATCCATCCGAACTGGCTTTGAATGCTCTCCATGCAGAAAATAGCTGATGTAGCCAAGTGCTGAGTATGTTTTGCTGTAGTTAAAGCTTCCATCAAGTCTCCTGAAAGTATCACCGAAACAGCACTTTAACTCCTTCATTTGTCTTGTGAAGGAGTTATTTTCTATCTACAGCAAAGTGCTGAATTATAATTACAAAATTATCCCCCTACCTCCTAACGTTGACACAAAGAGCGATCGCTCTGTTCTAATTTTGTGTTAGTTTGCAAATAATCCTACACCAAAGAGCAAGCATAACTCAGGGCATTTAATTTGAGAATGCGCCGTAAATTCCATAAAATCAGGGTATTATCATCACCACCAGAAGCTAAAAAAGTTCCGTCGCGGCTGATGGCGATTTTGCGAATAAGAAAGCAATTAAGCAATAAATTAGGGGTGCTAACAACTGCACCCCTAAAAATCAACTATTTATTGTTGTGAATGTTTACATTGGCATAATCCACAATGGATAATCCGTGTTGAATAATGAAATTACGAATTATCCATCATAAATTATCTTCTTTTTCTGTTTCTGGGATCTAGGAAGTGAACAGCAGCACCAGCAGCAGCACCATTAACGCCATTTTTCCAGGTAGTTCTGCAACCACCAGTAATTGCTCCTGTAGCTACGCCAGCTACTGCACCTACGCCGACATCTTGGACAATTCTCCGGCCATTTCTAGCTCTGGCTCTTCTGGTTCTCAAACCGTTAGCACCATTTACCGCCGCACCAGCTCCAGCACCAGTGATAGCGTTATTTAATACAGAACCGCAACCTGTTAAGGCTCCAGTAATAGCACTTGCACCAGCACCAATGGCTGCATTATGGATAACTCGGTCATCTGCACTAGCCGATTGAGTAGGAATTAGACTCACACTGGTTAAACTAACAGCCATCAAACCAGGTAAAAATGCACGTTTTAGGATGTTTTGCATGGGTAGTACCCTCTTAAAAATCAAACGATTGGTGAACAACACAATATTAAGTGCGATCGCTAACCATTTTTTATTCTAGACAACAGCAATATTATCTCTGTTCAAGACATTATTGATAATGACATACACACAAATATCCTGACATCCACTAAAAGTTAGGAATTGTAACTTTCAAATCAGACAGCCAACTTATTAATCACGACCTAATTAAAAAGCTTGAATCCACTCTTTGATAGAGTATTCTGTCCAAATACCGTTTTGCCAATAAGGGTCATTTTCAATTAATTGGCGGACAGTGGCTTCGTCTTCTGCTTCATAAATGCCAAAAACCTTGGTGACATCTTTGGTGGGGCCGATAGTAATTAACACACCAGATTCTTTTTGTTTGGCTAAACCATCTAAATGCGCTTGACGGTAAGGAGCGCGTTTTTCTAAAACGTCGTCGCAGTAAGTTCCCCAGAGTACGTATTTGGGCATAATCAATCAACTAAAAATGCAAATTTCACAATGAATAGTAAGCTAAAACCAGTCAAAATTACACAACCACTTGTCAAGGTTGTCATTAGTCATTAGTCATTGGTCATTTGTAAATACCAATGACCTAAGCAAGTGATGAGTCGATTAATGACTCATCACTACTAATTTTTAGCTTCTGAGGTTAACGCCGAATTTTTCTACTAAAGCTTCCCGAACTTTGTTGTGTACAGGTTCGACTTCGGCATCGGTGAGAGTGCGATCGCTTGCCCGATATACTAGACGAAATGCTAAACTGCGTTGTCCTTGGGGGACGTTTTCGCCACGATATTCATCGAAGATTTCCACAGATTCCAGTAAACCTTTACCAGCTTTGTTAATCGCTTTTTCCAGTTCTCCTACAGAAACTTTCACCGGGGCGAAAAAGGCGATGTCGCGATCGCTGGCTGGGTATGTAGAATAAGACTTGAATGTAGGAATCAAAATTTCATCTTGATCTAAGGCATCCAACAGGACATCTAAATCTAACTGAAATAGATACACAGAATCAGGTAAATCTTTTTCTCGCCGCAGTTGTGGGTGCAGTTGACCAAATACACCCAGTCGGTTTCCACCTATCCATAATGAAGCGGTGCGTCCGGGATGTAAACGCTCATCACGACAATCTGGTTGATATTCTACTTGGATACCCAATTGTTGAAAGACGCTTTCGAGAATACCTTTGGCTTCAAACCAAGTTATTGGCTGTTCCCGTCCACCTTTTGACCATTTGCCAAGGCTGCTGTCTCCTCCTAAGATACCAGCGATCGCATCAGCTTCATGCAGACCGTCTTCTTCTTGTTGGAAAATTCGCCCAATTTCAAAACCGTTGAGAGAACCGTTACCTTGTTCTAAATTGTATTGAAAAGCATCAATCAACCCAGCCATTAAATCAGTACGTAACGCCGAATATTCGGTAAATAGAGGGTTACTTAAAACTATCTGGCGGTCTTCCCCTGGTTTAACCAAGGAATACTGCACTAATTCCGTCAAACCTTCCGCCCGTAAAGTCGCCCGCAATTTCCGCAACAACTCCTGGTCTATGGGTAAATAGCCTGCTTGGGCTTTTTCCGGCAAGGTATCGCAGAAATTATCATAACCGTAGAGCCGAGCAAGTTCCTCAATTAAATCAATTTCTCGTTCTAAGTCGCGGTAACGATAAGGAGGAACAGCCACATTCCAAGTACGCTCATCTGTTGCTGTCAGCTGACATCCCAAGGCGGTTAAAATCCTGACAACATCGCTTGCTTGTAATTCCCCTGTGTCTTCGCCTAAATCAGTAGGCCCTAGTATTTCATTCACCCTATCTAAACGCAGAGCAATTGAACGACTCCAAGTTGCAGGGTCGGGACGAGTATCAACAATTTCTTGATGTACAATAACACCGCCAGCCAATTCACTAATTAAAGCTAAAGCACGACGACAGGCGACTTCCAATTCTGCCCGGTTCACACCCCGTTCATATCTCCCAGAAGCTTCACTGCGTAACCCCACCCCACGGGAGGAACGGCGAATAGCTACAGAGTCAAACAAAGCTGCTTCTAAAACTAAATTTTGCGAACCTTCATCAACTTCCGTTTCTTCTCCCCCCATCACTCCCGCTAAAGCCACAGGTTTATCGTTAGCGGTGATTAACAAATTTTGGGTTGCGAGGTTGCGAGTTTGCCCATCCAAGGTTTTCAGAGATTCTCCTTGATTGGCAAAACGCACACCAATAGTTAAATTGCCATTACCTGCAACAGCTTGTAAACGGTCTTGGTCAAAGGCGTGGAGTGGTTGTCCCCATTCCAACAATACATAGTTAGTAATATCAACGACATTACTAATGGGACGCACACCCGCAGCCCGCAAGCGTTGTTGCAACCAGTCCGGCGACGGGGCAATTTTTACTTGTTCAATGACTGTACCAATGTAAGCTGGGCAAGCTTGGGTATCAGCAATTTTCAAACCTAACTTGCCTGGATTTTGAGTAACTTTGACTTCCCCAGGTTCAGGAATACTCAGTTTACCACCAGTTAAAGCGGCAACTTCTCGCGCTATGCCTACCATACTTAAAGCGTCAGCGCGGTTAGCAGTAGCAGTCACATCTAGAATCACATCATCTAAACCCAGCAACGGCCGGACATCACTACCCACCGAGAGATTTTCCCCAGTAAAAATGTGAATCCCATCAACATCACTTGGCAAACCCAGTTCTTTTAAAGAACAAATCATGCCGTGAGATGGAACACCACGCAGTTTTGCAGGTTTAATTTTTAAATCGATGTTTGGTAAATAAGTGCCAACGGTGGCGACTGGGACGTAAATATCAGCCCGGACGTTAGCTGCACCACAAACAATATTTAAAGTCTCAGCCGCACCCACATCTACTTGACAAACACTTAATTTATTAGCGTTGGGGTGGGGTTGACGTTCCAGCACTTTCCCCAAAACCACACCATCTGCCCAAGTGCGGCGGTCTTCAATATCTTCTACCTCAAACCCAGCCATTGTCAGGGTATGAGCTAATTCTTCTGGGCTTAATTTAATTTCTACTAGTTCCCGCAGCCAGTTTAAAGAGATTCGCATAAATGACGTAAAATCAACAATTTCAGCCTATTTTTACTTAAAAATGCTCACCTAATGCTCAAAAGCATAAGTTTCGGTGTTTGAGCGCATACTTTGAGCATTACTTTAAACTCAGTGGAGATGCTCGATTAATGCTCATTCTTCATTCTAATTGTTTCTGTTTATCTAATTTTTCCTGGATTGCGTCTCTGCAAAATTGTGCGGGGTCGTCTTGTGCCTTCACCGCTTCCTTCATCAACTCAGTACATCTAAAACTAATAGATGTGGTCATCGGTTCTTCACCCTTGGGTTGTGATGGTTGTAAGTTTTCGGGTGTTCCTCTAGGGTTCGGCATTGTTGAGAAGGGTGAATTAAGCTTGAATCAGACGTACACGTCTGACTAGACTGTTGAAATCAGTGGTTACATGAGCCTGAGAAACTTGTTAACCGCTGATACCACTCGTAAAAATGGCAATATCTATTTTATGTTGTTTACCCGCACAGAATTAGCCCGAATTTCTCACGTATAGGTAGCGGGTGTGGAGAGAGAGGGGAGTGTGGGGAGTGTGGGGAGTGTGGGGGGAAAGATTTTTTCACCATCCTCCCACCCCTCCCACACCCCTGGATTTCTCTCTTGTGAGAAATCCAGGTTAGACCTCTAGCCAGTGGAGCATACAAAGACAATTACATTAACCAGAGTACTCTGATTGCTCAGATCCCCGACTTCTTTCAGAAGTCGGGGATCTCGTATCCCGCACAAAAGAATATCAATTTCTGTATCGTGGGGCTTGTCACTGTAATATATTACAATTATAATACAAAATATAATACCACTTTCATAGTGACTATTTGTCGCTTGCACAAAAAGGAAATGTTATGATTCCCCGAACACGCGTCCGCAATATTGGTATCTCTGCTCACATCGACTCTGGTAAAACTACTCTGTCAGAGCGAATTCTCTTCTACACGGGCAGAATCCATGCTATTGAGGAGGTGAAGGGAGGCGGCAAGGGTGCAACAATGGATTTTATGCCGGAGGAAAAGCTGCATGGAATTACCATTACCTCCGCGGCCACAACTTGTCAGTGGCGTGATACCCAAATTAATTTAATTGATACTCCAGGGCATGTGGATTTCACGATTGAAGTAGAGCGTGCCTTGCGGGTGTTGGATGGGGCGGTGATGGTGTTGTGTGCCGTGGCGGGTGTGCAGTCCCAATCCATCACAGTGGATCGGCAGATGAAACGCTACCGTGTGCCGCGTCTAGCATTCATCAACAAAATGGATCGAATGGGTGCAGATCCGTTTCGTGTAGTCCAGGCTATCCGCGATCGCTTGCAATTAAATGCGGTGTTGTTGCAATATCCCATTGGTAGTGAAGATAACTTCCAAGGTGTGATTGACCTAGTGTCGATGCAAGCACATTACTTTGAAGGCGAAAACGGCGAACATTGGGTCAAACAAGCAATTCCTGAAAGTCTTGTAGCAGCAGCACAACAGGCGCGGGAAAAATTGCTAGATAGCTTGTCCTTGTTCTCAGAAGAAATGACTGAGATGCTATTGGCAGATCAAGAAATTCCCTCGGAACTGATTTGGCAAGTTATCCGCCAAGCAACCTTGAGGCTGGAATTCACACCTGTACTGCTGGGTTCTGCATTCAAAAACAAAGGTGTGCAGAATCTCTTAGATGGGATCGCCCTTTGTTTACCATCTCCCATCGATAGGGAAGTAGTCAAAACCGCAGAATCAGTCAGTGTTTACCCTGAGCCTGATGCTGCTTTAGTGGCTTTGGCATTCAAACTCACTCTTGAATCTTTCGGTCAGCTAACCTACACCCGCATTTACTCCGGCACATTAAAACCGGGTGATATTGTGTATAACTCCCGGACTGAAAAACGAGTGCAAATTGGTCGCTTGGTGCGAATGCACGCCAACAAGCGCGAAGAGTTGCCAGTGGCTGTAGCTGGAGATATTGTGGCTTTGTTGGGTGTTGACTGTGCTTCGGGCGATACATTATACACGGGAGACACACCAGTGTTTCTAGAAAGAATGTTTGTCCCGGAGCCAGTGATTACACTGGCAGTTACACCGAAAAAACAAGAAGATAGCGATCGCCTAGCCAAAGCCCTCAACCGCTTTCAACGAGAAGACCCGACATTTCGGCTAAGTATCGACCCAGAATCAAAAGCAACTTTGATTTCTGGTATGGGTGAACTGCATCTGGAGATTTACTTAGAACGGATTCAACGGGAATATAATGCTGAGGTTTATGTCGGTACTCCCGCAGTGGCGTATCGGGAAACCATTAGCCAAAAAACTCAATTTGATTACCGACTTAAGAAACAATCTGGTGGTACTGGTTTATACGCTCATGTAACTGGGTGGATTGAACCAAGCGATGAACCATTTGTATTTGAGAATCGGGTAGTTGGTGGTGCAATTCCCAAAGAATATATCCCAGCTTGTGAAAAAGGCTTCCGCGAGGCGATGACAACAGGAAAACTGTCAGGCTATCCGGTAACTGGGGTGAAAGTCGTGCTGGATGGGGGTTCCTATCATCCAGTTGACTCGTCGGAATTGGCGTTTCGTTCTGCGGCTCATCAAGCACTGGAAAATGCGATCGCCCAAGCCAAACCCTATATACTCGAACCAATTATGCTCGTTGAAGTGGAAACACCAAACGAGTTCATAGGTAGAGTCCAGGGTGACATTTCATCCCGTCGCGGCTTGCTGTTGAGTTCCGAGACAATGCAAGGATACTCTGTGATTCGCGCCGAAGTACCACTAGTGCAGATGTTTGGCTATTCTACAGAATTGCGATCGCTCACTGCCGGTATGGCAACTTTTTCAATGGAATTTGCCTGTTATCGCCAGTCTTAACCTGGATTTCTCTCAAGAGAGAAATCCAGGGGTGTGGGAGGTGTGGGAAGGGTGGGAGGTGTGGGAGGTGTGGGAGGTGTGGGAGGGGTGGGAGCATGGTGAAGAAATCTTCCCCCCAAACTCCCCTCTCTCCCCACCCATACACGAGAAATTCGAGTTAAATCCGCATTGGCAACTAGCATCTTGAATTAGTTTATTTAGGGACACAATAATTGTGTCCCTTTTATTTTTGCGATCGGCTTTACTCGTTGCGTGAGTGGTATCAATACTCGCCTATACGCTTGTAAAGAAAGCAATACTGTTTGATAATGTTTCTACCTATAACAGCAGTTTGAGATGGAAATCGGCACAAAACAGCGAATAATCTTGTTTTACCGTAAAATTTCTGACTGATAGAGTCGTTATTATAAATTATTCAATTATGGAAGCAAGCTTTTTCACTGCGGTTGTTCTACCTATAGCCTTAGCGATTATTATGCTAGGAATGGGTTTATCTCTCACACCAGCAGATTTCCAACGTGTCAAGAATTATCCCAAAGCCGTCACCATTGGCTTGATTAGTCAGTTAGTTCTTTTACCAATTATTGGTTTTACTATTGCGAAATTAGTCCCTATGCAACCTACCATTGCTATGGGTTTAATCATAATTGCACTTTGTCCAGGTGGGGTATCTTCCAACGTAATTACATTCCTGGCGAAAGGTGATGTTGCGCTTTCGGTGACTCTGACAGCTTTTAGTAGTCTGATTACCGTCTTGACAATTCCAGTATTGGCAAACCTCGCATATCAACACTTCATCGGACAAACTGCGGCGATCGCCCTACCTATTGGTGCAACAATAGTACAAATATTTCTGATGACACTTCTGCCTATAGGTTTAGGAATGGGAGTGCGTCAGTTATTCCCAGAAGTCGCCCTTCGTCTAGAAAAAGTAACTAGCCGTCTAGCAGTCGCCTTCCTAGCAATAATTATTCTCTTACTAATTATTCGTGAGTGGAATCGTCTCCCTGGCTTTATTCTGCAAGTAGGAATTGCCGTGGTGCTGTTGAATGGTGTCTCAATGCTGGCGGGGTTTTATATTAGCAAACTATTTAACCTCAATCCGCCTCAGCAAATCTGCATCGCCATTGAGGTGGGAATTCAAAATGGTACACTAGCGATCGCCATTACCGCCGGATTACTCAACAATCCTGATATGGCAATCCCCGCAGCAGTTTACAGTCTATTTATGTATGTGACAGGGTTGATTGCTATTAATTACGGCAGAAAGTTAGCTGCAACTACTCCGATTCCCCAACCTCTAGAAAGCAAGGTTTAGCATAATTCAAGATACAGGCTTGACTGAGTTGCAATATTTTATTTTCATCTGACTATAGCCTTTCTTCATCTGCTCAAGTAAAAATTTATCTGCGTTTATCTGCGTCCATCTTCTTCAATCGGCGGTTAAATTTGGTTTTCTGCGCCAACTCCGTTTGAGTCAGATTATTTTTAACGCGCAGTTGTTTTAATTGTCTGCTCAAAGATAGCTTTATCTCAATGAAAGCTACTTCATCAGATGATAGTTCGAGAAAGTCGGCTGCATCGCCTATGCGCCAAGCTGCGGCTTCCAGGCGTTGACGTTTATTTATGTCCATCTAACCTCCGCGTTTAAAATCTCTTCCCACTCCCATTCTGATAACTGCTGCACTTCTATTTCCATATCAAAACAATCTTGTGCAGCAGCAATCAAAGCCTTCATAATTTGTTCGAGACTGTAAGGAAACTGAACGCTATTAAATGACTCTGTACCAAATACTTTCGCAAACAGTTCCGCATCTGGTTGCAAGCGAATAGAACCATGTTGCAAAATTACGTCACCGCGTTTGAGTTGGGCGCTACCGATGAGTTTTGCGCCATTGGGTAAAATCAAATCTGCACCTGTCGCCGTCCCAAAGCAGTTGGGGTTATGGATGTAGCCCCGCCCATCTGTACCGTAGCTTAATTCCACACCAAGCGATCGCCATCCTTGAATTAAAAATTCACAAATTTTTGTATATGCTTGTAAACGGTTTCCAGTTAAACCCGATGTAATCACAGCATAAGTTAAATCGCCTTGGTGTAATACTGCTCTTCCACCAGTGGGACGGCGGACTAAATCTAGTTTTTTACCTTGCCAAGTTAAATTATCCCATGCTTGGGGATATTGTCGTTGATGATAGCCGAGAGAAATAGCAGTTGGCGACCAAGTATAAAAGCGCAGAGTTGGAGGATGCTTTCTTAAATGGTGTTGTTCTAATAACCATTTATCGATCGCCATCTGTAGATTACCAGAGGCTTCTAAGAAAGAAATCAGTCGCCATACGTGCTTGTTAGACATGAATGATTACTTAAGCAAGACCAAACTCAGATTGTAAAGCTTCATCGTTGTTATCGGCGATCGTGGCAACAATCGTAATTAACCGTGAGACTTCCCCTGGAGACAATTCCGCTAGGGTGCGTGTTGAAATGACAACTACTTTGTCCTCGATGATACCAAAACGCGCTTCAAAAGTACTAGAGCAGTTCAACTCTAAAAGGTGACGCATTAATTTTGGTTCATCTTTGGCGGGTAATTTTAATACAACAGACCAAACCGTGAGGGTGTCTTCGTCGCTTGTACCCGTGAGTTGCACAAACACTTCCACACTACCGTACTTAAACTTCCAGAGATAACCACCTTCTGGACTCTGGCTAACCATTGCGCTGTCATCTTGCTCTAGAGAGTCGATGACGTTTTCAATAATCTCTAGATGGTCGAGGGTATTTGTTTCCTGGATGAGTTCGTTAAGAAATTCTTCAGTTAGGTTTTCTTGAGAGATTGCCATAAGGATTTTTGGTTCAATATGTTTACTGGTGTATCGCTAGAGAATTCAGAATGAAGGGAAAAGGATTAACCTGGATTTCTCACAAGAGAGAAATCCAGGGGTGTGGGAGGGGTGGGAGGATGGTGAAGAAATCTTTCCTCCCACACTCCCCACACTCCCCACACCCCTACCCATACGTGAGAAATTCGGGATTAAGAACCTCCACTTCGGTGAATTCTGCTGTAACTACACATACTTTATAGCTTGTCAGCAAAATTAGTTTTAGTTCCGTAAGTGATAATCTGGTCATCAGTGACCAGACTAACGCGGAAAA
The DNA here is from genome assembly GCF_014698475.1 of Nostoc spongiaeforme FACHB-130. GTDB lineage: Bacteria > Cyanobacteriota > Cyanobacteriia > Cyanobacteriales > Nostocaceae > Nostoc_B > Nostoc_B spongiaeforme. The sequence goes on along the minus strand of NZ_JACJTB010000001.1, from coordinate 370,881 downwards.
GGATAGGCTGAATTATGTCATCTCTCTCTCAAACTGTGCAAACTTCTGATGTGCGTCAATTGGGGATTAACCCTAATCATTGGTATGTAGTTGCACGGAGTACTGAGGTAACTAATAAACCTATGGGAGTGATATTATGGCATCAAGCGATCGCACTTTACCGCGACAGTACAGGTAAAATCCACGCCTTAGAAGACCGTTGTCCCCATCGTCAAGTTAAACTGAGCCACGGACAAGTTGTCGCTAATGAATTAGAATGCGCTTATCATGGTTGGCGCTTCAATTCATCGGGTGAGTGTACAGCAGTTCCTTATTTAGCTGCAAATCAAAAATTACCAAACTGCCAAATTCGGCGTTACCCAGTCAAAGAACAAGATGGTTTTATTTGGCTATTTCCTGGTGATGCAGAATTAGCTGTTGAACCAATGGGTTTACCAGAATGGGAACATTTGAATTACATTGCTTCAGTTGCAGTCATTAACTGTCAAGCCCATTATTCTTATTTAATTGAAAACTTGATGGATATGTATCATGGACATTTACATCAAGATTTACAAGCTTGGGCGGCAGCATCTTTACAAAATATCGACGAAGATAATCACCGTGTAGATGCTCATTATACTGCCCAAAGTTATTATAAAATCGATAAGATTTGGTCAATTTCTCAATTATTTTTTCCCGCATTGCGAAAACTTCATCCAGAACCATTGGATGTCAGTTATATCTATCCCCATTGGCAATCTACGTTAGGCAAAGATTTTAAAATTTATTGTTTATTGTGTCCTGTAAGTGAAACTCAAACTAAAGCTTATTTAATTCACTTCACCTCACTCAATGCCTTTTGGCGCTTGCATAAATTACCTGTGTGGTTTCGCCGATTTATTAAAGATAGTTTATTTAATGCCGCCAAAAAACTACTTGAAGGTTTAGTAGTGCAAGATGTAGAAATGATTGAGGAAGAACAACAGGCATATTTACAAAATCCGCAAAGACGTAATTTTGAGTTAAATCGAGCTTTAGTTAGTGTGCAGAAATTGATGCGGAGTCAAGTTGAAAGATTAGGCTGAGATGTTAGCAAATTATCTACAGCAATCCTATCTGAGTTGTGAAAACATATTATTTTAAACGAACCGCAAAGGGCGCATAGACGCGATAGCGGCTTCCCGAAGGGTAGGACACAAAGAAAGAGAAGGAGGAAAAGAAGGAGAATTTCACAAATGATTTAGGATTACTATAGTTGTAATTGGCATTGTTGAAAAATATAGTTGACAGTGGCAAATAAATTGTCTAATTCATAAATAGTGAAGGGTGTAATATTTCTAGTAAAATTTTGTGCTTCTAGTTTACCAAATTGCCAGACTGCACCATTAGAAACAATCCCATAGATAACTACCGATAATTCTTGATTTAGTCTTTGAGCCGCAATCATTTCAGCTAAACATTGCGCCCAACCTGCTTCAAAGTTATCTTGTTTAGCTTCTACTAAAATAAAGTATGGTTTATCAAAAACTATTTTCCCTAAAGGCGAACGTTTAGCCAAAATATATTCAGGAAAACCTGATAATTGCTCATCATAGTTCAGTGATTGATGACTCCATAAAGTAAACTTACTGTTATACTGCTTCCAAACTTCTTTCAAAACTGGATAAATCAGGTTCTCACAAATAGCAAACTCAGAATTATCCACGACACCTTCGCGCATAACAATTGCTAAGTCTTCTCGGAAATATTGAGGAATATTAAACTCTGTTGCTAGAACAAAATTAGCTTCTGTGTAGATAATCTGAAATGTTTTGAGAACTTCGCTAATAGATTTATAACTACTAAAGTCCATATTTACCTCCTGAAGAATTGCTTTACCTTAGCTGTATTTTCCAGTTTGCAACAATAATTGTAATGAAGGGCGATCGCCAAGTATCTTAGAAATAGGTTTGATAATTGTGGAGTGGCGATCGTGAATACTCAGGAATTCCTGCGATTGATCGATAAACAGGTCTCATGTCCGCAAACCCTACCAAAAGCACTACAAGCTCTGTGGTATGACAAAAAAGGCGATTGGAACCAAGCTCACGAAATAGTCCAAAATGCTCATGATGTTGATAGTGCTTGGGTTCACGCTTACTTACATCGTCAAGAAGGTGATTTGCATAATGCGCGTTATTGGTATCATCGCAGCAGTCAGCCAGAGTTTGTTGGCGAGCTAAACCAGGAATGGGAACAAATTACGTCTCTATTACTGAAAAAGGTCAACACTACTCATGGATGCTGAACAACTCAAGCGCAGTTACGATGCAGGGGAAAGATATTTTCCGGCTGCAAATTTAAGTCGAGCTAGGTTAATTTCGGCTTACTTACCAGGAATTAATTTGTGGGGAGCAGACTTGAGCCAAGCGAACCTAGCCAAAGCTAAACTCTGGGGAGCAGACTTGAGTCAAGCTAATTTAGCTCAGGCGAATTTGACGAGAGCTAATTTATGCGGTGTCAAATTAAAAGAAGCAAATCTCCGGGGTGCGAAACTCAACTTTACTAAGCTGTATGGTGCAGATTTAAGTGGTGCTTATTATGATGACAGCACCCGCTTTTCTAGAGGATTTGACCCTGTAAAGAACAATATGCGAAAGTTTTAATTCTGATGAACAAACAGCACTGGAGTTCCCGATGATTCGACCTAGTACGCCAGATGATTCAGCCGCATTAATCGCGATCGCTGTAGCAGCAGAGCTATTCGCCGCAAACGAAACCGAAGAACTGAGCAAAGTGCTGGCAAGTTACTTCAGTGGCAGCATCGGCGAGGGTCATGTGTGGCTCACCGATGAGGAGGATGGGAAACCGTGCGGGGTCGCCTACTACGCACCTGCCCCGTTTACAGATGGGACATGGGACTTGTTAATGATTGTTGTGCATCCCAACTACCAGAGGCAAGGGCGAGGAAAAGCGTTGGTGGAGTATGTGGAAAATACCTTACGGGCAAGTGGTCAGAGGATTCTGTTGGTCGAGACTTCGGGGCTTCCCAGCTATGAACGAGCGCGGGCTTTCTACAAAAAGTGTGGTTTCGAGGAGGAGGCGCGTATTCGGGATTTCTACAAGGCAGGGGAAGATAAGGTGGTGTTCCGCAAGGCTTTGAATGCGGAATAGACCACATAAGCGTTTTCTTTTGACAAAGCTTCTGAATGAAGAAGCTAGAGGAAGAATTTAGCTATATCAATACCTCATTACAACTCTTCTGCGACTGGTAAGGGGAAGGTTTCGCCGGCTAAGTAAGCATCAAAATGCTTTTGGAAGTATAGCCAAGAAGTCATATCTTCCCCATCAGCAAATGCTTTGGGAGCTTGTTTATATAAGGGAACGCGATGATTAATCTCATCTTGCAGTAGTTGGGGTAATTCTGCTAAACCGCCAACTTTAGAACCAAAAGCACTATAGATGAGATTACCAGAGCGATCGCCCATTTTCATCCACGGTAGCCATTGCCCAATCCTATCCCAACTCAGCTTTAGTTGAGAAACAGAATTGAGTTCTGAATTGAATAAATCTGCGGTAGGAACAGATAATTTAAATAATTCTGCGGCTTGATAAGTTTCATAAGGACTATATTCGGCAAATTTCGGATCTTCTGCCAAAGGATTTGAATAAGTTGGAAAAATATCAAAGACAAAAGTTGCTGTGTCTCCTTCAACTTGGGCTGGAAATTTACCTTTAAAATGTCCCTGCACGGGATTATTCGCAACGTGTAACACAGGCACAGTTTCACCAGTCCAAGGATTTTCCCATTTGGGTAAAATCTCTTCTGTTTCTGGATTCAAGTAATAAGTCAGTTCACGAGAAGTAAAATCCCAACTATCTTCTCCTGTAGAAATACATCTACTTACACTCACGCCCAAGATTTTAAATAAGAGTTTTCTTTTCTCTCCAGGAATAAAACTATAAATCTTGCCTTGCCAAACTAAAAATGTCGATTCATTGGCATCCAGGGAAGAGCGAGTTTTGACCCATTGTTGTGCATCAAACTCTTTCACTGTTGTGACCATTTTGTGTCTCCTATTTAACAGAATAAACAAAGGGTAGTCTTAAACAAGGCAAAAGTAAAAAGTCAAAAGGTAAAAGCATCAAAATAAACCCGCCCGCACTCCCCTACTTCGCCTCACACTCTTGTTCTGACTTCTTATTCAAGATTATTCATTTACTCAATCAGTTGCTAATTCGTGATGCAGCAAGTTTTTACCCCTTTTTTTAGCCCCATACATTAAATTATCGGCTCTTTCGAGCATTTCCGTGACTGAAGCTGGCGGTTTAATAAAGGTAATTGCGCCAATACTCAAAGTGACAGGCCAATTTTCTGCCTGCATAATAGATAATAAAGTTCTGTGTAATCTCTGTAACACTACTTCGGACGCTTCATAACCAGTACGTGGTAATAAAATTGCAAATTCATCACCACCAAGTCTGGCGATAACATCAATTTTACGTAGATTGTTTTTCGCATTTTCTGCAACTAAACATAGCAGGCGATCGCCAACAGTATGACCAAACTGATCATTAACAAGTTTAAAGTTATCAACATCAAAATATGCAATAGTTATTGGTTCTTGATGTCTTAAAGATTTATGAATTTCAAGATTCACTAATTCTAAGAAAAATGATCTGTTATGCAGCCCTGTTAAAGCATCTGTTCTCGCTAGTTTTTCTAAATTTCTTAAGGTGAGTTTTTGTTGTGATAAAAGATAGTTTGTAAATAAGAAAAACACTAAAACTACAACAGTGTTCCAATAAGGTACTAATGGATGTAAATAGTGAAAATTCGGTTTTTGATTGACTGCTAAATTCGTCACTGAACTAATCAATGAAATTAATACGCCACTGCAATTATCAGCAAACCAAGTTGCAATGCCAATAGGAATTAAGTAAAAAATTGCTATTAATATTTCTGGTGGAATTTGGTAGTCTAACCAACCTATCAAGCTTGTGAGAAAAACACTGAGGGAGATTATGCACCATTTAGGTTGATTATCTAGGATTTTCATTAAATTCATATTCCTTCAGCTTCACTGCAACATCTTTTGCAGTTCCTTATTAGTTATCAGCTTCACCCTTATTTTTCACCCAATCATATATTTTAGGTTTTGTCAATGTTAATCAAATTAATTCTCTCAATAAAATAATCAATCCAAGCAATAATTTGAGATTCAATATGCTGAAAAATTCAATAATAACGTTATTTTAGTTCATCAGACAAATTGAATACATCATTATAACTAAGTAAATTCTCCTATGTCATAGCCGTAGTTACATAGATGATGACAGTATTGATGACTTAAAGCCCTGAATTTACTGGCTTTCTACTCAGCACTTCACCATAAATTTAGATTGATAATTGCTGTATAAGACTATTTTTTGTGTATCTATCATCATCCTTATTTAAAGTGATATTAATAGCTTTTACTAAAACCTCTCTACTCAGAAAAAACATCTTTATCGCTTGATAATTTATCTGGATATTAGAGAATTTCTTTCGTTATTGTCCATTTCTCCGGATAAGTAGAAAAATACCTGAATAGTAATTCACATAAATTTCCTACACCACAACTTATGGAACTGCCTCAACGCGTGTCAATTCGCTACAAAGACACTTCCTACAATATGAGTGAGATCCGCTTAAAAACAGTGCAACTAGCATTCAAAATTTGGGAAGAACAAAGTAAGCCTCGCAAAACTGAGTTGTATGATTTTATCTTGACTTGTCTCAAACAATTTGACCGTCAAGATCGTTTTATTGTTTCATATCTATTCTTAGAGTTAACAGATATGATTCGTAATTCTGCCTTAGAAAGAACGATGAGAGAGGTGTTAATTAAAACGGCTTTTAGGGAGTTTGCTTGTGCGTTGACGGATTTTGAGAATGCTGAGAAATAGGACTATAGCAGGAGGGCTTAATTTGGTAACAGAGATAAATTTTTCCACTCATCTACTTACTTAATAAAAAAGGGATGATTCACTCATCCCTTTCTATAACCAACTTTATCTACATCCATAACAATTAGAAAACTCGGAAAATAAACGGATAGCGGAAAGGTTCATCAGGATTGCTGAAACAGTGTAGAAGTGCAAAAATTGTTAATCCCCAGTGCAGTAAAAAGCCAAAAGCCACGACAGGAAAGAACACAATTCCACCTATACCAAAAGTCAGCCAAGATAAAACGGCAATGGGTACACCAATTACAGTTGCCCAAAACCAAACATTGAAGTGAAAGTTAATTGATTCCTTAGCGTTACTTTTAACAACTGGGTCATCCGAGATGATGTTAATAACAATCGGTACACCAACCGAAAACAACGTCGTACTAAAAAAAATTGCCCCATGACACAGAGATGATAGCAGTTTGCGCTTATCAGAATCGTATGAAACTTGCATCCTGCACGGCTCCTCAATTTATTTCTTGTCTTTTATTGTAAAGGCTATTTGTTAAGCATTGTATGGTAGTTTACCGTACTCAGTAAATTATTATTATGATTTGCGTCATCCACTGTAGTACAAGCGACCAGATTGGTTTGCAGTTGTAGGTGATTCGCAGCTTTACGAACAAAGAGATTTGCGTTTAAGTTACGTGGTTTGGACAGAAAGATTAATTGCACAATTGCGATCGCTTGGCGTTGAACCTGATTTAGACTGATGAATGTTAAATCATGCACTCATCAATGCTCAAGGGAGAAATTTTACTAAAAACTGGCACTTTATGGACGAGTGTCAAAGCAAGTACATTACATGCTCTCAAATGCGGGGCGTTGCTGTCTATCCCGACAGAATTTGAATTTGTCGAGCAAGACGGCGTTAACTTTTTAGTCCGAATTTTATCGAACCTAACCCGCAAAGATGCGGCTAAAAAACAGCAAGATAAACAAACTACTGCTGGTAAGGATTTCAACCCTTTCCTTCCTTATGAACAAGATTTATTTGTGGCGGATATTTCCGACACTCATGTTTGTATTTTGAACAAATTCAACGTTGTTGACTATCATCTACTCCTCATTACCCGTGCTTTTGAAGAACAAGAAAGCCTACTCACACCAGAAGATTTTGCGGCTTTATTGGCTTGTTTAGCTGACTTTGATGGTTTAGCTTTTTACAACAGTGGTAAAATCGCAGGCGCTAGTCAGCGACACAAACATTTGCAGATAGTACCTTTACCACTTGCTCCTACTGGAGTGCAGATACCTATTGAACCATTACTAGCATCAGCAGAATTGAAAGATGGTGTAGGAAAAATATCGCAACTACCGTTTGTTAACGCTTTTGCAATTTTAAATCCTAATTGGGTGGAATCTCCGTTAACTTCAGCAGAAGCTATCTGGCAGGTATATCACAATTTGTTAAGTGCTGTGGAGATAGAAATAGTTGATAGTCAAACACCATCTGCGGCTTACAACTTACTAGCAACTAAAGAATGGATGTTAATCGTACCGCGATCGCAAGAAAAATTCCAATCAATTTCTGTTAACTCATTAGGATTTGCTGGTGCTTTACTAGTACGAAATGAACAAGAAATGCAACTCCTCAAAAACACAGGGCCAATGACCATATTGAAAGAAGTGGCTGTCCAAGAATCAAATAGTCAAATTTATATGTAAATAGACAAACTTATCTAAATTGCTTACACCCATTTTCTCAAAGATATCGCCTACCAAAAATATTGATTTTCCATGACTGTAGTTTGGCGGGTGGATGAGTCGTATTTGAGGAGATATTCACGAGCGATTGCTTCATTTTTCCTCAGCGTGTCGACTTCTTTTGGGCCAATTTCCGTATCAGTAGAAAGCAGAATTACTTGATGGCTGGCGGCTGGGAAGTATTTTTCTACTAGGTTTTGGCGATGGGAGGAGTCGAGTCTACCAAGGGGTGTGTCAATGGCTACTGGTAAACGTAAGCCTGAGACTTTGGCTAAACCCCAGAGGAATGCGATCGCCAGTAGTTGTTTTTCCCCAGCCGACAAGCGATGTTTGGGTACTTGTTTACCCTCGAAATCAAACAGCGATAAAGCAAAGGTTTTCGTATCAATAGCGATGCGAAATACTAAATCTGATTTGTGCAGTAAATAGAGAAAACAATTCTTCACTTCTTCTTCTAATTTATTTAGCTTCCTCAGCGTTAATTTTTCTCGAAAAACCTTTAGTGTTTCTTGCACTTTAGAAGCGGAAGTAATGATATGTTCTCTGTTTTTATGCTTTATACTTTTGTCAGTATAATCGTTTAATTCTTTTTTGGTGATTTCAATTGCATCCGTTAACGCTGCTAACTTCTGCCTTGTTGTTTCATACTTTGCCTTAGCTTGTACAACTTCTTTTTGTGACTCTTCCACAGCATCACGCAGCTTTTTATAAGCTTCTGGTTCTGCGGCTGTTTGTACTTGTCTTTCTAAGGTAATAATTTCTTCTTCCAGACTTCTCAGATTAACTAAATGCTGTTTTGCAGTATTACGCGCATTTTGTAAATGATATCTCACATTATCTAATTGGCTTAAACTTTCCTCATCAGCTAACAACCAAGGCGCTTCCGTTTGAAATGAACTTGCATATAAACTATCGACATCATCGTTTAAAAATGCTTGAATTTTATCAACTTGGTCAGCAGCAATAGTTAACTGACTTAGCCATTCAAGTAAGCGTTTATCTCGTTCAATTAAAACATCTCTTGCAAGTTGCACCTGTTGATTGCGAAATTCACTTGCTCCTTGTGTTTGTACCTGACTCAATAAATTAGGAATTAACGCTAAAGGCAAAATATCCGCAGCCAATTCACATAATGACTGTCGAATTGCTTCTAATGCAGCAGTTTTCTCATTTTTTTTCTCTTCCAACTGACTGCGTTCTGCGGCAATTTTACCACCATCAGATACAAATTTATCAAAAGCTTCTCGCTGGATAGTTTCTAATGCTTCAACTCGATTTTTTAAATTAGCTAACTCTTGTTCTGTTACTTGATAATCTTCTTGCTGTTGTAATAACCTTTTTTCAATATCTTCGATATCCGCTAAATCTTTAGTATCAGCCATTTCTTTACGCTTACGGTTGATTAAAACATCTAAATCGACGGCTAATTTGTCAGCTAATTCCAGCCCTAATAACCCGCGAATAGCTTCCACAACAATTGGCGGCGGTGTTTCTTGTTCTGCTAGTTCTTTAACTTGTTCACCATCAAATAAAAATAAATTAGAAATTCCTAAAGGTAATAAATTTTCTATATAGTCATCCCAGATATTTATCAGATAATCTACAGGCCAAGTATCATCATCACCTAAAATTCCCAAAGCATCTTTACCATCTTTAGGATTTTTCTCCCAAGTTCTCACAATTCGATATTTTACTGGCTGATCATCTTCAATATGTTCAAAAAGTAACTCAATACGTGTCTTATCAGTAGGAGTAGCTTTACTATTAACACATTGATTTAAAAAATCACTATAGCTCAAATTACCGCGCGTCGAACATTGAGCGCGTTGTCCATATAATGCCAGCCGAATAGCATCCATCAGCGTAGTTTTTCCCCCGCCATTCATACCGCCTAATAAAAGAATCGGGCGAGGATTATCCTCATTTCTTGGGTCAAGATTAATTACTTGTCTGCCAGAATAAGGGCCAAAATTTTGTAATACGAGTTCCAAAAATATCATTTGTTTTTGTAGATAGAATATTGGGCGAAAAGGATTCGCAGAATCAATTATTCCGGGCGAATTCTATTCGCCCCGTCTTTTTTAACTTAATTGGTCAGAATCTGCCTTGTTAAAATACTCATAACTTCGCCAGGGTTAGAACTAGGTAATAAAGGACTCCACTCATTAACTTGGGCGAAACCCAGTTTGTATAAAGTCAAAATTGTGTTGTTAACACCTTTTTTAGAACCATAAATTACAACTTTTACAGACTCTCTATCGGGTGTTGTTTGTGTAGAGTCGTTGCTGGAAGCAAGTGGTGTGGTAGTTTGACAAGTGTCTGCTAGAAAGCTTTTAGTCATTGGAATTTACCTGTTTATGGGTAAGTTGTTGTGTTACTTAAACGTAACAAGATGATCTTACCTCGTTTGTTACATATACAGAACATTTACTCTGTTAGAAGCCTTTGACACAATCAAAGGCATGGGAAAAGCAGGTAAAGCACTTAAACAGGTGTTGGAAACATACAGCATCAGCCAAAACAAGTTAGCAGTCACTATGGGAACAGGACGGCCAAACATTCACCGTTGGATTAATGAAATGACAGACCCCGTTGCTGATAAGCTTTTAGAGATTCGTGATGCACTCAGAAAAATTAATCCAGCCGCCGCAGACGAGTTTATCAGGCTGTACTTAGGAGATGCTAATGATGACCAGCAAGTTTAAGCCTTTGTCTGTTTCTTTTTAAATTTCATATTTGACCAAGTTTTTGCATTGTCAGCAGATTTTGATGTATTTTGTGTATCAGGTGTACTTGGTTGTTCATTAGGTGCGACAAAATCAGCTAAAGTTAACTGCTTGACTTTTTCTCTAACTGTTGCAACATCTCCTTGACTAACAGCCTCTCTTAAATCACGTTTTAAATGAGCATTCCTAATTGCTTCTTCAGGAGAACGAGAACTAGTATTAAAACATTTTTCGAGAGTTTCGTAGATTCCGACACGCTTTGTTTTCTTACGAAATTGCCATTCTGTGCTTAAAAGTTTTGACATGAGTTCCAAGTGCATAGTGTCATCAGCACAGATTTCTTCTAACACAGCCCATTCATCACTACCTAATAGTTTTTGGTCAGCACCAGGGCGCGGGTCTTTGAATTCTTCCCCAGTTACTTCGTAATAAATACGGGGTAAACTATCGTCAAACTCATGTCTTTCTTCTAGCCAGATGCGACGAATTTCGCTGAGTTCTTCTGTAGTAATCAATGTAATGTCGCGCATATTTTCTGGCGCTGTTTGACGGATTTGTTTTTCAACAGTTAATAACTGTCTTAGCCAATCTTCTCGTGCTTCTTTTACATAAGGGCCAGGAATTGGTTCAATAGATAGTTCACCTTCTAGATTGCGCTCATACAGTTGAACATCTCCATTTCTGCGGCGGAAATCTCGGCGATCGCGTGTTTCTTCTGCATCTAATTCCTTACGAAAATCAAGTAGAGGTTGCATCCACTCTTTTTCTTCATCATTTTGAATCATAGCCGCGAGAGATTTATCCTGGCTGACTAGGGTACAAACCCAACAACCAAAACGAGAGCTACCACAGCTGGGAGTAGAAGTATCCACAACTAAGGGACATTCATTATCAGCAGAAGCACCCCGATACATAGCAAATAAGTCTTTATTGCTATATCCCCAAGGATTTTCCCACTGCATTAAATAAATCCAAACTTCATCATTTTGCCAGTCTTCAATAGGGCTGTAAACTAAGGAGTTTGGCAAATTCATGTTAGGACTGAGGCGATCGCGTACCCGCAGAGCTTCTAATTTTTTCATTCTGTTAGCGCGTTTTGTGCTTTCGGCTTTGCGAGTACCCAGCACAACAATTGCTTCTCCACTAGCTCGAATTACATCACGGATAAAGCGATTCGAGGGATTGATTTTCAGCCGTTCTGTACACCAACGGAATTTACCTCTTGGTGCTGGATAACCTTTCCCAATCAGACCCACCCAAAATGTTTCTTTAAAATCTGGCTGTAATAAATGAGGTTCAAATGGTAATTCTTGCGCTTGAGCTTCTAACTTCATTTGCTGTAGAGAATTTCGCACCCAAGCTGCAACAATCGGGTTTTCTACCAATGTGTCTGTAGTAATGACGTAGATTGTTTTAGTCCGTTTTTCTGGTGGAAGTCCAGCGATCGCATTCCAGACCAACTGTAAAGTAGCAGTGCTGTCTTTACCACCCGAATAACCTACAACCCAAGGAATCGCATCCAAACAATACAATTCTTGAATTTCAATGGTCAGAGCTTGGATATCCTCTACTAATTCTGCTACAGTACCTTTCTGCTGACCTTTATTTTCTGGTTGTTGTGCTTCAGTCATTGCTTCCTACCTCTGGACATTTGGGCGTTACCGCTTTTTACTCCAGTGTATGGAATGCGCGGCTTCCCAAAAAGTTTTTAAAAACTGATTTATTAGTATCTAACTTTTTGGACAATATAGCTAGGTTACAAGACTAAGTTTTTAAAAATTAATATGAGTGACATTGCATCTAACCTCACCACTGAGATTGCTAAAGAGTACCTGGAGAGAGACAACAAGGATAAACAGGTACTAGCTTTACTTTTAGAAAAATTCTTAGAGAAAAAAGACCAAATTCTGGTGCAGAAAACGGAAATGGGCGGAATTGAAGCCTATATTGGTTCCGTGACTTTGGAATGGTTTGCTGGTCGAGTTCATTTTGCTTCTGGTTTACCTCTGCTGCAAAAAAAATATAATCCAGAGACTGATAATATCGAAATCGATGCAGATAGTATTGATGAAATTCAACAGCGTCCTATTGACTGGTCGCGTCAAGCACCTCTAGTTCAATATTTGGCTGCGAGAAAAAATCATAAGTTTCCCCCAGTTCTTGTAGTAATTAACCAGCCTTGGGTTGATAACTCAAAAGCCTCGGAGTGGGACAGTGAAGAACGCGCTACAAAATCTACTACCGATTTTACACCTCTAGATAAAGATGGTAAGGTCGGCTTACTCAATGTTTCTGAAGAAAATGTGACAATTTATGCACTAGATGGTCAACATCGGCTGATGGGAGTTCAGGGTTTAATTGAGTTAATTAAAACTGGCAAACTCCAGCGATATAAAAAAGATAAAACTGCTGATGATAGTTTTATTACTGTCTCAGATTTAATCGAGCAGTATCAAGTAGATCCTGCTTATTTGCAAAGCTTACCTAAAGAAAAAATTGGTATTGAATTTATTTGTGCAGTTAATTCTGGTGAAACTCGTAACGAAGCTAGAAGAAGAGTAAGGTCGATTTTTGTTCATGTTAACTTGATGGCTGCACCTTTAACTAGAGGTCAGTTAGCACAGTTAAATGAAGACGACGGTTTTTCTATTGTGGCGCGAAAAATTGCAGTAACTCATCCACTTTTAGAACAACGTCCCAACCGTAACCCGCGCGTTAATTGGAATAGTGCAACTGTAGCCACAAATTCTACAGTTTTGACGACATTGCAAGCCCTACAAGATATGTCTGAGCGATATTTAGGTCAAAAATTCCCTCACTGGAAACCATTAGAAAAAGGTTTGATTCCGATGCGTCCAGAAGACGAAGAAATTGAGCAGGGAATTGCGGAATTTAAAAAGCTATTTGATAACTTGGCTAGTTTACCTAGTTACAAGATTTTAGAACATGAAGATACACCAGTTTTGCGAAGATTTAGTTTTGAAAAAGGTGGCGGTGAAGCAAATATACTTTTTCGTCCTGTAGCGCAAGTTGCTATAGCACAAGCTTTGGGATTTTTGGTGTTTAAAAAAGGATTTTCTCTAACCAGTATTTTCAAGAAATTGAAAAAATTTGACCAACAAGGTGGCTTTACTGGAATGGAATATCCTCAGTCTCTTTGGTATGGGGTTTTGTATGACCCAAATAAAAAGCGAGTGCAAGTTTCTGGAAAAGATTTAGCGGCTAAGTTATTAATTTACATTTTGGGTGGAATTGAAGATTCAATGGAACGTGCTGAACTTCGTAAGGCTTTAGCTAATACTAGAACTGTAGAAAATAAAACAATTGGTTTTGATGGTGAATTTGTTGATCCAAAAGAAGTAGGACTTCCATCTATTCTTACTTAGTCAAATTAAACCAGCTTATTACAAAGTAAATTTACTTACTGCAAAATACTACAAAGCCTCTTATTATGTAAGTTAGTATCTACTAACTTACATAGGTATTTATATGCTTCAAAGCAACGAAGATAGTAACAATAGTGTTTTACCAGATATCAAAGCTAATTTTAGTAGCCTAGTTGCGCCGCTTTTTTCAGAACATTATCTGGAGTCATGTTATCCAGGGTTAATATTTCACCAGGGAAAGCGAACTATGTTACAAATAAATGTACCTGCTAAACACTTACCAATTCTTCTTCAAGAAAAATCTTCTACTAAAAATGATCCTGACTCAGGGAAGAATCGTCCACTGGTAGCAGGTCATGCTCAGGAAATAAAAGACTATATTGTGGAACGCGCTGAAGCCAATAAACCTTGGGTTTTAGGAACAATTACTGCCAATGTTGATGAGCAACTTATTAAAATACACAATTTAGGCAGAGGATTTTGTATAGTCGTTATTCCTAGTGATATTAAATTAGATATTACTGATGGACAGCATCGTAAAAAGGCAATTCAAGAATTGATTTTTAGTAATGAAAGCCACTTAGTTGGTTATGATCAGGTTGCAATTACGCTAATTTTAGAAGGAGACCTACGCCAGTGCCAAACTGACTTCAGAGATATGGCTCAAACAAAACAGCTAGATAATTCATTGTTATTATCTTTTGGAGAATTTGAAGGTAGAGTTGGTATTACCAAAAACTTAATAGAAGAAGTGCAAATGTTTCAGGAGAAAACAAATAAAATTGGGAAAAATGCTAAACAAAAGTTGATTTACACAACTAATTTTATAGCCAGATTTGTAAGTTGTGTATTTGCAGAAAATACAACTGATGAACTTAAAGGATATGATGTTAAGCAATCATCTGAAGCTTTAATTGTGTGCTTAAATAGATTTTTCTCAGAATGTAATGATACAAAATTTATTGCTGAAACACCTGTAGACAAGCTTACACTTCATCAAGTCGGTGCATTTAGAGAATCTTGTTTACTAGGTGTCAGTGCTGGATTAGAAGTATTAGGGAGATTGCTATATAGCACTTATGACAAAGAAAGAAATTATTTTGATACACAGAAAGTTTCTGAAATAGCAAAACTAGATTGGTCACGAAGAAATAGTATTTGGGCAAATAATATAGTTAGAAAATCTGGTAATTCTGATTATGAAGTTCAAAATAGACCAACTGCCATAATAGATGCAGTCAAGGTAGTAAAAATGCAGTTGGGATGGAGTTGAATTATTAATTTTCAGTAGTGTTGAAAAATCAAGAGAGGAATTTGCTTAAATCAAATTCCTCATCTTGTTTATCTTCGTTCATTCTTTCATAACTGAGAAATAATAAAATCCTCTCTGAATAATCAACTGCTCCACGCAACTCATTTTGTAATATCTCTAACCCACCATTAGCATACTCTTCAAAAATGCTGTTGCGTTGAGTAGCATATTCTTCTTCATGAATGGATAAGATATTAATATCTTGAGTTTCAGTTATTCCCAATAATTTAATCACCACATCATTTCCCACCGAAGCGAAATATTCCAATCTGATTGGTGATGGTTCGCGTTTAGAAATTTCGCCTAATGGTACGCGCTTTTTATGCTTTGCACCTAAGGCTGCTGCAAATACAATCACATCAGCAAAGGTTTGAAAAGGCCCTGTACCACCACCAGAAGATGTTAATGCTTTCACTAAATCTGCTTTATCTTTTGCAACCCTGATTCTGCCAGTTTCAGCCATTGATTTCAATATTCACGTTGTAGCTATGATAACCGAAAGCTAAGATAATCCCAATCAACGCAAACAAAAACGCCCCCCTAAAAAGGAGAGCGTTTTTATTAATTATTTAGAGACAATCTCTAGAAAATTAACCGTTGATTGCAGGAGCATTCAAAGCAACGGGAGTAACTTCACCAGCAGCTAAGTCTAAGGGGAAGTTGTGAGCGTTACGCTCGTGCATTACTTCCATACCCAAGTTAGCGCGGTTGATGATGTCAGCCCAGGTGTTGATGACGCGACCTTGAGAGTCAATCACTGATTGGTTGAAGTTGAAACCGTTCAAGTTGAACGCCATTGTGCTGATACCTAAAGCAGTAAACCAGATACCAACTACAGGCCAAGCAGCTAAGAAGAAGTGCAAGGAACGGCTGTTGTTGAAGGACGCATATTGGAAGATTAAGCGACCGAAGTAACCGTGTGCTGCAACGATGTTATAGGTTTCTTCTTCTTGACCGAATTTGTAACCGTAGTTTTGAGATTCGGTTTCGGTTGTTTCACGAACCAAGGAAGAAGTTACCAAAGAACCGTGCATTGCAGAGAACAAGGAACCGCCGAATACACCAGCCACACCTAACATGTGGAAGGGGTGCATCAGGATGTTGTGTTCTGCTTGGAACACGATCATGAAGTTGAATGTTCCTGAAATACCCAAAGGCATACCATCAGAGAAGGAACCTTGACCGATTGGATAGATCAAGAATACTGCGGTAGCAGAAGCCAAAGGAGCAGAGTAAGCTACGCAGATCCAAGGACGCATACCTAAGCGGTAAGACAATTCCCACTGACGACCCATGTAACAAGCACATCCGATCAAGAAGTGGAAAATTACCAATTGGTAAGGGCCACCGTTGTACAACCACTCATCTAAGGAAGCTGCTTCCCAAATTGGGTAGAAGTGCAAACCGATCGCGTTAGAAGAAGGAACAACTGCGCCAGAGATGATGTTGTTTCCGTAGATCAAAGAACCAGCAACGGGTTCACGGATACCATCGATGTCTACTGGAGGAGCAGCGATGAATGCGATTACAAAGCAGGTGGTTGCAGCCAGCAATGTAGGAATCATTAATACACCGAACCAACCGACATAAATACGGTTTTCGGTGCTGGTGATCCAATTGCAGAACCGCTCCCATACGTTAGCGTTAGAACGCTGTTGTAAGGTTGTGGTCATTGTTTTATGAGTGCAATGTTTAGTTAAATATTGAACAGACAAATTTTTTTAATGCCTGTTGAAATAAGTCTACATGAATTTACTTTACTTGGATGTTTCACTTAATATTCTGTAATATTTTTTTGATATTTACTCGCTGAAATGTAAAGTTTTGAGTTGAATTTATAGAAGCCTTTCAAGGCATCCAAGGCTTGATATTCATTGTTTATAGCTGTTTTAATTCACCTAGAATTTTGGTCATAAACTTTCTAGTAACTTAAAGTTATATTTATTTACAAATTTGACTAAAATTAATCAAAATTTAATCAAGACCCTACAAAGCTTACTGCATAAGAGACTTAGTATGTAAACCACGAAAATAAGGTGAAAACTGTGAACGCAACTTTCTGAGAATCCTAAAATTATTACCATTAAATAATTTTTATTAAAAAATATAAACAAAATAATCTATTTTTTCGCCATACACTGTTATGGAAGCGGCATCAGAGGCTTTATCGTTACTTTGGAGGAATTAAAATACTGATTTTTTGGTCGACTATAATTATCAACCCTAGATTCTATAAATAGATGCTAATTATCTGAGAATGATAATAAATATCTGCTTGTAGAGGTTTGCTTTAAATGAAGCGAGCGCCATTCTTCAAGCTAGAAGTATTGTTTTAATAGACTTGTAATTTTCTACAATTAAACTAAAATTGCTGATTGTGCCACTTTAAATGGCGGAATGTAAGCTAAAAAACAAATCAGTAAAAAGTGGTAGCAATATAGCAGTTTTGCTCAAAAACTCACATCTACCAAAAATCTGCCGTACACATGAGTTCACTATCGCCGCGCCCTGACAAAATTTTGGTGGTTGATGATTCACCAGATAATGTTTTTTTAATTAAAACCATACTAGAAGAAGAAAGTTATACAGTTAGCACCGCAGAAAACGGTTTTGTCGCTTTAGCTCAACTAGAAGCATCTCCTTGTGACTTGGTATTGCTGGATTTAATGATGCCAGGAATGGATGGTTATGAAGTTACCAGGCGCATTCGTGGGGAGATGAACTTGCAGCAATATATTCCAATTTTGTTAATTACAGCACACGATGCACCCAACGTTGCGCGTGGATTAGATTTGGGCGCTGATGATTTTATTCGTAAACCTGTAACTGTAGATGAATTACTCGCCAGAGTGCGATCGCTCCTGCGACTCAAGCATAGTATGGATGAGCGTGATGAAATTGCCCGTCAACGAGAAGACTTTGTTTCTCGACTCACCCATGACTTGCGTACGCCCTTAGTCGCGGCTGATCGGATGTTAATGTTATTTGAGCAAGGTGCTTTGGGTGAATTATCTGCACAAATGCGAGAAGTACTCACCATCATGGCGCGTAGTAACGCCAACTTGCTCTCGATGGTCAATACCTTATTAGAAGTGTATCGATTTGAAGCCGGACGCAAAACCCTGGCGTTTCAACCTGTTGATTTAAAGCTATTAATTGCCGAAGTAGTTGGTGAACTCACACCTTTAGCCGCAGCTAAAGCACTGACTATTAAACAGGAATATGCCGAGGAATTAACTAACAGTACAATTATGGGCGATCGCTTAGAACTGCACCGCTTGTTAACCAACCTCATAGGTAATGCAATTAAATTTACTGAATCTGGCTATATAGCAGTGCGCCTCTCCCCCGCAGATAAAAATCCAGAAATTTCCTCCTCTGGAAGCACGTCATCTATCTCTGGTAGTGACTATATTGATATTGTGGTAGCCGATACAGGTTCGGGTATTTCACCTGAAGAACAAACAACATTGTTTCAAAGATTTCGTCAAGGTAGCCACAAAAGTTCCGGTAGTGGCTTAGGACTGTACTTATCTCGCCGAATTGTCGAGGCACATCAAGGACAGATTTCTGTTAATTCTGTATTAGGTAAAGGCAGCGAATTTGTTGTTCGTTTACCACTTAAATCTTGAATAAATAATAAATTGATCAATTATGATCCATAGCAGTCCTAAATCATTTGTGAACAGCAAGATACCCAATTTATTTAAGAAGTCGGTTATCTTAGCCTCTCGATAAAATATTAGAGGATAACATCATGATTACTGCTGAATTATCTAACATTGCTGAACTTATTACTCAGCAACGTCAATTTTTTCAAACTGGTAAAACCAAAAATATTGCTTTTCGGATAGAAAAACTTAGAACTCTCAAACAAGCAATAATTGATAACGAAACTGATATTGTACAAGCTTTAAAAGCAGACTTTCAGAAACCAGAATTTGAATCTTACGCAACAGAAATTGGTGTTACCAAAGAAATTGATTATGCCATTAAACATTTGCACTCCTGGGCTAAACCCCAAAAAGCCGAAGTGCCAATCGAGTTTTTTTCTTATTCAGCTAAAATTTATGCTGAACCTTTAGGAGTTGTTTTAATTATCGGCCCTTGGAATTATCCCTTTAATTTAATTATTGCCCCCTTAGTCGGTGCGATCGCCGCAGGTAATTGCGCCATTCTCAAGCCTTCGGAAATTGCTCCTGCTACCTCTAGTTTGTTAGCCAAAATGATGGCTAAATATTTTGCACCAGAATTTATCACAGTAGTAGAAGGTGGTGTTGAAGCCAGTCAAAAGTTACTTGCAGAAAAATTTGACCATATCTTTTTTACTGGTGGTACGGCTGTAGGTAAAATTGTTATGGAAGCCGCAGCAAAACATCTCACACCAGTGACTTTAGAATTAGGTGGTAAAAGTCCTTGTATTGTTGATGCTGATATTAATTTAGAGCATACTATTAGACGGATTACTTGGGGTAAATTTATTAATGCTGGACAAACTTGTGTTGCTCCAGATTATCTTTTAGTTGATAAAAAAATTAAGCCAGACTTAATCAATGGCTTGAAAAAAACTCTCACCGAATTTTATGGCGAAAACCCCTACAATAGTGCTGATTATGCCAGAATTATCAGTCAAAAACACTGTGAAAGATTAATTAAACTGCTCAATCAAGGTGAAATTGTTGCTGGTGGTGAAAGCAAACTAGAAGAACGCTATATTGCCCCAACAATTATTGATCAAGTCTCTTTGACAGACCCTGTAATGCAGGAAGAAATTTTTGGGCCAATTTTACCAGTAATTGAATATACAGATATTACAGAAGCGATCGCCTTAATTAATTCCAAACCAAAACCCTTAGCTTTATACCTATTCTCACAAAACAAAAATCTGCAACAACGAGTTTTACAAGAAACTTCCTCTGGTGGCGTTTGTCTGAATGACACAGTAATGCACCTTGGTGTTTCATCTTTACCCTTCGGTGGCGTAGGTGATAGTGGTATTGGTAACTATCATGGTAAAGCGGGTTTTGATACCTTTTCTCACCATAAAAGCGTGTTGCGTAACTCCTTCTGGTTAGATTTAAAATGGCGTTACGCCCCATATCAAGACAAATTGGGCTTTTTGAAGCGATTAATTAAGTGAAAAATAAATTATTCATCTTGTGGAGTGGGCATCTTGCCCGCCCTTGGAATAGGACGGGTGAGGACACCCATCCCACAAGAAAATATCGGATATTCTTTGAGGATTTTGCTCAAATCAAAAACTACTGCTATAACGTTCTTCTGCCCAAGGTTCGCCCCGGCGATGATAACCGTTGCGTTCCCAAAAACCTAGTTCTTCTTTCTTGAGAAATTCTAAACCATTAATCCACTTGGCACTTTTCCAAGCGTAGAGATGGGGAACAACTAACCGCAAGGGGCCACCATGTTCTGCGGGTAATGGTTCTCCAAACAGTTGAAAAGCAAAGAAATTTTCTTCCCGGACAAAATCTTCAATGGCGATATTAGTAGTGTAGCCACCATAGCAATGTTCCATGATGTGTGCGGCTTCTTTCTCTACCTCTATCAAATTCATAAAATCTGTTACCTTAATGCCAGTCCACTTGACATCCAACTTTGACCAACGGGTAACACAGTGGAAATCTGCTGTAAATTCGTGTTGTGGTAGCGCCATAAAGTCTGACAAAGTGAAAACAGCAGGTTTAGCCGCACCCCAAACGCGAAATTCCCACTCTTCAATATTAACTTTGGGTGTTGCGCCATAAGTTAGCACAGGGAAACCTTTGGCGAGATGCTGTCCAGGCGGGACACGTTCACCCTGTTCTTTATCTGGCTTTTGAAAAAACTTGCCTAACATATTCTCAGCAAAATTAGGTTAATTGAAACTTGGCTATTTCGAGATGATGAACTAAACCTGATTTTGATTGTGGCAGAGTGCCTGAGTATCAACAACTAGACTCAGACAGAGAAGAAATATTAATTTTGCTGAACACCTACATCGTTAGGATATCCAGATAATTTACTGTGTGATTATGATTATCTGATCATCAGTCATGGGTAATAGGTAATGGATAATGGATTTTCCGAATTATTCATTACCGATTTTTTATGTATCCGATTACTTGCTGCACAATAGGCATAAACTATTAATGAGTGGAAGCAACTGCGGAAAAACTTTTGCTCAAATACCAGAAAGCCTGAGCGGTAAAAGTCACCGCTCAAATCTTCGGTGATGCTAGGATTTTTCCTAATCGGAAACTATGATTCTTCTTCCTCTTCTTCAGCAGTAGGATAGACAAATGTAGAACGTCCAGTCAAAATAGACTTGCCCAGAGATAAAGCTTTTTGAGCTTCAATAGCAGCTTTATGTCTCCAAGTAGCTCGACGTTTATCGCGTTTAGATTTAGATGTTTTCTTCTTAGGGACAGCCATAGTAGCGGATATCGCAATTTTTGACAACCTTTCTATTCTAAGCCATCTCTTTGCATCTGCAATGGTCTACCTGTAATTTACAAGTAAGGGGTTAGGGGTTAGAGGCTAGGGGCTAGTACAACAAGGCAAAAGTAAAAAGGCAAAAGTAAAAATAAAAAATAACGATACTAGAAGCCTTTTCGCAATTTCTTATGGTCTGTTTATTTACGCCGACCTGTACTAGTATTTTTACTCAGCACTTTCTCGTCACGGTGTGGTTGTTGCTGGCGCAACTGTGGTGATGGGAGGGATATTGACAGGGTTAGTCGGGGTTTGTTCAAAAAATAATAGCGATCGCGCGGTTTTAAAGTAAGTCGCCCAAAGTTGAGCATCAGGACGGGAACGCCATTGGGGACGGCTGACTTCTAAAGCTAAAATTGGTGCGATCGCACCGTAACTCTGTACGGAGACAATAATCGATACATCCGTAGCTAATATATCTTGGTCAAAACTGCGTTGTGCGGCGGCTCTGGCTGTGGCTTCGGCTCTCCGCAGTGTAGTTTCATAGTTTTCATCTGGTAATCTATCAATAATTAAATCAACTCTAGCTGTGTAAGCTCTTACCATCTGTGGTGAAATTACTTCTGCCACAATCCATACAGGTAGGCTAGAAAAGAGCAAAAATATTAATGGAAATATCCGGATTTGTTTGATAACTTGGCTAATAAATAAAAAGGAAATGATCGATGATTGTTGGTTAGCAACATTCTTGGTCATAACCTGAAAGCTCCTTACTAATTAATGGCCTGTAATTGAATTGTCTAAGAATTTTTACTGAAATGAAAGGCAATAAAAATTACATAGTCTTTAAAATTTCATGAGAAATTCCGAGACTATAAGACATAGGTTAGCTTTGTTCTTTCGGCAAAGCCAACCGCAATTTTAGGCAAGTCAACCAATTTTGGATTTTAGATTTGCGATTTTAAATTGATGATGGCTACGCTATCGAGAGTCTTTTCAATTTGTTTAGCTGACAAGCATTCAAATTTGAACTAAAAAACAATCCAAAATCCAAAATTCAAAATCTAAAATTGGCACGGTCAATCACAACCTACAAATAGCGGGATGGCAAATCACTGGGCGATCGCGATCGGCATCAATCAATATCAATTTTTTCAACCTTTACGTTGCGCCCAAGCCGATGCCGAGGCGCTAAAAGATTTTTTGGTTCAAGAAGCAGGTTTTTCTCCCCAACGCTGTCTATTAATGACAGATACTTCGCCACCAATTGGGGATAGGTCTACCTATCCCACAAAAGAAAATATTTTGCTGTTGATAGAAGATTTGGCTGCGGCTTGTTGGCAACCAGGGGATTATCTGTGGTTTTTCTTTAGTGGTTATGGTGTTAACCATGCAAGCCAAGATTACTTGATGCCGGTGGAAGGTAATCCTGAGTTGATGCAGGAAACCGCCATCGAAATGCGATCGCTCTTGCAAAGCCTCCATATAGCTGAACTGAATGCCGTGGTGCTGCTTGATATTAACCGTGCTTCCAGTACGCAAGCAGATGCAACCGTTGGACAAGAAACCATTGAAATAGCGCAAGAATTACAATTAGCGACAATTCTTTCTTGCGAACCAGAACAATTTTCTCGTGAAAGTAGTGAGCTAGGTTACGGATTTTTTACTGCGGCTTTGTTAGCTGCGTTACGTTCTGGTCATGGCAGTAGTTTGGCAGATTTAAATAGCTATTTAAATGTGTTCACGCCAGAATTATGCCAACACTATTGGCGACCGACACAAAATCCAGTGGCGATAGTACCTGCTAAACCGTTTGTCATCTTGCCACAGTCAGAGGTGAATCATCCAGTTACAGAAGTTCCCAGCACACTGGAACCAACTGAAGCCGCACCCCATGAATTAGAGACAACTGAAGCTGAGGGTAGCATTTTTTCAGAAGAAAACTTTGCTGTGGCTTTGGCTGCTCCCCCCTTAGCGCCAACATCAACCAAAAATCCCGTAAATTCGCCGCATATTGGGATTTGGGGAGAAGCATCGGTTTTACAGTCGGCTGTTGCTGCCAGATTACCAGATTTGAAGTTTCCCAGCTTCACTTTGGGAGAACCACAACTTTCTACATCACCCGACTTAATCGCCAACGAAGAATATGGCAACCAGCAAGCACAATTAGCGATCCCTGCTTCAGAAACAAGTGCGGGGAGATTTATTCCCGATGTTGCCCAACCTTACATCTCACGTTTACCTGAGAAAAAAGCCAACACCTTATGGTGGCAACAATTTTTCTTTTGGGGCGGTGGTGTGATGTTAATAGTAGCTGTGGTGACAGTGGTTTTTCTCCGCAATCAAGAAAAGTTTGTGGCAGGTCGAGAAGCTTTATCGGCACAGTCCCATGAACGAGTAATTCCCACGAAAAATCAGTCTGCTGCTCAAATAGCTTCCCTTTCTGAGTCGAAGAACCGCAATCAAGCTGTATTAGACTTGGCGAAAATGTCTCTCAGACAAACTCAAGCCAGTGATTTGAGTTTAGCGATCGCCACGGCAAGAAAAATTCTGCCAGGTGAACCGCTTTACGAACAAGCCCAAGAAAATATCAATATTTGGAGTAACATGATCCTCAATTTAGCCGAGGGTCGTGCCAAGCAAAGACAATATACTAATGCGATCGCTGCCGCACAATTAATCAGCAAAGAAAGCTCACTTTATCCCCAAGCCCAAGCAGTAATTAAACAGTGGCGACAAGAAGCCAAGCAATATCTCGCTAACAAAACTTTATTAGATGCGGCTAATGCCTTAATCAAGCCAGGACAAGCCTCTACATACAATCGTGCCATTGAAGTAGCCAAGCGCGTTCCCCAAGGTCAGCCAGGGTTTGATCTGGCACAAAAATCAATCAATAAATGGAGTGAGAAAATCTTAGACCTAGCAAAAACTCGTGCTGCTGAAGGTGATCTCCAGTCCGCCATTACCACCGCCACCTTAGTTCCAGAGGTAACATCTGTTTATGAAGATGCTCAAGAAGCAATCCGTAAATGGCAGAAAAAATAGTTATTAGTCAAAAATCAATAGTCCATAGTCAAGAGTAATTAACTTCGACTATGGACTATTGAGCATTGAATCTTGACTTGTATTAACAGTACTGGGAAACATCCTCGCCGCATTCATCTGCTAGATAGCACAAGGCGCGGAAACGCAAACTCACGACTTCCTCATATAAAGGGTTGAGTTTGCACATTGGTGGGATGTGTAGGATGGTTTTGCCGAATAATTTGATATCGCGTTCAAAAGGACATTGAGCGGGGATCAGTTGACACAAACGATGAGCTAATTCGCGATCGCGGACTTCTATATTGTTTAACCACTGCCGCAGGGGTAAGAAAATATCAAAGCCTGAGTGAGAACTGGGACTGTGTAACTGGGTTACATAGGTTTTGCTAACCTCTGCCGAATTGAGTGAAACCCAGCTTGCCAGAAAAATCTTCTTTGTGGTATTATCGAATACCTTCATGGTTTAGCCTCTATGTTATTGAGGTTATTCACCTTTCTGATGAATATATACAGCGTGACAACCACACGTACCGGAAAAATCTTGTTCTGACCAAGGTACAATAGGACATTAAAGTAACTGTTTAAATCAGAACCTCTTTCTTTCTACGTTCAGTAAATCGCAATTTTCTCGGAAACGGTAGTGTAGTATTCCGATCTTGTTTATAACTTGACACAGTTTAAATTCTAATAAAGACATCTACCACTGGAGAGAATTTCGACTAATAGTTATAAAACTTAATATAACAATTGAAATCAGTATTTGTCGCAGATTTAAACGTCAGCTACAGCATGAAATTAGCAGATAGACAAATTTTTCCGAGACAGAAAGACGGATATTCAGATATTGCTGCAATAAATAACGCGATCGCTCTAGTGATTGTCAATTAATTTGCAATTTATCTTTCCCGACTGGTGAGCGATGCCTTAAGACATCCTTTGCACTTCTTCCACAGATAAACTCAAAGCTTGGGCGACTTGTTCTATACTTAAACCCATTTGTAACAGTTGAGGAATAGCATTACGTCTTGCTTGTTCTGCTTGTTCAGCCCGTTGGTGTTCTTGTTCTAAGCGTTGGGAAATTTCTGAATAGCTTAAAAAACTCTCTCCATCAGGACGATAAAGTTGTAAACTTTCGGGAGATGGTACAAAGCGGATTTTTAACCGAGGACTCACCCAGTCTTCCATCTGGGGAATGACATCTAATCCATCTTCACCACGTAACCAACCCTGTAAGCTATTGCTGTCAGGATCATAAATGTAATACTCTTCTACACCATAACGGTCATAGAAAAGTAATTTTTTGTCCATTTCAACTTGAGTATTACTAGGTGAAAGGATTTCAAATACTACCTGGGGAGGAATCCCGCCTTCTTTCCATTGCAGGTAAGATAATCTATCTCCTTTGGGTCTACCAAGAACGACCATAACATCAGGAGCGTTGAAAATCTTATTACGTCCTTCAACGGGATACCAAAACAAGTCTCCAGCCACAAATACGTTAGGATCAGCAGCAAATAGCCAATCGATATTTTGCTTGATTTCAACAATCCATCGAAACTGTATGGTGTTATTTGCCACTGGTTGTCCGTCACTATCTGGGTAGATAACTTCTGGTTGGGTCTGCGGTTGGATTTGCGTTACCATAGCTTCGCCCTCAGCAGGATGTTTAATTGTGATGCTTTTAAATTAGCAGACACGGGAGGATGTCTGTAGTAGTAATCCCGCATTTCTCACAAGCTTCAGGCGTTTGATGGGGCAGAGGGGCAGAGGTGCGGAGGGGCAGGGGAGAGAGTACCTTCATTCTCCCCTGCCCCCCTGCTCCCCTGCTCCCCTGCACAGGCTTTGAAAGGTGTGGTGAGAAATCCGGGTAATATGGGCAATCACTACTTAAAATAGTACTATTGTTCTGGTATTAGGTGAGTAAAAATAGTATTATTAAGAACTGTTTCATACTGCCTCCCACTATCAGCCTGCCAATATGTCAGATAACAAGTTAGCCGCCGCATCCCTTCTCAATGGACATCTTCCCCAAACTAACCAGAATAGCCAAAATACTATTAGGATTCGGGGTGCGAGGCAGCATAATCTGAAGAATATTGACTTGGAATTGCCGCGCGATCGCCTGATAGTATTTACTGGTGTATCAGGTTCGGGTAAATCTTCGCTGGCGTTTGATACGATTTTTGCTGAGGGTCAACGGCGTTATGTAGAATCTCTCAGTGCTTACGCCAGACAATTTTTAGGACAGTTAAATAAACCGGATGTGGAAGCCATTGAAGGTTTAAGTCCGGCGATATCCATTGACCAAAAATCAACCTCTCACAACCCCCGTTCGACTGTGGGGACAGTAACAGAAATTTACGACTATTTGCGGCTATTGTTTGGTCGGGCTGGTGAACCCCATTGTCCAATATGCGATCGCTGTATTGCCCCCCAAACTATCGACGAGATGGTAGACCGTATTATGGACTTACCAGACCGCACCAAGTTTCAAATTCTTGCGCCTGTGGTGCGGGGTAAAAAAGGCACACACCGCAAGCTATTATCGAGTTTGGCTTCCCAAGGGTTTGTGCGGGTACGGGTTGATGGTGAAGTACGGGAACTGTCAGACTCGATTGAGTTAGATAAAAATATTACCCACACCATTGAAGTTGTTATTGACCGTTTGGTGAAAAAAGACGGCATCCAAGAGCGTTTGGTTGATTCTTTGTCTACGTGTTTAAAGCAATCTGAAGGTATCGCAACTATCTTGATCAGTCCCGCTACTGAGAAACCAGAAGCCAAAGAAGAAGAAATGGTATTTTCCGAAAACTTCGCCTGTCCTGAACACGGCGCGGTGATGGAAGAGTTATCGCCACGGTTGTTTTCGTTTAACTCTCCCTACGGCGCATGTCCTCACTGTCATGGTATCGGGAGTTTAAGAAGATTTTCGGCGGAGTTAGTTATACCTGACGCTGAAGCACCAGTATACGCTGCGATCGCTCCTTGGTCAGAAAAGGAAAATTCTTATTATTTGGAATTGCTGTATAGTTTGGGTCAGGCGCACGGCTTTGAATTACAAACCAATTGGAGTAAGTTGTCAGCAGAACAACAGCAAATTATTTTAAATGGCGAAGAAAATAGCAAAGAAAATGCAAAAACTCAGTTTAAAGGTGTTCTGCCAATATTACAACGGCAATACGAAGGTGGTTCGGAGTTAATTAAACAAAAATTAGAACAATATTTAATCGACCAACCTTGTGAAGTTTGCGGTGGAAAACGCTTAAAACCGGAAGCCTTAGCGGTGAAGTTGGGACAATATGGAATTCTAGATTTAACAGGGGTATCGATTAGAGATTGTCGGGAGCGAGTTGAACAGTTAAAATTAAGCGATCGGCAAATGCAAATTGCCGATTTAGTATTGCGAGAAATCAAAGCTAGATTGCAATTTTTATTAGATGTTGGCTTAGATTATCTCACTCTCGACCGTCCCGCAATGACTCTCTCTGGTGGGGAAGCACAACGCATTCGCCTAGCTACACAAATCGGTTCTGGCTTAACAGGAGTTCTCTACGTTTTAGACGAACCAAGTATTGGTTTGCATCAGCGAGATAACAGTAGATTGCTCAAAACTTTAATTAGATTGCGTGATTTAGGCAATACCTTGATCGTAGTTGAGCATGATGAAGAAACCATCCGGGCTGCTGACTATTTAGTTGATATTGGCCCTGGTGCAGGAATTCATGGCGGACATATTATTTCCCAAGGTGATTTACCAGCATTATTAACAGCAGAAAAATCCTTAACAGGTGCATATTTATCTGGTAGAAAAGTCATTCAAACACCAGCAGAACGCCGCGAAGGGAATGGACGCAGTTTAATTATTAAAAATGCCCATCGCAACAATTTAAGAAATATCGATGTTGAAATTCCTCTCGGTAAACTTGTCGCCGTAACTGGTGTATCTGGTTCAGGTAAATCGACTTTAATTAACGAATTACTTTACCCATCGCTGCAACATCACCTAACAAAGAAAGTACCATTACCCAAAGAATTAGAAAAGATTCAAGGATTAAACTCAGTAGATAAAGCCATTGTAATTGACCAATCTCCCATCGGGCGCACACCTCGTTCTAACCCTGCAACTTACACAGGGGTTTTTGATGTAATTCGAGATGTGTTTTCGCAAACTGTTGAAGCCAAAGCCAGAGGTTATAAACCCGGACAATTTTCTTTTAACGTTAAAGGTGGACGTTGCGAAGCTTGCAGTGGACAAGGTGTCAACGTCATTGAAATGAATTTCTTACCTGATGTATATGTACAGTGCGAAGTTTGTAAAGGTGCAAGATACAACCGCGACACTTTGCAAGTCAAATACAAAGATAAGTCTATTTCTGATGTTCTCAATATGACAGTTGAGGAAAGTTTAGACTTTTTCCAAAATATTCCCAAAGCAGTTACAAGGTTACAAACATTAGTTGATGTTGGCTTGGGTTATGTTCAACTGGGACAACCCGCAACCACCTTATCTGGTGGTGAAGCACAGCGCGTTAAATTAGCCACAGAATTATCTCGCCGCGCCACTGGTAAGACACTTTATTTAATCGATGAACCCACAACCGGATTATCTTTTTATGATGTCCATAAATTATTGGATGTTTTGCAAAGATTGGTAGATAAAGGTAATTCAATTTTAGTAATTGAACACAATTTAGATGTAATTCGTTGTGCTGACTGGGTGATAGATTTAGGGCCGGAAGGTGGTGACAAAGGTGGCGAAGTCATCGCTTTTGGAACGCCGGAAGATGTGGCGAGAAATCCCAAGTCTTACACTGGGCAATATTTACAGCAGGTGTTAAAACAGTATCCTGCGATGAAGAGGTAGTTAGTAAGTGTATTCATAAATTCAATTCTTCGGGGCTAGGTGCAAGATATGTGTTGAAATTATCCGCAGATATACCAAAAATTTTATGAGCAGTGAAGATAATATTAACGGTGTTTTGGAATGTGTAGAACATGCTTACAGTAATTTATCACCAGCAGCACAAACATTGCTGCTGTGTTTAGCTCAGTTTAGTAAGTTTATTGACACCGCAAATATTCCTAATTATGTCAAACAATTACAAAATTTTGAACCATTCAATGATTATCCTTTGGATAACTTTAGTGATGCAATTCAAGAGGCAATTAACTGGGGTTTAGTTGCACCAATAAATGAAGAGTCGCGCTTGTTAACGATTCAAGCTGTTTTTTCCGATTTTTTGCAGACAAAGTTAGTAACTTTAGATGAAGAAACTCGTACAGCTTTGCGTCAGGGCTTTAAAAATTACTATTGCAGTTTGGCAGATTACTATGAAAGTCTGATGAATGCCAAAGATGCTCAAGAACAACAGTGGGGAATATTCTTCTGTAGACAAGAATATGAAAATCTCTATAATGCGTTGCAGATTTGTTTAGAAAATCAAGAAAGTATCAGCATATATTTTTGTTTAAAAAGATATTTTGATTTAATTGGTGAGCATCAAAATAACTTGAAATTGGCCGAAATAGTATGCCAGCAGTTAGAAAATTATCCTTTAGCCTTTATCAAAGGTGAATTTGGTTATCAAATTGCATTTGCAATTGCCAGACTAGGTAGATGTCAATTAGCAGCCAAGCAGTATGAACAAGCGAGAAAGTCTTATGAAAAAACTTTGGAAATTTATGATGCGTTAGAGAGTCAAGACAACAAACAAAAACAACTTTGGCAGGCTGTGTCTGATCACCAATTAGGAATAGTTGCCCAAGAATTGCGAGAATTTGAACAAGCACGAGATTATTATCAACAAGCTTTGGATATTTTTATTAAGTATGACGATCGCTACAGTTGTGCCAGCAGTTACCATCAATTGGGAATAATTGCCCAAGAGTTACGGGAATTTGAACAAGCACGAGATTATTATCAACAGGCTTTGGAGATCAAAATCGAATATGGCGATCGCTATGGTTGTGCCAGTACCTACCACCACTTCGGAATGATTGCCCAAGAACTGCGAGAATTTGGTCAGGCACAAGATTATTATCAACAAGCTTTGGCTATTTTTATTGAATATGGCGATCGCTATAGTTGTGCTAGACCCTATTATCAGTTGGGAAGAGCTGCTCAAGAGTTGGGAGAATTTGAACAAGCAAGGCACAGTTATCAACAGGCTTTAGATATTTATCTGGAATATGGCGATCGCTATTCTTGTGCCAGCAGCTATTTTCAACTTGGTAGACTTGCAGAAGCATTAGGCGAACTTGAGTCAGCAAAAGCCAATTATCTGCAAGATTTACAGATAACAGTCGAGTTTCATGATCAGCATGGTTTAGAAATTTCTCTGGGTAATCTTGCCAGTTTCTACCAAGTGACTCAGGATGAGAGTTTATTCCTAGCTGTATCGGAAATTTTGGGTGTGTCCCTGGAGGAATTAAAGCAGCATTTTGATGAATTATTAAAAGGCACCAGGTAACAGCGAAATCCCCATAAATATCTAAAACCCTTACACCCTTACACCAATTTTTGACAGAAAATATTGGTACGTAAGTCCTGTTCAATTAGAATTTTCCCATTCGGCAGACAGGCGACGAAAATTAAATTCCTCGGCACTGGGATGACAGCTAACACAACTACTGAGTTGTAATGGACGGGGTAAATCAACTTTGGGATGCAAAGCCTTAAATAGACGCGATTTATTCAATCGATAGGGTGTTTCTTCATCATTTCGTTGACTGCGAGAGAAATTAGCCAGATATCGCCACACCAAAATTCGCGGCGGATCAACTAATGGCTGGAGTTGCACACCATAATGTTGGGAGTCTTCTAAAAGATTTTTCCAGGTTTGGGTAGGTAAAACTTCTGGAGGGAGGGCTATATGACATTTACCACAATTCTCAATGTATAGTTCTTGTCCTAGCTTGTATGCAGCCGGAACTACATCAACCGTGCCGATTTCTGAAGTAGGAGTCGCACTGTAAACACTACTTGCTGATGCAAATAGCCAACCCATAACCAGACTCCAAGCCACAATTACCAACACTAAACCAAAAGGGCGGCGTTTTTTGAGTTGACGAGATTGGTGTTTGAAAAGATTTGACATTCCTCACATCCCCAGAGACTTGTAGCTAATCATTGTGACTGATACCGTGTTGCTGATGTTGCGTCATATTGGATTTATTTAACTTCCCTCCTACCTTCTTCAACGTTAATCGCATTAATCCAAAAACCCCAGCAAGGAACCGGAGTATACTAAAAGAAGTGTGAAAGATATATATTTCATACTTCATACCTCATACTTCAACTTTAATGACAGCCTGTGGAACTATCGTGTAAATCAGAATACGCAATTCTTGCCCTCATAGAAATGGCAACTCATTACGAAAACGGCGAACCGATGCAAATTCGGCAAATCGCGGCTCAACAAAACATACCCGATCGCTATTTAGAACAACTTCTGGCAACCTTAAGACGTGGGGGTATCATCAAGAGTCAACGCGGCTCTAAAGGTGGCTACCTATTGTCGAAAGAACCTTGGAAAATTACGATATATGAAGTTTTGGAATGCTTAGAGGGTTTAGATGTACGTGTGAGCGAAGAAACTTCTAATGTCAAAAGTGTAGATAGTGCCGTTGTCGATGAAGTCTGGCAAGAAGCCTGTTTAGCTGCAAATGCTGTTTTACAAAATTATACACTTCAGGATCTTTGTGAAAAAAGAGA
The DNA here is from genome assembly GCF_014698475.1 of Nostoc spongiaeforme FACHB-130. Taxonomy (GTDB): domain Bacteria; phylum Cyanobacteriota; class Cyanobacteriia; order Cyanobacteriales; family Nostocaceae; genus Nostoc_B; species Nostoc_B spongiaeforme. The sequence goes on along the minus strand of NZ_JACJTB010000001.1, from coordinate 338,607 downwards.
TGCCCGTAAACAGCTAGACATCATGTACTACATTTAGTTATTAGTCAATGGTCAATAGTTTTTATTCACATCTTGCATCTAGCCCCGACGAATAGAATTCGCGGCTAAACAAACAAAGTCCGCCTGCGCGGACTAACGAAAATCAAGGTTTTTAACCCGCGTGGTGCGCCAAGCGCAGCGCAAGCGCAATAGGCGGGTTTTGCCTGTGTAGGCGTGACTTCTAGTCGCCTAGTGCAAGATATGTGTTTACTCTTGACTGTGGACTTTTGACTCTTGACTAATTACAAAGGAATATTATGCGAATTGCCCGTAACATTACAGAAATTATTGGTCGTACGCCCTTAGTACAGTTAAATCGCATTCCCCAGGCTGAGGAATGTTTAGCACAAATAGTAGTTAAGCTAGAAAGCTTGAACCCATCAGCATCAGTAAAAGACCGCATTGGGATTAGCATGATTAATGCAGCCGAAGCCGAGGGATTGATTTCTCCTGGAAAGACTGTATTAGTAGAACCAACTTCTGGGAATACCGGAATCGCCCTAGCAATGGTAGCAGCCGCTAAGGGTTATCGATTAATTTTGACAATGCCCGATACCATGAGTGGCGAACGACGGGCGATGTTACGCGCTTATGGCGCAGAATTAGAATTGACTCCGGGGCTGGAAGGTATGGGTGGTGCGATTCGCCGCGCCCAGGAAATAGTGAATACTACGCCACACGCATACATGTTGCAGCAATTTCGCAATCCGGCGAATGCCAAAATCCATCGAGAAACAACCGCCGAAGAAATTTGGGAAGATACCGAGGGTCAGGTGGATATGATTGTTGCCGGAGTGGGTACAGGTGGTACGATTACTGGTGTAGCAGAAGTTCTAAAAGCACGGAAACCAAGTTTTCAGGCGATCGCAGTTGAACCAGCCAATAGCCCAGTCTTATCAGGCGGACAGCCAGGGGCGCACAAAATCCAAGGGATTGGTGCGGGATTTGTACCGCAAGTTTTAAAGATGAAGTTTATTGATGAAGTAATTACTGTTACTGATGAAGAAGCGATCGCTTATGGACGAAGGTTAGCTAGAGAAGAAGGTTTATTATCGGGAATTTCTAGTGGTGCGGCTTTATGCGCTGCAATTAAAGTTGCCCAACGCCCAGAAAACAACGGACGCTTAATTGTCATGATTCAGCCCAGTTTTGGCGAAAGGTATTTAAGTACACCATTGTTCCAAGACCTGGAAGCAAAAATAACTACCAGTGTCAGCTAACAATTACTTAGACTAATGGTTAACTCCAAACACACTGAGAACCACTACGAAACTCTTAAAATTAATCGTGATGCCAGCCAAGCGGAGATTAAACAAGCTTATCGCCGCTTGGTGAAATTATTTCATCCTGACAGCAATCAAGAAACAGCCGATAAAGATGAAATCATCCGCATCAACGCTGCTTATGAAGTCTTAGGCGATTCCCAAAGTCGCCTTGACTATGACCAAAAATTGCAAGATGAATCTCAAAATCGCCAACAACGGGCAGCATCAGCGCAAAAACATTACCAAGCCAATCGAAAATCAGGTAAAAATGCTGATGAACAAGTCGAAGAATGGCTACGTTTAATTTATCAACCAGTTAACAGCGTTCTTGGTGAAGTGCTTGATTCCCTAGAAGAGCAAATTGAGCAATTAGCCGCCGATCCTTTTGATGATCAATTATTAGAATCATTTCAAGAATATTTAGATATTTGTCGAGACGAGATTAAGCAAGCTCAAGTTATTTTTCGTTCGTTGCCTAATCCCCCCAGTTTAGCCAGAACTGCGGCGCATCTCTACTACAGCCTCAATCAAGTAGCCGATGGCATAGAAGAATTAGCATACTTTCCCATGAATTATGATGATCGCTATCTGCACACAGGTCAAGAAATGTTTCGCATAGCGACCAGATTATACTACGAAGCCCAAGATTCAGTGCATTAATAAAAAGGAGTCAGAATTCAGAATTCAGAATACTCTATTCCCTTGTGGGTAGAGTTTTAAGGCGAGAATATTTTAATTTTTTTCGCTTGATACCATTTCACGAAAAAAATGATACAAATTCATGGTTTTTTTATTCTTTCCCCTTGCCCCCTGCTCCCTGCCCCCTGCGGTCTATTTGTATCAAACTTAAAGTGAAACAGTATGACTTCGGGCGAGGTTTTAACCAATATTCGTCACCCACTCGTACAGAATTCATACTGAATTCTGACTCCTGAGTTCTGAATTCTTCTTATAAATTTGTATTTATTGCTTATTTTATAAATCTTCAAATATAACTGAATTAATCATCGATATTTTTTCTAGTTCTTATTAAACCTGTCTAATCATCAATTTTTAGTCTATATAACCAAGAGCGTTTATGAGTGACTTATTCAATCCTGCCCTGGGGTTGGCACAAAATCAACTGTCTGCTTTTTCTAGTTTAAATAGCTTCTGGAACTTGTTTGATAGTGCTTTTGCAGAACATAGGCGATCGCAGTGGCAAAGCAGTGATTTTCTTCAACTGCGGCAAATTGAAGTCATTGATAGTGCAATCCTAGGCAATATTAACGGAGCTTACGCCAATGCTGTCGAAACATCAGATCCAGATGTACTCAATTTTAATATTACCTTTAATGATCCATCAGGAAAATTTTCTGCCTACTACTCTGCCATCAAGTCTCATATATTAGCGGCTGGGGCTAGTTGGGACAAATATATTACAGGTAATGCCGACTTAGAAATTGTTGTTAATTTTTCTAATCCCGAACCCACAGCGACAGGTAGAAGTTTAACTTCATCTTTTGTACATAAAAATGGCAATTTGTCAGTATATGAACCAGGTGCAATCTCAGAAATTCGCACAGGGGTTGATCCTAATGGTGCTACGCCTGACATTGAATTTAACTTTAATCCTGATTATCTAGTTAATGAATTATGGTTTGACTCCAACCCAGTAACACGAACTGCTACTGTCCCGATTAATAAAACAGATGCTGTTTCTTTATTACTCCATGAATTTGGTCATGTGTTTGGTTTCAACGCCTGGAAAAACAATTTTGATGGCACACTCTCAGGTAATTATCAATCTACATTCGACGAAAAAGTTGTTTTTGATGGCAGCAATTTTTTCTTTGTGGGAAAACAAGCAACTAGTGTTTATGGCTCTCCTGTACCCTTGACCTTTGGTAACATCACTCATGTAGGAAATGATGGTTATAGACCAGGAGTTAAGCTGATTAGAGATTTAATGAATGGTGTCAAATTTTATCGAGGATTTCGCTATAGTATTTCTTCACTTAATGTTGCCATATTAAAAGATGTTGGTGTACCTATTATTGATGTCCCAACAGTTGGGCTAAGTAGTGCCAACCAAACAATAGTTGAAGGTAAAAGCAGCAATCAAAACACCATCTACACTGTTAGTCTTTCTCAAACCAGTAATCAAGCTGTCACTGTCCAATATTTCACTGCTAACCTTACAACTACAGCAGATACAGACTACACAAATACTATCGGCACTATCACTGTCAACCCAGAAGAGACCAGTAAAGTTATTAATATTCCAATTCTAGATGATTTCATTAACGAAGAAGATGAAACCTTTATACTGCAAATTATCTCCCCTGCTCATGCAATTCCGAGAACTAGCAATACTGTTACTACAACTATTACTGATAGCCCAATTAATGGTACGGGAGTGGATAATCAACTGTCTCGCGGCGATCATGATGATACCCTCAACGGTCGAGATGGTAATGACACTCTAGTTGGTGGTAATGATACAGTGGTTGGCGGTGCGGGTAGCGATCGCCTAACTGGTGGTACTGGTAGTGATAAATTTGTATTTTCCAGTCTGGGTGAGGGTATTGATACTATTACTGATTTCAGCAGTACTGAGGATTTTTTAATCTTACAAACTCTCTTGACTCATTTGAATTACACAGGTATTAATCCCATTGCTGATGGTTATATTCAAGGCATACAATCTGGGTCAGGTACTTTGATTCAATTTGATATTGATGGCTTAAATGGCAACTCAATTTTTAGCACTTTAGCCACAGTCAGCAACTTCATTGCTAGTAACTTCAGCTTAAACAACTTGATTTTTTAGTGCAGTAATCAGCTAATTTGCTTTGAGGTGACAATGCCCAGTCTACGTATATTTTCACAGTCCAGTACTTGTTTTAGTCATAGCTGAATTTACTTGTTAAACTTTAAGTTAACTATATACTGTTATCGGTTACTAAAGTTTAAAATTAATGAATGAACAAACGAAAGCAATTCGAGTTGCTTGGTGTAGTTCAATAGATTTACCTCAACCAACAAATATGCCCCTCAATTTTGAGTGGATTAGGGTTGATATTTCCAGCTTATTTGAGCAAGAGTTTGACATTATTGTACTCGATTTTAGCGTTGTTGAAAGCCTAGATAAAGCCAGACATCTGTATACTACTGTTGGGAAACCGACAGTATTATTAGTAGATACAATTGAGCAAGAATCGGCTACGCTTAGTTGGTTAGAAGCAGAAGATGAAACCTGTCAATATGATGCAATTAATCAGCAAATTGGTCTACGCTTACAGCGCAGTTTTTGGCACAATCAACAAAAGCATTTATTTAATCTTGATAAATTAACAGGAATTGCTAATTTTCGTAAATTTAATGATTATGCAATCAATCTTTTAACATCTAATGAAGATATTGAGCCAATATCTTTGATTTATTTAGATATTGACCGTTTTAAGTTTATTAACGATCGCTATGGTCACATTACAGGAGATCAGATATTACAAGAGATTGGACAAATTCTGCAAAAGTACTCATTAGGTGCAGGAATTGTGGCGCGGACAGGCGGCGATAAATTTGCTATTTGTATGCGTGGGAGTATTGAGCAAGGAAAAGCCTTTGCAGAGTTTCTCAGAACTCAAATCGAAGCTCATGAATTTAAGCTCAATGCTATGTCTTCTGTGCGCCTCACTGCTTCCTTTGGTGTGGTTTCAATGTTAGGACATGCTTCAATTGAACAATTATGGCAAGAAATTAATCAATGTATATATGCAGCCAAGCAAAAAGGGCGTAATCAAGTTGTCACTTCTGAAGAATTTGATGCGATCGCCGATGCTTCGGGACAAGATAAACTCATAACTGATTTTGAGCATCGCATTCGTGTCACCGCAGAACGGATGATTAGTGAAATGGTACTGAAAGCCAGTCGATTAGCCAATAAATACCGCGTCGAAGCTGAACTCGATGGTTTGACAGAAGTATTTAATCGCCGCTATCTCGATAGATTACTGGCGCGTGAAATCGAAAAATCTCATAAATATCAGCAACAACTCACAATCTTACTTTTAGATTTAGATCATTTTGGTGCAGTCAATCGCACCTATGGTTTTCCTACAGGTGATCAAGCTTTAAAAACTGCCGCACAAGTATTTAAAACTCATATCAGAGCTGGAGATTGGGTGACACGCTACGGTGGAGAAGAATTTTGTATTGTCATGTCTAACACTGACCTGAATACAGGATGTCAGATAGCAGAACGAATTCGCCTAGCCCTGAGTGCAGAAATTATTACAGCCTACAATGGTCAACAATTCCAACTCACTACCAGTCTTGGGGTTGTCGAACTCATAGCAGAAGATAACCTTGTCTCTTTTTTACAGCGTGCCAGCGATAAAGTGAGAGAAGCGAAGAAAAGTGGGCGTAATCGCATTTGTTTTTGATGGGAAAGTATTGAGTTTGATTAGACAAGGTAGATAGGAGTGCTGAGTTTGATTAGACAAGGGAGTAATGTTTCTACCTTGTCTCCCTTGTCCCCAATAACCAAGCACACTTCAAATTTTCTCCTTCGCCGGCGGGACAATACCAGTTTGATTTAAACCTGCATCAATATCGCGGAGAATTTTAAAATCATCCTCTGGTAAAGGATAACTACTACTGTTAAACAAACCTGCACTTGCAACTGGTTGCTTTTCTAAAAAGGAAAATGCTTGGCGAAATTGCTGTGGTTGGACTTTAATTGGTGCATCAAAATGACAGGGAATAATCCACTGAAAATCCCAACTAGCAACTTTATCAGCCCAATCAAGTGTTTCTTTGGGTGCGCGGTTGAGGATGAGGGCTTGCAAAACTGGTGCGACAAACAAACGCCCATCGCCGCGCAAGGCGTGAAATGACCTTTGCCAGTTATTTTGCCATTTAAAGGGAAATAAACCAAAATAAGCTTTGCGGGAACGTTCTGGGGCTTTGAGGGCATCGCGGAAGACTTCGCCCCAGGCGGGTACATCTAAAACACTGGGCTGAAAGTATAAAGCAAATAAGGTGATGCGTTGCCATCCTTTGCGGCGGTTGGCTTGATTATCAGCAACAACATCAGAACCTTTTTCTTTAGCGTGGAAGAGTAAGGGATAAGGGTCGAGTTGGACGATCGCAGGTGGTTCTTCTGGTATAGATACTACTGCGTCTGTGACTAATAAAGTGTGCGATCGCTTGTGCAGAAATGCCGCTTCTGTAAACTTACCTAGTCCTAAATCAATCGTTTTCAAAATTGCATAGTCAAACTCATCACCAAAAGGCGCTTGACTGCTATCTTCTGGTAATACTTGAGTACGTTTTCCTGGTAAACCCAACCAACTCAATGGCAGATTTAGCGGGAAACTCCATTGATTTGGGGCGACAAATACCTGTGCATTGGGAAAGCATCTAGCGAAGGGGCCGACGAAAACCTTATGTTCAATACCAGAAATAGTTGGCAAGATAATATATTTCACATCACCATGTTCTGCAACTAACTCCTTCATCAGTTGCAGACATTCTTTTGTGGGTGCGACAGGTGCATAAACCAATAAACCACCCGCATCTAGCTTGACAACTGTCATCCGAATCGGCACAACAACGTAAAAAATGCCTTGCAATTGGTCAAAAGTCCAGATAGTGTCTTTGATGATTTCTTTGCGAATTGTCCGCCGCCTGCTGTATGGGTAAAGTGGCACAATCGGCCAGAATGGCCAAGAAATATCTTGTGGATGAATTTGTTCTATTACTACACGTTCATCAAAAGCCACCCTGAAACCCCTCCGAGAATTCCCAATACTTCAGTTTATTCGTTCTCTCCGAAGTTGGAGTTTAGCAAATTCTGTGTCTCACGCAGAAACGCAAAGACGCGGAGAGATTATGAAATGAGTTTACAACAAAGGGGTGAGTAACCGAGAGATTCTCACAGCTAACTTGAACCACAAAGGTTTTTGCTCATATTCAGCAAAATCTACGGTGACAGAAGCAGCTAAATCGGTTTTTAGCATTTTCTCAACGCTGTTGACAAATTGAGTATTGATAATAAAACTCATAACTTCAAAGTTGAGAAAAAACGAGCGATTATCCAGGTTGACTGTGCCTACTCCTGCTAAATCATTGTCAATGAGGATAATTTTTTGGTGCATGAACCCATGTTTGTAGCGATAAAACTTGATATTTATGGGTTTCATTTCGTTGTAATAAGAAAAGGAACAAAGATAAACAAATAAGTGATCTGGTCGGTTTGGTAAAATAATCCGAACATCTACACCGCGCATTGCTGCTAATTTTAAAGCTGTCAAAGTTGAATCATCTGGAACAAAATAGGGAGTCGCTATCCACAGACGAGTTTGGGCTTGGTTGATAGCATTCACGAAAAAAAGTTGACAAGCTTTGTGTTTATCTGCGGGGCCTGTAGGTAAAATTAATGCTGTTTGGTTAGCTTCCCAGTTGGGTTGCACTTGCCAGTTAACATCGATTACTTTGCGATTTGCCCAATACCAATCTTGCAAAAAAGAACTTTGCAGACTTTGAACAGTCGGCCCTTGCAATTTTAGATGGGTGTCGCGCCAAGGACTGAGACGACGATTTTTACCGACGTAATCATTACCAATATTTAGCCCACCAGTAAATGCAATTTCACCATCAACTACTAAAATTTTCCGATGGTTGCGAAAGTTAAGCTGGAAACGATTACCTCTACCTTTGGTGGTATGAAATGCACTGACTTGAATAAAGTTTTGGCGTAGAGAGTTGATATAAGTACGAGGTAATTTATTAGAACCAATTTCATCGTAGAGAAAATAAACCCGAATGCCTTGCTGTGCTTTCGCAATTAAAGCGGCTTGAAACTCATGCCCTGATTCATCATCATCAACGATGTAAGATTGCAGCAAAATATAGTTTTTCGCAGAGGCGATCGCACTTAACATTGCTGGATATGTTTGCTGTCCATCAATGAGTAATTCGGCAGCATTTCCTGATGTAAAAGCAACACCTGTAAATGTTTTTGCTAATGGTTCTAGTGATTTTAATTTCTCTGGAACTGTAACTTGAAATTTAGTTATTTCGCTATATGCTTGGCGAACTAATTTTTGATGTTCAGAAAACACTGAACGTAAGGCTTCAGCATAGCCATGAAATTTAGTTCTGCCTAAAATCCAGTATAAAGGTAAAGCCAGCCAGGGAAATGTCACTAACGAAATACTCCAGGCGATCGCACCACGGGAAGAACGCACAGTCATGACTGCATGGGCAGCATGGGCAATTCCCAAAGCATGAACGACAACGGTAGCTGCACTAAAAAAAGTGAGGATGCTAATGTCTACAAGCATCTTTATTTCTTACATATCGACATAACTAAATTCTGCCAGCAATGGCTTGTGATCGGATGAATTGATTTCGTCTAAAACTTTAGCACTGGCTAATTTTTCAGTTAATCCTCGATAAAAAATATAATCTAGGGGGGGTGACAAAAGGAACCTTTTAATCTTCTTACTTTCATGGGGTGCAAATTCTACTGACTTTAACCCTAATTTAGTTACAGCTTTATCTAAAAGTATGGCTCGTTGACGATTCCATGTATTGAAATCACCCGCAAAAATAATCGCCCCGCGATGTGTAGATAAGGCTAACTCTATTTCTTGTAGTTGAGTTTTAAATTTATTTAAATCAACAAAATTAATTAAGTGACTATTAATAGTTAATAAAGTTGTTTGCTGGTGAGACAAAGAATATTCTGTAATTAATGAAACCTTGGGAGTGTTAACTAAAGGTTCATAGTGTTTAGTAACTATAGCTTTTTTGCTGAGAGGACTGATATTAGCTGCTGTTAAAATCCCTGAATAAGTTTGGTGATGGGTATCAATGAAATTCGGTGCATAAGCCCAACTCAATTTGTTAAACCCAATAATTTGTTCAACACCTACACCCATACGCACTTCTTGGCAGAAGATTAAATCAGGTTGGTACTGTCTGAGAATGCGGTAAAAATCTCTAAACCAACTTTTGTCAAAGTTATTTTTAGCAATATTCCAGTTTAAAACCTTAATTGAGTGAGGCTTTAGTTCTGTTTGCAGTTCATGACTGTTACCGAGTGTAGATTCGTGGGTGCGGATGAATCGATAAGAGGGAACAAACTGTCTGGCGAAAGAGGCGATGTTTTCTTTGAACTCAGACATGACTCAAATTTACTAAACTTTATCTATGTTAAATTATTCCCTAGTTGCGGATGTTTACGCTAACAAGGTCAATTAATATGGCATTTAGTAATTATAAAAGTATTAGTACAGTCATCAAAAAATTTCAAATCAAATATATCCAGTCTAATTTTATGTCGGAATTAGATTTTTCTGTTCCCCAAGCTTTCCAAGAAGAGTTAGATTTACTATTTATAGATGGAGTTATAGATAATTCTGAAGATGCTATTTGTGAAAATCTGATCTATCCAGTTTTAAAAGAAGTTTGGAAACCTTACCGTAGTAAATTAACACTTTGGAGCCATGAAACATTGACTTATGACGAAGATTTATCAGGAGTTCCAGATTATACAGTCACCCAGCGAAATCCTCTAGGAACAGTTGTATTTGATAAACCATATTTTCTGGCAGTGGAAGCTAAACAAGACAAATTTGAAGAAGGTTGGGGACAGTGTTTAGCTGAGATGATTGCAGTCCAAAGAATTAATGATGATTTTGTCAGTGATATTTTTGGAATTGTGACTAACGGCAAAGTATGGCAATTTGGTAAGTTGTCTGCTGATGTGTTTACTCGGAATAAAGATTTGTATGTTATTCAAGATTTAGATAAGTTATTTGCGGCAGTTAATTATATTTTTAAACAATGTGAATTAAAAACAAAGCCTGCCTAGCTTATCTAAAACGGCAAAGCCGAACGCAGGCTAATTATATGCTTCTGCTACATTATAGGAGCGATCGCTGGCTATGGACTCTCCTGTGCAGCCACCCGGACAGATTCTACATCAACCTTCAGTTGTTGAGCAATTTGTTTTATACTCATTCCTGTTTTTAGTAACAGAGGTACAGCCGCTTTCAAAATCTCAGCTTTCTGTTCTTCTCTACCCTCAGCTTTTGCTTCTTGATAAACCCTTGTTTCCGCTAAAGTTAGTCCCAGCATCGGTTCTACTTCCTCTCTACTCAAAGACGCAAACTTGTAAGATGAGGGGCTTTTATTCATTATTTTGGAACAAGGGAGACAAGGGGGACAAGGGGGATACTTGGAATACTCTAATGTTTAGACTGAAGTTAAGTAAGAATTTAACTGACGGTGCAATTGCTTATGGTTGAGTTTAGCTTTCCATTCTCGAATTGCGATCGCAGTTTTAGCTGTTGGTGAAATATATGTTTGTTGGGGTGGTGTTGGTTCGGGTTGAGGCTGGAAGGTTCGCAGGGGTTTTGTGGTTAAACAGTTGCTTAAATTAGGTAAATTCTTCTCTAGATTTAATGCTTTAATCACATCATCTACAGTCTTGAAGCGATCGTCTAAGGAAAACTTCACCATTTTTCCTAAAATCTTGGCAAAGTGATCACTAATATTCACTTCTTTTTGCCAGCTAATTTCCCCTGTGGATGTGTCATGTTCAAAGTCTAAAGGCCCTTTACCAGTCAATAAATAAAGACAAGTGACTCCCACTGCATAGATATCACTGGCGTAAACTGGCCGCAACGCAAACTGTTCTGGCGGTGCAAATCCCATAGTCCCGACAAAATTAGTTGTTGCAGTTTTGTAGCCAGAGTCTTCAGAAATATCAACTAACTTTTCTTTAACTGCGCCAAAATCAATCATCACTAATCTTTGGTCATCTTCACAGCGCAACAAGTTTTGCGGTTTAATATCTCGATGAATTACCCGATTTTGATGGATATATTGCAATATCGGCAGAATGTCTCGTAAAAACTGCTTAACTTCGGCTTCAGTTTTCACTCCATTACGTCTGACTTCTCGCGCTAAAGTGCAACCCCGCACATATTCCTGCACTAAATAAAACTCACCATTTTTTTCAAAGTAGTCTAACAGCATAGGAACTTGCGAATGACTACCAAGTTGGGCTAAGGTTTTGGCTTCTTGTTCAAATCGCTGACAAGCTTTTTCCCAACTTTTGGTACTGGTGGTTTTTGGACAAAGTTGTTTAATTACACACAGAGGATTTCCTGGTAAGCGGGCGTTTCTGGCTAAAAAGGTAATGCCAAAGCCACCTCTACCTAAAATTCGCAATATCATGTAGCGATCGCGGAATAGCTGCGTAGAACCACACAATCGAGCCAGTTGATTTCTTTGTAAACTGTACTCGTCTGGAAAAGGGGTAATGTTTTCAGAAAAGCGATTCATGGTTTTAAAACAGCTACTCTGCATTGTTTTCAATGTAACTTTAAAAATATTTTTTTGCCAGTATCATTACTGCATGTTTGTAAAACTTTTTCAAAGTCTTCTATCGCCCAACACTTGATGCTCTCAAGTGGAACAACAAAAACAGTTGAGGGATGCAGTAGAATAGCTAAACTTGGCGTTGCATAAATGCGGGATGAATTGAGACTTTTGTACAAAGCAAAATATTGATTCTTTGCGTCTTCGCGCCTTTGCGTGAGACAAAAATCATCCCACTAATCAGCAACGCCCTAAACTTTTAGACCTGTGCTAGTCAGTAAGTCACGGTTCCCTTTGCTAAAATTAGAGGTGTCTATAAAGGCGGTCTGATGCTCGAAACCACCATCCTTGAACACCTCAAACAACTACCTGAATCTCTCCAGCAAGAAGTCTTACACTACACTCAATTTCTCCTGGCAAACCACGTCAAAACCAAATCTGTCTCCCCAAAACGTCAAGCTGGCTTCCTCAAAGGCACTTTTAGCTTACCCCTACCAGAAGACTTCGATGAGCCTTTGGATGATCTGAAGGAATACATGGAATGACGGCATTACTGTTGGACACTCACGCTTTTATCTGGTATTCAGAAGATGATCCTAACTTGCCTGACTCACTCAAAGCAGAGATTGATCATGCAGAGCGCGTTTATCTCAGCATCGCCACATTATGGGAAATTGCGATCAAGCTTAACCTCGGTAAACTCTCACTTCAGGCAAATTACGAATTAATTGAAGCTAGTTTAGAGCCTGCTGGAATCAATCTCCTGCCGATCACTTTTGCTGACACGATACAAATCCTCAAACTCCCACTCCATCACCGTGATCCATTTGATCGTATTCTAATTGCTCAAGCAATGCGCCATAATTTGGTGATCGTCAGTCGTGATTGTGCATTTGCGGCTTATCCAGTACAACTGTTGTGGACATAAAAATTTTTTGCTCAAAGCGTCAAGCTCGGGACTCTAACGTTTTAATAACAGATACACCCAGCAAAGTATAAAGACTGAAGCAATTGTTTCATACTTCAGCCTTCATACCTCATATTTTCCTACGGTACTTCAATCGGAATCAAAGCATTTTCTGGTAAATAGTCAGAAAAACGCCCGTTATCAGCCATAACTAAAATCAAGCGCAGGGGATAATCGGGGGGAACTTGCAAATCTGCCCAAGGTACTGATAATTCTAAACAAGTATCTAAAGCTACTTGGGCGCGGCTAAAGCGGGGTTGCCATTGATAATCTTCTGCGGCTTCGCGGAATTGTACTGATTGTGTGAGTAAATTAATTTCCAAATGGTGATGGTACAAATAATTGACTGGTGCTTGCGGCGGCACATCTTTTAAGGGAATTGGGCTATTGTGCATAGTTTTATCAGGATAGAACCACAGCAAATTTAATTCTGGCGGTAATTCTTGTCCTGGTTTGACACCACTTTTGAAGTCCAACCTGATATAAAAGTTGAGGTGATCTACCCCATACCAAAGTCGTTGGATGAGGCTGCTGTTGTGCATTGTGCCTCTTGCACCACCAACTTCGATTCTGCCGGCTTTGTCCCAATCTTGTTCGTCGCCACGGCCGTCAATGACGGGGTGAATAAAGCTTTCTGGAAGATGGTTGGCGCGAATTTCATGCACTTCTACAGCTTGAGAGAGATAGGCTGGTACGGGTTCGTTTAAGGCTTTGTAAATGCCAGCCAGATGCTCTCGAAATAATTCGTCAAAAATGGCATCTTGATTGGAAGAATGTCCTTCGCCAAACCACCAAAACCAGTCTGAACCTTCAGCAGCATACAAAGCTTCCCAGGCGGCTGGGTTGGTTTCTTCGGTGGCTTCTGGATGGCTGGCTAACACGGCTCTGGCTTGGGTGAGGTAGTCCCAAGCTTTATTTTTTGCCGGGTCGCCAATCCAGGTGGTGAAGCTACCATCTACCCACGAACCACTGTGTAATTGCTCTTGGGGAATAGTGGCTGTGGGTGGGAATTTTTCGATAAATTCTGAGACGGTAACAAGTTGCAATTGGGGGTCATTGCTGAGGTTTTGATACAAAGCTTCTAGGAAGAGTTTGCCGTCTTGGGGATAAAATTCCCAACAATTTTCGCCATCTAAAGCAATGGTGACTAACCAAGGTTGTTCGCTGGGGTTTTCGCGCTGCTTTTTAGCGATCGCTTGCAGATGTCCGACTAAGTTGGCGGCGGCTTGTTTTGGCTGCATTGAACCGTAGGTAAAGCCAATTAAATCAGATAATCTATGGTCGCGGAACACAATCGCTAAATCACCGGCTGGGGTTGTCAGGCGATAGGGGCGATACAGCACTTCTGGTTGCTGGACATTCCCTGCACCATCTCGATGGAAGAAGTGTCGCAATGTCCAACCCAAGACAGCTTCATCTGAGCAAATCCACTTAAAACCTTGTTTAATAATATACGGCAATACTTCTGGACTCACAGATTGTTCCGAAGGCCATAAACCTCTAGGTTCCTGACCAAATCTGTCTGTATACATATCCCAGGCTTTGCGTAGGTGGCGAGGGATGTCTTCTGCCCATTGAAAACGATGCTCTGGTAAGGTCATATTCGGCACTGCTACCCGACCAGAGTTAGTATCAGCCAGTAAAGGCATAATTGGGTGAGTGTAGGGCGTGGTTGTGACTTCTAATTGCCCTGTTTGCTGCATTTTCCGGTGTTGGGGAATAATGCGGCTTAAGATTTGGCGTTGTTTGGCGTAAATTTGCTGGCGATCGCTTAAACTAAAATTCCGCCCTTGTTTTAACCAAGCGGCAATTTCTGGGTCATCCCAAAACAAAGGATCTATCCAAGCTAAATTGTGCCAAGCCAGCAAATCGCTGTAATCCTGCACACCCCAATTTGCTAAACACCAAGCTTGTCCTTTGTCTTGCCTTTGTTGATACAACTGGGCATAACGAGGATGCGGATCAATTAATGTATGGTGATTAGCATCAAAGAAATGCTGCACAATAAATTCGTGCTGTTCCCTGGTTAGTTGTTCCGCCGGAGTTAAGCTGGCTGTTAAATAAGGGTCAAAAGCTGTACCAGCAATGTAATCTTCTAATTGCAATATCAAAGAAGGTACCAAATTCACCGTTTGGTGTAACTTGGGATATTGTTCCAGGATTAATATTAAATCTAAATAATCTTTAGTGCCGTGCAAGCGTACCCAAGGTAGCTTGTATTGTTGGGTAGATGAAAGCGAAACGCCGCTGTCAGGAGACTTGTACAGCGGCTGATGCTGATGCCAAATAAAGGCAACATAAAGCGGATGGGACATAATCGGTAATGATTAAGGATTAGGGATTAGGACTTAGGGAATTATCAAGTGAAAAGTTTAAAGGCAAAAGTAAAAAGCGTTAACTTTTGACTTTTTACTTTTGACCTTTTACTTCTGATCCCTCAGCCCCTAAATTACTTGTTCAACTTCAGCAATTTCGGGAATCATTTCCTTGAGGCGGCGTTCCAGACCCATTCTCAGGGTCATTGTGGAGCTAGGACAAGAACCACAAGCACCTTGTAACCGTAATCTGACCACAGGGCCATCAAGTTCTACCAGTTCCACGTTACCGCCATCAGACATCAAATAAGGGCGCATTTCATCTAAAACGGTTTCTACGTTGTCAATTGTCAATTCCATTGTTTTAGACCTGTGAAGTTAGTGATGGTGATGAGGTATGAGTTTTTCGTAGATTTTTGGCACTACTACCAACTCAACACCCACAGCTTTGTTTTTTAGCTTTGTTAAATCAATCCTAGATCCAATTGTCGCTAGATTGCTTGGCGTAGTTTTACCTTTGTTGTTTGACACAAAACAATCACCAGCGACGCAACAGCTAACATCCAGCCTTGTGACGGGATTCGTGAACTTACTAGTCAATCGAAGTGAAATACATCATAACTTTACCTTACTCCCCACCCATATATATAGTGTTTTCATATACAGTCACAAAAATTGGGGTGTGGGGAGTGTGGGGAGTGTGGGAAGTGTGGGAAGTGTGGGAAGTGTGGGGAGTGTGGGTGTGGGGGAAAGAAAATCTTGCTGTCAGTTCTCTAGTCTACGTTTCTGTAACCAAAAAAGTGCTGAATTAAAAAGCGTATATTACTACTCAGCACTCAGCACTAATCTGGAAAAGCTAAACCTGTTCTGGGGTCGCGGATATATAGTCCTAGTGTGAGACTCCGCATCACTTCATCCCAAACGGGTGTTAACTGTTCGGCTTGGTCTGCCCAAAATTCAAAGGTAATTAAGCATTGTATATTTGAGCCTAGACCGATGCAAATTCGAGAAAAAGCTTCTCTTGGTTCGGCTTGGGTGTCAATAAATTTAAGTTCTGTCCACACAACTCTGGCGGTTTGGCGTTTGAGGGTGATAACTTCGCCTTTCTCAATGACATCGCGGCTGTCTTCTTCTACGATTTTCTTTAAGGTAGCTTTCAGGGGAAACAAACTCCAGTCGTGGGGCGGTAGGTGATTAAAAGATACTTCTAAACAGCAATCATCTTTGGGTGGTTTTCTATCCATGAACTTGAAGGATTTTTCTTGGGGTTCAAATACCCAATTTTGGGGAACGTTGAAGCGCACAGCCCCCCGGTTAGCAACGAAAATTTTATAGCCTGATGGAGATTCCCAGTGGTGGTCGGGTTGGAGATCAAGCGTTTCTTTAATCCACTGGAGATTGCTTTTTTTACGCTTTGCCATAGTTTTAGCGATCGCTCACTTCGTTAATAATATCAAATTAATGAATGTTGAATGTTTCGCGCAAAGGCGCAAAGGTGCAAAAATGATTTTGACTCAACGTAAACCACCAGATGCTAATGCTGTGGTGAGTTTAACTTTAGCACTGACGGCAGAAGAACGGACTCGCAGCCGTCATCGGTTTGAAATGGAAAATGGTCAGGTTGTGTTTTTGCGTTTACCCAGGGGGACTGTGTTACGGGATGGCGATATTCTACAAGATGAAAATGATGGTGGTGTAATGAGAATTGTTGCGAAACCCGAACCTGTGCTGACTGTATCTGCTGAATCACCACTTTTGTTAATGCGAGCAGCATACCATCTGGGTAATCGTCATGTACCTGTGGAAATTACGCCGAGTTATTTGCGTTTGTCACCAGATACTGTTTTACAAACGATGTTGGTACAGTTAGGACTGGAAATTAAAGAAGAAATTGCACCGTTTCAGCCAGAATTAGGGGCTTATGGACACCATCACCCTCACTGATAGTCATTTTTTGGGGATTTTGCAGTTAGCCAGCCCCGCTTTACCTGTGGGCGCTTACAGTTATTCTGAGGGTTTGGAAACTTTGGTAGAACATGGCATCGTTACCAATCAAGATACACTCAAACATTGGCTAACCTCGGAGTTACGTTACGGTGCAATTCGGTTAGAGGCGGCGGTGATGTTACGGGCGGCTGCATCTGCGAAGATTGGGAATATTGAAACCCTCTGTTATTGGAATCGCTGGTTATCGGCGGCGAGAGAGACGCAAGAATTACGCAATTCTAGTTGGCAGATGGGGCGATCGCTTGTGCAATTACTTGGTAAACTACAGCCAGAGTTACTCCCGACTATTAATAGTGTGGGTAATCGTTGCAATTATGCAGTTGCTTTTGGGATTGCTGTTGCTCATTGGCAAATTCAACCGAATGCTGCTTTACTCGCATATCTGCATAGTTGGGCTACTAATCTCATCACCGCCGGAGTTAAACTGATTCCCCTCGGACAAACCGCCGGACAAGAATTATTACTAAATTTACAACCATTAATTAGTGCAACTGTCCAAGAAGTTCTCGTTTTAGAGGATGATGAATTGAGTTGTTGTAGCTGGGGTTTATCTTTAGCGAGTATGCAGCATGAAACTCAATATACAAGGTTGTTTAGAAGTTAGGTATGAAGTATGAAGTATGAAGTATGAAATTTTATCTTTTTAACTTTTGCCTTTTAACTTTTGCCTTTTAACTTATGACCGCATTTCGAGTAGGTGTTGCAGGCCCGGTGGGTTCGGGGAAGACGGCGTTAGTGGATGCTTTATGTAAAGCGTTGCGCGATCGCTATCATCTTGCTGTGGTGACGAATGATATTTATACTCAGGAGGATGCACAGTTTTTGGTGCGTTCTCAGGCTTTAGCAAGCGATCGCATTTTGGGTGTAGAAACTGGTGGTTGTCCCCACACGGCGATTAGAGAAGATGCTTCAATGAATTTAGCTGCGATTGAACAGTTAGAAGAGCGTTTTCATAATTTAGATTTAGTCTTTTTAGAAAGTGGCGGTGATAATTTAGCCGCTACTTTCAGCCCCGAATTAGTCGATTTAACTATCTATGTTATTGATGTGGCTGCTGGCGATAAAATTCCCCGCAAAGGCGGCCCAGGAATTACCAAATCTGATTTATTAGTGATTAATAAAACTGACCTTGCACCATTTGTAGGTGCAGATTTAAGCATTATGGAACGCGATGCGAAAAAAATGCGCGGTGATAAACCTTTTATTTTTACTAATTTAAAAACTCAATCAGGTTTAGCTGAGGTAATTAACTTCGTTTGTAAATATCTGATTTAAAAATTTTACCTTTTGTAATTTATCAATACGTCAGCGTAACCTAACTCTGCGTTACTTTGCGCTGACCTTGCGTTCCTCAGCGTTAAAGGCATATGAGAATAACAAATTTGTCTCTGATTGTCCTCTATCTTTCGTTAGATAGAAATAATATCTCCGCCATCCTAAAGTTAACTAACTTATAGAGTTAAAATAATTGATAGTTATTAATAATAAATCTGGTATCTTAAAAATGATTTTTAACTACCTTCAGCATGAATTTAGTTAAAAATCAGCAAAGAAATTATCTTCTAACAAGCGTTTGTACTCAAGCTTCAACCTATTCATCTAAGACACCTATTTTTTTGTAGTAGCTGTCTGGATTAGCAATGATTATTGAATAATTTAACTGCATAGCGACGCTCTTAAGCAGTAGTGTTCAGTATTAATCTCATTACCCTAACAATACTCCGCATTTTCCCAAGGATATAGCAATGGCAACCGAACAGTTAACCAGAGAAAGCGACAATCTTGATTTAAAACAATTGCTGAAAACACTCACTGCTGTGAAAAAAGGTGACTTTTCGGTTCGGATGTCCGTAGAAAATACTGGTTTAGCAGGTAAAATTGCTGACACGCTCAACGACATTATTGACCAAAATGAGCGGATGGCGTTAGAACTCCAGCGCATTGGGAATGTGGTTGGGAAAGACGGAAAAATTACAGAACGCGCCTCTTTGGGAACTGTGCGGGGTTCTTGGTCAGATTGTGTGAATTCTGTCAATACTCTAATTACAGATTTAGTCCAACCAACAGCCGAGACTACAAGAGTAATTCGTGCGGTAGCTAATGGGGATTTGTCTCAAACCATCGCCACAGAAATAGATGGTAAACCCCTCAAAGGCGAGTTTCTGCAAACAGCCAATATAGTTAACACAATGGTAGACCGACTCGGTTCCTTTGCCAGTGAAGTTACCAGGGTAGCGCGGGAAGTCGGAACAGAAGGTAAACTCGGTGTCCAAGCAGAAGTGCGGGGTGTGGCGGGAACTTGGAAAGACCTCACCGATAACGTGAATTTGATGGCAGGAAATCTTACCGGGCAAGTACGTAATATTGCGGAAGTTGCCACCGCGATCGCCAACGGTGATTTATCGAAAAAAATCACCGTCAATGTCAAAGGCGAAATTCTAGAGTTGAAAAACACCGTCAACACAATGGTGGATCAGTTGAACTCCTTCGCGTCGGAAGTAACTAGAGTAGCGCGGGAAGTGGGGACGGAAGGAAAACTTGGTGTCCAAGCCGAAGTGCGGGGTGTGGCGGGAACTTGGAAAGACCTCACCGATAATGTGAATTTAATGGCGGGAAATCTGACGGGACAGGTAAGAAACATTGCAGAAGTTGCGACAGCGATCGCTAATGGTGATTTATCCAAGAAAATCACTGTAGATGTGAAGGGTGAAATTCTCGAACTGAAGAACACGATCAATATCATGGTGGATCAACTCAGTTCCTTTGTGTCAGAAGTAACCAGGGTGGCGCGAGAGGTAGGAAGCGAAGGTAAGTTAGGTGTCCAAGCCGACGTTAAAGGTGTGGCGGGGACATGGAAAGATTTGACTGACTCGGTAAACTTCATGGCGGGAAGTTTGACAGCCCAGGTAAGAAACATCGCGGAAGTGACAACGGCGGTGGCGAATGGCGACTTGTCCAAGAAAATCACCGTCGATGTGAAGGGTGAAATTCTGGAGTTGAAGAACACGATTAATACAATGGTGGATCAACTCAATTCCTTCGCATCGGAAGTAACGCGGGTGGCTAGAGAGGTGGGAACAGAAGGTAAACTCGGTGTCCAAGCCGAAGTGCGGGGTGTGGCGGGAACCTGGAAAGACCTCACTGATAATGTGAATTTGATGGCAGGAAATCTGACAGGTCAGGTACGTAATATTGCGGAAGTGGCGACAGCGATCGCTAATGGTGATTTATCGAAGAAAATTACTGTGGATGTGAAGGGCGAAATTCTAGAGTTGAAGAACACGATCAATATCATGGTGGATCAACTCAGTTCCTTTGCATCAGAAGTAACCAGGGTGGCGCGAGAGGTAGGAAGTGAAGGAAAACTCGGTGTCCAAGCCGACGTTAAAGGTGTGGCGGGGACGTGGAAGGATTTGACTGACTCTGTGAATTTCATGGCGGGAAGTTTGACAGCCCAGGTAAGAAACATCGCGGAAGTGACAACGGCGGTGGCGAATGGTGACTTGTCGAAGAAAATCACTGTGGATGTGAAGGGTGAAATTCTGGAGTTGAAGAACACGATTAATACAATGGTGGATCAACTCAATTCCTTTGCTAGTGAAGTAACAAGGGTGGCGCGAGAGGTAGGAAGTGAAGGTAAGCTGGGTGTCCAAGCGGAAGTGCGTGGCGTGGCGGGGACTTGGAAGGATTTAACCGACAGCGTAAATTTCATGGCGGGAAGTTTGACAGCCCAGGTAAGAAACATTGCGGATGTGACAACGGCGGTGGCGAATGGGGACTTGTCTAAGAAAATCACCGTGGATGTGAAGGGTGAAATTTTGGAGTTGAAGAACACGATTAATACAATGGTGGATCAACTCAGTTCCTTTGCATCAGAAGTAACAAGAGTAGCGCGGGAAGTAGGTACAGAAGGTAAACTGGGTGTCCAAGCGGAAGTGCGCGGCGTGGCGGGAACCTGGAAAGACTTAACAGGTGCGGTGAATATGATGGCGGGGAACCTCACCGACCAAGTACGTAGTATAGCGGAAGTTGCAACTGCGATCGCCAACGGGGATTTATCGAAAAAAATCACTGTCCAAGTTAAAGGCGAAATTCTGGAGTTGAAAAACACGATCAATATCATGGTGGATCAACTTAATTCCTTCGCATCGGAAGTAACCAGGGTGGCGCGAGAGGTAGGAAGCGAAGGTAAGTTAGGTGTCCAAGCCGATGTTAAAGGTGTGGCGGGGACGTGGAAAGATTTGACTGACTCTGTAAACTTCATGGCGGGAAGTTTGACAGCCCAGGTAAGAAACATCGCGGAAGTGACAACGGCGGTGGCGAATGGCGACTTGTCCAAGAAAATCACTGTGGATGTGAAAGGTGAAATTCTGGAGTTGAAAAACACGATTAATACAATGGTGGATCAACTCAATTCCTTCGCGTCGGAGGTTACAAGAGTAGCGCGAGAAGTGGGAACAGAAGGGAAACTCGGTGTCCAAGCAGAAGTACGGGGTGTAGCGGGAACCTGGAAAGACCTCACCGACAACGTGAACTTGATGGCGGGAAATCTGACCGGACAAGTACGGAATATTGCGGAAGTTGCAACGGCGGTGGCGAATGGCGACTTATCCAAGAAAATCACCGTCGATGTGAAGGGTGAAATTCTGGAGTTGAAAAACACGATTAATACAATGGTGGATCAACTTAATTCCTTCGCCAGTGAGGTAACTAGAGTAGCAAGAGAGGTGGGAACAGAAGGAAAACTTGGTGTCCAAGCTTATGTCCGCGGCGTTGGTGGGACGTGGAAAGACCTCACCGACAATGTAAACTCAATGGCGGGGAACTTAACCGCCCAGGTAAGGAACATCGCCGAAGTAACCAAGGCGGTGGCGAATGGTGACTTGTCGAAGAAAATCACCGTTGATGTGAAGGGTGAAATTCTCGACTTGAAAAACACGATTAATACGATGGTGGATCAACTCAGTTCCTTCGCCAGTGAAGTAACGCGGGTAGCGCGTGAGGTGGGTACAGAAGGAAAATTAGGTGGTCAAGCTGTGGTGCAAGGTGTGGCGGGAACCTGGAAAGACCTCACCGACAATGTAAACTCGATGGCGGGGAACTTAACCGCCCAAGTGCGAGGAATTGCGCGAGTTGTCACCGCCGTAGCGAATGGAGATTTGAAGCGGAAATTGATGTTAGATGCGAAGGGTGAAATTGAAACCTTAGCAGAAACCATCAATGAAATGATTGATACCCTAGCGACCTTTGCCAATCAGGTAACAACCGTAGCGCGGGAAGTGGGAATTGAGGGTAAACTGGGCGGACAAGCCAAGGTTCCAGGGGCGGCGGGAACCTGGAAAGACCTAACAGATAACGTAAATGAACTAGCCGCAACTCTGACAACTCAGCTACGGGCGATCGCCGAAGTGGCAACGGCGGTAACAAAAGGCGATTTAACCCGGTCAATTTCCGTAGAAGCACTAGGAGAAGTAGCAATCTTAAAAGACAACATCAACCAGATGATTGCCAACTTGCGCGAGACTACCCAAAAGAACACCGAACAAGACTGGTTAAAGACCAACCTCGCCAAATTTACCCGGATGTTGCAAGGTCAGCGCGACTTAGAAACCGTCTCCAAACTCATTCTCTCGGAACTTGCACCCCTGGTAGGCGCACAACATGGCGTATTTTACTTAATGGATGCTGGCGAACAACAACAGGTATATCTGAAATTACTCAGCAGTTACGCCTACCGCGAACGCAAACATCTAGCCAATCGTTTCCATTTGGGTGAAGGTTTGGTCGGACAATGCGCTTTAGAAAAAGAGCGAATTTTGTTAAGTGAAGTACCGAGTGATTATGTCAAGATTAGTTCGGGTTTGGGTGAAGCCTCCCCACTCAACGCTGTGGTTTTACCTGTGTTGTTTGAAGGACAAGTCACCGCCGTGATTGAACTCGCATCCTTCCGCCGCTTTAGTGAAATTCATTTAACCTTCTTCGACCAACTCACCGAAAGTATTGCGATCGTTCTCAATACTATTGCCGCTTCCATGCGTACCGAAGAACTACTCAAACAATCGCAATCTTTAGCCGAAGAACTGCAAACTCAACAAAACGAACTCAAAGAAACCAACAAACGCCTCGAACAACAAGCCCAGTCTCTCAAAACTTCCGAAGATTTACTCAAGAAACAACAAGAAGAACTCCAACAAACCAACGCCGAACTCGAAGAAAAAGCCGAATTACTGGCGTTGCAAAAGAAAGAAGTTGAACGCAAAAACCTGGAAATTGAACAAGCGAGACTTTCTTTGGAAGAAAAAGCCGAACAATTGGCGCTGTCATCCAAATACAAATCTGAATTTCTCGCCAATATGTCCCATGAACTGCGGACACCGTTAAATAGTTTGTTAATTTTAGCGAAGTTGTTAACTGATAACATCGATGGCAACCTCAGCAACAAACAAGTGGAATACAGCCGCACAATTTACTCGGCGGGGAATGACTTGTTGGCGTTAATTAATGACATTTTGGATTTGGCAAAAATTGAGTCGGGAACGATGTCAATTGATATGTCGCAGATGTTAGTCACCGATTTGCGAGATCAAACAGAACGCACCTTTCGCCAAATCGCCCAAGATAAAGGACTCAATTTCACCATTGAAACCGGTGCTGATTTACCCAAAGCCATTTATACTGACCCAAAACGCTTGTTACAAGTCCTGAAAAATCTGCTTTCCAACGCCTTTAAATTCACTGAACGGGGAGAGGTGCGCTTACGCATTGAAGTCGCCAAGCAGGGGTGGAGTATTAATCAAGAAGCCTTGAACCGCGCCCCAATGGTAGTCGCCTTTTCCGTGATAGATACGGGAATTGGGATCGCCCCGGAAAAACAAAAAGTGATTTTTGAAGCCTTCCAACAAGCCGACGGTACCACCAGCCGCAAATACGGCGGTACAGGTTTAGGCTTATCCATCAGCCGCGAAATCGCCCGTTTATTTGATGGCGAAATCACCTTGGTAAGTAACGTCAGTCAAGGTAGTACATTTACCTTCTACTTACCCCAATTTGATTCCGACTCCACCTTCATTCTGCCAGAACCCACATCTCAACTAGTTCTCACTCCCCAACCCCCAACTCCCAACCCCCCACTCCCAACTCCCCACTCCCAACTCCCAACTCAGCACTCAGCACTCCTAGAAGACGATCGCATTGATATTCAAAATAGCGATCGCGTATTATTAATTGTCGAAGATGACATTCATTTTGCTCGCATCCTCTTGGATATGGCGCAGCAGCAAGGTTTTAAAGTCATCGCCGCCCAAAGTGGTAGTAATGGTTTAGCCCTGGCGCAGCAATTCCAACCCGCCGGGATTTTACTCGATATTCGCCTACCCGATATGGATGGTTGGACAGTCCTCGACAGGTTAAAACATGACGCAAATACCCGTCACATTCCGGTTCATATCATGACCGTCGAAGAAGGAAAACGCCGGAGTTTGCAATTAGGTGCATTAGCATATCTGCAAAAACCAGCCAGCAGCGAAACTATCTCCGAGGCTTTAAATAAAATCAAAGGTTTTGTCGAACGGCGGGTGAAGAGTTTGCTAGTAGTAGAAGATGACGACACCCAACGCCATAGCATTGTTGAGTTAATTGGTAATAGCGATGTCGCCACTACTGCCGTCGCCACTGGTGCCGCCGCTTTAGAGGCGATTAATGCCCAACCCTTTGATTGTCTGGTTCTCGATTTAGGGCTACCTGATATGAATGGGTTTGAACTGCTTCAACAAATCAAACAGCAGCCCAATGGTGAATCATTACCCATCATTATTTACACTGGTATCGAATTAACCAAAGCCCAAGAACTCGAACTACGACGCATTACCGAGACTATTATCGTCAAAGACGTGCGATCGCCCGAACGCCTCCTTGATGAAACGACATTATTTTTACACCGAGTCCAAGCAAATTTACCAGAACCCAAACGCCAAATTCTCGAAGAACTGCACTCTCGTGACTACATACTGGCAAACAAGAAAGTATTAATTGTTGATGATGATGTCCGTAATATCTTCGCTTTAACCAGTATGCTAGAACGCTATCACATGCAGGTGATGTATGCAGAAAATGGCAGAGATGGCATCACCATGTTAGAAACTACATCAGATATTGATGTGGTGTTAATGGATGTGATGATGCCGGAAATGGATGGTTACGAGACAACACGCCTAATTCGCCAAAATAACCGATTCGTCACCTTGCCAATTATTGCTCTTACCGCCAAAGCCATGCAAGGCGATCGCGAAAAGTGCATCGAGTCCGGCGCATCCGATTACATCACCAAACCCGTAGATATTGAACAATTGCTGTCTTTATTGCGCGTCTGGCTATATCGGTAAACTCACAGTAGAGACACAGCAGCGTTGTAAAAGAATTCATCAACCTTTGCTTCGCTGTGTGTATTTATAGCAGAAGGCAGAAGGCAGAAGAATTTTAGATTTTGGATTGCCGATTTTAGATTGAAAGAGTTTCCTAATCTAAAATCCAAAATTTAAAATCCAAAATTGATTTACTCAGCACTTTCAAGGCAGGAGGCAGAAGGCAGGAGGCAAAAGTTTTACTAAACCTGACATTCATACTTTTGAAATGTCTTCACCTATCCTTCGACTGCTATATAGCAAAAGTCCGTTATTTTGCCAAAGCCTGTTGAAAAGTTTTGATGGCATCAACATGGTTAACCATATTAATGCAGCGTTGCAACAAATCCAAATCGATGCCTTTGACTTCTTCACTACTGGATATTCTTTCATAGTCTAGTGTTTCGCCGTTTTGCCGCAGGTGATACACTTCCAAAGCGCCATCTTCCCAAAACCACACTTCAGAAATCAACAGCCGCTTGTATGCTTCCAATTTGTTAATGCCGCCACTCGTAAACACCACTTCAATTACTAAATCAGGACGTACTCGACCAGGAGCAAGTTTATAAGATTCATCTGCTTCTCGTTTTACTCCACCCGCTTCATTTTCTAAAGTCATCGAACCAGTGGGAGTAAAGTCAAATCCTGCCATGAGTAGGTATAGTTCTAACAATCCGGCAATTCTCTTTTTAAAAGTTTCGTGTGGTTCTCCTGGCCTTCTGCGAATCTCCAAAACTCCATCTAGAAAAGACAGCCGATATCCTGGACGGTCTAATAACTGCTCAACTGCTTTAAATTCTCTCCAAGTGACTCCCTCAAACAACAGAGGTGATTCTTTTGCTGGTTTGGCTATTGCTGCTACGGTCATAAAAAGTCTCCAGTCTATTTCCAGATGAGAAATAATTCCGGCTTGAGAAGGCAGGTTGTGTATTTTAACTATGTTTTAAGTCTGCAATGACTTCAGCCATTTATTCACCAGTGTATTGGCAGTCTTCATCACTGTATTGAAATTTTGTTTTAGCTGATGCTGGCGATACCATTTTTGAAAAGCGATTTCATAGGCTTCACCTCTGGCATAAAAGTTATTCCAAAAATCTAGCCCAACTGTTAAACCCCAAAATAGCAAAATACCCAGTGACCAATGAATATTCGGCAAAATAATCAAATAATTAGCTAATATTAAAAAACTATTGACAATTGCAAAATTTCCTAACCGTTTTTTAAATTTTGCGAGACGGTAAGCATCGAAAGCTTGACGCTGTTGAATTTCATTTTGTTGCGATCGCCAATCTTGTTCTGCCAATTGTAAAGACTCTAGTGATATATCTAACTCACCTGCAATTTCTACGAGTAATTCATAAGAAAACTCTTTTTCTTGGTTATCAGCCTGACGAGCGATCGCTAACTGAAGAATGCGTTGTACATCTTCTTGACTATAAGAATGATGGCTATTACTTTCAAATCTTGCCATAGTCTTGACTATTAATATATTTTTTAACGCGCAGTTACTATTTCTAGACTAGCAAATCTAGATTATGCTTTCTGGTAGTCTAAAAGCATAAATATCTTTAATTACTTGCACCCAACCGTCAGATACAGATTCCAAGATGCGATCGCCTTTTTCTTTGCTGGCGGTTGTTGGATCACCAATTACACCACTTTTACTAATATCTCGCGTCGTCCAAGATACTGGTAACTGTCCTTCCCAACTAATTAAAGTACTGTTTGGCTGTTCTGGTGGGTATTCAGCCACAGCTTTTTCGAGTTTTACCTGTTCTGGTAATATTGCTAACATAATGCTAGTTTCCGCATCTCCGGCGTGCATACCAAGTTTGGCTTCTTTGGGTGTGAGCAATTCTTTGGTAATATTGGGCGCACGCCAAGTAAACAACGGAAATACTAAAAAGTCATCATACTTAACGTGTAAATCTCGCGCCGCCATTTGCATAATTTGGGGTTGTCCGCCGTGGGAGTTCATCAACACCAATTTTCTAAACCCAGCCCGATAAAGACTTTCTCCCACTTCCATAATTGTGGCTGTCAGAGTTTCCGAACTCAGAGTAATTGTGCCAGGAAAGTGCCAGTGTTCGTTAGATTTCCCATAATACAGAGTCGGCAAGGCATAAGCAGGAATATTTACATCTAACTTAGCCAAGGCTTTCCCCAAAACACCAACACCAATCGCCGCATCTACAATCAATGGTAAATGGGGGCCATGTTGTTCAATTGCGCCGACTGGCTGGATAATTACCACATTTTCTTTATTGGGCATATCTTGGATTTCAGTCCAAGTCAGGTAAGGAAAAAAGCGTTCTGGGGGAATAAAGCTGTGCATATCATTGCGATCGGGATATTGGATATTATAAGTTCCAGCTTTTAATGATGGTGAGTGTAAATTTCTTACCTAGAGATATTTCTCATTTTTGCACCTTCAAAATTAGTTCTCTCATCTGTTTTTACCCCTCTTCTGTCACTTTCCGTACAGTCAATCTCTGAAAGCTTTATTAGTCAGTCAATATAGGCTTTCCTATTAGAAAAAAATAGGTCTTGTATTTGTTATTAAGAAATAATCTGGCGATCGCTTGCTATACAAAAGCTTTAGAATTCAGAAATGGCAAAAGTTTTCAGAGACTGACGGAAGAGGGCTATATATGACTAAATTTCATTATTATTCAAAATTTGTAAAAATTGCTCTTACTATAAAATTTATTTACGAATTGGTACTTGTTTGTTACTAAAAAGGTAACCTTTTGGTAGGTATCAAGCATTGAGTTAAAAGTAATCAACAATCTCGTACTGAGTTGAAGCAATCATTACACCGTATAGGTTTATCAATTCGATATTTTTCTGGAGTATTCACTTTAATATATTGGCGCAGTAATTATCTCGGATTTGAACTCTAATCCACGTTTTGACTGGTCGCAATTCCAGATCATAGGAGTTCTATGGATTTACCAAGCCTAATTTCAGCCCTAGCAGCAGCAGCAGGCGCATTCATAACAGTTCTGCGATATATGCAGGAATCAAAGAAACCAGCAGAAGCAGAACCACCAAGTGTCAACGGAAAGTTGAGACCACTGCGGCGCTCTTCAAAATTTCAAACTGCATTCTTAGCCAGTGTGATCATTGTCGGCTTACTGATGGGAGTAGTGCGACCTTCGGGATTATTACAGTCATCAGAGTTGATGGCATTTGACCGGATGATGCGATCGCGCCCTCTTGAACAACCAGATCCGCGCTTACTGGTAGTCACAGTTACTGACGATGATCTAGATTATCAAAATCAGAAAAAAATGCAGAAGGGAGGAGAATCTTTATCAGATCAAGCACTTCAAGAAGTCTTACAAAAATTGAATCAGCATCAACCGCGAGTCATAGGTTTAGATATTTTCCGTGATTTTAGTGTCAACCAAAAATTCCCAGAACTAGCAAAACAATTTCAGGATAACAAGCGTTTGATTGTTACGTGCAGTGTAGAAGGAACAAAAGCTCCTCCTGAAATTCCGTCAGAGCAAAATCAACGTTTGGGTTTTAGTAATATCCCGGAAGATTCAGATGAGGTTATCCGTCGCCAATTCTTGGGTATGACACCTAGCGATCAGTGTTACACAGACCAATCATTTAGTCTGCGGATTGCACTTCTTTACTTAGAAACAAAAAATGTTTCACCAATCCAACAAACACCAGATAAGACCTTACAAATTGGTAAAATCTTTTTTCCCAAGTTAGTTTCAGATGCTGGTGGGTATCAGTTACCGACAAAAGAAGAGTTAGGCTACCAAATTCTTCTCAATTACAGATCACTGAAACCTGATGAATCAATTGCCCAGCAAATAAACCTGACAGATATCCTTGAAGATGCACAAAAAGACAGATTACCAAGTTTAGTCAATGATCGCATTATTTTAATTGGTACTACTGCCCCAAATTCTAGGGATTTTCATAAGACTCCCTATGGACAAAAAATACCTGGGGTGTTCATTCAGGCACACATGGTGAGTCAAATTATTAGTGCTGTGTTAGATCAACGACCTTTGTTGTGGTGGTGGCCGCAAGCTTGGGAAATCATCTGGGTTTGGATCTGGGCTTTGGTTGTAGGGATATTAATTGAGTATTGGCGATCGCCATTGAGGCGGACTCTAGTTGTAGGTATAGCGATCGCCATTTTATACGGACTATGTTTTTTTGCTTTTACTCAGGGTGGCTGGTTGCCGCTTATACCCCCCACTCTGGGTTTGTTTCTCACTTCAGCTTGTGTAGCCATTGCTTTAGCGTATTCGCAGACCACCTCTAGTAACAGTTGATAGTATTTAGAGGAAATTATGAATAGAACAAAGTCAATTTTTCAAAAATCTTCTCTTGTTTTTTCTGTCTCTTTGGTAGTGGCTGGCTTAACTAGCTATCCCATATCAGTTTTAGCAGAGTCTACTAACTCAAATATCAATTCCAACTTTCATTTAGCAAATTTAGCCCGCAAACCAAAACTTGATTTTTCTGGCACGGGTAGACCAAATCGACAAACGGATGCTGCTAGTCGTGGTAATTGTGACGGTATAGAAAGAAAAGAACTAACTGCTTTGGTTCCTAAAACAGCAACATGGGCATTAACTGTCTCTGAGTATCCTACCTTTTGGGTTTATGTTCCTAACTATCCGAGAAATATCAAATACGTTGAGCTAGTATTGCAGGATGAAGCAGCACAAAAAACCTTAGATAGAACTCAATATACAATACAATCAACGCCGGGAATTGTTGGTGTTACTTTGCCATCAAAACCTCAAAATGCCCTGCAACAGGATAAAGTTTACAATTGGTATTTTCGGCTTGTTTGTAATAGTGGTAAGAGTTTTGATGTTGGGGGATCAATCAAACGAGTCAGCCTTCGTTCCGCTATAACTAAAGATTACCAAAGTTATTTAGATAATCGGATTTGGTATGACGCATTGACAAATTTAGCTGAACGCCGTCGCCAAAATCCACAAGACCCAACTTTAAAACAAGAATGGGTTGATTTGTTAGAAGCTGAAGGCGTTGGTTTAGAAATGCTAGGTCAAGAATCTAATTTTGGTACTGTAACTCCTCAAAGTTAAACAATCAAAATTCAGAAATGTTCCAGTTGGTGTTTAAATCCCCAACTGGGATCAGACTAAGAGGGGTAGGGTGCGTCAGATGTGAAAAATCCTCTCATTTGTACGAAATTATTAGGTCTGACGCACCCTATAGTTAGTTTGATTATGACACTTGCGTAATTCCTAAATTATTTACAGCCAATTTCCCACTAAAACAAAGGGGGCCCAATAATAAGGACGTTCCCATTGTTTATTCGGATTATGATTGTTTAACAGAGCTAACTGAGCTTGCTGGAGAGCTTCAGCTTTACTGATATTTTTTCTGCCATTCGCATGAACTAACTCACGATAAAATTCACCCATGAGTTCAGATGTAGATTCATCGTTGACTGACCACAAACTTGCTAACGTACTTCTCGCTCCGGCTCTCACAGCAACGCCAGCTAGTCCTAGCGTAGCGCGGTTGTCTCCTGTAGCTGTTTCACAAGCACTGAGAACAAGTAATTCGATAGAAATTGGTTGATTTGTTTTGCCTGCTCGCAGTAAACTATCCAAGTCTTTGATTTTAATTAGCCGATCCCAGGTAGCAATAAAAGTCTTTTCCGGGTCAGAGTTAAATTCACCATGAGTTGCTAAGTGAACAATAGTAAACTTAGCAGTTGCTAGATGCTGTTGCAGTATATTTTTCCTAAAATCTTGATCTAGCAATTTTTCATTATTTTGAATTTCCTTCTCAATTTCTCCTAATTCATTAGGTACGAACTCAAGATTATGAAAATACTCATTTTCGTCAGTAAAATTAAGTTCTTTACTTATACCAGCTATTATGGCTTTTAAGGGGACATTTGCTAGAGGGCGAGGATTAATGAGTTGCAGCCCTGGAGTGAGAACTAGAGCATATTTCTGCACTAAATATTCCTGACTGGGGCGGTCATATAAGACTGCCATAGGAATATTTCTTAACATTCCATCTAAGACAAATACTAAGGTTTTTACTTGATTCTTGGCTAACTTAGGTTGTATTGGTTGAACTAACCAATCGTATGTTTGTTGAGATAATGCTTGAATTTCGTAAGCAAAACTGGTTTTATCGTTGAGACGTTCTATTAGTTGTTGTAAGTTTTTTTCTAATTCTTCTTGGGTAACTGTTGTGGTGTAGTGTTCTAAGTTGTCTTGACCCGGCACTTTCAAGATTAATTCTAAGCGTTCTGGTAAAGTAATTGCATACAAAACTGCGGCTTTGGGAGTAGCTTTATCTACGACTTGATCAATCTGTTGTGGTTTAGCTTGAATGCAAGCATCTCGAAAGTAATCATCCAATTCTGCTAATTGAAGAGCCTCAATTACATCACGAGCTTGTTTGAGGTTTTTTTGCTGAGAATTGTTACCTTGCAACAGTAAATCGACAAGTTCTCGATAAACTGGTGCTACACTGTCTCGAAAAGTGTATTGCACCTCTGGGTTAATGACAGCAGTCAGGTCTTTACGTAATGACTTGAGAGTTTCAAATGCTCCTGTGTAAGCAATAACTGCACCTTGTTGGTTCTTTTGAATTCGCCGCAGTCGTCCTAATTGCCATTGCCAACGATAGGCAATATGTGGCGTATTGAAGGAAGAAGCTAACCGCAAGGCTTGTTCGGTCAACCTTTGAGCATTAGTCATGTCTCCAATTTCTTGGTAAACTCCGCCTAAATAACCCAAAGCGTAGGCTTCTGCTTGCTTGTCTTGCAAAATTTGAGCATGGTTGCGTGCAGTGGTGACAATTTTTGCCACATCTTCCCATGCAGGTATCAGTGAAGGTGGCAAGGTATTATCCCCAGTATTAGTTGTTTTTTTCTGGGTTACTCCGCATTGCTGAAGTAGGGGGGATGATAATTGAGATACTTGTGGATTTACGGCTGATTTCAGACAGATGAGATTTTGTGCCAAATTTATTTGAGCATATATAGCTTTGTGGCTAATAGGCAATTTATTTAGTTGGGGTTGAATTTTAGGCAGTAGTGTTGATATATCAGCCCATTGTTGAGTCTGGATTAAAAGGCTGAGTAAATTGAGTTGTGCGTTGGTGCTAGTGTTTGCATCAGGGGATAACTCAGCTTGGTGATAGCAGCCTGCTGCTTGTTGGTATAGTTCGACAGCAGTATTATTTGCTTGTGCTATGCAGTTTTGAGATGATGTGAATGTAATTGGCGTGGTAGTTTTTTCTGTTTGGGCTTTTTGATTACCTAATGTCAAAAATGTATTACCTAAACTAAGGTAGCTTGCAGCCAAGTTTTGAGTATCACCCAATTGTTGTGCTAATTTTACACTTTCTGCTAAAACCAGTTCGGAATCTTTTCTATTACCAATCACTCGCAGAACATCACCAAGGCTACGTAATCCCACGACTTGTAAAGATGTCAACTTTCCTGTTGTTGCAAGTTTTGCGCTCAGGTTTTGTAGTTTTTGTTCTGAGATAACAAGGTCTTGATGCTCAATTTCTAAAGCTGCTAGTAATGTTTCACAAGCTCGGCGATAAAGCCCTAATTCTTGCATGGCCTGAGCTTGGTTAATTTGATTCTGGAGCAATCCCTCTTTATTGCCGATATCTTTATATATGTCAGCTGCCTGTTGCCAAATTTTCAGGGCTGCTTGCGATCGCCCCATTGCTAATTCTAGCTCTCCTTGAATATCCAAGGTTTGCGCTTGGATGCGGCGTTGCGTTGGTGTTTGCTCCTGGGTTTCGAGGAGTTGAAGGCTAGTTGCGATCGCCTGTTCTGCTTCTTTCCACTTACCCAGTTGTTGTTGTGTGAGGGAAAGATTACTCAAAGCCATTGCCTGATTGAGCTTATCCCCTTGAGCAGCAAAGGCTTCAGCCGTTTGTTGCCAAACCAAAGCCGCCTGCTCAAATTGTCCGGTAGTGTAGAGTTTTTTGGCTTGTTCTACCAGTTGTAAGGGATTTTGCTGAGTTTGAGCGATGACAGTTGATGCCGAGACTTGGTGAGCAACCAGGGGAATGGTGAAAGAGAGGACAAGTAAGAGTATTAATAGGAGGAGCGATCGCGGTTTAGTTACTGTAGGCGATCGTTTAGTGTATAGTCTTTTAACTAGATTCTGCAATCTCTGCACTAGGTTAGACAGTTTAAAAACCATACTCTGCCTTCCTTGTCAATATTTTCTTTATGGGTTAAAAATATGTGAATTCCAGACTTTGGCTTAACCCCTCTCCAAACCTCTCCCCGCGACGGGGAGAGGCTTTGACTCTTGCTCCCCTTCCCACAAGGGAAGGGGTTGGGGGTTAGGTCTGAAAGAACATTGCACACCACGTTTAATTACGAATTAATTCAAGGTACTGGACAAACATCTGAATTAACGAGACGTTGCAAACCTGTGCCTGTGGGGTCATAACCTGTCAGCATCACCTCACCATTTTTATCGAATATCCATCCTTGAGCAGGCACAATTGATTTAGCAACTGAAGACTTCCCTTTCTCCTCTGCCCCCTGGCCACTGAGCGTAGACGTTCGCGTTAGCGTCTCCGTTCGCGTAGCGTCCCGTAGGGAAGGAGAAGTGATGCGCCTCTGCTCCCCTGCTCCCCCACTTCTCCCAGGTGCAGGTTCTACTAAATCAACTCGCACAGCATCGCTGCTAGTTGCTTCATTGGGGCTAGGTGGTAAGCCACCGCGTCCAGTGATGATAAATTTACTGCCTACACCGCGTTGACAGGGATTTTGGGCAATTTGCTCGGTGGGGTCAACAACATTCTTGGGTAATTCAACTAACCCATGACTGGGATCAACATTTGGGGTGTTAAGTGTCACGGTGCCTGTTATGCCAAATTCTGAACTTGCAGTAATATCACTACGCTGGGTTTGATAGTTACGGGGTTTAATGCCGAAGATACCCTTAGCTGTAATCTCGACTCTACCCCCTCTGCCTGTAAAAGCATCAGCGGTGATATCACTATTTTCTGAGGATAGGGCAGCAATGAAATCAGAGTCAATTTTGATGTTGCCTCCATCTCCACCAGCTTGATCAGTACCGGCATTGGTAGATATATTACTGTTTCGGCGTAATAGTAATAGGTCTCCGATTGTCAGGAAAATATCGCCACCCTGATTGCTGGCTGTGTTCGCCGAGATAAAGGCATTATTATCCAGCGTAAGATTACCTGAATTGATCTCAATGTTCCCGCCTTTTCCTTTTCCCTGACTATTTACCCCAATACCTGCGCGATCACGAATCACTAATGTTCTGGGATCAATGGATATTGTGCCAGCGTCTCCTACAGAGTCAGGACTCGTGTTAGCAAATATCCCGCTTGCAGATCCCTGATTATTTACTATGTCTCTAGGTAATTCGTTAAGTGAACTATTTTTTATAGTCTGTTCAACCCGTGTTAATCGTTCATTAAAGTTAGGGTCAATACCAGAAAGAGTAATACCGTCAGAAATCTTTAAAGAGATGTCGCCAGCACGCCCACTACCACGCGTAGTGGTGAGGAGTTGTCCACCACCAGTAGCTGTCAAGGTCTTGGCATTTATAGTTATTTTTCCTCCATTACCAGTATTGGACGTTAAGGTATTTACTACTGCACCATTTGTCAAAAGAAAGTTACCAGTGGTAATCTTTATATCTCCTGAAGCTTTGATATCTATTGCAGTTGTTCCTCTTTCGGCACTGGCAAATAATCCACTGGAATATCCTGCCGTTAGCAAAATTTTAGAAGGATTCAAGGAATCAGCAAAAGGATATTGAGTAGAACTAACACCAGAAATATTGACAAAATCGGTAGCGTTAATATTTATATTTCCAGCTTTTCCTCTTCCAGCAGAAGAACCCGATCCTTGACGCATAACAGCAGCCAGTATCTGAGAACCATCTGTTAAGGTAAGCGATCGCGCTTGAATATCTATATCACCCCCAACTCCTATACCTCCTGGTTCTACATTGCTTCTAATGTTGCTAAGGTCGGCGAGTTGGATGAAGTCATCAACTTTCACTGATACTTTTCCTGCATTTCCTTGACCAGAAGTAGCATTAGAAATAACGCTACAACAATCATTCATTGATAGCGATCCGGCTTGAATAGTTATATTGCCGCCGTTACCTATTGCTCCTAAATATACTTGGCTTGAAATTCCTGAGTAGAACTGTTGTTTACTTCCATCAAGCATTTGAGTAGTATATCCAGAAAAATTGATAGTGCCTTGGACATTAATATTCACATCTCCAGCACGACTTGGTTGCCCCGAAGTATCCTGTTGTCCAGCAGTACTGCTATCTATTCTCGCCCCATCCTTTACAGTGAGCGACCCAGCTTGAATGTTGATATCTCCACCTTTACCAATCGCTCCTTGACCCAAAATGCTGTTAATGCTACTGGGATATCGATTTATATCGTTACTTGTACCAGAAATTGTCAGCGCATCATCAACCTGCAATGAAATTATGCCAGCACGGCTCAGTTGTCCAGTGGTATCTTGTTTTCCATAGGTGCTAGAACTCAGTGTCGCTCCATCCCTCATGTTCATTGACCGAGCCATGATATAGATGTCACCACTGTTGCCTATGACTCCTGTATTTACAGCACTGAAAACTGCACTGGGCTTTTTATCTTTGCCGACACCAGCAATTGTGACAGCATCACGGACATCAATATTCACCTTGCCAGCGTTTCCACGTCTTGGTGGTTGGTTATTTTCGGTTTCACGAACTAAGGTTTGAATTTGGGAGCCATTGAGCAAAGAAAGTGACCCTGCTTTAATCTGAACGTCACCACCCTGTCCTACTCCTCCATATTCCACATTGTTGAAGATATAGCTGCTATTTTCTAGACTCAGTGCATCACCAATCTCCAATAAGACTCTGCCAGCACGGCTCGGTTGTCCAGTTGTATCCTGTTTTGCCCCAGTACTGGAACTCAGTTCCGCTCCATCCCTCATGCTCATTGACCGAGCCATGATAGTAATATCACCAGCATTGCCCTGAGCTTGTGACCCGACCTCGCTGGAGATAGCAGTGCCAATACCTGCTAGAGAAATGGAATCCTTGGCTTGCACAGATATTTTTCCCGCATCTCCGGTTCCAGAGTTACTGGAACTCAGTAGACCGCCTTCAGTAAGAGACAGTGAACCCGCCATGATATGGATGTCACCACTGTTGCCTATGACTCCTGTATTTACATTACTGAAAACTGCACTGGGCTTTTTATCTTTGCCGACACCAGCAATTGTGACAGCATCACGGACATCAATATTCACCTTGCCAGCGTTTCCACGTCTTGGTGGTTGGTTATTTTCGGTTTCACGAACTAAGGTTTGAATTTGGGAGCCATTGAGCAAAGAAAGTGACCCTGCTTTAATCTGAACGTCACCACCCTGTCCTACTCCTCCATATTCCACATTGTTGAAGATATAGCTGCTATTTTCTAGACTCAGTGCATCACCAATCTCCAATAAGACTCTGCCAGCACGGCTCGGTTGTCCAGTTGTATCCTGTTTTCCATAGGTGCTGGAACTTAGGCTTGCTCTATCCCTCATGTTCATTGAGCTAGCCTTAATCTTAATATCACCAGCACTACCAATCGCATTAGGATTGACATTATTTTCTACTTGACTACCCTGTATAGTTAATATTCCAAAGGCATTGAGCGTAACATCTCCCGCTTTGTTCTCAACAGATCCAATATCTGATGCTCGGTTGCCACAAGTTGAGGTTGCTCCAATCCCTGCACAGATAGCACTCTTACCTAAAATATCTAAATTTTGAGCATAGATGTTAACACTACCTCCCCCTCCAGCAGTCACATCTACTTGAGCGCCATTGGTTAGTGATACATTTCCTCGCGCTACACCATCGGGAAAACTCAAACTACCATCACTATTCAATCCAACTGTTCCCGCACCAGCTAAACTTCCTAAAGTAATTTGTCCCCCTGCTGCTGTTAATCTTCCTCTATCTAAACTAATGTCCCCACCTACAAGAGATAAAGTTTTCCCTGACGCTACCTGAAGCTCTACATTATCGGCATCGGCTACAAATCGATTGGTGATACTTGCTGGATTATCCCGAAACTGCAAGCCAATGGGGATATTAACCGTCAGTATGGGTGGTGCTTGTGGGTTGGTGGAGCTAAACTCAAACCCATTGTCAAATACTAGACTGTTGGCTGTACTTGCCAAAAATGAACCGCCCATCAACAAACGAGCATTTGGCCCAAATACAATACCGTTGGGATTGATTAAGAATAGATTGGCATTACCCCCAACACCTAGTAGACCGAATATGTTTGAAGGATTTTTCCCTGTAACCCGACTAAGAATATTTTCAATTCCAGTCGGATTGTAAAAAGCAGATCCTCTTCCTTCACCAACATTAAATTCTCGAAAACTGTGGAAGAGGTTTTTTCCGCGAGTTGCTCCGCCATAAATTAGGTCAACAGGAATACCAACATCAACCGTGTTGACAATTGATTTTTCAGCACCGAGAGTATTATCAGGAATAATTTGCCCGTTGGCGGTGTCGATAGAAGCAAGATACCCGAATGTGGCTAGGGGTAAGGTGATGAGAAAAAGCGATCGCCTCAGTCCTTGCATACTCTCCAACCTCTGGACTATTTGTGGGGAAGGCAATGGTAAATTTCAACTATTTCACACAAGGCTAATTAATGCTGAGATTGAAAGTTGAGTTGTCTAGTAAAAACATCGAATCAGCCAGAAATTCACTGCCAATGAGAATGAATTTTTCCCACAACTCAAGTCACAAGAGTGAAAACTTACGCATCGTACATCTGTACAGTAAGTAATATCTATATCTCCTCCATCATTCTTTAGTCTCATCCCACTTCTGTTTCTTTTGATAGAGATTAATCTCCAAATCTTGTTTTTCTTTACCTTAATAACGTCTCTTAACAAAGTTTTTTGTGATTAAAATAACTTGATTAAAACGACTTAACATTAATAGAAAAAGACAGTCCATTTTCTTGTAATGAATTGTTACTTCCATCAACACCAATTAATGGTAATCCCCAGTCAAGGCGCATATTTAACCAGTCTGACATTTGCCACTGCAACCCTAAACCCGTTGACAACAGAGTATTAGAATTTAGTTCAGAGTTTGCAGAACTATTCCAGCCAATGCCAAAATCCACAAAGGGAACGAGGTGTAAAATTCCCTTAACTTCCGGTACTCGTAAAATCGGCAATTGCACTTCAGATGATAAAAAAGCGCCGTTGTCATTGAGTAGCAAATCTTGCCGATAACCCCGGACACTCCCCCAGCCGCCGATAGTAAATTGCTCTAAAGGTACGAGTGGGCGTGTCGTCAATTGTAAATCTGAGCGCACCACCAGCAATGTCTCTGGAGCCAAAAGTCGCACGTACTGTCCTTGTCCCCGCCAGTAGAAAAACCGACTATCTGGAGGCTCACTATTAATTGTGGAGTTAAACGCACCTATCCCTAGATTGAATTGTGAACGGAGAGCAAATACTTCTGTCGAATTGCGACTCGTCCATTCTTGAAAGAATCGCAATGCAGAAATGCGAGTTCTACCATTATCATCAGCACCAGGGGAAATGGGAAAGTTTAATCCCAACAAAGATGTCTTACTTTCTTGCTGGGAGAAAGTCAAACCTAATGCAAATTCTTGTCTGGGTGTTTGCAATAAAGGCTGACGTAGGGTTAGTTCCAAAGATTGTGAATCACCTAAAATATCTAGACGGTCAAAAGGTGGTTGAATTATCTGAGTGGTGGTTGCGCCATATCCTACTTGCAGCGTACCATTCCGGGGATTAATGGGGATAGTGTAATTAATATCGTAAGAATTACTACCATCACTATTGCTGTAAGTTGCCCTAAGTTTATCCCCCAAGCCGAGGAGATTCCCTTCACTCAATCGCAACCCCCGGCGAATGCTACCTACACTAGGTGAGCGACTATTATCAACAAAAAATTCTTCTGCAAAAGAGTCTGCTTCTTGAACTTTCACTTTCAAGAGGCTTAACTCTGGAGTTGTCCCCGCCGATAATTCCGCAGAAATATTTTTAATCAAAGGGTCGAGTTGTAATAATTGTATGGCTTGCAGCAAGCGATCGCGATTTAATGGTCTACGGGTGGCGATCGCTAACCGACTTTTGATATACCCTGGATTTAACCGATTTGTGCCTGTTACTTGAATTTCTTCTAAACCACCTTCTACAATTTGAACTTTGACAACAGCTTGGTCTTTGGGAAACTTCTGTCCGGCTGGAATCACTGCACCAGAATTGATATAACCAGCATCGGTATACAATTTGGTAATAATTGCCTCTACTTGTACTAGTTCTGTAAAAGTAATAGGTTTGCCGATAAATTCCTCAGTTTCTTTCGCCAATTTTTCATTACTAAAGGCAGTATTGTCGAGAAATTCAAACTTCTTAATTACTATCGTCTGGGGAATTGCGGGGATTTGTGGCGGTATCGGCGGACTAGGGGTTGGTGTTTGCAGTAAATCTTCGTTTTCAGGTGGTGGAGTTGGCTTTGTCGGCGGTTCAGGAATTGTCGGCCTAACTGGGGAGGGAATTTGAGTTAATACAAAATTTGGTTTTTCTTCTACTTGCCAATTTACAGAAGAACTAGCAACAGATTTAGTAGTGCTGGCGATCGCTATGGCAACTGTACCAAGAACCCATATCCTGTGCCAAGATGTCAGAAATTTTTGCCTAATCTGATTTTTCATCACGGAAAAAAGCTAAAGATATTCAGCTAGGTTCTTTGACTGAATCATAGTCAGGTAAACATTATTAGGCGCATCAAAAATATATCGTTTAGACTTCTAATTTCCGTAAATTTTGACCATCATTTCATCTATCTGTTAGTAGATGAAAATTTATTAAAACTTATTGATGTTAAAATCGTAAAACTTAATGACTTTAGTCATATACGAATGAAAAATTATTAGTGACTTTAGTCATAGAAGAAAACAGTCCGTTTTAGCTGATAATAAAATGCAAACTTGAAATTTTCTGCTTATATAGTCACTATAGCGATGGTATAAGATTAGGCAATTTAAAGTCCGAGCATCTAGGTGTTGGGACTTAGATAACTAGCTTGGTAGCCTTTTTGGACAACGGACACAGTTATGAAACTTGATACATCAAACCCTGTAGATTCATCATCTCTACCTTTAGAACAGAAACAGCGAAAAAAGTATAATTGGTTACTGTGGCTGCTATTGCTCGGTCTGTTGGGTGGAATTGGCTATGGAGTTTATTATCGAGTGGCGGTAGTGCCACGCCAAGAAGCTAGGCAAAAGATATTGACACAATCGGTAGAAAGACGAAATTTAGCGATCGCAGTTTCGGCTAATGGTACAGTCAAGCCAGAACGCTCCATTAACCTTAGTCCCAAAAATTCAGGTGTACTCAAAACTCTGCTGGCTAAAGAAGGTGATACGGTCAAAAAAGGTCAAATTCTCGCTTATATGGATGATTCCAACCTGCGGGGTAGTTTAGTGCAAGCCCAAGGACAGTTAGCCCAAGCCGAAGCAAATCTGCAAAAAGCCCAAGCCGGGAATCGTCCCCAAGATATCGCCCAAGCCCAAGCCCAACTCGACGAAGCCGAAGCAAATCTGCAAAAAGTCGAAGCCGGGAACCGTCCCCAAGATATCGCCCAAGCCCAAGCAAGGTTAAGAAGCACCCAAGCCAGCTTAGTCCAAGCCGAAGATGATTTACGACGCAATCAACAGCTATACAACTCCGGGGCTATTTCTCTGCAAACAGTTATTCAAAAACGGTCAGTCCGTGATAGCGCCCAAGCCCAAGTGAATGAAGCACAACAAGCATTAGCCTTACAACAAGCTGGTTCACGTTCAGAAGATATTCAACAAGCTAGAGCGACTGTGAAACAGCGAGAAGAAGCTTTAGCTTTATTAAAAGCCGGAAACCGCCCAGAAGATATTGAAGTCGCCCGCGCCCAAGTCATTTCCGCCCGTGGTTCACTACAAAACATCCAAGCCCAAATCAACGACACAATTATCCGCGCCCCCTTTGATGGGGTGGTAACGCAAAAATTCGCTGATCCTGGTGCTTTTGTGACTCCCACCACTTCCGGGAGTGCTGTTTCTTCCGCCACTTCTTCATCGATTTTGGCTTTAGCTTCCGTGAATGAAGTTGTTGCTAATTTATCAGAATCAAACATTGCCAAAATCAGCCTTGGTCAACCAGTAACAATTAAAGCTGATGCTTACCCAGGAAAAGTTTTTGAGGGAAAAGTCAGTCAAATTGCGGCGCAAGCAACCGTCGAACAGAACGTGACTAGTTTTCAGGTGAAAGCATCTCTTTCTGACCCAGAAAACCTACTGCGGTCGGGGATGAATGTTGATGTAGAATTTCAAGTTGGTGAGCTAGAAAATGCTTTAGTCGTTCCCACAGCCTCAGTTGTGCGCCGAGAAAGAGCTACAGGCGTGTATGTTTTAGGAGCGAATGAGCAACCTGTATTCACCCGCATTGAAACTGGCGTGACTGTGAATAACTTTACAGAGGTGAAATCTGGATTAACAGGTGATGAAAAAGTCTTGCTGAGTTTCCCGCCCGGTTCAAGACCGCAGTCAACGCCACGGGGAGGTGTATTTCCTGGTGTTGGTGGTGGTGGTGGTCGTTCTTCTGGTGGTGGTGGGCGTTCTGGTCAGTAATGTTGAGAGACAAGGGGGACAAGGGGGACAAGGGAGAGATATTTGTGAATTATTGAGCTACATAAATCAGTGCATATCTTACACCTAGCCCCGACGAATGGAATTCGCGGCTATAAAAACGAAGTCCGCCTTCGCGGACTATTCGTGGACTAATGTAAGTGGAAAATGTGAATTAAGACTTTTAATTTAAAATCCAAAATCCAAAATTTAAAATTGGTTGGTATGCTTCAGAGTTTATCTAAAATTCCCAAAATTCAAAAAAGACCTAGTAAGTCTACAGTGCCGTTGACTGAAATCATATCAATGGCTGTAGAAACGCTGTGGAGTAATAAATTACGCACAGGACTGACGATGCTAGGGGTGGTTATTGGTATTGCATCTGTGATTGCGATTACTTCTGTGGGTCAAGGAGTGCAGAAAAGTGTTGAAAACCAAATCCAAGCACTAGGGACAGATGTATTGCAAGTTTTAGCGGGTGCAGCCAGGAGTGGAAATATCCGTCAAGGTTTGGGTTCTACCAGTACCTTAACTTGGGAAGATGCCAAAGCGATCGCTCAACAAGCCCCATCAGCCGATTTGGTTTCGGCATATCTGCAAAGAAATGCTCAAGTAGTATATGGTGGCGAAAATACTTCTACCACAATCTACGGTACAGACTTAAATTATCCCGACGCACGCAATACTCATCCGCAAGAGGGGCGATTTTTCACCCAAGAAGAACTTGATTCTAGTAAGCAAGTGGCGGTGATT
Source organism: Nostoc spongiaeforme FACHB-130 (assembly GCF_014698475.1). Lineage (GTDB taxonomy): Bacteria > Cyanobacteriota > Cyanobacteriia > Cyanobacteriales > Nostocaceae > Nostoc_B > Nostoc_B spongiaeforme. The sequence goes on along the minus strand of NZ_JACJTB010000001.1, from coordinate 295,766 downwards.
GGCCCGACAGTCAAAAGGACTTTATTTGGCAATAGTACTCAAGTCATTGGTGAACAAATTCGCATTCAAGGAGAAACTTATGAAGTAATTGGCATTATGGAACCGAAAGGCGCTCAAGGGCCGATGGATAGAGATGACCAAATTTTTATTCCCTTAACTAGTATGTCGGGGAGATTAGTAGGAAATAATGCTTTAACTGGTGTTTCAGTTAATGGAATTTTAATTAAATCTAGTAATCAAGATAAGTTAGAAGCGGCGCAATTTCAAGTTACTAATATTTTGCGTTTGCGTCACGAAATTTATCCCCCCCAACCAGATGATTTTCGGATTACGAATCAAGCTGATATTGTTAGTACGTTTACTAATGTTGTCGGTTTATTTACAATTATGGTAGTAGCGATCGCCGGAATTTCTCTGGTGGTTGGTGGCATTGGAATTGCCAATATTATGCTAGTTTCTGTAGTAGAAAGAACAAGAGAAATTGGCATTCGCAAAGCGGTGGGGGCAACTAATTCAGCGATTCTCAATCAATTTTTAGCCGAGGCGATCGTGATTTCGATTGTTGGTGGTGGTATTGGGATGGGCAGTGGTATTTTAATTGCTTTTGGCGCATCAAGTATTTTTAAATTTCCCTTTGTAATTTCTGTGGCATCAGTAGTTGTAGGTTTTGGACTTTCGTTATTTGTTGGTTTAGTTGCTGGTGTGATTCCAGCTCGTAATGCTGCGAAATTAGACCCGATTACAGCTTTACGAAGTGATTAATTTGAAAAATAAAAACTTCTCCTTCATCTTCCTTGTCTCTTCTATTCAAAATATTAAGATAATTTACCAAATAACTCTCTAAAACTCTTATAACTTCGTGACCTTTGCGTCCTTTGCGGTTCGTTTTTTCATACTTTCAATTTTATGCCTTACGCAAAGACGCAGAGGCGCAAAGAAATATAAAAATTTCCTTGTCTATTAGTCATAATATGATTGATGCAAGAAGCCTAATATCTTTACTCACTACTCAGCACTTAAAAATATGACCACAATGATTTGGATGGAATCTATCACAAAAACATACCAACTCGGAGAAATGAGTGTTCCGATTCTCAAAGGTATTCACCTATCAATTGAAGAGGGGGAATATGTCGCAATTATGGGTGCATCAGGTTCCGGTAAATCTACACTCATGAACATTTTGGGCTGTTTAGATAGACCTACTAATGGTAACTATATTTTTGAAGGCAGAAACTTAACTACCTTTGATGATGATGAATTAGCTTATATCCGCAATCAAAGGATAGGTTTTGTGTTTCAACAATTTAATTTATTAGCAAGAGCCACAGCACTAGAAAATGTGATGTTACCGATGGTTTATGCTAATTTACCCAAACACAAACGCCGGGAAAGAGCCTTAGCAGCTTTAACCAGAGTAGGATTAGCTGAACGCATTCTCAACCGTCCGAGTCAACTTTCTGGAGGACAACAACAACGAGTTGCGATCGCGCGTGCTTTAGTTAATCGACCAGCACTGGTTTTAGCAGATGAACCAACAGGTGCGTTAGATACAGAAACTTCTTATGAAGTGATGAATTTGCTCACAGAATTAAATGAGCAAGGTATCACAATTGTGATTGTGACTCATGAACCAGATATTGCAGCGCAAACGAAAAGAACTATTCGCGTCCAAGATGGTTTAATTGTTGGTTGAGTTGAGCAATTACAAAATAATTAACCGCAGATAAACGCGGATGCACGCGGATATCATTCTCTCAGGTGATAGTCAGACAAAATTACGTAATTTAAACTTTATTAACCACTCTCCACTCCCTACTCTCTATGTTATCTTCTGTGCATTCTACCTGCTTTTTTGTAGCGATCGCGTTGTTAATTTCTGCTGTGCCGCAGACTGTTGATGCTCAAACTCCAACACAGACAACACCACAAATTCCAACCACAAACTTAAATCCTAGTGCCAATCCTCTACAATTTCCCACTAAACCAGAAGAGGTACAGATTCAAAAAACTGTGCCACTGAGTTTGACACAAGCTTTAGAATTAGCCAGACGCAATAATCGAACTTTACAAGTCACAATTTTAGAGTTAGAACGCAGTCGTGCAGCACTCCGAGAATCTCAAGCGAGTTTGTTTCCTAGTCTTGATATCAACGGGAGTGTGACTAACAGTGGAAATGGCTTTAGTAGCAATTCTTCTCAACCAAGTACTTCGTTTAACGGTACAGCACAACTAAGTTATGACCTCTACACATCCGGTAATCGTCAAGCAATTATTAAACAAGCCGAAGAACAGTTACGCATAGATGAGTTAGATGTTGAAAACCAATCTAGAGAAATTGAACTAAATGTCAAAACTCAATATTACAATTTGCAGCAAGCTGATGAACAAGTCAGAATTAATCAATCTGCGGTAGCCAATGCTCAAGCCAGTTTACGAGATGCTCAAGCCAGAGAAAGAGCAGGTGTTGGCACAAGATTTGATGTACTACAAGCTCAGGTAAACTTGGCTAATGCTCAACAAGACTTAACTAATTCCCTATCAGACCAGCAAATTGCCCGCCGTCAGTTTGGGACATTGCTCAGTTTACCCCAGTCAGTAGATATCACCGCAGCAGATACAGTCGCACTGGCAGGACTTTGGCAACCAACCTTAGAACAAACTATTGTTGAAGCTTTTCAAAATCGCCCAGAATTGCGCCAACAAATAGCCCAAAGAAATATCTCCGAACAACAACGACGACAAGCACTAGCACAAGTCAGACCGCAAGTAAGTTTAGTCACAAGTTATAACTTACTCGATCGCTTTAATGATACTGCCAGCGTCACTGATGGTTATTCTATTGGACTGCAAGCCAGTATGAATTTATTTGATGGCGGCGCAGCCAGAGCTAGGGCGGCGCAGGCTAAAACTAATATAGCGATCGCCGAAACTCAATTTGCCAATCAGCGTGACCAAATTCGCTTTAATGTTGAACAATACTACGCTCAACTACGCTCTAATTTAGATAATGTGCAGACTTCTGCTGTAGGTTTAGAACAAGCCAGAGAAGCACTCAACATCGCCAGAATTAGATATCAAGCTGGTGTTGGTACGCAAACAGAAGTCATCGAAGCAGAAAATGACTTAACCAGAGCCGAAGGTAATCGAGTCACCGCAATTTTAAATTACAATCGGGCTTTAGCTAATCTCCAACGGACTGTGAGTGCAAGAACCTTGCCTTAGTGGTGTGGCAAGACTAAAGTAGTGCATAAATTAAACTCTCGTGGGATGGGCTTCTAGCCTGTCTGCTGCGGGTAAGCTCCTCATATCAAGCAAAATGTTGGAAAAAGCCATCAAACTAGATTACCGTCAACCGAATGCAGCAGATTCGCTTCTGCCCCAACCTTCGGTGTTATCAAGTGCAGGTTGGCGGAATTTACATCTGGAGGTTTTTCAACAACCTAAATTTGAAATTGCTGAACATCAACACACAGCCCATGTGATTGCTTATGCACCCACTTCTACCAATTTACCTTTATGCTCTACAGGAGAACGGTGGTTAGACGGAAGACTTTACCATGAAACACGCAAACAGGGAGATTGTGCAATCATTCCTGCCCAAATTCCCCACCGTTGTAACTGGAATACCTCAGTTGAATTTATGGTTTTGGCAATTGAGCCTATTCTACTCAAGCAAATTGGTCAAGATTTAGTAGCACCAGATCACATCGAACTTATCCCTCAGTGTATGAGTCAGTCTGATGTCTTAATTCAAGGCATTTTTACCACCTTAAAGCAGGAAGTAGAATTAAGTCAATTTGGTGGTGATTTGCTGATTGATAGTCTGCAAACAACATTAGCAATTCATCTATTACGCAACTACTGTGTTACCAAGCCTAAGCTCTCTACTTATTCGCAAGGTTTATCTCAATCAGCCTTACGACAAGTAACACACTATATTCATGAGCATCTTCATCAGGATTTGAAACTCATTGAATTAAGTACCATCATCCAACTCAGCCCTTATTATTTTCTGAGGCTTTTTAAGCAATCTATGGGTATTACACCCCACCAATACATTCTGCAATGTCGTCTTGAACAAGCCAAGTATCTATTACAAAACAGCGCAATGAGTATTGCAGAGATTGCAGTCCAAACGGGTTTTTCTGACCAGAGCCATTTGACGAGGTGTTTCAAACGCAGATTTGGTGTCACACCCAAACAACTATTGCAAGATTAACCACAAGATTCTACTAAAATCTCGCAACTTTTTTCTATAAGTTTGAATGGCTGAATTCTTAAGCTGTCAGTAGATTCTAGTGAAAAAAGAAGATGAGAATTACAAAAACTGAAGTGCTAATTTCTATGCCAGCTGGGCAAATGCCTGCTGTGTTAATCACACCAACTCAACCCGGAAATAAACCCGCTATTTTGCTGTTGATGGAGGCGTTTGGAGTCACCCCACACATTCAAGATGTCGCTGTCCGAATTGCCAATCAAGGGTATGAAGTATTAGTACCAGATTTATACTACCGTGAGTTACCTAATAACAAATTTGGTTATGACCAGGTAGAGCAGGCGATGGCTATGATGGGACGGTTAGATTTTGGCCAGGCAATGGAAAATGACATTCTAGCTGCATTGATGTATTTGAAGTCTCTCCCAAATGTTGATGCAAATCGAATTGGAGTCACTGGATTTTGTTTGGGAGGTGGATTGACTTTTTTTACCGCTTGCAAGTTGTCAAAGCAAATTACAGCAGCAGCTCCTTTTTACGGTATGGTTTTAGATGAATGGATTGAGGCAGTGCAAGATATTACTATACCTGTCTATTTATTTTTTGGTGGTCGAGATTCTTTTATTTCAAGCGATCGCATCCAGCAAATCAACACTCGATTTCAAGAATTGGGCAAAGACTACATCTTAAAGGTTTATCCCTACGCAGGGCATGGTTTCTTCTGTGACGAACGCTCAGATTATAATCAACCCGCAGCCGAAGATGCTTGGTATGAATTAATGAAATTCTTTGACCAATATCTACACCCAAACAGATGATAAGCTGTTAAGCATCTAAGAAAGCACATTGAGGCCGCAGGGGAGCAGGGTGCAGGGGGCATGGGAGAGGTTTTGTTCCCATAAACATGGTGCAATTTAAATGATGATTAGCTTATCTTAAATATCAACTGAGCAGTATTAAATACAAAATCATCTTCCTTGAGAGAGATTGTGATGCAGAAAAATTAGGCTTGAATAGGAATAACCGTATATGTATATGGCTAATCTATATACGGACAGAGCCTTATGAAGCGGAATAGCGCAGGTAAATTTGTGAATAATTGTGATGGTGAAACTAAACAGCGATTTAGTGTGACGCTAACCGCCACAGCATGGCAATTATTAGATGAACATGCAAAAAAGCAAGGAACTTCGCGCTCGGAGGTGATTGAACAGTTTGCTCGTAGTTTGATTCAGCCAGAACAACAAACTGTACAGTTCACAGATGAAAACCATCCCAGCAAGGCTTACTGCCAACAAACTGAAAAAACACTCCATCAAAGTGAAGAGCGACTGAGAATTGCTCAACAAGCTGCTAATGCTGGTGTGTGGGACTGGGAAATTACCACTAATCAAGTTACCTGGTCGGCAGAATATTATCAACTTTATGGTCTTGATCCCACCTTGACACCAGCTTCTTATGAAAACTGGATTTCATCGATCATTGAACCAGACCGCGATCGCACTGATCAAGCAGCCCGTCAAGCTCTAGAAAACCGCACTGACCTAAATGTAGAATTTCGCATCTTTCATCCCAACAAAGGAAAGCGATGGCTAACCGCCATTGGCAAAACTTTTTACGATGACAATCATCAGCCTATTCGGATGACGGGAATTGCTTTGGATATTACAGAACGCAAATTCTCGGAAGCAGCCTTGTTGGACAGTGAAGAACGCTATCGATATTTAGCCGAATCTATCCCCCAATTAGTTTGGACAGCCGATGCAAACGGCGTACTGATTGATGTCAATCAACGTTGGTGTAATTTTACTGGGTTTACACTGTCACAAGCAAACACCGAAGGCTGGCAAGCAGTGGTTCATCCTGATGATGCACCTAGACTAACTGAAAATTGGGTAATTGCTCAACAAAATGGCAGTTACTATCAAGCAGAAGGCAGAATGCGCCGAGCCGATGGGACATATCGATGGCATTTACATCAAGCAATCCCGTTAAAGAATGACCAGGGTCAAGTAATTAAATGGTTTGGAACAGCTACAGATATTGAAGACCAAAAACAACTAGAACAACAACGTATTCTGCTGCTGCAACAAGAACAAGCCGCTAGAGAACAAGCAGAAACCGCCAACCGCATTAAAGATGAATTTTTGGCTGTTCTATCTCATGAGTTACGTACACCCCTCAATCCGATTCTTGGCTGGTCGCGGTTACTACAATCCCAACATCTAGACTCAGCAAAAACCACCGAAGCCCTTAAAACTATTGAACGTAATGCCAAACTCCAAGCCCAATTAATTGAAGATTTATTAGATATCTCTCAAATTTTACAAGGCAAACTCAGTCTGAGTGTCGCTTCTGTAGATTTGACCACAGTAATTAAAGGTGCAATCGAAATAGTTCAACTAGCAGCCCAAGCAAAGTCAATTACCGTACGGACAATTTTGGCATCAAATGTGGGGCAAGTAGCTGGAGATTTTAACCGTTTACAACAAATTGTGTGGAATCTACTCTCCAATGCCCTCAAGTTTACTTCGTCAGGCGGTCGGGTAGAAATTCGTCTAGAACGCTTAGAATCATTTGCTCAAATTACAGTCAGTGATAATGGCAAAGGTATTTCTCCCGAATTTTTACCTTATGTGTTTGATTACTTCCGTCAAGCTGATAGCGCAACAACCAGAAAGTTTGGCGGTTTAGGTTTAGGACTAGCCATTGTGCATTATTTAGTTGAGTTACATGGTGGCACAGTTCAGGCTCAGAGTTTCGGAGAAGGACGAGGGGCAACTTTTACGCTAAAACTACCACTCATCCCTACTTACCAGCAATTACATCCACCCAGTCAGCAGCCAGAGTCAGCCTTAAGCTTAAATGACATCAAGCTTTTAGTTGTCGATGATGATGCTGATAACTGTGAGTTTGTGGCGTTTGTTCTGGAACAGGAAGGTGCAGAAGTTGCAATGGCGAATTCTGCAACACAAGCCTTGCAAACCCTGAAGTATTTCCAACCAGATATCTTGTTAAGTGATATCGGAATGCCCCAAGTCGATGGCTATATGTTAATCAAGCAAGTGCGAAGTTTACCGCCAGACCAGGGGGGAAATATTAAAGCGATCGCTCTTTCTGCTTATGCTGGAGAACTCAACGCTCAACAAGCCATTCATGCTGGCTTCCACCGCCACATTTCTAAACCAGTCGAACCAGAACAGTTAATCACCGCCATTCTTGAATTACAAGCATTTTAAGTGATATTTATCAATATACTAGACACCTCAAGCAATATTACTATATAGTAATATTATGAATAAATAAATTATTGAGGTTTAGGCATAATGTTATTCCGCCAACTATTTGACGTAGAAACAAGTACATATACTTATTTGATTGCTGATTTAGAGACAAAAACGGCGATTTTGGTTGATCCGGTGTTAGAACAAGTGGAGCGCGATCGCCAATTGCTGCAAGAATTAGGATTAACGCTCAAATATTGTTTAGAAACCCACATCCACGCCGATCATATTACTGGCACAGCAAAACTGCGGGAAATAACAGGTTGTTTGGGAATTGTGCCAGAAAATGCCCAAGCCGGATGTGCTGATAGATTTATGAAAGATGGCGAAGTTATAGAATTAGGCAGCGTCAAAGTAGAAGCGATCGCCACCCTCGGCCATACTGATAGCCATAATGCCTATTTTGTGAATGGTACTCACCTACTCACTGGAGACTCACTATTTATTCGTGGTTGTGGACGGACAGACTTTCAGAGTGGCAACGCCGGAATGATGTACGATGCTGTCACTCAAAAATTATTCACATTGCCCGACGAAACCTTAGTTTATCCTGGTCATGACTATCGTGGTCATACAGTTTCCACCATTGGCGAAGAAAAACAATTAAACCCTCGGTTTACTGGACGTAACCGCGAAGAATTTATCCAATTAATGGCAAACCTAAATTTACCCAACCCGAAAAAAATCATGGAAGCCGTACCCGCCAACCAACGCTGCGGTAACGTGGCGGCGTAATTAATAAGGGGAGTAGGGAATGGGGAGTAGGGAGTAGGGGGAAGAAATTTTTGTAATCTACTTCTATGTAAATCCCATTCACAGAATTTCTGCGTGCTTTTCTCTACGCGGCAGATGCTTCAAGTCGGGGAACCCGCCCAACGCACTGCCTTGCCTCTGCGCCTTTGCGTGAGACAAAAAATTTCCAGATTTCACCATATCTCTGCGTTTAAAAATATTCCTCAAAGGTAAACAGTAATGACCACTTCTCAGACACACAAATTACAAACCATTGATGCTCAAACACTCCAACAATTACTCAAACAACAAACTGTCACCCTGATAGATGTACGTGAACCATCTGAATATGCCGGAGAACATATTCCCAATGCAACACTAATGTCCTTGTCCAAATTTGATCCGCTCAAAGTTCCGCAAACCCAAGACACCCAAGTAGTTCTTTACTGTCGTTCTGGAAATCGTTCAACAATGGCGGCGCAAAAACTATTTGATGCGGGATTTACAGAAGTCACCCATCTCAACGGCGGGATGACAGCTTGGAAAGCCGCAGGTTATCCCACCAAAATTAACCAAAATGCCCCAATTAGTTTAATGCGGCAAGTGCAAATTGTTGCAGGTTCGTTGGTGGTTACAGGCACATTGCTGGGTGCTTTTGTTTCTCCTTGGTTCTTGATTCTGAGTGGCTTTGTCGGAGCCGGATTGATGTTTGCGGGAATTACAGATACCTGCGCGTTAGGAATGCTACTAGCAAAACTGCCTTATAATCAACGGAGCAGCGTATGACCTGGATAATTGGACATATACTAGCTGCTTGTATTGGGTTGAGTTTAGGTTTGATTGGTGGCGGTGGTTCGGTGTTGGCGTTACCAGTTTTAGTTTATGTTATGGGTATACCCACAAAATCTGCGATCGCTATGACTTTGGCGATCGTTGGGACTGTGAGTTTGTTGGGTATAATTCCTCACTGGCGAGCCAAAAACATTCAGTTGAAAACAGCATTGATTTTCGGTTCCGCCACCATGTTGGGAGCATTTATCGGGGCAAAAGTAGCCTTGCTACCCTTTGTTACCGAAACTTTCCAAATGTTGCTGTTTGCCATCATGATGTTATTGGCAGCAGTATTCATGATTCGCCGTAGTTCTCAAAAAACCACTCCAGATGATCAGTTAGCTTTGTATCCTCCACCAGTCTGTCAATATTGCTGGTTGTGGTTAATGACTGAAGGATTAGGTGTGGGAATACTCACTGGCTTGATTGGTGTTGGTGGTGGATTTGCAATTGTTCCGGCTTTAGTGCTTTTGGGAAAAGTACCGATGAAAAAAGCAATTGGTACATCACTCTTGATTATTGTGTTTAATTCAATGGCTGGCTTTTTGAGCTATTGGGGACATATTTCTTTCAATTGGCAGTTGATGTTATCTTTTATTGTGGCTGCTAGTGCTGGAACAATTGTTGGTGCATATTTAGCAGAATTTGTTCCTGCTCATAGACTGCAAAAAAGCTTCGGCTATTTTTTACTAGCAGTTGCAGCTTTAGTACTGTTCCAAAATCGCCATTCTTTTCAATCCAGCAAAGTATCAGAATACACGCCTAACATTCGTGATCGACTTTATATTTCTGCGAACAAGAATCATAATACCAATACTATATAGTAATATAGTAAATAGATATATTTAGTCATGAGTATGTTAGAAAATTCACCTGCTGCTCTTGGGCCAATTGCAGACTATTTTAAAGTACTGTCCGAAACTAGCAGGCTCCAAGTTTTGTGCAGTTTAAAATCAGGTAGCAAAAACGTCTCAGAAATTATCGAAGCTACCGGACTCGGACAAGCCAATGTGTCTAAACATTTAAAAATTTTGGCACAAGCAGGTATTGTTCATCGTCAACCACAAGGAGTCAGTATTTACTATGAGATTGTTGACCCTTTAATTTTTGAAATCTGCGAACTGGTGTGCGATCGCCTCTCGATTCGTTTAGAACAACAAACGGCGCAGTTAAAACAACTAGAAGCATTACGCAGCCGTTGATAGCAAGCACTTTTCCATAACATTGATACCGCGCAGTTTAGTGACTAAACTGCGTTTATTTTTAGTTGACTATATTACCAGTAGGTTATATAGTAAATAAATAACAAGCGAGCCTTGTTAATTTTGCACCATTCCATTCACATCTATAGAACAATGACAACGCTTATAAATCAGCGCGGTAGCGCCAACTTATGGGAAAAATTTGCTAACTGGATCACCAGTACTGAAAATCGAATGTATGTTGGTTGGTTTGGAGTCATTTTGATTCCTACAGCTTTAACTGCTGCGATCGTTTTTATCTTGGCATTTATCGCCGCACCACCAGTTGATGTCGATGGTATCCGAGAACCTGTATCGGGTTCACTGTTGTATGGCAATAACATTATTACTGCTACTGTAGTTCCTACTTCAGCCGCTATTGGCCTGCACTTATACCCCATTTGGGAAGCGGCTTCTCTAGATGAATGGCTGTATAACGGCGGCCCTTATCAGATGATTGTGCTGCACTTCTTACTAGCTATCTATGCCTATATGGGTAGGCAGTGGGAATTGAGTTATCGCCTAGGAATGCGCCCTTGGATTCCTGTAGCTTTTTCAGCTCCCGTAGCAGCAGCAACCGCCTTATTGTTGATTTATCCCATTGGACAGGGTAGTTTTTCTGATGGCATGATGCTAGGGATTTCGGGAACTTTTAACTTCATGATTGTGTTTTCACCAGAACACAACATTCTGATGCACCCATTTCACATGATTGGTGTTGCAGGCGTATTTGGTGGCGCTTTGTTCTCTGCAATGCACGGTTCTTTAGTAACTTCCACATTGGTGCGGGAAACATCTGAAGCAGAATCAGCCAACATTGGTTATAAATTTGGTCAAGAAGGCGAAACTTACAACATCGTAGCTGCACACGGTTACTTTGGGCGCTTAATCTTCCAATACGCCAGCTTTAATAATTCTCGTTCCTTACACTTCTTTTTAGCGGCTTGGCCAGTAATTGGCATTTGGTTTGCAGCTTTAGGCATCAGCACAATGTCATTTAACTTGAATGGTTTTAACTTTAATAACTCGATTTTGGATCACCAAGGACGCACAATTAACACTTGGGCAGACCTCCTGAATAGAGCTAACCTTGGTATTGAAGTCATGCACGAGCGCAATGCTCACAATTTCCCTCTAGACTTAGCATCTGGTGAACCTCAACCAATAGCACTGGCCGCACCTGTAATTGCTAGTTAGTTATCCTGGATTTCTCTCTTGTGAGAAATCCAGAGGTGTGGGAGGTGTGGGAGGTGTGGGAGGGGTGGGAAGTGTGGGAGGATGGTGAAGAAATCTTTCCCCCCACACTCCCCTCTCTCCCCACACCCCGCTACCCATACGTGAGAAATTCGGGTTATCAGTTTTTCTTGGTGAGTCATATTATCTTTGCACCCTCAAAAAGAGGGTGTTTTTTTGTTAGTTGTTTGATGAATAGAGTTAGAAGAAACAAGTGTTAAAAAAGTCTCATTCCTCGTGCTAGAAGCGCCGCAAACAAAGGAATGAAGGCAAGACCAATTAATTCACCTTTAATTAGCCAAGATAGTCGCTGTAATTTTGGTAATTCAATATGAGGTGGTTTGTTATCCCGCAGGTTTTTAATCCAAGATAAAAATGAAAAGGTGGGGTAAAGAAACAACAAACTAACTAAAATAAAAATGCCAACCTTGATATAAAAAACAGAACTGTTGAGATAATAATCAGTTCCTTTGCCAAAATAAATAACTCTCAATATCCCTGTAATAACGATTGTAATGGCAGATAAACCATAAATGGCATCTGCCATAACTACTGTCCACGCTTCTGTTAGATTAATATCTTTCTTTAATATCTGGTTTTCAAGCACTAATGCTCCAAATGCCGTCATAAAACTGAGATAATGTAAATATGCTGTAATTGCACTTCTCCACATTGTTTTTCCTTGAAAGATTATATGTACAAAGATGGCAAATAATTCTCATAAAATTGCTATGAGAAGCTGCACTCTATGAATCCTGTAGAGACTTTTCTACAAAATCTCTACAACAACAATAAATTGCATTTTCAATGAGAAATGTATCAAATGCCATCTATATGTCTAATCACTTTTAAAGTCAGTTGCTATCTACAACCACCAGGGTTTTTCCTCGGTGCGAGGATCTGTTTCTGTCCAGGGTGATATCACAATACTGTGATCCATTTAGTTATAAAAATAATATAATTATATTCCTAGCTAGTTAAATAAGCTACGGAAACTCAAGTGTGATGAACAGGATCAGTAAGCTAGTGTGAATATTTATCTTTTACGCCTGTGCTAGATGTTCAAAATGGGGTATTAAATATGGTTCATGTCGTCGTAATCGGTGCAGGGATTGGTGGTTTACCAACAGCTTATGAACTACGGCATTTATTACCCAAATGCGATCGCATTACGTTGATTTCTGACAACCCCAAATTTACCTTTATTCCTTCCTTACCTTGGGTAGCCTTAGATTTAACCCCCTTAGAAAATGTGCAATTAGATATAAAAACTTTGCTTCGAGGGCGGGGAATTGAATGGCTAGAAGGAAAAGTTACAAATCTTGACCCCTATAACCAAACCCTAAATGTTGCGGGAAAAATTATTGATTACGACTATGCTGTGATTGCTACAGGCGCATCCTTAGCACTGGATAGTGTACCGGGGTTAGGCCCAGAACAAGGTTATACCCAATCTGTATGTAATCCCCATCACGCCTTATTAGCGCAGCAGGAATGGCGAAAATTTATTGAGAATCCGGGGCCTTTGGTAGTTGGTGCAGTACCGGGAGCAAGCTGTTTTGGGCCTTTGTATGAGTTTGCTTTACTAGCAGATTATGTTTTGCGAAGAAGGGGTTTGCGTCACAAAGTACCCATTACTGTAGTCACACCAGAACCCTATGCAGGTCATTTGGGTATTGGGGGAATGACAAATTCTGCTGAGTATGTGACTCAAATGCTACAGCAACAAAATATTGAATGTCTGGAAAATGCGGCTATTGTCGAGATTAGTCCGCAAAAGATTACCTTAGCAGATGGTCAGATTTTACCTTTTCAATACTCAATGCTCATCCCACCTTTCCACGGCGCAAAATTTTTACAGTCAATACCAGGGTTGACTGACAACAAAGGATTTTTACCCACTTTACCCACATACCAACATCCAAAGTTTCCTTCAATATATAGTTTGGGTGTGGTGGTGCAGTTAACTTCACAAGAAAAGACACCGATATCAATTGGTGTACCTAAAACCGGACAAATGACCGAAGCAATGGGAATGGCTGTGGCGCATAACATTGCGAGGGAATTGGGAGTAATTCAAGCCTCTCCAGTTACAGCAACCCTAGAAGCAATTTGTATGGCAGATTTTGGCGATCGCGGTATAGTTTTTGTGGCTGCACCAGTACTACCAGATTTTGTAACTGAAAAACGCCGGATTGCTGTAGCGAAACGGGGTCGTTGGGTAAGTTGGCTGAAGCTGGCGTTTGAGAAATTTTTCTTAACTAAAATGCGTTTGGGGATGTCTGTACCTTGGTTTGAGCGTTGGGGTTTGCGAATTTTGGGTTTATCTTTAGTGGAACCGCTTTCAAAGTCGTCCAGGTTGAGTTTAGAAGATATTGCCCATAGTCAGCCAAACACATTACCTGTCAATGATAGGTTTCTCTAGATACAATGCACTTAGCTTTCTTGTTGAGGAACTTCTCATAGATGTGTCCAGTAAGTGTTCGGGCTAGTAACTCTACGCGCAACCTAGAAACTGGTGTAGCAAAACTGTGGCTGTTGTTAGTGGGAGTTAATCAATATCAAGATGAGCGCATACCTTGTTTACGTTATTCTGCACAAGATTGCCAAGGTTTAAGCACAGCTTTAAGTGCAGCAACGGCGGGATTTCCGCAAAAAGAATTGCGAGTTTATTGTGATTATAGTGAGCATTTACCTTTATTAGAAAATGTCCGCAATAGTTTAAAAGAAATTGCGGCGGCGGCTCAAGCTATAGATACAATATTAGTTTATTTTTCTGGTCATGGAATGTTAGAACCATCTCATAAACAGGTGGTTTTGTGTTTGCAAGATACTCAACAAGATAATTTAATTAATACTGGCTTGCAATTACAAGAATTATTGCAAATATTAGAAAATAGTGCCGCCCAACAACAGTTAGTTTGGTTGGATGCTTGTCATAGTGGTGATTTGACCTTTGTGGGCGCAAGGGGCGAAAAAAATCCTTTACTGGATTCTACACAAGAATTAGTAGAAATTCTCCGCCAACGGGCAGCCAAAAGAAAGGGATTTTATGCTTTATTGTCTTGCGATCGCGGTCAACAATCTTGGGAATTTCCCCAATTAGGTCACGGAGTTTTTACTTACTATTTAATTCGCGGATTGCGCGGAGAAGCCGCCGATTCTCAAGGAATTATTGAAGCTGATGGATTGTACCGCTATGTTTATCATCAAACACTAGCATATATAGATAAAGCTAATCAACAATTGCGAGTTATTAATCAACTCAAAAAAGGTAGAGGCGAAAATCAAATTCATTCCGAATATACTTTGCAAACACCAAAGCGAATTGTCGAAGGTGTGGGTGAGGTAATTTTAGGACTAAAACCCAATCATAAAGGTGCTACACGTCATCCCCGCCAAGGTTTAATTATTGATGGATTGTCTCAGATTAAAAGTGCTTCAGCTTTCATCAAAACACTCAGCAATTCTGGTAATTTTGAAATTAATTATTGGAACGGACGTGGTAATAATATAAATTCAGATGTCCGCAAAGCCATTCAAAAGTGCTTACTTTCAGAATCTTTCTCGGAATCACCCAAAGAATATCAAATCCAAGAAACTGCCACAATATTTTTATATCTACGTGGACAAATTCAAGAAACATCAACAGGTGAAGCAGTATTAGTATTAGCTGATGATACCGTGATTCATCGTGCTTGGTTACGCAAACAGTTACGCCTGTGTAAGTCACAACAAATTATTATTTTAGATTGTCCTTTTCCCAATAATAATATCCGTGATTGGGTAGAAGAATTACAACTAGGCACAGATGCTGGACAATGTTTAATAGCTAGTACAGCACCAGATAATGCGAGTGAAATTTTTGCTAAGACCTTATTAGATATCTTCAATCAAGATAAGCAATCTTCTGGACTCACAGCCGCTAGTTTAATTACCCAATTACAAATAAATTTAGCATCCAGTGAAGTTAAATTATACTTTTGGTTATCTGGTTCCCAAGGAATTATTGAAGTTTTCCCAGAGAAGACTTCATTTGCCACTGAAAGTTCTACCCAAGCAACTGAAGAGATAGATGATTTAAGTTCATCTGTAGGCATAGATTACTCTCAATTGCGAGATTTATTACAAGCTGGTAGATGGTTAGAAGCCGATGCAGAAACCACAAATCTGATACTAAAAATGGCAGAAAGAGAACAACAACGCCACCTTGATTTGCAGAGTTTAGAAAATTTACATTGTGTTGATTTTCTGACTATCGATCGCCTGTGGGTAAAATACAGTCACGGAAACTTCGGTTTTAGTGTCCAGCAACGCATTTATCAAAGTATTGCGAGTTCTGCATCAGACCCGGTGTTATCTTTAATGCTGGGTAGTGCCAAAGTTGCAGCGTCGGAAACTTGCATTGATTTTGCTAACCGAGTTGGCTGGCGGTTAAAAGATGCTTGGCTGAGTTATGACAACCTCACTTGGACAGAAGATGCACCGATGGGACATTTGCCGTTTTTTGGCTTTTTTGAGTCGGTTTGGCGCGTCAAAGTCTTAGGTGTTTGGGAATGGCATAGTGCGATCGCTACAGCTAATTGGTGGCAATTATGCGTTAACCTGTTCTTACGCCTAGAAGTTTGTCAAACGACTAAGTAAGTCGGTGGGAAAAAACCTAACTATGTTACGCAAGATTAACTAAGCTAAAAACCTCTTGCCTCCTGCCTTATCCTGACGATAAATATTCACAACGACCTACCTAGCACTAGTTACAAGTACTTTTTGACTTTTAAGCAGGTAAGGAGAATAGCTCATGATGTTTCCTTAAAATTTAGAGCTGATGACATAGTTAATCTGTGAGAAATGCTCATCAGATTCTGGCATTAATCTAGATGTTTGCTGTGGCGATCGCTTCTAACTGTTGAAGTAATAAATATCTCTAACTAAAGAGTTAGAGAAAATTCATGTTTATTTCATGATTCTCTGAAATCTTGCAAGCATATAGTTAATAACAGATGCAACTAACAAAAAAAACAGTTATACAAGCCATATTTATATTTTTATCAAATATCATCCCTAAGATAGTTTATTAAAATTTATTTTTCAGAAAATATTTATTGAGGAATATATCTCAATTTCTCAAATATGAAAGTTATTTAAAAGCTAAAATTTTTAATAGGTTAACACAAATTATTTTAAGCAAAAATTAACTATATTGTATGAATAAATTTAGGAACAACTATGCTTGCTCTACCTCTCAATAGCCAAAATCTCCCGTACCCAGACCCCATACACCCCATCATCGTACATTTTGTAATTGCGATGGTACTACTATCATTTGTTTTTGATGTAGCAGGTTATTTTATTCATAACGTACGTTTGTTTGAAGTTAGCTTCTGGAATTTGCTAGTCGCTGCCGTAGCCATTTTTTTAGCGGTCATATTTGGACAATTTGAAGCAGGTTTAGCACAAGTCTACACAGCAGTTCAACCAACACTGAATTTTCATACAATTATGGGTTGGTCACTAGCAGTACTAGTCGTTGCCATTACAGCTTGGCGTTTTGTAATTCGTAACCGCAACCCGCTAAAAGTACCGCCTGCTTATCTTGGTGTTGCAACCTTCTTAATTTGTTTAGTTTTTTTGCAAGTATATCTAGGCAGCAAATTATTTTGGGTATACGGGTTGCATGTTGAGCCTGTCGTTGAAGCAATGAAGCAGGGAGTTTGATGATGAACTCGCCATTGATTGACTCTTTAAGATTGCATCTAGGTGCAAACGGACTACCTTATGAAATTCCTATACATCCACAGTTGGTGCATTTAACATTAGGTTTATTCATCGTTGGTATTTTGTTTGACATAGCAGGAACATTTTTTTCTATAGAGAAACCAATATTTAAATTTTTAGGTCTCACTGCTATCCGTTCTGGCTTTTTTGATGTTGGCTGGTACAACTTAATAGCAGCCGCTATTGTGACATTTTTCACGGTTGCATTTGGTTTTTTCGAGCTTCTGCTGGCCAATCCATCAGTTGATGATAAAAGTGATTGGGGGTTAAATCCTGGTTGGACAATGCTTTTGCATGGTTTAGGTGGTGTTTTATTGTTGGGGATGATTGTTGCTATGACAATATGGAGAAGTTTGCAACGTTATCGTTGGCGCAAAGGCGCTTCTAGACAAGTGCAGTGGAGTTATTTATTAGCAGGTATTGCAATATTAGGTCTTTTATATGTTCACGGAACTTTAGGAGCGCATCTAGGAGAACAATTCGGGATTCATGTAACAGCGGCTAATTTAATCCAGAATGGTGCAAATCCCAGTTTATTAATTAAATAATTAACCAAAAAATTCTCGAATTTTATGTTTAGATTTTTGGAATATTTATTAATAGCTTTTTGTATAGCAGTTTTGCTTGTACTCAGTCATTGGCTTGGACAGCAAGCTTATGCTTGGATGCCACCTGAAGCTACAGCAGAAGCACAAAAAGTCGATAATTTATTTAGCTTTTTAGTCTCAGTCGGAGCATTTATTTTCCTTGGCTTGGTGGGAATGATGACATATTCAATCCTGTTTTTCCGCGCCCCCAAGGAAGATTATACTGAAGGACATCCCTCCAGAGGAGATGTGAGGCTAGAAATACTCTGGACAGCAACTCCAACATTATTAGTAATTTGGATTGCATTTCAAGGATTTAATATTTATCAGCAATTAAATATTTTAGGTTTACAGCAAATTGTACATTTGCATCCATCTTTAGAAGAAGTAGCAGCCGCAGCAGAAATCAGCGATGTTCCTAACCCCGCCGATGAAACTATTGAAGTTTTCGTCAAACAATGGCATTGGTCATTTCTCTATCCCAATAATGTCACCAGTAATGAATTACATCTAGTGGTAAATCGTCGTACTCGTTTAAATATGCACTCTCAGGAAGTGATTCACGGGTTTTATATTCCTGAATTTCGTTTAAAGCAAGATATAGTTCCTGGACGAAATATTGACCTTGTAGTCACACCAATTCGCACAGGTAAATACACATTGAATGATTCTCAATTTAGTGGGACTTACTTTGCACTGATGGATGCAGATGTATACGTAGAACCAATTGAGCAATATAACCAATGGCTTACTCAAATAGCTAGTCAACCGATAACTATTAACAATCAGGCTGTAGCTGAATCTACCCAACCGCCAAAGACATTATTTAAAACTAGCTGGCACACTGTCACCCCCGCAGAAAGCGCCGTTGCTCACAAAAGGATGGTAAGCAATGACACATGATTCCGATGCAAGTATGTCTACTGTTGCTAATTCAGAAAATTCCACCAACCAGACTGTTGATAACTGGCGACAATACTTCAGCTTTAGCACCGACCATAAAGTTATCGGTGTGCAGTACATGGTCACGACCTTCATTTTCTTCCTGATTGGCGGTTTGTTGGCAATGCTCATCCGTGCCGAACTACTTACCCCAGAACTAAATGTCGTTGACCGTCCGCTCTACAACAGCTTGTTTTCCATGCACGGGACAATCATGATTTTCCTGTGGATTATCCCATTTAATGCAGGTATTTCTAATTACTTAGTACCGCTGATGATTGGAGCGCCGGATATGGCGTTTCCCCTGCTCAATGCCATTTCTTTTTGGATGATTCCACCAGCGGGGATTTTTTTACTGTCTAGCTTTTTGTTACCTAATGGCCCTGCCCAAGCCGGTTGGTGGTCATATCCACCAGTTAGCTTGCAATTTCCGCCTGGTCAAGCATTTAATGGTGAATTCTTTTGGATTGTTAGCTTACTACTAATTGGTATCTCTTCCATTATGGGGGCAGTCAATTTTGTTACTACCATTTTTTGGATGCGTGCGCCAGGGATGACATTTTTTCGGATGCCTGTGTTTGTCTGGTCAGTTTTGAGCGCACAAATATTGCAGCTAATTAATTTACCTTCTTTGACAGGAGCATTGATATTACTGTTATTTGACTTAGCTTTCGGCACAAATTTCTTTAAACCATTGGAAAATGGCGACCCCATTCTTTATCAACACTTATTTTGGTTTTACTCCCACCCAGCCGTTTATATCATGGCACTGCCAGCTTTTGGGATTTTTGCAGAAGTATTACCAGCTTTCTCGCGTAATCCTTTATTTGGCTATCGCTCATTAGCCCTTGCTTCTTTAGGCATTGCTTTAGTGAGTATTTTTGTTTGGGTGCATCACATGTTCACCAGTGCTACCCCTGGCTGGATGCGAATGACTTTTATGGTTACATCAATGTTGGTTGCTATACCCACAGGTGTGAAGGCCTTCGGTTGGATAGCTACAGTTTGGAAAAGTAAGCTCCACCTAGAAACACCAATGTTGTTTGCAATGGGAGGTGCAGCTATGTTTATTTTTGGTGGTGTGACTGGTGTGATGCTTGCCGCCACACCTTTTGATATTCACGTCAATAATACTTATTTTGTAGTGGGACACTTCCACTACATTGTTTTTAATACCATCACAATGGCTATTTTTGCAGCCATTTACTTTTGGTTTCCGAAGATAACTGGCAGAATGTATGCCGAAGGCTGGGGAAAATTGCACTTTTTGTTGACATTTATCGGTGCTAACTTAACCTTCTTTCCAATGCACCCACTCGGTTTACAAGGAATGGTGCGCCGTATTTCCTCCTACGCCCCACAGTATCAAGGATGGAATGTGATTGCTAGTCTTGGGGGTTTTTTGCTGGGAGTGTCCATACTTCCTTTTATTGCCAACATGATAGGTTCTTGGTTATACGGGCCGAGAGCAGTTAATAATCCTTGGCACGCTACAGGGTTGGAATGGACAACCACCTCACCACCACCGCGAGAAAATTTTGAGGAGATTCCAGTAGTGAAAAGACCACCTTATGACTACGGAGATCCTAAATACTCTGTTATCGAAAATTCCGAAAACCATGAATCTACATAGTATAAAGTCGAAAGTTGACCAAGGACAAATGACCAATGACTAATCAAAAATTATGACCCGTCGCGTTATCCATATAGATGAAAGTCCTATCCGTTTTGAGAAGTGGCGAAGAAATTTGCCACAGTGGTTGCAGCGTTTTTTACCCAGTGGTGGCGGCAAGGCTGAAGACCATCATGGTAAAGGAATGTTCGGGTTTACTGTGTTCCTGCTATCAGAAAGCTTAATTTTTTTGAGTTTTATTTTGACTTATATTGCTCTGCGATTAACCCACTCAAGAAACTGGCTACCTCCTGGTGTTTCGGGGCTAGAAGTATCAACATTTGTGATTATTAATACCATTGTCTTACTTTCTAGCAGTTTTGTAATTCAACCAGCAGAAAATGCTCTGAAACGAGGGAGGTTGAATAAATTTCGCTGGCTTTGGTTAATTACAATCGTTATGGGAACTTATTTCGTAATTGGTCAAATTATTGAGTGGCATAATCTCAATTTTGGCTTAAGTACGGGATTAGTTGGTTCAACATTTTATGTGTTAACTGGTTTCCACGGTCTACATGTTATGACTGGTGTGATTCTCCAGATAATTATGCTTGTCCGTTCCTTTATTCCGGGTAATTATAACAAAGGTCATTTTGGTGCAAGTGCAACCACATTATTTTGGCACTTTGTTGATATTGTTTGGGCATTTCTATTTCCATTGCTTTACTTATGGCGAGTATAAAAAATCTTAAAAAGTTAGAGTATTCTAGGAGTAAATTTATGAAGTTATTAGCACAAGAATTACCATCACCACGGTCAATTCAAGAAACTCCACCACCAGGCATAAACCAAGATCCACTTATAGCCAAGAATTTACAAAAAGGTCAATATGTGGGCATTCTGGGACTAGCGATCGCTCTCGTTGCGGCTGTTGGATTTTTTAGCCGCAGAGTGGAATACGCTATTATGTTTGCCATTGCTTTGAGTGCAGTCTTGATTACTTTCTTTTTATTTATTTGATCGGTCAAGAATCAACATTTATTTTCTTCTGCTCATCTTTGTGCAGTAAATCTGTAAAAAATAGAATTGTTATGAACAGCCCAGTTTATCAAACAGTAATTATCGGCGGTGGGTTTACTGGATTATTTACCGCCTTACATTTAGCTCATGAGCATTATCCACGTTCTGTAATTTTGATTGATAAAAATGAGCGATTTTGCTTTAAGCCATTGCTTTATGAATATTTTGATGGCGAAATGGATTCGATTCAAGTAGTACCGCGTTTTTCGGAATTGCTTAAAGGGAGTGGAGTTATCTTTGTGCAGGATACAGTACAGTCAATAAACTTGCATCAACGAGAAGTCAAATTAGTTTCGGGTAACTCTTACAATTACAGTAACTTAGTATTAGCTTTGGGTAGTGTAACTGGCTATCATCACGTTGCAGGTGCTAAAGAAAATGCCTTTCCATTTTGGACACAAGCAGATGCGATCACACTTGATAAACATTTACGTGATTGTTTACAAACAGCTATTCAAACAAAAGATGTAGAACAACGCCACAAACTATTAACAGTAGTTGTAGTTGGCGGTGGTGCTTCTGGTGTGGAAATGGCTGCAACTTTAGCTGATTTTCTCCCACATTGGTATAAAGCTTTAGGTGGTAATTCTCAAGAAATTCGCGTAATGATACTCAATCATGGTCACAACATCCTTGATGGAGATATTAACGATCCCTTGCGTCAAATTGCCGAAAAAGAATTACAAAAACGTAGCACAGCTATAGAAATTCTGACCCAAGCAGAAGCTACTGCTGTTCATCCATACACACTTGAATATAAAACTAATGATGAAATTAAAACATTAGAAACACATACTACAGTTTGGACTGCTGGTACTTCTCTCCATCCCCTAATTCAAGATTTACCCATCCCCAAAGAACATCGTGATCATCATCACCGTCCCTTAGTTACTCCCAAGATGCAATTGCTCGATTTTCCAGAAGTCTTTGCAGGTGGTGATTGTGCAGCAGTTGTTGATATTTCCCTACCACCCACAGCACAAGTCGCTTATCAACAAGGCGCAAATATTGCTCATAATTTGAAAGCACTCGCTTTAGGAGAAGACCCCAAACCAGCTAGAGTGAATATCCGAGGCACTCTATTAAAGTTAGGAATTAATGACGCTGCTGCAAATTTATTCAATGTTTTTGAAGTTACAGGTGAACCCGCACATTTAATCCGTCAAGGTACTTATTTAACACTATTACCAACCCCAATTCATGACTTTAAAGCGACGACAGAATGGCTAGATGAAGAAATATTTCATCACCATTTAAACCCTCACGATATTGGTAAAAAAGTTGTACAGGCTGTGGAATTAGTTGGCGCTGGGGTAGTTAGTGTTTTAGTGGCGCGAAAATTACTGCGAATGTTAGGAGATGAAGGTAAAAAAGACAAAAATATTTAGGGGTATAGGTGAGTCACAACTCTTGCACCCATATAACCTGCGTTCAGCTTTGCCGTTGCCGATAGCTTAGGCAGGCTTTGTTTGTATAGCCCCAGACTTCCAGTCTGAGGGCATAATCTTATTGAGAATATTTTTGAATAGATATTGATCATTTGTCCAAAAGGTATTAAAGTGATTGAGAAATTGAGAAATACTCTCAATTAGTTTGGCGAATTAACGCACAATCAAACTCTAATGTTCTCTTTTGTTAAAAAAAAACCACTGTCCCCTATTCAGTGGCAAAAAATATCACGCAGATTCTTACCTTTTCTACTCTGTCTTGTTTTAACTTTAGTAGTCAGTAGTCAAAGTATTAGTTCTGTAACTAAACCAACAGAAATTCTTTGGGATACTTACGGCGTACCGCATATTTATGGGAATAATCCTCAAAATGCTTTCCAGGCTTTTGGGTGGGCGCAGATGCAAAGTCACGGAAATTTACTATTGCGTCTCTACGGTCAAGCGCGAGGCAAAGCAGCAGAATATTGGGGAGAAGATTATCTCGAATCAGATCAATGGGTTCTGACAATGGGTGTACCCAAACGTGCTGATGCTTGGTACACAGCCCAAAGCCCAGCATTCCGTAATTATCTCCAGGCTTTTGCCAACGGCATTAATAACTATGCTAAAAAGCATCCCAATTTAATTGACAATGAAGTCAAAGTAGTGCTACCAGTCACGCCACAAGATGTACTCGCACATTTACAGCGAGTTATGTTGTTTACTTTTGTTGTCGATCCGGGACAGGTAGCTAATATACATCGTACACAGCCTGCCCCTGGTTCTAATGGTTGGGCGATCGCACCAAAAAGGTCAGCCAGTGATAAAGCAATGCTATTAGCCAACCCCCACCTACCTTGGGGAGATTTATTTTTGTGGTACGAAGCCCAAATTACCGCCCCTGGAATGGATGCTTATGGGGCAACATTGGTCGGTATTCCTGTTTTAGCGATCGCCTTCAACGATAATTTAGGTTGGACGCATACCGTCAACACCCATGATGGTTGGGATGTTTACGAACTGAAATTACAACAAGATGGTTATCTTTTCGATAACAAAGTCCGCCCTTTTGAAACAACGAACTTTCCTTTAAAAATCAAGCAAAAAGACGGTTCTTTCCAAGAGCAAACTTTCACAGTCAAAAGTTCTATTCATGGCCCTGTAGTTAGCGCCAAAGAAGGAAAAACCCTCGCGTTGCGTGTTGTTGGTCAAAACAGTCCCGGCATTTTAGAACAGTGGTGGAATATGGCAAGTTCCAAAAATTTCACCCAATTTCAAAAAGCATTACAACGCTTGCAAATACCCATGTTTACTGTTATGTATGCCGACCGTGAAGGCCATATTATGCACCTATTCAACGGTCTGGTTCCTGTACGCCAACAAGGAGACTTTGCATACTGGCAAAACATCATCCCTGGCGATACCTCAAAAACTCTCTGGACGAAAATGCACCCATATCGAGACTTACCCAGAGTCATAGACCCGCCTAGTGGATGGTTGCAAAATGCCAATGACCCACCTTGGACTACAACTTTTCCCATCGCCATCAAAGCCCAAAATTATCCACCTTATATGGCACCACAATGGCCAATGGATTTCCGCGCCCAACGTTCTGCCAAAATGTTAGCGGAGGATGACAGTATTTCCTTTGAGGAAATGATTACCTACAAACATTCAACGCGAATGGAACTAGCAGAAAGAATCCTCGATGATTTGATTCCTGCTGCCCAAAAACAAGAAAATCCACTAGCACGCCGCGCTGCGGAAGTATTGACAAAATGGGATCGGCAGGCGAATGCCAATAGCCGAGGCGCTGTACTATTTAACGCTTGGGTGGATAATCTCGATTTGAATACAGTATTTAGTACTCCTTGGAATAAAAAATCTCCCCTCACCACACCAGATGGTTTGGCTAATTCACAAAGTGCAGTCAAAGCTTTAGTAGATGCAGCGACAAAAATAGAACAGACTTATGGAAATCTAAATGTCCCTTGGGGTGAGGTTTTTAGATTGCGGTCTGGCAATTTAGACTTACCTGCTAATGGTGGTGATGGCGGAAAAGGTATCTTCCGCACAGTCTATTTTGCCCCAGCTGATAATGGACGCTTCCAAGCATTTAATGGTGATTCTTTTGTTGCGGCTGTAGAGTTTTCACAGCCAGTGAAAGCCAAAGCTCTTACTAGTTATGGTAATGCTACACAACCAAATTCACCCCATATTGGCGATCAACTACCATTATTTGCTCGTCAGGAATTGCGTCCTGTTTGGCGCACCCGCAAAGAAATTACAGCCCACTTAGAAGCGCGTACAGTTTTCTGATGTAAGACTTACGCACCAAGATGATCTGCGGCGATTGATTGGGTTTAGGGGTGAAAGGGTAAAACCATTCCCCCTACTTCTGGTCGCCGAGCGTTCGCGCAGCGTCTCCGTCAGGAGAAGTCGAGGTGCTGCTTCCTCTGCGGCGTTCATGATAATTATTTCATATTGCATTTTTACAAAATTTTTTTTAGTTCTACTGACAAAGTATCTCAATAAATCTGATAAGATATGCTCAAAGCTTATTGAATATATATCTCAATAAGTTTGGCAGTTATATAGCTAACATCAGATATTGCATCCAAAGCCCAGAAGCTTTAGCCAATTAAGATGCAAAACTGCGTTTTGTCTGTTGTTTTCAACAGACATAGTTTATTTTGCTGCAAATATCATCGCCAAGAGCTAGATATTTGTTGATTATCAATAGTAAGTTTTCTCAATATTGGGGTTGAAGATGTCGCAAAAAATTGGCTTATTCTACGGTACTCAAACAGGTAAGACTGAATCTGTGGCGGAAATCATTCGGGATGAATTTGGTAATGGTGTGGTAGAACTGCACGATATTTCTCAAGCGGATACTGCTGATTTTGACGAGTATCAATATCTGATTATTGGTTGTCCTACTTGGAATGTTGGTGAATTGCAAAGTGATTGGGAAGGCTTTTTTCCCGAACTAGACGACATAAATTTTAGTGGTAAAGTAGTTGCTTATTTTGGCACTGGCGACCAAATTGGATATGCTGATAATTTTCAGGATGCAATGGGAATCTTAGAAGAAAAGATTTCTCAACGCGGGGGAAAAACTGTCGGCTATTGGTCAACTGATGGTTATGACTTTAACGATTCTAAAGCTTTAAAAAATGGCAAGTTTGTCGGATTAGCCATTGATGAGGATAATCAATCCGATTTAACAGATAACCGGATAAAAGATTGGGTATCTCAGTTAAAAAGAGATTTTGGGTTGTAGTGTGAGTATCAGAATTTAGAAGTCAGAAGCCAGAATGAGTAATGAGTAATGAGTAATGAGTAATGAGTAACAAGTTATGCAAGAAATCTCTCAAATTCTTATAAATTCGTGTCCTACTCTGCGGGTTCGCCTTTAAGTGTTCTCGCAAGCGTCAGTCCTATTTACTTGTTACCCATTACTCATGACTCGTAAGTAATTAATTCTCTGTAATTACTTACCTGATGATTGAATGTCATAAATCTTTGAGGTTCTAGAGTTTTTATGTATGATGATATTGATATTGTCTGGATTAGTTCTAGTCCTGTATTGCAGCGTTTTGATCAACCCTTATTACAATACATATCGCAATATGTAAATGTAGCTCAGTGGGAATATCGTTCGGGTAAGGATGAAGGCAATTCTATAGATGAGGCTGTAGATTTATTGGATGAATTTTTATCAGAATGTGCTTACCCAATAAATTTAGCAGGTCATGGTGCGGGTGGTGCGATCGCTCTAACTTATGCGCGACGACATCCTGAAAAAGTGCGATCGCTCGTTCTTTTATCTGTCGCCTCTCAACCCGCAAATACTTGGCATGTCCACTATTATCTGCAACGACAATTATTTCCTATCAGTCGTGAACAGATATTAGCAAATACCGTTCGTCATCTGTTTGGTGAACAACCACATAATACTACCAAAAAACTAATCACCGTATTAAAGCGAGATTTAGAGCAAACACCTTTATCCCACTCTCTTTTTAAGTTAATTGACTTACCTACAGGTGGCGTTTCTATGCCAATGATGGTTTGTGGGAGTCAGAATGATCCGATTGTCAATTCCCCAACATTAGAAAAATGGTTAAAAATGTTTAAACCAGAAGATGATTTCTGGGAGTATTCCAAAGGATATCATTTCTTTCACTACTTCTACCCCCAGCCAGTTGGTGAAGCCATATTACGCTTTTGGCAACCATATCATTCACCAGTAATAGCTAAAAATCAACTATTTTCTAACACTTTGAAAAATTAACCACAGACACTTTATTTATTCTCCACACTTTACTAGGGAAACCTCTCTCCCTCTTATCTACCTTGTCTCGTCTATCCATATATCAAATAAGACAAGGTAGCCAATCCCTAATCATCATGTTTAGCCACTACAACCCTCATTCAGCAGATACTTTTTCTTCATAGTCGGGTAGAATTTTTTCCAAATTTCGGAGCAATGGCACACTAAATCCAGCTAACCCCACCAGAAACATACACACCGCACAAATTACATATAGCATCGCCAGTCCCCCAGCCGTACCAGCCCCAAATATTCCTCCTAAAAGACCCGCTATGCTACTTTCCTGAGTAAAAGCAGGGATAAACACTTTATCTGCTAGAGGCCCAGCAAGCAAAACGGCAACAGCTGAAGCTAATTGTAAAAGCAAAGAGCGTGCAGCAAAAACCCTTCCTTGCACATTAGGAGCTACTTTAGATAACCAGATTGCGTTATCGGCGCTTCCACCGGCTGTAAAACTTAAAGAACACAAAAATTGTGGAGGAATCCACACCCACAAAGTTCGACCCAAACCAAATACTATTTTTGTTAAACCAACACCCATCATTCCCAGTAAAATACCTCTAATTTTGTCTTTAAAACCTCCCCACTTATTCACAATTAAGGCTCCCAACACACCACCAAATCCTGCGGCTGTGATTAAGTTACCCAGCACTAAAGTATCATTACCTGTGCGGGCGAGAATCATGGGGATGTAAAGTGAACCTCCTAGGTCATGGGCAAAGAAAAATAATAAGTTAATGACTAATAGTAATAGAAGGCTTTTGTGGGCAGTCAGATAACGCACGCCATACCCTAAATTTTGCCAAAAATCTTCTTGTTTTTCTGCTGTTTGGGCAGGCTGGAGAATAGGTATAAATAAAATACTGGAAATGGCAACAATAAAAGTAGAAATATCAATTAGCCAAATGCCAAATAAACCAATTACTTTATAAAAATATCCTGCTAAAGCAGGCGCAATAATAATTGCACTGTGATGAGATAAAAACTCAAGACTGCTGGCACGAGTATAGTGTTGTTTAGGTATCATTAATGATACTGATGCAGAGTAAGCCAAATATTGAAATTGGCTAAAAGTACCTACAAAAGCTGCTGCTATATAAAGATGCCAAATTTGTAAGGAATTGTTGATATATAAAAATAGGAGAGTAATAGTGGCGAGGACGGCAACAGTATCACCTAACATCATTAATAATTTCCGGTTATAACGGTCTACAAGGACACCGCTAATGGGAGTAATAATAATGCTAGGAAGTAAGCCAAAAAAGCCTACGAGGGCGAGAGTAGTTGCTTGTCCGGTGGTTTCCCATGCCCAGATTTCTAAAGCAATGCCGGTCATTTGGCTACCAATACCAGAAACTAGTTGACCCAGCCAAATGATGAGAAAGTTCCGTAGGCTGGTGTTAGTTGGTTGTTCTGACATTAAATTTGACATTATAATTATGGGGTGGCTGGGAAATAGAAAATGAGTTTTTGAGTAAGGATTGAGGACTCATAAATCAGTGTTTAAAATCATGAATCAATCAAGGTTATGTTAGATATGAATTTTGATATAGCAGTCTGATATGTGAATAACTGAAACAAGGGAGAGAAAGGTTAATCAGTTATTGCAGATTTCCATAGTTTTATAGTGCTGTTTTTATAGATAGACTTTTTATATTACTATGATTTAAAGTCGATTTATTGTTATTGGTAAACCTTAAATCATAAGCTTTGAAATATGCGGCTAGATTTGCGAGTAAAAGTGATTGGAATGAGTGTATAAAAAAGTGGTCTCCAGGAAATATTTCTAGTTGGAAGGAATTTTTGGTAAGCGATCGCCAAGCTTCTAATTCCTGGATGCTCACTTCTTGGTCTTCTAATCCCCCAAAGGCGGTAATTGGACATTCTAGCGGTGTTTTTTGGGGCTGTTGGGTATAAAGATAAGTTTCGGAAAGTGTAAAATCTGCTCGTAGGATAGGGATTAATAGCTGCATTAATTCGTCATTTTCTAATACTGAAGCAGGTGTACCATTCAGACGACGCAGTTTTTGTTTAAACTCATGTTCTGCTAGGGTGTGGATTGGTGGTTTTGATAGGGGGATTTGGGGAGCGCGACTAGCAGAAACAAATAGGTGCGATGGCTGTTTGTCATACTCTTGACGAAGATGACAAGCTAGTGCAGCACTGATCAATGCACCCATACTATGACCGAAAAAAGCGAATGGTTTGTCTAAATATGGTAGTAAGATGGGTGCGATCGCTTTCACCAAAGTTTCCATTTGCGTAAATGCGGGTAATTTCATCTGCTTTCCTCGTCCGGGAAGTTCTATGGGGCAAACTTCCACATTTTGAGGTAAGCTTGCATACCATGTGCGAAAAATGAATGAGCTACCACCGGCATAAGGAAAGCAAAATAATCTGAATTGAGCTTGAGGATTAGGTTTAGGACAAGTTATGTAAGAGTTGAATGTTTGTCTATTGATCATAATCCTCATGCTAAATCGTAATTTTTGTAGGGTGGTTGATGGTTCTTGATTGACATCTTGCGCCAAGCGACTGAAGTCGCGGCTATACAAACTAAACCCGCCTGCGCGGGTTCACCAGCAACGCCTAGTGAAATACAAGCAAGAATAATTAACCGCAGATGGACGCAGATTAACGCTGATGAAAACAGATAAATTTGCTTCTTTAGCAAACTAGGAAAGGCTATAAACCCTTTAATTAACAGCAGCTACTTGCATTTTATCTGTTACCACTTCATCAAAATCGGTACTTGTGGATACTTCTTTCCAAGCGTCCAATCCTTCTTTAATAAATTGCAATGCACCATCAATGGCTTCTACTGCATCGCTTCCCAAAGCTAATCTGAGTGGTGGGACATCGCTATCAACGACTTTAATCATTGCTAGAGCAGCTTTTTTGGGATCACCAATTAATTTAATTTTCTGCTCTTTGACATCTTGTATCCATTGGCTCATATCTTTAATGATTGGTTGATATTCTGGGATTTTAGTTTCAACTAAGACATGAGATTTGTTGAAAAAGTCTGTGCTGAATGCGCCAGGTTCAACCATTGTGACTTTGATTCCCAAGTGGGCAACTTCATTCGCTAAACAGCCAGAAATTCCTTCTAAAGCTAACTTGCTGCTGATATAAATTCCCCCGCCTGCACCAGCCATAAAACAAGCTGCTGATGACATATTGAGAATATGTCCACTACGCTGCTGACGCATATAAGGTATGACAACTCGCAGCATATCTATAACACCAAAAAAATTCGTCTCAAATTGCCGTCTGATGGCATCATCACTCACTTCTTCTAGAATGCCAGCAACTTCACACCCAGCGTTGTTGACGAGTATATCAATTCTGCCAAAGCGAGCGATCGCATTTTTGACAGATTCTCTGACTTGTTCGGGTTTTGTGACATCAAGTTGCAATGTCAATGTCTGTTCTGGAAAGCTTGCAGCTAAATCTTCTAACTTCTGTGGGTTTCGTGCTGTTAGCACCACTATTTCACCCTTCTCCAGTACTGTTTCTGCCAAGGCTCGACCAAAACCACTGGAGCAACCAGTAATGAACCATATTCTTGTTTGTTTTTCCATCGCTATTCTCCTTTTTTTAAAATTGTTGATAATGCAATTTATCGGTTGTTGTAGAGATGTTGTGTGCAACTTTTCTACAGTATTGATAAATTGCAACTTCTCATAGTTACTGAATATTGCTAGAAGTAGCGTGCATTTTTTGTCTGAGACTAAGAGGCCTCATATCAGTCCAAACTTCTTTGATGTAATCTAAACATTCTTGTTTGAGTCCATTTTTGCCAACATCCTGCCAACCAAGGGGATTTTCCCGTTCTAAAGGCCAAATAGAATATTGTTCTTCGTGATTAACTACAACTTTGTAGATTGTTGTGTCTTCTTTCTCATTTTGATACATAATTTACCTCACATTATCCTTGCAGAACTTTATTATCAAAAACTCTGAAATACTCATCATTATGAGATTGCCAAAGTCTTGAATTTTTTAGATCCAATGATTAGATAAAAAATCGAAACATTAGATTTATTTTGTAATTTGATATTGGATTTGTGAAATGTTTATTTACTCCAGCCTAACCAACTGACTAACGCGATACTGCTTAACTGGTTCTAATTCCATGACTGTTGCTGAGTTACATGCACTCATCACTTCACCGCAGGTTTCTATTCTGACTTGATAGCTACCTTTTGTTTGAGTATGAGGATCTATAAAATCAATTTGAACTTCTGCCCAGTCAGGCTGACATTCTTCCGCAACTTTTTCCATTGCTAGTACTTTTCCTGCTTTTA
The DNA here is from genome assembly GCF_014698475.1 of Nostoc spongiaeforme FACHB-130. Taxonomy (GTDB): domain Bacteria; phylum Cyanobacteriota; class Cyanobacteriia; order Cyanobacteriales; family Nostocaceae; genus Nostoc_B; species Nostoc_B spongiaeforme. The sequence goes on along the minus strand of NZ_JACJTB010000001.1, from coordinate 264,157 downwards.
AATAATTCAGCCAACTCCAACCAAACTGCATCCAAATTTCACGTTCGGCAATTTGCTCAAGTTGGTTTAAACCTGCCCATCCTCGGTAGTATGGACGCAAACCCAGAACTGAATTATTTTGTTCCACTAGTAAATCTAATACAGATGACTCCAGATGTCCCCAGAAATATCCTTGTGGTAAATCAATAAGAGTTGGCGCAAACTGATGACCACCAAAATGAGATGATTGCCAGACTCTTAAGTTTCCGTTGCTAATAGGAGCATATTGTTTGCGTAGTTGCCGATATAAAGGATTACCAAATCTCCCACAAGCTAGGTCTACTTGAGCATGGGTACAAATCATTAATTCACGAATATGACTTGTTTGTTGTTGATATTTTTGAAAATCTGATAAATTATTGGGTTTTTGTATTAACTGCTGAAATATTGCTGTTACTAAAGCGGCAGCTTGATTTTCAGGAACAATAAATTCCTGTTTTTCAAACTTAGAAAACAAATGTGCAGGACGATAGTAGTAAAGTATACGAGTTAAACCAGGTTCAGAATACTCGCGGTCAGGGGCGATTAATACTGGTTTCAACTGAATTTTATATTTAAAAACTAACTCCTGATATGCACTAATTAATGATTTGATAGTGGGGTTTTGTTGATAAATTTCTTGCGGCCAAGGTTGGGGAGCTTCCATAATTAGCCAATGGTCGCAAGTTATGGCTGTACCAATGGGATCTTCTTTATTAGCTTTAGAAACTAAAGAACAAAAACGGCAATCTATTGTGTTGCTAATCATAGTTGAAGCTCTTAAAGTAGATTTGATCATGAAAATATTGATATGGTAGCAGTCTTTTGTATATTGCAAATAGCCTTAATGACCAAGGATATTTAGTGGGGAAATATTGTCTTTTTGGCTTTTTCGCTTCTAAAGCTTCTAAAATTACCTCGGTTACAGTCTCCAGGGGTGAGCCGATTTCCCGATTATGCTTGATAACATTGTCTATATGAATTTTATGATTTTTGCCATACAAAGCTTGATGTTCTGGTGAAATATTAGCCAATGTTTTTTGATAATTTAGTTCTTGTTTATCTGCTTGTTCTGGGGTTATTAAGGCATCGGCTGGCAATATCGAAAGCACTTCAACGCCGCTAGATTTTAACTCCATTCTTAAACAATCTGTCAGCGATTCCAAGGCGGCTTTTGTTGCTGATAAAATCCCAAAATATGGTACAGCAACTCTGCCACAAACACCACTAATATTGATGATTCTGCCCTTAGCTTTGCGTAGCATTGGTAAAAATGCTTGAGTCACGGCGATTTGACCAATCACATTGACTTCAAAGTTTAATCTAATATCTTCGATGGTTGTACATTCAATTGCTCCATTAGCAGCGACAACAGCATTATTAATTAAAGCAAATAATCCTTGTTCGCCAACTGCTAATGAAACAAAATCCAAAGCTGATTTAATTTGTTCTGGTTTGGTGATGTCTAAAATGATTGGTATTAAATTACCAGATGCAGCTTGTTTGAGTGACTCCGCATCTTTTTCGGTGCGGACTCCGGCAAAAACTTGATATCCTTTTTTGTCTAGAAAAAGTGCGGCGGCTCGACCAAGACCTGTTGATGTTCCTGTGATGACAATTGAGCCTTTATGACTTTGATTCATGATTAATTACTCCAATATAAAATATATTTTTGATTTCCCAATTACTGTATAAATAATAAGTATGATAAAACGAACCGCAAAGGACGCAAAGGGCGCGAAGAGGAGATAAGAGTTGAAGAGAGTTATTACGTAAGTCCTATTAAATGATTTACAAGCATCTTTCTCCCTTGTCTCCCTTTTCTGCATCATGTCTAAAACCTACCCGAAACAAGAGATACCGACGGTTGCTGATGTTGATTTTGAGCAGATACAATCATCTTTACGCCACTAGCAGGATAACAAAGAAGACCATCAAATTTTGGCTTTTCTGGTTGTTGACTCACGAGCTTTAATTGATAGCGTGTAAGAATTGTTGCCAATACTAATTTCATTTCAAATAAAGCAAATGTACCACCAATACAAACACGGGAACCACCACCAAAGGGTAAAAATTCGTAGGTAGAAAATTGTTTTTCTAGAAATCTTTCTGGTTTAAATTGTTTTGGTTCTGGGTATAAATCTTCGCGCTGATGTGTAGAATAAATATTGGCAATTAATATAGTTCCCGGACTCAATTGATAGCCCATAATTTCTAGTGGGGATTCTACAATCCGGGGAAATGCAAACAGTTGAGTGGGGTAAATGCGTAAAACCTCGTTACAAACAGCGTTGAGATAAGGTAAGGCTAAGATACTGGTGATATCTGGGTTTTCGCCAAGGCTGGTAAGTTCTTCCCGCAGGCGATCGCACACTTCAGGTAAACGGTGAATCCAGTACAAAGCCCAAGCGATCGCTGTGGCTGAAGCACCTTGCGCCGCGCCGATAGGTGAAATTAATAAGTCTCGGATTTCTTCATCTGCGATCGCTTCCCCCATCTCATCACTAGCTAATACCAAATCTGAGAGAATATCAGTGCGCGATAAATCTGCTTGCTGGCGGCGTGCTTTTACTTCATCCGACAACACTTGAAACATTTCTTCTCGCAGGGAAAGCAAATTTCCTTGGGGACTCCACCTCCCTAAATTCCATCCCCAAAAGGGTAGTTTTGCCAGCAGTTGTACCAGTGGCGAGAGTTCATGTTTAAACACAGCAGCGAATAAATGTTTTACTTGTTCATAGCGTTCTCCTTCACGCAATCCCATTACTACCTCTATACCTACCGCCAAAGTAATTTCTTCTAAAGCTGAGTAAGCCAGAAAAGGTTTGCCAATTGTTTGTTGATTCATGATTCTTGCTGTTAGTTCGCAGATGCGTTTCCCACAGGCTTGCATCCGTTCACCATGAAAAGCCGACATTAACAGCTTGCGTCGATTTTTATGACGTAATCCATCTATTTGTAAAACTCCTTGCTCTCCTGTTAATAAAGCAAAATTTTGGTTTAATTCTCCCTTCGCTACAACTTCTTTAGTATGGGTAAAAATCTCCTTGATTCCAGAAGGATTACTCACGTAAATTGTCGGTATTGAATCAAACATTACAGTCACAATGTCACCATAACGTTGATAAATAGTATCCATATAGCCAAAGAAATCAGCCTCGAATTGCAAAGCCAGCAACCAAGCAGGAGTTTTTGGCCCAGGTGGTAGTTTCATCAGCCTCTTTTACTCCTTTGACATGGTGAAATTACAAACAGCATCATCAATACAAATTTTTAATTGTTTGGCTAATTCATGAATATGAGGTTCTAGTAAAATTGAGAAATGATTGCCAGGAATTTCAATCACTTGCGTAGATGCACTGCCATATTTATCCCAACCTAAGAAGGGGTCATTAGTAGTCCATTCAGGATTGTCAAAATCATGAATAATTTCTTCTTCGGCTCGTAAGATAGTTAAGGCATCAGGATAAACTTGCGGTACATAATTTCGCATCGCTTGGACATTAGCTTTGAAAACTTTATAATGATGTAAAAAATCTTGAATCTCAGCTTCTGAAAAAATAAAGTTGGCTTTTTGATTGATTAAATTAAATTGCTCATGGAGTGATAAATCTCGCATTTCTTCAAAAGATAGCGATAAATTTATGCCATTCCAAATTTTTGTTTCTTCCGCCAAACGCAGCAAAAACTTGGCATCATCATCAGGGGTTGTTTGAATGCTTGTTTCTGGTAAGATGGCATCGATAATTGCCACCAAACCTACTTTTTGACCTTGCTTTTGCAGTTGCTGGGCTATTTCAAAAGCCAGCATTCCACCGTAACAATGTCCGCCTAAAAGATAGGGGCCATTTGGTTGGAGTTGGCGAATTTCTTTGAGGTAGCGAGTTGCTAGTTTTTCTACGGAAATTATATCAGGTTGTTCGGGGTCTGGCTTATATTCTAATCCATAAAATGGATAATCCTCGCCCAAGATTCTTGATAATTTAAAATAGGGGCTAATATTACCGCCAGCACCATGTATACAGAAGAAAGGTAGCTGATTACCAGCCGAGTTAATGGCTACCAAAGGAGAATTAGAAGTTTCTCGGAATGGTTGATTAACAATTTCAGCTAGTTCTTCAATTGTTGGGTTTTCAAATAAAGTTGATAAAGGAAGATTATGTCCAAATTTATCATAAATTTGCGCCATCACACGTACAGCTAAAAAGGAATGTCCGCCTAATTCAAAAAAGTTATCTTTGATGCCGATAGGATGAGTGTTTAAGATATTTTCCCAAATTTTCACTAAAGCTAATTCGTTAAAATTTCGGGCAGCTATTTTTGATATCTGGGAATTTTGCTGGATAATATCAGTTTGGGGTAGGGCAGCTTTGTTGACTTTACCATTAGGTGTAAGTGGCAGAGCATCCAGTAAAATAAAAGCTGAAGGCAACATATAATTAGGTAATTTATGTTGCAAATAAGATGATAATTCGGGAATTATATCTGGCTTATCGGTAACAATATAGGCAAGCAAGCGGATATTTTCGGGATGCTCATTGCTCGTAATCACAACCGCTTCTTGGACATTTGGGTGTTGTGCGATCGCACTTGCTATTTCTCCTAATTCTACTCGGAAACCCCTGATTTTTATTTGTTCATCACGGCGGCCTAAATATTCCAAATTGCCATCGGATAAATATCTCACTAAATCGCCTGTTTTATAAAGTTTATATCCAGCCATCCAAGGATGATCAATGAATTTTTCTTTGCTTAAATCTGGACGATATAAATATCCCTTCGCCAACCCATCACCGCCAATATACAGTTCTCCCACTACTCCTATTGGTGTGGGTTGCAAATCACTATTTAAAACATAAGTTTTGGTGTTATTAATTGGACGACCGATAGGTACATTCTGGGCTTGATTTGGTAATAAACTAGTATCGTAGTAAGTTGCATTTGCCGAAACTTCCGATGAACCATAAAGGTTAATTAACTTGGCAAATGGCATTAATTCACGGAAACCCTGCACCAATTTAATCGATAATGCTTCTCCACTCGTTATCCAGAATTTGAGATGTGATAATTTATGAATCAGATGGTTATAATTATCTAGAATTAACCGGAGTAATGAAGGTACAAGGATAATTCGACTAACTTTGTGATGTGCTAGAGATTCGATGAATAATTGTGGATCTAACAAAGTTGTATTGCTGATAATGACTGTGGGAATACCTTGTAGTAAAGGCGCAAAAATTTCCCAGACAGAATCAACAAAACTAATAGCTGTTTTTTGACAACAAACTTCTCCTGACTTAAAAGGATAGGTTTTCCATAACCAGTGTAAGCCATTGACTGTACCGCGATGAGTGCCAAGAACACCTTTAGGTTTACCCGTGGAACCAGAAGTATAGATAATATAAGCAATATCATCCGAGGAATAAATGTGAATCGGATTTTCTGTACTTTCCCGCGCCAGTTCTTCTTGATGAGTATCTAAGCAAATAATTTTAGCCGCAGATAATGATAGTTTTTCTAATATTGCTTGCTTGGTAATTAACAGTTCTGCTTGGGAATCAGAGAGCATAAAATTTAACCGCTCTACTGGATAACTCGGATCTAGGGGAATATATGTACCACCAGCTTTGAGAATAGCTAAAATCCCCACTACCATATCTATATCGCGTTCCAGACATAGAGCTACCAAAGTTGCGGGTGTGACACCTTGTTTTTGTAAAAAATGTCCAAGCTGATTAACTCTTTGGTTTAGTTGACGATAAGTAATTTGTTCAAACTCGCTAATTAAGGCGATGGAATCTGGTGTGAGTTCAACTTGCTGCTCAAATAATTGATGTAGAGATGCAGTTTGGGAATAATCTGTATGAGTTTGATTAAACTTATATAATAGTTGTTCTTGCTCTGAAGTTGTTAACAGCGATAATTCGCTCAGGCGCTGTTCTGGATTAGCAATGATATTTATTAATAAAGTTTGAAAATGATTGATAAATTTTGTAATGGTTGACGCATCAAAAATGTCAGTATTATATTCCAAAAAGCCTGTTAATCCTGTTTCAGATTCAGACATAGAAAGAAAGATATCTAATTGAGATGTCCCGCTATCAAACTCTAAAGTTTGCAAAGTTAACCCCGCTACTTCCTCCACAGTGCTAGGCGTATTTTGCAACACAAACATGACTTCATAAAGGGGATTTCGGCTTAAGTCGCGTTCTGGTTGCAATTGTTCTACTAGCATCTCAAATGGTAAATCTTGATGAGAGTATGCACCCAGAGTTACTTCTCGGACTCGATGTAAAAATTCCCGAAAACTAGGATTTCCACTGAGGTTATTACGCAATACTAAAGTATTGACAAATAAACCCAGCATTCCTTCTAATTCTGGACGGTTGCGGTTAGCAATGGGCGAACCAATTAAGATATCTGCTTGATTTGTGTAGCGGTATAAAAGGATATTAAACGCCGCCAACAAACTCATAAATAAAGTTGTATCTGTTTGCTGACTTAATTGTTTGAGGGCATTTGTCAGAGATTTTGATAATCTAAAATATTGCTTCGCCCCAGCAAAATTACTAATTTGAGGTCGTGGACGGTCTGTAGGTAGTTGTAATACAGGTAACTCACCCTGGAGTTGTGCTTGCCAATATTGTAATTGATTGGCGAGTAATTCACCTTGCAGGCGATCGCGTTGCCAAATGGCAAAATCCGCATACTGTATTGGAAGTTCTGGTAAGCTTGGCGGTTGATTTGTCGAAAAAGCCCCATACAGCGCGGATAACTCCCGCAAAAATACCCCACAAGACCAGCCATCGGTAATAATATGGTGCATAGTCACCAGCAAAATATGTGATTCTGCACTCAAGCGCAATAAATTCGCCCTAACTAACAATTCTTTCGCTAAGTTAAAAGGCTTTCTGGCGAATTCCGCCGCCAATAATTTAACTTCCGATTCCCAATTTTTACGAGATAAATGTTCACAGTTAATAATCGATAATTCCCAATTTAATTGGTTCTTAATTTCTTGGACTGGTTCTCCATTTACAACCTTAAAATTTGTCCGCCACACTTCATGACGCTTAAGAATATCATTTAAACTTTGCTCAAGGGAGGGAATATTTAAATTTCCTTGGATATGAAAAGCAAGAGGAATATTGTAGAAATCACTCCCATGATAAAGCTGATCAATAAACCATAGTCTTTGTTGCGAAAAAGATAAGGGTATATTTGAAATATTTTGGCGCTTAGGAATAACATCCGCTTTAAGTTTTCCCCCTTTCCATTTTTCTAAAAGAGCTTTTTTTGCTGGTGATAAATTAGAGTATTGTTTATCCATAATTATAAAATTTCCTAGTTTATTAAATTACAAATTTATCTGTGTGCATCTGTCTTGAAAAGTTTGCTCAAATCGGCAGATCCAGATCCGCTCACGCAACTTTTTGCTGCGTTTATCTGCGGTTAATTATTCTTGCCAGTAATTCCCTACGGAATAATAAGAATCGAACCACAGAGGACACGGAGAACACAGAGAGATGAGAGTTTCAGAAGTTTTTGTATAAGTCATACTTCGTTTGTGCTTCCCCAGAAAGATACGCTATATATAGCAGTTCTAAATCGTTTGTGAAATTCCTTTTCTTCTCCTTCCTCTCCTTCTTTGTGTCCTTTGCGTCCTTTGCGGTTCGTTAAAAAAAATACTTTTTAACAACTCAGATATGATTGCTATAATATTTAGACATTACTTAAGAGTAAAGCTACTTCTTCCTCCGATAAATCAGCAATTTTTTCTAACATCAACTGTTCAATAAATTCTGCCTGCTTCACTGGAGTCATTGCTTCTAATAACAGGTCACGCAAAGGTAAATCCACAGGGAATTTAGCCCGCAAACGAGAAACTAATTGAGTTGCAATTAGCGAATCGCCTCCTAACTCATAAAAGTTGTCGTAAATCCCAATTTCTACAATTCCTAGTACCGCTTGCCAAATTTCCGTAATTTGCTTTTCTAACTCATTTGTAGGCGCAATATATGAGTTATTCAGGCTAGGTCTAGAGTGGCGCGGTGATGAATCTAATTGATGAGTAGATTGTGTATCTTGCCAAGGATCAAGGTTAATTGTCTGAGTTTTTCTGGTATTAATATCAATTGGAGAAATAATCATCTGAGTTCCTTGTGGACAAGCAAGGACTCGCTGAAATACTTCTATTGCTGCTGTTGATGTAATTGCTAATGTTGTTCCAGAAACTTGCTCAGATATGGTTGATTCTTGGGCTGGATTTAATTGTATATTATCCCAGTTAATAATATACCACTGATAAGAATTATTTCGATTATGTTGATTGCCCCAACTATCAATTAATTGATAAACTGCGGCATCTAAACATAAACCAAATCCTCCTAAAATGCTAGTCAAGGAAGAAAAGATACAGCCAAAATCTAGATTGTAGTTCTGTAATACTTTTTCTAAGACAGTAATTTGACTATGTTGTGATTTTAAGAGATTTTCTAACTCTATAGCTGTAATTTCTACCAAAGAACCAAATATTTGTTCATGCTTAATTCCCGTTGCATAAATCACACCATTAATTTGCTCAACATTTTCTGTAAGTATTTGCTGCATTTGCTCATAATTAGTTTTATCGGCACGCAACAATAAAACTGCTGCACCGAGTTCTTCTAAAGCAATAAAATGTTGAATTTTCTGGCTGATAGTATCATCTGGCAGATGAGTTTCTAGCCATTGTGAGAAGTTCTCTTGTTTGGGAAATTGAGAACTTTCAATAAATATCAGTTTGGCTTGGCAAGTTGTTATTAAATGTTTCGCCAGCACAAATTCTAAACTGTCTAAACCACCCGCAAATAGGTAACTACCCCGATTTCGGAAAGGAATATTTTCGGCAACAATGGCATCTAAATGAACTGGTGTAAATGTTTGTACCCAACGATGACGATCGCGGTAAGCAATGACATTATCTAAAGATGCAGAAATTAACTCATTTAATAGTTGCTGAATAATCTGATTATCGCTGCGATCGCCAGTTAAAACAATATCAATACACTGACAAGTAATATTGGGGTACTCTTGGGGTATTACTTGACATAAACCTAAGATTGGTGATTTTTCTGGATTTAGTTTTTCATTTCCATTCACCTCTAGAATGTTATTGGTTATCACCTTGATTTGTAGGCGGTTTTTCAGATTACTAATACTTTGAATCAAAGATAGTAAACCCTTGCACTCTAAATATTTGTCAGGTTGAGAATTTTCAAGCTGGCTTAAACTCCAACAGTAAGCAATATTTTCTGGTTGTTGTCCCGATGATATTAATTCTTGAATTAACAGTTCATAATTTGAGTTTGAGTAGGGATTAATTTGATAACTAGTTGTACTGATTTTCTTAAATTCATCACCTTGGCGAACAGTAATGACAGTTTTACCTTGATTGTTTAACTTATCAAGTATTTGCTCACCAACTCCCAAATCATCTACAAACAATAACCATGTTGATTCTCCGACGGCTGTGGATGAATGAGTTAGTAAAGAACGTTGCCAAGAAGGAATGTAAAACCAGTCAGCAATATCTGGTTTATGATCATTGACAGTAACAGAAGAAGCTTGGGGATTAATCCAGTATCTTTTACCTTCAAATGGATAAGTTGGTAAAGGCAGACGATGACGCTGTTCGTGACGATAAAATCCTGACCAATCAATTTCTATACCCGCCAGCCACAGCCGACCTAATGTTTGTAATAAAAAGCAAATATCAGATTGTTGGTCTTTGATATGGCGTAAAGAACTTAATACTTGTTGCTGAGGATTTTTACCTAAATGCTGTGTGGTGATTGTGCTTAAAGTCCGCCCCGGCCCCACTTCTAAAAACACACCATCAAACTGCTGAATTAGTTGTGATATTCCTTCAGAAAATCTGACAGTTTGCCGTAAATGTTGACACCAATAATCAGGGTTTGTGGCTTGTGCTGGAGTAATCCAAGTACCAGTGACATTAGAAATAAAGCTGATTTTTGGTGGATTGAGTTTAACTGTTTTGAAAGTCTCCCGAAATGCTGGCAATATTGGTTCCATCATCAGCGAATGGAAAGCGTGAGATGTGTGCAACCGCCGACATTCAACTGCTTGCACAGTTAATTGTTGTTCCAAGGCTGTAATTACACTGCTGATTCCCGACACTACACAAGCAGATGGACTGTTAATCACCGCAATTTGCAGAGATACTCTATACAAATCGGATGTATCCAAGAGCGACTGCACATCTTTGGCGGGTAACTTAATTGCCAGCATACTGCCTGGGGGGAGTTGCTGCATTAACTGTCCTCTTTTTGCCACAATTGCCAGAGCATCTTCTAAAGAAAATACACCAGCGATCGCTGCCGCGACATATTCGCCTATACTATGACCAATCATCGCCTCTGGATGCACGCCCCAAGACATCAATAACTGCGCCAAGGCGTACTCTGTGACAAACAAGGCGCTTTGGGTGAGGAATGTTTGTTGTAGTTGATTTGCAGCCGCTTCTGTCGCCTCTGGATGAGGATAAAGCAGAGAGCGAATATCTAAACCAAGATAGGGCTGTAAAATTTCAGCGCAGGTATCTACGTATTTTTTATATACTGGCTCTAGTTCATACAATTCCCGACCCATGTTTGCATACTGCGATCCTTGTCCCGAAAACATGAAGATGACAGGACAGTGGCTCGGCTGATAGTGGTGATTAAAAATACGTTGATTATCTTGATTATCTAGCAATTTAACTGCATCAGCTTGGTCGTGACAAATCATGATGCGGCGATAATCAAAAGCCCGACGACCGACTTGCAGAGTATAAGCCACATCAGTCAGGGGAACATCAGAATTTTGCGTCAAATAATCGCGCAGTTGGGCTGTGGCTGTTTCTAAAGCCGTGCTGGTTTTCGCAGACAACAGTAATAATTGCCAAGGACGGGAAGAACTAGAAGCGGGAATTACGGGAGCTTCTTCTAAAATGATATGGGCATTAGTCCCACCAATACCAAAAGAACTCACACCAGCCCTGCGGGGTGTGCCGTTGGTTGTCCACTCTGATAATTTGGGATTGACGTAAAAAGGGCTATTGGCGAAATCAATTTGGGGGTTTGGCTGCTGAAAATGCAAACTTGCAGGGATTTGCTGATGTTTTAAAGCCAAAACAGTTTTGATTAATCCTGTCACACCGGCGGCTGTATCTAAATGACCAATATTAGTTTTGACAGAACCAATGGCACAAAAACCTGTTTTATTTGTACTATGGCGGAAAGCTTGGGTTAACGCCTGAATTTCAATCGGGTCGCCTAAAGCCGTTCCTGTACCGTGGGTTTCGATATAACTGACAGTTTCTACTTCCACCCCAGCCAAGGCTAAAGCCTCTAAAATCACTTCTCGTTGACCATCAACACTAGGGGCGGTATATCCTACCTTTAAAGAACCATCATTATTAACTGCTGAACCTTTAATAATTGCATGAATAAAATCACCATCATTAATTGCATCTTCTAAGCGTTTTAAGACGACAACCCCCACACCATTGCCAAAAACAGTACCGTTGGCGTTAATATCAAAAGCCCGACAATGACCATCAGGAGATTTAATTCCCCCTGGTTGATATTCGTATCCAGTTTTGGGTTTAGCTGCAATCGTCACACCGCCAGCTAAAGCTATATCACTTTCACCATTGAGTAAACTTTGACAAGCTAAATGCACAGCGACCAATGATGTCGAACAAGCTGTTTGAACATTAATACTTGGCCCTCGCAAATTTAATTTATAGGAAACTAAAGTCGGTAAAAAATCTTTATCATTGCCGATTAAAACTTGATAACTGTCGGCTGATTCGAGAAAACTGCGATTATTATATAAGTTAGAAAGTAGATAATCACTAGCAGCAACACCAGCAAATAAACCGATGCGATCGCGGTAAATTTCAGAGTTATAACCCGCATTTTCTAAAGCTTCCCAAACAGCCTCTAAAAAAATGCGGTGTTGTGGGTCTGTAACTTCTGCTTCTCTAGGAGAAAAACCAAAAAAAGCCGCATCAAATAAATCGATATTTTCTAATATGGCGCTGGCTTTCACATAATTGGGATTGTTGAGCAATTTAGTATCTACCCCAGCCGCGATTAGCTCCTCATCCGTGAAATTAGAAATTGACTCTACACCATTTTTCAGGTTTTGCCAAAAGCTATCAACTTTATTAGCTCCAGGAAACCGACCCGCCATTCCAATAATAGCGATCGCATCTTGATTATTTAAGCTATCAATAAAATTATTAGCCATATCCATAAGTCAAAACCTGACAGTAAATATTTCTGGACTAAGTTTCAGGAGTGCTGAGTAAATAACTTTTATTTAAATCAGCACTCATCACTTCATGACTTACGCAAAATTATTAATAAACGAACCGCAAAGGACGCAAAGGACACGAAGTTATAAGAGTTTGAGAGAGTTCTTGCGTAAGTCCTAATATTTCTTCCTCCTGCCCCCTGCCTCCTGCCTTCTTTAGTCAATATGTCAGTGGCATTGTTGCTGCAATCTGAATTTGATCAAGCAAAACAGCGTCAATATCTCCTTCAGTAGTTAAAGGATTCGCAATCACCGCACGCATCGCAATCACTGGTATTTCCTTATCTAAACTAATAGTTGTTTTTGTAGTTCGGGAAATAAAAGTCCGTCCAATCTGACGCTGCTTTTTCTGCAATCTTTCATTAAAATCATTGATGATTTGATTGTCAGATTCAGTTATTTTTTTATTACTAACTACATCTCGAAATTGCTCAGGAATATAACGATAAATTAACAAATTTGTATCAGGTTGCGCCAACAATTCAAACTCCGGTAACTCCTCAATTCGTGCCGCCATATATTGGGTTTTGCGGATACCTTCATCAATCAAAAACTCATAACCATTCAACCCAATTAGCTGCAAACCAGCATGTAAAAATAACGCCATCCCTGGACGAGAACCTTCTAACGCCCGTTTACCTAAATCAAATGACCCCTTACGCATGGTATAGCTGGCTTGTTTTTCAATTGCTGAGGCTAAATAAGGGTCACGGAAAAATACCATCCCAATACCCATTGGCAAATACAATTGTTTATGTCCATCAATTGTCACAGAATCAGCTTGTTCAATTCCCGCTAGTTTATGTTGGTATTTGCGCGAAAAAATCACAGGGCCACCCCAAGCAGCATCGACATGGAAATGTACATGATTTTCTTGGGCAATTTCAGCAATTTCTGTTAACGAATCAACACTACCAGAATCGGTTGTTCCAGCAATACCAACAATGGCGATAATATGTAAATTTTTGGCGCGGCATTCTGCAACAGTTTGGCGTAATGCTGAGATATTAACGCGATTATTAGCATCAACTGGGACGCGAATCAAATTTTTAGTACTGATTCCCATTAAATCCGCAGCTTTATCAAAAGAGAAGTGCATCAATTCCGAACCAATGACCACCGCCCCTTCATAAACATAATAATTTAACGCTGCTGTTAACCCTTCTTTTTCTATACCTAAAAAATCATGAGTCGCGCCTAAAGATTTATTGCGAGCGCACCACAAAGCCGTGATATTTGCTGTTGTCCCACCAGAAACCAAAATACCCAAAGTACTTTGATTATTTTGAATATGTTGGCTGTAGAAATTATCAGATAAATGATAAATTTGATGGTGCATCATTGCCAAAGCTTCCCGCTCACAAAAACTCAAAGCTTTAGCCGTTTCGATTTTGACAGCATTTTGATTCATCGCTGTCATCAATTTTGCTAAAGGGCGCACAAAGGAAGGTAACGCCGAAGTCATGTGACCAATAAACTGCGGCGCTGATGTATGTATAGAATGAGCAACGACATTTTCATTTAAAGATTGGAAATAACTGTCAAAATCAGTAGGTTCTAGAGGGATTTGACTATTGCCAAATTTGCTAATAATCCAGTCAATCTCAGCATTTGTATTGGCATCTTCAGACATTAAAAAATCCGCCGATAAATCATCAACTATTTCATCGAGTTGATTTTCTAGATATTTCCCGTGAGTCGGGGCAAATATTTGTTTAACATACTCAGCAATATCAGTTTGTACGATTTTATCTGTGGGAGGAAGATTGTTTCGAGATAAAATTTCTGTTTCACTTAATGTCATGGATTTTCCTTTAATTACTAATATTGATGCTGTTACTTCTAACCTGATTAAAACTTACGCAAGAACTCTCTCAAACTCTTATAACTTTGCGCCCTTTGCGTCCTTTGCGGTTCGTTAAAAAAATCACCAAACCTCAAATCTTCCTCCCAAACTCACTCCCCTGTTTGATTAGTAGCAGCACGATATTCTTTCCTGGCTTGTTTACGACGCTGAGTCGAAGCAGTTCGCTGTTCCGCACGATGGGAATTTGGGATAGTAGACGTGGCAATTGTAGATTCCTGACTAAAATATCTAGCCAAACGACTCACAGTTGGATATTGAAACATTTCCACCAACAGAAAATCTTTCTGGAGTATTTTTTGTAATTGACTGTGAACTTGAATTAACAGCAGCGAATGACCACCCAGTTCAAAGAAATTGTCATGAATACCTACACGCTCAATATTCAACACTGCTTGCCAAACATCCGCAATGGTTTTTTCTAACTCAGTTTGGGGTGGTTGATAAACGGCTGTTAATTCTGGATGGGTTGTGTCTGGTGCGGGTAGTGCTTTGCGATCGACTTTACCATTAGGTGTTAATGGTAGTGCTGCCAAAGTCACAAAAGCTGCGGGAATCATGTAGTTTGGTAACTTTGCCTCTAAAAAGCCGCGTAACTCCGCAATGGTTGGCGGTTGTTCTGAGTTGAAAACTACGTAGGCGATTATTTGTTGGGCATCCACAGCCGTAACCACAGCAGCTTCTACGCCTGGATGCTGAATTGTCAGTGCTTCAATTTCGCCCAATTCAATGCGGAAACCACGAATTTTTACTTGGTTGTCAATGCGTCCAATGTATTCAATTTCTCCGTTCGGCAAATAGCGGGCTAAATCGCCAGTTTTATATAATCGTTCTCCTGGGACATGAGCGTAGGGGTTGGGAATAAATTTATCCGCCGTGAGTTCTACCTTATTGAGATAGCCACGGGCTAAACCAGCCCCACCAAGGTATAACATCCCTGGTACACCTATCGGTACTGGTTGTAAATTTTCATCTAACAAATAAGCTTGGGTGTTGTGAATTGGTCTACCAATTGGTGGTGTGCTGTTCGCGCCCTTCTGTATGAGGGCAAACGTAGAATAAGTGGTATCTTCCGAAGGGCCATACAAGTTATATACCTGTTGTATGTCAGCTTGCTGGTAAAGTTTCTGCACGAGTTGATTTTGCAGTGGTTCTCCCGCAATATTCACAGTTTGCACAGAGGCGGGAATACTATCTGTTTCCAGTAACTGTGCAATCACGCTGGGGACAGTATTAATTAAAGTTACACCACAGGTTGCGGGGAGATTGCTGATATATAGTGCATTCTCGATTAAAATCACCTTGCCACCACAACACAAAGGCACAAACATCTCGAATACCGACAAGTCAAAGCAAATAGAGGTGGATGCTAAAACTCCTGCCCTTGCTTCTCGGCTAAAGGTTTTGTCTGCCCAATCTAACATTGCCACGGTGCTGGCATGTTGAATCATCACACCTTTGGGTTTGCCTGTAGAACCAGAGGTATAGATAATGTAGGCGAGGTTCTCAGGCGTGACTTCCGTGACTAGATTTTCCTGGTTGTGTTGGCTGATGTGATGCCAGTCAGTATCTAAACAGATTACCTTGGCTTGGTGTGGGGGCATTGCTGCCAAGAGTGATGCTTGAGTGAGTAAGACTGGTGCTTGTGTGTCTTCTAGGATATAGGCGATGCGTTCAGATGGATAGTTGGGGTCGAGGGGGATATATGCGCCACCCGCTTTGAGGATGGCGAGTAACCCAATGATCATATCCAAAGAACGCTCTACACAAATCCCCACCAATACTTCTGGTTTTACTCCTAGCGATCGCAAATAATCAGCTAATTGGTTGGCTTTAGTGTTTAATTGTTGGTAAGTTAATTGCTGATTTGCAAATTCTACAGCTACTGCATTTGGTGTTTTATTTACCTGTTGTGCAAATAATTGATGAATACATAGATGTTGTGGATAGGCAACGGCGGTATCATTCCACTCCCGCAGTAATTGATGCTGCTCAGATTCATTCAACAATGGTAACTCTGACAAACGCTGCTGTGGATTTGCCACAATTCCTGCTAACAACGTTTGCAAATGACTTGCCATCCGGCAAATTGTACTTTCTTTAAATAAATCAGTGTTGTATTCTAAACTCGCAACTAACCCTGAATCGGTTTCTGTGACATAAAGAGTTAAATCAAACTTGGCACTATCGCTATTGCTGTCTTCCGGTGTTAAAGTCAAACCAGGCAGCTTTAATGCAGACATCGGCGCATTTTGCAAGACAAACATCACCTGAAACAGTGGCGTATGGCTCAAATCGCGCTGGGGTTGCAATTGCTCAACCAACAACTCAAACGGTACATCCTGATGTGCGTAAGCGCCTAATGCCATTTCCCGCACTTGTTTGAGCAGTTCTACAAAGCTGGGATTTCCCGCTAAGTTAGTTCGCAGAACTAAAGTATTGACAAAAAAGCCAATTAACCCTTCTATTTCGGCTCGGTTGCGGTTAGCGATGGGCGAACCAACCACAATATCTTTTTGTCCGGTGTAACGCCATAGCAGGATTTGGAAACCTGCCAACAAGGTCATAAATAACGTACTTCCCTGCTGTTGGCTCAATTTTTGCAGGGCTGTTGATAGTTCTGTAGATAATTCAAATGAGTAGGTTGCACCCTGAAAGGTCTGGATTGCTGGTCTGGGATAATCGGTGGGTAATTCTAAAACTGTGGGGGCGTTTGCTAACTGCTTGCGCCAATAAGATATTTGGGTTTCCAGGACTTGTCCTTGTAACCATTGTCTTTGCCACGCGGCAAAGTCTACATATTGTATTGGTAGGGCAGGTAATGGTGAGGGTTGTCCATCACAAAAAGCTGGATAAAGGGCGGCTAATTCTTGTACCAATATGCCAATTGACCAAGCGTCAGAGACAATGTGGTGCATTGTCACTAAAATAATATGTTCTTGTTCACTCAGACGTAAGAGTTTGACTCTGAGGAGATGGTCGCGGCTGATGTCAAAGGGTTGTTGTGCTTCTAAGTCAGCGAGGTGTTGGATTTTGGCTGCTTGCTGATTGGTTTCCAGGTCGCTGAGATCGATGGTAGATAAGCTGAGGGGCTTTTCTGGTGCGATCGCAGCTACAACTTGTCCGGCGGTGGTGACGAAATTGGTTCGCAGTGCTTCATGACGGGCGACAATTTCGCTGAAACTTTGGGCTAAAGCTGCCACATTTAACTGTCCTTGTAGCCTTACTGCTGCCGGGATATTGTAGAATGGGCTATTTGGTTCTAGTTGGGATAAAAACCACAGCCTTTGTTGAGCAAATGATAAAGGTAATTGTGGCGATCGCGCCATCTTTTCAATCTTGGTTGTGGCAATTGTGAAATCTGCCTGAATTGCTTTTTCAATTTCTTTCGCTAACCCGGCGATGGTGGGTTTTTCAAATAAATAACGTAAAGGTAACTCGATTTGAAAGACTTGACGAATTTGGGAAATCACACGGGTGGCGATTAAAGAATGTCCGCCTAATTCAAAGAAATTCTGATCAATCCCGACTTTATCTATACCCAGGATTTCCGCCCAAATCCCGGCTAATAAATTTTCTATGGGTGTGGCTGGAGTCAGACTGGACGTTGATCCCGGTGTAAATTCCGGCAGTTTGAGTGCTTTGCGGTCAACTTTACCATTGGGTGTTAATGGTAGTGCCTCTAAGGTGACAAAAGCTGCTGGCATCATGTAGTTAGGCAACTTAGCAGCTAACAAATCCCGCAGTTCCGCAGATGTAAAAGTTTGCCCTATGTGGGGGACTATATAGGCAACGATTCGTTGAGTATCGGCGGCGGAACCATGAACCGTCACCACAGTTTCTCTAACTGCTGGGTGTTGGCTAATGACAGCAGCAATTTCTCCCAATTCAATACGAAAACCACGGATTTTGATTTGGTAATCAATCCGTCCCAGGTATTCAATGTCTCCATTGGGTAAGTATCGCGCCAAGTCTCCGGTTTTATACAGGCGTGCGGCTGTTTCGCTAAAAGGATTGGGGATAAATTTTTCGGCGGTTAAATCTGGACGCTGGAAATAACCCCTCGCCAGTCCCAAACCACCAATGCACAACTCTCCGGCTACACCCACGGGCATTAGTTGGTGATTTTGGTCGAGGATATAAAGCTGGGTATTGGCAATGGGCGAACTAATGGGTACGGTGTGATCAACGGTTTTTACTTGACAAGCGGCTGACCAAATTGTGGTTTCTGTGGGGCCGTACATATTCCACAAACACAGACACCTCTCTAGTAACTGATTGGCTAATTGTTCTGGTAAAGCTTCGCCACCACAGAGAATTTTTAATTGATGATTACCACCCCAACCTGCGGCTAACAGTAATTGCCATGTGGCTGGTGTGGCTTGCATAACTGTGGCTTGACACTCAGTGATTTTTGCCGCTAACTGCACACCATCAGAGATAATTTCTTGGCTGGCAATTACCAACCGTGCGCCGACAATTATGGGTAAAAATAATTCTAAGGCGGCAATATCAAAGGAGTAGGTAGTAACTGCAAGTAATGTATCTTCAGCAGTTAAACCTGGGGCTTGCTGCATAGAGTACAAAAAGTTACTCAAGGCCAGGTGGGGAATTTGTACACCTTTGGGTTTACCTGTGGAACCAGAGGTGTAAATCACATAAGCGAGGTTCTCAGTCGTGACTTCCGTAACCAGATTTTCCTGGCTGTGTGGGCTGATGTCATCCCAATCAGTATCTAAACAGATTACCTTGGCTTGGTGTGGGGGCATGACTGCCAAGAGTGATGATTGGGTGAGTAAGACTGGTGCTTGTGTGTCTTCCAGGATATAGGCGATGCGTTCAGAGGGATAGTTGGGGTCGAGGGGGATATATGCACCACCCGCTTTGAGGATAGCGAGTAGTCCAATGATCATATCCAAAGAACGCTCCACGCAAATTCCCACTAACACCTCTGGCTTAACTCCCAGCGATCGCAAATAATCAGCTAATTGGTTGGCTTTGGCGTTTAACTGTTGATAAGTTAATTGCTGATTTGCAAATTCTACGGCTACTGCATCGGGTGTTTTATTTACTTGTTGTTCAAATAATTGATGAATACATTTATCTAAAGCGTAATTAGTTGCGGTATTATTCCATGCTTGGAGTATTTGCTCATTTTCTTGTGCCGTCAGCATTGGTAGTTCCCGTAATTTTGCTTCGGGATTGGCAATAAAACCCGCTAATAAAGTTTTTAAATGCTCTAATATGCGGCTCATACTAGAACTTTCAAATTGACGATTATTATAGGAAATATATAAATTTAATGATTCTGAATTTGGTACTACCTTCACAGTTAGGGGGTAGTTTGTCCAGTCAAATAATGATTGAGAATCGATGACTCCGATATCTTCAACAATCGATGCTTGATTGTAATCTACTAATTCATTATCAAAAACTAAAATACTATCAAATAGTGGTAGACCAGGGGAAATCTGACTCCATTGTTGAATTTTGGATAATGGGCTGTATTCATACTCCCGCATCTGCACTTCTTCGGTTTGCAGTTGTTTCAACCAAGCGGTGAGGACAGCATTATGGTCTACTTCTACTCGTAGTGGGAGTGTGTTGATAAATAGCCCAATCATCGACTCTGCATCAGCTAACGCCGTTGGTCTACCTGAAGATGTGGAGCCAAAAACTACATCTGACTCTTGACTATAACGGCTCAAAAGTAAAGCCCAAGCGCCTTTAATGATGATATTTAAAGTTAGTTGATACTTACGAGCAAAAGCTTTGATGTCAGTTGTTATAGTTGCTGACAACTGCAATTCTTGTCTGTGATAATCTGTGGCTTGGTCAGCAAAATTAGCTGCATTTTTCCCAATCAGAATTGGTGTTGGAACTGTAAATCCTTGGAGTTTGTGCCGCCAAAAAGATTCGGCTTTTTTCTGGTCTTGTTGTTGTAACCAAGTAATATATTCTTTGTAGGGGCGGGGGCGTTCTAAATATAAATCTTGCCCTTGGCAAAAGGCATAATAAAACTCATAAAATTCTTTCCATAACCAGCTTACAGACCAGCCTTCCATTAAGATGTGATGAAAGCTAAACACAAATTGATAATTGTCTTTAGCCATCTGAATTAATGTCAGGCGAATTAAAGGGGCTTGCCCTAATTCAAAACCGCGATCGCCATCGGCTATTAAAAAATCTGCAAACTGCTTTTGTTGTGCTTCTAATGATAAATGTTGCCAATCTTGAAATTCCCAAGGCAAATCTACTTGCTTATACACCACTTGATATGGTTTATCCAGATTTTCCCAATAAAATGCTGTGCGTAAAATTGGGTGACGGTCTACAACTCGCTGCCAAGCTTTTTGGAAAACTGGGATATTAATTGGCGTTTGCAAAGTAAAATAATTCTGCTCAAAATACACCACCGAATCAGGTGCAGCCAACTTGTGAAACAGCATCCCCTGTTGCATCGGAGAAAGTTCGTAAATATCTTCAATATTGTTGGGTTTCATGAGAAAATTCTCCTGCTTATTGACTGATTTGAGCTAACAATTTACTTAAATTTTCTTGATTGATATTTGCAGCCGCAAAATCAGAGGGGGTATAGTCTCCAGCTTCAGGAGACTGACAATGGCTGATCAAAGATTTGAGGGCTTGAATAAAATTGTGCGATAATTTTTCGACTGTCTGGGGTCGATGAATATTCCGGCTGTAGTTGAAATATAGTTGCAATTTGCCTTCAGTAATTGCCGCATTAATTTGAAAGAGATAAGGGCGAATTGCTTTTGGACTGGCTGTTGAACCGAGTGCTTCTTCTGTCCATTTAAATAAGGAATCTTGCGGCAAACTTTTACTCAGTTGACCAAGGTAGAGAAACATTACCTCAGCTTGGGGAAGAGACTGGAATTTTTCAATTACTATCGGGTCAGGGCTGAGGTAGCGTAACACTCCGTAGTCAATACCATTACTCGAAGCATGACGCACTTGTTCTTTCACGGCTTTGAGTGCATCCCCAGGAGTAACTGTTTTGTCTAAATCTAACAGCACAGGGTAAGTAGTCGTAATCCACCCCACTGTTCTGGAGATATCGACATCATCAATTCCACCTGTACTCACTTCCCGTCCATTTTCATCAAGATTAATTAGGAGTAAGTTTTGCTTTGTCCATTGTTTAAAAGCTTGTACCAGTGCAGTCAGCAAAACTTCTTGTGTATTCATCCGATACACTCCCGGAACTTCCTGAAGCAGCAGTTGAGTTTCGCTTTCATTCAACGCAACTGAGATAACTTGCGCTTCGGAAGCTACAGTGTTAATACCGTCAGGATAGTCTAAGGGTAAAGTGGCAACTTGCTGATAACGTCCACTTAACCAGTGTTGTTGCTGTTGTTGTAACTGTTCGGATGCTGCATATTTTTGGAGACGCAACGACCACTGCTGATAAGAAGTTGTCTTTTCGGGGAGTTGAATAAGCTGTCCTTGACTCAACTGCTGATAACCAGTCTGGAGATCCTCTAATAAAATGCGCCAAGAACCAGGATCAGTCCCCAAGTGGTGAATCACAATTAATAAGCGGCTGTTTTGCTGCACACCCATATCAAACAAGGCAAAGCGGACAATTGGCCCTGTGGTTAAATTCAAACTGGCTTGAATTTGGGCGGCGGCTACTTCTAAAGCTGATTGTTGGGCGGTGGATGACAAAGCTGACAAATCAATATATGTCAACGGGACATATTCTTCAGGTGCGGCGTTGACCTGTTCCCATCCCGACTCAGAACGGGTAAACCGCAGACGCAGGGCATCGTGATGTATTAATAGTTGCTTTAAGGTTTGCTCTAAAATATCTAAATTCAGAGGTTTCACTACCTCTAACAACACCGCTTGGTTCCAGTGATGAATTTCTGGTTGATTCAAGGCAAAGAACTGGTGTTGAGCCGGAGTCAGGGGGACTGAACCTGTAATTACACCTTGTTCAGCTTGGACAACTTGGGTTTTAGTGATTACCTGTGCTAATTTGGCGATCGTTTGATGTTCAAATAATTGCTGGGGTGTGAGTCGAAACCCGGCTTTATTGGCTCTGGCGCTGACTTGAATCCCTAGTACGGAATCTCCACCCAACTCAAAAAAGCTATCTTCTACACCTACGGAAGCAATACCCAGGAGTTCTTGCCAGATATTGGCAATGATTTGTTCTACTTCCGTTCTAGGGGCGACATAATCATTATCTAAATTTGGTCTGACATAGCCAGTGATACTGGTTTTTGGTGCAGTTTGAGCCTCTTGACTTAATTCTTCTATTGTGTTTTGTGTTTCTCCAGGGGCGCAACGCAAAACCAAATTAGCTGTTGGATGGGCATCAACCCAGTAACGCTGACGTTCAAATGGATAGGTTGGTAAAGGAATCCTCTGTTGTGGCGCATCGGTATAAAAACTTGACCAATCTACAGTAACCCCAGCTTGCCACAGACGACCCAATGTATTTAATAAATAGGCGACATCTGACTGCTGCTCGTAGGCATAACGCAAGCTGGGAAACATCAAGGATTTATCGAGACATTGGGATGCAAAACTAATTAATGCTTGACCAGGGCCGACCTCTAATAAAATCGGATGATCTTTTTGTGATAATTGTTGGACTCCATCGGCAAAGCGCACTGTTTGACAAAGGTGCTGTACCCAGTAGGTTGGGTCTGTGGCTTGTTCGGCAGTAATCCAAGTGCCGGTGACGTTAGAAATATAAGGAATTTTGGGGGATTTGAGGCTAAATTGATTAACTAAATTGTGAAAAGTTGCTGCGATCGCTTCCATCATTACAGAATGAAAAGCATGGGAAGTTTGTAACCGCTTACCTATTAAACCGCGATCGCTCAATTTTTGTTCTAATTCTGCAACGGCATCGGGGAAACCTGCAACCACACATAATGATTCGCCGTTAATTGCCGACAGGGAAATTTTCTCATTCAACAATGGCTGTATCTCAGCCTCGGAAAGCGGCACAGCCAGCATTGCCCCTGCTGGTAACTCGTCAATCATCTGCGCCCTTCTGGCGACTAAGGTTAAAGCATCTGTTAAAGACAAAACCTCAGCCAAAGTGGCGACGACATATTCACCAATGCTGTAACCAATCATCGCCGTCGGGCGAATTCCCCAAGATATCCACAACTGAGCCAACGCATATTCAATTACAAACATGGCTGGTTGCGTCAACACAGTTTGGTTGAGTTTTTGCGTAGCGACATCGGTTGATGGCTCACCCCGCCCCAGCATTTTCCGCAAATCTAGACCTGTTTGGGTTTGCTGCTTACCATTTTGATGATTTCGGTTGGGATATAAAACATCTCGCAAATCCAAACCCAGCAGGGGCTGAAGCAGTTCACAACATTCATCCACACAGCCGCGAAATGTTGACTCAGTTTGGTAAAGTTCCAAAGCCATATCAACGTAATGAGTTCCCAGCCCAGAAAACATAAAAGCAACTGGACGTGGTTGAGTTTTGTGGGCGACTGGCGGGGAATTTTGCAGCGCCTTGAGTGCATCGGCAATATCTCGACACACCACCGCATGCCGATAGTCAAAAGTTCTGCGTCCAAAGAGCAATGTGTAAGCCACATCTGCCAGATTTAAATCAGGATGTGCTTGCAAATAATCAGCTAAATTTGTGGTTGCTTTTTCTAGTGCTGATGCTGTTTTGGTAGATAGAAGCAACAATTGATACTTTCTCCCCTGCTCCCTGTCCCCTTCCCACACTGGCGCTTCTTCCAAAATTACATGGGCATTAGTTCCCCCCAACCCAAAAGAACTAACTCCCGCACGCCGGGGAAGATGATTGGTTTGCCATTCTACAAGTTTGGTATTGACATAGAAAGGACTATTGGCAAAGTCAATTTCAGGGTTCGGAGCAGAATAATGCAAACTTGGGGGTATTTGTTTGTGCTTCAGGGCGAGGACAGTTTTGATTAACCCCGTCACACCTGCGGCTGTGTCTAAATGTCCAACGTTGGTTTTGACAGAACCAATGGCACAGAAATTTGTTTTTTGGGTGCTGCTGCGGAAAGCTTGGGTGAGGGCGGTGATTTCAATGGGGTCGCCTAAAGCGGTAGCTGTACCGTGAGTTTCAATGTAGGTGATAGTTTCTGCTTCGACTTCCGCGACGATTTGGGCAGTTTTAATCACCTTAGCTTGGGTATCGATGCGGGGTGCTGTGTAGCTGACTTTGAACGCCCCATCATTATTAATTGCTGAACCTTTGATAATGGCATGAATTGTATCGCGATCGCTCAACGCATCTTCCAATCGCTTCAACACCACAATTCCCACACCCTCACCACCTACAGATCCCTGAGCATCAGCATCAAAAGCACGGCAATGCCCATCAGGAGACAATATCCCTCCTTCTGTATATAAATATCCTGCTTTTCTGTCAGCATTGATGGCAACACCACCAGCCAAAGCCATATCACACTCACCATTGAGTAAGCTTTGACAAGCCAAGTGAACTGCTACCAATGAAGTTGAACAAGCTGTTTGGACGGCGTAACTAGGCCCTTCTAAGTTGAGTTTGTAAGAAACACGAGTAGTTAAAAAATCTTTATTCCCAGCTAACATAAGTTGCTGTGGATCAACAGCACCAATAAGATTTTGATTTAAATAAATATTTAGTAAGTAGGTGTTCATTCCAGAACCAGCATAAACACCAATCGCACCTGGATAATTTTGAGAATCATATCCGGCATTTTCTAAGGCTGACCAAGCACATTCAAGAAATACTCGGTGTTGAGGATCAGTAATTGTAGCTTCTCTAGGATTAAAACCAAAAAACTCGGCATCAAAATATTCTGCGTCTTCCAAGATTGCTTGGGCTTTAACATAATTAGGGTCATTTAATAAAGATGAATTTATTCCGGCTGCCAAGAGTTCTTCGTCAGTAAAAAATGCAATTGTTTCCTTGCCTTGCTGAAGATTTTGCCAAAACTCATCAATATCTTTGGCTCCCGGAAATCGCCCCGATAAGCCGATAATTGCTATTTCTGATCCATTTAATGATGTACTAATACCCATAATTTTAAATAGTAAAAAAATTAATCACACAATAACTCTCTAAAAATCTCTTTTCCTAACTCTCTAAAACTCTCTTTCCTTCGTGTCCTTTGCGCCCTTTGCGGTTCGTTTCTTAAAATTCTTCTTCATACATGACTGGTATTAAATATTTTGAATAGACTTAATTTTTTGTAAACGTTTTCTTTGTTGAGCCTTGCCATCGGCAACTTTCTCAATAACAACCTCTGAAATCTCAGCAGTTATTTTTTCCGGCTCAACCTGCGTTAAATAATTAGCTAAAGAATTAATTGTGGGATATCTAAATAAATCAAGAACCGCTAAATTTTTAGTAAATAATTCACGTAATTTGCTATGCACTTGCACCAACAGCAATGAATGACCACCAAGTTCAAAGAAATTATCATGAATCCCCACATTTTCTAATTGCAAGACCGTTTGCCAAATTTGGGCAATAGTTTGTTCAACTTCAGTTTGCGGTGGTTGATAAGCATCAGCTAATTCGGGGCGGTTTGTATCAGGTGTAGGTAAAGCTCGGCGGTCAACTTTACCATTCGCAGTCAGGGGCAATGCTTCTAATAAAACAAAAGCCACGGGAATCATGTAGCTGGGTAATTTTGATTCTAAAAAACTACGTAGCTCTGAAATGCTTAATGTTTGGGCTGCTTGCGGAACTAGATAGGCAACTATTCGTTGTGCATTAACCACCACTACAGTTTCTCGTACTCCGGGATATTGAGCGATCGCTGCTTCTATTTCTCCTAGTTCAATGCGGAAACCCCGCAGTTTCACTTGATAGTCAATCCGACCAATATATTCTATTTCTCCGTTAGGAAGATAACGGGCTAAATCACCTGTTTTGTAAAGACGACTGGCTGTGGTAGTGAAGGGATTGGGAATAAATTTCTCGGCGGTTAATTCAGGACGGTTTAAATAACCCCGACCAACACCTACACCGCCAATATAAACTTCCCCTGGTACACCCACAGGCACAGGATGAAGATATTTATCAAGGAGATAAATTTGAATATTGGCAATTGGGCGACCAATAGGTACTGTCTTTTGGTTGTTTAAATGATTTTGGCATTGCCAAAAGGTGACATCGACAGCCGCTTCTGTTGGGCCATAAAGATTATGTAATTGGGCATCAAGTCGCTGAAAAAAGCGTTGTTGCAGTTCAACTGGTAATGCTTCTCCACTGGCGATTACCCGCACCAAAGACTGACATTTTTCGACTGCTGCTGCTTCGAGAAAAACTTGCAGCATGGATGGTACAAAATGCAGGGTTGTAATTTGCTGCTGGATAATCAAGTTAACTAGATAGTTGGGATCTTTATGTCCTTCTGGTTGAGCGATGACTAACCGCGCCCCAGTAATCAAAGGCCAGAAAAATTCCCAAACTGAGACATCAAAACTAAAGGGCGTTTTCTGTAAAACTCGATCGGCGGCGGTGAGTTGATAAGCATCCTGCATCCACAGTAAGCGATTACAGATGCCGCGATGGGTGTTCATTGCACCCTTTGGTTTTCCGGTGGAACCAGAAGTATAGATGATGTAGGCGAGATGATCTTCTGTAATGTGAGTGATGGGATTTGCGCTGTGGCGATCGCTAATTAATTCCCAATCACTATCCAAACAAATAACCTGCGCTGACTGATTTGGTAGCGTGGTAACTAATTTCTGTTGGGTTAATAAAACCTTTGGTTGAGCATCTTCTAGCATATAAGCCAAGCGTTCTTGGGGATAGCTAGGGTCTAGGGGTATGTATGCACCACCAGCTTTGAGGATGGCTAATAACCCAATGACCATCAATAGCGATCGCTCTACATAAATCCCTACTAATACTTCTGGTTTTACGCCAAAAGTTTGTAAGTAATTTGCTAATTGATTAGCTTTGGTGTTGAGTTCGCGGTAAGTTAGTTGCTCATCTTTAAATACAACTGCTACTGCATCTGGTGTTTTCTCGACTTGCGCTTGAAATAATTCATGAAGACATTGCTGTTGGGGATACTGAACTTGAGTATTATTCCACTCCACTAGCAACTGATGTCGTTCCAATTCTGTTAACAGCGACAACTCACCTAGGCTTTGCTGTGGATTGTTGACCATACCTGCTAGTAAAGTCTGCAAATGTCCTAGCATCCGGTGAATCGTGTCACCATCAAAGCGATCGCCGCTAGTAATCTTGAGCCACAACTCGTCACCTGGAATCACGGTCAGGGCAATGGGATAATTAGTCTTTTCAAAGCTATGAACATCTTTGATATCTAAATTTATGTCCCTTTGCCGTACAGACGCATCCATAGCATAGTTCTCAAAAATGACTATACTCTCGAATAAAGATAAACCTTTAGGAACTTCACTCCATCCTTGGACTTTGACTAACGGACAATACTCGTATTGACTTGCCTCAATTAGTTGGTCTTGGCTTTTTAACAGCCAAGGTACAAGCAATCCTTCGGGAGATATTTGGACTCGAATTGGTACTGTGTTGATAAATAGCCCTACCATAGACTCGGCTTGCGCTAAAGTCGGAGGACGACCAGAAGTTACTGCCCCAAACACTACGTCTTCTTGACCGCTATAACGGCTCAATAGCAAAGCCCAAGCTCCTTGTACTAGAGTATTCAGCGTTAGCTGATATTGCTTTGCTAGAGATTTTAATGCGGCGGTTGCAGCTACAGACAGCTTTAATTCTGCCTCGTGATAGCTATCTGTTGGAGTCAGTAAGCCATTTCCTGGACTCACTGATAGCTGTGTGGGAGTGGTAAAACCTTGCAGCGTCTGTCGCCAAAAAGTTTCAGCCTCAGATAAATTTTGTTGCTGTAGCCAGACAATATAATCTCGATAAGGGCGAATATTTTCCAAGTACACCTGTCGCTCGTGGCTAAAAGCCTTGTAACAAGACAGGACTTCTTGAAAAACTGTCGCTAAAGACCAGCCATCTAACAACAGATGGTGATGACTCCAGGTAAAGTTATAGGCAGTCGGCGACAGTTGAATTAGTGTGAAGCGCATCAATGGTGCTTGCTTGAGATTAAAACCACAAGAGCGATCGCTTTGGAAAAACAATTCTAATTCTTGTTGTTGTGCTTCCGAAGAGAGATGCTGCCAATCATACTCTTGCCACGGTAGATTTACTTGTCGATGTACAATTTGTACTGGTTCTTTTAAGCCTTCCCAAACAAAGCAGGTTCTCAAAATTGCATGTCGTTCTACAACATATTGCCATGCACGATGGAATAAGGTAGCATTCAGCTTTCCTTGGAGATTCCAGCTAAATTGTTCAAAATAGACCCCAGACTGAGGAGTAGCAAGACTGTGGAACAGAATACCTTGCTGCATGGGCGAGAGGGGATAAAAATCTTCAATGTTTTTATTTTTCACACCCATATCAAATATCTCCTATAGCTGCTGTAATGGCATCAAGATCACTTTGATTCCATTGGCTTTGCTGAAACTCAGCGAAATCAGCAGGGGTAAATCCACCTGCATCAACAGACTCGCAGTGAGCAATTAGCGATCGCACTACCTCAATCAAGTTTTCTGCTAGTTTCTCAATTGTGGTTTGTCGATGCAACTTGCTACTGTAAGACCAACTTATTTCCAGATGTCCCTGATAAATCCCAGCATTAATTTCTAGTAAGTGAGTTCGTTGATTTCGCCCACTGTGAGTAGCACCAACCGATTCTGGCGCGAAACTAAATAAAGATGATTCGGCTAAAATGCGATCAAACTGTCCTAAATAGTTAAAAATAACTTCAGCCTTTGAGGCAGAAAACTGTGCGGCTAGTTCTTGATTTTGACTCAGATAACGCAGTAATCCATAGCCAATACCTCGATTCGGAATGGCTCTTAGTTGCTCTTTAATTGACTGCAAAGCTTTGCCTAAATCTTGGCTATTTTCCAAATTTAAATGTACAGGAAAAATCGTGGTGAACCAACCCACCGTTCTCGATAAATCCACATCCTCGAAAATTTCTTCTCGTCCATGTCCTTCCAAGTCAATTAATAAACAATTTTCTCCAGTCCACTGATTAAAAGTTAGTATAAGTGCTGTTAACAATACATCATTAATTTGTGTCCGATAAGCTGCTGGTACTTGGTGCAGCAAACTTTGGGTTTCGGCTGCGGACAGCGATACTGATACAGTCGATGTGGTTGCTTCTAGATTGTCTCCATCGCCAAAATCTCTTGGTATAGGCGTAACCGATTGATGTTGGGTTGTTAACCAGAAGTCTATTTCTTCTAGTAAAGCTGAAGATTGTGCATATTTTTGGAGATGGCTAGACCATTGTTGATAAGAAGTTGTTTTGGGTGGCAGATTGATTACTTTGCCTTGAATTATTTGCTGGTAAACTGTTTGCAAATCTTCAATTAAAATTCGCCAAGACACACCATCAACGGCTAAGTGGTGAATAATCCACAGCAACCGTTGAGGTTGATTATCTCCCAAGTTAAACAAAGCAACTCGGAATAATGGCCCCTGTGAAAGATTTAGACTAGCTTGCAGTTGATCGGTGGCTGCTGCTATTGCTGGCGATCGCTGATTTTCGGGTAGTGCTGCAAAATCAAAGTATGTCAACGGTATCGCCGGATCTGGACTAACAATCAGTGCTTGAGTACTAAACTCCTGCTGTCTAAAACGTAAACGTAAAACATCATGATGTTTGTCTAAAAACTGGATGTTTTTCTCTAAGATTACAGGGTCAATTTTTTGTTTGCTTTCTAAGCATACTGCTTGATTCCAATGGTGTGGTTCTGGTTGCTTTTGGTCAAAAAACCAATGCTGAATGGGTATCAATTCTAGCGTTCCTGTTAACACTCCTTGTTCAGCTAGAATTTTATCTTTTGTACCAATTACTGTTACTATTTGAGCAATAGTTTGGTACTGAAACATCTGTTTAGGAGTTAATTGCAGACCCAAACGGTTGGCTTTAGATACTACTTGCAGACTCAGAATCGAATCTCCACCTAGTTCAAAAAAGTTATCGTTGATGCCTATATTTTCTAAACCTAATACTTCTGACCAAAGGACAGCTAATTGCTTTTCAATACTTGTTTGTGGTGCAACAAAGGTTTCTGCGAGTTCTGGACGCACTATATCAGTTGCTGGAAGTGCCTTGCGGTCAATCTTACCATTGGGTGTTAATGGTAGTGCCTCTAAGATCACAAAAGCTGCTGGCACCATGTAATTGGGGAGCTTTGATTCTAAAAAGTTGCGTAGCTCAGGAATTGCCAGTGTTTGCTGTGTTTGCGGCACTAGATAGGCAATTATTTTTGATTCTTGACTAACTACAACTACAGTTTCACGCACCGTCGGGTATTGGCTGATGATGGCTTCAATTTCGCCCAATTCAATGCGGAAACCACGAATCTTGACTTGGTTGTCAATGCGTCCAATATATTCAATCTCTCCATTCGGCAAACAGCGGGCTAAATCCCCTGTTTTATAAAGACGTTCGCCTTGCTGACTAAAAGGATTGGGGAGAAATTTTTCTGCTGTCAATTCAGGACGGTTGAAGTAACCCCTACCTACTCCAACACCACCAAGATAAACTTCACCTGTCACACCGATAGGAACCGGATTGAGATGCGGATCAAGTATATAAATTTGAATATTGGCAATTGGTTGACCAATAGGAACTGTATTTTGGCTGGTAAAACTATCTTTTTGACACTGCCAAAAAGTCACATCTATAGCTGCTTCTGTTGGGCCATAGAGATTATGCAGTTGCACATCCAGTCGATTAAAAAAGCGTTGTTGCAGTTGGGCTGGTAATGCTTCACCACTGGTAATCACTCGGACTAGAGATTGACATTTTTCTAAATCTTCTACTTCGAGAAAAACTTGCAGCATTGACGGCACAAAATGTAAAGTGGTGATTTGCTGCTGGATAATCAAGTTAACTAAGTAGTGGGGATCTCGATGTCCTTCTGGTTGAGCCACTACTAAACGCGCACCTGTGATCAATGTCCAGAAAAATTCCCATACAGACACATCAAAACTGAAGGGAGTTTTCTGTAAAACCGCGTCTGCTGATGTTAATTGATAAGTATCTTGCATCCACAGTAAGCGATTGCAAACACCTCGATGGCTATTCATTGCACCCTTGGGTTTACCTGTAGAACCGGAGGTGTAGATGACGTAAGCAAGGTGATCAACTGTGATGTTGGTTACAGGATTTTCGGTGCTTTCATGAGCAATTTGTTCCCAGTCACTATCGAGGCAAATTACTTGCACTTTGTGATTGGGTAGACTTGCTAATAAATCTTGTTGTGTGAGCAACACGCCTGGTTGTGAATCTTTTAACATCTCAGCCAAGCGTTCTTGAGGATAGCTAGGATCTAGGGGGATATATGCACCACCCGCTTTCAGGATGGCGAGTAGTCCAATAATCATATTCAAAGAACGCTCTACACAAATCCCCACTAATACCTCTGGTTTTACTCCTAGCGATCGCAGATAATGGGCTAATTGGTTGGCTTTGGTGTTTAATTGTTGGTAAGTTAATTGCTGATTTGCAAATTCTACGGCTACTGCATTTGGTGTTTTTGCTACCTGTTGTTCAAATAATTCATGGATACATTTATCCAAATCGTAATCAGTCGCTGTCTGATTCCATTTAACTAAAAGAGTCTGAAGTTCAATTTCTGTTAATAATGACAACTCTGATAAACGCTTCTCTGGAAAAGTAATAATATCCTGGAGCAAATTAGTAAAATGCCCTACCATTCTTTCAATAGTCGCAGCATCAAATAAATCTGTGTTGTACTCCCACCACCCCCAAATTTCTGGACGGGAATCTACCACATACAGAGATAAATCAAATTTTGCTGTCCCATTATGGTTCTGAAGCCATTGGAGAGTCAGACCAGGTAATACTAAATCTTTTTTAGTATCTTCTTGAAAAGCAAAGGTTACTTGAAAAAGTGGGGTATGACTAAGATTTCGCTCAGGTTGTAGCTCTCCTACTAATTGCTCAAAAGGTAAATCTGCATGAGCATAAGCTCCTACACACACATCGCGCACTCTCTTGAGCAATTCCCTAAAGCTGGGGTTTCCAGAAATATCAGTACGCAGTACTAAGGTGTTGACAAAAAAACCGATTAATCCTTCAATATCAGCATGGTTGCGATTAGCAATTGGAGAACCAAGGCAAATGTCTTCTTGATTTGTATAACGGTACAATTGTGCTTGAAAAGCTGCTAACAAGGTCATAAATAATGTGACTCCTTGTTGCTTGCTTAAAGACCGCAAACCTTGGCTTAAATCTGATGATAGTTGGAAGTTTCTGGTTGTGCCGTTGAAAGTTTGTACTGGAGGCCGCGGATGGTCTGTGGGCAAAGATAAAGTAGTGGAAGCATTTGCTAGTTGTTGCTGCCAATATGAAAGTTGGGTTGTTGCGCGTTCAGCTTGTAACTGTTGAAGCTGCCAGATAGAATAATCTGCATATTGAATTGGCAGTTCTGAAAGTGGGCAAGGTTGTTCTGCTGAAAAAGCTTTGTAAATGACGGCTAATTCTTGGTTCAGCACTTGTATTGACAACCCATCACAAATAATGTGATGGATAGTCAATAAAAGCAAATATTCCTGTTCCTGCGTTTGCAATAACATAACGCGCAGCAAGGGACAAACTGCTAGGTTAAAAGGTGCTTGAGCAATTTCATGAGTTAGGCGCTCAACTTCCGCATTCTGTAATGCTGGCGGTAAGTGGCTCAAGTTTACCACTGGTAACTTGATAGTCACAGAGGGATGAATTACTTGAACTGGTTGCTCGTCTATGGTTGTAAAAGAAGTACGCAGAGATTCATGACGGTTAATAATTTCATTAAAACTTTTTTCTAAAATGGCAAGATTAAGATTACCTGTTAATTTTATAGATACAAATTCGTTATAAACATAACTTTGGGGTTCCAATTGTTGCAGAACCCACAATCGCTGTTGGGGTGCGGACAAAGGAATTGAACTTCGCTCGGTACAACGAGGAATAGTTGTTTTTTGATTACTAACATGACGCTCACCCCGTAAGCGTTTTTCTAAAATGGCTTGTTTCGCGGGTGAGAGATGAGAACGACGTTGAATAATTTCATGATTTTTACTGTCCATATTATTTAGTAATAAATTAGTCAATTACTTGAAAATTTACGTACGCAGGCACAGGTTGGATGCGAGTTAAGTCGTTTTCTAAAATTAATGAATTGCCACTTTGATCAATTTCTTTAAAACCTGCAAATTTATAAGATATATACATCATGCGATTCCGGTCATTTGGGACAAACTCTGCTAAAAGACGAACATGATTAGTTTGAGCCAGACTCATAATATGATTCATCATGATTGTCCCCACTCCCCGCGACATCACCCGACAAGACATTAACAAAAGCTTGATTGTCCATATCTGTGTTTGGCATTCAATAAGAGCCAAGCCTATTTTTCCATAGCTACCATATTTATCTTCCAGACTAGCAATGAGCAATTTATGATTTTTGCTGTTCCGAAAATGATTCAGTTCATCGTAGGAATAGGTATAACCAGTTGTATTCAATTGGTTAGTTCTGAGTGTTAATTCTTCTGCACGCTGTAAATCTGCTTCTTGAGCAGTAGAAATGGTAAAATTCATCTGGAGAGTAGCTAAAAATTCATCTGCTGTGCCGACAAATTCTTTCTCCGCATTGTGTCGTTCAATATCGCTCAAATACATCAATCTTCTAAGGCGTGAATCTTCCGTAATAAACCGGGGATTCATCACAGGCATATCTAAAATATTGCTGATTTCCTCTGCATTGATACAGAGAACTTCTGGCACGGAAAACTTAACTTCTTCTAACTCAAATAACTGGTCATCAATAAAGGCGATCGCATCTAACCCAATATTGAGTAAACTAGCAATTTGTTTAACTGAATCAGCTTTAGAATTCCAATTAATTTGGGGATATAAAAAATAATCTTGTAACCCAAATTCTGTTAATTTGTTGATTGCTGTATGATGTTCATTCTTACTAGCTATAGATTGTAATATACCACGTTTATCTAAAGTTTCCATCAAATTTATAATATTCTCTCGCAGAGAAACTTGATGATCTTCTAGCAAAACTCCGTGCCATAGGGTATTATCTAAATCCCAAACGACACATTTAATTACTTTTTTATCTTTTTGTTTACTATTTAAATTTAGCTCTTGAATACTAACCATAGATTAATTTCTCTCTGCTAATTGCTTATCTAAACCAGTAGCTACGTTTGCAAATAAATAATCTTGATAACCAGATTCAGCAATTGTAATTTCTTGAATTTGAGTACTACCTTCAATAATTTCCATAATTTTCGAGTCGCGTAAATACCTCTCCACAGGGTACTCATTACTACAACCATTCCCGCCATGAAGCTGCACAGCATCATTAGCTATTTTGGTAGCAACTGTAGATGCAAAATACTTGGCAATAGAAGTCTCAATAATAGAGTTGGGGTCGTTAATATCTTTGAGATAACCAGCTTGATAACATAACAACCTCGCTGCTTTGGTGTTAGCTATCATCTGCGTAATCTTTTGCCGAATTAATTGATGTTCTTTGAGATAAACGCCAAACTGTGTGCGTTCATTTGTATATTTGATGCAAGCTTCTAAACAAGCTTGAGCAATACCAACACATCCTGCTGCCACACTATATCTACCATAATCAAGAGCGGAAGCAGCAATATAAGCAAACCCAAAACCTAATCTCCCAACTAAGTTTTCTCGCGGAATTTGACAGTTATGAAAATATAATTCTGCTGACATTGAAGCCCTCACGCCTAAAATGCCAGACATAGGTTTAACTGTAAATCCTGGGCTATTTTTCTCTACTAAAAAAGCCGTCGGTTTACCTTCACATTGAGCAAAAACTAAATAGATATCTGCTATTTGTCCGTAGGTAATCCATTTTTTCTGTCCATTTAAAACATAAGTATCACCAACTAGTGTTGCTTTGGTTTCTACACTTTTCGCATCGCTACCAACATTCGGTTCGCTTAATGCAAAAGCCGCGATAATTTCTCCAGATGCCAACTTTGGCAGCCAATATTCTTTTTGAGATTTATTACCCCATTTACACACAGCATGAGCTACCATGTTGTGAACTGTCAACAAACTTCTAATAGAAGAACATCCCCGCCCAATTTCTTCGTTGAGAATGCCATAGGTAATCATATCCATTGCCCGACCGCCATATTCTTGGGGTAAGATAGCACCAAGAAAACCGCGTTGAGCAATTTTTTTAATTAATTCTGGTGGTGTAAATTCTTGTCTATCCCATTTACCAGCATCAGGACAAATTTCTTGGTTAACAAAAGCTCTAAATTCAGCTTGAGCGTTTTTTTGTTGAGCAGATAGTTCTAGTTTCATCATAAATTCACTGTGCGAGAACAGCAGTTTTGCGTTCTACTAAATTGGCGATAGAGTTGATGGTGCGGAAATTTTCAAACTCTAAGTCTTCGTTCTCAACCGCAATCTGAAATTCCTGCTCAACAAATAAAACCAGCTGCATTGCAAACATCGAATTTACAAAACCGAGAGCGAAAATATCTTCGTCTGGTTGTAAGTCATGATTGCCGAAAAATTTTGACAAGAAGGTTTTAATTCTAGCTTGCACTTCTTTCATAAGTCTTGAAATTCCTAGTTATTGATATACGTAAAAACCTTGACCATTTTTTCTGCCATATAACCCTGCATCCACCATTTTTTTCAGTAAAGGGCATGGTCGATACTTGCTATCATTAAAGTTTTCATACAAAACTTCGATAGAAAATAAAATGGTATCTAGTCCAATTAAATCTGCGGTTTCTAAAGGCCCCATTTTGTGACCAAAACAGCCTTTAAAAATTTTGTCTACATCTTCTGCTGTCGCTACTTGGTCTTGCAACAGAAACACAGCTTCGTTAATTGTTAACATCAACACGCGGTTAGAAACAAAACCCGGTGAATCGTTAACAATGACGCATTCTTTCCCCATCTGAGTCAACATTTGTTTTGCTATTTCAATTGTTGTCTCAGAGGTATGATATCCCCGAATCATCTCTACCATTGGCTTCATTGGTACAGGATTCATAAAGTGAATACCCAGAACTTGATCAGGGCGTTTGGTAAGTGAAGCTAGGCGAGTAATGGGGATTGCTGATGTATTGGCAGCAAATACACAATGTGGTGGACAGATAGCATCTAATTGTGGATATATCCCTTTTTTAATATCCCATTTTTCGGTGACATTTTCAACTACAAAATCAGCATTTTCTAAAAGTTTATAGCTAGTAGAAAACTCGATTTTCTCTAGAATACTATCTGGGTTTTTTCGATTGTCGCTTTTCTGGAAAAAACTTTGTAAGCGGATATTATTTCTGATTTCGTATTTAGCTTTATCAAGAATATCTTCAGAAATATCTATCAATATTACTTCATGACCTGTTTGTGCGAGGTTTTGTGCAACCCCGATACCCATCACGCCTGCACCAACAACGCCTACTGTTTGAATTTTCATAATTTATCTTAGCCTCCTTCTACGCTCTAAACATAAATATGTGAAACTAGCTTTTCGGCTTCTTCTTCGGTCAGTTCTGACAATTCTTTAATCAGGATATCTTCAATCAGCAAAGCTAATTCTGCCACCGTTGGCGCTTCAAAAATATGGCGTAATGATAGTTCAACTTGAAAATCTTGACGCAACTGAGAAACTATTTGTGTTGCAATTAAGGAGTGTCCGCCCAAATCAAAAAAGTTATCATTAACGCCGACTTGATCAATCCCTAATAATTCTTGCCAAATCTCAGCAATCTTTTGCTCAACTGCACTACTGGGTTCAAGATAAACAGTTTCTAAAATCGGTCTTGGGTGCGCTATTTGAGATTGAGGAGATTGTTTGGAATTTTTTAAGAAAAGCGGTACAGCAAAAGCTTGATGTTCTGCAATGACAGTTTGGAGATTTTTTGTTGATACAATTACTTGAGGTAAATTTTGAGATAAAATCCGCTCAAAGGCATCTATACCCTCTGCAAAAGATATACCATATTTTTGTCGTATTTGCTTAATTTCTGCTTGCATATTGGGTGCAAATGCTAACAAAGATTTTTGCCAACTATCCCATTCCCACCAATCCCAGTTGATGGAGATTGTCGGTATTTGGTGTTGATAAAAATTGTAGTGGGCAAATCCATCTAGAAAGGAATTAGCTGCACAATAATCTACTTGTCCTAAGCCGCCTGTGATTGCAGTAGTAGAAGAAAATAAGACCAGGAAATCTAAATTGATGTTTTGCAAAACAGTATTTAAAACTATTGTGCCTTGGAGTTTAGTTTGAAAAACTTTTGCTGCTAATTCAGGTGTTTTGAGTTGAATGATACCTGCACCTGGAGTTCCGGCTGCATGAATTACGCCATGAATCTTGCCAAAGCGATCGCATACGTGATTAATCGCACTCTGCATTTGTTCTAGGTTAGCAACATCGGCTTTCAGCACTAAAACCTCTGCACCTAACTCTTCTAGCAGCTGGAGTTTTTTGATTTTGGTTTTGAGTAAATCATCTTGCTCTTGGCTGGATAGCAATTCCTCCCACTCGACTTTATTTGGTAATTCCGAACGTCCAATCAGGACTAATTTTGCTTGTACAGTCTTGGCTAAATATTCGGCGATCGCTAGGCCAATTCCGCCTAATCCACCTGTGATTACATATACTCCTTTTTTTCTGAATTTGTTTTTAGTGCTTGTTTGGCTGGCGATGGGTAAGGGTTCAAAACACTGTATCCATCTTTGATTTCCCCGATATGCAATGACTTGCTCAGATGGTACTGTCTGAAGTTCTCTACAAAGATTGTCTATCAACTGTTGCCATTGCTTTGTATCAAGTTGGGGAATGGTAATATCAATGCTGCGGCAGGATATGTGGGCATATTCTTGAGGAATAACTTTACATAGCCCCAGAATTGTTGCCTTTTGTGGACATAAATATTCTTCATCCAGTACCTGTTGCATGTTGTTAGAAACAACATTAATTGCCACAGATTGACTAAGATTTTGTTCTCCCAATGCTTGGATGAGAAAAAGCAAGCTCCAAAAACTTATATCTTGAGTAGCTGCAAAATTTTCTAGATCAGATATTTGACTATTATATGATGTAATGTTCCACAAATGAGTAATTTTCTGTGGTATTTGACCCAAATTGTGGAGCTGTTTGATTAAAGTATCATAGTCATTTTTGCTTTGGGGATTAATCGTATATTCCCCATATCCAATTTGACGAAATTCTTCGCCAATTTTGACAGTTATGACATTTTGATGCTCATTTTTCAGGCGTTCTACAATTTGATTACCAATACCGCAAGTATCAACAAATACTAACCAATAATCACTTGAATCGATTGATTTTGCTTGTTCCAACGATACAAGCAAAGCCGAACGTTTCCAAGAAGGAATGTTAAACCAGTCGGTAACATCCAACTTTTCTGTTGATAATGCTGAAGATTTATCTGAAGAACTCGTTGGTTTTTGTGGCTCTAACCAGTAGCGTTGACGTTCAAAAGGATAGGTTGGTAAAGGAAGACGATAACGACGCTCATCACGATAAAATCCTGACCAATCTATTTCTACTCCGGCTGACCACAACCTACCTATTGTTCTTAACAAGAATACTAAGTCTGGTTTTTGATCGTAAGCATATCTCAGGGAGGGTAAGATGATCTGATTGACTTCGGGATTGGTTTCGAGACATTGAAGGGCGAAACTATTTAAAGTCTGTCCTGGCCCTACTTCTAATAAAATGGGATTATTTTGGTTCCACAGTTCTTGGATACCCGGAGCAAATAACACAGGTTGACACAGGTGTTGAACCCAATAATCGGGATTTGTGGCTGCTGCTGCTGTGATCCAAGTTCCTGTAACGTTAGATATGTAAGGAATTTTTGGTGCTTGGAGTTGAAAGCTTTTGACTAACTCACGTAACTCAGAAATCGCACCCTCCATCATTGGAGAGTGAAAAGCGTGAGAAGTTTCTAGGCGACGACAAGCTAAACCTCGTTCAGTTAACTGTTGTTCCAGAGCTTCTACAGCGTTAGTTTCACCTGCAACTACACACATAGATTTGCCGTTAACCGCAGACAAGGAGATTTGATCATTTAGCAAGGGGGATATTTCTGCTTCTGAAAGTGGAACAGCGAGCATTGCTCCACCTGGTAATTTTTGAATTATCCGCGCTCTTGCAGCAATTAGTTTTAAACCTTCTTCTAGAGATAAAACCCCTGCTACAGTGGCTGCTACATACTCACCAATGCTGTAACCGATCATTGTTTGGGGACGAATTCCCCAGGATATCAATAGCTGTGCTAAAGCATATTCAATGACAAAAACGGCTGGTTGGGCTAGTTCAGTTTGATGGAGTAAGGAGGGTTGTTCTTGATTTCGCCCCAACATTTTCCGCAAATCTAAACCTTGAGATTCTAGATTTAATTTTTGGTTTTCTGGGGTTTGTGGTGAATGTCTATTTGGATAAAGAATATCGCGTAAATCTTGATTCAAAAGCGGTTGCAGAAACTCGCAACAGTAATCAACTTGCTGGCGAAAGATAGATTCAACTTGATAAAGTTCCCAACCCATGTTGACATATTGAGTACCCAGACCAGGGAACATAAAAGCTATGGACTGTTGTTGTGTTGCGGGGATACTGCTCAGTACTTTTTGAGAGTTTTCTAGGGCTGCGATCGCATCTACAATATCTCGACACACCACAGCACGCCGATAGTCAAAAGTTCTGCGTCCAACTTGTAATGTGTAAGCCACATCAGCCAAGTTTAAATTAGGATGTGCTTGCAGATAATCTGCTAAATTTGTGGTTGCCTTTTCTAGTGCTGATGCTGTTTTGGCAGACAGAACCAACAATTGATACTTTCTCCCCTGCTCCCTGCTCCCTGCTCCTTGTTCTTCCCATACTGGTGCTGCTTCTAAAATGACGTGGGCGTTGGTACCACCGATACCCAAAGAACTCACACCAGCACGGCGAGGGGTATGAGTATTTTGCCAATCTGTCAGCTTGGTATTGACGTAAAAAGGACTGTTGGCAAAATCAATATTGGGATTGGGTTCGGCAAAATGTAAGCTAGGCGGTATTTGTTGATGTTTGAGCGCCAAAGCAGTTTTGATTAAACTTGTCACCCCAGCAGCTGCGTCCAAATGACCAATATTGGTTTTGAGGGAACCGATCGCACAAAATTGCTTTTTATCAGTACTTTCACGGAAGACGCTGGTTAATGCCGTAATTTCAATCGGATCACCTAAGACAGTTCCGCTTCCGTGGGTTTCAATATAGCTGATGGTTTCCGGCGGTACATCTGCTAAACTTAGTGCTTCGGCAATAACTTGAGCTTGTCCGTTGACGCTGGGGGCTGTGTAACTGATTTTACCTGAACCATCGTTATTGATGGCACTACCTTTAATGACAGCATAGATATGATCACCATCGGCGATCGCTTCAGTTAACCGCTTTAAAACCACAATTCCCACGCCATTGCCAATAATCGTACCTCTAGCTTGAGCATCAAAGGCGCGACAGTGACCATCAGGCGATAAAACACCACCTTCTTGATACAAGTACCCGGTTTTTTGGAGAATATTAATTGAAACTCCCCCAGCTAAAGCCATATCGCATTGATAATTTAATAAGCTTTGGCAAGCGAGAGAAATTGCAACTAAGGAAGTAGAACAAGCAGTCTGTACTGTAAGGCTGGGGCCTGTAAGATTTAATTTATAGGAAACACGAGTAGCGAGGAAATCTTTATCGTTACCAATTCCCCTTTGAAAAAGACTCGCTAATCCTGTGCGCTCGTTATTTAAATCTAAAGATAAATAATTATTTGAACTTGCACCTGCATAAACTCCGATGCGACTTTCGCAACGTTGAGAGTCATAGCCGGCATTTTCTAATGCTTCCCAGGCACATTCTAAAAATAACCGATGCTGTGGATCTGTAATTTCTGCTTCTTTGGGGTTAAAACCAAAAAATGCCGCATCAAATAAATCTATATTTGCTAATACACCCAGGCTTTTCACATAATCGGGATGGTTCACTAATTCTGGCTCAATTCCCGCCGCAATTAATTCTGCATCAGTAAAGGTAGAAATTGATTCCACACCAGAGCATAAATTTTCCCAAAATTCTGGAATATCATTAGCACCGGGGAAACGTCCCGACATCCCAATAATTGCGATCGCTTCGATTACATTTTGTAATTCTGTACTATCCATCACTCCTAAATTACCTTGTTAATTACATGCTTTGGCGAAATAAATTCATGAGGATTACTAGCGACTTTGCCGTTGCCGTTTCATCGCTGCTTTTTGCTTTTCTGCTCTGTTGCGGATTCCTTGAAAAGTATCTTTTTGGCTGGTATCCTGACTCAAGTATTGAGCCAAAGAACTGATGTTGGGATATTTGAACAGGTCAGTAACTAATATATTTTTCTGGATAATTTGTTGCAGTTTACTTTGCACTTTTAGGGCAAGTAATGAATGACCGCCTAAATCAAAGAAATTATCATTCATTCCGACTGTTTTAGTTTGCAAGACTTCTTGCCAAATAGCCGCGATCGCTTTTTCAATTTCGTTGCGAGGGGCAACATAATTACCTGCTAAATCTGAATTTGCATCCTGCGGTGTTGGCAAAGCCCGACGATCTAATTTACCATTTGGACTTAAGGGTAAAGCCTGAAGCGGGATGAAGTGAGAAGGAACCATATATTCAGGTAAGCGTTCCTTTAAATAGTCTCTTAGGCGTTGGGCTAAGTTTCCTGGTTTAATACTTTGATCACTCTCCAATTGAGAAAAAAATTGCTCATAAAAAGGTGTTTGCTTGAATACTCTTTGATGGTGATAAGATTTGTATTCAAACTCAATTTTTTCGCCATTCCCCTGAATCAAGCATCCTTTAATTTCGTAATCTGGATTTAGTTGATTATCAGATATTGTTGTTTTACAAATAGCTTGGATTGTATCTCCTGCGGATATTTGAATACCAGGATAAAATACCGGAAAGTAAACTGGCAACCAACTATATTCATGCTCAACAACATCTATTACTTCTCCTGTAATAGTCTCTAAATTTAACCATAGTAAAAAACCATCTAATTGGGAAGTTTTATTGAAAGTGAAATTTACTTCATGACAGTATTCTGGAGGAGTAGCTTTGGTAAAATCCAGATTTTCAAAAATTTCCACATTGGCTATAATATTGGACTGAGAAAATTTCTTCAGACATAATCTGATATCAAATGGATATCCTACTTCTTCAAAGACTTGTTTAGCATAGTATGCTGTGACATCAGTAAATCTGGGATTATCTAACAACTCATTAGGAAGACAAACAGGAGCAATTTTAGTAATGCCTTTACAAGGTATCATGATGCCATCTTGTTTTAAAAATCTTCTAGCATCATTCAGAATTACTGTCACACCTTCAGAACTAGCTATTGTTCCTATGATTTCGGAAACACATACATCAGCTAGTTCTGGCAAATTAACTTGAGTTGCATCCCCATAAATTAAAGTTATTTTTTCTGACAAGCCTAATTTTTTTATCTGAGCTTCTGCTTGGTGATAAGCTTCATCACCCATCTCAATTGCATAGACTTTTTTGGCACCTGCTTCTACACAAAATCTTGACAATATCGCATCTTTACCAGTGCCTACTTCAACAACTACTTTATCTTTGACTAACTGTTGGATGGCGACTTTATAGCTATGATTTCTCCGTTGGTCGTTTGTCATAGCGTAGTACAGAAATTCATCGTAGACTGGGTATTCGCCTACAGAGGGCCAAATTTCAATTTGGTCTTCTTGCTGCTTGTCTTGTTCATTGAATAAGTTGATATGTCTGTTTTCAGGCACAACATAAGCTATTAATCGCTGATTTCCTGACACATCTTGACTGGCGATGACCACACTCTCTTGCACATCTGAGTGTTGGTTCAATACTGCTTCAATTTCACCCAATTCAATTCGGAAACCCCGAATTTTAACTTGATTATCTATGCGTCCTAAAAACTCAATACTGCCATCTAATCGGTAGCGAACTAAGTCACCTGTGC
Source organism: Nostoc spongiaeforme FACHB-130 (assembly GCF_014698475.1). Taxonomy (GTDB): domain Bacteria; phylum Cyanobacteriota; class Cyanobacteriia; order Cyanobacteriales; family Nostocaceae; genus Nostoc_B; species Nostoc_B spongiaeforme. Next base: position 220,769 of record NZ_JACJTB010000001.1, on the reverse strand, counting down.
GATAAAGACGCGCTCCTGATTCTGTACTATAGGGATTGGGGATAAATTTTTCGGCTGTTAATTCTGGTCGGTGGCGATAGCCTCTAGCTATACCTACACCTCCAAGATAAAGTTCTCCTGGAACACCAACTGGTACCAATTGCAGCGCCGCATCTAGTATATAGGCTTGAATGCCATGAATTGGTTTGCCAATTGGCAATTCAGATCCTATAGTTTTGAGTGCTGATAAATCGCACATTGTTGCAGAAATGGTTGTTTCTGTAGGGCCATAACAGTTGATCAGCCGCACTTTTTCCCCTACCTGTTGCTGCCAAATTTTCCACCGGGAGGATTCAGCTTTTTCACCACCAATGAGAACTAAACGCACTGTTGGGGGTAGGACTAATTTACCTCTAGACAGTTCATCTGTTAGCTGATGCCAGAAACTTGTGGGTAAGTCGAGTATTGTCAGTCCAAAGTTCTGACATTGTTTCAAGAACTCCTCGATAGAATTCAACATTTGCTCGGTTCGCAGTATTAGAGTTGCACCTTGCAGCAAACACGGAAAGATTTCTTCAGCAGCGACATCAAAACTAATGGAAGTAAACTGCAAAATGCGATCGCTCGACTTTATCCCCAATTCTATACATGCAGTATTGACATAACTACTTAAAGCATGATGCTGAATCATTACCCCTTTGGGTGTTCCCGTGGAACCAGATGTATAAATTACATAAGCTATGTTCTCCGGTTGTGTTTGATGAATTGGGTTTTCTTGGCTTTCACGCGAAATAACTTCCCAATCTGTATCTAAGCAAATAACTTGAGCTTGATGTTCGGGGAGTTTCTCAGCTTGTGTTGACGTAGTAAGTAAAACTGACACCTGGGCATCTTTTAGCATCAAAGCAAGGCGTTCTTGGGGATAAGCCGGATCGAGAGGTAAATAAGCACCTCCAGCTTTGAGAATCGCCAACAGTCCAACCACCATCTCTAAAGAGCGTTCTATGCAGATTCCTACTAAAACTTCTGGTCTAAGTCCCAGGGTTTTTAGGTAATGTGCTAATTGATTTGATCGCTGATTTAACTCTCTGTAAGTTAGAGACTGATTTTCAAAGATGACTGCAACTGCGTCTGGTGTCCGTTCTACCTGGGCTGCAAATTGTTGATGAATGGATTGTTGAGATTGGGAATGGGAATTTGGGGATTGATTTGTACTAAATTCTAGTAACTCTTGACGATCTGCCTCGCTCAAAAGTGGTAAATTAGATAGCCGAGTTTGAGGTTCAGCAGCAATACCTGAGAGCAAATTCTCAAAGTGTCTCAGCATCTTCGCGATCGTCGCAGCATCAAATAGGTCAGTATTGTACTCAAATAATGCCGTCACTGCTTGATGTGTAATATCAATAGAAACACTCAAATCAAACTGTGCTGTTTTGGTGTCGATTTTGACTAAGTTTACAGCCAAACCAGGCATTTCTGGTAAATGGGAGTAATCTTGGATATTAAACATGACTTGAAACAGGGGTGTGCGACTGGTGTCGCGTTCTGGTTGCACTGCTTCCACTAATTGATCAAAGGGTAAATCCTGGTGTGTATAGGCTTCTAAAGCTACCTTTTTAACTCGCTTCAGTAACTCGTCAAAATTTGGGTCGCCACTCAGGTCTGTACGTAGCACCAAAGTATTGACAAAAAAGCCAATTAACCCTTTAATTTCATTACGATTACGGTTAGCAATTGGTGAACCGACAGCAATATCATCTTGTCCGGTGTAGCGGTAGAGGAAAGTTTGAAATGCTGCCAGTAGCAACATAAATAAGGTTACACCCTTTTGATGCGCGATCGCCTTGAGTCTATTGATCAGTACTTCAGACAATTCGAGGGATTGTTGAGCGCCATTTGAGGTTTGTACCGTCGGTCTTGGTCGGTCAGTGGGTAATTGTAATGCTGCTGGTATATCTTGCAGTTGTTTCTTCCAATAAGAAAGTTGAGTTTGCAGAATTTCTCCTTGCAACCATTGTCTTTGCCAATGGGCAAAATCTTTGTATTGGATAGAAATTTCTGGTAAAGATGAAGCAGTTCCAGTTAAGAATGCTTTGTACAGTGATGCAATCTCTTGTAAAAAGACTTCACTAGACCAACCATCAGAGATGATGTGGTGCATTTCCAGCAACAGAATATGCTCTTGTGGTGCAAGGCGCAAAAGTTCAGCACGTAATAATGGCCCCTTGGTCAAATCAAAAGGTCGCTGGCTTTGCTCAGTCAAGAATTGCTGGACTGAGGATGCAATATTCTTTTGATCATCAATTACTGATAAGAATAATTTGAGGGAAGGAGTAATAATTTGTACTGGCTGTCCGTTGACAACATTCAACGTGGTTCTGAGAGCTTCATGTCGTCGGACAATTTCGTTTAAACTTTGCTCTAACAAGATGATGTCAAGCTCACCTTGGAGATTTACAGCTAAGGAAATATTGTAAGCTGGGTTCCCTGGTTGCAATCGGTCGAGGAACCATAATCTTTGTTGTGCAAAAGACAAAGGATAAACTTCGGCTTGTGGAATTGGGTTTAGAGGTACAGCAGGAATAAAAGCTGCTGCTGTTATTTGGGTGAGGATTTTAGTCGCCAGCGATCGCGGACTCATCCCTTCAAAGAAGTCTGCAATGGATATTTCTACTTCTAAGTCAACCTCAACCCGGTTTTTCAATTCAAATACTTTTAAAGAATCGAGTCCGAGGGTGCTTAATGGTGCTTGGAGAGGAATATTATCTGGTGCGATCGCTAAAACATTGGCTATTTGTGCAATCAAATATTGTTCTAAAACTGTCTGACGTTCTTGTACAGCCAGTGTCAACAGTTGAGAACGCTGTAATTGAATTGACTCTTGGACAGTATCACTAGCTTTTAAAATATTGCTGGCAACTATATTCAGTTCACCACTCTCAAACTGTGCGCGAGTTGCACGGCGTTGAATCTTACCACTGGAAGTTTTGCAAATCGTCCCTGGTTTAATTAAAACAACTGCATAAACTTGTACTTCATGTTCTTCCGTCACCGCTTGACGAATTGCATTAATTACTGTTTCTAAATTTGGCTTGGCGCGAAACTCTAATTCTTGGACAACTACTAGCTTTTCTTCGTTGTTAACTAAAACTGTAAATGCGGCATTCGCACCAGGACGCAAGGATGAATGACTGCGTTCAGCAGTTAATTCTATATCTTGGGGGTACAGGTTGCGACCACGAATAATAATTAAATCCTTCGCTCTACCTGTAATAAATAACTCTCCATCCTGCAAAAAGCCTAAATCTCCTGTCCGCAGGAATGGCCCTTCGTCTGTATCTGCTAAATAAGCTCCGAATGTTTCTGTGGTTTCTGCTGGACGATGCCAATATCCTTGACCAACACTCAATCCAGCTACCCAAATTTCCCCAATTTCATCAGGTTGACAACTCTTGAGTGTGTCTGGATTGGCAATAACTACCTTCTGGTCAGGAATAATTTGACCGCAACTAACAAAGTAAGATGTGTCATCTCCCCCAACCACTGATGACTCTACAACTTGATGAGATGCTAATGCAGATTTCTGCAATGCTTTGATTTTTGGTGGCGCAGCCTTCTGTACACCAGCCACCATCAAAGTTGTTTCCGCCATACCATAACAAGGATAAAACGCTTCTTTACGGAAGCCACACTCTGCAAAAGCTTCTGCAAATCGCTCTAATGTATCGTGGCGAATCGGTTCCGCACCATTAAACGCTATATTCCAACTACTCAAGTCAAGAGTTGCTTTTTGTTCAGGCGTGATTTTCTGCACACATAAATCATAAGCAAAATTGGGGCCGCCACTGGTTGTCCCGCGATAGTGAGAAATTGCCTGTAACCAACGATAGGGACGTTGAAGAAAAGCCGCAGGCGGCATAATAATGCAAGGGAAACCACCATACAAAGGTTGCAATATTCCACCAATTAGACCCATATCATGGTACATCGGTAGCCAAGTCACAAACTTACTAGCTGGCGAATGCTCCATAAATTGACGAGTTGTTTGAGCATTGTGCAGCAAGTTTCCATGACTAATCATCACACCCTTGGGTGTTCCCGTTGAGCCAGAGGTATATTGCAGAAACGCTAAACTATCTTGATCAATATGAGGTTGTTGCCAGTTGTCTTCTATTCCTGGAGTAATATTATCTGTTGTCAGCCATTGCAACGATCCCAAATCAGTCTTTTGGCTCATTAAAGACTGCACTGTTGGGAGTATATCTGTTGTTGTCAGTGCGATCGCGGCTTGTGCATCTTGAGCGATCGCCTGGATTCTCGGTGTGTTACGCTGATTTCTCGGAGGATAAGCAGTGACAGCCACAACCCCCGCATATAAACAACCGAAAAAAGCAATTAAAAAATCTAGTCCAGCCGGATAAAGCAGTAAAGCACGTTCTCCCGCTAAACCCATTGCTTGCAACTGTGCAGCCGTTCGTCTAGCAAGTCTATCCAACTCTTGATAAGTTAGCCGCGCTTGTTCTGTTTCTCCATCTAGTAAAAAAGTGAAAATATCTTGATTTCCTTGGGTAGAACTTCTCCAACCCAACAGTTCAACAACTGTTCTACAGTTACTGAGGCTAAACTCATCGTTAGTGTAGCTTGTCGCAGAGAAGACATCGCTTGGTTGAAAGCTAGAAGAATATTGATTCATTTTTAGATGACTAGATGCACTTTAACGCACTACTTACTTTTATCTAGACTTTATATAGCAGTAGTCAGATATGCGAGGACAATTTGAAAGCTTGAATGCCAGGAATAGTAAGACTTTTCCTCCTGCCTCCTGCCTTCTGCTATAAATTTGCTCAGATAAAAATAAGCAATTGAGAACCAGCAGTAAAACTAGATTTACTGCTCAAAATCCTAGACCGAATATCAGAGCGGTAATTTTACAACAACACAATCAATCACAGCGATATCCAACTCTGAGCAAACTACAAGCTTTAGCCAGGGTTAGCTCATTTTCTGGAATACTCGACTCAAGTTAACCCCACCTGGGAATCGTCCCATTTAGCACCCCCTAAGAACAGCTACCAACAAAGGTTTTCGTGCAGAACATACTCCAAGCCTGAAACTCTGCAATTAACCCTAAGAATTTAACAGAGTTAGAGGAAAACATTCACCATGTTAGTTACAACTCTCAAGGGTTAAGTTGTTGCTTGAGTCAACCACTAACAGCACTCAAAGTATGATTCGCTAAGACTTTTTCTAAAAATAAGTCTCAATATTATTGAGATTTACTTTCACTTAACATCTATCAACTTAACGACAATTAATTGCTTTAGCAATAGGGTTGTTATATCAATTAATTATCAATAAACCCGAAAAACATCATTTTTACCTATTTTAGACATCCCTGTGAGTAGCAGACTGAAAGCTTGACGATTCAGCAATTAGATGCCTAGTAAAATTCATTGGCTAGTCCACTATATATATTTATCCCAAGATTTTTGGTGGGTTGACAACTAATTAATACTCTCTAGAGACAGTAACTGTAGCAATTGTCATGGTTTAAATCTGTGTATCAAGCAAGCATACTACATCAGCATAAGTCCTGATTTGTAACCAGATAATAGACTGCTAATTGAAATAAATTCTCTACTATCTTGTGTTTTGTATTACTTCATACTATGATTAAACTCACTTAAGTTAGTTGACAATAACTATCACTAGTTGCTGTTCGTCTTCGGTAACGAGCAGGTGATTTTATTAGGTATGGGGACATCAATGAAAATAGACCAATTATTTCGCAGCCTTTTGCTGACAAGTGCGATTGTTTGTTTGATTGGCACTGCCGTTAAAGCCGAGGACGTAGAAGAAGATGGAATAGTCCAACCCTTAGCTCTCAAGGGAGAACAGTTGAGAGATGAAAAATTAACTAACAATATTCCCCAACTGAGCGAAATCAAACTACCTGGGACTAGCGCCTGGATGTTGGTACAAACACCAACCACCCCTACAAATCCAGAACCCAGCACTCAGGCTCAAGTTGTACCAATTACAGGAGTCAAAGCAACTCCCACAGATAAAGGTGTGGAGATCATTTTAGAGACTACTGCTGGAGAACAACTGCAAGTTGTCAATCGTAGTAGCGGGAATAATTTTATTGCAGATATTCCTAATGCTCAGTTGCGTTTACCATCGGGAGACACTTTCACATTTCGCTCCGATAAACCTCTGACAGAAATTACAGAAATAACAGTTACAAATATTGATACCAACACTGTGCGCGTGACTGTGGTGGGAGAGAAAGCCGCGCCGACAGTTGAGTTGTTTGATGATAATACAGGTTTGATTTTTGCTGTAGCATCGACAACAACAGCAATGCAACCAAGCGAAACAAGGCCAGCACCAGAACAGCCAGCCAGTGAAACACCATCAGAAACTCCTTCAGAAACACCATCAGCGCCGCCGGATGAACCGATTGAGTTGGTAGTAACGGGAGAACAAGATAGATATCGTGTGCCGGAAGCGAGTACGGTGACGCGGACGGATACACCACTGCGAGATATTCCCCAATCGATTCAGATTATTCCGCAAGAAGTATTGCGGGATCAACGGGCTGATACTTCTACTGCGCTTTTGAATGCTCCAAGTGTGCGTAACTCCGCACCTTCTAACTTTGACTCGTTAAGATTGCGAGTGCGAGGATTCTTGAGCCAACCTAATCTTGATGGCATTAGAGAAGGTACAACAAATGGTGTAGGCGCTAACATTGGGCCTGATCTGACAGGAATTGAAAGAATCGAAGTTTTGCAAGGGCCAAACTCGGTTTTATTCGGGACAACATCTCCAGGGGGAACAGTCAACTTTGTTTCAAAACAGCCTTTACCAGATCCTTACTATTTTGTCGAAGCAACGGTAGGTAGTTTTGACTTTTATCGTGGTGAGATTGATTTGTCTGGGCCATTGGACGAAGATAAGAAGGCTCTATATCGGCTGAACGCATCTTATCGCAATCAAGGGTTTTTCACTGACCGCAGCCAAACCAGAAACTTAGTAATTGCGCCTGTTTTAAATCTCGCATTGGGTGAGAATACAAATCTGAGTATTCAAGCAACTTACAAGTATCTAGAGCAAGAAGACTACAATTTGGGCGTACCTGCGCGGGGAACAATCTTGGCAAATCCTAATGGTGATATATCCCGGAGCCTGATTACAAATGAAGGCGAACTGGATGTGACAAATGCCAGGATTGGATATCGCTTAGAGCATAAGTTTAATGAGAATTGGTCGATTAATAATACTTTTCGATATGGATACGTTAACTATGATGCTTCTGGGGTCAATATCGGAACTCGACTTTTAGCTGATAATCGGACACTCCTGAGAACATCCAACGATTTCAATGATCGGTATCGTGACTATAGATTGACGACGAATGTAATTGGTAAGTTTGATACAGGTTCAATCAAGCATCAATTACTATTTGGTGTGGATTTAGGCAGGCTGAATAATACCTTAAAATTTACAGGCAGATCAGGCGCACCCATTGATATCTTTAATCCTGTTTACGGTCAAGCGCGTAGCGATGTGACATTTGAGCTAGATACTAAGACGGTAACTGATGAGCTTGGGATTGTCTTACAAGATCAAGTAGCGATCGCAGACAATTTAAAGCTACTCGTAAGTGGCAGATTTGATGTCTTCACCCAAACTGACCAAGATTTTCTCGCTAATACAGAAACCAGTCAAACTGTCAGTGCGTGGAGTCCGCGTGTAGGCATTGTCTATCAGCCAATCCAGCCGATTTCTCTGTATGCCAACTACAGTCGTTCCTTTGAGCCAGCGATTGGTAGAGCCTTTGATGGTAGTGATTTTGAACCTACAAGGGGTACACAGTATGAAGTTGGGATCAAAGCTGATTTGAATAGTCGGCTTTCAACTACCCTAGCTTTTTATGACATTACCCAATCGAATGTTTTAACTGATGATCCCGATAATGTCGGCTTTTCGATTCAAACTGGAGAACAACGTAGCCAAGGTCTAGAATTCAGCATTGCTGGGGAAATTTTACCGGGATGGAATGTCTTTGCTAGTTATGCCTACAACGATGCCCGTGTGACAGCAGATAATAGCATTCCTGTTGGCAATCGCGTACTCCAGACAACTCCTCATGCTGCTAGTTTATGGACAACCTATGAAATTCAACGAGGCAATTTGCAGGGTTTAGGCTTTGGTTTAGGATTGTTTTATGTGGGCGAGCGTGCGGGTGATACTGGGAATACATTTGAAGTCCCCAGCTATGTAACAACTAATGCTGCTGTCTTCTACAAAAAAGACGGATTCCGTGCAGCTATCAATATCAGAAACCTCTTTGACGTAAACTATTTTGAAAATTCTTTCAATAGTTTACGAGTCTCCTATGGTGAGCCATTGACAGTTCAAGGAACTATTTCTTGGACTTTTTGATAATTGAATTTGTCAAAATTCAGGAGTCAGTATGTTGGGAAATTGAGTCAAATTCTGCTCAATGCTGATTGTAATTCTGAATTCTGACTCCTGAATTCTAGTTATTTCGGAAGATGTTTACTCATCTTGTGGTATCCAGCGCAAATTTATGAAATTGATTTCACGTCACTTTATTGCTCTATTTTTGTGTGGAATTTTGATATTTACATTTGTTTGGGTTGTTAATCAAAGTTTGACTCCAAAAGTCAGTAACTCCAACTCTTTGCAAAAAAGTGTTCCATGTCGAATAGTTCAGCATGTCAAGGGAGAAAGTTGTATTCCCTTCAACCCAAAACGAATTGTCACCTTAGATTTCAATAGTTTTGCTGCTGTTTTAGCTTTAGATATCAAGCCGATCGCAACTTGGATTACCAATGAAATCGAGAGTGACTTTGATTACTTTCAAGGAAAAACAGATGGAGTAGAAATCATCCGCAGTTCCAGTGGTCAAATTAACTTAGAAAAACTTCTTTTGTTGCGTCCTGACTTAATTATAGTCGTGTCTCAACCCTTCTTTAACAGAATTTATAAATATACATCAAAAATTGCACCTACAGTAGTTTTACCTTGGATAGAAACTAAAGCCAATTGGCAACAACATATCCAAGATGTAGCAAATATTCTGCAAAAAACGCAGACAGCTACAGAACTTATGGATAAATATAACCAAAGTATTAACAAATTAAAGCAGATAATTAATCATAACCAACAGAAACTGCGGATATCATTTGCTTATGTGGCGGCTGGAAAATTAGTGATCACTCGGAAACAATCTTTTGCTGGCAAAATTTTGGACGATATTGGCATATTAAATCCAATTTTTGCAGAATCAGGTGACTTGGATTTAGCCATCTCCGAGGAACTTTTACCTAAAATTGACAGTGATATTTTATTTATTGCGCCTCTACGCAAAGATGATAACTCTGTAATTCAGAAACTACAACAAAAACCTATATGGTCGAAACTCAAAGCTGTGCAGCAAAATCAAGTATATTTAGTAGATTTTTCTGTTTGGCGTGGACTGAATATTCTGGCAGCTTATGAGGTACTGGATGAACTTTATCAATCTCTCGTGAACTACCCCGCCTTGGCTTCGCCTGTTGGCGTTAGCCTTCCCGAAGGGTAGGTGGGGCTTCTGTACTCACAGGAGAATGCCTTAGTTTAGACTTTCGTCCAAGCTTTGGTCTTACTTCTCCTCCTACAGCAGAGACGGCTGAACCTTCCGCCTTTAGCATTCTGATTCCTTCTGCTCGTATGTTGTGACTAGCGTTTTCATCACGATCATGGTGAGTTTTGCAATTAGGACAATCCCACTCTCTAACATCTAGTGGCATCTCACCTATCTGATAAAAACAAACATGGCAGAGTTTTGAACTAGGGAACCATCTATCAATTTCTACTAGTTTCCCGCCTTTGCGTTCTAGTTTATAAGATAGAAAATTAGTGAACGTCCCCCATCCGCAATCAGATATTGCTTTCGCCAAATTGTGATTACGAACCATACCTTAATGCCTTCGTGGATATTAAAAGACTGCTTGGTGTCGCTATCTGCAAAAGTTAATCAGGAATGATGAAGAGATCGCACACATCCCTAATGGCAATTTTTAAGCAATATATATCTAAGATATTACAAAGAGCGATCGCTATCTGCAAAAATTCTTCAAAACATACTAAGAGCAAAAATTTACAGTGTAACTGCCATCATAACCGTGAAATCAACTCATAAAACCACAAGCATGACAACACAAGACGCACGACAATCCGCCCCAGCTACCGAGCGCAATCGCCAACCAATTCTCGAAGTCCTTTTAAAAGTATTGCCTGACAGTGGAACAGTCTTGGAAATTGCCAGTGGTACAGGTGAACACGCAGTTTATTTTACATCGCAACTGAGAAATGTGATGTGGCTACCAACAGATGTCAGCCCCCAAGCCAGAGCTAGTATAGTTGCCTGGACTGAACACTATGAATGTCAAAACATTTATCCACCACTGGAACTTGATGCTAAGGAACCTGTGTGGGTGGTAGAGCAAGAAACAACAACCCAGTTGCTAAATAATTCGCCCATTGTCGCCATCGTCAATATTAATATGATTCACATTTCACCTTGGTCAGCCTGTTTAGGACTGATGGCAGGGGCGAGTCGTATTTTACCTGTGGGCGGTATTCTTTATTTATATGGGCCTTTTAAACAAGGTGGAGAACATACAGCCCCAAGTAATGCCGCTTTTGATGAATATTTACGTTCCCAAAACCCAGAATGGGGTGTGCGTAACTTAGATGATGTCATAGCCGCCGCTCAAACCGAACATCTTGTCTTGAAACAGATTTACGAAATGCCAGCCAATAATCTCTCCGTAGTTTTTGAACGGACTGATATCATGTCCGCTTAATCAATTAAAGTCACCTGAGCTAATCGACGTACTCCCTCTTGTATTTTCTGATGACTGAGTTCAGCATATCCAAAGATAAATTCACTACCAGGGCTATCTTTTAAATATTGAGGAGATGCTGCCCCTATATTCACTCCAGCCAGAGCAGCACGCTGAACTATTTCATCATCACTGAGTTTGGTATTGAACTTGACCATTAAGTGCATTCCGGCATTTTCTCCTAGTATTTTGATTTTGTCACCAAAATGGTCAAATAAAGACTGTACCAAAGTTTGCCTGCGTCCGTCGTAGAGCGATCGCATCCGTCTAATATGTCGTTCTAAATGTCCTTCGGTAATAAAATCAGTCAAGGTGTATTGTTCTAATAAACTGCATTGCCGATCTGCTAACCATTTCCCACGGGCAAATATTGGTACTAAATCTGGAGGTAAAACTAAGTAACCCAGACGTAAAGCCGGAAATAAAACTTTAGAAAATGTCCCCACATAAATGACTGAGTTACCTTGGTCTAATCCTTGCAATGCGGGAATCGGTCGTTCACCATAACGATACTCGCTATCATAGTCATCTTCAATAATCATTACCCCTGATTTTTTTGCCCAAGCTAGTAACTCTAACCTGCGAGTCAGAGATAGTGTCGCACCTGTGGGAAATTGATGTGATGGGGTGACATAAACAAGTTTAATGTTAGGAATTATACCTGTTGTTAAATGATGGACAATTAATCCTGACTGATCTACAGCTACAGGAAATAAATTAGCTCCCTGGACTAAAAAAGCTCGTCTAGCACTTAAATATCCTGGATCTTCCACTGCTATGCAATCACCAGGGTTAATTAATATACGAGTAATTAAATCAATCCCCTGTTGTGAACCACCGACAATTATGATTTGCTCAGAGTTACATTTCACGGCTCTGGAGCGAGATAGATAAGCTGCGATCGCTTCCCGCAAAAGTTGATAACCCTGTGAATTATAAGTATAATCAAGCACTGACTTACTAGACTGACAATGGCGAGATAAGAGCTTACGCCACAACTTAATCGGAAACTCATCAAAAGCGGGTCGTCCATAACTAAAGCTAATCTCTACATCTGCTTCGGGGATGTGTAGAAATTTACCCTGACTCAACCTTTCACCATAGGTTGACAAGGATATGGTACGCGGATTTGCTGGTAATTTTGCTTGAATAGGTGTGGTGTTGAGTAAATCATCAGGGAGTTGACGACAGACAAAAGTTCCCGAACCAACACTGGTTTCTAGATAACCTTCACTCAGAAGCATTTCATAACTTTGGGTAACGGTGGCGCGAGAAACACCAAGTAATTGAGCCAGTACACGAGTTGAAGGTAGCTTTTCTCCTGGAGTTAATCTCCCTGTAAGAATCGCCTGACGAATTTCTGTATAAACTTGGCGATGTAAAGGTAAAGCTGCTTGGGAATCAATACTAATCACAAAATCCATTGGAGTATCACAGATACGTGGACTGGTAATTTAATTGAAAAGTGGCTCTTGTATCACTCCACTTACCTGATTACTCTAACGATATAGAGTAGAAACTTTCAGTTATGCCTCAACCAAAAACGCCCAGCCAAAGAACTACAGTTAAACGTGTACCCCAAAGAGCCAACTACGAAAGTGAGACAATTTATCAAATATTAGATGAAGGATTAGTCTGTCATGTTGGTTTTATTAATGATGGACAACCTGTTGTCATTCCTACAGCCTATGGGCGGATTGAAGATACATTGTATATTCATGGTTCACCTGCTAGTCGAATGTTACGATCGCTGCAACAAGGTATTGATGTTTGCGTCACCGTAACTTTAATTGATGGGTTGGTATTAGCGCGATCGGCATTTCACCACTCCATGAATTATCGCTCAGTGGTTATTTTTGGTAAAGCAACTTTAATCGAGGATGTAGCCCAGAAATTAGCAGCCTTGCAAGCATTTACAGAACATGTCATTTTAGGAAGATGGCAGGAAGTGCGATCGCCCAATCATCAAGAATTATCTAGAACAATAGTGTTATCTTTGCCCCTAATAGAAGCCAGCGCCAAGATTCGGACTGGAGGGCCAATTGATGATGAAGTTGATTATCAAATACCCGTCTGGGCTGGGGAAATTCCCTTAAAATTGACGGCGGCTGTACCTATAAACGATGCTAAATTAGCTTCCAATATTGCAGTACCGCCTAATTTCAAAAACTATACCAGACCACAGAAACTGAACTAATGTCTAAGACTTAAGCACAAAGATTTTCTGTGGAAACTGGGTGTAAGGGTTTGGGATACATAATAAATTCACCAAACTCTGAGTTTAAAAATCCAAAAATAAGTAAGCGCCAGAGTTACAACAGTTAGCGGTAGCCCAAATCGCAAATGTTCGCCAAATGTCAGCCGATATCCTTTTTTAGCAACTGCCTCCGCTACAATCAAATTGGCAACAGAACCCAACAGCGTTAAATTTCCTGCCAGTGTGGAAGCCGCAGCTAGTAGTAGCCAAGTTTGCTTGTCAGGGTGGGGAATGAGGTGATGTAGTAACAGTACCGCCGGGACATTAGATACTAAATTCGATAACAACACCGTGACTCCCAAAATACTCCAGGGAGTATGAACGAAAGGGGAAAACCATTCCAGCGCCCCCAATTTTTGGACACCTTCAGTCAGGATAAACAACCCACAAAACATCAAGAGCAAATCCCAGTCAACTTTTTGCAAAATTCGCGCTGGTTTGATCCGGCGTGTGACGAGTAATAATCCAGCCGCTATCAAGGTAGCTTCCGCCGTGGGAATTCCCAGCAAAAAAGCTATCAACAACCCAGTAGTAATTAATAAACTCTTGGCTAACAAAGGCTTGAAGGTGCGATAGCGTGGTAGTTCGACTTTTAGATAAGGACGCAGCGATCGCACCTCTGGATATAACCACCATAACCAACCTACCTGAATTACCAAACCGATTAAAGCTAGTGGTGTCAAAGCCTTGGCAAAGTCTAGATAACTAATCCCCGAAAACGAACCAATTAAAATATTCTGTGGATTACCACTCAGGGTAGCAACAGAACCCAGATTAGTTGCACCAGCCAACGCCAACAAATAGGGAACAGGGTTGAGACTGAGTAACTGAGTGATACCAACTACCAAAGGCGTGAGGATAAGGGCGATCGTATCATTGAGAAACAGTGCTGAGAGAAAGCCACTGCCAAAAGTTAAGACTATCAATAACCCAAATGGACTGTGGACATAACGGATAGTGTAATCAACAGCCAACTGGAAAAAACCAGAAGCCGCCAGATTAGCACTAATAATCATCATCCCAAACAAAAAGACAAGGGTTTTGTAGTCAATAGCACTCCACGCCGCAGATAAATCCAGTAATCCCAGTGCCATTAAAAAAGCCGCGCCCACAAGGGCGATTGTGGCACGATTCATCCGTAGTCCAGGTAAATAGCCCAGTCCTAGACCAATATAAGTCAGTAAAATTACCAAGTATCGTAGAACTACCATTACCTACTTTCCCGCCCTAGCTAACAGAGATGTAGATTGAATCCCCAGAGGGTTATTTAGTTGGTGTTTGCTCTTCCAATTTATTAATGCGGTAATCCTGCATCTGATTAGCAGCCTTGAGTTCTTGGCGGATCATTCTCATCTCAGATTCGATTTTGGTGAGCTTACCACCAGCAGAAAAACCCCCACTAAGTAAATATAATCCTGTTTGGGTAACTACGGTCACAATAGTTACCAACATCCCAATTCGTTCTGTAGTCATATCAATCTAATGCACAAGCAAAACACAAAGATATAAAAGTAATACTGGTATAAGCCGGAGTGGATGCGTGAAGCCCTGCTAAAGATACCGCGCCGCTACTGCTATCGATAGCGACTCTTGCCGCAGTATTGGCATTGTTGGTTAGCACTGGGCATTCCACACGTACGGTATAAGCAGGGCGATAGCCGACGGGTAAAGTAAATATGGTGCTTGGGGTAGATGGAGCCGACGAACGAGATACCGAGCCTCTAAGCTCAAGCCGTCCATCAGCTAGTAACCTATATTTCAGCGTTTCGGTTGTTTGTTGCCAACTATTTTGTAGTGTCGGCGTTTGCCACGCGCCAGGAGTAACGTTAGCGTTTGAACCAGGATCACCCTTGTCCCCTTTCTCACCCTGGATACCTTGAGGGCCTTGCTCACCAGTGTCGCCCTTGTCCCCTTTCTCACCCTTCAAAGTGCCATCAAGGAAAGCTGAATTGAGAGCATCTAAGGTTAAATCCGGCTCATATTTCCATGAACTTTTACCAGTAATTCTCTTAACCAAATAGACAAGACTTTTGACTATTTGCACTAAATTCAAAGTGTCATCATTGGCAGCAGGAAATTCATCATCATTAATGTTAATTGGCATCATCACCACCGATTAATTCATTTAAGTAATCAACAGAGGTTTGTACCGTATTTATGGCATTAACAACCGATGATAAATCTTGATTACTGAGTGAAAAAGTAGTATTTCTTTTGATGCTCAAGGTAGTGTTTCCAATATATCTATTTGGGTAAAATTTCAGTTTAAACCTGCCTAAATTATTGGAGAATGTGACTACCTGTGACCCAAGTTTTAGTAATTCACCAACACCAACCGTAGAACCTAAATCAATAAAGATTTGCTCAACTCTTCCACTAGTTCTATATTTTCTTGACGGGTTAGCGTCAACATTGATTATTAGTTGCTCTTGCCCTTCAAACAAATAAGGAATCAGTACAGACTCAACTATTTTCAAATCAAATCTATACTGATTTTTAAATACTAGTTGAAATTCATTATTCATCTACTTAGTAGAGAGTGAATAAGTGCGTCCATTGGGACTAACAAAACTTTGGGGTTTCTTACTAGCACCTTGCAGAAACTTTTTAATGTCCGCAATTGTGGCATCAGCCGGAACGGGAACAGAAAGATACTTGACTTTCACACCCTTTCTCGTAGCAGTATTACTTTGAGTGCCAGGTAAAGGTACTTTAATCCGCTTTGCACCAAAACTACCCCTGACAGAAACTTTAATTTCTTTTTTCCCTTTACTGCTTGCTGGTGCTTTACGAGTCACGGTAGCATCAGGTACGATTTTCAATCCTAACTTTTCAGCAACAGACCTCAACATATAAACATATTGAGACTTTGCGCCTTTACCTTGACCACTGCCAGATTTGAATAAAACTGTAGCTCTAGGGCCTAATTTACCAGCCATTTAATTACCTACCTATGAATAAATTGTGGATATTCATGAATTAGAGATAATCAATGGCATGAACAGTAACATCACCATTAGTTGCAGCCGCAGTGGTAAAAGGCATATTGGCGCTAATGGTAGCAGAGCCAGTTTCTAGATCAAACTGCACCTGTACATTATTTGGCTGGTTCTCGGCAGGTGTAACAGCTTTTTCTGCTGCTGCAAGTAGATTAGCCATTTCTAACAATGCTTCAGGCAAAGTATCAGAAGCTAAATCACCACCGCCGTTAGCAAAATCGCTGTAAGGTGCGCCAAGGTAATCACTAGCAGTCAATTGGATTAATCCACCAGCACCAATACTAGGTGTAACTGGAATGGTTGCAGCGACGGCAATTGTACCAGTGTCAAAGCTAACAGTTGTAGAGATATTTCGGCGTGGTGTCAGCCCTGGGTTAGCACCATTGCGGGTATTCTCAGCAGCGTCTAAAGCTCTACAGATTTCAAATAAAGCTGCTGGTAATTGGGTAGATTTTAAAGTTCCTGCATCGCCTGGATCAAAAGTAGACATTCTATCCTCACGGTAATAAATGTAATAGCCGTACTTATAGTCAGTCGTAGCCTTGAAACTGGCTTGAGACAAGGGAAACTGTAGAGATACTTTCTTTGGGTCTACGGTCGAAGAAAGTAAGTTAATAAATCCAGTTGAAATAACAAGCTGATTATTAATCGTGCTAATTGAAAAATTTGTTTTTTGTAAAGTGTCAGTAATTCCACTAGGTAATTCATCAATAGCATTATTCCAATCGTCATTGATTATGTTTCCTGATGGCGTAGTTGCACTACCTCTACTATCTCCACCATTAATATTGACATTATTCTTGTTTTGAATCAGCTTGTTGATAGGAGTTTTTGGTAAAAATATGTACCAATTACGTTTCCATTTAAACCCTATCTTGATTCCTTTTTTTGCTAGGCTTTTAACTAGCTGTAATAGATAAACATCAGAGTATTTTAGCAGTTTAGCAAGAGTTTGTAATTTAATTGCTAATCTGCCATTAATCATAAAAACAGAATCAAATTCTAAAACATTATTCATTTCTTCCTCAGCTTTTTAGACCATTCTGGAGCATCATCTTTTTGACCATTGGGGAAAAATTGCATTAATGTTGGAGTCACGGAAGATTCTTTTCTACTAGCATTTGAATCTGTTACTGTTGGCGGGTTGATATTTTCTAAAAATTTTGGCTCAACGTATTGCTTAAGAATACCAATAACTCTTAAACACTCTTGTTTAGACTTACACCAAACAGTAATTTTAGAATTATCATTTAATTCTTGTACACCTAAAAAAGAACCTTTTTCGTAGTCTGGGAATTTCGGATCATGCGTTTGACCGTAGCGGTAGTGTGGTAATAATAATGTCCACCTTGTTCTGCCAATCTTGCCGTTACCTTTATTTTCAGCATACTGGATGGCTAATTGTGGTTTTTGGCCGCTACGAGTCGGCCAGTGATCTGGTACTGAGAGAAAAGCTTCAAATTCTTTATTTTTCGCTAAACAAAGTTCTTCATTCGCTTTGCATAACTCTTCATGTTCCGAAATTATGGTTTTTGAGTTATTGGCAGTTCCAGATTTATTTGCGATCGCTGTCACAGTGGTATTAACTCGTTTTGGTTTCCAACTGCCATCCGGCTGTTGTTCACATACGCAAGTAGGAACCTGAATACTTACAAACTTCACATCTGCATCCTCTCCTGGCTTACCATCTTTTCCGTCTACACCATCACGCCCGTTTAAACCATTGCGACCGTCTACACCGTCACGCCCATTCACCCCGTAGCCGTTTTTACCGTCAACGCCGTTTCTACCATCTGTGCCGTTGCGACCATTTAACCCATTTCTACCGTCAACGCCATTTCTGCCATCTGTACCGTGACGACCATTTAGCCCATTTCTGCCGTCAACGCCGTTACGACCGTTTAACCCAGTTCTACCGTCAACGCCGTTTCTACCATCTGTGCCGTTGCGACCATTTAACCCATTTCTGCCATCTGTACCGTTGCGACCGTTTAACCCGGTTCTACCGTCAACGCCATTTCTACCATCTGTACCGTTGCGACCGTTTAGCCCATTTCTGCCATCTGTGCCGTTACGTCCGTTAGTTCCGGGTAAACCTCGTAAACCGGGACGACCATCTAAACCGTTACGCCCGTCTCGCCCAGGACGACCATCAACACCGTTTCGCGGTATAGGGTAAGGTTTTAAGACTGCATCAACGCCGTTACGACCGTCTCGCCCGTCTCGACCGTCCCGCCCAGGACGACCAGCTAAACCATTTTGACCATTTCGACCGTGAATGACAATTGGTGCTGGTGCGGGACGGTAAATATATTCAAATTTGTTTTCGACTTTGACTCGTTCTAATGTGATGGTTGTAACTTGACCGTCTTGACCGTTACGACCATCAACGCCATTCCGTCCGTCACGTCCGTTAACACCATCACGACCAGGACGACCATCAACGCCGTTACGACCGTCAACGCCATTTCGTCCGTCACGTCCATTAACACCATCACGACCAGGACGACCATCAACGCCATTCCGCCCATCACGTCCGGGTAGTCCTGGTCTACCGTCACTACCAGGAAGTCCGCGCTGTCCATCATGTCCGGGTAGTCCTGGTCTACCGTTACTACCAGGAAGTCCACGCTGTCCGTCACGTCCGGGCAGTCCGCGTCTACCGTCACTACCAGGAAGTCCACGCTGTCCGTCACGTCCTAGTCGTCCGTCAACGCCGTTACGTCCATCTCGTCCCGGTCGTCCTGGTTGTCCGTCTCGTCCGTCACGTCCTGGTCTGCCATCTCGTCCGGGTGTTCCACCGCGACCAACTTGACCACGCAGGGCATTTACGCCAAGTTGCAAAGCATTAACAGTATCTTCGAGTGATAATTGCCCCTGCTGAATTTGCTGGACTAAATGCTTCAAAAACAGTAACGAATCTATCAACTCAAGAATGGTACTGATTTTATCAAGTAAACCAGCTATCTTACCTAGAGCTTCGCTGGCTTTAGCTACCGCACCAGCCGCCGCACTAGCAGCAGCACCAGCCGCCGCCATTGCTGCCGCCGCTAATGCTGCCGCCGCCGCCACAGCTACCAAAATTGCTTTGAGTTCTTTGATCTCGGCGCGTACATCCTCTACTCCTGCTAATGCTTGATACGCTCTAGAATCCGCTTGATATGCAGTTTTTAGTGCTTCCTTGGCTAATCTACGAGCGTATTCATCAACAGGGTTAGATTTTAAATTGGCTATTCTGGCAACTTCCGCGCGTAAAGCGGCCAATTCGCTCTTAATCTCAGAACAGCAATCACTCATTATTTAACGTTCCTTAAATTTGCTGTGATGCTTGCAATTGAATTTTTAATTTCATCACAGGGAAGACAGCAGTATGTACCATTGGCGTTTTTGCACCGCATCCAACCTTCAGGACAACATGGGGCAAGATTAACAACGTTAAAGCTTTGTATTGCATAGCCACCAAGCCAACCGCCGCCTAGTCTTGTCTCACCATCAGCATGAGTCAGAATGAAATCGCCGCCATTGAGGTAGTAATCGTAGCCACCGCGAAAACAACCAACCGGGTAATAGCTGTAAGGTATGGTGGGACTACCGTTATATGAGTAGGGTATGTCTACTCTGATTTCCCAGCTTGCCATTAATAGTTATCTGGGTCGATTTCGTCGCTGTCGTCAGGTTTAGCAAGGTTAATTGTTAAAACGTCAACTCGGTAAGAATCCTGGTTTGAGCCTCGAAATGTAAAATTTGAGAATCCTCTTTCAATGAAAACTGATTGGTCTAAGTTTTCATCAAAGTTACTTTGTGTTAGTGCTTGCTTTGCTTTTACATTTATTCCTGTTAGCAAACTTTCCGCCGTGTTGTTTTCTTGTGGTGTCAATCCTGGTAAGTCAGATTTGTAAATGGTGATTGTATTTGCGTCTTGTATTGCGTTTGCACCGAATACTTCTTGTAGTGTTGGTTCTGCCATACGGATTTTTGATTAGTAAATAAATCCGTTCTAACCAGAATATAAAAAATCGTAAATCTACATCTTTTAGGTAAAAGATGTAGATTTACTGATTACCTGTAAGTATTGCTATATATACAATTGATGAAATATTTACTGTTGGTAAATATTTGAATATACCTATTTTCAATCAATGGAAATATAAACTTGTAGATGAAGGTCAATCGGCACGGACAAGCTGCTATTTTTTCTGATAAGGATTTTGAATCTATTCTGGCGGCTATGCCGGGAGAAAATCATAAGATGATTCTACGAGTTGCATACTGGACGGCTGGCCGTGCTGGGGAAGTGTGCAGCTTGATGACTAGTGATGTTTATTCGCCTGATGGAAAACCGTTAAGACGACTGACTTACCGAGCGTCACAGACTAAAACTCACCAAACTCGACAAGTGCCAATTCACAAAAACTTACGCGAGTTGCTGATTAATTATTGGAAAATTAACCAGCCTGATATCTCAGGTTACTTATTTTCGGGTAGTGAGGGGCAGCATTTGCAGCTACAAAGCTTTGATGATGCGTTTCGCCGCGCTCTGAAGAAGGCAAAACTAACTGAGTGTGGCTATTCTACACATTCGCCACGGAGGACTATCTTAACTCAGATGGCTCGCCGTGGTTGGGCTTTAAGTATGATTCAGAAATTTTCTGGCCATAGAACAATATCCAGTTTGGAAAAATACATTGATGTTGATGAGGCTGATTTAGAATTGGCGATCGCCAATTATTGACTATTTTGCGATCGCATTTTTCATCCACTACAATCAAGCTGAATATTCATTTTTTTGGCGATCGCTCTCCTGGTATGCTGGGCGATCGCATTTTTCATGGCTCCGATGTTTAGCTCCGATGATTGCGCCAGGAGTGTATTAAATTCTCAATCTCTTTTGGCGATCGTCCAAAATTGATCGCCGCCTCGATGGACTGTTTGCGATCGCGTGCTTTGGGCGAAGTGATAGAGCCAATGTAACGGCGGTGAATTTTTCGTCCTGTCATCCAGCAATAGCGCCAATACCAGTATTTACGGCTGCTACGCTCTACCCAGTATTTTTCTACCCAGTGTGTCGTCTCGTGTTGGGGGGCATTTTTTTTAGTAGTTATTGCTACGCGGTTATTGGTGGTGCTAGGGGGTAATGATGTGTCGGCTGTTTCTTGCCCCCCAACACTTTTACACGGAGACATGGCAACGACATACTTCACCAAATCAGGATATTGTTTTTCCCACTGCTGCCACGCATGTTCGTATGCTTCCGGTGTTTGGTAATGCTCTGGGTCTGGTGGCTCCTGGCGCGGGTCGTAGTTGGTGTATTTTTCTAAGTCAAAAAGTGTTAACTGACCAGTGTTGCACCGTCCGTTTTCTGATTTTGTGTTTACTGGCATAATTCAATTAGTAGAGCGGCCGCCCATCTGGTGCGGCTTTTAGTCTTTTGTCATAAGTAACTGCGATCGCTCCTCATTTGAGAAAGTGCGATCGCAGTGTCACAGGTCGCAAGCTATAACTAAGTTGGGTTAACTTGTGGGGCTTGGATTATTGACAAACTTTGTTTGCTCCTACCCCACTCCCAACAGCCCCCACCTTTCCGCACTCTGAGCCATTTTTATAAATTTTGATTTCTACTGCTGTGTGGGGAAATGTGTTACCAGATGCTGAGACTATGGCATTTTTAGGAGCCGAAAAGTTGACCTTGTGGGGTAGTTTTCCTTTGATGCTTTCTACTTTCATCGGTGTACCTGGTGGGTCTAACGAAAGAATCGAATAACCAGCAAATAATTCCTTTCCACTAGTTCCACTCCACTGAACTTCATACTTGTCTGAACCACTGGGAGAATTTACAACTGGTTCTGATGCAATCGGACTTGATTTCACTGAGGGAGTGCAGCTCTGTAATAGTGCAAATCCAACAACAACTGATAGCCTGATAAGATTTTTCATTTTCTGAGTGAAAACGATAAGTACAAATTTAGATTACCCAGTAGTTAGTTATACTTTGCTATTTACGTTCATCTAATAGGATGCTCCTTATTCATCCAATTTCGTCATAATTGGGTTAGGTATTTATGGCCGCCACAGCTGTTACTGTGGCGTGTTTCTCGTCAGCTATTCGTCATTAGGTATACCAGACACATCAATCCCTAGCGATTTGAACATAGTCTTTAAAGACACTTTGTACAATCGGCAGAGTGACGCGATGTTTTCAGCACTTGGCATAGCTTTTCCAGATTCCCAGTCAGCTTGTCGCCTCTCTGAAACGCCTATTATTTGCTTAACTTGGGGACGTGTTAGTCCTGCTTCTTCTCTTAATAGCCTCAAGGGAGACTTTTCCTGTTCTTGTTGGTTATCTTCTATCATAGACGTAAAGTTCATGAATGAAACGTCTTGACAGTAGTCATGACAGGACGTATCATTCATGTTGAACGATAAAAAAAGACCAGCCGATATTTGCTTCGGTGGAGAAACAGTTATTTTGGCTGGTTTCACAAGTGTCTCACCAAGACAGACACAGCAGAATCGGGAAGTAACACTTGATGTCATAGCCGTTGAAAACCGATGAAGGGTGATTCAGGCTACCAGTAGTCCCTAGTGCTGAGTGATAAGTGAACACTTGAGATTTGTCTCAATATAGTCGCGGATTGTAAAAAATCTGGTGACGTGCAACTGTACTGCGGCCGCAGTCTGTAACCGACCTTAGTAGGGCATTCCATATACACCAAGGCTAAAAGTGGCGACATGGAGACATGGGGTGGTGTGGAAGTAAGACCTGGGTGAAAATCCCCTAGAGGCTTGGCGTGGGGTAGTGGCTTACGCGCAGATGCACGACATGAAATTGCTGACTACTGTGTAGTTAGTTATGGATAGCAGTTTTTTATACACACGCGCAACCTTGGCGACCGATCGCACTTTTTTATGAAGGAAAAATATGTAACTCGAAAAAAACGCATTCGACAGCTAGAAAAACAAGTCAGCCAACTGCAACAGCAAGTTGAGACGTTAACCAACTTACTCGACTCTGTACACCAGATGCTTTCGCCACACGTCCACGTTTGGCGCGGAGTATGCTACGTGAATTTAAGCGCCATCACCAGACAACACCCGTTGTCAAAGTTAAACCTCGGCGCAGATTACCTAATCCCTCAATTGCACCCCGCGCTGATTTGTAACCCTACACCCTACACCCGGCGCTGCACTTCACACTTGCGCCGATACAGTCATGCCCTTTCGTTGGAGGTAATTTAGACGACAATCACTATACTTAAATTACAAATCTTGGTTGTTTTCACAAGCGACATTACCTGTGTCGCCCGAAAAATATAGGTTTTCCTCACGGCGCAAAGTTTAGCGCCGTGTTACTTCATCACGTCCATATATGCAAAGCAAAAAACCGCAAGTATCACAAACATCTACTTACAAGCGGTCACTTTCACCGTGGAAAGTTTACCGTCTTGATGATCATGGGAAATGGCATCTGGTTGAGTCATATCGCAGTCGCACAGATGCCGAGGAATATGCCGTCATTTTGCGGCGTTTATATCCACAAGTAAAGGTGGTGTTTGAATGACAATCACACTCGAAGATAAAGCTTACTTTTTAATGGACAAAAGTGATTACCTGTTGCACACCCTAGCATTAGGTTTGGCTGTCCAAGAAATCAACCGTTTAACAGGAAGTGATGAAGAGTCTTGTTTAGAATATCTTCGCCAAGCTGCTGAGGTACAGGCCAAGAAATTGTTAGTTACGGGTGCGGAAGTATCTCACATATATGTTCATGACCGAGATACTCCAGAAAACAAAATTCTTGCCGCAATTGTTGACGATAAAAGTGTTTTAAGGGTTTTTTAAAGATGGAAATCAAAAGCATTAATTATGAACGGGTTCTCAACCTGGGTAACTACGAAAACAAAAAATTAGCACTGTTCGCCGAACTGAGCGAGGGTGATGACGTAGATGAGTCAATCTCGCGTGTTATGGAAACGGTCGAGCGCAAAATCCGCGAACAAGCACATGAGCAGGCAGAGGCAGAACTGAGGCAACTCAAACAGGAGTTCCGCCAACTCAAACAGGAATACGAAAGCTACAAATCACAAACCATCCAATCTGTAATACAACCGCCTGTAACCGAAGCTCAGGATTTGGGGCCTGCCAATAATCCCTTTTAACTAGGTGAAATTTGAATGCGATCGCACCTCCCCTCGCTTATGGGCAATACTGCGATCGCAAAATTTGTACCATTGTCAGATTACCAAAATGTACACCATAGTCAATACCCCATCAGTGTTTAGCTGTAAATTGCCTGCTGCTGGTTGGATTAACCTTGCCCAAATTCGCCAAATTCAGTTTGAGGATATGCCTACCCGTGTTGCAGCAGTGACATGGCAGAACGGTGATCATCAAACATTTCACGGTGAGGATGCAGTCGCTCTCATTCAAAGCTGGGAAGATGCCACAGGACTATTAGAACAACGTTGTAATTACCGCGCTAAAAACCGGAGGACACAATGAAAATTAAAACACTTCATGCACACTTTCTAATTTCAATTGGAAGTTATAGCAATGAAAGAATAGGTTTTTCTGTTGAGCTAGACAATGAAGAATCTATCGAAGAAATTGTTAGTAATTTGAGAGAAAGAGCTAAAAAGATTGTTGGTAGAAAAGCTGATGAAATTTACGATGAGAGAAACAAAATTTATCGAGAATGCGCTCAGTTAGAGAGCAAATTAAATACCTTGCGCCAAGAATGGGATGCTACCGCCGAGTTTTTAAAAGCGCAAAGTTTAAATCCTCAAGCACCTTCTATGCCTCAATTCAGAAATTTACTTACTGCTGTCACAGTCGAATCTGAAGTTGTGACGGAACAAGATTACGAAGATAGCGATATTTATGACGATGATGACGATGATGATATGTAATTATTCCGCCTGATGATGGCTGTCTGACTAACAGCCGAAACTCCCCAATATTGGGGAGTCGCGGACGAGTCGCGCAAACTCATCCGCCTCTACTTTTTAAGTAGAGGGAAATAACAGCAGCAGCACGGATTTTTAGATTGAAATGACCTTAAAGGTTTCAAAACTTCATGAATCCACTGCTGCTAATTATTTCCGACTGTGTTGAGTTTAAAAGTGAATTGTTAACACTAATTTGGGTGATTCGTGACTCATTTTAGCACAGTTTTTGCTGCAAATAAATACCCGTACAACAGAACCTTGACAAATGAAAATAGTTGGTTTAGACGTGTGTAAAAACAGCGTAGTTGCTTGGGAATTAACATCAATTTCCAAAAACTTTAGAAGCTACTTTCGAGATAATAAACGTCCGAAAGATGATGACCCTTTAACATTTAAAGCTAACGCTGATGGGGTCAATAAATTATTAGCTCTAAAGCCCGATGCTGTTGTCATGGAACCTACTGGAGTTCATTACTCTTGGATTTGGTCACACATTTGTGAAGCTGAAGGGATTAAGGTTTTGTGGGTCGGTCACGCGGAAGCAACACACTACCGTAAACAAAATAAACTCCCAGATAAAAATGACCAAGCTGATGCTCTAGCACTTGCCGCCTACGCATTACTTCACTGGGATGATGATGATTTTTTCCTGCAATTTGAAGCGGGTAAAGTGGCACAAATGCGCCATTTGTGGTTGCAGCTGCAATCTTTAAATAAGATTCAATCACCAGTCATCAACCGTGCTAGGCAACAGTTAGCCAGGGAATTTCCTGAAGCTGCACTTAGTAAAAGTCAACCTGCTTCAGATGGTGCGCTTCCCCTTTGGGCTTGGCTTGCTCTTCGTGAGCGTACCCTCAAGCGAGGAAGTAGTTACTATGACAAACTGTATGAGAAATCCATTGCTAAAAAATATGGCGTGGGAATTACTACTTTTACCAGAAAATTAGCTGGTATGGTGTGTGACCTACGAGACTGGGAAGTAGAAATTCAACACGAGATTTTAGAAATTCTCAACAGTAGTGAATTTATCCCCTACCGTCAAGTTATGACGATGTTTGGTATTGGTGTTAGACCACAAGCTTTACTCATCAGCCAAATTTACCCAGTTACAAAGTTTGATTCTCTTGGCAGGTTCAAGCGTCGGCTGGGTATGGCCAAAGATGAAAATAGTTCGGGTGATAAGGAAACCATGAACACGGGAGCCGGTTCTAAATTGTGTCGTTCTCAGCTTTACCTCTGGGTACTCGACATTATCGCCCCTGAACAAGCTAGACCAAAAAATGAGTTTGGCCAGAAATTGGGGGAATTTTACGATCAGCGTAAAGCTCAATTCCAGGATAATCCTGAACTGTGGAAAACAAAAGCTGTGGCTCGACTTCAGCAACAGGCACTCAAAGAATTTCAGCGATCGCTGAAGTTAAACCTACTTCCTATGGTCTCAAAGGAGTTGCAGCCACAGATGGAAGCTACACTTAACCTCACACTTCAAACTATGCAGATGAGTCTAACTACATCAATGGCAGTTGGTGACAT
Organism: Nostoc spongiaeforme FACHB-130; assembly: GCF_014698475.1. Classification (GTDB taxonomy): domain Bacteria; phylum Cyanobacteriota; class Cyanobacteriia; order Cyanobacteriales; family Nostocaceae; genus Nostoc_B; species Nostoc_B spongiaeforme. Next base: position 194,134 of record NZ_JACJTB010000001.1, on the reverse strand, counting down.
TGCCCCCAGTGTGAAACAGCGTGAGGTTAAAAAAGGTTTTGGTAATTTAGTCATCTCACAAACTGCTGCCTACGGTCTCCGGCTGATGTTCAAGGAGTTGAAGAAAGCAGTACAGACTGTATCATAAACCTACTACTCCCCGTTAGGGGAGTTTAAAATTTATCAGTTCTCAATCTAAAGTGAAGTTCTAGCATCCAGAACCAGGATAAAGCTAAACCAGAAGAGGCGATCGCAGTCATACTTACAAAAGCCAGATAATCTCATTAGAGATTTAACCGTCTACCAATCAAATTAAAAGGGAGCATCCACTTTTGGAAGGCTATTTGCCGAAAGTGGATGCACCTAATTAAAACTGCCCTGGAGGATCACCAGAGCAGCAATGAGAGAAGGAAAGATAGATTTAAGGAAGACAATATGAGAGTTTAGTTTTTAGCTTACATATAGTAAATTTGCTATGTAATGAGATACATCTTCAGTTCTCTGCTTTCCGGGAAGACAGCCAAAAATTTTTGGCTCTGTTGTCAGTACCAGCTACTTGCTTGATTAAAACTGACACAGGGTATGTTGTCAATCTTTACGTCTCTACCAAGTTACTGCTTGCTTGAATGGGTTATGATGGCGGAAAAATCCAGCTATGACGCGCCGAAATCCACTGCTAATATTTATTTTGATAGCTCCATTTTTAGCGATCGCTCTCATCAACATACCTTTTATTCCCAGTTGGCAATCTGCCCAAGGGTTAATTTTTTTCGGAATTTGGTTACTCGCAGTAGGATTAGGCATTTTATTTTTAACCCAGTCTCAGCCTTTACCTATATTTAAAACCAAGATTTTTCTAACGCTTTACTTATTATTATCAATTGGAATATTCTTACTAATACTATATATTTGGGCAGTTTCGGACATTGTAGATTTTAAGTTCAAGCAAATCATTCAATACCCAGGCTACTCTAAAACCTTTTATCTTTATGAACAGACTTGTTTTCCCCCTGATACTGTAACAGAATGTGGTGATTATCATGGTAAGGTAAATACAAAAATTGGTTTTCTGCCAATTATGACCACCAAGTTTCAATGTCGCTGTTTATTTGGCGAACCAGAGCATATTGATAATAAAGTGGTTATTCCTTTAGAAGCAAATTTAGATAAAGCAAAATCATCTCTAGTGATCAATTTGAATACTGGAGAAATCATTCAAAAATAACTATCGCATCAACAACCATTCATAATTACTCTCTGAAAGTCAGTTTTTTAGATAGTTGCATTTATAGCGATCGCCATACACATTGATCAGTTAATATTGACAAATTTTTAATAATTAGGACTTACGCAAAAAACTATCAAACTCTCATTCCTCTGTGAACTCCCGAAGTTTGCTCAACGCGGGGAACCCGCGCACGCAACTTCTCTCTGCGTCTCTGTGGTTCAACTTTCCTTATTCTGTGCATAAGTCCTGATAATTACAGCACCAAATTATCCTATGATATAGAAGTCGTTTATCACTAATTCTGACTTCTCAAATCTCAAAAATCATTTTTAATTACAAGCTGCTACTGTTTTGTGAAAGTAACACTAACTCAACAACAAGGCTGATGCTCCTAAAGTTGGCAAAAACCTACTAATTCTCACGCTCATCAGTCTGCATTTGAGATTATCTCACCCTCAATGAATATTGTTTGATTCAGTAACTCACCTACAAATATTTCTGGAACTTGGTAATGAAGAAATTAATTAAAGGTCTGCGTGAATTTAAATCTAGCTATTTTTCGACGCACCAAGAATTGTTTGAGCAACTCTCACATGGTCAAAAACCCAGAGTACTGTTTATCACTTGTTCCGATTCACGTCTTGACCCAAATCTCATTACACAAGCTCAGGTTGGTGAATTATTCGTTATCCGCAATGCAGGTAATATTATTCCTCCTTACGGCGCAACTAATGGCGGTGAAGGTGCAACTATTGAATATGCAGTTCAAGCTTTAGGAATTCAGCAAATTATTATCTGTGGTCACTCTCATTGCGGTGCGATGAAAGGACTCCTGAAATTACAGAGTCTGCGAGAAGATTTACCACTGGTTTATGATTGGCTGAAATATGCAGAAGCGACTCGTAGGCTAGTTTTAGACCACTACGGTCATTACCAGTTTGAAGAATTGTTAGAAATAATGATTGCGGAAAACGTTCTCACGCAAATTGAGAATTTACGGACATATCCCGTCATTCACTCCAAACTGTACCAAGGTCAACTGAAAATTTATGCGTGGATTTATCACATTGAGTCAGGAGAAGTTTTAGCATACGACCCGCATAAACACGCCTATGTCTTACCTCAAACTCAACTTGCGGAGTCAGAAACAGAAGATACCACCCTCAATCCATTTCTCAATTGTGATGTCGGAATTCGTTCTCAAGCAGATGAAGTGACACAAACTCAGGACTTTACAATAGCAGGCTCTGAACGCTTCCCAATACCACATCTTTCTCCAGAGCAAAGAGAGCGAATTTATCGAGGTTCCAATCACTCAAATTAATATTTACTCATTCGCTCACAAGGTGCTATTTTCTACAAATCTCAGCATAAGCCTTGTGAGCTTGCTGACAATACCCCGCCATTTTTAAAAAATCACTTGAGTAATTAAATTACCATTTTCCCAATAAATATAGTTACACGTATCTCAATAAATTACTCATATCAGGAATTATATTTAACTTGTACTAAAAATTATATACTGCTAATTTGGGTGTTTACGACTATCTTATGAGTTCACTGAGAGTTTGAATTAAAATGCCCAACCTAAATAGATTTTATACCTGAAGTAGGGCTAATAAATTCATTAATTCTTGATATTTTAACTATCTGCTAATTGCAAAAACAGTCAAAGTTTTGTCAGTGCATACTTACTTGTTACTGTAAATAGTCCCGTCATAAATTTATTAAGTATTCTCTCCGCAACTCCCAATAAATTTTACTCAATCTTCAACGACAAACCACTGACATTAAAAGAGACTAAGGAGACAATTGAAGTCAGGTGCAACAAAATGCAGCACAACATCATTGTTATCCAAAAAGCCAGGGACTCTGACTGATTTCTTATGCGGATATTAATTTACTCCTACAACTACTATCCAGAACCAATTGGTATTGCCCCGTTGATGACGGAATTAGCAGAAGGACTGGCCAAGCGAGGGCATGAAGTGCGCGTCGTCACCGCTATGCCAAATTATCCTGAACGCCAAATTTACGAGGGTTATCGGGGCAAATTCTACCTAAATGAGTACAAAAATGGCGTTCAAATCCAACGCAGTTATGTTTGGATTCGGCCACAACCGAATCTGTTGGATCGGATAATGCTTGATGCTAGTTTTGTTGTTACAAGTTTTTTACCTGCTTTATTCGGATGGCGACCAGATGTGATTTTATCAACGTCACCATCTCTACCTGTATGCGTACCTGCTGCTTTACTCGGATGGTTACGCGCTTGCCCAGTGGTACTGAACCTTCAAGATATCCTCCCAGAAGCAGCAGTTCATGTTGGGCTACTGAAAAATAAATTGCTGATCAAAGTATTTGCTGCATTAGAAAAATTTGCTTACCATTCAGCCACAAAAATTAGCGTCATTGCTGATGGGTTTGTTGAAAATTTACTATCTAAGGGTGTAGAAGCAGATAAAATTGAGCAGATTCCTAACTGGGTGGATGTCAACTTTATTCGTCCTTTATCTAAAGAAGATAATCCCTTCCGTAATACACACAACCTCAACGGTAAGTTTGTTGTTCAATATTCTGGTAATATTGCGCTCACTCAAGGTTTAGAAACAGTAATTCAGGCGGCAGCAAAATTACGAGACATCACAGATATTGCTTTTGTAATTGTGGGTGAAGCTAAAGGTTTACAAAGATTACAACAGTATTGTTTAGAATGCGGTGCAGATAATGTGTTGTTACTGCCATTTCAACCGCGTGCAGAACTACCACAAATGTTGGCGGCGGCTGATGTTGGTTTAGTTGTGCAGAAGAAGAATGTGATTTCTTTCAATATGCCTTCCAAAATCCAAGTTTTGCTGGCCAGTGGTCGTGCTATAGTCGCCTCTGTTCCTGAAAATGGCACCGCAGCCAGAGCAATCAGACAAAGTGGTGGTGGGGTTATCGTTCCGCCAGAAGATGCCCAAGCTTTGGCCGCATCTATTTTAGAACTTTACAAACACCCTGAAAAGGTAAAAACCCTGGGCTATAACAGTCGCCAGTATGCTGTGGAGCAGTATGCTTTTGACCAAGCCTTAAATCACTATGAGGCTTTGTTTGAATCAGTAACTTCTGATAGTCAGGTAATTGAAGCCAAAGTAGTTTCCAAACAAGAGGTGTAACTCATACAGGCTGACTATGGTCAAAAGTCAATGATGACTTACCAAAAAAATTGGGTGCGTAATTGATGTTACTACGCCTTCAATCTGCACATTGCCTGCTTGACATTAGTCATTTTTCCCTTGTCCTGTTTAGAGACAAATGACCAATGACAAAGCGTAAAATCTGGATGCGGCCATCGACAATCAAAAATGTGGCAGAATCATAACCGATTCATCCTTAAGATAGAATATTGAATATCCTAAAGATTTTAATGGGGAAATAATTCGCTACAATTCTTGGTAAAAATTTACTGCTTGATTAGTGATCAGACTAGAGCTTGTAGCTATTTAGTCTGATTTTTAGTTACAACCCAAACAGCTAATTTTGAACTAACTGCATTAACAGGTGTTTTTTTGTTAGTATTCAAAAAAACAGTTGTTGTTCAATTGTTCTTGGTGAGTAATTATAAAATAAAAGGGATCAAGCACCTGAGGTTTAATGTCTGATTATATCCAAGGAAATCTCCCATTACAGTCTGTGTCGGAGAAAAACAGTCCACTCAAAAGCCTAGATGGAGGAATGAAAGATTTGAGTGGGCAATTAGCTATAACTGTTGCTGACGCAGCGTCAGATCGCAAAGCAGGAGATATTTTGGTACTGAGAGTGGCCGATGTATCTTACCTAGCAGATTATTTTGTGATGTTGACTGGTTACTCTAGGGTGCAAGTCAGGGCGATCGCACAAGCAATAGAAGATAAAGTTGAAACTGAATGGCAACGTCGCCCTTTACGCACAGAAGGTAAAGCGGAAGGCAGTTGGGTGTTACAAGATTACGGTGATGTAATTGTTCATATCATGATGCCCAAGGAACGAGAGTTTTATAATTTAGAAGCGTTCTGGGTCAATGCAGAACGTATCGCCGTTCCAAATGCCGATGAGGGTGGGGGTAAGCCAATATGATGAGGTCTTCGGTGTCCAATTGTCCGGTTCCTACAGACCAACAACCACTAAATGAGTACGAAGAATTAAAAACTTCCTGGCTGTTTCGTGATTGCACTTTAAATTGGCGCGAATATCTCACAAACATTGCTTGGATTTGGGGTTTGTCTTGGCTGGTTTCTGGGCCAGTGGCCGCAGCCAGCTTTCCACCACAAAAATATGCTGCCCATTTTGTCTTGTGTGCAGCCGCAGGGGCAAGTCTGGGAGTAATTTTTGTCTTATTACGTATGTACTTAGGGTGGCGTTATGTGCGTGATCGCCTCTACAGCACGGCTGTATTTTATGAAGAGTCAGGCTGGTATGATGGTCAAACCTGGATTAAACCTCAAGAAGTTTTGGCTCGCGATCGCTTAATTGTCACCTACGAAATTAAGCCAATTCTGCAACGGTTACAATTTACCTTTGCTGGCTTGGCGGGAATGTACCTAATTGGTACTATAGTTTGGCATTTGTTTTAAATAGTCCACAGTCAAGAGGAGCTAGTGCGTTGGGTGGCGATGCCCACTTGCTCACTGGCGTTCAAAAGTCCATAGTCATAAAGTCTATAATTAGCCTTTTGACCATTGATGATTGACCATTGACAAATATAAAAAGAGATAAATTTTAACCCATGACAATGGGAAAACGAACTCAAGCCACAGTACTGGAAGTCCGGTTACTCAGGGAAGGCATTATAGAATCACGCCATGTAGTCCAAGCTGCTGTATGTGATGATAGGGGACGGGTTTTATCCGTTGCGGGTAACGCAGAAACGGCAACATTTGTCCGTTCAGCACTCAAACCCTTTCAAGCACTAGCTGTCACCACAACCGGTACCCTAGAACGCTACGATCTGAGCGATCGCGATTTAGCAATTATTGCCAGTTCCCATAGAGGCACAATAGAGCAAGTCAGACAAGTATTTAACATCCTTTGGCGTGCTGATGTTGATCCAACTGCTCTTCAATGCCCAATTCCAGAAGGTAAACGCAGTCCCCTGGAATATAATTGCTCTGGTAAGCACGCCGGAATGTTAGCTGTTTGCCAGCAACGCCATTGGCCTGTAAATAACTATTTAGACCGCAAGCACCCCGTACAGCAGTTAATTTTGACGAAAATCGCTGAGTTACTGCGAATGCCTGCGGAGGAATTTATCAGCGCCCATGATGACTGCGGCGCACCAACTTATCTTATGCAACTAGGACAAATGGCATCTTTATATGCCCTACTAGCCGCAAGTAGTAATTTGGATATGGAGCGCATTGTTCGGGCAATGATTCATCACCCTACCTTGGTTGCTGGCGATGGCGAGTTTGATACAGAACTGATGCGTTTAGCACCAGGAGAAGTAGTCAGTAAAGCTGGTGCCGAAGGCGTACAGTGTATTGGCAGACTTGGTGAAGGGATGGGACTCGCAATTAAAGTGATGGATGGGGCAAAACGCGCCAAACATGCTGTCGCTATTCACTTATTGCAACAAATGGGTTGGATTAGCCCCAGCGCCGCAGAAACCCTCGCAGAAAGGTTTATGACCTTCGGCAAATACAGGCGATTAGAAGTTGTGGGAGAATTATCGCTGTTATAGTTGCCAAACTCTGGACTTTGCGTTATACTAGAAAAGTCAAGAGCGACGCGGGATAGAGCAGCCTGGTAGCTCGTCGGGCTCATAACCCGAAGGTCAGTGGTTCAAATCCACTTCCCGCCACCAAATTAAAAGTAAAATAAAACTCTGTGGTCTGAAAGCTACAGAGTTTTATTTTATTTCAGGTGTTTGTTGATGGACACAAAGCTCAAAGGTGATATAGCAGAGCAAGCAGATGTGATTCATGCTCTCAAGCGTGGTTGGGGAGTGTTAAGACCAGTTGGCGATCGCTTACCTGACGATTTAGTATTTGATGTAGGGGGAAACTCAAGTAAGTCGAAAGTGCAGAATTTAAGCCTCAAAGCTAGGTATAGAGATTTGACATTATTCTGAATACTGGATTCTGACTCCTAAATTCTGCTGTATTATGTCTTCTCTGTACATGGTAATCAGATTTCTCCAGCTTGTGGTGGCTGGCTAAAGCTACAGGTACAATCCCAGGCTGCACACTCCAGTAACACACCAAAACTATGGTCAAAAAAGTTACAAAAAATCTGACAATCCTGGCAAGCAATTTCATCATAGAAATCTCAGAGGGTGACAACCTACCTATAAAGTTTGCTGGATAAGGGAGAGGGCATAAAAACCACGCTGAAAATAGAGTCGTTTATGGGGTTTGAGGGCAATCAGACTGAGAACCCAATCTGCCCATAATTCCATCCCATAACGCCATCGTTGTCCGTAGAGTCCAAAGCTAAAGTGACTCTGGGGTGGGGTGAGGTCTTTGTGTGATTGGATACGACCAGCATAGATATCTATGCCTAATTTTTGCATCTGTTGCCCTTGCATGGTCGCCAAACAATAAGCCAGAGCAATCAACAAGACTAAGGCTAAAAAACGGGTGTCATTAACCTTGGTGTCTTCTAAGTTATAGCCACTTGTTTTATAATCCTTGAACATTTGTTCAATGCCCCAACGACAACGATAGACTGCCAATGCTTGCTGTAATGTTGGGAGGTTAGTTAAGATATACCAAGGTTCTTTTGCTCGGAGATTATTATATTTTCGTCTCCAATAGATAGCTAAATTAAATAGTCCGATTCCATCCCCTTTATTGCACCTCACTCCCTGATAAAATTTAGACATTCCTGGTTTGAATCCCAGATTTTTCAGGACTTGATACTCTTGATTCAATGCTGTTTGGAAATGCAGGTCTTTTTTCTGCCTCAGAGCGAATAATAAACCCCTGTCATCCAGCCATTGAGCCAGTTTAGGACTGTGAAATTCTCGGTCTCCTAATACTAAAACCGGATAATTTTTAAATAGAGTCAGCACCGTTTTTAGCAACCGTTTTTGAGCATGAAAATTACTGTTTCCTACCTGTTTTAATACTTCCCAATACAAAGGAAGCGCATGAGTTCCCCAGACTAAACTCACCATACATACATTTCTTCCCTTCCATTGAGTTCTGTCAATTGCAATTATCCAATATCCATATTTATGGTGTTTGAGTCTCTGGCGACGACGACGCTGCTCTCGATTTAAGTTTCGTCCCGTTTGTACTTGTCTTATCCAATATTTTATCAAGGGAAACCATAAAAGTTTGACATTGAGTTGAGGCAAGTTTAAAAAGCGTTGCAGGTTTCGCTTGCGACTGCCATATTGAATCGGTTGTGGAAACACACTCGCTAAAACGGAGAGTTTTACCTGTCGATGAACTTGTAGCAATAATAACAGAAGCTGTATGGTTATATACTGGCTTTCATTCAGATGGCCACGCAGGGTTTTTTGGTAAGATTCAGGAAACATATTTTTTCAGGGGAGTCACAACAGTACTCCCTATTTTTTGTCTTCACCATCCTCTCAAAGTTTTGTCCTGCATAGCTTATAGTTGCCTTGTCACCCTTTAAGCATAGAAATAGTAGAGTCAGAACAAAGCTACATCTCGTAAAAATGTTTTAGATCAAGCAGAACTGAGTAAAGAAGCACTCTTGCAACAAGAACTTATTATTTGTAACGACAGTACAATTAAACTTGTCGCTGAAGTGGTCAGCACAAATTGGCAAGATGATTATGCTAGAAAAGTAGAAGAATATGCTTTGCTGAACATTCCTGAATATTGAATTGTAGACTTTCGCGGATTAGATGGTTTGCAATTTATTGGTAATCCTAAACAACCCACTTTCACTATCTGTCATTTAGTTAATGGTGTGTATGAACAGCAGCAATATCGCTTAGGAGAGACTATCTCATCTTTTATATTTCCCAACTTACAGATGAAACTTGATGATATTATGCCTGTCTGAATGCAAAAATATAAGAGCTTGTTATTGTTTAAAATAGCTACTGATTCACAAAAAATTATGAAAAAATTTGCTGTAATTCTTCAAAATTATGCGCTAAAATCACACTTCGCAAAATCCCTTGTAATTTTTCCAAATCATTAATTTGAGAAATTTGAGGCATTAATTTCAATCCTTCATTACCAAATTTCGCCTCTAAACTTGTCCTTATACTCAATATTATTCCCTGGACTTCTCCTCGTGCTTCTCCTCGTGCTTCTCCTTCTTTTAATATTTCTTCATACCAAGGTGACTCTCGTAAAACTCCCATATCCCACCTCATGATGTCTTTAACTAAAGCACTTTCTAATACAAAGGTAGCAAAAAACGCTAGAACCGTCTCCAGTTGATTTAAGTCTTCATTTCGACGTAAGATTTGCAATGCTTCCCTAATTGTAGACTCATTTCCTCCTCCTTTAAGAATTGGTACAAATGGAAGCAATGATGGTAAACTTTGTTGAAAAGGAATATTCACATCAACTTCCCATAAATTAATCACGTGGTAATCTTGAGTTGCTGTTAGTCCGGCAACATTTGATTCAAATTTCGTGCTTATTTCTACATCACTTGTCTGTAAGATATTAATTAGCACTGGGTAAGTTGGTAATTGATATTTTTCTTCTGCCAGTGCTGCATAGGAACGTATTCGTCGAGGCATTTTAGAACTGTAGCGCAATTGCAGTTCATTTAATACGATAAATTCTCCATATTCGGGACTAGTAGCACGGATTAATACATCACTTTCTCTACTTATCCATTGAAATTCTCCCGATAAAATTTCCTTGGCTTTGATGTTAGGTATCTCTGTCACCCATCGTACCCAATTGTCTGGTGCGAGGCTAATTAGTTTTTTCGTGCTGGTATCTGCGGGTTTTGACATTTCTGAAGATGCACTTTTGTCTGGAGAGTTATTATAAATCTGATGTGGTAAAAATAGAAATTAACTTTCTCCGCACCCTCAACCGTTACTACTCACCAATTTCTCTCCCTTCAACATCCTGACAGCAGCTTCGAGTAAAGCTTCTTCGAGATAAGGCTTAGTGAAGTAACCACTTGCACCAAGTTGAATTGCCATTTGTCGGTGTTTGTCAGCACCGCGTGAGGTCAGCATAGCGATAGGTAAGTGATTCAAGCTGGACTCTTTTTGAATGCGTGATAGTAACTCCAGTCCGTCGCAACGGGGCATTTCAATATCACAAAATACAATATCGCAAGGTAGTCCAGATCGTAGTTTATCCCAAGCTTCTTGACCATCACGGGCTTGTTCAACGCGATAGCCTGCTTTATTAAAGGTCAAAGATAACAATTCTCGAACTGTAATTGAGTCATCAACAATGAGTACAGTCGGATCAATTTTCTCAGCCGGAGTTTCTGTAACGGTGGGCGGAACTTTTTGCTGCCAAGAAGTACCACCAGCATTTTTAGATATCCTTCCTTGGAAGATGTCGATAATTTCCAACACGTCAGCAATTGGCATAATTCGACCATCACCGAGAACCGTAGCACCTGCTACACCGATGGGTTTCGGTGCTGGCCCTTCAAATTGCTTAATTACAATTTCTTGTTCGCTGAGTACCAAGTCAATTTGTAAAGCAATTAACGTATTGCCCGATCGCACCACCACTACCGAAACTGTATCATCATCCCTTGTACCGCCGTAAACATTACCGCGACTCAACTGGCGATTAAAAGATAACAGTTCTTTTAACGGACGGAAGGGTAAGACTGTATCCCGCCAAGAAATAAATGCTTGGCCATCAGCATTATGTTGAATATTCTTAGCGGGGATATCTAAAGTATCTTCCACACCGTCCATCGGGAAGGCAATTCGCGCTTTATCGGATACGCAACACAGGGCTTTACAAATACTTAATGTCAGTGGTAGGCGAATTGTGAATGTTGTACCTTTACCAATGGCGGAATCTGTATTGACTGTCCCGCGAATTTCACTAATCTCGGAACGCACCACATCCATCCCTACGCCACGTCCCGAAATTTCATCGGCTTTATCTTTGATACTAAAGCCCGGTTGGAACAGCAAATCATAAACTTCCATCCGCGAGATGCTTTTGGCTTGTTCTTTAGTAATCATCCCGACTCTGACAGCCTTAGCTTTGACTTTTTCTGAGTCGATACCTGCACCGTCATCACCCACGGAAATTACAGTTTGGTTTCCTTGGTGGAAGGCGCGAATGGTAATTTCGCCCACTGGTGGTTTACCCGCAGCTTGACGTTCTTCGGGAGTTTCAATTCCATGCGCGATCGCATTATTTAACATGTGGGTGAGGGGATCGGTGAGATGATCTAAAATCATCTTGTCAATTAAAGTATCGCCACCTTCAATCACCAACTCTATTTGTTTACCGCATTTAATGGCGTTATCCCTGACACCACGCCGCAAACGGTCAACCGCCTGGGAAAATGGCACCATGCGGGCGCGGGTTAAACCTTCTTGCAATTGCGTTGTGACTTGGCGGAATTGTCTAGCAACTCGTTCCGTTTCTTCGGTTACAAAGTCGATGTCACTCGCTGACTCTCGCACTCGTACAATCAATTCAATCATTTCCTGAGACAATGTGTGGAACGGCGTAAACCGATCCATTTCTAATTCGCTGAAACCTCGGTCAGTATCATGTTCTGAAGATTGGATCTGGGTTTCTCGTTTGTTGCGGCTGGCTAGGAGAGAAGCTTCTAGGAGCGATCGCTCATACAATTCTTGCATTCTCGCGCCCACATCCGACAACTGCTGCACTTGAATTAGCAAGTTATCTAGTGACTGTCGCAACCGTTCATGATCCTGTTCTAAGGTGTTGCGATTCACAACCAATTCCCCAACTAAATTACTCATGTCATCCAGTTGTTTGACTGGCACTTTCATTGTTTCTTCAAATCTGGCATTCCGCCGCGTTGTTTGACGGGGCGCTTTACCAGTGTTGGATTTAGTTGGTGATGTGTGGGCTATGGTGTTATCTGCTTCCGCCAGGAGTTTTTCTAAATCACTAAATTCATCTTCTAATTTTGGCGGTGTCGGTGTTTCGTTGGCAGAATGATGACCAGTTGTGGCAGGAAATTCTTGAATAGTAGTGTGATGAATTTCTGGCGCAGGTGGTTGAGGGGTTTGCTTGTTACCCCCTAATAATGCTTCTAAAGCTGCAAAATCATCAGAGGCGATCGCTGCATCATGACTCGGTAATTCTTCACCTAATAATGCTTCTAAATCTGCAAATTCATCTTCTGTGGCTGATTCCTGATTTGTATTTTCTGGATTTGCAATACTTTCTGCTGCTAATGCTTCAACTATTGGTGTATCTGCTACAGTTTCAATAATTTCTAATAACAATTCTGGCGATTCTGTTGTTTCTCTTAATACATCAACAGCGACTGTTTCATTAATATTTTCATAAACTTCTAATTTTAATCCTGCATCGGCATTATTTGCAGGTGACATTTCATCGCCTGCAAATAAATCAAAATTATCGTTAACTGTTGGTTCTGTTGTTTCTGGTTGATTATTATCGGTTACGAATAAATCATCGAGTAAATTGTCAAAATTTGGCAGTTGGGAAAATTCAATAATTTCTGTTTCTGCTAGTAATCTGTCTAAGTCTGGGTCTAATTCACTAATATCTGTAGCTAATAAATCATCTAATAAATTCAATTCTGCATCTTGATTAACCACTGCTTCTTGGGCAGACACTTCAGCAGTTTCCCCAAGGCTCATATCGCCAAACAAATCAAAATTGGGACTATCGGAACTATCTAACTGAATATAAGTGCCATGAATTTTTACTTCTAAATCATCTAAAGTAATTGCTTCATTCTCTGCCGTTGTTTCTAGATCATCAAAAAGATTTAATTCTAATTCGCCAAAACTTTGGGCATCAACCACCTCTGATTCTGGTGTTTTTTCTGTAAATTCAGGTTTGACATCCAACGCCTCTGGTTCTTGGGCAAAGTTGCGAATTTCTGACGATGATCCAGAGCGATCGCTCGCAACAGACGGCTTGATATTTCCAAATAAATCATCCTCCTGGTCAACATCAAAATCTAAATCTGACTGGAGAAAAGTTAGCTCAAACTCATCTCGATAATCAGCGATATTTGCCGAACTCGTATCGGAAAAATCAGCAAAAATCTCCCCAGAAGCCGCCGCCGCAAATAAACTTTCTTCTAACGCTTTGGCAACATCTTCTTCTAAACCATCTTCAAATTCTGAGGTTGTATCTACTTCTGTGGTAGGATTCCAGAAATTATGCAAATCATCTTCTGTCTGAGATAAATTTGTTGTTGCAGACGGACTTTCAAATAAATCCCCAATGCCTGATTCTGCTGTGGGTATGAGGGTATTTTCTGCCCCTTCCGCAAATAAACTATCTAAAGATAAAGCATCTGGTTCGGAATTTGATAACTGAATTTCTAGATGATCAGTATTTATTTCTGCACTTTCGAGGAATAATTCATCTAAAATGTCTTGCTGGGTTGCCGATAATTCAGTATTTGGATGAGTTGTATTTGCTGGTTGAGTAACTTCGCTCGTAGTGGGGTGTTGCGGTTCATCTCCAGTCAATGCTAATAATTCATCTACATCTGGATTGCTAACATTGCTAGAATCTGTCTGAGTTTCTGGTGCTGTAGTTGATGCTGAAGGCTCTTTTTCTAAGAAATGATCGCCAAATAACAATCCCAGGTCTTCACTAGTGTCAATATTACTGGTTGATGAGTCCGTAGAGTTATGATCTAAAGACAGAAAATCAGCTAAATCACTATCATGATCTGCTGTTGGATCTTCAGTAATATCGATTTCTAAATCACTGATGGGATTAATCTCCAGAATTTCTTCTTGTTGCCAAGTTTCATCTAATTCTGGTGTCTCTCCTTCAAATAAATCCGCCAAAGTATTTAGTTCTGCTAATCCCACCTCTGGGCCGTGATGATCAATTCGCGCCACAGTCAAAGATTCATCTTCGCCCTCACTAAACAGCAAATTAGCCCCACTCTCATCAGGAGGATGAAGTGCAGCTTGATTTTGATTCAGCTGTTCATTTAAATCTGTCAAGCTGATAACACTATCTGTTGGTTGGACACTGGCAATCAGTGAAACTTCCTCATCAGTCGTGGTACTGATAATTGGAGTTTCGGTTTCGGCTGGCGCTGCATTGTCCAATAAATCAAAGTCTAAAGAGAAAGACTCCAGTTCAGGAAAACTCAGCAGTGCTTCTAACTGCTGAGTAATCTTAATTTCAGAATCTCTACCTTGGAGAACTAATTCCTGAGCTTGTTTAATCTCAGTAATCACAATTTTGGCTAAGGTCAGATAAGTATTTTCACTATTACAAATTGCATTAGCCGCCGCTTGACATAAACTAGACCAGTTAGGCAGATTCCATCTTTGTCCGAGTTTCTCTAACTGGCTACAGCACTGCTGAAGATTTTGCCGTGATTCTGATGTTGCTTGTTGCTTAAACAGTTGCAACATTTGCCGGAGAGATTGCAGCACCTGGTTTTGGAATTCGCTCCAAGTATTTTCCGGTGCGGGTAGTACTGGCGCGGAAACTTGGGTGTCTTCTATCGCTGTTGAAATATCCTCGCGCCGGAAAATCTCGGTCAGAGTACTGACAGTTTCGATATGGGCTGCTTGGATGATGGTATGACTGTCTTCGGCTGCATCACCTTTTTGTACCAACAAGTCTAAATGTTCATTTAGCCATTTAAATACAGGTTCAGCTTCCGACATTAAATGATTGGCCGCTTCTTCGGAGAGTCCGTAGGGGCCGCTTAAATGTTCTAATAAAGCCTTCAGAGTATCCGCTACACCCAAAAACAAAGACTCTAACTTTTCATCAACCCGCACCGGATGTTCTTTGAGAACTTTAAAACAATCTTCCAGACGGTGAGCCGTATGTTGGATACTGGTTAAACCCAGCATCGCCGCGCCGCCTTTAATAGAATGGGCTGCCCGAAAAACTTCATTGATCATTTCCGGGTCGTTCAAGGTACTTTGCAGATTTAGCAACCCCTGTTCAATGGTGTTCAGGTGGTCTCGTGCTTCTTCGATAAAGTAACCTAAAATCCGCTGTTGTTGTTCCGGCAGCATAGTCACAAGTTAAAAGGTAAAAGTTAAAAGGTAAAAGAAAAGGCAACGGCAAATTGAAAGGTAAAAGACAAAGCACAAAAGTAGATATTTCTTTTTACTTTTGCCTTTTTACTTTTGCCTTTTTACTTTGATTCCAAGGTGTCCACGCGGAAACGCTCAACGGAAGCGATTAAGTCACGGGACACACCCACTAGGTTTTGGAGTGCGCCCGAAACTCGTTGTGCTTCTTGGGAGGTTTCTTGGGCTGTGAGTTCTACTGATTGCATAACTTGAGCGACAGCACGGGAAGTTTCTGTTTGTTCTACGGTGTCGCTGGTAATTGAGCGCACAAGAATATCAATGCGATTTGCTACTTGAATAATATTTTCGAGCGATCGCTTGGCTTCTTCTGCCAGTTTTGTGCCTTTAATTACCTGTTGTGTACCTTCTTCCATCGCGGTCATGACTGAGCCGGTTTCACTTTGGATTTGCATCACAATCTGTTCAATTTCTTTCAAAGATTTTGCCGATTTATCTGCCAATTGGCGGACTTCATCAGCCACAATTGCAAATCCTCTTCCAGCCTCACCCGCTCTGGCTGCCTCAATACTGGCGTTGAGTGCCAGTAAGTTGGTACGGGAGGCAATTTGGGAAATTAACGCCACAATCTTAGAAATTTCTTGGGAAGATTCAGCTAAACGTTTCACTTTTCGGGTAGTTTCTGCTACAGTTTCCCGAATCTCTAAAATCCCCGCTACGGTGTTTTCTACCGCTTCTCCACCTTTGAGCGCGATGCTACTAGCATCACGGGCAACGGCTTCAGCTTCTCGCGCTGCTTCTGCCACCCGTTGAATTGAGTCGGTCATCACCTGCACAGAATTTAAGGTGACAGCTAACTCTTCGGCTTGGCGCAAAGCGTCACTGGATAAAGCACGGGCAAAGGTTTCAGAATTGGTCGCACCTTTGGTTACTTCCCGCGCGGCAACTTTTACCTGTTGGACGATATCGCGCAAGTTTTGAATTGTCAGGTTAAAGGCATCAGCCACGGCTCCGAGTACATCGGCTGTCACCTCCGCCTGTACTGTCAAGTCACCCCTGGCTGCCCCTTCTACATCGTCCAGCAACCGAATTACTTGCCGTTGGAGGTTTTCTTTGGCTTCTTCTTGTTCATCAGCTTTGCGTTGGGCTTCATTGGTAGTTGTGAAAATTACCCGCGCCATTTCATTAAAGCCAGTAGCCAATAAACCTAATTCATCTTCGGAATATACGGTGGCTTGGACATTAAGATTGCCTTGACGGACGGCATCAAACTGACTTTGTAAATCCTTTGTAGTGCGGCGAATTTGCTTCAGGGTGAGATTGCTCATAAAAGCAGCCGTAGCAAACCCCGAAATTCCAGCCGCCAAGGACATTGCCCAGCCAGTGTTACGAATGGATGCTCGTTGTTGGGGTGGGGAAAAAGAAGTCGCCCCAAAGCTGACCACGGCCACCACCATTGCTGAGAAAATTCCCACAGTCCCAGCTACTAAAAAAGGCTTCATATCTAAAGAAGCATTTTCTAGGGGGGCTAACCAGCCTTGCTCCACACTGGCTACTGGCTCTAATTTTGACACATCAGTTTGCGTAAATATCGGGACGGCTTCTTGCGACCCAGTAATGGTGAATAGTTCTTCATCGCGATCGCTAGTGCCTTGATTCGGGATAGTTTCATTCAATTTACTACGGGGACTGCTGTTGGTTTCCAATGGCCCAGACAGTACCACATCCCCAAAGCTCATATCCGAGTCTCCTAAGTCAAACCCTGGAATGTTACCAAGGTCGTCAAACTCATCAAAGTCATCTAAAAACTCGATATTACTTTTAGAATTTTCACTACTGAGCGTACTGTTAGTATCTCCAGTGGTTCTAAATTCATCTGAGCCAAAGGCCGATTCAAAGGCTTCAAAATCAAAATTATCATCACCATCAAACGAGTTGGTGTCTAAAGTTGTGCCAGCTTTTAAAGGAGGGTTTTGCAAAGAAAAATCGTCGTTAACAGATGAGTTGGTATTTGTAGAATTATCAGGAAATTCTATTTTTTCTAACCAATTACTTGGTTGGGCGGCGAAGACATTATCTTGATTGGTTTTTATGTCCACATTCGGGATATCTTCTGGCGATTTTGGTAAAGTTTCATCCAGAATACCCATCTTCGCGTCTAAACTTGCCATGCTTGGCTCAGAATAATTTTCTGTGGAGACAACATCCTCAGAAGTATCTAAAATATCACTTGTGAGTGAATTATCTGGCACAAACGGAGAATCAATACTGTTGCTATCAAAAGGTGAACTGGCTGAAGTGCCATTTATCCCACTATCAAAGGGGTTATTGGCAATGCTGGAGTCATCTAAACTGATGACAGATATGTCTTCTTGCCAAAAAGCTGGCAAGTCTAAGGCCATTTCTTCTTCTGCTCTGTGGTTGAGTTCAGCACTCTGGTCATCTAGACTGACAGCAAAAGGATCATCCATCAAAGCAGGTGGCTCTTCCACCGTTTTGTGCATAACAATGCTGTCTGTGGGAATATCAAACGGGTTTGATGATTGAGGTTCTGCCAAGCTATCGAAATTCAAACTTTGGCTGTCTAAATTAGCAAATGCGCCTAAGTCTTGTAAGTCTGATGTATCCATCTCTGAGGTATCAGAAATACCTGTAATCCCAGTCAGACTGATTGACTCAATTGACTCATCAATCTCACTCGGAATAGCTTGTTCTTCCAGTGGTTGTAAATATTGATTGATATTCTCTAGACCATTTTTGGCAAAACTAATGATTTCGGGATCATCAGTCAACTTTAATACTTTTTGATATTCGGTTTTAGCAACATCATACTGCTGCAAAACATAGTAGACGTGACCCCTTAATAAATGGCAGTTAGGGTCATCTGGTACATTTTGTACTACCTGATCAACTAAGGTAGCAGCGAATTCATAGTCTTGTTCCGCATAGGCTGTACAAGCCTGCTGATATGTTTCTAGATAATCATCTATTGTTGCTGCCATTTGCTCCCTCCCAATATCATCCTGCCCACCTTGCACTCCGCACAATTGCCGTTTGATCAAGTAATCTTAGACACTGATTGTTTTTAGCATCTAATGACCACTCGCCACGTAAAAAGGGAGCCATCGTATCTGGTAGATTTGTTGGTGGCATCAGATTTTGTACATCTAGCCAATCCATACCGCCGACTTCTTCGACTGCTAAACCGACTATTGTTTCCTGCTCCTCAATGGCAATTACTGGAATTTCTGCTCTATCGGTATTTAGCGCAGTTCCTTCGCCCAGAAATTGACCCAAATCTGCCACCCAAATTACTCGACCTCGTAAATTTAGAGTACCCAAAAGTAAAGGAGAAGCATTAGGAATTGGCGTAATTCTATCAGGGCTTAATTCTAAGACTTCTCGAATACCAGTAGCTGGTAGGGCAAACTCCTGATGCGAGGGAATATAAAAACGTAAATGTAACTCACCTTCAGGACTTTCTACTTGTAATTCTGGGCGGAAGTGGTCTTGACCAGTGCCACCTAAAAAGTCCGGTTTGCTCACCATATAATTTTCATCCTTATCCTCGCAGGAGTTGTTTGACTGTTCCTACCAACTCTGTTGGTTGAAACGGTTTGGCGATATACGCATCCGCTCCCTGTTTCATTCCCCAGTAGCGGTCAAATTCTTCGCCTTTAGAAGAACACATAACTACAGGGACATTTTGGGTTTTTGGGTCAGATTTTAACCGCCGACACACTTCGTAGCCGTTCATCCGTGGCATGACAATATCCAATACCACCAAGTCTGGCGGAGCGGTTTGAATGGCCTCCAACGCTTCTACTCCGTCACTGGCATAAGTGACTGTTAAACCAGTGGCTTTCAGGAGGTCAATAATCATTTCCCTCTGTGCGAGACTGTCTTCCACAATCAGAACTGTACTCATAAATGTTTATCTACCTCCTGATGTAGACGTTCCTTTTTGGAACATTCCCTGACTCCCCGTTAAAATTACTTGTATAAATTTATGCTATTATTTCACTAATTGACTAGATAATAATTTGGCATGGGGTTAGTTGATTCTGTGATAACATTTTTTACCCCATCTTTTATAGAATCAACAAGTCTTCTATTTCTTTGGTGTTCCCATAAAAGACTTATAATTAACATATTTCTCCATGAGCATAAGTAATTCTGAATCATCAAATGGTTTTGTGAGATAATCTGTCGCTCCCACCATTCTGGCTCTGACGCGATCGATAAAGCCATCTTTGCCGGTGAGCATAATAATTGGTACTAAGCGAAATGCTGTGGAATGACGCAGCATACTGCAAATCTCGTAACCATCAAGTTCTGGCATAGCGATGTCACATAAAATTAAATCTGGTCGTAGTTGAAATACTAGTCCCAGTGCTTCTAAGGGCTGAGTTAGGGCGATCGCTTCATAACCATGTAACTTTAAAATTGACTCCACAGCCTCACAAATCGTCGTTGTATCATCAATGCAAACTATCCGCGGTCGATGGTTTTCTTCTCCTAACTCTGGTATCAAGGTTTGGAAATGATTTGTCGCCGCATCTACTAGTTGTAACCAACCTTGCTGCACATAGGGATATATCGCCTTTGCAATTGTCAATAAATCTCGATTCAGGTAACGCGCCAGTTGTCGCAGCGATGTTTTGCCATCTGCCCAATGCTGTAGTTTATTCACTGTTGCTTCTGGTAACGAGGAGCGTAATTCTACTGTATCAACCAATACTGGTAATTGCTCCGGTGATTGAATTTGCGGATATAGACGCTTCCATTCCTGGACTTGTTTGGTAATTCTAGCGACTAAAGGCGCAATTTCTAAACTTGTGAGCTGCGGTGCGAGGGCTGCCCCTTGACGAAAAATAAAACTACCTTGGTGTAAACTCAACAAATCAAACAGAGTTTCTTGCACGAGGCGCTGAATAATACTATGAGCTATCTTGGGGCTGATGATATTTCGCTCTAACAACGTCCATAAATATCCATACTCTGGGACATTTTGGGTGGCTAGTGAAGTATGTTGCTTTTGATCTAGTCCTGTCTCAACTCGGTAATGGCGTAAATAATCGTCAATCCGCGATAAGTTACTATCGCCCGCTTGACAATAGATAATTTGACCATTGAGAAAAAAGACAAACCATGATTGTTTTCTGTGATTTTTGCTATGGCGATGTCTGATTGTCTCATCTAGGTTGAGATGATCTTGCCTGTGAAAGCCAGCTTCCACTAAAAGTTGCCCAGTTCGCTGGCCTAACTCAATCAATTGCAAAATACTACGAATATCAATTTCATTTAAATTTCCCTGCATTTAGCGCCACGCCACTCCTTGTTATATTCTTGACTTAAGTTTGCCCAGCATTTTTTTTAGATTTCTCATAAGTAAAGTAAATTATTACTCACCAACATTCGCCATCTTATTTCTCCAATAACTAATGTCTATCAGGAGATACATTTAGCTATAAACCGTAAATTTTCGTAATACTGCTTGATAAACTTAGTGATCACACGGAAGTCATGATTACTATCACCAGTACAAAATATAAAGGCGCGACTCAATCGCTTTGATGAAATCTGACGACGTGAATGATCACGTCTATTGATAGTCTTGTCTATATTTTTTCCTACACCACGGTGAAATTAAGACAAACTTATATAAGTATCTCAAGTATATCTAAAAACACGGACATTAAGTACGCAAGAGGACGAACGGTGTGCTGTATTTAGCAGAAGTACAAAAGCAGAAGGGCGGCTTACTTAGTGGTGGTTCTAAAACCGAACTAAAACTGCTAGCTTGTCAGCGAACCGACCAGAATTGGAGTACTGTGTCGGAAGAGGTGATTACCGCAGAAGAAGCCAGCAAATTAAATGATGGTGCATTAGTGCTAGTCGAACTGAATCCGAATCGCCAGGTGCAAAGGATTCAAGAAGCAGGACGGCCATTGGTCAATATATTGCAAAATTTTTCGCGGCAGCTAGAAAAATTTAAACTCAAGGAAGATGAGATTGATCAGTGGAAGCAGTCGCTAACATTTCAGGCGCAGGAAATGAATCGCCGAGAAATGGAAATGGAAGCACGCTTAGAACAGCTGCAACAAATGGAGGATGATTGTCAACGCCTAGAGGAACAGAAACAAGAAGTTGATTCATCCCGTGAGGAAATTGAAAAGTTACAAGCGGAAATTGAGCGGAACCGCCAAGAATTAGAAGGTGCTTGGGAGCATCTACGCGGTGAACAGAGCCGCTTAGAAGAACGACAAGCAGAGTTCAAACAAGGTAATGTTTTAGATGAAGAACAAAGTCGGGTGATGAGTGATTTATTGAATCGCTTATCTAGCCGATTTGCACCGACAGAAACTGTCAGAGAACATCTGCATTTAGCTTTTGAATTAATTGAACAGCAACAAGCAACTTTAAATCCCCATTGGGAAAAGTTAGAGCAACAAAAAACATTAGCCAACCAACAGCAAGAAGAAGTTGAGCGTCTGGCGCAAACTGTCAGCGATCGCCAAAATGAATGGCAACAAGCACATAATTCTTTAGAACAGCAAGCTGCTCAATTAAAAATTAACTTAGCCACCATTACCAGTAAGCAAGAATATGCTCGACTAGTCAAAGAGCAGTTGCAATCGCAAGAAGATTTATATCAAAAAGTTAATTATATAGCTGCTAGTTCTGGTGATATTTCTGGCAATAAAGTTGATATAGAAGCATTAGAAAAAATGCCGTTAGATGAACTACAAAAAATAGTTCAAGATTTAGCAAAAAAATTAGAAATCGACTCTAGCTTTGTCCAAGAACAAGAACAAGAACTGCAATATAAACAAGCGGATATTGCTGAATTAGAAAATAAACTAACTCAAGCTTCTGACCAGGATCATATCAATTTAGAAATGGAACTGGCAGATGAAAAAGACCATTATCAAATGCTCAATAAAACTTTAGAAGGTCAACGCCGGAGTTTATTGCAGCGTGATAAGGCTCTGAAGCAACATCAAAATGTATTACTCCGCCGCCAAGGACAACCAGTCCCCAACGTCGAAGAAGAAAACACAATTGATTTTGCGCCAATTTTGTTACAAATTGATAGCCAGCGACAACAACAATCCCAGGTATTACAACAACTGGAACAAGAAATTGAGCAGATGCGGTCTGCAATTGAGCTTGACCAAGGGATGATTGATAATCAAAATCATGACTTGTCCCAAAAACAACAAGAAATCAAAAATCTCGAAGCTAATTTACAATCTTTGCGAACAGCAGTGGCTGAATCTTGGGCGCGAGTGAATTTATATCAAGAAGCCTTACGACCAATTCAAGATTCTTTGGATGGTTTGCGCCAAAAACTGCAAGGAATTAATGATTCATTGGCGCAAGTCCAAGAAGTAAGTGATTATCAACTACAAACCATTAGTGAAATGCGTCAAACTTTGCAAAATATGACATCTCAGCCGGAATTAATAGCGTCTTGAGCAGTCTGAAGTATGAAAAATATTTTTGACTTTATCAAGTCTCTTTGATGATAATCCAATCGCCTTGGACTTGAGCGATCGCACCACCAGGAAAGGGATCAGTTTGGGAACGGTTCGGGGCGATAATTAAAGCTGTTAATTTTGCAATATGGTCAAAATTAGGTGCGTCGGGTAAGATTTCTAATAATATCTGTCGCATCACCCGCCGTTGTAAAGCTAATGGTGCTTTCTGTAATACGCGACGATTAAGTTTTACAATATCCCCACTCCCCACTCCCCACTCCCCACTCCCCATAGTGGCTGCTTCCCGCAACTGCTGGGCTGCTTGTTCTAAATACTCGACATCTGCTTGCAAAAGTTCTGCTGTTTGGGCTAATGCTGATTCGACTTTGGGGTTAAAGTTGGTTTGTAAATAGGGAATTAATTCTTGGCGGATACGGTTGCGTGAATATTTGATATCTTGGTTGGTAGAATCTTCCCAAATAGGTAATTGAAAATCTTGGCAAAATTGCCCTGTTTGTTGCCGAGTAATTTCCAACAGTGGACGGATTAAAATAACTTTTTCCGATAAATGACGTTGCCAAGTTAAAGCTTGTAAACCATCAGCGCCAGTACCGCGCATTAAATTGTACAGTAGAGTTTCGGCGCGATCGCTGGCTATGTGTCCAGTCACTATATATTGATAATTATATTTTTGAGCGATCGCATTTAAAGCTTGATATCGCCAATCACGCGCCGCCGCTTCACTATTTACAGGTTCTTTAGCAGTTTCTAAGTAAAAATCCACACCCCAATTTTTCGCCAAATTTTCTACATGATTCGCATTCGCTTGTGAATCATCACGCCAACGATGATCGCAATGAGCAATACTGATATACCATGACCATTTAGGTTGTAAATCTAAGAGTAATTTAATTAAACATAGAGAATCTTGTCCACCAGAAACAGCGACTAATAGCCGTTCCTGATGTTTAAATAAATGACGTGATTTGATAGTGCGATGAATTTTGGCGTGTAAGGGAGTCCATACCATTTTGAATTATTAACCGCAGATGCACGCGGACGAACGCAGATAATTGATAATTTTATCCGCGTGCATCTGTCTTGAAAAGTTTGCTCAAGTCGGCAGAGCCGCCCACGCAACGCCAGTGAGGGAGTCGGGGAACCCGCCCAACGCACTGGCTCAACTTTTCGCTGCGTGCATCTGCGGTTTCAAAACATAGAATCTATTCACAAAATATCAAATATAATTTCACCCCTCTCCACTCATGAAGAGGGGCTAAAGCTATTAAAAAAACCAACCGTAAGAATGTAAACCTTTACCTAAAAGATTCACACCCAGATAACAAATCCAAACAACAACAAAGCCACTAGCGGCTAAAATTGCGGGGCGACGACCTTGCCAACCACGGGTAATTCTAGCGTGGAGGTAAGCTGCAAAAACTAACCAAGTAATTAAAGCCCAAGTTTCTTTCGGGTCCCAACTCCAGTAAGAACCCCAAGCTTCATTCGCCCAAACTCCGCCAGCGATAATCCCAATTGTCAGTAGGGGAAAGCCTAAGCCAATGATGCGATAGCTAATATTATCTAGGGTGTCGGCAAGGCTGAGACGCTGAGGCGACAAAACTGCGGCGGTTGCTGTAGCTTCTGATGGTGCAGTTGTGACCAAGTTTAAAACTGCGGTGTTACCGTTGTTAGTGTTGGTTTCAAACCGACGAGCAGAACCGTTATTTTCAGCGACATTTGTTGCTGGTTGAGTAACTAATTCACCGGCTTTGTGTAGGCGATAACCATTACTGCGGTAGCCACCAGTACCAACAGAACTGCCTTGTAACTCGATTTTTTGACCGCGTGTTACAACCAGAAAAGCGATCGCCAATATTGAACCTACCATTAATGCAGAGTAGCTCAACATCATCACGCTAACGTGCATCATCAGCCAGTTAGACTTTAATGCAGGTACTAATGGTTCTGCTGCTTGCATTGTGGATGGTAGAGTCAAGGCAGCAAAGGCAGTGATCCCCATTGCTACAGGCGTTGTAAAAACCCCTACTAAGCGGCTACGGGTACCATTTTCCGCAATTAAATGAACTGCTGTAATTCCCCAAGTCAAAAAAAACAGTGATTCATACAAGTTACTCAGGGGAAAATAACCTGCTTCTATCCATCTTGCGCCTAAAAGGGTGGCGATACACAAATTAGCGATCGCCATTCCAGCTGTTCCTAAAGCGCCCAGTGCTGGTAAATTTGGAAAAGCTGCACCTCCCCAATAAACCAACATGGTGAGGAATAACACCGCAAATGAGGCATTATCTAGCCAGTTCTGGAGTCCAACCAGATTCATACAGTATTCTCCACCGTTATTGCTTAAAGTTACGATTCTAACTATTTTGATCCTAACTTGAGTTTAATTAGAGACTCAGGGTAGATACAATAAATTAATGTGGTGATTATTGATTCAGCTGACACAATCAATATTCCGAAGTGCTGAGTATCAACCCAGCCTGTTCAGAGCTTTGAGCAATATAGTCTCAAAGTTTTCTGGGGGTGCAGAAGGTTTAAGGTTTTGAACTACTAATGTTGGGATGATTCTCTGAATTAGGTACAGTGGCTGAATTAATCGATTTTTTCAGAGAGAGAAAGATATCATAGCGAGTACTGCGGCTGTCACTCACTGAGGTTGTTGCGCCAATGGAACGAGTCGCTTCTAAAAAAGTTCTTTGTTTGGGAAATAGGGTATTGAGGGTAAAGTTATTTACCATTCGTTCGACATCTATAAAAAATGCACTATTCGTGGGATTCAACTCTGTCGGCACAGTTTGTTGATATGCAAGATTGCTGGCTAATGTGCTGCTGGGTTTAGGCACAATTTTATCGGTAACGGGAGCGCCTAAAACTATAAAAGCAGTATCTTGATCTAACCAACCGTGGCTGGCTGTTAAAGTGCCGAAAGGCCCAATCCAGTTAACAACAGGTTGACCTGCAACTGTTCCTGGTTGAATTTGAAATTGATATTGAGTTTTAATGATGTCATCTAGCTTTTGGAGAGATGCTTCAGCTAATTTGCGATCGCTGGCTTTGACCATGAATACCAATCCGGCTCTAAAATCTCCTGGTGTGCCATTTTTTGGTACATTTG
The DNA here is from genome assembly GCF_014698475.1 of Nostoc spongiaeforme FACHB-130. Taxonomy (GTDB): domain Bacteria; phylum Cyanobacteriota; class Cyanobacteriia; order Cyanobacteriales; family Nostocaceae; genus Nostoc_B; species Nostoc_B spongiaeforme. The sequence goes on along the minus strand of NZ_JACJTB010000001.1, from coordinate 168,155 downwards.
GAATCAGTGAGACAGCAAATTCACCTTTCATCCAACTGAGTAAATCTCGTTCCAAATCGAGATTCGTCAGTGATTTCACACCACTACGTAATTGTTCTGGAGATACGGGTGAAAGCGGATTTCCTTGGGATGTGAGAATATAGTCTCCCCACAGCCGTTGTAAATTACTACCAGATAACATCATCAAGGTTTCTGCTGGCATTCGCTGCTGCATATTACCTGCTGAGTTATCCACCGACAGTAGACGCTGGCTTTGAGGATTCAGCCACGAAACGCCCTTTAAACGTATGCCATCTGACTCTAAACTAATCGCTCCCGCTAAACCTTGGTTATTTTGCAGTTGTGCTAAAACTTGGGCTGGTAAACGTCGATTTGGAGCTTTAGTCGCAATTTTGGCAGCATTGGGGACGTTGACGTAAAATTGAGCAAAAGAATTAGACTCAGAAATTTTGGGGAAATTCTCAGCGAAACTGCCAACTGTTGCTAGAGATGTTTGATTTTTGTAGGCATCAATTGCCCGTTCCGTGGCTTTCGGGTTATCGGTAATCACCAGGAAGCGTTGATCTAGCAATGTGGCGGAAAGGTTTGTCCCAAATTCCCCTTCGCTTTGTTTGATGGGGACTCCTTGATAGGTGCGGTCAATCCATTTACCTGTTTTTAAGGCTTTGGGTTGTGCCAAAATTTTTTGCGCTAAGTCTGAATTTTTCACAGGTAAAACCATCACCATTGACTGCTGGCTGTCAGGCGTAAGGCTATCGGTAGCTACAGGCTTAGAAGCAGGCTGATTTGTTTCGGGAGCTAAAATCGCAAAGGTAACTTCTTTGTCTACCCAAGGTTGAATATCTTGCTCAAAATTAAAACCATTATTCGTCAGAAAGCGATCGCGCAACTGAATTAAAGTTTGATTGAGTTGTGCTTGCGATTCTTTTGTGCCGAATTCCTGCAATTTCTGCCATTGCTTGGGATCTGTAGTCACAGAAGCCGCAAACAGTGCATCATTCGGAATAATATTTGCACCTAGTAATAAATTTCCAGAAAAATGCCCCTGGCTGAACAATCTATAGGCTACTCCGCCACCAATAATTAATAAACCAGTAGCCGAGAGCGTCATTGCCAAAGACGGTTTCTGTTTTTTCTTCACGGGAACAGACACAATAGGCAGCGCCATTGAAACCAATACCTCATACTTGCGAACTTTTTACCTGCTTGACCAAGTAAACTTAAGCTTTTACCCTTCTTCTGGGCAGTTTCTCCATAATTTTCTCTACCCTGAACTTTTGTTGATACTTTGGTAATTAACCTTAGCTATTTTTTCTTTAAAAGTAGTGATTTTGTTGTTAGTTAATCTTTTTAACATGATTTATTCTATTTCGCAGGCAACTTTTCTCTAAAAGTTTTTTGAGTCAGTCAAGCTTAGAGAACTCTGTAATAATTTACGCATTCATACTACGAATCAATATAAGTTTTCAACTTTATTCTCAGCATTATGAGGATATAACTAACTCAAAAAAGCTGCAAGTTGCCAGTAATTTGTAATTTTTAATACTGATACATCTAAATTCTTCTATATTTTACGCTCAAAAATATAGCTGAAATGCGCTAATTTTTGAAATCATAATTACTGATGACTATTTTTACCAAAATTAGCAAAACTCAATTTTTGGCGATTTAGGGATATTTTGACGCTTAATATTAGCTAGAACGCGGTAAATGAATCCGCCATCTAGAGATAATTTTTAGATAAATTTAACTTTTCTTAGTTCCGGTAAATTTTATTACCTAATCAGAGTTGAATTTGACTGTAGCGATCGCCACTGCATTCTACACTTTGCCATTCGTCCCACTCAACTGCATCGGCCCCAAATACTTGGTTAAATACGGCGAAAACACCTCATAAATTAAAGTTAGCGGTTGTCCATGATGCCAAAACAAGTAGTGACGACCCCAAAACGGCCCAGGCACATCAAAACCAGACTCCAACGCCGCCGAGTTGCCATAGTAAATACCGCGCACATCCCGATATAACTCTGTGCGGAGACGTGCCAAACTCGCCCAAATTGGCAACGAACGATTTTGTAAATACTCATCTACATGGCTGGCTTCCCACCAAGATGTCGCATAAGCCAATCTCTGCCCCGATGCAGTACGCAACCACACCTGGCGGCGCAGTCTTGGCCCTGGCACAGCTTGAATTAAATCAGGCGCATCATCTAAATCAGTGCCAATCAATGACATATCAATCACATCTACTTCTGTTGGTTCACCCGTCAGCAATTCTAAATGCCGAGTCGGGGAACCATCCCCCAACAACAGCAGTTGCCAAGCAGGAGCTAACTGTGTGTGGGGTAAACTCTTTTGGATAACTTCTTCGTCTCCTTGCCAAATCGGAGTTAGACGGTGCCAAGCTGTTGGCAGCGCGGGATTGTTCGTCAGAGTAAAAATAGCAGTCAATTTTATTTACAAAAGTTCATCTATCTCTATAAAAGCACAAAAAAAGTCAATAGTTCAAAGCTGATAATCAGTAGTTAGGCATTGCTTAACTATTGACCATTCACTTGTAACCATTGACCAAGCCCTTGCGGGGCGGAAACAGGAAGGTTGTCGAAGTCTTCCCTGTTCCCTTTTCATCAAAAATGCGGATGGCGAGACTCGAACTCGCAAGGCAAAGCCACACGCACCTCAAGCGTGCGCGTATACCAATTCCGCCACATCCGCGAGAGTTCACTGAAGAACTAATATAGCACAACAAAGTGATTATAGTAAGGTAATATCTAATTTTGCAAAATTTACCAAAAATTTAAGTGAACATGTTCGCAACTTTCCCGAAGGTGGATATCAGACTAACAGAAATGTAATAGCGCCACAAGTGATATTAAAAGGGGTATAGCTACTTTAAGATGTTCCGCACTCACCACAGCCTCGTTCGGGAAACTGGCACAGACAAGCAGATGTGAAGCTGTTAATCTGGTTAAGACCCGTAGAGACTCCCTGGCAGTCCTGACCTTTGTGAAACTGCGAAGGGCGTATATATACTGCTCAGGATGCTGCTGAAAAAACTCTCATTGTCATTTGTAACCAAGTCAAAGCTTTGTTGCAAATCAGATAAGAGAAAATGTCAATCTACTGGTACTAATATCGAAACTCCAAAATGAAGTTTGACAAAATACTAATTGCTAATCGGGGAGAAATCGCCCTTCGTATTCTCCGCGCCTGTGAAGAAATGGGAATAGCGACTGTTGCGGTTCACTCCACTGTTGATCGGAATGCGCTCCATGTGCAGCTGGCTGATGAAGCCGTTTGTATTGGTGAGCCTGCCAGCAGTAAAAGTTATTTAAATATTCCCAACATCATTGCTGCCGCCTTGACCCGGAATGCCACTGCCATTCATCCTGGCTATGGTTTTTTGTCAGAAAATGCCAAATTTGCCGAAATTTGTGCAGATCATCATATTGCATTTATTGGCCCGACTCCAGAAGCAATTCGCTTGATGGGAGATAAATCCACAGCCAAAGAAACCATGCAAAAAGCTGGAGTGCCAACAGTACCGGGGAGTGATGGTTTAGTCGAGTCAGAGCAAGAAGGATTAGCACTGGCGAAAGAAATTGGCTATCCCGTGATGATTAAAGCCACGGCTGGCGGCGGTGGACGGGGGATGCGCTTAGTACGTTCGGAAGAAGAATTTGTCAAACTGTTTTTAGCTGCTCAAGGTGAAGCTGGTGCAGCCTTTGGTAATTCCGGCGTTTATATCGAAAAATTTATTGAACGTCCCCGCCATATTGAATTTCAAATTTTGGCAGATAACTATGGCAATGTGATTCACTTGGGTGAACGGGATTGTTCTATTCAACGCCGCAACCAAAAATTATTAGAAGAAGCCCCTAGTCCGGCCCTTGATCCAGACCTGCGCGAGAAAATGGGACAAGCTGCGGTCAAAGCTGCCCAGTTTATTAACTTTACTGGAGCAGGTACGATTGAATTTCTCTTAGATCGGTCGGGTAACTTCTACTTTATGGAAATGAACACCCGCATTCAAGTAGAGCATCCTGTCACCGAAATGATTACTGGTGTGGACTTAGTAGCCGAACAAATTCGGGTGGCTCAAGGCGAAAGACTCAGGCTAACTCAAGACCAAGTAATTTTGCGTGGTCATGCCATAGAATGCCGCATCAACGCTGAAGACCCAGACCACGACTTCCGTCCCGCCCCAGGACGCATTAGCGGTTATCTTCCCCCCGGTGGCCCTGGCGTGCGAATTGATTCCCACGTTTACACCGATTACCAAATTCCCCCCTACTACGATTCTTTAATTGGTAAGCTTATCGTTTGGGGGCCAGATCGTGCCACTGCTATTACCAGGATGAAACGCGCCCTGCGGGAGTGTGCTATTACGGGACTACCAACAACTATTGGTTTTCATCAAAGAATTATGGAAAACCAACAGTTTTTACAAGGCAATGTTTACACCAATTTCATTCAAGAAATGAAACTTTAGGAGATTAGGAAATAGAAGGTAAAGGGAAGGCGTAAAAGGCTGAGAAATATCTTATTTTCAGTTCACTACCTGTCCCTTTACCATTCACGCATTCAGTTTAGTTGATGTTCTGCCTCAAGATTATTTGTTATTGTGTTGTGATGGCAAATCTACCTCATTTCATTCAATATCAAGGTAGCAAGAGGAATTTAGCAAAGCATATCCTCTCGTTCCTTCCTAAAAAGATCAATAGATTGGTAGAGCCTTTTGCTGGCACTGGCGCAATTAGCGTGGCTACATCTGCAAATCGAATTGCCCACAGTTTTTGGCTCAATGATCTGAATAAGCCTCTAATTGAACTACTAGAACTAGCAATAGAAAATCCAAACGAAATAGCAGATTTTTATTCAGAACTATGGAATGAGCAACATACCGATTCCATAGCTCATTATTTTGAAGTCAGAACACAATTTAATAAGACTAATGATCCGAAATTATTCCTTTACTTGCTAGCAAGATGTGTTAAAGGTTCAGTCCGTTATAATTCAGAGGGTTTATTTAACCAAAGCCCAGATAAAAGGCGAAAAGGAACACGACCTGAGACAATGAAAAAAAATATAGCAGGTGTATCCAGTCTCCTAAAAGGCAGATGCAAGTTTACAAGTTTTGATTATAGAGAAGTATTAGAGCAAATTCAGGATAGTGATTTCATCTATATTGATCCCCCGTATCAAGGGGTATGTGGAAAAAGAGATTCAAGATATTTATCTGGAATAGATTTCGATGATTTTGTCTTAGCTATTGAACAGCTAAATCGAAAAGGAGCCGTGTTTGCTATTAGTTACGACGGTAAGCTAGGTGATAAGACTTTCGGCAAGGTTCTTCCTCTGAGCTTAAGTCTTGAAAGAATCGAAATCGAAGTTGGAAGATCATCACAGTCTACACTGCTTGGCAAAAAAGAAACCACCGTTGAATCATTGTACTTGTCGCCCAGTTTATCTAGAAGCAAGATGAATCCTCAAATCAAAGATTTCAGCTATATTGGCAAAAAACCAAAGCAACTAAGCCTCTTGGAAAAACATGGAGAATTCGCAGCAGCTACCAGATGACTTCTTAAAACTTTGCCGCTCAATAAAGGCGAAAAGACCAAGGGCTGTTATTGATCATATTTTGCAACACGGATTTATCACAACTGAGGAATTGAAAGAAACCTACGGTTATAACCATCCTCCAAGAGCTGCTAGGGACGTTAGAGAAAATGGTATCCCGTTGGAGACTTTTCGCGTTACAGGAAGTGACGGTAGAAAAATAGCTGCATATCGGTTTGGAGATATTAGCAAGGCAAGATTCACTCGTCTTTCTGGAAGGACAGGTTTATCTAAGCAGATTAAAGAGGTGCTGATCAGCAGATACGGATGTAAGTGTTTTATTTATCTTGAAGTGGTAGATGAACGGGAGTTACAAATTGATCATCGTGTCCCTTTTGAAGTTGATGGTGAGCCAGATATAGATCCAGAAAACTTTATGTTGCTTTGTGGTTCTGCTAACCGAGCTAAATCCTGGTCATGTGAACATTGTGAAAATTGGAAGAACATCAAAGATAAGTTGATTTGCTTGTCATGCTACTGGGCATACCCAGAAAACTATGAGCATATTGCAATGCGTCCAGTTAGAAGAATAGACCTTCTTTGGGAAAGTAACGATATTGAGATTTATGAAAAACTCAAGCAAAGAGCTATCAGTATAAGAAAGGAACTGCCAGAGTTTGTCAAAGAAATTATTGAGCGTGAGATAAATCGTGATGGCGACGGCTAAAACTACTTTGGTGCAGACAAAATAGAGATTATGGAGCGAAACTCTCGCAATGGTTTTTGGAGGTTCTTGTGAGCCAGCCTGACTTTTGAGATTTTTTGTGTTTGATTGCGATCGCCCTTCCCAAATATGATCCATAATTGAGCGATCGCATCCTCCCCTATCCCCTAGCTGGCATGAGACATCATCGTGATTAATCCTTGCTGACCTAAGAGAACTTCCCGCAGCAAGCTGAAAATCCCTACCCAAATAATTGGGGTAATGTCCACCCCGCCTATTGGTGGTACTAGCTTACGTAAAGGTACTAAAAATGGCTCTGTCGGCCAAGCTATGAGATTAAAGGGCAACTTATTTAAGTCGGCTTGGGGATACCAAGTCAGAACAATGCGGAAAATAAAGAGAAATGTCATCAGTCCCAACAGGGGGCCGAGAGTCCAAATGGTCAAGTTAACACCAGTCATCTGTTTGCGCTACTATTTTTGAACGAAGAAAATTCCGAGAAGTAAATAAGAAAGTTTGAAGGTTTGTAAAGCTTATAGATATATTTTATGGCAAATGCCAGTCAACCAATTTTGGATTTTAGATTGACTCCACAGATAAATCTGGCGACGTTGACCATTCCGCTAAAATTGGTCACAATCAATACAAAAGCACCACTTTGGCTAAATATTAAGATTTTTAGAGATTTTTGTGAAAATAATTTGTGTCTAGTTGCAGGAAATACGGAGCGATAAATATTCATCCCTAGCCCCTAGCCTGAATTTTCTGGTTTTAAAGCTTATGCCAAAAGGCTTCTCAAGGAAGTACTACACTATTAGAATTATGATGAAGTGTGTAAAAAAAGGTTGAGAACAATGACACCATCTTTAGCAAATTTTCTTTGGAGTCTGGCTTGGGGTACTGCGATCGTTGTTATCCCTGCTACTGTTGGGCTAATTTTCATTAGCCAAAAAGATAAAATCCAACGTTCTTAATCTTTTGTCGAGTCAATTAGACTCTAAGACCAGTATTCTGTCAGCTAATTACCTAATTGCATTCACATTAGCAATCTTCCTTGTGAGGACAGGGTATACTTAGCTGACAGATACAAATTTTTTTGGCTGGCAATGATTAAAAAGCTTCAGACCTTCTGAGCCAAAAGCCGTGAAGCTCAACTATATTGTGATTAATTAAAGTAGTGATTTTAATTTTGACTCGCTAACATAGATTGTGATATTGGGATAAAGAACAATGCTAAATTTTGGGCTGAACTCAGCCAGTGTTCTGGCTCAGGTCAATGTGGGAACGAACTCAGCCAGTATTCTAGGAATTTTCCTGGCTGTGGCTGGGGCAGCACTGTATTTTATGCGGACTGTACGCCCAGAACTTTCACGAGATCAAGATATCTTTTTTGCGGCTGTAGGTTTACTCTGCGGCTTTATTTTGATTTTCCAAGGATGGCGGTTAGACCCAATTTTGCAATTTGGTCAATTGCTGTTGGTGGGAACAACGGTGTTTTTTGCGGTGGAAAGTATTCGCCTACGTAGCATTGCTACTCAGCAAGCCAAGCGCAACACTCCAATTGTGGATAGAGAACGGGAAGTCAGCGATAACTATTCATATAATAGGAGGTCGCGCAAAGACTATGAAGCTGAGGTAGAAGACGAGTACGAACCACTACCTTATGAGGAAGAAGAACCTCCAGCACGTCCTAGAATTCGGGGTAGCAGAGATGAACGCTCATCCCGTGATGACTACAATGAGGAGCAACCACCCCGTCGCTCCAATCGTCGTCCGAGCAATGAACGGACAGACACAACTGATAAAAATCGTCGCCGGACTTCTACTCGTTCCAATAGCCGTTCCACTGAGAGATATGAAGATGAAGGAAGTTGGGGTTCTGCTTCCACAAGACAGGTAGATGATTGGGAAAGTCCCAGTGATGAAGGGAGAAAACCTGCGCGTCGTGGAAGTAACGGTAATCAGCGTCCTGAAAGCCGGGAAGATGATGTTCCGGCTAGACCCAGAAAGCGTCGTCCATCTGCTGAGACAAGTTCACGCCGCGAAAGTGTAGATGATGATGTCATCCCCGCAGATTACGTTCCATACAAGCCAATTGACCAGTCTGATGATGAATCGGATAATTCAACTAATTTTGATGATGTCTAAAACTGGTGGGATGGATGTAAGCTAGAGGCGATGTAAAAAATAACAGTAGAGGTGAAAAAATTTACGCCTATTGTGTGGCTCCAAAGACCGATTCATTGGAGCCTGATTTTTGGCTTGAGTAGCTTACTTGTATCTTGTGGTGCCAGTGAGATTCCCCTGAGGCCGACTTCGTTAAACAGCCGTTATACAGAAGAACAACCGACGTTAAGTGGTAACGGTCGGTTCTTGGCGTTTGTTTCAAATCGTAATGGTAGTCACCAATTGCTCATATATGATTTGCAACAGCAAACATTTGTGAGAACTCCGGGTTTAAATCGACCAGAAACGATTAGTGAAAGCCCTAGCTTGAGCTATACAGGGCGTTATATTGTTTATTTAACGAGCGACCAAGGTAGACCAGTGGTAGCCCTTTACGATCGCGCCATACAACAGTCGCAAATTCTCACACCTGCCTATCGTGGCTGGGTGCGAAGTCCTGGGATTAGCCCTAATGGACGCTATGTTGTGTTTGAAACAGCCAGCCGTGGTCAATGGGATATTGAAGTTTTAGACCGTGGTCCGAATATTGAATTAGATATTCCCAATGGGGCGACGGTGGATGCACCGACGAATTGAGGAGATAAGAGAGATTTGGGGGACAAGGAAGACAAGGGAGACAGGGAGATGAGGGGAAATTCACAAAGGACAAATGACTATTGACTAATGACCAAACGTACTATTTTTATCCCTATATTTGCTTGCTGTAGTTTACTAACTGGTTGTTTTGGCTATCCCCGGTTGGTGAGTTATCCGTTTGATCCGGGGGGGCGGAGTATGAATAGTTTGGCTTCGGAGTTAAATCCGCAAACTTCTGGGAGATATATTGTTTTTATTAGCGATCGCCGGGGTAGTCAAGATGTTTATATGTTTGATACCCTGACGCGCAATTTAATTGATTTACCTGGTTTAAATGCTTTAGATACGATCGCCTCTCACCCCAGCGTGTCCCAAGATGGTCGTTATGTTGTGTTTGCGGCTAGTCGTCAAGGGCGATCGGCGATTTTTTTATATGACCGCGAAACCCGTCAATCTCGCAATTTGACTAATAATTTGCAAGCCGAAGTTCGTCACCCGACTATTAGTGCTGATGGTAGTCGCATTGCCTTTGAGTCGAGTAATAACGGGCAGTGGGATATTTTAGTTTATGACCGTTTTGGGCGACCCTTGGATATACCCCAAGATCCTCGATAAAAATAGGGAGTTGGGAGTTGGGAGTTGGGAGTGGGGAATAAGGTTTTAGATATAGGGTTTAGGGGTATGAGGGGTGGGAAGTGTGGGAGGGGTGGGAAGGGTGGGAGGATGGTAAAGAAATCTTTCCCCCCACACTCCCCACACTCCCCTCTCTCCCCACACTCCCTACTCCCCATTCCCTACTCCCTTAATTTTCTGTACCGCTTCAATGAGCGATCGCACTTGTTCTGTCCCTTCTGATGGTTCAAAAGACAAGGGGAATTTTCCTTTGGCGATCATTCTTAATCCCAGAGGTGCGAGACTTAATAATCCTCTTAAGTCACGGAAATAATTACCCACAACTTGCAAACCAAATTGGCGTTCATCAATCCAGCCACCTTCTTTGACTAATTCCACCAAAACTTTGCGGTGACGAAGGGAACGGGTATCAGATGTTGGTTTATGAGAGAGAATTTCTTGTTTAATTTTGGTAATTTGTTCGAGGGGGGCGACTTCCATTGGACAAACGGAATCGCAATATAAACAGCGAGTGCAACCCCACACTCCTTTAGTACCTTCGTTGTAATTTTCTAAGCGATTTTTTGTATTACTATCACGAGAATCTGCAACCATTCGATAGGCTTTAGCTAAAGCATGGGGGCCAACAAAATCGGGATTCACTTCGCGGGCGTTGCATTCAGAATAACAAGCACCACACATAATACAGTTACCAGTTTGATCTAAAAGCGATCGCTCTTGGGGTGTTTGTAAAAATTCTCGTTCTGGAATTTGTCTGGCTGCTGTACTAACATAAGGAGCAATAGCTTCCAAATTATCCCAAAAACTGCTCATATCTACCACTAAATCTTTAATCACAGGCATGTTACCCAGGGGCGCAACTGTGATTTCTAAATTGGGATTTTCTGTATTGGTCAAAGATTGAATTTGCTGTAATCTAGCTATTTCACTTCCGACGTTTTCTTTACAAGCTAAAGCCGAACGCCCATTAATTCGCATTGCACAACTACCACATATAGTATTGCGGCAATTTTTGCGAAATGCTAATGTACCGTCTTGCTCCCATTTAATGCGATTTAGACAGTCAAGGATTGTATTACCAGGGTCTACCTCTAGTGGGTAAGTTTGCACCACAGGTAGAAAATTTTGTTGCTGTCGAATAACCTTAAAAATAACTTCCATTACCACCAACCAAAGTCTTAAAATTGCTTTACCAGCTTGAAAAATCATAACTCAAGGCTAGTAGGTGCGAAAATTGAGTTATACTCTTGTTGCTCTTAATTCCAAGCCGAGTGTTAAAAGGCTGATGAGCAAAGAGCTACTGAATTATAGTTCCAGGATAACCATTAAAATTTTAGTTGTATTAGCACCATGTCCGAGATTTATGTTAAGCTCTGAGCTTTAGTAGCAAACAGGCGATCGCAGCTGATTGTTCAGCTTACCTGTTTAGGAGTTATAAATAAAAGAGTTTTTCGGGAGACCAACTCAAGTTAATTATCTACATAACGATAATATTCCCATTTCCTACACTTCATCTGCTTAATACATCTTTATATCCATCAGGCTCATAGCTAAAATCTACTTATTGGAGAAATTAGGAAACTAATTCCCAACGGTTAATTTTGGCTGATATGGAAGTTTGAAAGCTGATAATAAACATCTGATGGCGGTAATCAAGCACTTGACAGATGTGCAAGATATTTATTCTTCCCATAGACAGACACTCAAAATGCTTGAGAGGTGGTTTGTCTTGTGAGGATAAACGCGCAGGTGAAACCGCTTTGTATTTTTGTTTCTTCTCTATCTCTAATATCAAAGAATGGCACTTGCTCAAAACTACCGATCTAAATTTAGATGAATTTTTATAAAAGTGATGCCGTAATACGCATGGTAGCTAATAAACCCGGATGAAAATCCTGACTGCTTGTTACCTCGTTAAGTTAAATGATTGAAATAAAAGTTTGTCTGTAAATTAAATTCAAACATAAACAATTATTTTGCTATTATTAGTCCATGCTAGTATTTAATATAAAATTACGAAGTAACAAAACTAGTCTCAAGCGTCGTATAAGCGCGATTACCACTACTTTGTTTTTTCGTAACCTAGAGACAGAAAATTTTGTGTCTCTACATCTGAGGCAAAAGTTGTATGTCTAGGAGAGCATATTCAAATACTATGCTGTCTTAAGCTTAAGAGGAAGAAAGGTTAAAACCTACAACTCAAGGGCAATAAAGGCAAGTACTGAAAGTGGAAAACCTGCAATTTCTTGGGTCTACTACTTATTTGGAGTAGAAACAACCTTATTTGTAAAGGTGGCTTAAAGTTACACCGCTACAGTAGCGCCAAAAGAGAAAATTATTGCGTTTTCAATGGCGAATCATGGTTAACAGTGTCCTAAAATCACCAAAATAAATGTCTGTGACAACGCTGACTTAAATCTGTTGCAGGCAAGCATAATATAGGCGCTTGTTGCTCCTCTATCAGTAGCAATTTAACCCTTCCCTTAAAATTTTGAGCATCTTTTTACGGATGCTCAAGAGTTAAATACTGCCGTCAGACTACATAGTTTATCAGTTTGGAGAGAGTAAGGATAATTTGAGCGTAATGACAGAAACTGCAACTGCACCATTAACGGGAAAAGCACTGCTTGCTAAAGTAAAAGAACTTTCTAATTTACCTAGAAGAGAAAGAGCAAAGCAGTGTGGCTATTACACTGTTACTAAGAATAACCAGGTGCGCGTCAATCTCACTGATTTTTATGACGCTTTACTATCGGCTAGAGGAATTCCCCTAAGTCCAGAAGCACCTAAAGATGGCCGTGGCCGCGAACCGACATATCGAGTTAGCGTTCATCAAAATGGTCAAATTGTCATTGGTGCAACTTACACCAAGGCAATGGGTTTAAAACCGGGAGATGAATTTGAAATTAGACTAGGTTACAAACATATTCACCTGATTCAACTGGGTGAAAGTGATAAAAAAATCTCCCCAGATGACATAGATGAGGTAGATGAAGACTTAGACGAAGAAGAGTAAATTCTTGGGTGGTAGGGAGAAGTTTTCGAGAAATTTTGAGAAAAAATATCCCTACAACGAGAGCAAATAACTCTGTTTAAGAATTCTGTACTAATAAAACGATACGATGAGACATATTGCTCAAGCCACAAATTTTACTAGAGTCTTGAAGACAACCTAAGAAGTCTATCGTGTTTTTTTTATTTGTTTTAGCAAATTTTTTTCAGCCATCAGGCAACACCTTACTGTCATTGCAAGAAAATGCACCAATAGGCGTTGTTTTGATGGCATTTTTTATGATCTGGGTAGTATGTTGGCTCCCATTGGCAGTAATATCTGCTATTGTTATGGGTTGGCAACCAAAAAAGCCTTTACAACCAGAGCAGAAGTTACCATTGATTGTGACACTTTACTTATTAGCTCCCCTGGTACTTTGGGGAGTAATTTGGTTGTTTGGTAGGTCTTTTACTGAGTATGGCTTAGGAGTAAATCTTTCCCTGGTGGGTGGTATGGGGATAGGTTTTGGCTTGGGATTATTCAGCCTCGCTGTGATGTTTGCTGTGGAATCGGGGCTTGGTTGGTGTGAATTTGCCCAGGCTAATATTAAAGTTTTACCATCTATCTTGCTACCAATTTTATTAGTAGGGTTATTGGTCGGTGGCGTAGAAGAATTAGTTTTTCGTGGGTTTTTGTTCACGGAATTAGAAAGAAATTATCCAATATGGATAGCAGCCACAATTTCTAGCTGTATATTTGCTATCTTGCACTTAGTTTGGGAACAGCAGGAAACTTTACCACAAGTACCGGGACTGTGGCTGATGGGAATGATGTTGGTGATGGCGAGAATAGCAGATAAAGGCAGTTTGGGTATCGCTTGGGGATTACATGCAGCTTTGGTGTTGGCGATCGCTACTATAGATACAGCCCAACTCATCACTTACACAGGTAAAGTACCCGAATGGTGGACTGGTAAATATAAAAAACCCCTGGCTGGGTTAGCTGGGGTTTTTTGCGTTCTGGGAACTGGGTTAATACTCTGGTTATTTTCTAAGTATTTTTAGCTTTAAAAGAATGTGTAGATACACACATAAATTAGCCCAAACAGGGAAAGCCATCTAATGTTAAAGGATGGCTTCGCTACTCAATTTTTAGCTACATCTCCTCTTCTTCCCTGGTTTCATTTTCTGGTGTTTCATCTTCCTCTTTACCTTTAAGAACGTAGTAGAGAGCTAATCCTCCGGCCACAAAGGCTAGGGGTGGAAAAGTTTGAGAAAAAGTGATCAAAATAACGATGATTTCGAGGACAGTTTTGAAGTCTTCTAGGTTTTCCATTGGTCTTGTGAGAACTCTATAAATCTATGAAACACCTACCCTGACTGAGTTCGAGACCTATTTACGTCTGAAATTTGTGCAGCCTGCCTGAGTTACGTGTGATTGAGTGATGTTTGACTTTTGACTGAATTTTGTTGGATAAATAACTGAGATAGTTCTAAAACTCTTGTTCAAGATAGTAGATGGGGCGATCGCTTAAAGTCAGCAAACAGTACATCCAAAAAGTAAAAAAAGCCCTTGCGTTGAATGGGTACGCAAGACAGCAGGACTTAGCTGAAGATTTAGGAATGGCCAGGTCTACCATTAGTAATTTTCTCAATGGTAAAGCTGTAGAGTATTTGAATTTCGAGGAAATTTGTCGAAAGTTGGATTTAGATTTGAAGAAAATTGCTGATTTTTCTTCTCATGATTCAGATGTTTTAGATAATTCTGGTAGTGATAATTACAAACCAGTCTGTGTAAATCGACTAGATAGTAATCAGTTACATAAGGCTTTGCTGTGCCTGAATTCACCAAACAAGAAAACCTATTTAGAGAATTTGTAGAAAGACACCAGATAGGAGCTTGTTTAATACATGGTGAACCAGAACATGGTCAACGCTGGCTGCTAAATAGATTGTTGGGGCTTGTGCCTAATGGTAGGACTGAAAGTGTTATTTATCGCCTAAACCTTTTAGTCGCAACCCGCAGCAGTTCCATTGATGCTTTATGGCGGGAACTCGGAAAAGCGGTAGGTGCAGCCCGTTTAGCTACTTGTGATGAAATAGCTCAAAAAGTGGGTAATTTGTGGAAATCTCAAACAGTAATTCTGATTTTTCAAAATTTAGATCAATTACCTGAAGATTATTTCAATGAATTTATTTGTAAGTTTTGGCAACCCTTGACATCTATTGCTTGTAATTCTCAAGCAAACGTTCGTAACTATCGACTTTTAGCCTTTTTAATGGATTTATCTGGCTGTGTGGATAGCTGGGGTATTACTTGGGCTGAGACAATTGACTTGAACTGGAAACCTCACACTCCTTTAAAATTGCCGAAAATCACCAAACTTTCTCACAATGAACTGAGTTATTGGTTGGAGAAGTCGCAGCATCCTTTACCTGAAAAATTGACGGCTGAAATTGACAAAATTGCCTTAGATATTTTGAATAACAGTGATGATGGCAAGCCAGAAGCAGTTTTGGACTATATTTGTGAACTCTGTGATTGTAATTGGTATGAGTGGGAGCGTGTATGGCTAAAGCACTGAATAAGAGAATGAAATATACTGGCGAGGTACAACCGCAGCCAGGAGAGCAAGATCCGCAAACGGGACAACTGCTGTACCCTTACTTGCCCAGTCCGAAATTAGTAGAGGCTGTAAATTTAGCGATCGCACTTGAACGACCCTTATTATTAAAGGGAGAACCGGGTTGTGGCAAAACTAAATTAGCTCGTGCTGTAGCTTACGAGTTGGGTTTACCCTATGAAGCTTGGTATATAAAATCTACCAGTCGAGCAAAAGACGGTCTGTATACCTATGATGCTGTGGGTAGGCTGCGGGATGCTCAACTAGCTGCTGCCAAAATCGATGCAGAAGCTACAAGCAAAGCTAAAGATGCTGATGCTTACGTAGAATGGGGAGCTTTAGGACGTGCATTTAACAACGAGCAAAAAACTGTCTTGTTGATTGATGAAATCGATAAAGCTGACATTGATTTTCCTAATGACCTATTGTTAGAGCTTGATGAGAAAAGATTTGAAGTCACAGAAGTAAAACAAAATAGTCCAATTAAACAAATTCAAGCGAAAGCAACACCAATTGTTTTTATTACCAGTAATGATGAGAAAGATTTACCCGATGCTTTCTTGCGGCGTTGTTTATTTCACTACGTCAAATTTCCTGAGCGTGAGCAGTTAATAAAAATCGTCAAAGCTCACTTTCCTGTTTCCACAGTAGAAGTATTAGACACAATTATTGACCGCTTTTTGGAACTGCGAGAAGAGATGCGGCGAGACAAAGGTGAAGTAGGTAAAAAGGTCAGCACTAGCGAACTGATGGATTGGGTAAGAATTCTTAGCCATCATCCAGATGATGAAATTCTAACTAAGTTGAAAACCGAGCTTTTATATCCTGGGGTGTTGCTCAAGAGTTGGGATGATTATCGCCGTTACGGTGAGCAATCGGTATTGAACTCAGGAGCTTGAATAATGAAAGCTCCCCAAGAAGAATTACCACTGCTGGAATTATTTACACGGCTACGAGAAGCAGGCTTGCCTTTAGGTATTGATGAGTACCATCTGGTTTTGAAAGCTTTACAAGCAGGCTTTGGAACGGCTGACGAAGAAGCCTTGGCAGAAATGTGTTGTATTTTGTGGGTCAAATCTTCAGATGAAGAACATCTGTTTAAATATCATTTCGAGCAGGTGATGACAAAGCGACATGATTTCAAGCCTGCTGTTGTTAATGAAAAGACAAGAGATCAAACTACTGTTGCTTCTGATTCCAAAGTTCCAAAGGTAGAAACTAAAGATGAGCCACCTGAGCTACTGAATACTACATCCGCCTCATCAGAACTGATGCAGGTAGAAGATGAAATGCAAGTGGCAGAAGCAGTACAAATTACTGCTCAGAATTCTGAAGACATTGTTATAAATCGCTTTACCCAAACTGATGAATATTTTCCGGTAACACGGCGACAGATGAAACAAAGCTGGCGACATCTACGCCGATTTATCCGCCAAGGTTTACCGACAGAATTAGATATAGAAGCAACTATTGAGCAAGTTGGACAACTGGGAATATTACTAGAACCTTTGCTTGTTCCCAGACGGATTAATAAAACTGAACTATTTTTGTTAATTGATCACAGGGGATCAATGGTTCCTTTTCATGCTTTATCTCAGCGTTTGGCGGAAACAGCCGTAAGAGGTGGACGCTTGGGAAAAGCTAGTATTTACTACTTTCATAACTGTCCTACTAATTATCTTTACCATGACCATACACGCCAGCAAGCGCAAACTGTCACAGATTTTCTGGCTCAACTGCGTGAGCATTCTGCGATTTTAATTTTTAGTGATGGGGGAGCAGCACGAGGCGGTTTCAGTTTGGAACGTTTGGAATTAACCGAAAAGTTTCTAGACAAACTCAAGCAGCGAGTTCGTTATATTGCGTGGCTAAATCCTATGTCAACAGAACGCTGGTTTGGTACAACAGCCGAAGAAATTGCACTTTTAGTACCAATGTTTGAGGTTAGTCGTCAGGGATTTGATCGAGCGATCGATGTGTTGCGCGGAAGGGGAAGCCATGCACAATTAAAGTAGGGAAAGTCAGCAATTTAACCAGGAGTTTTTTAGGGTAGAAAGCATGAAGCCAGAAGTTGCTAGTCGTCGAATTGAATCTTTTACTCAACGTTTCGGTGAAGCACACCTTTGTTTGGCTTATCATGCTGCGTTTCCATTAGCTCTCACCCCAGATTTACTTTACCACCTGTGGGCAAATTTCCAGCGTGATATTCATGGTGAATTGTTGAATATTCCTTGGTTAGCTGTGGCGGATTTGTTACTTTCTAGTTTTTGTGATGAAGTCAGCTATGAACTCTATGAAATGGATAAAGCAGTACGCAAGTTACTGTTAAGAGAATTGCAAGATAATTACCGCTTTGGTGAACAGCGAATTTATGAATTGTCTGATTTTTTGCTGACTTATGTACGAGAGCAACTTGAGAGCCATGATCCCGATACAAGGGATTTTGCTCAAGCTCAAAGATGGACAGCTTTAGCATATACAAAACCCAGTGAAGCAGCGAGGGAATTAGCATTAGCTCTGAAAAAATTGAACCTAGAGGAGAAAACGGAATGGGTTCGTATGGCATCTCTAATAGAGACAGTAGCAGAACCACTTGCTGAGTTTCAGCCATTACTAATTTATGCTCATGGAATGTCAAAATTTGTGCGCGGTAATCAAGAAAGTGCAACAGCCGAAATTATAAGTTTAATAGGAGATCAGGAGAAACAATTAAATATTGCTGGATTTGATATGTTTGTGCCTAAATCAATACTAAGTAAGTTACCAAAATATCAGTTTACCAATCATGAACTCTTTACAAGTCAAGGAGTTGAATCACATATCCAAGAATCTGAAACAGAACAGCACATTAATAAGCAATATGATGAAATCAAAAATCTTCTTAATCTCAAAGACCAGCAGATTAATAGATTATTGGAGATTCTGCAAGATAAAGAAAAGTTACTTAAAGTTTCATTATTAAATTCATCTATACCCAGAATAGAGAATCTTAAGGTTTCCGAATTAGGCTTAAAAGCAGTTGATAATGCTCGACAAACAAAAGGATGGGAGCAAATAGATTTAGCTTGGCTTTATGCTGCTGACATTTCACCTACTATACTGATGAGATTTTGGCAGAAATTGGATATCCCTAAAGATTCTTTTATAGCAATTTGCCAAGCTGTTGGTTTGGAGAAAGACTGGCAAGCATTGACAGAGCCAAGACCATCTGCTCATTTTAGTACTTTACGTACAAAAATAACGGATAGCGAAATTCTGAAACAATCTTTACATGAACTAGGAATTAAAGTACAAACTGATGCTTATGTTCGAGGTGGGAATGGTCAAAGAGTTAGTGCTGATATCGTTGCAGTTTTAGAAGGTCAATATGACATTGGTTGGTCTCAGAATTCAGATGGTTCCTTGGATTTGATTGCTGATATATTTAGCATTAGCCAAGAACAAAATATTAGGGAGCTAATAAATAAAATTAATCAACAATATGCTGCAAATATAAAATCTGAAATCTAATAAAAAATAAATATAAATCTTAAAAATCTCTAGACAAAATAATTTAATCTAATGCAAATTTTTTAGCTTATACCAATTTACAAAAAGAATGCGACACATTATTTGAATTGGTATTTACACGTCTAAAAATGCGATCGCACCCCTTATTCTCCTAGTGCGATCGCTCAACTATTTATGTTAGTCTGATTTTTATATCATCAAATTAACTGTTAATTTCATGCTGAGTCTATGATTGACCTCAATAACATTCACTCGCTCTCGGAATTTCAGCGAAACACCAAACAGTACATCCAGCAGATGGAAGAAAGCGAAAAACCGCTCGTGCTGACTGTTAATGGTGCTGCTCAACTTGTTGTCCAGGATGCTAAAGCCTATCAAAAGCTCTTGGAACGTTTAGAATATGCTGAAACTGTAGCTGCACTCAGACAAGGAATTCAGGAAATCGAGCAAGGAAAAGGAGTTCCAGCTAAAGAAGCACTAGAAGGTTTAAGAAGAAAGCATGGAATTTCGTGTTGACATCTCTCCATTGGCATTAGCTGATGCGGAAAATGCCTATCTTTGGATTCGAGAACAAGATTCAGATTTGGCTGACAAGTGGTTTGACGGACTGCTTGATGCAATTGATTCGCTTGAACGCTTTCCGGCTCGTTGTCCTGTCACTCCTGAAAGTGAGGAGTTAGGAATGGAGATTCGCCAATTGCTCTACGGAAAATCGAAAAGATTCCGCTACCGAATTCTTTTCGGGATCTCTGAAACTGAAGTGAACATTTATCGAATTAGACATACTGCACAACAATACTTGACAAAAGATGATGTGGAGTTATAGAAATAATCAAAATTATTGTTTAGTAGTATTTTAATGTTGAGAAATACGATCGCACCTCTCATTCTCTTAGTGCGATCGCATTTATTTTGGTCTGCCTTAATTCAATAAGTGCAACTGAGCAATGACAGTACTTACCAAATGATGAGTAATGGGTAGACTATCAATCACCATCGCTAAACATAACAGCATCATGTAGGAGATGGAGTAGAGAAACAGTTCTCTGGCTACAGTGCGGTCTTCTGGTTGTTGCAATAAACACCAAGATTTGCGGATAAATAATCCGCCTAAACCAGCTGCGATCGCTGCATAAATAATCCCACTGGCGTGCAGGGGATAAAACAATAACAACGTAGCGATGACTGTAGTTAGGGTATAATACCAAATTTGTTTGACTGTGGCTGTTGCACCTGCAATCACCGGGAGCATTGGGATGCCTACCTTGGCGTAGTCATCACGAATCATCAACGCCAGCGCCCAGAAATGGGGAGGTGTCCACAAAAAGACAATCCCAAAAATTAACCATGCAGGCCAGCTTAAAGTATTGGTGACAGCCGCCCAACCTACCAAAGCCGGAATTGCGCCAGCCGCCCCACCAATCACAATATTTTGAGTGCTGTGACGCTTGAGCCAATGGGTGTAAATCAGTACATAAAAAACAATGCCAGAGAATGCTAAACAAGCTGCTAGTAAATTAGCAAACACAGCTAGTAGGGTAAACGAAAGTACAGCTAAAACGGCTGCAAAAATCAGTGCATCTCTTGGCTGGACTCTGCCAGAAGGCATGGGACGATGGCGCGTCCGTTCCATTTCATAATCAATATCTCTGTCGTAGATACAGTTAATGGTCTGGGCGCTGGCTGCTGCCAGAGTACCACCAGTCAGAGTGACTAACAACAGTAACGGGTCTACTTGTCCCTTAGCTGCTACCCACATACTCCCAGCCGTGGTAATCAACAGCAAGGGAATAATGCGAGGTTTTGTTAGTTGGTAATAGCTTTGAATTACCTGGAGGAATGTTTCGTGGTGGCGAGAGACATTAGTCTCAATCATCTTGGTTCTGTTTCCTTAATTGTCAACAATGTGTGTCTAGTCTTGGCTTAGTTGGGTCAAAAGAGGCAGGGGTGCAGGGGTGCAGGATGCAAGGGGGATAGTGTGAGACGGAGCTTATAATTTGCCTCAGATGAAAGGCTTTTTACATGAGTTTCGCTACGCTTCACGCTTTAGGGAAAGGGCTTGCTCCCTCTGCCCCCTGCCCCCTTCCCCTCCGCCTCTTCGGTGAGAATCTTTAACCTTGCCGTTTCTCTGTTTGAAGCGTCAAAAGTTGCTAGTGGTTGAGAAACTTAAGCACAGCCAAGTATCTGTAGACTTTCACCAGTGCTAGTTACTGGAGATGCAGTGAATTGGTAAATGACTCATGGCTAATGTCCTATCACCATTAGTCCAGAGTCATCGTAGCGATCGCATCAGTTTATCCCCAAAAGGGTAATTTAGGGATTTGAGCTAATAGCTGGGTTAGACAAACTGTTGATTTCACGATTAGCAGCCCAGTCACGCAATGCTAGAACTGTAAAACCCACCAAAGTACCCAACAAAGCCGCACCTACAGCTTGGTGAGAGACAGTTAAAGGCTCGACTTGCAAATGCAAACGAAAAGTAGCAACTCCCAACAAAATTTGTAAAACCAACAAACCACCAGCCATATTTGCCAATCGCCGCAAGGCGGGATGGAGGGCTGGTGTACGCCAGGAAATTAACACTACGGCTAAGGTGGCAACGGTTGGCGGGACTAAACCAAAAATATGGCTGTACATCACAGAGCAGAGTTCTGCCGTACCAAAACACTGGTGTAGCGCCCAACGAGAACCCACAACCGCACCCAGTAAACTCTGCACGTACACCAAAATAGCCGCCGCTAAACCAATCCAGGGCAACTTACCGACATTGCCAGTTCCCTGATATGGAGCTATGGCTGTACCGACGACTAGTAGGGTGGTGAAAAACAAAAGTGCTGTTCCCAAGTGGGCGGTAACGATATCAAACCGCAGCAATTCGGTGACTGTGAGTCCGCCTAAGATGCCTTGAAACACGATTAAAAACAGGGCGAAGCTTGCAGCCCAAGGCAACCAGACAGGCAAAGAACGACGGTGCCACCAAGATAAACCAGCAAGTGCGATCGCGCTCACACCAATCAAGCTTGCATCCAATCGGTGAAACCACTCCAAAAACACTTGGAGATTCATTTGTTTGGCTGGTACCAGTTCCCCGTAGCATAGGGGCCAGTCTGGGCAAGCAAGTCCGGCATTCATTACACGGGTGGCAGAGCCAATAGCCATTAAAATCAACGTGGCTACAGCCATACGCCACACCAAGCGACGAATCATTTCTTTTGGCTTTTGCTGCTCAATTGCCGCATCATTTTGTTGTTTTAGGACAAATTCGTTCATGAACGATTCCTTCTGCCGATCTTGGTAGTAGCTCTCTTAAAATTTTTAATTTTTCCGTACCAACCCATCTCCACCCTAGCGTATACAACTTGGTTTCGAGATGGAGTTTCACCTATTACTTTGAAGCACTCCAGATAGTTTTAGTCTGAAGCTTTAGGTATTTTTTAAGATGTGGTAATAGACAGTTGACAAACAATTTTACTAACCTAAAGTTTTTCTTAAATTTTTCCAGTTACAGCTATTTATCCTTGTCAGTATCTAATAAATCTCTTTTACTCAGAAATAGGAAAGTGGCTGAAAAAATTAATAAAAATTTCAGACCATTTGGCTTTTTGTTTAATAGCCTAGACTACCTTAGTAAGTGGGCAGCTTTAAAAAAACGTAGTCAATTAATTCTAGGTAAGCCGTGAAAATTCCAAGTTCCATCTGGACATTACTGATTGGCATCGGGTTAACGTTAGCCAGTCTTTGGTACGGTCAAAATCACGGTCTGTTGCCAACAGCAGCTTCAGATGAAGCCATCTTAATTGATGGTTTATTTAACTCGATGATGACCGTTTCTGTCGGTATATTTTTGCTTGTTGAAGGTGCTTTAATCTACTCTGTAATTAAATATCGTCGCCGTCCTGGTGATCAAGGAGACGGGCCACCAGTGGAAGGTAATGTCCCACTAGAAATCCTCTGGACGGCGATCCCCGCCATTATCGTCATCGGTATTTCTGTCTATAGCTTTGAAGTTTATAACGACATCGGTGGCTTCGATCCCCACGCTGTTCACGAAGCGCCAATGAATCAAAGTTCGATGAATATGCCAGGAGCCGCTATAGCTGCTACTTTGACGGAAGCTCCTGCCAACCGCAATCAAGCAAAATCTGATGAGGCGATGCAAGACCCAGCCACCGCCGCCGTCCGCAATGCGGATCAAATTCCCCAAAAGGTTGATGCTCCTGGTGTTGGTAGTGTGGCTCCAACTTTGGGGGCTAGTCCTGACAAAGCAGGTCAGCCAGCAAGTTTAATTGTCAATGTCACTGGTATGCAATATGCCTGGATTTTTACCTACCCAGACACCGGAGTGACCACAGGCGAGTTGCACGTTCCCATTGGGCGGGAAGTACAGGTCAATATGACCGCTAACGATGTGATTCATGCCTTTTGGGTACCAGAGTTCCGCGTGAAACAAGATGCGATCCCTGGTAGACAAAGCGAAATTCGCTTTACACCCAAAACAGTCGGCGACTATGCCCTGATTTGTGCAGAACTTTGCGGCCCCTACCACGGCGCGATGCGAACCCAAGTGGTTGTAGAAAGTCAAGAGAATTTTGACAAATGGATGCAAGAGCAGTTGGTGGCAAGTCATGAAACCATGAATCAAGCCATTGCTGTTAATCCGGCAAATCTGACTCCCGACGAATTTCTCGCCCCATACATCAAAGAAATGGGAATTAAGCCAGAAACTTTACATCAAATTCACCATTAGTCAGTCAACAGTCAACAGTGATCAGTAAACAGGCTGATAACTGACAACTGATAACTGATAACTGAACAACTAACTCCTATGACACAAGCCCAAATACAAGAAACTGCCAATATCCCGGTGCTGATTGATGAGCCAGGGAAGCGAAAATGGCGAGACTACTTTAGTTTCAGCACAGATCATAAGGTGATTGGGATTCAATACCTAGTCACTTCCTTCATTTTTTACTGCATTGGCGGTGTTTTAGCTGACTTGGTACGGACAGAACTACGTACGCCAGAAGTCGATTTTGTCACCCCGGAAGTATATAACAGCTTATTTACACTGCACGCCACAATCATGATTTTCTTGTGGATTGTGCCGGCGGGTGCGGGGTTTGCCAATTATTTGATTCCCCTGATGATTGGGGCTAAGGATATGGCATTCCCTAGATTGAATGCTGTGGCTTTTTGGATGATCCCTGTTGGGGGTTTAATGCTGGTGGCGAGTTTAGCTGTAGGCGATGCGCCGGATGCTGGTTGGACTTCCTACCCGCCTCTGAGCTTGGTGACAGGCCAGGTGGGTGAAGGGATTTGGATTATGAGTGTGCTGTTGCTGGGTACGTCGTCGATTTTGGGAGCGATTAATTTTCTCGTCACCCTAATCAAGATGCGGACTCCAGGAATGGGAGTACATCAAATGCCCTTGTTTTGTTGGGCGATGTTTGCGACTTCCGCACTGGTGTTGATGTCTACTCCTGTTTTAGCCGCCGGTTTGATTTTGCTGGCCTTTGACTTATTAGCTGGGACAACATTTTTTAACCCGACTGGTGGCGGTGATCCCGTAGTTTACCAGCACATGTTCTGGTTTTACTCCCATCCGGCGGTGTACATCATGATTTTGCCGTTCTTTGGGGCAATTTCGGAGATTATTCCCGTACATTCTCGTAAACCAATTTTCGGTTATAAAGCGATCGCCTATTCATCCCTAGCAATTAGCTTTTTGGGACTGATAGTTTGGGCGCACCACATGTTTACCAGTGGTATTCCCGGTTGGTTGCGGATGTTCTTTATGATCACGACGATGATCATTGCTGTACCCACAGGGATCAAAATTTTCAGTTGGGTAGCAACCATGTGGGGCGGTAAAATCCAACTCAACTCCGCCATGTTGTTTGCCATTGGTTTTGTTGGCACCTTCGTAATTGGTGGTATCAGTGGTGTAATGTTGGCGGCTGTACCCTTTGATATTCACGTCCACGATACTTATTTTGTCGTGGCGCACCTCCACTATGTCTTGTTTGGTGGTAGCGTGTTGGGGATTTTTGCTGCTATTTATCACTGGTTCCCGAAGATGACGGGACGAATGGTCAACGAATTTTGGGGTAAGGTGCATTTTGCGCTGACCATTGTTGGTCTGAATATGACCTTCTTACCAATGCACAAGCTAGGGATGATGGGGATGAACCGCCGCGTCGCCCAGTATGATCCCAAATTCACGCTGCTGAATGAAATTTGTACTTATGGCGCTTATATACTTGCTGTTTCCACCTTTCCATTCATTATTAATGTGATTTGGAGTTGGTTGTATGGCGAGAAGGCTGGTAATAATCCTTGGCGGGCGCTTACCCTAGAGTGGATGACAACTTCCCCACCAGCAATTGAAAATTTTGAGGGATACCCAGTCTTAGCTACAGGGCCTTACGACTACGGCTTAGAAAGAGCGGCCGAAGGTGTGCCATTATCCGATGCCAATCCTTTATTATCGGCTGGCCCCAACTCAGTACTCCGTGCTGATCCTGATGAGCCATATCCCACCATTGAGTCTGACTTGGAACAGCGTGTTTCTGGGACTAGGGATTAGTGGTGGTCAGATCCCCGACTTCTTAGAGAAGTCGGGGATCTAGCAGCCAAACTGCATTTTTCATACTTCATACTTCACACTTTATAAAAATTCATGCAAAGTCAAATTATTGACCCAGCTAAAGCCGAACTTAATCATCATCACAGTGCAGCCACAGTTGATCATCACGAAGCGCATCCAGATCATCGCTTGTTTGGTTTGTTTGTCTTCTTGGTGGCTGAAGGGATGATTTTTATGGGCTTGTTCGGGGCCTATTTAGCTTTTCGTTCCACCTTACCTGTGTGGCCGCCGGCGGGTACTCCAGAGTTAGAATTATTGCTGCCTGGAGTCAACACCGTTAATCTAATTGCCAGCAGTTTTGTGATGCACAATGCTGATACGGCGATTAAGAAGAATGATGCGCGGGGGGCGCGAATTTGGTTAGCTATCACCGCCGCAATGGGGGCGATTTTCTTGGCGGGGCAGGTATATGAATATATGCACTTAGAATTTGGTTTAACCACCAATTTATTTGCTAGTGCTTTTTACGTGTTGACTGGGTTCCACGGACTGCACGTTACTATTGGTGTTTTAGCAATTGTGGCAGTGTTGTGGCGATCGCGCGTTCCCGGTCACTATAGTAATGAAAAACACTTCGGTATTGAAGCCGCAGAAATCTACTGGCACTTTGTAGACGTAATTTGGATTATTTTATTCGGATTACTGTATCTTCTTTAGGTATTAATTAGCAAGTTGTTCACTCCACGCGAATAACTTAAAAAATCAACCCCCATTGGGGGTTTTTTTGATGACTTAGGAGATGTAGAGGAAGCGATCGCATTCGGTGTAACTTGATGAATTAGTGCGATCGCACTAATTTCCCAATGTCCAATCTTCAAATCGTAACCCAGGGACACGGCAAAAATCACGCTGATTTCGCGTTACTAAAATCGCATCATTCGCAATTACAATTGCAGCAATTCTTAAATCTTGTGTACCAATCCGAATTTTCTGCTGCAAAAATTGCGCGTAACAATTAGCAGCTTCTTGGGTAAAGGTAAGTAAGTTAATACTATTAAAATAATTGTATGTTGCGTGTAGCTTCGAGTATGCAATTACTAATTTATCTAAAGCATCAGTTTGCCTAATGACATTAAATCTACCGCGAATTTGTTCTTCAAAAGTAATAATTGTCACGGCTATATTGTCAGGAGCAATTTGACTCACACGCTGGCTAACAAGAGGATGTCCATTTTGGAAAAGCGAAACAGAATCAGTATCTAATATCCACAAACTCATTATTCTTTGCCTTGTTCTGCATCCAATTGGCGGTAATATTCTGCCATTTCTGCATCTAATTCGCGTCGATATGCTTCGATATTTGCCAGCATATCATCAAATTGTGGGTCATCTTTAAACATTCCTGCAAATTTCATCCAAGGATGTTCTGAAGGTGTTTCTATTTCTTGAGTAACTATTTCGACATTTTTTAAGCGACTATTCACCAGTGTATGTAAATTATTTAGTGCATCTTCCCGCGTGGCTGCAAATACCTGACAATCTGGTAAACCCCAAACTGTTGCTTGATATCCATTGTTTTTTGCTTCTATTAATACAGAATAATTGAGTTTGGATAAGTTATTTACTTCATTGTTGTTTAAATTAGTAGTCATAAAGTTTTTCCGAATTATGTAGAGTGAGGAAATTTTTATTGTAATTTGTCTTATTTTCATATTTTGACATAAATTCAGATTGAGATCCCCGACTTCTTTAAGAAGTCGGGGATCTTATCTTGCGCCATAATTCTGCTGCAACTTTCCAAAATCGCGCGATATCATAGCAACAGTAACTATAGTCACTACTTAAGTAACCGTGGCTTTCACCTTCACCTTTGCTCTTAGCCAAAACCAAACTTTTGAATTGCGCTGCAATTACGGTACACGCCGTCTAGATGCTGATAAGTTAGCCAGTTTAATTAATCTGTGTGAAGAAAAATATTATGCTCAAAGGCAGGATGACACCGCACAATTGCGGAATATTGGGCGTGAACTGTATTCTTGGCTGGATGGTAAGGAAGGATGGCTACGGAGGGCGTTAGATGAGACAGATGAAGGGCGCATATATTTAGATTTAATTCAAACCAGTGAAGCACAAAGTTTAAACCCCCAAACGCAGAAAGTGGCGTTAGGTTTGGCACACTTGCCTTGGGAATTGTTACATGATGGCACAGTATTTTTACTGCAAAGACATCATGTACCCGTACCTGTGCGGACTGTGCAGCAAAGAAATACTAGTGTTTTAGATGTCCAAAATCGGCCGTTGCGGCTGTTGTTTATGGCGACATCACCAGAACACCCTGGTATTGCGCCGCTACAATTTGAGCAAGAAGAAAAAAATATCCTCGAAGCCACAAAAGAACAGCCTTTGGCGTTGATTGTCGAGGAAAGTGGCTCAGTTATTGAATTGGGGAATTTAGTTCAGTCAGAAGCAAAAGATTATTTTGATGTGTTTCATTTGACTGGACACGCGGTAATTTATACAGAGGCAGATTTAGGGCGTTATTTGCCTAAAGGTCGCAAAGTTAAGGATTATACTCCCTGCTTTATCACAGAAGATGATGAAGGAAAAGTAGAATTTACTACCGTTGATGATTTAGCAAAAGCTTTTCAAAATCGTTTTCCGCGTGTGGTGTTTCTCTCTGGCTGTCACACTGGGCAAATTGCCAACCAGGGAACAGTCCCTTCAATGGCGCAGGCTTTAGTGAAAGCGGGTGCGGGTGTAGTTTTGGGTTGGGCGCGTCCGGTGTTTGATAGAACTGGTATTATTGCGGCTCAGGCACTTTATCACGCTTTGGCGACTGGGGCGACGGTGGAAGATGCTGTCAAAGCTGCACAGCAAGAAATGATCGCTCAAGAATGCAGTGATTGGCATTTATTACGAATTTATCGGGATAGTCGCGCTATTAGGGAATTAGTCACACCGCTAAATACTAAAAAGCGGGAGAAGTTGAAGTTTACACCGCCTGAAAGTGAATTTCTGGATGAAAATAACATCGTTAAAGTTGCTAGTCATGGGGAATTTGTCGGGCGAAGAAAAGCATTGCAACGGGGAATGCGGGCGTTAAAACAAACTAGCGATGATATCGGCGTATTCATTGCGGGGATGGGAGGCTTGGGTAAGAGTTCCCTGGCGGCGCGGTTGTGTACGCGGGTGCAAGCGCAACGCCCGAAATTTGAACGGGTGGTGTTGATTGGGGTGGTGGATGAGGTAGGGTTAATTAACAAACTGGCGAGTAAGTATGAACGGTTTGCAGGTGTACCAGCTTTGTTAAATCAACCGGGAATTTCGTTTAAAGGGCGGTTGCAGAACTTTTTTGAAGCGATAGAAGACGAACACGATAAGCCTGTGTTGTTGGTTTTGGATGATTTTGAGCAGAATATCCCCCAAGAGAATGTGGCTGATAGTAGTTTGCGAATGACGACGGCTGCTTATGATGTGTTAGCGGCGTTGTGTGCGGCGTTGTCTGAAAATCAAGCCCAAAGTCGGTTGATTGTCACCTGTCGTTATTTGGAAGAAAATACTTTACCTCCCCATCGTCTGCATTTGGAAAAATTAGCAGCGATGGGTGAGGCGGATATTAATAAAATTTACTGGCAATTGGATGGGGATGTGCGGTTGCAAGTGAAAAAACAGCGCCTTCTCAAAATTGCTGACGGAAATCCGCGCTTGTTGAAGTGGTTGGTGGAAGTGGTGCAGTTACCAGATGTAGCAGAAGAAGAATTGTTGACAAAGTTGGAGGGTGTACAGCTTAAGTTTCGAGAAAATATTTTGGCGGAAACGCTGTTAAATGCTTTGGAGGATGAGGAGAAAAAGTTTCTCGCTCAGTTGAGTGTGTTTCGTTTGCCGGTGACTATTGAAATTATTAACTCCCTTTCGCCCCTACTCCCCACTCCCCACTCTCCACTCCCCAAGTTAATTAGCCTCAGCCTAGTAGAATCAGGGACGACTTATGCCAAGCAAACGCCAGAATATCGAGTGACGACGATTTTAGCACCATTGCTGCAACCACTATTAACTGAAGAAGAATGGCAAACTACGCAAAAAGCAGCGACGCAGATAATTTACCGCAGTTGGTGGGAAGAACCGGATAACCCCAGTGAAGAACAAGCACGAGAAATAGTTAGGTTAGCTGTATTGGCGCAGGAAAAAGAAATCGCTGTGAGTGTGGGAGATAACATTGCTAATAATTGCGTGAATCGTAGCCGATATATGGAAGGTTGGGAATTATGCCAAGAAATTCTGCAATTGGGTAAAGATTACCGGATTTTAGGAACTATTGCTAGGGCGGAAAGAATGTTGGGTTTTGTCAAGGAAGCACTGACGCATTATGAACAAGCTTTAGAACTGTGTCCAGAAGATGATTTAACAAGAAAAGCGGTGACGCTCCACAACATGGCAGGATTAAAAGCCCAAAAGGGAGATGTTACCGGGGCTTACGCTCTTTATCAGCAATCTTTGGATATCAATGAAAGCATCAACAATGTGGGAGAGAAAGCCGCCACACTACACGAAATGGCTCGTTTAAAAGTCCAACAGGGAGATGTCACAGATGCAATTGCTCTTTTCCAGCAATCTTTGGATATAAAAGAAAGCATCAACGATGTTCGAGGTAAAGCCGTTACGCTCCACGAAATGGCTCTTTTAAAAGTCCAACAGGGAGATGTCACAGATGCAATTGCTCTTTTTCAAAAATCTTTGGATATCCAAGAAAATATCAACGATCTCCGCGGAAAAGCTACAACCATAAACAGTATGGCAATATTAAAAGCTCAACAAGGAGATATCACTAGTGCTATTACTCTTTTTCAACAATCTTTGGATATTAAAGAAAGCATCAATGATGTCCAAGGCAAAGCCATCGCGCTAAACAACATGGCTTATTTAAAAATGCAATATGGAGATATTACAGGGGCGCTTGCCATTTTTCAGCAATCTTTGGATATCCAAGAAAACATCAACGATGTTCAAGGCAAAGCCATTACACTACACAACATGGCAGGATTAAAAGCGCAACAGGGAGATGTCACAGCCGCGATCGCTCTTTATCAGCAATCTTTGGATATCACACAAAGCATCAACGATGTGGGAAGGAAAGCAGCGACGCTAAACAACATGGCTCAATTAAAAGCCCAACAGGGAGATGTTACAGGGGCTTACGCACTGTACCAGCAATCTTTGGAAATTGCAGACAGCATCAACGATGTGCAAGGTAAAGCTATGTCACTGGTGAATATGGCTTATTGTGAAAGAGAGAGGGAAAATAAAACAGAACAATTAGAACTCAACTTGCAAGCCGCGCAATTATTCGCCCAAGTTCACGCTTATATTGATTTGTGTACTGTTTTAAATAACTTAGGTTTATCTATGGAAAGCAAGGGGCTTGTTTACCTTGCTCAAGCTGTGTGGCTGTGTTTGCGAGTGCAAGTACCTTTGAATGATACCATAGATACGCTCCGGTCTATGTATGATCGCATACCCCAAAGCGATGAGATGGAAGCTTTGTTAGGTGCAGTTGCAATGTATTTCTGTCAAGTTCGCGGTGATGAGTATCCGCAGTTAGAGGAGTTGCAACAGCGCAGTTTTAAGATTTTAGCAGGTGCGGCTACTGCTCAAGGTATTGAACCGGAAGCTTTGGTTACTTGGATTGAGCAGCAACGGTTAAATGACCCTAATTATTTTATCCCGCGTTTAGTGCAACTGTTAGAGGCGATTGTTGGCGATGAGTGGTTATTTGAGCGTTTTTGAGTTTTTCCAGATCCCCGACTTCTTTAAGAAGTCGGGGATCTAATCGTCGAGTCAATACTTTTCGGATAAAGCCTTACTCATCCTAGATTTAGATCCCCCCGCCTACGGCGACCCCCTTAAAAAGACTACGGTGTACACACAAGTGGTAGCTGCAAGGGTTTCAGACGTTATAGCCTCCTGAAATTGTCATTACGAGCGCAGTGATAACGGAGCGAAGTAATCGCATAATCTCGTAGTTTTGGCGATTGCTTCGTCGTTCCTCCTCTCTGCGAGACGCTACGCGAACGCAATGACAGGTTTTCAAAGCGATCGCACAACTTAGAGCTATTGGTCATTTGTACTGACAAAGAACTAATGACCAATGACCAATAACCAATGACTAAACTAACGCTTTCAATAACGCCTGGAGTTTGAGTTGGACTTCAGCAAATTCTTTATCGGGGTCAGAACCGGCGACGATACCGGCACCTGCGTACAGTCTAGCGCGATCGCCATCAATTAATGCCGAACGAATCCCCACAATAAATTCGCAGTTACCTTGCGAGTCTATCCAACCCAGAGGTGCAGCATATAAACCCCTCTCAAAGCTTTCGTAACGCCGAATTTCTGCACAAGCCACATCTCGCGCTGCGCCAGCAACGGCTGGTGTCGGATGCAGTTGAGCCACAATTTTTAAGGGGTGGACGTTAGGGGGAACAGTGGCGCTAATGGGTGTCCATAAATGTTGGATGTTAGATAGCTGTCGCAGACGTGGCGGTAATGTTTGGGGGGATAATCCTAGCTGTGATAAGCGTTGAGTTATAAAATCAATGACTAATGAGTGTTCGTGTCTTTCTTTTTCACTGTTGAGTAAGCGATTTGCATTCGCCGCGTCTTCGGCTGGTGTTTTACCCCGTGGCGCAGAACCCGCTAAAGCATCGGTGATTAATTGTTGATTTTGAATACAAATTAATCTTTCTGGACTTGCACCGATAAAGTTTTGCCCTTTACCATTACTGGTGGAAAAAACATAACAATTAGGATGAATTTGTCGGAGATTATCTAATGATTTATATAAATTAAACTGATGATTGGCCCTGACATCTAAAGCATCTGCTAAAACAATTTTGCTGAGATGACTAGCTTGGATTTTTTCTAAAGCCGAAACAACAGAACGCTTAAATGCTGTACCTTGTGTTACAGGTTGTTTACTCAAGTGGGTTGAGAAAAAGTCAAGTTTAGGTGAGAAATATTCTAAAGAATTAATTAGTTCGACTTTACTCCATAAATCATGCCAGATTTTATCTAAATTGGTGTTGGCTGTGATTAATAGGTTAGCCACTAAGATACAGTCCTGATTTTTTACAGCTATTTGCCAGCGCGGTAAAAATATCGTCGCGGAAGGAAAAGGATAATCTGTTTGAATATTTTGGTTAAAAAAACTAAAGTAACAAAAAAAACGGGGGACGGCTAAAGGTTTGTGAATATCTCCAAAAGGAATTATATTTTTTAGACAACTTTTGATAAAATATTCTGCTTGATTAAATCGGTCTTGCCCATTAATTTGTAATTTTGTGACAGCATCAATCGCGGCGATCGCTTCGCCTTTACCTCTATTCTCAAAGTAAAAATTTATTTCATTTGCTTGCGCTAGTTTATCCAATACAACTAAAGGATCAACCCATTCGAGTTCTAGGGAAATACTCACAATTTGCTGACAATTATTTGTGAGGCAATTTTCTTGAACCGCTAACAGAAATTGGTATATGTCTTTGTGCGTTACAAAGAAGTTGTTACGACATGGTGAAACTGTCATGGATCTAGGAATAGTAAATTTTTTTTAAGTAATCTTCCTAAAGTGTAATTAATCATGGTCTATTTCTACAGGTATCATATTCAGACGACATTTCACCAGAGTATAGTTTGCTTTGTTTTAGGTATTACCAAACGCTGACAATCTATGCTCAGTTTCAGCCTGTAACTAAAGAATAAGTTTTACTAAGGATATGGTTAATCAGTTCAAAAAAGTGCTGACTATTCAGGGCTAATTACTGAGTAAAATAATTAAATAAGAATTCAGAAGTCAGGATTTAGGAGGCAGAATTAATTGGTGGGGATGTAAGCCAGTTATTAATTCTAGACAACTAGTTTTGAGATTTCTAGAGGGTTGAAATTATTAATTCATACCTCAAGATATAGCAGTCTTATTTGATGTGTGAACAACTGAGACAAGGGAGACAAGGAGGAGAGGGTAGACAAGGTAGAGAAATGTTTGTAAATCATTTAATATGGCTATATTAGGACTCATATTTGATTTCTGAAAAAAATCAGTACATTCAGATCAGGCTTCTTTCCTACTCCCGACTCCCCATTCCCTATTCCCTACCTACACAAATAAATTCAGAAATCAAACCGGATTCCTATAGGCTGGATTCTATTTTGATAAGCAATCAATATTAACTAATGACTACCAAGCAGATTTCACATTCCAAAAATAAGCTGTGGATGGCGGCAATTAAACCACCAATGTACAGTGTGGCGATTATGCCTATATGGATAGGAACAGCAATTGCTTTTGCCGAAAAGAAGATTTTGAATACAACAGTATTTTTAATTTTTTTAGTAGCAGCAATATTAATTCTGGCATGGGAGAACTTGAGTAATGATGTGTTTGATTCTGAAACAGGAATCGATAAAAATAAACATCATTCCCTAGTGAATTTAACGGGGAAGAAGTCACTCATATTTTGGTTAGCAAATCTGTGTTTGGTAATTGGGTTGTTAGGAATACTCGCGATCGCTACTTGGCAACAAGACCCAACTGTGATCATCATGGTGTTAGTGGCTTGTACTTTGGGTTATATGTACCAAGGGCCACCCTTTCGGCTAGGATACCAAGGATTAGGCGAAATTCTCTGCTTTTTTGCCTTTGGGCCTTTGTTAGTGCCAACGGTATATTACAGCCAAACTCAAACTTGGTCAGTTGCTAGTTTTGCAGCTTCGGTGATTGTTGGGATTGTAACTAGCTTAATTTTGTTTTGTTCACACTTTCACCAAGTTAAGGATGACATAGCCGCAGGAAAGCGATCGCCAATTGTGCGTTTAGGTACAGCTAACGGTGCAAAGGTTTTAGTTTGGTTTACCGCCAGTATCTATCCTTTGTCTTTATTGTTGGTGATTTTGGGAATCTTCCCAGTCTGGACATTATTGAGTTGGTTGAGTCTACCATTTGCTTTCAAATTATGTCGCCACGTCCAAGAAAATCACAACTATCCAGATAAAGTTAGCAATTGTAAATTTATCGCGGTGGCTGTACATTTCTGGAGTTGTTTGTTTTTGGGTGCAGGATTTTTTATTGGGTGATGATTTACAAGAGGTACGAAAAGAATAATTAACCGCAGATGGACGCAGATGAACGCAGATGAATTTGTACCTCAATACTCAGCACTCAGCACTTTTTGAATTTCGTCCTTACCAGCGAAAATTTGCGCGTCCGCTTACCACTCATCATGGTGTTTGGGATATCCGCGAGGGAATTATCCTGCGTCTGGTTAATGAAGCAGGGAATGTTGGCTGGGGGGAAATTGCGCCTATTAGTTGGTTTGGTTCGGAAACTTTAGAACAAGCTTTGAATTTTTGTCGCCAACTACCTAAAGAAATTACATCTGAAACTATTTTTGCAATTCCTTATGATTTACCCGCTTGTCAATTTGGGTTTGAGTCAGCGTTTGGGGGAATGGAGAGTAGGGAATGGGGAGTGGGGGAAAACATGAGTTGTACCTGGATTTCTCACAAGAGAGAAATCCAGGGGAGTGGGAAGGGTGGGAGGATGGTGAAGAAATCTTTCCCCCCACACTCCCCACACTCCCCACACCCGCTACCCATACGTGAGAAATTCGGGTGTAGTGGATTACTTGCTGCGGGTGAGGTGGCTTTACAACAATGGCAAAAGCTGTGGGAAGAAGGATATCGTACATTTAAATGGAAAATTGGTGTTGATGCGATCGCCCAAGAACTCGCAATCTTTGATAACCTATGTCGTAGCTTACCCGCCTCAGCTAAACTGCGCCTCGATGCTAACGGCGGACTCAGTTATGAAGCAGCAAAATTATGGTTAGAGACTTGTGACAAAATTCAGGGTGAAGTAGCCGCAGAAATTGAATTTTTAGAACAACCCCTACCTGTGAACGAATTGGCAGGGATGTTGGAGTTAAGTAAATTTTACCGAACTGCGATCGCATTAGATGAATCTGTCGCCACACTCCAACAACTCATCAGTTGTTATCAACAAGGTTGGCGAGGAATTTTTGTCCTCAAACCCGGAATTCTCGGTTCGCCATCAAAGCTGCGTCAGTTTTGCCAACAACATGAAATTGATGCTGTATTTTCCTCTGTATTTGAGACTTTCATTGGTAGACAAGCTGCACTTAACCTAGCAGCCGAATTATCTCGCAAAAATAGAGCCGTTGGTTTTGGTGTTGATCATTTTTTTGCCCAAGCAGCAGCAACAAATCCTGAAAATTTATGGAACAACCTTTAACTTATCTGCAAAATTTACCTCCATCTGATTGGTTAATTACTGATAACAACCATCAATTTTCAGCAATAGCAAAACAACTATATTTAGAACTCACAGAAAAACAACGCCACACACCACCAAAAATTATCTTAGCTGAACGCGAACCAGTCAAATTTCTAGCCAGCTTTCTCGCCGCTTGTGCAGCCAATTGTCCAGTATTTCTCTGTAACCCCGACTGGGGAACCCAAGAATGGCAACAAGTATTTGAATTAGTCCAACCAGATATTATCTTAGGAATCAATTTTAATTCCCACTCCTCACTCCCGGTTGGTGAGCGAAGCCGAACCACCACTCCCAACTCCCCATTCCCAACTCCCTACTCCCCCCAAATCATGATTCCCACAGGCGGTTCATCAGGTAATATCAAATTCGCCATCCACACTTGGCAAACCCTCACCGCATCTGTAGAAGGATTTAGAGAATATTTTCAGTTAACACAAGTGAATTCTTGTTGTGTATTACCCCTTTATCACGTCAGTGGGTTAATGCAATTCATCCGTTCTTTTACAACTAGCGGTAAACTCACTATTCTGCCATTCAAAACTTTAGAATCTGGAAAAATACCTACAATTCAACCAGCAAAATATTTCCTTTCCTTAGTACCAACTCAATTACAACGCCTTTTACAAAATTCAGAATTAACCCAATGGTTAGCCCAATTTCAAACTGTTATGTTAGGCGGCGCACCAGCTTGGCAAGAATTATTAGAAAAAGCCCGATTTCATAACATAAGATTAGCACCAACCTATGGCATGACAGAAACCGCTTCGCAAATTGCCACCCTCAAACCTGATGATTTTCTTCAAGGTAAAATTAACAGTGGGCAAATTTTACCTCATGCCCAGGTAACAATTCACAATCCCAAAGGCGAAGTTTTACCACCTAATCAAATTGGGAATATTACTATTCAAGCCAAATCTTTAGCTCTTGGTTATTATCCTCATCATTGGGACAATCAAGATTATTTACAAGTAGATGATTTAGGCTTTTTAGATAATCAAGGTTATCTAAATATTATTGGACGTAACAGCGAAAAAATTATTACAGGTGGCGAAAATGTTTACCCGTCCGAAATTGAAGCAGCTATCCGCGCAACTCAATTAGTTGTTGATGTTTGCGTAATTGGTGTACCCGATAAACATTGGGGACAAGCTTTAACAGCTATATATATTCCTCAAAATACTCATATTTCTCATTTAGAAATTGCAACTTTACTAAAAAATCAACTCAGTAAATTCAAAATTCCTAAACATTGGATTTGCCTGGAAGATTTACCCCGTAACGCCCAAGGTAAAGTTAACCATCAAGCACTACAACAAATAGCCGCAGAATTTCTGCACAATTAACCCGTTGATGACAAATGAGTTAATACCAATTTTTTATGAAGCTGCATAGAATCAGGAAAGTCTTACTGGAGCTAGATTTCTTAATTGCGAGTTGTGAATTGCGAATTGCGAATTGGTATTAGATTTGTGTAGATTGGGTGGAGGAACGGAACCCAACATTTTCAAGACTTTGTTGGGTTTCGCTATCGCTTCACCCAACCTACTTTTCTTAGGTAGCGGAGAAATGAGAGTTTGACAGGTGTTGTGCGTCAGTCTTGTATCATTTTCCATCTTGGAGATTACGTGAATAATTCTCGTCTTCTCGTTGAATGAATTTGTGGCTAATTAAATCACGCCGCAATGTCATGTAATCAGGATGATAACGACTGAGAATTTCATTCACCATCGGTTCAGGATATTCAACTCCTGGCTCAAACTTCTGAGAAAGCCATTTAAGAATGACTAAGCGTTTTTTACGACTTACAGGAATTTCCTTAAGGCGCTGAAATCCATCTGAACTGTTGGAATTACTGTCTAAATAACTGTGTAGAACTTTGTTTTCCCAAGCTTCAGTATCTATATTTTCAATTAAAGATGCTATCCTTCCTGGCGTAAAAACTTCCTTACTGATGTTTTCTAAGGCTTCACTATCTAACTGATACAAACGGCTGTTACCATCAGGGCGCATGGTCACTAAATTTACTTCTTTAAGTTTCGCTAAATGGTGAGATACGGTCGGTTCTTTGAGTTGCATGAGTACAGCTAATTCTTCCACACTACACTCTTGATGTGCCAAAATACCTACTATTTTCAATCGACTTTCGTCAGCTAACACTTTAAAAAACTGTAGTAGGGTCTGAAACTGTTCTTTTCCCATAATTTTGTTATAATCAATTCGATTACGATCTAATTAGAAAGAAATCGAATTAGTTATGCTGTCCTCCTAAGATGCAGCAGTAATCTCCTATTGGTTAATTTTTTTATTAATGTCAATTTTGCGATTTGTTTAGAGAAAAAATGAGTTTTCTTAAGTTGTTCTTTACATTTCGCTATGCTGAAACATTCGTTAGTTAGAAAAATCAGAAACAGAACAATTAAACAAGGTACATCTCTTGTACAAGCGGCTAGATTTTTAGGCGTAGACCAGAGTACTTTGTATGTAGCTCTGCAAAAAGGGCAAATTCCCTCAACCACTAGAAATGGTAGGATTGTGATTAGTCAAGGAGCCTTAATGGATTATCAAGCGAGGATCAGACCTCTCTTATAAGTAATTGAAATAGCAATGATTAGAAATTAAAATTTAACCGAGATTGAGTAGCGATCGCCTAAACAATGTCAATGATTAATTGACATAGAGTTCTAGTCTAGCGTAATAAAAACCAATTCAAGATAGCAAATACAAATTTGGGTAGATACACAATGTTTTTTTAGGAAACTGTATTTTAATCAAACACAGATATTTTGCTGGGTAAATTTTTAGTTGATGTTTTTTCAGCCAGACTTGGCGATCGCTTCACCAAAACCATCACCCAAGTTTATTGATAAAGTAATAGAGTATTTTCCTTGTTGAAATTATGACTACTGTTATTCGCGTTGCAAAACCTGTTAGTCAAATGCAACTAGCGCCCGGTAGTACAGTGACGATACCTAATGTCAGTTGGTCAGAGTTTGAAGCGATTTTGGCGGAATTGGGACACAAGCGGCGTTCCAGAGTAGCTTACAGCCAGAGTACTTTAGAAATTATGGTTCCTTTACCTGAACATGAAAAGCCGAAAGAATTAATTTCTGATTTTGTCAAAACCTTACTCAGATATCAAGGCAGACGATACGAACCTTTTGGTTCCACTACTTTCAAAAGGGAAGGTGTCGCCGGCGTTGAACCCGACGCTTGCTTTTACATCCAAAATTATCAGCGCATGATTGGTCGTCGTCGCTTGGAACCAGATGACCCACCACCGGATTTAGCAATTCAATCGGATGTTACTTCTAAAACTAAACTTGATGCTTATGCAGCCGTTGGCGTGGCGGAACTTTGGGTTTATGATAACGGCACACTGAAAATTTATCTATTGCGTGATGGAATTTATTTAGTTTCTGATTACAGTCCTTTGTTTGAAGATATCCCAATCAAGCAAATCATTCCTACTTTTGTAGAACGTGCTTGGCAAGTTGGTAATCTGCAAGCATTAGAAGAGTTTGAAGTGGCGATCGCAAATGGATGACACTTCAGTACAAATATTAATTATCTATTGAGGCTGGGTGTGGGGGTGCAAGGGCGTAGGTTTTCATTCAGCAATGCTTCACCCCTAAACCCCCATACCCTTTCACCCTCAATTTATTAACCAAACTGCTGTTCAACATCTAAGTTAAACAACATTTGCAGTGTTTGCATACAGCGCCTTCTGGCCTCTACATCCTGCTGCGCTCGTAATTGCACCATTGGATCATGTAAAATTTTGTTAACGATGCCTCGCGTTAAAGCCTCAATGACTTCTTGATGTTTGTCACCAAATTCCGAACCTAAGCGCGACAAAGCTTTTTCCAATTCTTGCTCGCGGATAGTTTCGATTTTATTTCGCAGACAGCTAATAGTAGTTACAGTTTCTAAACTGCGCCACCACACATCAAAAGCTTCTACTTCTTCATCTAAAAGTTTTTCGGCTTCTTGCGCCATTTTGCGGCGGCTTTCGTAGTTCTGTGCAACGACGGCTTTTAAATCATCGACGTTAAACGCTTGGACATGCGCCAATTCATTTACATCTGAGTGGACGTTACGCGGCACAGAAATATCAAATAACATTAAAGGACGGCCAGGTTCTAAGACTACTTCTAACTTGGCACGGTCAAGTATTGGCTCGGTTGCAGATGTACTTGTAAATACTAAATCACTTTCGGCAATTACAGTCATCATTTCCCCAAGCAGATGGGTGCGGATGGGGTGTTCTGAGAATTGCTGTGCTAATTCTTGGGCGCGATCGCGGGAACGATTCACAATACTAATTTGTGTCGCACCTTTAGAAACTAAATGTTGTACCAGCAACCGCGACATTTTACCAGCACCGAGAATTGCCACTCGACAAGCTGCTAAATTATCTGCTTTGATTTGTGCCAATTCCACAGCTGCCGAACTAATAGAAACTGCACCAGTACCAATACTGGTTTCGGTGCGGACTCGCTTACCAGCTGTAATTGCTTGTTTAAATAACCGATTCAAAATTGTTTTTATACCGTTGTATTGCTGCCCCAGTTTATGAGTATTCTTCACCTGAGCCAGAATTTGACCTTCGCCGAGGACTAAACTATCTAAACCTGCGGCGACGCGCATAATGTGCATCACAGCATCTTCGTGCAGCAATACAAACAAGTGTTGTCTTAAAGAAGCTACAGGTAATTTGCTGTGTTCTGAAAGAAATTGAGTAACTTCGCGCACACCTTGGTCAGTTTCGCTGGCGACAATGTAAATTTCCAGACGGTTGCAAGTGCTGAGTATGGCTACTTCGTCAATGTGGGGATAACTAGTTAAATTAGCGATCGCACTTTCAGTTTGTGGTTCTGGAATACTCAGCTTTTCTCTAACTTCGACTGGGGCTGTTTTATGGCTTAACCCCACCACTGCAATATTCATTTCTTATCAACAATTAATAATGGGTTATTAACAATTGGGGAGTGGAAGTAAAAAGTCAAAAGGCAAAAGTAAAAAACAAAAATATTTTTTACTTTTTACTTTTTACTTTTGACTTAATGAATCTCTCTCCCTACTCCCTGAGTTTCTAGTGCAATTGCAGAGTCTTAGGCTGGTCGAACATGTGGATTGTATCGACGAATCTAGCTGTCTTAGACTGGCTAGAAATAACCAAGCTTTGAGTTCTCGCACCACCGTGGAAGAACCGGACACCGTTCATCAAGTTACCAGAGGTAATACCGCAAGCAGCAAATAGAACATTTTCACCAGATGCGAGTTCATGAGCATCGTAGACCTTATCGGGGTCAGTGATGTTCATAGATTGCAAACGCTCAATGTTAGCTTCTTTGCTTTCCCCAATTAGACCTGTTTTGACTACAGCTGGATCGTAGATCAATTGGCCTTGGAAATGTCCACCCATAGCCCGCATAGCCGCCGCAGAAATCACACCTTCAGGTGCAGCACCAATACCCATGAGTGCATGAATATTAGTTCCCGCAAAACCACAAGATATTGCAGCGCCTACGTCACCATCAGAAATGAGTTGGACTCTAGCGCCAGCATCGCGGATTTCTTTAATCAAGTCGTTGTGGCGTTCGCGCTTCATGACGACTACTACGAGTTCATCAATTGAGCGATCTAGACACTCGGAGAGAATTTTGAGGTTTTCGGTGGCTGACTTGTTGATGTCTACCTTACCTTTAGCGGCTGGAGGTGCTGCGAGTTTCTTCATGTAGAAGTCAGGTGCAGCAAACAAGCCACCTTTTTCAGAAATTGCCAACACAGCCATTGATCCAGGCTGTCCGTAGGCTACCAAGTTTGTACCTTCGCAGGGGTCTACGGCGATGTCAATTTCGACTAATTCATCTGGATTACACAATTCTTTGGCATCTTCACGGGTACAGATACCAACTTCTTCACCGATATACAGCATAGGAGCGTCATCACGTTCCCCTTCCCCAATCACAATGCGACCGCGCATATAGATTTTGTTCATACGCTCCCGCATAGCTTCTACTGCTACTTGGTCAGCTGTATTCTTTTCGCCTTTACCCATCCACTTTGCAGATGCGATCGCGGCTTGTTCTACTACCTCAATAATTTCTAACCCAAGCGTATTTTCCACAGAGTCCCCCTCTCAACTGCTCTCTATTGCGTTATTTCATCTAGCCATTTCAGTTTTCAAGTCTACCAAAGTGCCGATACCTATGGAAAATAGTATTGACTCATACAATTGTTAATTTTTGCTGCTGATTGATGTCAATCTATACCAGTAAGGCAAAAATACAGTTCTTTTGTACTGATAGTATAGGAAGATTAACTGAACAGATGAAATCTCTCAAGAGATTGCTGCACAAGACTTTAAGACAAACTGATCAATTGTAATATGATTTATCAATCATTCAGTCGGTATAATAAACACCCTTTTGTGGTGTGTGCATATAACTAGAGTAAGTCAAAAAAACTGCGTACAAGTTGACTAAAAAAATTAGCTACAACAGCAATTCATCTCATCACCTACCCCCGACAAATAA
The DNA here is from genome assembly GCF_014698475.1 of Nostoc spongiaeforme FACHB-130. Taxonomy (GTDB): domain Bacteria; phylum Cyanobacteriota; class Cyanobacteriia; order Cyanobacteriales; family Nostocaceae; genus Nostoc_B; species Nostoc_B spongiaeforme. The sequence continues at coordinate 125,881 of NZ_JACJTB010000001.1, read as the reverse complement.
AATTGAACCCGCACAGCCGGTAACTGAGCGCAGCCGAAGTGCAGCAACTCCAACCCCTCGGTGTAAGATGTCAATAAATTCATCCCTCAACTCATCAACACTTCACACTTTATGTTGGACTTCCTCAACCCGCTTCTCGGTCGCCATCCCGAAAAAATTAAAGCTAACGTCGAAATATACACTTGGCAAACCTGCCCTTACTGCATCCGTGCCAAAATGCTGTTGTGGTGGAAAGGCGTAAACTTCACCGAATATAAAATTGACGGTGACGAAGCCGCTAGAGCCAAAATGGCAGAACGTTCAAATGGCCGTCGTACAGTCCCGCAGATTTTCATCAATAATCAACATATCGGCGGTTGTGATGACATTTATGAGTTAGATACCAAAGGTCAACTCGACTCGCTATTAACTCAGACGGTATAATTTCCCAATCTAGATGCAAAAACTGTGTAGAAAAGATTTCCGATGTAGTCTACGTCAACCAATTATTATGGGCGAATACTACAGATATAGGACTTACGCAGACTCTACGATTTCTTGGCGTTCTACCCTGCGGGAAGCCGCTTGCGCGTCTAATGCGACTTGGCGGTTCGATAAATTAAGCTTTTTGAGAATTTTTGCGTAAGTCCTGAGATATAGAAGATAAATAATAATTTGGCTTATTTACTTGATACAAATATAGTTACCTATATTCTTAAGAAAAATCAAATTATAGATAATAAAATTTGGGAATTAAGGCGGCTAAAACAAGATATTTTAGTTCAGGATTTTGCCTTTGCCAAGGTATTAAAGATTTATAAATTTATTCTAAGCTCACTAATTGATAAAAGATTCTCTTAACTGATGTGATGAAATTTTGTTGCGCGATCGCATTAAGCTCAGATCATGACTAAAAAACAAGGTAAAGTTTACCTCGTCGGTGCAGGGCCAGGAGATGTGGCGTACCTGACAGTTAAGGCTTATCATCTCTTGGCTGTGGCTGAGGTGTTGGTCTATGATGCTCTGGTGGATGAGCAATTGCTGGAGTGTGTACCAGCAAGTTGTTTAAGGTTAGATGTGGGTAAGCGTGGTGGTAAACCAAGTACAACCCAAGGGGAAATTAACAAATTATTGGTGCAGCACTGTCAAGCTGGTCAACAAGTTGTCAGGCTAAAATCAGGCGATCCGTTTATTTTTGGACGCTGTACTTCCGAAATTGAAGCTTTAAAAGCAGCAGGTTGTGAATTTGAAGTTATACCGGGAATTTCCTCCGCTTTAGCCGCGCCGTTGTTTGCGGGAATTCCATTAACAGATGCGGCTATGAGTCGGTGTTTTGCTGTGTTTACCGCCCACGAACCAGATACTTTGGACTGGGAGGCGCTGTCAAGGTTAGAGACGCTTGTCATCTTGATGGGTGGACAACATTTGCCGGAAATCATACATCAATTATTACGGCGTAAGCGATCGCGCCTCACTCCCATTGCCATTATCCGTTGGGCAGGAACGCCGAATCAACAAGTTTGGACTGGTCAATTAAACAATATCCTCGAAAAAATCACTGGGTTATCACTCTCGCCAGTGGTAATTGTGATTGGTGAAGTGGTCAGGCTGCGGCAGTACTTACAATCTGAGAAAATAAATTCTGAGGATTCCACTACAGCAACTATTCCCAGTCTGCCAAATATGTCCAACCACCTCCCCCTCGCTGGAAAAACTATCTTAGTCACTCGTTCTGTGGGACAGTCGAGCGAATTTAGCGATCGCCTCCAGGCGGTTGGTGCTAAAGTCATTGAAATGCCAGCTTTAGAAATTGGCCCGCCTTCCAGTTGGGCAGATTTAGATCATGCGATCGCTAGTTTATCTGACTTCGACTGGTTAATTCTCACTTCTACCAATGGAGTGGAATACTTTTTTGCCAGATTAACAGCATTGGGTAAAGATTCTCGCGCCTTAGCTAATGTCAAAATTGCTGTTGTTGGTGAAAAAACAGCCCAATCTCTCAAACAACAAGCACTCAAACCAGATTTTATTCCACCTAACTTTGTGGCCGATTCTTTAGTAGAAAATTTTCCCGAAGCATTGCTAGGTAAAAAGATTTTATTCCCCAGAGTTGAAACCGGTGGTCGAGAAATTTTAGTTAAAGAATTAACCGCCAAAGGTGCAGAAGTTATCGAAGTTGCAGCTTATCAATCTTGCTGTCCTGATAATATTCCTGAATCAGCAAAGTTAGCACTACAAAATCATCAAGTAAATATTATTACCTTTGCCAGTTCTAAAACTGTGCAGTTTTTCTGTCAAATTATCGATCGCACATTTGCAAATCATACTGTTATCAATTTACAGAATGTTTGTATTGCTTCCATCGGCCCCCAAACTTCTAAAACTTGTCAAGCTTTATTTGGTCGAGTAGATGTAGAAGCTGAAGAATATACCTTAGAAGGACTAACTCAAGCTTTGGTGAAATGGGCGGAGGGAAGTGGGGAGTTTTGATGAACATCTGGAGGGGAGACAAGGGAGACAAGGGAGATAAAATCCTTGTGAGTAAATAACTGGGATAATCTATTTTTTGTGTATCCCAGGAGAAAGATTACTTTTATCCAAACTGAAAAAATTGGTTAAGGGTTTACTTCCTCTCGGTGCCATTCTTGATTTTCACCAAGCTGATAAATAGTTCTATTTTGTGGTTCGCCGCGCAACTCTAAATGATCAACCTGCACGGGATCAAGTAATAGCAAGCAAAAATTGACAACTGGCTGTAAAGGATCAGGGGCTGGTGGTGTAAACGCCTCTGGTGTTGTGTCTCTAGTTTTACCAGGATGCGGCCAAGCAAATTGTAACCGGGCTGCATCACTGAGTGCTTGCCAAGTAGCGAGTCTCGCTGATTGCAGTGAAGCATCATTACTATCTACCAAAGTTAAGCCGCCAGCAATGCGAAACTGTTCGCGGGTGTTGGGGAAATACCAGCAAGCTTCCGCCCAAGGTTGAGATTTTACCTGGTCAATTTTATTGCTACGGGTGTCAGTAATAAATTTTAGCTGATTGGTATCGTTGAGAAAGTCACGAAAGACTACAGTCCGATTCGCAGGACGATGATCTGCCCGGATTGTCGCCAGTTGTAGGTAACGAGAGTATATCAGACTACGGTTGCGATGTAGGGCGCGAGCGATCGCACCTCGCCAAGGAGCAAGGGACATTATGTAGTTTCGTTGCAATTGGTACAGCTACAGACTTAGCGCAAAGTGGGAAATTTTGCAATCTTTTATCCTCAACCTACTTGGCGTATAGTCGTAATCTATTCAAAACCAACAAGACTGGATTATGGTTCGAGAGCTTGAAAGAAAACGTCAGGGTGTTAAGTTTCCCGAAACTGCGCCAGCAGCCAATCCTGTATTTTTCAGGACTTATAGCCGCCGCACAGGAGTAGGATTAAGAGAATCGTGGGATGAAGTGTGCGATCGCACCATCCAAGGCTTAATCGAATTAGGTAAGCTCAACCCAGAAGAAATTGCCCTCCTAGAAAAAACCCAACACCAACTCAAAGCTTTACCTAGCGGCCGCTGGCTGTGGGTAGGTGGTACAGATTGGATAAATAAACCCAAGAACTTTTCCGGTGGGTATAACTGCACCTCCACCAATCTCCAAGACTGGAAAGCCTTCGGTTTAATGATGGATTTGGCTATGATGGGCTGCGGTACAGGAGCCATCATCGAACCCCAGTATATTAATCAACTGCCTCCCATCCGCAATCGCCTCAATATTACAGTACAAGGCGAAATCGGCAGCACTCCAAAAAACTTACGTCGTGAATTTACACAAACCGATATAGAAGGCAACCGCGTTACCATTCATGTTGGTGATAGCCGCGAAGGTTGGGTTGCATCTTATCAAACTTTGTTGGAACTCTCCACAGATGAAAGATTTACAAGTGAAGTAGAAGTATTTGTTGATATCAGTGATGTCCGTCAAGCCGGAGAAACCCTCAACGGTTTTGGCGGCGTTGCCAATCCGGTAAAATTGCCTGGATTGTATCAACGTTGTGCTGACATTTTAAATAAAGCTTTAGGCAGACAATTAAATTCTGTAGAATGTTGCCTATTAATCGATGAAGCTGCTGTAACAATTGTTGCCGGAAACATTAGGCGTTCAGCTGGTATGCGTCAGTTTACTGCTGACGATGAACTAGGGGCAAATGCCAAAGATAATCTCTGGCAACAAGATGAAAACGGTAACTGGCGCATTGATCCTGAGCGTGATTCTCTACGTATGGCGAACCATACAAGAGTATTTCACCGCAAACCAACATTAGAAGAATCGATCGCAGCTGTTCAAAAACAATATTACAGTGGCGAAGGTGCAATTCAATGGGCTGGTGAAGCTGTTGCGAGAGCTAACATTGATTTGCTTGCTACCCAAGCATTGAAAAAAGAGTTCTTGCAAGCTTACAACCAAGGAACAGCTAAAGACTGGTTGCAACAAAAATATCCTTATATTAATGCGGATGAGTTAGAACATCGTTTAGCTCGCTTTGGTTTAAACCCGTGTGGTAAGTAATTTTGCCTCACGTTAAACACCGGGGAAAATCGGTGAACCCTGCGATTGGGAATACCGAGGTAATCAAAGGAATTAAAAAACCTTAGACACTGTACAGACTAGAGAGTGAAACTTTTTAAGCTATAAATAATCAGAAATTTACGTAGTTTAAAAAGAATATAATCTGGGTTATACCCCCGTTATTAATAACGGCTCCACGAGTCTCCGGCTACTAAATATTAGTAGAAAATATAGTCGGATCTACGAGGAATCAAGAACTCGTAGAACTAGAGGATAAAGAGCCTCTGGGTTAACAAAATGGAAATTATTGGTAGCAACTTCCACTGCAACTTGTCTGAAATTCATCTCAATCAAATTGACCCATTTAATTACAAAGAACAAGAGGAAGCTTTCACTGCTGGAGCTTTATCTGTAGCGACACTTCTCAACCATAAATTTTTAGAACCGCGCTATCAATATAGTCGGGAATTAGACCCAATTGTTGGGGTTTCTTTCACTGGCTTATTTGATTTCTTTGTTCATGCTTTTGGTGTGGACTGGTTGCGCTGGTGGGCAGAAGGTAGACCAGCTACTCCCCAAGGGTTAGCATTTAAACACCAAGAGGAAAAATATCTCAGCTTTTGGAGAGAAGTAGTACATAAGGCAGTGTGGGATTATTGCGATCGCCATCACCTTAAACGTCCAAATCGTTGTACTACAGTCCAACCAAGCGGTACTAAATCTCTGTTATCTGGCGCGAGTTCTGGATGGCACCCACCCAAAGCCCAAAGATTTATTCGCCGCATCACTTTCCGCAAAAATGACCCCGTAGCCTTAGCTTGTATTGACTACGGTTATAATGTCATTCCCTCTCAATCAGACAAGGACGAACAAGGTAACTTATTAAACAACCCCTTCGATCCTCGTGTCAGTGAATGGCTAGTAGAAATTCCTGTTGCTGTACCTTGGGCTGATTTACCCGGTGCTGATCAAATTGATGTTTCTCGATTCCCCGTCTTAGCCCAATTTGATTTTGTCATGCAAGTGCAGCGCCATTACGTCACCCACAACACATCTGCTACCCTAGAACTTCGCGCTGATGAAGTGGAACCCTTGGGAACACGAATTTACGAAGCCATCCAAAATGATGAAGGCTATATCTCCGCCGCCCTGTTAGCACGATTTGACGATTTACAATCATTCCCCCGCTTGCCATTTGAACCTATAGACAAAGCAACTTACGAGCGTTTATCTCAAGAAGTGTTAGCGCGACGCAAAACCGATGACTTCTGTGCTGTTCTCAGCCGCTACGACTCTGGTGAGTTAATGGAAGCAGGCCCCAGTGGTTGTGATTCTGATAAGTGTATGTTCCCAGATCAACAACCCAACTAAGAGTAAGTCAAAAGGTGAGCCATTGCGGTGGACGGGTTTCCCGGCATAAAGGAGACAGTGCCGTGGTGAAGCAGTCCGGTCTTGGGGGTTTCCCCCAGGAGGAACTGCTGAAAGGGTCTCCCGACTTGAGGCAACTGTCGTCAAATGGCAAACCCGAAGGGCAAAAGTAAAAAGGTAAAAGATTTATTTTGACTTTTGCCTTTTTACTTTTGACTTTGAATCCCGCGTTACGATTGATGAAGAAGTAATAATTTTTTATGGCATTGCCAGGAGAATTTTAATGTTTCTTGACGAATTGTCACCAATATTTAAAGAATTAACACAGCACCCAGTCTCTTTTCTCGGTGGTTTCTTCTCTGGTGTACTAAGACTAAACCTCAAAGATGATCCTGTTAAAAGCTGGCTAGATCAACAAAGAGGCGTAACTAGCTACTCCCAATCTCCAACCGAAGCCAACAATGGCAAAGCTACAGGGCCGCAAACCATTTCTATTGAATAAATTTGCTGCTATTTTCCAATTAAATACACCACTTTGCACCTGCAACTCTAACTCGTAGCTATAGGAAAGTTGCAGGTTAATTTTTGCTTTCTTAGAGTAATGTAAAGATTAGTTAACAGTATGTATAAAGTAAAACCTTTATTACTTATGAAAAACTAACAAAATCGGTAAAGACATTGGTTAATTTTAACACAAGCAATTTTTATCCAAAAAAAATATAAGTTTGGCTTATTTTATGTTATTTGGGATTGTAATGTCCCATACTTTGAAAAATGTCACAATCAGTTATCATTATGAGCGTAAGCGTAAGTTCAGCCGCATGGACAGTTTAGTTGAAGTCACGCTAGCACTATGATTGCTGCGCCACAACGTTCGCCATCAATGAAAATAAATCATAAGCCACGACACAAAATTTGTAGTTTGTTGATCTCTGTTTTCTCGCTGAACTAAACGCTGTTTGTTGACAATTACGTGATCCCACATGACTATTTACGTTGGAAATCTCTCCTACCGCGCTACTGAAGCAGATTTAAAAGCAGTATTTGCAGACTATGGCGAGGTCAAAAGAGTTGTCTTGCCTACTGATCGAGAAACAGGACGGATGCGAGGCTTTGCTTTTGTTGAAATGGAAGAAGACGCTCAAGAAGATGCAGCCATTACTGAGTTAGATGGTGCCGAATGGATGGGTCGGCAACTCAGAGTCAACAAAGCAAAACCGCGAGAAGATAACCGAAGAGATGATGGACGACGAGATGGTTGGGCGAAAAAACAAGAAATCTAAACTGAGGGAAAATAATAGTAGCAAATTGATTTGCAGTAATGCAAGAATTTGACTAATAGCAATTGCAAAACTAAAAGTCAGCAAATCTAAATATTTGGGTTTGAGATGTGAATGCTGCTGGCTTAGTTACAAATTGCTTTAATTATTCAACCGTCAAAGAAAACTTTAGCCGACTGTTGTGAGCTAAAAACCAAGTCTCAGCAGCAGTCGGTTTTTTACGGATCAGGTAAGTCTGGGAGTGATATTGCCAACGTTGGTAGCTAGAGAAAACTTGGCGTAACGTAGTTTAACATGACTGAGCCGCTTTAAGTAAATTTACCTTGTTTAGTCTTAGTCAGGGCAAGCACTTCAACTGCCAACGAGACTTTTCTACCTTGAGACATTCACCCAAAATTGAGCCATTTCTTTAGTTTGTCTAAAGCCAGGTCAAGGTTATCAAATTACCTTTCTAAGATAGAAGCAGCAGCTATGAGTTGCTACCCATGACTTTACCCACCCAACTATTAACCAGTCACTAGGGAGAACGCCAAAATGGCTAAAGCGCCAGAATCTCTAGAGTTGCCAGTCAACGATCATACAGATAAAAGTTTAGATCGTGATTGTACAACCTTATCCCGTCATGTTCTTCAGCAACTTCAAAGTTTTTCCCCTGATGCTCAGGATTTGAGTGCGCTGATGAATCGCATTGCCCTTGCAGGTAAGTTAATTGCCCGTCACCTCAGCCGTGCAGGCTTAATGGAAGGTGTTCTCGGATTTACCGGGGATGTGAATGTCCAAGGTGAATCTGTGAAAAAAATGGATGTCTACGCCAACGATGTGTTTATCTCGGTGTTTAAGCAAAGCGGCTTAGTTTGTCGCCTAGCTTCCGAAGAAATGGACGACCCCTATTACATCCCAGAAAACTGCCCTGTCGGTCGTTATACCTTGTTGTATGACCCAATAGATGGTTCTTCTAACACCGATACCAATCTCAGCTTGGGTTCCATTTTTGCGATTCGCCAACAAGAAGGAGACGACGCTGATGGTTTAGCCAGCGATTTACTGACCAATGGACGCAAGCAAATTGCTGCTGGCTACATACTATATGGGCCAAGCACTATGCTGGTTTATAGTATAGGTAGAGGGGTGCATTCATTTACTCTTGATCCCAGCTTGGGCGAGTTTATCCTTACCGAAGAAAATATTCGGATTCCTAACCACGGCTCAGTTTATAGCGTGAATGAAGGAAATTTCTGGCAGTGGGAAGAGTCGATTCGAGAATATGTCCGCTATGTACATCGTACAGAGGGTTACTCTGCTCGTTATAGCGGGGCGATGGTGAGTGATATCCATCGCATCTTAGTTCAAGGCGGTGTATTTCTCTATCCAGGTACAATTCAAAAGCCAGAAGGCAAATTACGCTTACTGTATGAATCTGCACCTCTGGCTTTTTTGATTGAGCAAGCAGGTGGTCGTGCAACTACAGGATTAATGGACATTCTGGACGTAGTGCCGAAAAAACTACACCAACGTACACCTTTGATTATTGGTAGTAAAGAATCGGTAGCAAAAGTCGAGTCTTTTATTCAAAACGGTCACTAGTATTAGAAGTCAAAAGTCAAAAGTCAAAAATAAATTTTATTTACTAATAACCATTGACTATTGACCATTGACCATTCACTTTTAACTGTTTCTTACTGTGAAGTTATTTTTGTCGTGATTTGCTAGTGTCTGCTTGGGATGAGGAAGAGAAAATCTCGCTACTAAAAACAGAAGCAGGGATTATTTCAGCTGGTCGATGCGATAAGTGATTGGCAAAGCCAAAATGCAAAAGTCACCATCATTTCGGATGGATTGCCAAGTTCACTTGGAGACATCATTAAACGGAGGGAACTACAGCGATGGCCACCAATCATCTACAGGAGATTCAAGAATACGGTCAAAGTATCTGGATAGATAATTTGACGCGGGACATTATTCAATCAGGGGAATTGAAAAATCTTGTAGCAAATCAAGGAATCTCCGGAATCACCTCAAACCCAGCGATTTTTGAAAAAGCAATCGCCAATAATGCAATTTATGATGCGGACATAGAAGCAGGTGTTCGCGCTCAATTACCAACCTATAAAATTTACGAATCTTTAGTTTTCGCAGATATCCGTAATGCGGCAGATATTCTGCGACCTGTATATGAAGCCTCGAATGGAGTTGATGGTTATGTGAGTATCGAAGTACCACCAACCATTGCTCATGATACTCAAGCCACCATTAACGAAGCCCGCCGTTATTTTCGAGAAATTGGCCGGGAAAATATCATGATTAAAATTCCCGGTACAGAATCAGGTTTACCAGCCGTAGAACAGGTAATCGCCGACGGGATCAACGTCAATATTACTTTGTTATTTTCTGTACAAAGCTATATCAATACAGCTTGGGCATATATTCGGGGCTTAGAAAAACGTGTAGCTGAGGGTAAAGACATTAGCAAAATTGCTTCTGTCGCCAGTTTTTTCCTCAGTCGCATTGATAGTAACATTGACGCAAAAATCGATGCAAAATTGCAGCGTGGCGTTGATGATATTAACCTAGAAGCTAAACTCACAGCCGTAAAAGGCAAAGTAGCGATCGCTAATGCCAAGATAGCTTATCAAGAATACAAAAAAATTATTGAAAGCGTTAGCGAAGCTGCTCCGCTAGGAGGTCGCTGGCAAGCCCTTGCAGCCAAAGGAGCAAAAGTACAACGGTTACTTTGGGCTAGTACCAGCACCAAAGACCCGCACTACAGCGACGTTATGTATGTTGATGAGTTAATTGGCCGCGATACTGTTAACACCTTACCACCCTCGACAATAGCAGCTTGTATTGACCACTGCGATGTAGGCGATCGCTTGGAAACCAAACTAAAAGAAGCTTATCAACTCATCGAAAGCTTGAAAGATCCAGACATCAACATCGATATCAATACCGTAATGGATGAACTGTTAATTGAAGGTATTGATAAATTCGTTCAACCTTTCCAGTCCTTGATGAACTCTTTAGAAAACAAAGTCAAGCTATTGTCACCTGTGTAGGGTCTAAGAAGTAAAAAGTAAAAGGGCAAAAGTAAAAACAAATTATAGTCTTTTCCCTTTTTACTCTTAATTTCTACCCATCCAAATCTCAACTCCAAGATCGAAAAATTGTTATGGTCAGTCTGCTAGAAAATCCCTTGCGCGTTGGCCTACAACAGCAAGGGATGCCCGAACCCCAAATTATAGTTATCTTTGGCGCTTCTGGTGATCTTACCTGGCGCAAACTAGTTCCAGCATTATACAAACTACGGCGGGAACGGCGAGTACCACCAGAAATCACTATTGTTGGTGTGGCCCGTCGGGAATGGAGCCACGAATACTTCCGTGAACAAATGCGTAAAGGCATGGAAGAAGCACACGGTGGTGTTGAACTAGAAGAACTTTGGCAAGACTTTTCTCAGGGTTTGTTCTATTGTCCCGGTGATATAGATAACCCAGAAAGTTACCAAAAACTCAAAACCTTATTAAACGAATTAGACGAGAAACGTGGCACACGCGGGAATCGGATGTTCTACCTCTCCGTCGCTCCCAACTTCTTCCCCGAAGCCATCAAGCAACTAGGAGAAGGTGGAATGCTGGATAATCCAGAGAAACACCGCCTCGTAATTGAAAAACCCTTTGGTCGAGACTTGGCTTCTGCCCAAAGCCTCAACGTTGTTGTCCAGAAATATTGTAAAGAAAACCAAGTCTATCGCATTGACCACTACTTAGGTAAAGAAACCGTTCAAAACCTACTAGTCTTCCGCTTCGCCAATGCGATTTTTGAACCACTGTGGAACCGTCAATTTGTTGACCACGTACAAATCACTGTTGCTGAAACCGTAGGTGTAGAAGACCGGGCTGGTTACTATGAAAAAGCCGGCGCACTCCGCGATATGTTGCAAAACCACTTAATGCAACTTTATTGCTTAACAGCAATGGAAGCACCCAACTCAATGGATGCTAACAGTATTCGGACAGAAAAAGTTAAAGTACTCCAAGCTACCCGTCTAGCCGATATCCACAACTTGTCCCGTTCTGCCATCCGTGGTCAATACAGCGCCGGTTGGATGAAAGGACAGCCTGTACCAGGGTATCACCAAGAACCAGGAGTTGATCCCAACTCTGGTACACCCACTTATGTAGCTATGAAATTCATGGTGGATAACTGGCGTTGGCAAGGTGTACCCTTCTACCTGCGGACTGGCAAAAGAATGCCGAAAAAAGTCAGTGAAATTTCCATCCATTTCCGCGAAGTACCTTCACGGATGTTCCAGTCCGCCGCCCAACAAAGAAACGCCAACGTCCTGGCCATGCGGATTCAACCCAACGAAGGCATTTCCTTGCGTTTTGATGTGAAAATGCCAGGAGCAGAATTCCGCACCCGTTCCGTAGATATGGACTTTAGCTACGGTTCCTTTGGGATTTCCGGCACTTCCGATGCCTACGATCGCCTCTTCTTAGATTGTATGATGGGCGATCAAACATTATTCACCAGGGCGGATGAAGTGGAAGCAGCTTGGCAAATAGTTACTCCTGCCCTTTCCGTTTGGGATGCGCCCTCAGATCCAGCCACCATTCCTAAGTACGAAGCAGGTACCTGGGAACCCGCAGAAGCCGAATTTTTGATTAACCAAGACGGCCGTCGCTGGCGCAGACTCTAAAATTTTAGATTTTAGATTTTAGATTTTAGATTAGGGACTAAATAAATAGCGAATAGGTAATAGATAAAAGTAAAAACCATTTCTTGCTAATTCTGTTTAGTAGTTCTTAATCAAAAATCTTAAATCGTCAATCCAAAATCCAAAATCCAAAATCCAAAATTACTATGACCCAAGCTCCTACCATTTTTTCACTCCAAGCCCCCAAAGACATTTCGCTCAACGAAATCGAAGCGGAATTGAATCAAATTTGGCAAAGTTACGGTATCACCGGTGAAGATGGCGCACTACCCGCCGCCACTCGTGCCACAACTTTTACCTTAGTGGTTTACGAACCCGAAGAAACCCAATATCTCCTAGCATCTCTGGGATTTTATAACGGCCCCATTGATGGGATTTTAGGGCCACAAACTGACATCGCCCTGCGGTTAGCACAACAAAAATATGAACTGCCCGAAACCGGCACCACTACACCAGAAACCTTAGCCAAACTACGGGAAGAATACAGCAAACGTCAAGGTAATGGAGTCGTTACAGACAATGGTAACGGTTCCTATAACTTCAGTGTCACCAGCCCCAGAATTGCTGATGAAATTGCTTTGCGTAACCCCTGCCGGATTATTGCCCTCTGCCCGATCGCAGGCGAAGATGAAGGTGTAAAAGCCCAAGTTTCAGCTTACTGCCCAATTCAAAAGCAATCTTCCAGCACTTTGGTTTGTTGCGAATACATCACCCTCTCTGGAACCACCTCAGCTTTAGAAAGAATTGGCGGGATGATTCCCGCATTACTCATCGGTGGTTTGCCCAAGTTCTTGTGGTGGAAAGCGACTCCCGACCCCAACAACCCCTTATTTAAGCGACTGGCAGCAGTTTGCAACAACGTCATAGTTGATTCCTGCAACTTTAACGAGCCAGAACATGACTTACTCAGCTTACAAGAATTGGTTGAAACCAACGTACCTTTAGCTGACCTGAACTGGCGACGAATCTCAGCATGGCAAGAGTTAACAGCAGAAGCCTACGACCCACCACACCGTCGTGCCGCATTAAAAGATATTGACCGCGTAATGCTGGATTATGAAAAAGGCAACTCTGCCCAAGCACTATTGTTTTTGGGTTGGCTGGCTAGTCGTCTAGAATGGATGCCAATTTCCTGCCAAAAACAAAGCGATGACTATGATATTCTGCGGATTCGCTTTGTCGCACAAGACCAAAAACAAATAGAAGCCGAATTAGCCGGAGTTCCCGTTGCTGATGTCGGCGAAATTCCCGGAGACTTAATCGCATTACGTCTCAGTTCCACCAATCCCAAAGCCGACTGTAGCACCTTAATTTGTACAGAAACCGGCGGTTGTATGCGGATGGAAACCCACGGCGGCGCTCAAACTTCTGGTTTAGTCCAACAAGTTAGCTCACTTTCCGAACAAAAAGCCGAAGTACTGCTGAGTCAGCAAGTACAACGCTGGGGACGTGAGAATTTATTAGAAGACAGTTTAGGAGTTATTGCCCAAATCCTGAAATTGGCAGTGTAATCTCAGCAAATTTCTCAAAAAAGCCTCCCGTGGTTCCAAATGGGGGGCTTTTTTCCATCATAGGGCGATACACAAAGATTGTCTGTTAAGAATGGGTGTAATACCATTTCACGAAAAATCTGATACAGATGTAAACCCTGAAAGGTTTACTGTATCTAAGTTTTTTAATTGCGAATTGCGACTTGCGAATTGTGAATTGGTATAATACCATTTCATTTTAAGTTTGATAGGACTTACACAGACTCTACGATTTCTTGGCGCTCTCGGCGACTTGGCGGTTCGATAAATTAAGCTTTTTGCGAATTTTTGCGTAAGTCCTGTTTGATACAAATAGGCAAGCAGAGGGGCAGAGGAAGTTATTTGTATCAGTAATTTCGTGAATTGGTATCAGAGCAGGAATACTATTGGGACTAGGTGCAAAATATATGTCACCAGAATTTGACCACCGTAAATACTGGTGTTAAAAATGATGAATTATTTTTGGTGCATTTTGCCGTTATGACTAAGGTTCAAAGATTAGCACACAAGATGTTGCAGTGCCAGGAAGAGTCAGTGAGGTTTTCTGTAACGCTCTTACCTACAGACCACTCCCGCCTAGAGAAACTAGCGCAATTGATGGGATACACAAAAAGCGCCTTTTGCAGTGAACTGATTGCGGCGGCGTTGGATGATATGGAAGAGGTAATTGATACTCCTGACTCTCACATTGATAAGTTTCTTCCTTCGGCTGAAGAATATGCCGAAGCTTTTACCACTATTGAAGCCAGCCTCACGCCGGGACACCGAGCGATGTTAGTGGCTCATTATCATTTCCCTAACCGGACTACGACAACTTCTGAATTAGCCAAAGCAGCTAGTTATGACCATTACGGGGCTGTGAATTTGCAATATGCTAGGCTTGGCTACTTGCTGGCAAAACATTTAAATTGTGTGTTACCGACTCATGCTGATGGTTCGCCATTTCCGACTGCCATTTTGGTTGAGTGGAGTTTTGAGGATGTTTGGTACTGCACATTGCATCCACAAGTGGCGGAAGCATTAGAAATAGTGGGTTTAGTAGGTTGGCAAAGATAAATCTGCTTGATTTGTGAGAATTTAAATATTTACTATTATTTATTCTTGGTAAATAACTGAGGAGTGTTATCACAAATCAACTGCGTTTTTATCTCTGTAGCTTGGAAATCACACTCGCAGCAATGATGTTTGCAATCCATAAAAAAATCCCCCAGTGGTGGCAGCCTCTGGGGGAATTAGTTATCAGGGTGCATCTACCAATTAATTGTTCTATTGACGGCTGGCTCTAACCGGATAAAATTTTTCTGATTCTGAAATTACGCAAAAAAATTCCCCAGTTGGTGAAAGCCAGCTAGGGGAATTAGTTATCAGGGTGCATCTACCAATTAATTGTTCTATTGACGGCTGGCTCTAACCGGATAAAACTTTTCTGATTCTGAAATTACGCAAAAAAATCCCCCAGTTGGTGAAAACCAGCTAGGGGAATTAGTTATCAGGGTGCATCTACCAATTAATTGTTCTATTGACGACTGGCTCTAACCGGATAAAATTTTTCTGATTCTGAAATTACGCAAAAAAATCCCCCAGTTGGCGAAAGCCAGCTAGGGGAATTAGTTATCAGGGTGCATCTACCAATTAATTGTTCTATTGACGGCTGGCTCTAACCGGATAAAATTTTTCTGATTCTGAAATTACGCAAAAAAATCCCCCAGTTGGTGAAAGCCAGCTAGGGGAATTAGTTATCAGGGTGCATCTACCAATTAATTGTTCTATTGACGGCTGTCTCTAACCGGATAAAACTTCCAAAAAAAACCCCCAGCTATGTTAAACAGCCAGGGGAGTTGAAGATCAAGGTGCATCTACCAATAAACTGTTCCCGGTAGATGCTAACTAATCCGGATAAAGCTATAACTCTTAGTTAGTAGTGGACTGACACGACTAAGGTGATGCAATAGAGTTTGGATAGATTTAACCGCCGATGGACGCAGCGAAAAGTTGAGCCAGTGCGTTGGGCGGGTTCCCCGACTCCCTCACTGGCGTTGCGTGGGCGGCTCTGCCGACTTGAGCAAACTTTTCAAGACAGATGGACGAGGATGGAATTTCGGTTATTGTACAAATTTAACTGTGTCAGTCCACTACTTGTATTTCAAAAGTCAAATATGAGTCATATATATACTTATTATTTACTCAGTTGAATTGACTCATTTACGGTTATTACTAATAATTAAAAATCTAATCTATACAGTGTATCAAAAGTTGTATATTACTTTGGAATATCATCATCATATTTATTTGTACATTCACCAAGCATAAATTAATTAGTTACAATTAAATATAAAGTACTTTTTAGAGAAAAATGCTCATAATCTTTTACCTGCCTTAGTTCACCCTTGTAACGATTGCATATCTTGTAAGTTTAAACCTGGGTAAATGCGATTATGATAATAGATTGGTTGGCTGTTTGGGGCGTAACTCAAGCTGTCGGATTTGCTTTTAAACCGATTTTTGAGGAATTAGCCAAAGATGTAGTCAAGGACTGGGCTAAGGATATATTAAAGTGTATACCGAAGAACATTTTACAGCAGTTTAAAAAGGAAGAAATAGAAATTACTGCTGGCAAAGCCTTAAAGGAATTTTTAGAATTAATCCAGCAGGAATTAGAAGATGCAGATATCGAAGAACTAGCACTGCAACAATATACTAAAGCTTTGAAAGAGTTTATTAGTAACCAATTTCTCAGGGAGATTCTCGGTTATCCTTTTCAAGCAGAATGTCATTCTCTAGATACTCAAGTACTTTTCCGTACTTGGTATGAGATGAATTTACCGAGTTTACCCCATAAATTTGAATGGGAAAGATTAACCAAAAGATATATCAAAAAAGTTAAAGCTCTTATTCGTGAGTCAGATAAGTTACGCTCTCTTTTAGATAGCCAAAATTTAGAAGAAATAAATAGCAGTTTGAAATATATAGGTGGGATTCCGACAGATTTTGATTTACAAAAGTATCAAGAAGGACTATATGAGCGTTATGGAAATCTGAAATTAGATAGTTTAGATACCACTGGGTATGCTTATAATGAATTGAAGTTATGGCGGATGTTTATTGCTCAGAATGTCCGGGAAGTGCATCAAGTTTTACCCCAAGTACATGAACTACCTAAAGAACATCTCAAAAAGCAGCGAGACAGCAATCAAGTAGAAGCGGAAATTTTGTTAGAAGAGTTAGAAGGCTACCGCCGAGTTTATTTTGAACAGCCAATTGTTTCGGTATTAGATGTTATTAATAATCCTGTTTGTAAATATATAGTTATTTTAGGTGATCCTGGTTCTGGTAAATCGACATTATTGCAATTTTTAGCGTTGAATTGGGCGGAAACACCGCTAAATAATATTATTTTCCAACCGATTCCTTTATTAATTGAGTTACGCACTTATATTAGAAGACGAGAAAATAATGAGTGTAGTAATTTCTTAGAGTTTTTTCATAAATGTAGTGGTATAGTTCATCATCTGAATCAAAATCAACTCCATGAACATTTAAAAGCGGGAAATGCTTTGGTAATGTTTGATGGCTTAGATGAAGTTTTTGAGTTGGGAAAACGTGAAGATGTGATTACAGATATTCATCGGTTTACGAATGTCTATCCTAATGTGCGAGTAATTGTAAGTTCGCGGGTAATTGGCTATAAACCACAACGGTTACGAGATGCAGAATTTCGCCATTTTATGTTGCAAGATTTGGAGTCAGAACAAATTCAAGATTTTATCTATCGTTGGCATGAGTTAACTTTTCATGATGAAGAAGATAAGTTACGAAAACGGGAACGGTTACAAAAAGCAATTGATACTTCAAAATCGATTGGTGAATTGGCAGGAAATCCACTGTTATTAACGATGATGGCAATTCTCAATCGTAACCAAGAATTGCCCCGCGATCGCGCCACACTTTATGAACAAGCATCACGAGTGTTGCTGCATCAATGGGATGTGGAACGCGCTTTAGTAGAAGATTCGCGGCTTGATCCGAAAACGATTGACTATAAAGATAAGCAGGCGATGTTGCGTCAAGTTGCTTATCACATGCAAACTAGTGCTAAAGGGTTGACTGGCAATTTAATTAGTGTGCATGATTTAGAAAAAATCTTGATTCGCTATTTAAAAAATATCGAATTTGAAAACCCAACTAAAGTGGCGCGGGTGATGATTAATCAACTACGGACGCGCAATTTTATGTTGTGTTTTTTGGGTGGAGATTATTATGCTTTTGTGCATCGGACTTTTTTAGAATATTTTTGTGCTTGGGAGTTTGTCTGGCAGTTTAAGGAAACACAAACACTATCCATTAAAGAATTAAATAATGAAGTGTTTGGCAAACATTGGCGTTATGAAACTTGGCATGAGGTTTTGCGCCTGATTACTGGAATGATTGAGCCGAGGTTTGTTTGCGAAATTCTCGAATATTTAATGGCACAAGATGGTGAAGGGGAAAAGTTTATTAATTTGTTTTTAGCGGCTAAGTGTCTTGCAGAGGTACGGAATCGCTTGTTAGTCACAACAACGGCGAATAAATTATTAAATCGACTGAAAGATTTAACGAAATATGACCTTGGTTATTATTATCAACCTTATCGAGATGAAGAAGAAACAAAATTAGTCCAAGAAATTCGGACTAAAGCAGTGACATCTGTGGCGACAACTTGGAAAGATGATGCTGATACTTTAGTTTGGTTGAAGCAACTGGCTAACGCTGATGAACATGAAGATGTGCGCCGGACTTCAGTCCAAGAATTAGCGAGAAGTTTTCGAGATCATGTTGATACTTTGGTATGGTTAAAACAACGGGCGATCGCAGATAATGATTGGACAGTCAGACAAGTAGCATTGCAAGAACTCGTACGGAATTTCAAAGATGATTTAGAAATTCTCCCATTGCTGCAAACACGCGCCACCAGCGATGAAAATGAATATGTGCGTCAAGCGGCTGTGCAGGAATTAGCCAGGGGTTTTAAAGACAAACCCGATATCTTACACTGGCTAAAACAGCGTGTGACGGCTGATAATTCTGGGACTGTGCGCCAAGTAGCAGTCCAAGAGTTAGCACGGGGGTTTAAAGATGATTTAGCAACTTTACCTTGGTTGAAACAACGCACCACAGATGATGACTGGACTGTGCGCCAAGCGGCTGTGCAAGAATTAGCTAGAAGTTTCAAAGATGATGCTGATACTCTGTTGATACTCAAGCAACGCGCTATCAATGATGAAAATGAATATGTCCGCCAAGCGGCTGTGCAAGAATTAGCTAGGAGTTTCAAAGATGATGCTGATACTTTCTCTATCCTCCAACAATGCGCCATAACTGATCAATATTCTGGTGTGCGTCAAACAGCCGTTGAAGAATTGGCGCGGGGGTTTAAAGATGAACCAGAAATTTTACCTTGGCTAAAACAGCGTACGACGGCGGATAACGACCAGTATGTCAGACGTGCGGCGGTGCAAGAATTAGCTAGAGGATTTAAAGATGATGCTGAAACTCTGTTGATTTTGCAACAAAGGGCGATCGCAGATCAATATTCTGATGTCCGGCGTGCGGCTGTGCAAGAATTAGCGAGAGGGTTCACAAATCATCCCGATACCTTACTCATTCTCAAACAAAGCGCCACCACCGATGAGAATGAATATGTCCGCCGCACAGCATTGCAAAAACTCGCCAAAAATTTCACCAATGACCCTGATATTCTCCCAATATTAAAAAAACACGCAACAGCTGATAAATATGCAGATGTCCGTCAAGCTGCTTTGCAAGAATTAGCCAGACGTTTCAAAAATGACCCTGAGACGCTGGTAATTCTCAAGAAACGCGCCATTGTTGATAAATCATCGAATGTCCGACAAGTGGCTGTACAAGAGTTAGCCAGGGGTTTTCAAGACCAACTTGATTTATTTGAATTATTTTATAACTGTGCTGTTAACGACCCCTTTACGCGGGAATATAGTTTTCAAGATAATCCCCGCCAAGTCGCACTAGAAGCCATTACCGAACAATATCCCCACTATCCACAGACATTACCATTGTTACGCGATCGCGCCACCAATGACCCTGATGAGCAGGTGCGGGAGTTGGCGAAGAAAAAGCTAACGGAATTAGGCGAGAAATTTTCGTGATTGTTGAGATGGAAATTGGCATTAATCAAAAAGTAAAATAAATTTAACCCGCAGTGAAAAATTATTAGCAAAGGAATGAAACTACCAAATCTTGAACTCCAAACAATTGATCGAATTATTGAAATGGCTTGGGAAGATAGAACCCCATTTGAAGCCATTGAAGCACAGTTTGGACTGCAAGAAAAACAGGTAATTGCCTTAATGCGTCAGCAAATGAAACCATCAAGTTTTCGGATGTGGCGAGAACGAGTCACTAAACGAAAAACTAAACATTTAAATAAACGAGAATTTGTTGCCGGCAGATTTAAATCACAAAATCAAAAATCATAAATATGAATAACGATGTTGTCATTTTTTTGCTCAGTGCTGGGGTGCTAATTATATATTTAATTTTTTCGGCTTTGACCGAGATGGGGACAAAGTTACCTTGGAAGAAGTGAGCGATCGCTCATTTTACACCATCAAGGTAATCCCAAAAATAAGTTATCCAATCAACCTCTATCTCCCTTGTCCCCCTTCCAGATGATAACCCTGCTACTCAATTACATCCTCAACTGTAAAAATTTTGCCGTCTACTGTTACTTGGTCGCTGGAAACTAATTTCCGTCCGCGACGGGTTTCGACTATCCCATTAACTTTTACATCACCATTAATAATCATTAGTTTGGCTTGTCCGCCAGTTGGAGCGATACCCAAGAACTTTAAAAATTGGTCGAGTTTAATCATCTGGCTACTTGTTGAATGTAGTTAGCACTGCACATCAACTTTATTTTATCGATTAGCTTAACGCTTGGTTTAGACAATTTTGATTAAAATGACACAAAATAATCTGAGTCAGTCCATAAAAGAAAACAGCAGCATCATCGATTTTCATGCTCATATTTACTATGATCCCGAAACTCGTGATGTTGCTGCTCAAATCCGCGAAGAGTTAGGTGTAAGATTTGAAGTTAAATTAGGACGTTGGCATGATCAGCCAGTTGGGCCACATCCCAAATCAATGTATCAAGTTGCTTTTGCGCCAGACCAATTTTTCCAAGTTGTACCTTGGTTAATGTTGAACCGTGGGGGTTTAGAGATTCTCGTTCATCCTGAGACTGGTGATGATGTGACAGATCATACAGACCATGCTTTATGGTTGGGAAATAAGCTGGAATTGAATATCCAAGTCTTGCAACGATTGAGATAATTAATGACGCTTGCGTGCTAAAGTTAGCCCATCTGCGATCGCAATCAAACTGACATCGATGCGATCGTCTTGCGCTAACTTGCTATTAAACTCACGAATAGCTGTAGTAGATGAGTCCTGTAGTTCTGATTGCACCACTTTTCCCGACCACAATACATTGTCAATCGCAATTAAACCACCAGGACGGACTAACTGTAACGCCAATTCGTAATAGCGATAATAGTTTTCTTTGTCAGCATCAATGAAGGCAAAGTCAAAAGTTTCCGCTTGACCCTGTGCTAAAAGATACTCTAAAGTTTCCGTCGCTGGTGCAATTCTTAAGTCAATTTTATCTGCCACACTGGCTTTTTCCCAATAACGCCGAGCCACAGATGTAAATTCTTCACTCACATCACAGGCGATAATTTTGCCATCAGGTGGTAATGCTAAAGCAACACTCAAAGAACTGTAACCAGTAAAAACCCCTACTTCTAAAGTTTTGTTAGCACCAATTAACTTTACCAAGAACGCTAAAAACTGTCCTTGTTCCGGTGCAACCTGCATATTTGCACGGGGATGTTGAGCCGTTTCTTGTCGTAACTGCAAAAGTACTTCTGGTTCACGTAGAGAGACAGACAACAGATACTCGTACAAATTTTGTGTCAAGTTCAGAGTTTTACCAGTAGACATATTTTTATATCTTGTGTTTACTGCTGATTTGTGTAAATATTCTATCAAATTACTGCATATCGCTCGTTTTAACGTAGTATTATTTTACTTAGAGAAACAGGACGAACACGGAAGATTAATTTATTGGATGAAAATATGCAGTCATTGGAGACCTTTAAAACGCATCGTCTGTTAGCTGAAAGGCTGCAATTTCAACATTTAAATGAATTAAATCGGATGCACCAAAACAAACAAGTTATGGCAACTTTAGGTGGTGTACGTTCTGATGAAGATACAAGGTTGTTTATTTTCAATAACTTGCATCATTGGCAGCGTTATGGCTATGGTTTATGGGTATTTAGAGATAAACTTAATCATCAATTTGTCGGGCGGGCTGGTCTTCGTAATACTGAGATAGATGGAATTAATGAAGTTGAACTCGCCTATGCTCTGATAGCTAAATTTTGGGGACAAGGTTTAGCTACCGAAATGGGTGAAAAAATCTTGCAAATTGGTTTAGAAACACTGAAATTACAAGAAGTTGTTTGTTTTACTCTAACCACAAATCAAGCTTCACAACGAGTGATGGAAAAATTAGGCTTTAAGTATGAGCGAGAAATGATTTATGCTAATTTACCTCATTTATTTTATCGGTTAAAAGCTTGATGATCAAGCAAGAAAATGTAATATTATTGAATTACTAAATTTATAAACTAAGTAAAATGCCTTTTAGAGAAAATTTTAATAATGCCAATGCCATGATTATCGGAGCCAGTCAAGGCATTGGGTTAGGTTTTGTTAAACAATTAATTCAAGATACAAGAATTGACAAAATTTATGCCACACATCGGCAAGAACAAACTGCTCAAGAATTACTAGATTTAACAGAGGAATATCCTGATAAATTAAATTCCCTACAGATGGATATTACTGATGAATCACAGATTGTTAAAGCAGTACAAAATATCAGATCACAAATCAATAAACTGCACTTAGTAATTAACTGTGTTGGGCTGTTACATGAAGGTGATTTACAACCAGAAAAAAGCTTAAAACATATTAATCCAGAAAATTTACTGCGCTACTTTCAAATTAATAGTATTGGTGCGGTGTTATTAGCTAAACATTTACTACCTTTATTTCGTCATCAAGAACCAAGTGTATTTGCCTCTATATCTGCTAAAGTGGGCAGCATTGGCGATAATCAACTAGGTGGATGGTATGGTTATCGTGCTTCTAAAGCGGCGCTGAATATGTTGATGCGAACAACCGCAATTGAGTATGGCAGAATTTCTCCTCAAACTTTGGTTGTAACTTTACATCCAGGAACAACCGATACACGTCTTTCTCGACCATTTCAGCGCAATGTACCCCCAGAAAAATTATTTTCTGTAGAACGTACTGTGAGCCAATTATTAACTGTAATTGAAAAACTGGAACCAAGTGATAGCGGGCAATTTTTCTCTTGGGATGGGAGCAAGCTACCTTGGTAAAAATCTGAAGCTAGAGCTTAAATTGGGTGGATTGCTAAGTGCGATCGCCCATTAATTAATCATATAATATTCCAGTATAAAAGTTTAGCATTTCAATATATTTTTAAGACATTATTGCTGCATTAAACTCACCTAAAACTATTTAATATAGCTTTTGTTGCTGATAGTTAATTCAGTCTTTAGTTCAATAGGATTAAAGACCACGATCGCCTACAATTTTCAGCAATATGTAGGGTGTATCTACAGTTGTATAAGACATAATATTTTACCAACAATGGCACACAAAAGTATCAAATTTATAGGACTTTACTACAGTAATAAAGTCCCAATTTATATTTTTAATTGAAATCTATTTAAATATACAAATTTGGATGCAGTGATAGCGAAATCTAACAAAGTCTAGATGATGTTTCTATCACAGTAAAATTTGTAACAATGATTTTTTGAATTGATATTATCTGCTAAAAAATATGTGAGTAAATCTTGAGCAATTTTTGAAATAGCTTGCCTATATTGCCACCTAAAACTATATATTGGGTTTGCTCATGTTTAATCAATTATTGCGTGACAAGCAATATATTATAATATTACTATTTATAGTAATATTATTCCCTCATTTCATACTTGAAAAAGTAGCAGCTAAAACTATTCCAATTCAAGATTTAATTAATTCTCAGCCAAAGGATAACCAAGCTCTTGCTAATTATAAGTCTGGGAACAACATTAGATGTACTTCCATAAATATATGTACGGCACAAAATATAAATTCAGACCCAGTTCAATTTTTTCCGAATATCAATAATCCAAATATCCCAAATTTATTTAATCCAACTCTCAACCCAGATTTTTATAATACTGAACCTGATACTAGCAAGCCGAATAATCTAAATGATTCGGAACAAACTTCTGTTGACAACAAAAAAAAGTTACAGCTATTAATACTCAACGCTCTCACTAACAGTGCTACGAGATATCCTTGGATAATTGACCCCAGATATAACTTAAATTTCGCTACATCCTCATTTAACCCTTTTAAAAATGCCAATTATATTGATTTTTCGATTAAATTTTCTGCTACTGATCCCATAGTTGAGCGATTTAATTTTGCCAACTTTCCGCAAGCAGAGCAATTTTATTGGGTGTTACCTAGTAATCGAATTGTAGTAGAAACTCAGGGTTGGCAAACTGGTATTTCATATCAAGGAGAAATCATAGACTTTGAACGTACCCAAATTGTGCGCTTAACGCAAAGGCTGTGGGGAATGCAAGTTGTTTCTTCGCTTCCTCAAGACTTTCAAGAATTAGTAGGAGGAACTAGCTTCAATCAATTTTCTATTCAATCAATTGCTGCTGAATTAGTCAATCCAGTAGGTATTCCTGCACCACCTGTTCAAATTAATAGTCCACTGACAGCTAATGGTTTACAAATAACTTCTATAGTTCCTAATATTTCTAGCTTGAATGCTAATAGTCCTCCTGTAATTTTACAATCTTTCCCTACGAATAACTTACAACCATTATTAGGCGATGTTAGCCTACATAGAGGTGAAATAGTTCCTCAAAATAATTTAAAACAAGCTGGCTTTATTTGGGGAAATCCTTTAACTGGTGAATTAACAAGATTTCAAGCGCCAACTACATCTCTACCAGGAATCAAACAAGGGAATCGAGAACAATTTGATAACTCTGATTTATTTGATATTTTGCTAAATTCTGATATTAGTGATCAGCAACGTAATTTTTCTTATCTAAATTCGCTATTTTGGGTGACTTTAGGTCAACAACAAACTCTCCGAAGAACTAGAGATAAAACCGAAAATCAAAATTGGCAGAGATTTTATTTTAGTCGTCCCCATAATCGGACTTTGTTGCAGTACGATTCATTAATTAACAAAGCAACTTACACTAATATTTATAGTAATCCTGGTGTTTCTTTGTCTTTTTCTCTTGATCAAATAGATGTAGACCAAATCCAAACTGCTAATACTTCTTTAGGAATGTTGTTTGGAAGTTTTTTTGAATTTATCAATCCTCCTGAAATAGCAAACAGTTTACAAGAAGCTAAAACGCGATTCTCTCGACAAGAAAATTTTGCGCCTATTAACTCCAAATCTACACCAGAACAGAGAAGAAAAATTAATCAAATTCTCAACAGAACCCTATTTTTAGGAAATCGGTCAAGTAGTTTAGATCAAATTTCTGGGACTTATACTTTTCCCAGCACAATTACACCAACTAGTTCTAGTATTTTACAAATCCGCACTGGAAATTATCGTCGAACAGTGCAGTTTATCAATGGCGAACGTACATGGAGAGAAGGTGAAACTTATATTTCTAAAATAGATATTTCTAATCGCAGTTTTGGACGTTTAAGTTATGTGAATGTACCGATTCCTGCAACACAAATACCTACAGTTTCTAATAACCGTTCCACAGCTTTACAGGTGGCTTTAATTAGTCCTAATGGCGAGAGTTTTGTCCAAAACTATAATTCATCTGATACTACAACAGTTCCGGTAAACATCAGCTCATTTGATTTGGCATTTGATAATATTGAACTCAGCCAGAATGGACGACTGATTACTCATATCAAAACTTTTAATGGCTATTTATCTTTACCTGCGATCGAAACTTTATGGGCTGGGGCTACTGGTAATTGGAACTATAGTATTAATTCTGGAATTTGGTTGAATTTAAATTCAAACAATGCTTTTGATATTACAAATGAAATTGGGACTTCCGAGCCAACATTAGGTTTCTATACTAATGGTTTATTAAACTATATTAATACTCATATAAAATTAAATGCTGCTGGGCAACCTCAAGCTATTACTAGCCATATTCCTGCATTAAGATTTCATTGGAATAGTGGCAGCAATTATCAAAATCCTGCTTATATTAATTTGAGTTATTCTTTGATTCGTCAAGACAAAGATAGGAATAATTATTCATTGACTACGGGAATTATATTTTATGATGAAACTCGTCGTCTGAGACAAACAGGATTTTTTCAAGGTGCATGGGAATTTAGTACAGGAGTAGAGTTGAAAACTACGGTAGAAATCAGTGAGAATCTTTTCTACACTCTAGAAGGCACGCAAAAGTTAAATGAGAATTGGCATTTTGGCGCTTATTTGCAAAACTTTCGAGATATTAGCCGTGGTATTAGAAGCCGAGTTAATGATTTTTCTTATGGGTTATTAATTAAGCGTGAAACGGTAGATAATGATATGTTTTGGGAATCTCGCTTAGGTATGAGTGGAAATACATTTGAGGCGCGTTTTGAGGGGGGATTTCGGTT
Source organism: Nostoc spongiaeforme FACHB-130 (assembly GCF_014698475.1). Lineage (GTDB taxonomy): Bacteria > Cyanobacteriota > Cyanobacteriia > Cyanobacteriales > Nostocaceae > Nostoc_B > Nostoc_B spongiaeforme. The sequence continues at coordinate 99,668 of NZ_JACJTB010000001.1, read as the reverse complement.
TTAAAATGGATAAGGTATATAGAGTAGATAATTTATTGTTTTGGTAATCTAAATGGAACAAACTGCTAAAGTTTCAATTATTATTCCCACTCTCAACGAAGCCGAGAATATTCTAGGCGCGATCGCCAGCACGCAATCTGGTAAAAATATAGAAGTGATTGTCGTCGATGGTGGCTCGTCTGATAACACAATCAAAATTGCTCAGTCTTTGGGTGCGAAAGTGATTTCCTCACCGCCTGGACGCGCGGTGCAAATGAATGCAGGTGCGGCGGTGGCTAGTGGTGAGGTGTTGCTGTTTCTTCATGCAGATACTCGTTTACCTGTTGACTTTGATGTTTTGATTCGCACAGCTTTGCAACAACCGGGAGTAGTGGCTGGTGCGTTTGATTTGCAGATTGATCACCCAGCTTTTGGGTTAAGGTTGGTGGAGTTGGGTGTAAAATGGCGATCGCGTTTTTTCCAAATGCCCTACGGTGATCAAGCAATTTTTTTAACACCAGAAATCTTCCAAAAAATTTGCAATTTTCCTGAACTCCCCATCATGGAAGACTTTGAATTAATTCGCCGATTAAATTCTACAGGAAGCATTGTAATTATCAGCACGCCAGTAGTAACTTCAGCGCGGAGATGGTTGCAAAAGGGAATTGTGAAAACTACCTTACTAAATCAAATTATTGTAGTTGCTTATTTGTTTGGCATTTCACCAACGCGCATTCGTAGCTGGTATCGTCGGGAAAAATTTAAGCATAATTAAGCTATTTCTCATTTAAATAGCGTATTTTAGTTAAAAGAGAGATGCTTTTACAAATGATATACGATTAAATAATTATGGCGACACAACCACGTCCTAAATTTAAAGGCAAACTCAAATTTATCCTACTAGCTATACTTGTCGCCGCCTTGGTTATTACTGCTAGGTTTCTTAATTTTTCAGCAATTTTTACTAATTTAGTTGCCCAGGTCAAGAGTTTGGGGATTTGGGGTGTTGTTGCATATATAGGTATTTATAACTTAGCTACATTATTATTTATTCCTGGTTCAGTTTTAACTTTAAAAGCTGGCTGTTTATTTGGCTTATTTTGGGGTTCTGTATATGTATTAATAGCTGCAATTATTGGGGCAGTTTTAGCCTTTATAATTGGGCGTTATGTATCAAGAGATTGGGTATCCCAGCAAATTGAACAACACCCTAAATTTAAAGCCATTGATGTAGCAGTTGCTAAAAAAGGATGGAAAATTGTTTTACTAACAAGGTTATGTCCTTTATTTCCCTTTAACTTATTAAATTACTTTTTTGGTGTCACCCAAGTTTCCCTTAAAGATTATATATTAGGTTCTTTTGGGATTCTGCCAGGGACAGTTATGTATGTCTATATGGGGACATTAGCAGGCAATTTAGCGATGACGAATATTTCCAATCAAACACTCACACCCGAAGCTAAAACTTATCAATTAATTATGCAGATAATTGGTTTAATTGCAACTGTGGCTGTAACTATTTATATTACCAAAATCGCCCAGAAAGCTTTATCGCAAAGTATGGCAGTTACAGAAATAGTTCAAGAAAAGAATCGATAATATTTTAGAATGATGGAAAAAATCGAGAATTTTAAAATAAATATATTTTGATTTAATAAAAGGAGTAACAAATTGTTAGTAAAAAATTATCATTTGCAAAGCTTAATTAAAGCTCATTGTTTACTAATTATAGCTTTAATTAGTGTAGCGATCGCCATTTTACTTCACACAGAATCAGCCATCGCCCAAACAGCAGTACAAAGTAACACCTTGAATCCCCAAACCCTTTTACGCAATGCCTTACAATGGATTGACAGCCAAGGAACAGTAGGTGCGTTCGCTTTTATTGGACTGTATATTATTGCTACTGTAGCTTTCTTACCTGGGTCAATTCTCACCTTGGGCGCTGGTGTTGTGTTTGGTGTTGTTTGGGGTTCTTTGTATGTATTTATTGGTGCAACTTTAGGTGCAACAGCCGCATTTTTAGTAGGACGTTATTTAGCTAGAAATTGGGTTGCAAATAAAATTGCTAATAATCAAAACTTTACCGCCATTGACCAAGCAGTTGGTCGAGAAGGATTAAGAATTGTTTTATTAACTCGACTTTCTCCTCTATTTCCCTTCAATTTATTAAACTATGCCTTTGGTGTTACAGGAGTTTCCCTGAAAGATTATTTTATTGGTTCAATCGGGATGATTCCTGGCACAATTATGTATGTTTATATTGGTTCATTAGCCGGGAATTTGGCATTAATTGGTACTGAAGGTCAACCAAGTAATCCTACCTTACAATGGGCAATTCGGATCATTGGCTTTATCGCCACAGTTGCAGTTACTGTTTATGTTACCCGCATTGCCCGGAAAGCCTTAGCAGAAGAAGTAAAAATAAACGAAGAAGCACCTAGCCCCGACGAACGGAATTCGCGGCTGCTATAAAAACCAAGTCCGCGTGGTGCGCTTGTGCTGCGCTTGGCGCACCACGCGGACTAAATTAAAATCAAGGGTTATGAACCCGCGCAGGCGGGTTTTGTCTGTGTAGCTGCGACTTCAGTCACTGGGTGGAAGATTTGAGGCTATAAAAATTTCTTCATTTTGTATAATATTTCACACTTAAAACTATGTCTAATTCAGAATTATCAAGAGTTATTGTCCGTCCAGTAGATGAATACAATCAAAAATTAGTTTCTTATGTACATCCACCAGATTGGGTAAATCCACAGCCTGCTGATTGTTATGATTTAGTAGTTATTGGTGCAGGAACAGCCGGGTTAGTAGTCGCTGCGGGTGCAGCAGGTTTAGATTTAGGTTTAAAAGTCGCATTAATTGAAAAGCATCTCATGGGTGGAGATTGCTTGAATGTGGGTTGTGTACCATCAAAATCTATTATTCGTTCGGCACGGGTAATTGGTGAAATTTGGCACGCCAAAAATTTAGGAATTAATATTCCTAAACAACAAGTAGAAGTTGATTTTGCCGCAGTCATGGAACGGATGCGCCGCATCAGGTCGGGAATTAGTCATCATGACTCTGCAGCACGTTTTAAAAATTTAGGCGTTGATGTTTTTTTGGGTAATGGTTGTTTTACTAGCAACCAAACTGTAGAAGTCGGTGGTAAAATTCTGCGATTTAAAAAAGCGGTAATTGCGACTGGTGCTAGGGCTGTAAAACCATCAATTTCCGGAATTGAAAATGTTGGTTATTTAACTAATGAAACAGTTTTTTCTTTGATTCAGCGCCCTGATAAATTAGCTGTGATTGGTGGCGGGCCAATTGGTTGTGAATTAGCCCAAACTTTTCAGCGTTTGGGTTGTGAAGTGACACTGTTACATCGCGGTTCCCATCTGTTAAATAAAGAAGATACAGACGCAGCCGAAATTATTCAGAACGTGTTAATTCAAGAAGGTATTCGTGTAGTCTTAAATTGCCAATTAGAAGAGGTGGTCGCTGTTACTGAAGGTAAGCGACTTTATTTTTCTAGCAATGGTTATCGAGATTCAGTCACGGTTGATGAAATCTTAGTAGGTGCGGGACGTGCGCCCAATGTCGAAGGTTTAAACTTAGAATCTGTGGGGGTAAAATACGATACTCATCACGGCATACAAGTCAATGATTATCTACAAACAACCAATCCGAAAATTTATGCGGCTGGCGATATCTGCATGAATTGGAAATTTACTCATGCGGCGGATGCAGCAGCCAGAATTGTGATTAAAAATACGCTGTTTTCTCCCTTTGGTTTAGGGCGTTCTAAACTCAGCAGTTTAATTATGCCTTGGGTAACATATACATCCCCAGAAATTGCTCATGTGGGAATGTATGAACATGAAGCAAAAAAACAAGGTATTGAGGTAGCAACAATTAAAATTCCTTTTAGTAGTGTAGACCGTGCGATCGCAGATGGTGAAGAAGCCGGATTTCTCAAGATTCTACACAAAAAAGGTTCTGATCAAATTCTCGGTGCTACCATTGTTGCCAGTCATGCAGGTGAGATGATTTCGGAAGTCACCACCGCAATTGTGAATAAAATTGGTTTGAGCAAATTAAGTAGCGTTATTCATCCATACCCTACCCAAGCCGAAGCCATTAAAAAAGCCGCCGATGCTTACCGTCGCACTCTCTTAACTGCGAATACCAAACGCATTCTCGGATTTTTGACTAAGTTTTCATAACTATAAAAAAGCGATCGCCTGTTGTGTTTGTGGTGCGATCGCTCTTTAAAATCAATCTATAACAATCCTAAATGATAGACAAACACTCTCCCTTATCCCCCTTGTCTCTATTATTCCCCTATCAAATAGGATGATTAATTTCTACTATTCGGTCGTTGAATAATTGTTTCCACAACTCGCCGTTTAGCTTTTGGGTCAATTCCTACCAAGCGCACATACTCACCGCTATATTCAGTAAGATGGGATTCTAAAGTTGAAATCGCATCAGATTCCGCATCGATGTGAATTGTCCCGCAACTTTGCCAAGCACCTGTACGAAAGCGCCGTTCATCAACATGTTCAAAAGCAACTTTTAGACCTTGAGACAAAATTTGCCGAATTTGTTCTTGTGTTTCTAGGGATATATGAGTGTTTAAAGCTGGTTGTTGACGAGAACCATTTGTTGACGGCTGAGGAGTTGGTGTTTCCGCCACAGATGACGCTGGCTGATAACTTTTTCTACCTCGATTGAGACGATTATATTCATCCACCAACTGCGAATTTTCCACCCGTTTTTGTTCACCCACCATAAAATGACCAGACTCAATTAAGTGAGACAAAGTAAAATCTGGCTTTTTAAATTCTGGCGGCCCTTCCACACTATTTACTACACGCAAAGATATGCGTTCATAACCGACTTGATGAATAAAGTCGCGGATTTGTTCATCATAAATTCGAGAACGCAACGCACTAAAAAAGTCAATTGATTGATTAGAAAAAGTATCAACTAACTTTTCCACATCCCGGTTAGAAAGTCCATCTGGTGCAAAAATCCCGCCGACAATTCCAACTTTGTCATCACGGTTAGGTTCCCAATAAAATTTTTCCATCCGTCCGTCTCGAATTAACGGTGCATACAGTGTGGAAAAATCATTACCTGTAACGATAATTGGTACACGCCGGATAGGATTTGCATCATAGCTTCCTGGTAACTGCACATCTGTGGGATTATCAGCAATATTCATCAATGTGGCATTTACCAACTGTGTGTTTACAGTATATTGAGTGCCTTCGTCAAAGCGTCCTGCACCTGCATCTAAATCGTTAATCATCAGCACGCACATTTTACCGCGCACTTTAATCAGTTCTGCTGTTTCTCGATAGCGTAGCCGAATCAACCGCGCCGGGTCTCCCGCGTCGGGACTTTCTAATTCACCGCCAGAAATGAGTGTCACTTCCACACCCATTTTTTCAAAAGCTAATTCACACTGAAAGGTTTTTCCTTCACCTTTACGTCCATGAATGCCTAAAATCAAAGGAACTCTCACACCAGGAAGATTTAAGAAGTTCTTAGTGATGTGAACAGCAATTTTATCCAAAAATCGAGGAGCAATATAATAACTCATAACCATCCCTGGTGAAGACCGATTTAATAATGCTAAGTTTTTTTGGTGACTAATGTTTATTAATCTTGCGGTAGAATTTCAGCATTGCTACCACAAACGCTTGACAGAATAAGCATCAAAAATTGTATCAGCACTTAATATAGGTAAATTTTCTACTATTGCCTGAGCAATTAACATTCGATCAAAAGGGTCACGATGGTGTAATGGCAGTTGGGAAACAGTACTAACGTGACTAATTTTGATATCTAATACACTGAAGTCATTAATACTAATTTGCTGGGTAATTAACATTTCTAATGGGAGATTAAAAGTTAACTTTCCTATACCCTGCTTAATTCCCATTTCCCAAATACTAGCAATGCTAAGAAAAATTTTATTATCTTCATCATTGATTAACTCTAGTACTTGATTACTTAGTCTTAAATTCTCTGTTACATACCAGATAAAAGTATGCGTGTCCATCAAAAAAAGCACTACATATACTCCTGAAAATCTTCTAAAGGCGCATCAAAGTCATCAGCCATAGTGATTAATCCCTTTGCACTTCCAGGTTGACGACGGCGTTTCACTGGCAATATAGGAATTAACTTCACAGCCTGCTGATTATCTTTTGTGATGATAATTTCTTCACCATCCAGCGCCGCGTCAATTAATTCTGATAAGTGTTGGGATGCTTCAGCTAAATTAATTTGCTGCATAAAAACTACCTTTTACTAATAAAATTTTAGCGTTGAGTGAAGAATTTAAGATTTATTAGCTAATTCTTGTACAAATATTTGATGTTCTTGTGAGTTCAAGCCTCTTTGCAGTACTGCTAAAACTTGGGTCATTTCTCCAGTTAATAGCGCAGTTACATCCAACCATAAACCAGGAAAGATATAACTTTTGATAATCCCGTCTATATCTGGTGATAATGATTTATATTCACCATTTTCTAACATAAACCAATCAAATTGATTCTCAAAAACCTGCCAAACAATATACTCTTTTACACCATTGCGTCGGTATACTCGCTTTTTATCATACAAGTCATTAGCCGCACTACTCGCAGCAACTTCAGCAATTAATTCTGGTGCGCCTTCTATATAGTCATCTTCACTAATACTTGCTTGTCCACCCAGTTGTTCATCAATTAATAGCATGACATCTGGCTGTAGTTCATTATCTAAATCTAGGCGGACTGTAGAGTTATCACCCAACTCTACACCAGGGGTAGCCACTTTGTAAGTCCACAACCAGCCAATCAGATTAGCGTGGGGTTTTCCATGACTTTTAAAACGTAAGGGTGAGGCCACGTATACAACTCCTTCAATTAGTTCTGCTTTTTTAGTATGAGGCATGGCATAATAGCGACGTTCAAATTCTTGCCGAGTTAGGCGATCGCCACTTTCTAAAGGTGGTATTTTAATATCTGATGCTGTCATATTCAGATTCCTCGCAGGAGTTTTACTGCATCTAGTATAAGCAATTCTTAATTAAACCAATTTAACCAAGCATCCCAATTATTAACAATTTGAGCAAATTCGGTATAACCTGTGGCTTGTGGATGAGCGCCATCATAATTCTTGGCTTCTTCTATCCAAGTAGGTGACTTAATTAATATCGTAAAAACATTAAGATAAGGCACATCTAATTGCTGACAAACTAAAGCAAATTCTTGGGCTAAATTACCAATTCTGTAATTTTGTTCTACATCTGTGCATGGCGGTGGACTAATCATCAAAACAGGATATAGCTGTTTGGCTACACTCAAAATCTCACGTATATTATTGAGTGAATCTGCAACAGCGACACGAGTTTGTCCATTTTCGATAGTCATGTCATTCACCCCAAAGGAAAATACAACTCTCCCGTTATATTTTTTTGGTAGACGATAAGTTACTTCTCGAAGCCAACGATTTTTGAGTTCAGTACTGGTTTCTCTTCGCACACCTAAATTATAGTAGGTGATCTCATACCCTTTTTGATAAGCATTTACGCAAATTCTCCCTGTCCAACCAAGAAATTCTGGGTCGCCTGTACCGTTGACAAATGATTCACCCAAAAAGCAAATTCTCACTTGTGATAGAGGTGTGTTATTCATGTTTTTTATTATCATCTAAGTTTGATTACTTATTGTCGAAAGATTCTTTAGTAATATTCTAAATTAATTTAATAATTAAAGATAAATATTCAAACTATGATCATTTCATAGACATAAACAGACAGAATCACTTGGATTTTGATAATAAGTAATATGAGACTATAAAAATTTCTATCTAGCAGAATGCTGAATTTTGACTGGCAAACTTACAAATTATTATCATCATATATATATCAATTCTAAACTTATGCTAAAAAAAGTAGTGATTGTTGGTGCTGGCCCAAGTGGACTTTTATTGGCTCAGTATTTATTACGTCGTGGTGATAATTATCAAGTAGATATTTATGAGCGCCGCAGTGATCCTAGAATTGTAGCTTTTTCTAAATCTAGGACTTATCCCATTTCTCTCAATGAGAGAGGGATGTATGCTTTAAGACAAATTGAAGGATTAGAAGCAGCAGTTAAAGATATAAGTTTAGTCATGAATGGCACGATTTTTCATCAAAGTAATGGCAAAACTAGATATACTCCGCGACAAAATCCCTTATTCACTCTTGACAGAACAAATTTAGCGATCGCAATTTTAGCAGACTTAACTCATAAGTATCATCATCGCTTAAATATTCACTTTGAATGTCAATGTCAGCAAGTTGATTTTGCGACTAAAACTTTAACAATTATCAATAAGTCTGAAGCATCAGAAGAAGTTATTACTGTGCATTATGATTTTTTAGTTGGTGCTGATGGAGCTTATTCGGCGGTTAGAGAAAATTTGAAGTTGACGGCAAATTGTGTCTGCGAACAAAAATATATTCCCACAGATTATAAATCGTTTTTCTTACCTGCTCTTGATGCTGACTCCAAGATTAATTTAGCTCAAGATAAAATCCATTCTTGGATGCTAAAAGATGGCACAGTTGTGTTTTTACTCCATCAATTAGGCAAGACAATGAGTGGAATTATTCACTTTCCTCGCCAACAAAATCAAGTAGCTCATCTTGCCAGTCAGCAAGAAGTATTGAAATTTTTTCAAGCCAATTTCCCAGACATTGGTCAATTAATGCCAGCATCAGAGGCGGAAGCTTTTTGTAATAAACAACCATCAACAGTTTTAACAGTTCGCTGTCAGAGTTACCATTATGGTGATAGTGTATTGCTCATAGGTGATGCTGCTCACGCTGTATCTCCATCCATTGGTCAAGGTTGCAATGCTGCTCTGGAAGATGTATTTATATTTGACCAGCTTTTAGATGAGTATTCTGATCATATCCCAGAAGCGATCGCACAATTTACTGTGCGCCGTCAGCCCGATGGTTATGCTTTAGTAGAACTGGGAAATAACGCATTTCCTTTAGCACAATGGTTATTTATTGAGTATCTGATTAGAGACATTTCAGCCAAAATTCTCCACAAATTATTCCCTAATAATTTCGCCCAGCCGCTATTTTATTTAATCTCAGAAACTACCGTTCCTTATGCAGAGATTTTGAATTTATACCAACCTTGGATTGCTAAAGTCAAAAAATCCAATGAAAGATTCTGAGAAGTGGTTTGATGGCAATTAAGTAGGTTAAGGTAGAAGAATTTTAGATTGAAAGATTGTTCTCATCTAAAATCCAAACTTGATTGACTCAGCTATAACTTTAAAATTACCCGTGCCAAATTGAAATAAATCAAGACTCCTAAAACATCGACGGCTGTGGTGATAAATGGTGCAGACATCAAGGCCGGGTCTAAACGTAACATCCGAAATAAAAATGGTAGTGTGGAACCAGAAACGGAAGCTAAAACCGAAATCGCCACTAAACTAGTACCGACAGCGATCGCAACTTCAATTCTGCCTTGTAAAAAATATGCCCAAATTGTAGCGATGATCCCCAGCATACCACCCAAGAGTAAACCAGCGATCGCTTCTCTGCCAATTATTTGCCATGTACCGAGTGAGCGAATTTCTTCAGTATTCATCCCCCGAATTACCACTGTCGAAGATTGAGCGCCCACATTACCGCCTGTTCCTGTTAATAAAGGAATAAATGCCGTCAGCGTAACTACTTTGGTTAAAATATCTTCTTGGGATTTAATAATTGTGCCTGTAACAGTATTAGTAATTAATAAAACAAATAACCATACCACTCGTTTACGTGCGACTTCCATCAAGTTCATCTGGAAATAATTATCGCCACTCGACTGCACACCACCACCTAACGCATAAATATCTTTGGTGGTTTCTTCTTGTAAAATATCAATTACATCATCAACGGTAACAATACCAACTAAAAGCTGTTGTTTGTCTACCACAGGTACAGCTAAAAAGTCATATCTTTGGATAACTCTTGCTACTTCTTCTTGGTCTGTATCTGTGCGAACAAATATCACATCACGGGTCATAATTTCCCCAATGATTTGTTCTGGTTGAGATGTTACTAAATCTCGCAAAGAGACAATCCCTGTCAACCGTCTTTCAGCGTCTGTGACGTAGAGATAGTAAATTATTTCGCTGGCATTAGCTAAACGACGAATCCGCTCTAGAGCCTGAGTAACTGTAATATTTTCTTTGAGAGAAATAAACTCTAAAGTCATAATTCGCCCAGCCGTATTAGGTTCATAACCTAACAGCAAAGCCGTGGCTTGACGTTCTACCGGACTTAATTGTTCTAGTAAGCGGTTGACAACTTTTGCAGGTAATTCATCAAATAACCTCGCTCTGTCATCCGAAGACATTTGATCGACAATATCACGAACTTCTTGACTTTTTAATTCTTCAATTAATCGTTCTTGTACACTATAGTCAAGATACTCGTAAACTGCGATCGCTTCATCTTTAGAAAGCAAACGAAAAGCTAAAGCGTGCATCGCTTCTGGTAAACCTTCAATTGCTTCGGCAATATCCGCAGGTTGTACGGGTACAAGAATTGATTTTGCAGCTTGTAAATCTCCTGCTTCTAACAGCATTTGCAGTTGCGTTCTGACTAAATCTCGCAATTCTCTACGGGATACATCCTGGAACGGAGAATTTAAGTTGTTTGTCTCAGTCAATTTCCACTTTCCTCAGCCAGTTTTAATAAGGTTGCTGCCCCTAGTCTATGAGACAATGCCGGAAGATGAAACCTTAAACGATGTAATTTTTTTTACTTTAAATCAACTTTTCTCAAATTTCTCCTATTAACGTAGCAAATAGACTGTTAATTAATGCTCAAAACTTAGTCAAGAAGGGGAGTGTGGGAGGTGTGGGAAGGGTGGGGGGTGTGGGAAGATGAAGAAAGGAGCAGTCGAAATTAAAGAAGATGGAAGAAAAAGGGAAAAAGTATTTTAGAAATCATGAGGATTTAGCCATTTATCAATTAGCATTTGAGACAGCAATGCAAATTTTTGAATATTCTAAAAAGTTCCCAGTTGAAGAAAAATATTCATTAACTGACCAAATTCGTCGCTCCTCTCGCTCTGTCTGTGCAAATATGGCAGAAGCTTGGAGAAAACGGCGATATAAAGCCGCTTTTGTCGCTAAACTCAATGATTGTGAAGCAGAGGCAGCAGAAACTCAAGTTTGGTTAAAGTTTGCTGTGAAATGTCAATATCTTACCGTTGAACAAGGAAGAAAACTCTACGCTCCTTACAATCAAGTCCTTAGTGGGTTAGTCAAGATGATTACCCATCCAGATGATTGGTTACTTGACTAAATTCCCACACTCCCCACACCTCCCACACCCCCCACACTCCCCACACCTCCCACACTCCCCACCCCTCCCACACCCAATTTCACCAGTACTATGAGTCTGTCATCCCTCATCAGAAGGAACTACTAATCTATCTAGAACAAGTTTTGAAAACTTCGGCAAAACAACTATGTTGTTTTCGGGTAATAATAAACTTTGTTACTCGATAGCGTTGCTGGTAACGGAAATGACGCGCCCTCCAAACTCAGAAAATGATCAGGAGCCAATTAACCGTCGTTTATATCTCCTACTTTTTAGTCGTAGTAGTTTAGTTATAGGAATTTTCTTGCTTGCTGGTATTGCATCAGGAATTTGGTGGGCAAGAAATTATGTGTATAACGATTTAGCGCCACTAGTAGAGACAAATCTGGAACAATTACTAGGGCGACCAATTAATCTAGGGCAAGTGGAGTCTTTTTCGCTTTCGAGTCTGAGATTTAGTTCTTTATCCATACCTGCAACATCTACTGATGCTGACCAAGTAACAGCAAAGGCTGTTGAGGTGCAGTTTGCGCTATTACCAGTCATTTTCAGCCGCACACTACCGTTAAATGTCACCTTGGTGCAGCCGCGTGTTTTTATTCAACAAGATCAAGATGGTCGTTGGGTGAAAGCAGAGGTAACAAGTGCTGAAGGTAAAGGAATTATTCAAACTCAATTACAAACACTGCAAATTGTTGATGGCAGTGTAGAACTATTACCAACCTCTGCACCAACTAAACCAAAAGGTTCTGTAATTATCGATAACTTTGCTGGTGGGGCGCGATTTGCACCAGATAATACAGAGATTGGTTATAAAATTAATGGTCAATTTGCCAGAGGTGGTGCGGTTAAAATTACTGGGTCAACACAACCAAAAGCACAACAAACTAATCTACAGGTTGTCGCCCAAAGTTTACTAGCATCTGATGTGAGTCGGTTAATTGAGTTACCCATTGTTTTGCAAGCAGGAAAAGTTAGTGCTGACTTGGGTGTGGAGATTCCTGCAAATGCGTCAGAGATAGCGATTACCGGGACAGCGATTCCTGAACAAGTCACAGCCCAAATTCAAAATATACCCCAACGCTTCATTAATTCTAACGGTAGATTAGTATTTCAAGGTCAGGCGATCGCATTAGATAATCTCACCACAAATTTAGGCAAAGTTCCTCTCTTAGCTAATGGTACAGTCAATCTCAAAACAGGTTTTGACCTTTCCGCGCTTGTCAAACCCGTCAGTGCGAAAAATCTCTTAGACACCTTCAACGTCAAATCTCCCGTCCTCGCCACGGGAGAAGTCCAAGCCAAGGTCAAGGTGCAAGGTTCTCTGCAACAGCCAGTTCTTAGCGGTACAGTCAGCAACACCAAACCTCTGCAAGTTGACCGCGTACAGTTCCAAGCTGTTAATACTGACTTTCGCCTCAATGTCAATAAAAATGCTTCTCAAATCACCGTCTCAAATCTCAAACTTGTCCCCGCCGCAGGTGGAATCATTACAGGTGGCGGTCAAGCAGTACTAGGTGGTCAAGTAAAATTTGACCTACAAGCCGAAGGTATTTCAGGAGATATACTGGCGCAGAGATACGGGATTACACCACCCATTAGCATCGGCAATGTCTCAGCTAATACACAAATCACTGGCTCCCTCGGCAGACAACCTTTAATCCTCAACATTGCCAGAGTCTTGGTGCAACCACCAGCCGGGGGGCAAATTGTCGGCGGTGGTCAAGTGCAACTAGCGCCCCAAGGCAGAGTATTGTTGAATGTTCTCGCCCAAAATTTACCAGGGGATGTCATCGCCAAAACCAACAACTCTGCATCTAGCATCAAAGTTGGGAATGTCTCAGCCAATGCTAGGGTGTTTGGCTATCTGGGGAATTTGCGGACGGTCGCCCAAGTACAAGCGCCGAATGCTACCTACCCAACCATCGGTGCAGCAGTAATTGAGCAACAAGGGCAGAATCTTGTTTTGCCAACGGCTGTGTTTGATGTAGCAGGTAATACCATCACTGCTAAGGGGCGGGTTTCCCAAAACCGTTGGCAAGCTGTTGTTAATACCGAAAAAGTTCAGTTAAGCCGATTTAAAGAAATTCCCGCCCAATTCCAAGGTGTATTAACGAGTGCATCGGTGAGTTTGTCGGGTAGTACGAAATCTTTTCAAGCCACAGGGGAAGCAAATCTCAACCTGGCGGGGGGTAGAGTCAATATCAGGGATATTAACTTGAATAATAGTCGCTGGCAAGCAGTGGCGAATGCTTCCCAAATTCAACTCAGCCGTTTTTCCCAGATTCCTGCCCAATTTCAGGGAGTATTAACTAGTGCTTCTGTGAATTTATCAGGCAGCACGAAATCTTTGCAACCGGAAACCATTCAAGCTTCTGGACAAGCAAACTTGAGTGTGGCGGGGGGTAGAGTCAATGTCAGGGATATTAGCTTGAATAATGGTCGCTGGCAAGCAGTAGCGAATGCTTCTCAAATTCAACTCAGCCGTTTTTCACCCCAATTACGCGGTAGGCTGAATGGGAATGTGCAGGTGGCTGGGAATACAAAATCTTTTGCTTTAGCAGATATCCGCGCCGCCGGACAAATTCGCGCCAACCAGGGAATAGCACAGTTAGCACAACCATTATCAGCCGAGTTTCGTTGGAATGGTCAGCAAATTATTGTGCCACGAGCGACGACACCGGGGGTAAGTGCGAGTGGTGCGATCGCTGTACAATTACCAGCAACAGGTACACCGAAAATCGCCGGCTTTAATTTCGATGTCCTGGCGCAGAATTTCAACCTCAACAATACTGGTGTGCAAGTTCCCGGAGATATCGCCTTATCAGGTTTTGTTGATTTTAATGGGCGAGTCACAGGTACTCCAGAAGTCCCCCAAGCTACGGGTAATGTACGGCTGCGGAATTTCAATGTCGGGAACGTGGCATTTGACCCCGTTTTAACTGGTAATGTGAATTTTCAAGGCGGACAAGGGGGAAGTCTGCGCCTCGCAGGTACACAAGATAGGATAGCTTTGAACCTCGATGGTAATTATCGCCCAACTTCCTTTTTAGTCCGGCGTGATGGCGCTGTCACCACAGGTAGAACCGAGGGAGATAATTTAATTATCAACGCCCAACAATTTCCCATCGCTTTGGTTGGCGGCTTTTTACCTAACAATAACTTGAAACCCTTGGGCGGGCAATTATCAGGCAATTTAGTAGTTAATCTGAATAATTATGCCTTGGCGGGAGATGTGGCAATTTCTCAGCCCCGTGTTGCCAGAATTTCCGCCAATGAATTTCGTGGTAGTTTTAATTATGCCAATGGTTCGGCTAACTTAACTAACGGTCTGTTGCGTCTGGGAGAAAGTAGCATCGCCCTGAGTGGGAGTGTGCAGACTGGCAATAACCCCCAATTTCAAGTCCAAGCTAATCTAGTTCAAACTCGCATCCAAGAACTTTTACAAGCATTTAATATCTACGATTTTCAAGACTTCAGCACAGGTACAGAACCGCCCACACTAGCAGGTGCAGAAGCACTCAACACTACACCTCTCAGCTTACCCAATGCAGACTTACTCGCCAAATTAAAGTATTACTATAAAATTCGCGCATTGATAGCCCAACAGCAACAGCAAGCAGAACAACAAGCACCACCTTTACCCAGCTTGGCAGAATTAACAGGTGCTTTAAATGGAACCTTAGTAGCCAGTGGTTCTTTAAAATCTGGGTTGAATGCTGGGTTTAATCTTCAAGGTAATAACTGGCAATGGGGACAATATACGATTAATCAAGTTATTGCTCAAGGTAATTTTGCCAATGGTGTAATTACTCTCTCACCCTTGAGTATTGGCATTAATCAAGGACAGGTAGCTTTTGCAGGTAAGTTAGGCTTGAATCAACTGGCGGGACAGTTAAATGTAGCGAGTTTACCGTTATCTTTATTTCAGCCGTTTATCACCCAATATCCGCTAGATGTCACAGGTGAAGTGAATGCTGTGGCTAATTTGCAAGGTAATTTCCTCAACCCCAGTGTGAATGGTGAAGTATCACTAGCGAATGCGACTCTGAATAACCAACCAGTGCAGACAGGACAGGTAAAATTTGCCTACGAAAATGCCCGCTTAAATTTTGACAGTGCGTTACTGCTGACAGGAACCCAACCCATCACAGCTACAGGTAGTATTCCTGCACCCTTACCTTTTACCTTTGCCAAACCAGCTAGTAATCAAATTAGTGTCCAGGCGAATGTGAGTAACGAAGGTTTAACACTGTTAAATCTGTTGACTAACAATCAAGTCTCGTGGCTAGATGGACAAGGACAAGTAGCTGTGAATGTTAGCGGGACTTTAAACCAGCCAATTATTAACGGCAATGCCACATTGAATAATGCTACTATTCGCGCTCAAGCTTTATCGGAACCGCTCACAAATGTCACAGGAACAGCCCAGTTTAACGGCAATATAGTAAATATAGAAGGTATTCAAGCTAATTACAATCAAGGGTTAGTCACAGCATCGGGAATTTTGCCAATTTTTACACCCCAGTCCAATACAACCAATCCTTTGACAGTATTAATAGAAAAACCCCTAGATTTTCAAGTTCCTGGTTTGTATGCAGGTGGTGTGAGTGGTAATGCGGTGATTCAAGGAACAGCACTCAAACCACAAATTGGCGGTGAAATTGAACTGAGTGATGGACAGGTAATTATTGGCAACTCCACCACTGCTAACACCCAACCAACAACAACCGATAGTAGTGACGTTAATATTAGTGCCGTCACACCCGCAGAAACTAACCCCAAGCCTACAACAACTACTGCTGCTGTAACTAGACCTAATTTACCTGTGGCGTTTGACAACTTACGCTTGACTTTAGGTGATGATGTGCGGGTGACGAGTCAATCTTTACTCAGTTTTGTACCGGGAGTAGGAGGATTTAGTCAACCGATACTCAGCTTTAACGCCAAAGGTGACTTAACAATTAATGGTACATTAGCCAAACCTCTCCCCCAAGGAGAAATTCGGTTAACAGGCGGAAGAGTCAGTTTATTTAGTACCGAGTTCACCTTAGAACGTGGCTATGAACAAACAGCCACCTTTACCCCCAGTCAAGGACTTGATCCTACCTTGAATGTGCGACTGTTAGCGATCGTTCCTGAAACTTCAGCAATCAATAATCGAATTTTAAGATCCCCTGCATCGTCAGAAATCAGCGATACTTCTGCGATTAATTTTGGCACTTTACGCACTGTGCGCGTACAAGCAAGGGTGACAGGACGCGCGAGTAGATTAAACGAAAATTTAGAATTAACAAGTCAACCCCGCCGCAGTCAAGGAGAAATTGTCGCTTTACTGGGTGGCTCAATTTTGAATAACTTTGCTCAAACCGGAGATATCACCCAAGGGTTAACTAATTTTGCTGGCACGACGATTTTAGGTAGTTTACAAGGTACGATTACTGCGATCGGTCAAGCAATTGGTTTTAGTGAATTTCGCATCTTTCCTACTCCAATTACTGATCAAACAGCAAGACGTTCATCGGTTCTCGATTTATCAGCCGAAGGTGTATTCAACGTGAATCGAGATTTTTCTGTTTCTTTATCACGACCATTATTTAGTAGTGATGCGTCCTTCCGTTACAACGTCCTTTATCGGCTCAATGACGAAATTTTAGTACGCGGCGCAACCGATTTGGGCAATGAAAATCTACTTTTCTTTGAATATGAAACTCGATTTTAGTGCGGTATATGGGATTTAGAAGGAGCATTTCAACTCCCATCGACTACGCTCAGGGCGAGTCGCTCAATGCTCAGTAGCCTTGCTAAAAAAGGGTTGAGCGAAGTCGAAACCCGTTAATCTAAATTTAGGTTGAATTTTATGAAAAAACGAACCGCAAAGGGCGCAAAGGACACGAAGTTATAAGAGTTTGAGAGAGTTCTTGCGTAAGTCCCAATACAGTTCAGTTAAGGCAACAATTTAGACTGGTGTAGGTTGGGTGGAGGAACGGAACCCAACATTTTCAAGACTTTGTTGGGTTACGCTATCGCTACACCCAACCTTACTATTCTCTTAACTCTTTGCGCCTTTGCGTGAGACAAAAGTCTATATTTACTTATTAGCAAAATCAGTAATAATAGCTTCAAGTTAACAACCAACAGTCAACCATGTCGCAAAATCGCTCAATTGCTGTTGAATTCCGCGATGTCAGCTTTAGCAGCAACCGTCGCAATTTAGTATCAAATCTTAATTTTTCAATCCATCAAGGAGAAGCATTAATATTACTTGGACGCAGTGGTAGCGGTAAAACTACCACAATGAAATTAATTAATCATCTGTTTACACCAACCACAGGTGAAGTCCTATTTGATGGAACTCCGACAAGTCAATGGGATGAAATTAAACTGCGGCGCAAAATTGGTTATGTCATTCAAGAAACTGGTTTATTTCCCCATTTCACTGTAGAACGTAATGTGGGTTTAGTTCCTAGTTTAGAAGGTTGGAAACCGAAACAAATTAAAACAAGAGTTTATGAATTGTTGCAATTGGTAGGGTTAGATCCTGTGCAGTTTGCTGGGCGTTATCCCCATCAACTTTCGGGGGGACAGCGACAAAGGGTAGGCGTAGCGAGAGCGTTAGCCGCAGATCCTCCAGTGTTGTTGATGGATGAGCCTTTTGGCGCACTTGACCCCATTACGCGCTTAGAATTGCAACAGGAGTTTCGGCGGTTACAGCAAGAACTCGGTAAGACAGTGGTGTTTGTGACGCATGATATCCAAGAGGCGTTTGTCTTAGCTTCTCGAATTGGGTTAATGTATGACGGAGAACTGGTAGTATTAGGTACAAAGGAGGAGTTTCTGCGATCGCAACATCCAGAAAGCCTAGCTTTTCTTCAATGTCTGCGTTCTCTGCAAGACAATTTATGAAAGACTTTTTCTTGATTAAGTATGCCCCAGAAATTTTACAGCACACGCTGGAACATTTATTTTTGGTAGGCATTGCCATTACAATTGCCACACTTGTTGGCATTCCGTTAGGTATTTTAATTACCCGTCAAACTCGTTTGCGTCAACCCATTTTGGGTATTGCCAATGTACTGCAAACTATTCCAAGTTTGGCGTTATTTGGTTTACTAATTCCTGTCCCGATTATTGGTGGAATTGGTGTTGTCCCAGCTATTGTTGCTTTAACTTTATATTCTTTTCTGCCGATAATTCGGAATACTTACACAGGCATTACCAGTGTAGATCCAGCAATTATCGAAGCTGGTAGAGGTATGGGAATGACTGATCAAGAATTATTATTACAAGTCGAAATTCCCCTAGCAATGAGTGTAATTTTGGCAGGTGTGAGAGTTGCCGCAGTCATAGGTATTGGTATTGCTACAATTGCTGCTGCTATTGGTGCTGGTGGTTTAGGCGTGTTTATTTTTCGCGGCATTGCTGTAGTAAACAATGATTTAATTTTAGCCGGTGCAGTACCAGCAGCCGTGATTGCTTTACTGGCAGATTTGTTAATTGGGTTGTTGGAAACCAAATTAAAAGTTAAATAAGTAATGAAAAGATTTTTAATATTTTTTATTTTAACTTTTACTTTAGTAGTGGCGATCGCAGCTTGTAACCCTAGTGCGAATAATACCACGGGCGATATTGTTGTTGCTTCTAAAGATTTTACCGCCCAAGATATTTTAGGCGAACTCTTAGCCCAACACATCGAAGCCACAACTAATCTCAAAGTTACCCGTCGTCCTCGTTTGGGGGGTTCGTTTGTCTGCCACAATGCGATTTTGGCTGGCAAAATTGATGCTTATATTGAGTATACAGGCACAGCTTTTACAGGGATTTTAAAACAAAAGACCGTTAACGACCCAAAGGTAGTTTACGAAAAATTAAAACAAATTTATGCCGAAAAATTCAACTTAGAAGTCATGCCAAGTTTAGGCTTTGAAGATACTTTCGCAATGGTAATTCGCGGTGAAGATGCCAAGAAGTATAATATTCAAACTCTATCTCAAGCTGCACAATATACACCCCAATGGCGCGGCGGTTTTGGCTATGAATTTTTAGAACGGGAAGATGGTTTTCCGGGGTTAGCGAAAACTTATAATTTGCGTTTTTCTAAACCACCGCAAATTATGGACTTGGGTTTAATCTACCGCGCCTTAATTCAAAAACAAGTCGATATGGTAGCAGGAAATTCTAGTGATGGGCAAATTGCGCGGTTAGGTTTAGCTGTGTTAAAGGACGATAAACAATATTTCCCCCCTTACGAAGCTACGCCAATTGTCAGACAAGCAACCTTAAATAAATACCCGGAATTAAAAAGTGCGATCGCTCAACTTTCTGGTAAAATTTCCGCAGATGAAATGCGGCAGTTAAATTATTTAGTTGAAGGGGAGTTACGAGATATTAAAGAGGTTGTGCGTGAGTTTCTTAAATCTAAAGGGTTAATCTCGCGCAAAGGCAAGGCAGTGCGTTGGGCGGCTCCGCCGACTTGAAGCAACTGCCGCGCAAAGGCGCAAAGTGTTTATATGGAGAGGTTATGAGTTTTAAGTTAGACACAACTTTTAAAGCTGCAATTATTTGGCTGTGTGTTTCTAGTGGAACTGTTATTGCTCAAACATTACCTCTCTCCAATAACTTGATTGCTTTTAATTCTAAGGAGGGAGAGAAGTTATTAATTCAAAGTCGCTCCAGAGAAGATTTTTTTCCTTTGAGTATGCAGTTTGTCACGCAACATAATCAAGCTTTTTGTGGTGTGGCTAGTAGTGTGATGGTGTTAAATAGTTTAGGAATTGTCGCACCAGAATCACCACAATATTCTCCTTACAGAGTGTTCACGCAAGAAAACTTTTTTAGCAATGAAAAGACTAAAAAAGTCATTGCACCTGAAGTTGTCGCCCGTCAAGGAATGACTTTAGCAGAATTAGGTGGATTAATTGCTAGTTATGATGTCCAAGTCAAGGTTTATCATGCTGCTGATACTAATTTAGAACAGTTTCGTAAGCTAGTTTCGACAAATTTAAAGCAACCTAATAACTTTGTGATAGTTAATTATTTACGTAAAGAAATTGGTCAAGAAAAAGGTGGGCATATTTCCCCCATCGCGGCTTACAATGAGCAGACAGATAGATTTTTAATTATGGATGTTTCTCGTTATAAATATCCGCCAGTTTGGGTAAAAGCCGCAGATTTATGGAAGGCGATGAACACTACAGATACGACTTCCGGTAAGACACGCGGCTTTGTTTTAGTGAGTAAAAATAGCTTATCTGCGCTTACGACATTGTAGTGGATAGCGATTACCCCGCCAGGTTGTCCAACCCTCTGCGTGTCGAGTCTGACTGTTGTATTTCAAATACCAATTATCTTGTTCTGCGCCTAAATAACGAATACCTAAATCTTGTCTGCGGCTGCTAGAAAAACGTTTTGCTAAAGGAACCCACGCACTACCGTTATCACTGAACCGCCCAAGCAAACGCACACCAGAAGTAGTAGAGCAAATATTCCCATTGCAATTAGTTTGGGGGTCATCTACTACTTTCCATTCCATTCGGGCTGGTCTACCGTCAATGTTACAATCCCACGAACCAAAGAACCACTCACCGACAATTTGACTGGCTTGAGTGTGACTAGATAATAACAATAAACCAGCCGGAGCGATCGCCAAGCCCAAAAGCCACTTTGTGATGTTTTTCATGATGCTTCACCAATACGGAAATTTAATCTGTACTTTTCATTTAATCTATATGTATCGGTATTAGCATTTATGCAACACAATATTTTTACCTCTGATGAAAAACAAAAAAAGGGCGGGTAAATTACCCACCCTAGCAAGTTAAGAGAATATGTTGGCTGTTGCGATTAACCCAACAATTGTTTAGCCTTAGCTAACACGTTATCAACGCTAAAGCCGAATTTTTCTAAACAAACGCCACCAGGCGCGGAAGCACCAAAGCGGTCAATGGTGACAGTATCACCGTCAGTACCAATGTACTTGTGCCAGCCAAAGCTAGAAGCTGCTTCTACTGCTAAACGCTTGGTGACAGCTTTGGGTAGAACAGATTCTTTATAAGCTGCGTCTTGTGCTTCAAATAAATCCCAAGCTGGTAAGGAGACAACACGTACTTTCTTACCTTCGGCTGTGAGTTTCTCCGCAGCAGTGACAGCAAGGCTCAATTCTGAACCAGTACCAATGATGATTAATTCTGGTGTACCTTCAGAATCAACAACAGTGTATCCACCCTTAGCTACACCTTCAATAGATGTACCTGCCAAGTTAGGAACGTTTTGCCGAGTTAATGCTAACAAAGTAGGATCATTTTGTTTTGCTCTTTCAATCGCTACTTTGTATGCACCAGAGGTTTCGTTACCATCGGCGGGACGAATCACTGTTAAGTTAGGAATAGCACGCAAGGAAGCGAGGGTTTCGATTGGTTGGTGGGTGGGGCCGTCTTCACCTTGACCGATGGAGTCGTGAGTCATTACCCAAATCGATCCTGCTAAAGACAGGGCAGATAAGCGAATAGCCGCCCGCATATAGTCGGTGAAGATTAGGAAGGTAGCACCGTAGGGAATTAACCCTGAACCATGCAAGGCAATACCATTACAAATTGCGCCCATTGCATGTTCCCGCACACCAAAGTGAATGTTGGGGTTTTGGTATTGTCCTTTTTGGAAATCGCCTTTACCTTTGATTTCGGTCAAGTTGGAGTGAGTTAAGTCGGCGGAACCACCAATTAATTCAGGTAAAACCGCCGCCAATTTGTTGAGGCAGGTTTCTGAGTGTTTACGGGTGGGTAAGCCTTTATCTTCAGGGGTGTAGGTGGGGAGTACTTTATCCCAACCATCAGCCAGTTTGCCACTGAGATAACGCTCAAATTCAGCTGCTTCTTGGGGATACTTAGCTTTGTAGTCAGCAAATGCCTTGTTCCACTCAGCTTCGTAACCTGCACCGCGTTCTACTGCTTTGCGGGTATGGTTGAGAACATCTTGAGGAATAACAAATGGCTCGTTTTCCCAACCCAGATTTTTCCGGGTTAATTCTACTTCATCTCCACCTAAAGCTGCACCGTGAATACCAGCAGTGTTGGCTTTGTTAGGAGAACCATAACCAATAGTTGTTGTCACCTTAATCATTGATGGTTTGTCGGTGACAGCTTTTGCTTCTTCGATAGCTTTGTGGATGGCTTCTAAATCGGTGTTGCCATCTTTGACATGAAGTACATGCCAGCCATAAGCTTCAAAACGCTTAGAAACATCTTCTGTGAATGCCACATCTGTAGAACCATCAATAGAGATGTGGTTGTCGTCATAAAGGGCGATGAGTTTACCTAAGCCCAAGTGTCCAGCCAGAGAAGCTGCTTCACCAGAAACACCTTCCATGTTGCAACCATCACCGAGAATGACATAAGTATAATGGTCAACAATTTTGGCATCGGGTTTGTTGAATTTAGCTGCCAGATGCGCTTCAGCTATGGCTAAACCAACTCCATTCGCAATACCTTGTCCTAAAGGGCCAGTGGTAACTTCTACCCCTGCGGTCATAAAGTTTTCTGGGTGTCCAGGGGTTTTAGATTCCCACTGACGAAATTGCTTGATATCTTCGATACTTACACTGTCATAACCTGCTAAGTACAGCAGTGCATACTGTAACATCGAGCCATGACCAGCCGACAAGACAAAGCGATCGCGGTTGAACCATTTGGGATTTTTGGGATTATACCGCATAAAGCGATCCCATAGCACAAATGCCATTGGAGCAGCGCCCATCGGCAGCCCTGGGTGTCCCGATTTTGCCTTTTCTATAGCATCGACAGCCAAGAAGCGGATTGAGTTAATACACAGTTCTTCGAGGGATTGGGTTGCAACAGCCATAATAAGATTGTTTTTAACGACGGGTTAGCACTCTGCGATCTTCTCATTTACCGGGGTTGTTAGAACAGTTAACAGTTAACAGTCATCAAAATAGAATTTACTACTGCTCTGAACTGATTACTGATAACTGATAGGTATTCCCCTACCGTATCCTCATCATCCCATTCCCGATTGGCGATGGACAAGCGGGATCTCCTGAGTTTATGGTAATTAATCAACCTGAGAATATTGGTCATGCTGAACCCTTGGTTCAGCTGGGAATGATATCTATGATACTTTTGTCTGGCGAATCTGAGGAAAAGTATGAAGTGTGAAGTCTGAATTCTGCACTCATTACTCATTACTCATCACTCAGTACTTCTTGAAGACTAAGGTAACATTATGACCACCAAAGCCAAAGGAATTGGATAGCGCCACTTCAATGGTTTGGGCGCGGCTGGTGTGAGGTACATAATCCAAGTCACACTCAGTATCAAGATTTTCGAGATTAATAGTTGGGGGAATTTTTTCGTTGGCGATCGCCAGTACTGTTGCAACGGCTTCAATACCACCAGAACCACCCAACAAATGACCTGTCATCGATTTTGTCGAGCTAACTGCTACTTTATAAGCATGGTCGCTCAAGGCTGTTTTGATGGCTTTGGTTTCGTTGGAGTCGTTAGCTGGGGTGCTAGTGCCATGTGCGTTGATGTAGGTTACTTGTTCTGGGGTAATGCCTGCATCTTTGAGTGCTAGTTGAATGGCTCTCGCTGCTCCTTCACCACCGGGAACTGGGGAAGTCATGTGATAAGCATCACAAGTCATTGCATAACCAATGATTTCCCCATAAATGCGTGCGCCACGACTGAGAGCGTGTTGCAATTCTTCTAAAATTAAAATTCCCGCACCTTCACCCATGACAAATCCATCGCGATCGCGATCAAAGGGACGGCAAGCATGAGCCGGATCATCATTGCGGAAAGACAAAGCTTTACAGGCGGCAAATCCAGCTAAAGATAAGGGTGTAATTGCTGCCTCACAGCCACCGCAAATCATGGCTTGGGCGTATCCTCCTTGAATCAGACGAAAGGCATCCCCAATGGCGTTGGAACCAGCAGCACAAGCAGTCACTGTACAGTTGTTTGGCCCTTTTGCACCAGTGTGAATGGCTGTCAATCCGGCTGCCATATTAGCAATCATCATTGGGATCATAAACGGACTACAGCGATCGGGGCCACGGTTCAGGTAGACTGTTTGCTGGTCTTCTAATACCTTAATCCCACCTACGCCAGAACCAATGACCACCCCTATCTGTTCTGCGTTTAGCTCGTTAATTACCAGATTTGCGTCAGCTAATGCCTGTTTTGCTGCTGAAACCCCAAACTGTGAAAAGCGATCCATCCGCTTAACTTCTTTGCGCTCTAGATAAGCATGTGGATCGAAGTTTTTTACTTCGCCAGCAATGCGACAATCATGGCTGGACGCATCAAAATGTGTAATGTAGTCTATACCATTGCGTCCACTGACTAATCCTTCCCAATATTCAGCCGGTGTGTTGCCAATAGGTGTAATCGCGCCAACACCAGTTACCACAACACGTTTACGTATATAATCTGTCATGACTCAGTTAAAGGTAGCGAGAAAGCTGCAAATTAAAGTGCTGAGTGCTGAGTGCTGAGTGCTGAGTTTTTAAGTAGGAAGACTAAGTGAAAAAGATAAAATAGTTCTTAACTCTTGACTACTCAGCACTCAGCACTTTTAACTCAGCACTTTCTTAAGCGGATGCGGCAACTTGCTTTTCAATGTAATCAACCGCATCTTGGACTGTCAAAATCTTTTCGGCGGCTTCATCAGGAATTTCAATCTCGAATTCTTCTTCAAAAGCCATAACTAGCTCGACGAGATCCAGGGAATCAGCACCTAAATCATCGATAAAATTAGATTGGGGAGTAATAGTAATCTTTTCTTCGTCAATACTTAGTTGATCAGCGACGCTTTTCTTGACCTTTTCAAAAGTTTCGTTTTGGCTCATACAATAAAATTCCTTGACCAGTTGCTATTAGCCGCTCTTGATGAGTGACATGGTTTTTGAGCATATACATCTTATCGGAAAGCGCGATCGCCCGTATACTACCGAGGTATTTTCTTCTCGAAAACTTTTCCCTAGCCCCCCAGGGTTAGACAAGGTAGCATGGCAATTTCGGCGATCGCATACACTGTATAAATGCTTCTACTTATTAATTGTTACTATTTTTTTGACTAATGTCCAAATAAATTCTGAGTGCTGATTGCTGTGTAACAAACCAGACTAGCCTCTAGTCCCTAACCCCTAGTCCCTTTTATTTTTATGATTACTTCAACGCTGAAATACGCTTATTTTCCAGGTTGCGTCGCCCAGGGTGCTTGTCGAGAATTGTATCAATCAACCCAAGCCCTTACGCAAGCTTTAGGGATTGAATTGATTGAACTCAAAAA
The DNA here is from genome assembly GCF_014698475.1 of Nostoc spongiaeforme FACHB-130. Lineage (GTDB taxonomy): Bacteria > Cyanobacteriota > Cyanobacteriia > Cyanobacteriales > Nostocaceae > Nostoc_B > Nostoc_B spongiaeforme. Next base: position 74,008 of record NZ_JACJTB010000001.1, on the reverse strand, counting down.
AGCTGCTTGCTGCGGTTCCGGTACATTTAAAGAAGACTCTCAATTACTGGAAGATACTGTCAACGCCAGAAATATTGCCCTAGCAGAATCATTAAATCTTCCACTACTCACTCATTGCAGTACCTGTCAAGGTGTCATTGGTCATGTTAATGAACGCCTAAAAGATTGCCAAAATAGTAATCCGACTTACGTTGACCAAGTGAATGGCTTACTGAAAAAAGAAGGTTGTTCACCTTATCAGGGCAGTACAGAAGTAACACATTTGCTTTATGCTTTGGTCAAAGATTATGGCTTAGAGGAAATTAGCCAGCGTGTCACCCGCAAGTTAACCAATTTAAAATGCGCTGCTTTTTACGGTTGCTATCTGCTGCGTGGACAAAAAACTATGCTATTCGATGATCCTTTCCAACCAGAAGCAATGGAAAATGTGTTTCGGGCTGTGGGTGCAACACCAATTTATTATCGTGGGCGTACCCAATGTTGTGGTTGGCCGTTAGCTAGTTACGCCACTAATGAATCTTTTAAAATGGCAGGAATGCACATTCAAGAAGCTTTGGCAAATGGGGCTGATTGTTTAGTGACACCTTGTCCTTTGTGTCATTTAAATTTAGATTCTCGTCAACCAGAAGTTGAGAAAGTGATTGGTAAAAAGTTAGGTTTGCCAGTACTACATTTACCGCAATTAATTGCTTTAGCACTGGGGATTAGTCCGCAAGCACTTGGCTTAGAAAGGCATATTGTTTCGACAAAACCAGTGTTAGAAAAATTGGGATTGTAATTAATTAAGGCAAAAATAAAAAGGTGAGCCAGCGCGGTCTTTGGGGTTTCCCTCATGAGCGACTGGCGAACCCGTTAGCGCAGCGTTAGCGACGCAGGAGCGTCAGGGTAAAAGTAAAAAAAGTATTTTACCTTTTTATTTTTTACTTTTAACTTTACTGACGTTGCGATCGCTTGAATGCTTGATACATATCTGGCAAACGACTAGTAATTGCACTAACCTTGAGATAAATTTTGTGGGGTATGGCTGGAGTACCAGAAACAATTTCCTTGGGTGGGACATCGCTGTGAATACCAGTTTGGGCAGAGGCGATCGCCCCATCACCGATTTTGACTTGGTTGGCGACTCCCACTTGTCCTGCTAAAATCACCCGATTACCAACTTGGACACCACCAGCCATCCCGGCTTGACCTGCGATCGCACAACCCATCCCAATTTGGCAACCATGCCCGATTTGTACTAAGTTGTCAATTTTGGTATCTTTACCAATTCTCGTCTCACCGACGGCTGGCCGGTCAACAGCACTGTTACAGCCAATCTCTACACCATCTTCTAAAACTGTGTAACCTGATTGTTCCATTTTGAACCAACCAGTGCGGGTAGGCACAAAGCCAAAACCTTCTGCACCAATCACAGCGCCACTGTGAACTACGCAATCTGCACCGATTTGGCTGCGTTCGTGGATTGTACAGTTAGCGTGTAAGGTAGTGCGATCGCCAATTTTGACATCAGGATAAATCACCACATTGGGATGAATAATCGCGTAGTTACCGATTTCCACCCGTTCTTGTACAACTACGTGGGGGCCTATGTAAACATCATTACCAATTTTGGCGGTGGGATGAATCACAGCCGTCGGATGAATTTCTGGATTGGGGCGATATGGTTGATAAAACAGAGTCAAAACTTTGGCAAATAAAAGTTTTGGTTCTTTTGTACTTACCCAAGCAATCCCACGTTCTTGGGCTTGAGTTTGTAAAGTTGGATCTTCGGGCAGAATTAAAGCACTTGCGTTTGTTTTATTAATTAAAGATACAAATTTACTGCTTTCGACATAACTGATAGTCCCAGTTATGGCTTCATCAATAGCAGCAACCCCTGTGATGTCTATATCTTGGGCTGGGTTAGTTATCAGGCTATTACTAGTAGTAATATCCCCGAATTGATGGATGATTTCGCTGAATTTCATTTTGAGATTGATTGAAAATTCGTTCCAAGCAAAATTATTGTCCCTCTTTTAATAGGATTTAGGCAGTGAAATGAAAAATCAAAGATAAAGACAAAGGGTGTAAGGATTTTGCTTCCTTACACCCAATCTCAACAATGAATTTTTTTATAAGTCCTGTTTATTTTCTGGCTTTTAGGTCATTTACTAGCACTCTTCTGCTGATGGGAGTTTGCTGGGGAGATTTTGCCTGAGTAGGACTTTTAGCCGTTGATTATCTTCAGCAGCGATGGTTTCACTGTAGTGATGGAGTTGAAACAGTTGGCAATAACGATTTTGTTTACCACACATCAAACAGCCGTAAGCATGATTGCCATTTGTACCACAGAGTCGATGTCCCATAACTGGGCCAAGGGAAATATTGTGTTCACTCGCCACTGTGCTGAGAATAGAACGCAGTTGTGACTCAAATTTTGCTGATAAAAGCTGCTTGCGTCCTGGTTTTGTACGATCCCATTGGGGTACCATCAAACCTTGTTTTAATAAACTCTCTTCGATTTCTTCTGACATGACAATCCCAGACAAAATTACATGGTGGGCAATGTAGGGCAGAAGTGTACGTGCTAATTGCCACATCAAAGCTTCATCAAACCACTGTTCCACTAAAGGGCGGAGATACCAGCAGCAAGGAATACCAAGTTGAACTAAATCTTGTAGCAGTCTAACTCTTCCTGGAATCGAGGCTTGTTCATAACCAGGTTTTAAAGGTGGTAAACTCACAAAAACTGTGACTCGCAGTGCATTTGGTCTGGCTAAGGTAGCTTTCAAACGTTCGAGAAATGCTTGACCTGGATGAACTTTGGTAGTGATGTAGACCATATTGGCGGCTTGACGGTCAATCAGTGCATTGAGGATTGACAATACACGTTCCCGATGCGCCGGAATGAATGGGTCAGAATAGTCGCATAAGGAAATGGGATAGCCTTTTTCTCCTTCTGGGGTGGCAAAAATCCGGTCTAATAAACGATCAATTAAGTCAGTAGGGGTGACATTATTCTCAAAGCTTTCTGGATGATGATGCCATTCCCGGTCTTGGTGACAGACACAATAAGCACATTCAACCGGACAACGATTCTGGGCATCTGGGAGAAATGGATTCAGACTGAAGTATTTAACGGCACGTTCTTGAGATGGCATTCCTAATACGGGAAAGCCATGCAGCATATATTGACTGCCCTGCAATGTAATTTCAGACAGAGTAGATTGGTAGTTTGACATACACCCTTCAACAAAAAATGCGAAAAATCGCTTACTCTAGGGTGGCTGCTGCAAATGTGGAGTGACAATGAGAGAAATGCTTGAAAACAAGTATTATTTGTTACGGTTGATGTAGCATTACTGAAGTATTATTCCCACTTCTTCACAGTAAAACAAAGGATACAGTACTTAGATAGCTAAAATTCGGAATTCTGTAGTTTTTATTAATTTTCTGCCATTGCTAAACCTGCTAAATAAGCCGTTGTCCAGGCACTTTGGAAGTTAAATCCACCTGTAATCCCATCAATATCTAAAATCTCACCGGCAAAGTAAAGGTCAGTAGTTAATTTACTCTCCATTGTTTTAAAATTTACTTCTTTAAGGCTAACCCCACCACAGGTAACAAATTCTTCTTTGAAAGCACCTTTGCCATTAATTAAGTATTTACCCTGGGAAATTTCTTGCACTAATTGATTTAGGGTTTTGTTAGGGATTTCTGCCCAACGAAGTTCCGTATTAATATCGACTCGGTTGATCAAGTATTGCCAAAGACGATGGGGTAAATCAATTCCTCGATGTAAGGCGATCGCTTTTCTTCCCCACTCATTTTTAACTGCTACAATTTTTTCCCGGACTTCTTCTTGTGATAAATCAGGTAGCCAGTTAATTGTTAAAGTGGCTTGATAACGATTGTCATACAACATTCTCGCCCCCCAAGCCGAAAGTTTCAACACCGCCGGGCCACTTACACCCCAATGGGTAATCAGCAACGGCCCTATTTGTTCTAAGGCTGGTTGTTGGGGAACAGACAGCCGCAAACGCACTGGATTCATACTCACACCGCTTAAAGCCCGCAAACTAGGGTCAGCAATGTTAAAGGTAAATAGTGAAGGCGCGGGTGGTTCAATTTGATGACCAAATTCTTGGGCGATTTTATAGCCGATGGGGTTACTACCAGTGGCTAATAGTAGGCGATCGCATTTTAAAGTTTCACCTGATTTCAAATAAACTTCAAACTGAGTTTTGAGTGCTGAGTGCTGAGTGCTGAGTGCTGAGTTTTGAGTTTCAAGTGTTGTACACTGAGCGGAGTCGAAGTGTGAGTTCTGAGTGTTCTGGGGTAATCGTTTCACTGAGACAACTGGTGTACCAGTCCGCAGTTCTACGCCGTTATCTTCAGCCGCATTCATCAAACACTGCACAATTGTTTCCGAACTGTCTGTCACCGGAAACATTCGCCCATCAGCTTCTTTTTTCAGTGGTACTCCGTGATTAGCAAACCAAGAAATAGTATCTTTCGCTTGAAAGCGACTAAAAGCACCCCGCAAAGCTTTTCCACCTCTGGGGTAATTCGCCACTAAGGCGGCTGGTTCAAAACAAGCATGAGTGACATTGCAGCGTCCACCACCAGAAATCCTGACTTTGGCTAATGGTTGACGGCTGGCTTCGAGTAAAATAACACGGGCATAAGGGTTGGCATTAGCACAAGCGATCGCACCAAAAAATCCCGCAGCCCCACCCCCAATAACGACAATTTGTAACGGTTGCAATTTTAAAGAATCTCGTTGATTAGTCAATGGTCAATAGTCATTTGTTCTTTTATCTTAGGGCTTACGCACAAATATTTTCTGTGGAGACTCAGTGTCAGGGTTTGAAATCACAACACAGTTCGGCTGAATTTCACCGCGTGATTTTTTGTTTTTATCCGTCAGTTCTATACCTTGTCTCCCTTGTCCCCCTTGTCTCCCCTGTCTCTCCCACTCCCTACTCCCCAAATTACACTTCTACTGGTTCAAATTGGTCTTTTGTCGCCCCGCAAACGGGACACACCCAATCTTCCGGGATATCTTCAAATGGTGTTCCTGGGGCAATTCCCCCATCAGGATCACCCACTTCTGGATCATACACGTAGCCACAAACAGTGCATTCGTAAGTTTCCATTGTTTTCTCCCTGAATTTATTAAATGATTTTTGCAGGATGATTGAGGTTTTGCTTTAGCACTCAGTACTCAAACCTCCGCATTTTCTCTATATGGTGTTTATTTCTTAAAAAACTAAAATCAAATAAGTTGAAAAAGTTGTATTTCTACCAGCTTCGACAACCTTATTTCAGTAAAATCACATAATTTGCTGATTAGTTCTAGATTAGAAACGCCACCATGTTCTTTGGGCGAAATTGATCATGGCCACCGCGATCGCACCTAAGATAAACAACCAAATGATTCCGCCTGGGAGAAATGTCAGAATCCTAAAACCCCTGAGAATCCAAATGGTAATGCCAATACCCAGTAGCATTCCAAAAACTTGAGTTAACCAACGATTTAAGGAAGATTGATTCATTGAATTTGCCTTTGATTCAAAATTCATTACACTTCTATATTAGAAGTAGTGCTATTGTTAAAGCTGCCGAAATTTAGATTTGATTAAATGTAATCAACAATACGATTTTATAAGTGATTTCACAGAAAAATAACATCAGATGATCTTAATTCCGGAAAATGGTGCTGTAAAAGTGGAACTAAATTTGAGTGAGTTGATCTTAAGGTCTAATAGACGTTGATTAACTTTAACTCTGGAAGTGTGGCAAAGTGAGGAGTGAGTGAATTAATATGGCTGCGTCTCATATTTCCGACCCAATTATTGCAGGTTTAGATATGCCTTGGAGCGATGACAAGCGAAGATTGTTAATGCAGGGCGAAATTTTTGTAGAAGCGCGATCGCATACGGCGTGGGGCGGTGCAGTTACTGCATGGATGTATTTACCAATGATGCGATCGCAAGTATGGCAGCAACTCACTGACTACCCTCGTTGGGTGCAATATTTTCCTGATATCACCAGAAGCGAAGTGCTGCACAGAGGTGAAGCAAAACGCCTGTACCAAGCAGCACAAAAAGCCTTTTTATTTTTCACAGCCCAAGTTGAAATTTATCTCAGCGTTGCGGAAGTAATTGGACAACAAATTCACTTCCGTATGGAAAAAGGCACTTTTGAAGACTTTAGCGCCTGCGTAGATTTAAAAGATTTTGGTAACGGTACTTTGCTGGCTTATAATGTCCAAGCCACACCAAATATCCCCATTCCTTCAATTTTTGTTCAGCAAGCTATGAACTTTGAACTACCTGCAAATATGCGGAAAATGCGTCAGGTTTTGTGTAAGCAGTAATCGCAATATTGACAATGGAATTAATTTAAACTTCTGCATATAGCCCAGACAGTACAAGCGTCTGGGCTAAATTTTTTATCAGTAGAATTTATGGCATAATAGCAAGCTTTAATTATTTAACAGCAGAAATAGGGAATAGAGTTGTTTGAGTCCTGGGGAATGGTTATATGTGCTTTATCCGTATTTCTTGCATAGATTCATAGTACTGATAATCCTTACCCTACAAGACTTTCATCAATTTTCTGGATATCCCTCAGCCAGCATAATTGTAAAGAAATATTAAAGAGTCAGAAGTTTTGCGTAAATACAAGATTTAAATCTGTGGAATAATTAGCAGACAAAAAACATTCATCAGTCTGCAATTCCACTCTAATTTTGTGATTTTGCCATTTATAAATCTGGCAATAATCATCACAATTTTAGAGAAATAAACTAAATCACATGGAGAATTAATTATGCCATTAGTTTCAACTTTTGAATTACTTGTTAACCCTATCGCTCCTACAGATAATTTAGGTAATTTACCACCCGATGTTGTTCAAAAGCTAGGAAGAGTTGCTCGTAGAGTTGTGCAAGGTTACTTTTTAACTATTGCTAATACTACTGATGCACCTGCACGTTTGAGACTGGAATTTACAGCCACAACACCTGAATTAAATCTAGTAGATACAGTCACAATCCGCGATGTTTTAGGAAACAATGAATTTTCTGAGTTGATTCCAGTTCCGGGTAATCCTAGACGCTTTACTTTTAATGTTGGTATTCCAGCGAATGACACCGCACTAGTTACTTTACTACCTGATCTACAAAATGTAGACCTGTTTACAGGAGCGAAAAATTTAGAGATTCGTGGGTATGTAAGCATCTCTAGAGCTACCATCGCCGGGCCAGCTTATGAACTGCTAGTAACTCCAGAACATCGGGGAACTTTCCTACCCAGAAACATCGATGATTCTGTTCCTGACTTTGATCAAATTGCCTACGCTCTGCCTACAGCAAGCGGTGGTAGCTTAGTCAGATTACCATCTCTTGTGCGTCCGCCTGTTGTGATATCTCAACCCGGCGAACCTAATGTAGTAGACGATAGCCAAGAAGTACTCAGCTTAATGGCTCAACGTCTTGAAGAGTTGGAACAACGCCTCGCAAATGTTTAGTTTTTGTAACATAAAATAGCCTGAACTGAACAAAGTTGATGTGTTTTAGATAACTAGAGTCACCGTAATTCACAAAACAACCCCACAAATTTTTGTGGGGTTTTTATTTTGTAACAAAAATGTAACAAATGCGAAGAGCGATCGCTTAGACTCTAAACAATCCCAAACACAGAACCGACAGTCGATTTAATCGAATCTCTAGCATCTTTCAAAGTCTGAGTAATTGGGTGCTTCGACTGTAAAAATACCCGCGCACAATTGCGTCCTGGCATCCCCGAAATTGAACCACCGGGATGAGTACCCGCGCCCGTTAAGAATAAATTGTCAATGGGGGTTTTATAGTTGGCGATTTCTGGTAAGGGGCGGAAAAACACCATCTGATCTAAAGTCATATCGACATGATAGTAATTTCCTTTGTATGCGCCTAATCTTTCTCCTAATTCTGCGGGACTTTCTACCCGACGAGCAATAGTCGCGGTTTTGACATTAGGTGCGTAAGTAGCTAACTTATCAACTACTTTGTCTGCAACTTGATTTTTCAACTCATCAGTCCAACCAGTACCTTTTAAGCCTGTACCTTCTGCGCCAGCAATTTGATAGGGTGCAAAAAATTCAATCCAAACAGTATGTTTTCCTGGTGGTGCTAAGGTGGGGTCAAGGTAACTGGGCATCACTACATACATTGAAGGATCAGCATCAGGAATTTCGCCCAAGGTACACTTACTATGAGCCTGTTCCACATGCGCCACAGAATCAGCAATTAAGATAGAACCAACCAGATACTCATCTTTGTGCGCGTGGAAAGGAAAACGCAACGGTTCATCTAAAGCCAAATCGATTTTAAGAATAGTTTCGTTATTGTTAACAATGCGGCGTTCTAATCTTTCCCACAAATCAGGATCGGCTGAGTCAATATCGCTTTTATCGGTCATTTGCAAAAACAACCGCTTGGCATCAATATTAGAAATTACGCCGTATTTTGCCCGATATTCTTTACCACCAGCAACACGCACACCAACAGCTTTACCATTATCAATTAAAACTTTTTCAACATGCTGATCTGTGAGAATAGTGCCGCCTTTACTGGTGACTAAATTCACCAAAGCTTTGACTAATGCACCAGTGCCACCACGCGGTCTTGCCATACCAGGATTATGACGCATTGCCATCATAATTGCACCGATCGCAATGGTTTTTTGTGATGGGGGCGCACCTAATTCTGATGCTAATCTGGCTAGTGGTGCTTTTAAAAATTCTGAATCAAACCACTCATTGAGTAAATCTTCCGCACTGGTCATCATATTGCGAATAAAATCCAATGTTTTATTTGGTGAACCAATGACTGAAAATAAATCTTTGATTTTTGTGATGTCGTAGTTACCTGCAATATCGATAATTGACTTTGGCGGTGCATTAAACATTGGAATCATTGCCCCTAATGCCCGTTGCCAATATTCAGTAAATTCGGCATATTTTTTGGCATCACGTTCACTATAACGGGCGATTTCTGCACAAGTTTTTTCTAAAGATTTATGTCCTAAGAAATATTTGCCATCAGGATGGGGGCAGAAAACTACTGGGTCACATTCTAAATATTCTAAGCCGTATTTTTTCAGTTCTAATTCTTCAACTACTGGCCCCAGGTGAATAAATTCATGATCAATCGCACACAAATTAAATTTAAATCCTGGTGCTTCTTTGGGTAAACATTCTTCAGTTGTGGCTGCACCACCAGGAACAGAACGTTTTTCTAAAAGCAGAACACTATAGCCAGCTTTGAGCAAATATGCTGCACAAACTAGTCCGTTATGTCCTGCACCGATAATTACAACATCATACTCTTGCATATTTGTAGTTTAGAATAGGGTGGCTTGTTAATATTACAAAGGCTCAAAAAAAATTACAACATTAAGTAAATTTAGTTAAATCAGCTAACAGGTATAATTATTTTCCTAATTAGTAATTTCTGAAATAGCATCTGGTATATGTCGCATTTGAGTTTCAACTAACAGTATTAAATGATGCTGTTTGACATCCAGGTGAATAATTTTAAATTTTGTCCCTTCCCAGGTAAAATATTGCAGATTAACTATTTCTTTGACTTTCTGGATGATGGCTAAAACTAATTCTAAACTCACACCTTCACCCTGATGGCAATTAAAATTTTCGAGGATGATAGAATTATTGTAAGTTCTCGGTTTAAACTGGGCATTAAAACCAAGCAAGCGACTTTTACCTTTTTCTGTGATGCCTATTAATCCTTGGCATTGAATTTTGTGATTACCAGGGAAAGCTAATTGTAAATTTTGCATTTCCAAGCTGACAATTTCACCCTCAACATTCAATTGATAATTCGTTGGTGAACTTTGCACAAATTCAGAATTTAATGCTTGATTAATATCAGATTCTGTCATAACAATGCGGGCGATCGCATTTACTGGTGCATTTAATTCAATCTGCCCAAAAATTGCACTTAAAGGATTTACAGCAATACTATCTGTTTGCAGTTTGATGTCTTGAACCCGGATATTTTCTTTAAAAACCAATCCTTTGCCACTCAAGGAAACTCCATCAGCTTGTCCTTGAACTATCTTGAACAAATCAGTCTGCACATCGACATCAATTTGTTCAGCTTCATCCAGTTGGTTGGATAGCCGACGTTCGGCTTCTTGTGAGATTAACTGTTCTTCCAACCTGCGTTCTTCAGGCATGAATTTTTATCTCATAGCGTCCCATAATGCTTACTTTAGACTTTGTGTACCCAAAAATGGATCTACAGGATGGTATATACAGGTGGGAGTATAGATGATTGAGCGGTGATAGGTACAGAGAAATTCACATATAAGTTTTTCTGTAGCAATCATTTAAACTGCTTATCCTTTGGTTGTAAAAATGCAATAAACTGTTACAGCCCTGAAGATGTAAAATTTCTGTTAAATTCAACGGGCATCTACAGTTTCCCTTCATCCTTATAAGGTACTCAGCATGACAGCAATTACACCAAAGGCAGCTTCCGCGCTTCCTAATTTTTGCGAAGGAATTCAATATTTTGGCGAAGCGTTACCAGATTTTGCCAGTTATGGTGCTACACCTGCGATAGATTCAGATAAAGTAGCGATCGCATCTCCTACAGATACCGCAGCCGTATATCAAACTTTACTTGCTGCTGATGCCCTGCGTTACCTGACATTGCAAATCACTGGTAGTAAAGCATCAGGACATCCAGGCGGGTTTGCCAGCCAAGCGGAAGCTTACGCAGCATTGGTCATGCTGGGTTACAAAAATATTATTACGGAAGTGGGACACCACGCCCCCGGATTTTATAGTGCCATGTTTTTGGATCGCTCCTTAGAAGACATGGGCATTTTTACAGTACAACAATTGCGCGATCGCTTCCGCGAAAAACACGGGCTTTTAGGACACCTCTCCGGTTACATTCCTGGCATTCTCGCACCCGCCGGGCCTTTGGGACAAGGGCAACACTTTGCAATGGCGGCTGCACTCCTCCATAGAGATAAGCTTTTCCCCTTCACCCTCGGCGACGGTGGACTAGGTGAACCCTACATCATGAGTTCAATGGCGCACTTCAACACCGCCTATCCCAGCGTCACCAACTTCTTACCTGTGCTGGTGTGGAATGGTTATAGCCAAGAACATCACAGTATGGTTTCCCTCAAAACCAACGAACAGATGAAAGCATACTGGCAAGGTAACGGTTTTGAGGAAGTCATTCTTGTAGATGCCAAAGAATTTGACGACCAAAATCAACCAGGAGACTACGTTGATAGTACCGCCTTTTCCTTCGAGAAACGCCTCGCCTTCACCCAAGCCGTACTAGTAGCTGTTGATAAAGCCGCCCGTTCCGCCCTTAGCGGTAAACTCACCGTCTTCATTATCAAACAACTCAAAGGCGCAGGCGTTCACGCCAGAGGTGCAAAATCTCATAACTTGTATCCCAAAGACACCTTAGATGCACCTCACATTATCAGTGCATTACAAGGACGCGCCTTATCACCAGAGGCTTGGCAAACCGTCAGAACCAATGCAGAACGCGCTGGTGGTGGCCCCGCCGCTAAAACTGTAGTTACTGAATTTGAATTAGAATTACCAGACTTAGGCGAATTGCCATTAGAAGAATATACAGTTGGTGGCGAACCCAAAGTTTCGACAACCGCAATGGGAAGATTAGTTGGTATCGTCGGACAAAAGGACAAAAATTTCCTCGTCACCAACGCCGACGGTAACGAAGCATCAGGAATTGGTAACATCAACCAAGCCTTAAAAATTATTCACCCCACAACCGACGACTTATATAATCAAGCACCAAACGGTCAAGTTTACGAACCATTAAGTGAAGATGCTTGTGCAGGTTTAGCCGTTGGTTTATCACTAATGGGTGCAAGAAGTTTGTGGTGTTCTTATGAATCTTTTGCCATCAATGGTTTACCCATTTGGCAAACAGTCACCCAAGCAATGGCAGAATTACGCCGTCAAGCTCCCTCAACAATTACCTTATTTACTGCTGGCGCATTAGAACAAGGTCGTAACGGTTGGACTCACCAACGTCCAGAAATTGAAGCTTACTTTGCCTCGATGATGCGAAATGGAAATGTATTTCCTGTATTCCCTCCTGATGCTAATAGTATCCAAGCTTGTTATGACTGGGCATTGCAAACAAGAAATAAGGGAATTGTGATTACTGCGAGTAAGTCACCCTTGCCAATTCGTACAACATTAAAACAAACACAGCAAGGCTTAGAAGAGGGTGCGATATTATTGCATGAAATTGCTGGGGAAAAGCAAGTTGTGTTTGCAGTTATTGGCGATATGACATTAATTCCTGTCTTTGAAGCCGCAGCATTTTTAGAAACTGAAGGTGTTGGTGTCAAGATAGTTTCTATTATTAACCCCCGCCGTTTATATCGCCCTAGTGATGTCGCTTGGGATACTTGTTCTGAACCCGATGGTGGTTTTATTGATGATGCAAAATTCGCCCAATTATTTGGTGGTGATGCACTAATTGGTGTAACTGGTGGTGCTGCGGCGATGCTAGAACCAATTATGTTAAGAAGTAACAGCAAGCGCGATACTTTTGCCTGGAAACGTGGAGAAACTACAGCCAGTGCTGGTGAGTTGATGACGTTTAATGGTTTGACTGCTGAAGCGTTGACGAAACGGGCGATCGAGTTAGTGCATTAATTAGGACACAGATGTACGCAGATGAACACGGATTGGTGTTTGGTTGCGTACATCTGTGTTTTTATAATTCCCTGTAACCTTTATATATTAAACTTTACAAGTCTCGATGCGAGAGAAGAGAGCCTTTACATAAAATCCATCGAAGCAAGAAAACCCTATCGCTAGAGGTGTAGGAAGGTGTGCTTTTAGTGCTGTTATATCAAAAGTAAGACCATTGTAGTATAACCACCTTTCTCCTTTCTGCCATCCTACCTTGTCGCCAAAGGCTTGCCAAATTTTATCGTCGTAGTTTCTTGTTCCGCCCAAGCTTTGATAAATAAGCTTTTGAACAGAGAACCCAAACTTTCCATCGCTGTATTTTACCCACAACTGGTCAATAGTGCGGAGGTCTTCACAAGGAAAATTATCAATGTCCTCTACTCGTAACCAACCTTCCTTTTCCCGTTTCATCACAGCTAACATTACCCGTGCTGTTTCTGCATCTGCTTCTTTCCACTTACCCGCCGCGAGTAAGTCACGCAGTTTACGGTAGTCTATACCCACAGGTGATTTTATTTGTACTTCTCCCTGATTACCACTACTAAACAAACCCAAATTTTTCCTAAATTCTAGAACTGTGGGAGTACGTTCTTCCGGTTCTAACTTCATTCCCTTAAGAATTGCATCATTCACTCTCTGACTAATTCGGGGATTATAACTTCGTGGTTCTGGCAAAGGTTCATCATCAAACTTACGATTTGGCGCAGGTACAGGGCTTATTTCGCCCTCTTTTTTCAGTCCATCAGCCGTGAGCAAATAATATAAAGTGGCTGCTAAGGCATAAACATCTGTATGAGTACCAAAATTACCTTTGCGTCTATATTGTTCAATGGGTGCATAACCTTGAGTTAATGCGTTAGTCATGCTTTGGTTAGCAATACTCCGGGTTAAACCAAAGTCAATAAGAACCACTTCTTGTTTATGCTGTCGGAGGATAATATTTTCGGGTTTTATATCTCGGTGTAAATGTCCCTTTTGATGAATCCATTCTAAGGCTTGACTGATTTGGTCTATGTATAACAATGCTGCTGTTTCTGATAATTGTCCTTTATTTTGGATGTATTGAAATAAAGTGACCCCATCTATATATTCCATCACCACGCCAAACAGTTCACTTTCTTGGATGACTTCATTAACTTTGAGAATATGGGGATGATCAAAACTTTTAATAGTCAAGGCTTCGTTAATAAATTTAACCTGTTGTTCAGCAAAGTCGTTTCTGAGTTGCATTTGCTGATTCAGGGTTTTGATGGCGTATAGTTTTCCTGTGCTGGCTTCCAAGGCTTTGTAGGTGATACCAAAACCACCACTACCCAAGGGTTTACCCTGAATAATAAATCTACCGTTGTTGATTTTTTGATTGGGCTGCCAAATAATCATAAATTTGTACAAATAAACTCGCAAATCAATATGATTACTGTTATAAGATTTTTTTTATATCTTGCCCAGCATTAAAAATTAGACCTGGAGTGGTATAACATCACTAAAATAGCGATTAGACTGGTGGACATAGAATTTCTATTCACCTATTCTAGATATAGTCGTAGTTGTAGGTTGGGTGAAGCGATAGCGAAACCCAACATCTTTGTGCCTACTTTTCTAAGTAAATGAAGCATATTGGTTTATATGAAATAGAGATGTAAATCCTGCATATTACGTTTCAAGTTTCATTCTAATTTAAAACAGTTAATTTAATATGTAAAATTGTTGTTGTGAAGAGTAAAAATATCTGTTGGGTTTCACTTCGTTTCACCCAACCTACAGAGAGTATTTTGTTAGCATTATCATCACTTTTTAAAATTGTAATCATGTAATATTAATTTAAATATTTAACAGACTAAACCTGACGTGCAAGCATGACTACAGATGCAGAATATCAAGCAAGAATTATCACTTATGCCTGGGACGATTTAAAGATATTATGGTCAGAAATTAAAACAAAAAATACTTCAAACTTTTGGGATGAAGGTAAAGCATTAGAATATTTAGTTTTACGTGCATTCCAACTTGATGGAGCGGAAATTGCTTGGCCTTATACCGTGAAAATTCAAGATACAATAGTAGAACAAATTGACGGCGTAGTATATACAGACGGTCTAGCCTGCTTAATAGAATGTAAGGATACAGCCAAAGAAGTTAATATTGAACCCATAGCAAAGTTACGAAATCAACTACTAAGAAGATCAGCAACAGCTATTGGTAGCGTGTTTAGCCGCAGTGGCTTTACAGAATCAGCAGTAACTTTAACTGGATTTGTCGCACCCCAAACTATTCTATTGTGGCGAGGAGAAGAAATTGAATACTCACTTACAAATCAATGTATATGTAGATTTCTAGTAAAAAAATATCGTGTTTGTGTTCAAAAATGTATCCCTAATTACGACATTAAAACGGAGATTTTTATATGACATTGGTATACATAATTACAGTAGGCAATAAAGATAAAGAAATTTTACAAAAATTACTGCCAAAAAATCTGACTCAAGATATTCAATTTATAGCAGGTGAAAGCTCTTATGGTGCGCGTTCTTTAGCTAGTTCATTGCTTGCGACTCGAAATACACCTGTTGCTCTTGTCTTAGATGCAGATACAGATAACGAATCTCAAATATGGGAAAGACATGATTTAATTAACTATGCGCTAAATCAAGCATCACCAGGGATTCCCTATCAAATATTTTTTGCAGTTCCCGAAATAGAAATTGTATTTCTACAAGATAAATCATTAATTGAAAAAATAGCACAACGCAAATTTAATGATTTAGAATGGCAATTAGCCCAAAGTAAACCTAAAGAGTTTTTAGAACTAGTATTTGGAAAAGGTGAACAAATAAATGTAAAAATATTTGAAAACATCACAGATGCAGAAATAAAAATATTACAACAACATCAATTAATAGAATCAATAATAGCTTTTATCACATCCCTAATTCCATCTTCTGTAGTGATTAATTAATCACCCGTTTTGAATAGATAATTTTCTTGAAAACACAGATTATGTGTTAGTTTTCATCTCGTTCCACCCAACCTTGTCTCCCTTATCCTCCCTGTCTCTCTTTCCTCCCCTACACCCCTTGTTAATAGAGATAAACCCCTAGATAGACCTGCTGTGAATCAAAAATTGTCACAATAAATGACGATAACCGTTATTTTTGGACAATCAAACCTATGGGCTTCGGTATTGGTGATTTATTCTGGATTTTTCTACTGCTCTCTTCCCTACAGCCTCTCTGGCAAAAGCGCCAAGTAGAATATCGACGTTTTCGCGCCTTACAAGAATTTCAACAAGAACGCAAAACGCGGGTAATTTTACTAATACACCGTCAAGAATCGATCAGTTTACTCGGCATTCCCTTATCACGCTACATCACCATTGAAGATTCAGAACAAATCTTGCGGGCGATTCGCCTCACACCCCCAGATGTTCCCATTGATTTGATTCTGCACACTCCTGGCGGTTTGGTACTCGCTACCGAACAAATTGCCAGGGCGTTAATTCGTCACCCTTCCAAGGTGACAGTTTTTATCCCACACTATGCTATGAGTGGTGGCACAATGCTGGCTTTGGCTGCTGATGAAATTGTTATGGATGCGAACGCTGTTTTAGGGCCTGTTGATCCCCAATTAGGAAACCTCCCCGCAGCCAGTATTTTAAAGGTAGTCAAAGATAAACCCATCAGCGAGATTGATGACCAGACTTTAATTATGGCTGACCAAGCAGAAAAAGCCATTCAACAAGTACAACGCTTTGTGCGGACGCTGCTAAAAGATAACATCCCTAAACAAAAGGTTCAGCCAGAAAATATTGAACCGATTATTGATGCTTTGACAACTGGACGTGTGACTCATGATTATCCTGTCACGGTGGAAGAAGCTACAGAAATGGGCTTACCTGTCACAGTCGGACTACCCCGTTCTATTTACGACTTGATGGATTTGTATCCCCAACCCCAGGGAGGACGGCCAACTGTCCAGTATATTCCTATGCCTTATGATGACCGTCGTCCAATTTTACCAACACCCAAAGGTAGACCTTTAGAAGAAGCTTAGATTAAGTGCTGAGTGCTGAGTGCTGAGTTCACACTCAGTCTATCAAGCTGTAGCCATCAGCGATTTCTTAATTTATCTGACTACAGCTATAACATTTAAGGTGTTGGTGTTCCTGTCGGTGTTGGTGCCTGTGTTGGTGTTAGTGTCGGTGTGGGAGTTGGTGGCGCGGTTGGTGTTGCTGTTGGCGTAGCTGTCGGTGTTGGCGTTGAGGTTGTATTTGGTTGAACTGTCGGTTTAGCTGTCGGTTTAGCCGTTGGCTGGGGTTTAGGTTTACCTATAACTTCCTTTGCTGCTGCATCTAGCTTCTGACGGAGTGCTAAATCAGCAATTCCGGTTTCTGAAAGCTGATTTTTTTTCTGATATTCCTTAATTAACTCTTCTGTGCGTGGGCCAAAGAATTGATCGCGGGGAAGGGACGGATTGGGCTTGAGGACTGCATTTAAATTGGCTTGTAGAATCTGCACAATATTGGCAGCAAAGTCTTGAGTTTTTGGCCCTGCTATTCCATCAACACCAAGCTTGTAGCCTTTTTGAAAATCACGGATTGCTTTTTTGGTTTCCTCGTCTGTTAAAGGTGTATTGGAGACTTTAACTTTGTAACCTAGCCCATGCAACACAGCCCTAAATTCTTGGGGTGTATAGTTACGTTGACGGGCAGCAAAGGAACTGTCAGAAATGATGACACCGGCGCTTATAAGGCAAGTAGCCGCAATAATCGCGCTGGATTTATTAAACCCACACCACATATCTCAAACTCCTTGCAGTTAAATCAGCATTATATAGAGATTAACAGGTGCATTTTACGTTTCTTGAAGACTTTTGTCTCAATGTTTAATCATTTGTGATTAATTAAAATTAAATAAAACTGATATAAATTTTTGGCAATCTTGCTAGAGAAGTATTTAGATTTTCTATGTCTACTTCTCAACTCTTTAATTGGGTTATAACTAAATACTTAAAGCTTGTATAATCGAAAACAAAAAAATGGTTAATCAAACCTTGCCAAAACACAAAAACCTTTGGTTTGAAAGGTTGATGGCACTGGTGGCCACAGTCAACTTAGGTTTAGTTGTGTTTGATTTGACTTATGTACAATGGCGGGATTTTTATCTGCGGAGATTACCGCAAATAACTCAAATTTATGATCCAATTAAAGGTATCGCCGCCCATAGAGAAACTCAAAGTTATTTAAAAGCAATAGATGCCCTCAAAGAACAAGTGAGCCAGACAGGTTTAACATCTCCACAGGCGAAGGCGAAACTTGACGAACTCAGCCATCTGAGTGTGGAGATGATTGATAGTAACCCATTTGCAGCCGTTGGCAAGAGTGGTACTCTGGAAAAAATTAAAAACCGAATGCGCGATCGCATCGGTAAAGATTCCGCCAAGCAGTCGTTTGCTACTTTCTGGAGTCAAGCCTACCTCTCTCAACAAGGCTGGAATCAAGAAATTACCTTTTTCAACCAAAAAATTAGTCCTTTAATCGCCAGCAACTATTACCGCCAAATCGGTGAAAATAGCGAATATCTCGATTATTTTTGGCTGATTGACCTACCATTTGTCACCATCTTTGCGATTGAGTTGCTCGCACGCATCTTTTACATCAAGCGTCGCCACCCCGGTTCTAGTTGGTTAAATGCAGTATTTGACCGTTGGTATGACTTATTTCTGCTGATGCCGTTTTGTCGATGGTTGCGAGTTATACCTGTAATTGTGCGTCTCGACCAAGCGCAACTATTAAATTTGCAACCATTACAGCACCAAATGAGTCAAACAGTTGTAGCGAATTTTGCCGAAGAACTCACGGAAATTGTGGTGGTGCGGGTGATCAACCAAATTCAAATTTCGATTAAACAAGGAGATTTTACCCGTTGGATATCGCAACAAGAAAACTTACGTCCCTATGTTGATATTAATAATGTTAATGAAATCGAAGCGATCGCAGGCATTTTAACCCAAACCGTCGTCTATGAAGTTTTACCCAAAATTCAGCCCGACATAGCAGCAATTTTGCGCCACAACATCGACACAGTACTCAATCAAGTTCCCCTGTACCGCAATCTTCAAACATTCCCAGGCATTGGACAAGCCCAAACCCAACTCAGCGAACAATTAGCAACTCAAATCACCACCAGCTTATACAGCGTTTTAGTCAGTGCTATCCAAGATCCCGTGGGTGCAAAATTAACAACCCAACTCGCCCAAAGCTTCACCAACGCTTTAGGCGCAGAAGTACAGCAAAAAAAAGTCACAGCCGAAATTCAAAGCTTGTTATTTGATTTCTTAGAAGAAATCAAGCTCAACTACGTTCAACGTCTATCCCAAGAAGACATCGAAAGCATCGTCGAGCAAACCAGACAGCTAAGAACACAAGCATACATTCAGCCCATCGTTGAGCAAAGTACTGCGATCGTCGAAATGAGAGATAAATAAAGTACGAACTTTGAAATTTTATTCTCCCAGGGGCTTAGAGAAAATAAAATATTCATTTTTCCATAGAGGATATATTTCTTTTTCTCCCTACCCCTAGCCCCCTAGCCATTGACCACTGACTAATAACAAATAACCATTTAACTATTGACTCTTAGAGAAATGCGCTACACTCAATTTAGGGCGAACTATCATCAGTTCGTTACAAGACTTCTTGGAAGATATCCCTATCGCAGGAAGTGGGTCGAAGCCCACTTTTTTTATTGAAATTTCGCATGACTCATCCGTTAGTCCCACAAATTATCGATTTGGCGACACCAGTAGCAGAACAACTGGGATTAGAAGTCGTTGGCGCAGTTTTTCATACTAACCAACGTCCACCAGTATTGCGGGTAGACATCCGTAATCCCCAGCAAGATACTGGTTTGGATGATTGTGAAAGGATGAGCCGCGCTTTAGAAGCCTGCTTAGATGCAGTGGAGATCATTCCAGATGCCTATGTCTTGGAAGTGTCTAGTCCAGGTATTTCACGCCAATTGGTAACTGACCGGGAATTTATTTCCTTCAAAGGATTTCCTGTGATTGTTTCCACTTCGCCACCCCATGAAGGACAAACAGAGTGGAATGGTCAGTTGATTCGCCGGGATGAAACCAACATTTATTTAAATCAAAAAGGTCGGGTAGTGGAGATTCCTCGTTCTCTCATTACTAGGGTGCAACTAGACGAACGTCGATAAACGAGGGATTAGGGTCTAGAGATTAGAGGCTAGGGACTAGGGACTAGATTCAATCTTTTCTCTAATCCCTATTCCTTAATGCTTTTTCCTACTCCCTACTCCCTACTCCCTATTCCCTCACTTTTATAAGGAGATTGCTTATGTCAATGGTTAGTCTACCAGGATTAAAAGAATTAATTGAAAGTATTAGTCGGGAGCGAAACTTACCACGGTTAGCAGTGCAATCAGCCATTCGAGAAGCACTACTCAAGGGTTATGAACGTTATCGCCGCGCTCAAAATATAGAACGCAGGCAATTTGATGAAGATTACTTTGACAATTTTGAAGTGGAACTCGATATTGATGAAGAAGGATTTCGTGTCCTCTCCACAAAAACCATCGTTGAAGAAGTTAACAACACCGACCATCAAATTTCTTTAGACGAAGTGCAGCAAGTCGCGCCCGAAGCCCAATTAGGTGATTCTGTAGTTTTGGATGTCACCCCCGATCAAGGCGAATTTGGTCGGATGGCCGCCATGCAAACTAAACAAGTCCTGGCGCAAAAATTACGGGATCAACAACGCCAAATGGTGCAAGAAGAGTTCCAAGATTTAGAAGGAACCGTCTTGCAAGCCAGAGTTCTGCGCTTTGAAAGACAATCAGTCATTTTGGCAGTTAGCAGTACTTTTGGTCAGCCAGAAGTAGAAGCCGAGTTACCAAAGCGAGAACAGCTACCAAACGATAATTATCGTGCCAATGCCACCTTTAAAGTCTACCTAAAGAAAGTTTCCCAAGGGCAACAACGGGGGCCACAGCTTTTAGTATCCCGCGCTGATGCTGGGTTAGTGGTTTATTTGTTTGCCAACGAAGTTCCAGAAATCGAAGATGAAGTGGTGCGGATAGTCGCTGTCGCACGGGAAGCAAATCCACCATCGCGTTATGTCGGCCCCCGGACAAAAATCGCTGTAGACACCTTAGATCGAGATGTTGACCCAGTAGGTGCTTGTATTGGCGCACGGGGATCACGCATTCAAGTAGTAGTGAATGAATTACGCGGCGAAAAAATCGATGTAATTCGTTGGTCGCCCGACCCAGCTACATATATTGCCAACGCCTTAAGTCCAGCCAGAGTAGATGAAGTCCGCCTGATGGACCCGGAAACGCGGCAAACTCACGTCTTAGTAGCCGAAGACCAACTGAGTTTGGCAATTGGCAAAGAAGGTCAAAACGTCCGCCTTGCAGCTCGCTTGACTGGTTGGAAAATCGATATTAAAGATAAAGCCAAGTACGACCATGCAGGCGAAGATGAGAAATTTGCAGCTGTCCGCGCCCAAGCTCAACTAGAGCAAGAACAAATGGAACTAGAGGAAGATGACATCGACTTAGAAGATGATGATCTGGAACTCGAAGAATTAGAGGCAGAAAACCAACAAGAATTAGACGATGAATCTTTTGATCTGGATGAAACAGAATAATTTCTTAATTTTCTGGAGAAATAGCAGTCTCTATAGGAATTAGCAACAAATCTCCGCTTCAACCAGCACAGGATAAAGCAAATACGATGGCTATAGTTCTGCTAATATTTAGCTCAGGAAGAGTTTTAATAATTACTTGAGAAAATATGAGGTATTAGTAAAAGATTAGCTGTAATAGCTTAACTTTGCTATAAAACTACTGAGTCATAATTTGCTGATGGAATTAATAAAAAATTTAAAATTCCGGTTCAGCCATGATTATTCATTAGGGAGGTAAATCCAAAATTCTTAATTGTTTGACTTCATGCCTATAAAAAACTGATGAAACCGAATTATCGGCGTTGTATTAGTTGCCGCAAAGTCGGCTTGAAGCAAGACTTTTGGCGGATTGTCCGCGTCTTTCCATCGGGAAAGGTACAATTATATGAGGGCATGGGGCGTTCTGCCTATCTTTGTCCGCAAGCAACTTGTTTGCAAACGGCACAAAAAAAGAATAGATTAGGGCGATCGCTACAAGCATCAGTGCCAGAAACACTGTACCAAACATTGTGGCAACGTCTAACCCCAAGTCATCACCAAAATCAAATATCAGGTTGAAAAACTTGGTGGCGGTAATCCCCAGAGGATTGTGCCTAAAGCCGAACTACTCGCGCTTCAAACACACCCTCTGCAATTGTTGGGGTTAGTGCCAAAATAGTAAAAGGGCGTAGTTTGCGAGCGGCTCTTGAAAAAAGAACCTAGCAATGCTCCCAGAAAGTTTTACTCGATTGTGTTGTGGAAGACTCAGAATCAGCAAAACAAAAAACTACAGAATGGCAACCTGGTAGCGATCAGGCGCAATTCGGCATCACCAGTTCCAATAAATTTTTTTTATTAACAAAATTTTTATGGGAGCCAGTCAACAGCCAAATTTGGCACAGATGCCAACATTAACCTGAAACATCTCTCTTTCCTGATTGGAGGCACCGGCAAAATTACCAAGGGCAACCGAAAAACAGTGATCTAAGGATGGAGATGTCGCACTCCCAGGCAACCATCCGCCAAAAAACTGTAAATTAAAGGGGAAGAGTGGATGAACAACGGCAAAGTTAGAATTTATGAATTATCAAAGGAATTGAATTTGGATAACAAAGAGCTATTAGCAATTTGCGACCAGCTCAATATTGCGGTCAAAAGCCATAGCAGCACAATTTCAGAATCAGAGGCAGAACGAATCCGGACGGCTGCCGAAAAATTGGCAGTAACGAATGGAACACCTAAAAGAGAAATAGGAACACACCCCCCAAAACCAAACTCACATCAACCAGGCTCTCATAGCCGACCTGCACCACCACCACACAAACAACAAATTTTGGAAATTCGTAAACCCAAAATATTGAGAAATCCTAACACCAATGCCCCAGAGGCATCAGTTGCTAATCAGAATCAATCAGCTTCTTCTGAAGTCAATTCTCCAGCACCTCCACGGCCCTTCGCTACACCAGTCTCATCCATGAAGCCGACGGCACCAACCAGACCAGTACCCCGGAATCAATCTGAGAACTCACAGGTACCTGCTGTTACAGATGCACCCCAAAAAGCAAATGCGCCTTTAGCAGAAAACACAGCAGCAGAAAAACCAGAAAGAGCGCCTTCGCATAAGTCCAGACCAGAAAAACCGCAAAAACCGCAATTATCAGCGCCACCTGCCAGACCAGAAGCGGAAAAACCCGCAGTTGGTGGGTCAAGTACGGCAGAAAAACCGATACTGAAGCGCGATCGCGACCAAAGTAGCAACAGTAAACCAACTAAGGCTGGTAAACCATCTCAGTCTCACTCAGACTCATCCCCAGCACCCAAGCAAAGTCGCCAGAGTTCAGGGCCTGTCAAAGCCGAACCGCGCACAAATCGGAACTCGGCTCCAGGTTCAGGAGATGTACCACGTCCCCAAAGACCAGTGCGTCAATCAGAATCGGCGGCGACTGTACCCTTGGCAACTCCGCCTAGCAGACCTACAGGTGCAGCCACAGGCAAAATCGGGGTTGATGATGAACCCGTCGTTCCAGACCTCTTAGACTTAAAACGTCCTACGCCACCTCGTTTAGCCAAAGGTGGTAAAAAATGGCAAGAAGAAGAAATCATCGACGAAGTTAAAGAGAAATCCGGCAAAGGTGCCCCCAAAGGCAAGCGGGTCAAACCAATTCTGGAAGATGACTTTGAAGATGATGATTTGCTAGAAGAAGGTCTAGACATCCCGGCTACCATCCAGGCAACTCTTTCGATCGCTCGTCCGCCAAAACCAAAAGCAGCGCGACCAGCCCAAACAGCACCCACATCCGTGGCTACCCCAACTGTTAGGGGCAAGAGAACTACCTCAAATCGCGGTGAACAGAACCGTCGTCAAGAAGCAGAGCCAAAACGCGATCGCCCAGCCAAAATCGTGGTCACAGGCCCGATGACTGTGCAGGAACTCGCCAACGAACTGGTAGTGGCAGATACAGAGATTGTAAAAATCCTGTTCCTCAAAGGTATGGCGGTGAGTATCACCCAAAATTTGGATATCCCCACCATCACCTTAGTAGGTAAAGAGTTAGAAGTAGAAGTCGAAACCGCCGAACCAGAAGCAGAAGCGCGGAAAGTCACAGAGATGATCGACGTAGCAGATTTAGAATATCTGATTCGTCGTCCGCCTGTTGTAACCATCATGGGTCACGTAGACCACGGTAAAACCACCCTACTCGACTCGATTCGCAAAACCAAAGTTGCGGCTGGAGAAGCTGGCGGTATTACCCAGCACATCGGTGCATACCATGTGGACATCGAACATGACAGTAAGCTGCATCAGATTGTCTTCTTAGATACTCCGGGTCACGAAGCCTTCACCGCAATGCGGGCTAGAGGCGCAAGGGTGACAGATATCGCCATTTTGGTAGTAGCAGCCGATGATGGTGTGCGTCCCCAAACAATTGAAGCCATCAGCCACGCCCAAGCCGCCGAAGTGCCAATTGTAGTCGCTATCAACAAAATTGATAAAGAAGGCGCACAACCAGACCGGGTGAAACAAGAATTGACACAATATGGCTTAACCCCAGAAGAATGGGGTGGTGAAACCATCATGGTGCCAGTGAGTGCGATTAAGGGTGAAAACCTCGATACACTCCTGGAAATGATTCTATTGGTGGCAGAAGTTGAAGAACTCTCAGCCAACCCCGATCGCCTAGCTAAAGGTACTGTGATTGAAGCTCACCTGGATAAAGCCAAGGGTGCAGTTGCTACCTTGTTGATTCAAAACGGTAGTCTCCACGTCGGAGATATGCTGGTGGCAGGTTCAGCCTTTGGTAAAGTCCGGGCAATGGTCGATGACCGTGGACGGAGAGTCGAAGCAGCCACACCTTCCTTTGCGGTTGAGGTGTTGGGTTTAAGTGATGTTCCCGCAGCCGGGGATGATTTCGAGGTCTTCGAGAACGAAAAAGAAGCCCGGAGTATTGCAGGCGATCGCGCTGACAAACAACGTCTATCACGACTGTTGCAGGGACGTGTTACCCTCACCACCCTATCGGCACAAGCTCAAGAAGGCGAGTTGAAGGAACTCAACTTAATCCTCAAAGGCGACGTGCAAGGTTCTGTAGAAGCGATCATTGGTTCGCTGAAGCAAATTCCTCAAAACGAAGTGCAGATTCGGATGCTGTTAGCATCGGCTGGAGAAATCACCCAAACAGACATTGACTTAGCTGCTGCTAGTAACGCAGTCATCATTGGCTTTAACACTACCTACGCCAGTGGCGCAAGACAAGCGGCTGATGAGGCTGGTGTGGATGTCCGGGAGTATAACATTATCTATAAACTCCTCGAAGATATCCAAGGAGCCTTGGAAGGTCTACTGGAACCAGAGTTGGTTGAAGAAGCCCTTGGTCAGTGCGAAGTCCGTGCTGTCTTCCCAGTTGGTAAAGGAGCCGTTGCTGGCTGTTATGTGCAGTCTGGCAAGCTATTACGTAACTGCAAACTGCGTGTGCGTCGTGGCGGTAAAGTCGTCTACGAAGGAGTCCTTGATTCTCTCAAACGGATCAAAGACGACGTTCGGGAAGTCAATGCCGGTTATGAATGCGGTATTAACGTTGATAAATTCCATGACTGGGTAGAAGGCGACATTATTGAAGCCTACCAGATGGTGACAAAACGCCGTACTCTGACTTTGACAAGATAGTGGTCAACACTCAGTGCTGAGTTTCAGTGAAAGTTGAAGTGTGTCGAACTGAAAATAAGCTAGGTTCCACACGCAAAACTTCCAACTCAGCACTCAGCACTTTAAACTCAGCACTTACAGTATGTCTTCGTTTCGCTCTGACCCTATATTGTGGATTCACATTGCTGGATTAGCGACACTGCCATTTTTCTTGGTTTTGTGCTTATTGTCCTTGGCGATCGGTGAACCACTCTTCCCGGTGTGGGGAGAAATATTGTTAGTCGCCACTGTCGGGGTAGCTCCACTATTGTGGATGCAGCTACGCCGCCCATTTTATATATATTCTCTTTTAGGGATCGCTCTCAAACCCGAAAATTTAACAGAACAACAGCGCAAGATACTTTGTTTAATTAATACTAAATTAAATCGGGTGTTGTCTCTGATAGCCGCCATAATATTAACTGTTATCTTGTGGCAGCTTTACAAAGTTGTACCCCAAATGCAACATTTAGTTAGCTTTTTGCCGCAATGGCATAGCTTAGGCTTACTTTTAGCTGCTTTAGCTTTTTTAGCAAGTAATTTATTTTTACAAGTTCCCGTGAGTGTGGCACGGATTTTAGTGACTAATGACACAGAATTTGCTGCCATCGAACCGTTATCTTTAGAAAATATCAAGCATGATTTCACTATTTTAGGGGTGCAAGTTAATCAAATTTTACCCAGGTTGTTTCAATCCTTCATTGGGAGTAATAGAAACTCGCAGCAGCCCTAAAAATCAGAACCTAAACAATTCTTCGCAGAGTATACACTGTCTTATTCAGACAGATTCGTATTTACTCACAATGAAAACTGCCATAACTGTTAAAGTTGAGGAATCAGGGACTATGACTCCAACTTCTGCTGCTAGTAATCTCCAATATCCCGCAGATACCGAAATTTGGTATAGCCTTAAATGTGCGATCGCGGCTAGTTCCGGTTTCCAACGTTGGCAACTAGAACGTAATACCCAATTGCAAGGTTTGCTCCTAGAACAGCAAGTACAAAAGTATTTAAGAGAGACTTTAGAAACTTTAGCTTACTAAAATCAATTTAATTCAGCTTGTTTATTTACAAGTAATATTCTCAGGGAAGCATGATCATCATACTTCCCTTGATTTTTAGCAAAGTGCTGAGTGGTAAAAAATTTTTCCCCTGCACTCCGCCCCATACACCCTTACTTCCCTACGGAAACCTGGTCAATTTCTTCAACAATTGCTGATTCTGGTTCTGGTGAAGAGGTTGGTGATGGTTCTTTAGTGTCTGGTAAAGCAACTTCAATATCAGCACCGTTGATAATTACACCCAATAACCCCAGTTCGGCTTCTTGTAATTGATCGAGCGCCTCACCCAACAAACTTTCTTGTGTATAGTTCGGCCGGGCGACCATAACTATACCATCGCTGTAGGGTTGAATCAACAAAGGATCGTTGGAATAACTTAAAGGGCTAGTATCTAAAATTACTAAATCATAACGTTCACGAGCATCTTCCATCAGCCGCCGCATTTCGCTAGATTCAATGATAGCTGGTGATTGGCGTACAGGTCCAGGACTAGGAATAATGTATAAATTTTCTATATCTGGTACTAAGCGAATGCAATCACTCAAGCTGGCATAATAACGCAAAGGTTCAATAGTCGCGTCGGGGTCGAGATTAACTTTTAGGGATGCAGCCCGCGAAGGCGATCGCAAATCAGTTTCAATAATCAAAGTACGTTTCCCAGCACGAGCGCAAGCCACACCCAAATTGTAAGCACTAACTGTTTTGCCTTCTTGAGCGCCAGTACTAGCAATTAGGAGTATTTTTACATCTTTACCAGCCAAGCGACGTAAATTACTACGGAATTTTTCATAAAACTCTAAATATGGCGAATCTGGTGAAAATACCACTGGTACTGTGTCTGGAGGTAAATCATCCACTGACATTAAAGGTATTTCGCCCAGTAACACCACTTCTCGTTCTTTGAGACTGTCGCGGATATCTTCTTTGGTCTTGAATGTCCCTTCTAAAGCACCCAGTAAAAATATCACACCACCACCCACCAACAAGCCCAAAAAACCACCAATCCCTAAAGTAGTTGGTACACTCTTGGCTTTCGTGGGTTCGGGAATAATTAATGGTGAGCGGGCAACAGTTAAGCTACTAACAGTTTCCGCCTCTGCGGTTTTAGAATCAGTAAGTTTGGCTTGCATTTGGTCATAAACCGCTTTTTTCAGGGCAACTTCCTGTTCCAAGCGCGATCGCTCTAATTGTTTGTTGGGTATTAAAGAATACTCTTGCCTGAGTCGGACTTCCTCCCGGATTTGCTGTGCCAACTGTTGTTGTAGTGTGTCGCGTTGGGTTTGCAAAGTCACCATTTGATTCGCTAACCCTTGTCTGGCTGGGTCTAAATTACTTTGGGCGCGAATCCCCGAAATATTTCCCGCCAAAGGTGCAGCCGCACCACCACCACCAATCACTTCGTTAGCACGTTGTTGAATTAATTGTTCAGTGGCTTCTTTTTGACGATACAACTGAATCATCGTTGGATGTTCAGGGCGTAAATCTTTCCGCAGCAAAGCAATTTGCGATTCTGTTTGATATAGCTGCGTTCGCAAATTTCCCAGAATTGGATCAGCACTTAAAGCCGAAGAAACATAAGCCTGATTAACATCTAAACCCAACTTGGTGCGTAAACTGAGAATTTGAGCATCAATCCCTGCAATATTTAATTGAATTTGTCGCTGTTGATTTTGGCTGTTTGTGATGGCTGCCAACAGACTACCATTTTCTGCTGATAATATTGCTGGACGTTCCCGGCGATCGTATTGTTCTAATCTTTTTTCCGCCGTTTGTAATTCTGCTTTCGCCTGGGGTATCCGTTCTTCAATTTTTTGAATAATTGCTCTTAATCGCCCTGTATTAATCTCCGCACTCAACTTGATCATTGCTTGCATTAATTCTTGAAGCACCTCTTGAGCGCGTTTTGGATCAGTATCTTTATACTTCAGATCAATTACTGTGGATACAACTTCTCCCGCCTTGGCAGCTTTTTCGGGTAACTTCAAAGCCACATTTGTACCAATAGTTTTGGGCTTGACATTAACCTTTGTTGCGACTGCTTCAATAATTTGATCTGATAGTAAAGCCCCTTCGCTTAAGTCTTGTCCTTGCTGCTGGATTTCATTCCCCGTCAGCGAAAATGAAACAGGTGGACGATTATAAGTCAGTGCCGCATTTGCTATGTAATTTATTGGCGGATCTGGTTGTACAGCCACCACTGTTGACCCGACAACAACTAGCCCAAAACCAGCTAGTCCAATCCACTTGTACTTCTCGAATGAAATTAGATAGCGTTTAACAATTGGTGGGGTCATAGCAGAGACACATAGAAATAAGCGAGAGAATAGTGGTCAAGAATTATTTACCAAGCCAGAGATGTCTTAATTTGAGCCACCGCCAAAAAATTGGAAGAAGCGGATAAAACTTTGAACATCAAAGAACGGCCGAGTAATTGTACTAAAGATATTGGTGATTCTCGTAATCAAGTTGCGACCAACAACAATAACATCATTATCTTGTAACGGGACATTTTGAGATATATCACCAGAAAGTGCTTTTTTGGCATCAAGTCTTTGCGTAATTGCTCGACCTCGTTCTGGATCGAATCGAATTAAAGCAATATCTCTGAGGTTCGCTGTATCTAAATTAATTCCCCCCAAAGCATCTACAAAAGTACTGCCATTTGGTAGGGTTTGTGTCACCAGTCCTCCAGCAGCATAGTTTAACAGCCGGACACGAATTTGTGGTACAGCCAAAGATGAACGAGCAATTAAATTGCGGTCATAACCATCATCATTACCCACCTCCCGACGGGGGATAATCACTGCATCACCATCTTGCAAGCGCAAATTCGGCACAGAAGCGCCATTTTGCAATGCAGCATACAAATCAATATTTTGTGAAATCACAGAACCGTCCATTAATGTCCGCCGTACTTGCACTTGGCGCAGGTCAGCACTCATTGTAGAACCACCAGCTATCAGTAAAGCATCAGCAACTCTTGGGGTTGCAGAACTGACAGAATAAATGCCTGGGCGAAAAACCTCACCGCTAATCGTAATTTGTACAGGTCTTGTGGACAATAGAGATACAGAAATCATCGGATCAACCATGACCCGACTTAAACTTAAGCGAATTTTTTCTTGAGCTTCTGCCAAACTCAAACCTTGTATAGATAATATACCCACCTGTGGCACAACAATATTGCCTTCGGGACTAATTTGCGCTTGAAAACTCAAATCCGGGCGCAGACCTGTCAAAGACAACACAACTACAGGATTAATGACATAACGATTGAATAACAAGCGAATTTTGTCTTGAGCTTCTTGCAAAGTTAAATTTTGTAGTGGTACTGTGCCGAGCAAGGGTGCGGCAATATTACCTTCTGGATTAATTGAAGCTTGGAAACTTAAATCTGGGAAGCGTTGAACCAGCACACTAACAGAATCCCCTGGCCCCAAGCGATAAGCACCAGGAGGACGTTGAAACGTCACACTAATTGCATCTCCCGGCCCTAAAAGGTAACGATTGAGTTGAGAAGAAGTTGCGCCACTTTCATTGGGAAATATACCATCAGCATTTGGAGGCGGTGCAGGAGGTTGTAGCGGCGATTCTTCCTGGGTGGGATTTGCAGGTGGTAACACCGGGAATTGACCTGGTGATGTTTCGGGAGATGGTAAAGATTGAGCTACAACAGGTTGAACAGAATTTGTCAGCCAAACACCTGCCTGAAAACTCACAAAACATAAAGTGCTAAATGCACGTATATAAGGATGGGAAACTATAAACATCGGTGCAGTCAAACTGTATTGAGAATTAATTCTACCGAGTCGTTATTTGAGGTTGAAAGTAACTTGTATATTTGGTTGGAGTTGCAGAATTGATTATAGAGAAGAGGTAAATTTTTAACTTACTACTCTGGGAAATTGATTGATCAAAGATAACAGGTTTTCCACATTATTGAGTTAAGTTTACATAGTTACAAACCAAATTACTTACCAACTGGCTATAAAGCATTTGCCATTAATGTAGTTTGCACCGCTTCACCCAAAGACTGAGCTAAAGACTTAGTAGTTTCCACGTCACCCAAAGGCTCAATCGGTATCATTATACTCACTGCTACCCAGGGATTCCGGCGTTTTTGCAACTGTGCCAATTGATCTTTGACAAACCAGCGCAAAGGTGACGGGTTGCCACCATTGGGGAAAGCATACCACTGTAAAACAGCAAAGGTATCTTGTTGAGTGGAAACGCGGAAAAATTTCGCTTTTACCAACGCATCAGTATTAGAACTGGCAGTTTGGGATGGTTTCACCGAAAATTCCAGAGAACGTTCTTGGGCTATATCCCATTTTCCCCAGCGTAACCTACCCCAGCCGTTAATCTCCGTCCATTCCACTTCCGGTTGATCTCTTGGGCCGTTTTGTGGCAGTAATAGCAAAATCACCTGAGTGGGTGGACTTGCTTGTTTGAGAACTTGCAACGACCATTTATGTTCGCCTACTTGTTGTTCGGCTTGTTGAACGGTTTCCCAGCCAGGAATGGTTAATCCAGTTTTGCGTATTTTTCTTAATTCCTTGAGGGTGGTGACAGGTGGTGGCTGTTTCCATTCCCAGCGCCCTTTTAAGTAGCTGGGAACTGCGCCCATTGCCAAGAGCAGCAGCAACAATACCAGAGGTATTATATAAGTCACCTGTTTTTCTTTGAGAACCTTGGAAAAGGAAATCATCAGTAAAATTTGCAAGATTTACGCAAGATTTTACTGAATAATTGGTACTCTGAGTTCAGTAAAAGTAGCAGTCTCTAATGATGGGGTTGTAGAGAAGAATAGGCTGAAATTGCTGGTAAAGCCATACATTGCAAGTATTTGAAGTTAATTTATTACCTGAAATGAGCAGCGCCAGAATTAGCAAAATGGTCAAGGAGTTCGCGGTGCAGGAAGCGGTAACGCCCACCAACACGCAAGAGTAAGCGCCGTTCAACGCAGTAGTTGAGGAATTGGGCAAGATTCCAGGGGATAGCACCACTTTGCCAAAGGACGAGGCGTAGAGAAAAGTGTTGTACACAAGCAAGCCCACCACCAAACCAAAAGCCGAAAAACAGAACCACAAATAGCCCTGGGAAGAAATACTGGGGAGAGTTACGGAATAAAATTCCTGATAAATCTAGCCAGTCATGCTTTTCTGCTACTCTACGAGCCACTGAAGCCGCCATAGTCCCAATTAAGCTGAGTGGATAACTCAAGGCTGTTGTCCATAGCATACTCTGTAATGAGTTCCAGATGCCTTGGTTGGGCAGGGATCGCACTTTTAATTCTTCCTTCAGCCAGTCTATCAGCCCGATAATCAGCCCGGAAGTTAGCCCTGCTATCAGCCCCAAAATCAGCCCGGAAGTCAGCCCCAAAATCAGCCCGGAAGTCAACCCCCAAATCAACCCCCAAATCAGCCCCTTGCGGAAATCTGCTAAAAATTCTCGTATCGCGTAGCGAGATATGGAAATTTGAAATGCTTCTACAAGTTCAATCTTATCTAGCCCGACAATCAGCCCGAAAATCAGCCCGAAAATCAGCCCGACAATCAGCCCGAAAATCAGCCCGAAAATCAGCCCGAAAATCAACCCGACAATCAGCCCGAAAATCAGCCCGACAATCAACCCGACAATCAGCCCGACAATCAGCCGATAACGTCGCCGTGAATGTTTAGACTCAATCCAACTCGGCTGCATTTGCTCAATTAGCAATTCTACTGTGTTGTTATCTTGCAACCGCTTTGCTATCCAACTTAAAGTGCGGTGTGTTTGCTGCCAACCGGGTTCATCTTCCACTGTTTTATACGCCCATTTGCCCCCTTCCTTGTCTTGGCGGCGTTCTTGTTCACGGGTATCCCTCGACAACTGGCGGTCAATATACTTTTCTAATAAATCTGCTTTGTTGCTAATTGGCTGTTCTGGGTCATACACATCGACCACCAGTTTGATGAATAACGGCACACGCAACAAACCAGGCTCGTTCTCTGAAGTCGGTTCTAGCAAATTGATTAAATTTGGATTTCCCTCAATCACTGACCATAATTCTGAACGATTCAAGCTATCAAGATAATCTTGAATTTGTGAGTCTGATAAAGGTTGGAGACACACCGCACTTCTGAGGTTGTTTAGCTTCAGGTTGACAGCCTCAAATTCTTTGATCCGACAACAAACTACAACATGGGGATAATGACGGGCAAATTCATTAAGTTTGATGGTGCATTTTTTTTGTCTTTCTAGCCCCAATTCATCTAAACCATCCAATAAAGGTAATAACACCCGTTGTTCTAGCCAACCCTCATAAATTTTATATTTGGGGTCTCCCCCGTGTAGTTCATAAAGTTGCTCAATCAACCATTGTTCAATGCTTTGGTTATCGTCCCGCCAAGTCGAAAGCTCAAATAAAACAGGGATGACAGTTTTAGGATTTTGTAACGCCCCCCACACCAACTGCTCTGCTAAACCCAAGAGTGCTGTAGTTTTCCCTGCTCCTGGCGCACCTAAAATCAGCAATTTACCTTGAATGTCATCCCTGTCAAATATCTCAATCAGCAGTTTATTGGCATCTATAGTCCCATAATCTTGACCATTAATCTGCAAACTTCGACTTACCCAAGATAACTGTTCAGCAAAAGAGACACTCATGGCAATTCGCTGCTTTCCCAAGGTATCAGTCAAGCGTTGACGAATATCAGGTAACTGTTTTTCTTTCAGCAACCGTTGTCCCCAGTCCCAATTAACTTGCGGTGGCTGTGGTTTGCTAAACATCCGCAAGATAATGTTATTGATTGTGACTTGGTTAGCTTGACTATTTTGAAAGCTAACCGCGTCCCGGCTTGCTTGTGTCTGCTGAACTTCACTATTTTGCAGTGAGCTATCGCCAATACCCTGATTCTGCTCCATCACCCATAATCAATAAGGTAGTTACGCAAAATTAAATTCATTCATGGAGATATGGAATAGGTTACAGGGAAAGAATATGTGTAATTAATTCTGTTTAATTACTTAAGAATCTCCAGAATTTAGATGTGCTGCCTGAAACCCTTGTAGAGACGTTACATATAACGTCTCTACATTCCAATAAATTTTGCCGCTACTCCTAACCAGGGGATAATAGCTTGAAAAACTTCCTGTCCCGTTTGCCACAAGCTTTTGCCGGCTTCTGTGGTTTCTTTCATCGTTTTGAGCGTCTCATTGACCTGTTTGAGATTCTGCCCTACCAAATCTTTGTTCGGTTCTTCCTTGCTGGCTTCGCGCTTGGCGGGGCGTAAATAGTCCAACAGTTCATCTTTTTCATCTGGAGTCAGTGAAGCAGCTTTAACAGCTGTTTCCAAGTTCTCCAATTGCTTAACCACATCGGTGTTAGTGATTTGCTGCTGAGTGTCCAGCTTGCTCGATTGACTTTGCTGGAGATCGCGTCCCGCCTGTCCTTGTTGAATTGCACTCCCAGTTAAATTTACACCACTGATACTTTGAGATTGGCTTGGTTGTTCTGGTTGTTTTTTACCCAACATAGCTTTTTTGTTAGTTCTGCTCTTCTATTGGTTCTGCAATTTCTGGATCTGCTAACAAATTGTTGTTCATCCAGTTCAGTAATGGTACCAATAATAAAAGCATACAAGCAGAATACAGATCACCACCCCAACTATCGTGTAACCATTTAAATGCAGCTTCGTTACCTGTACCGTGAAAGTAACTCAGCAAAGTGTTACGAATAATATTAGCTGTAACGCTAATGGCTACAGCAATACACATAAACCAAACACTAATGCGCCGGGAAACTAAAGCACCAGTCCAATACAGCAGCATTAAGCTGACGTAGAGAGTCGTAAACAACATTTTTAACCCCGCGCAATAGGGTGCTACTTCGACAATACGTCCACCAACGTAAATATTGATTTCATCAACGGTGACTTGCATCCCAATTTGATTGAGAATGAATCCGGCTGTGCCAGCGATAAAACTTTGTAAGGGTAAGGTATAGGGAACTAATAAATAAGGTACAAAAGTGGGGGTTGCTAAAAATATCAATACCAGCGGAAAGCCTTGTAAGCGCAAACCTGCTACACCTTTAAACCACAGGCACAATCCTGTCAGAATAATTGGCAAAGACAGGTTAACCCAATCAGCAATTCCACTTAGATAAAATACACCGCCGATTAACAGTAAAAAAGCACCCACGGGATGAGTGCTATCTGGTAAGCGTTGCCACTTTTTACGGTTCAACCAAATCAGGTAAGCGGCAAACGGTAAACCAATAATCCCGTGGCTAAAATATTCGTGTTCGATACTGATAGTTTTGTGTAGCCAACCATCTAGCCAGTGTAGCAACATAGGAGCATACAATAATCCCAAAACGCTGAAAATTGCTATGCTCAGTAATTGTTGGGTGCTTCTAATTTGAATGTTTTGTGGAAGTGCCATGATTTTAAGGTATTGAAGAATTCACACCGTTTCTTTATGAAGATGCAATTAATCGGCTGTTGTAGAGACTTTGCAGGCAAGGTCTCTACAGGATTTATCGGGTGCAGCTTTATATTAAATGAATTCTTGGTTGTTAAACGGATAACAAATGTTGTTGTTCACCACTCATAATTGATGTAATCTCTGCCACGACTTCTTTAATTTGGCTACTACTTAAACCAGGATACATGGGTAGAGATAATATCTGTTTGGCTAGTTTTTCCGATTGGAGAAAATCTCCTTGTTGGTAGCCTAAGTAGGTGAATGCTGGTTGCAGATGGCAAGGAATGGGATAGTGAATTCCGGTTTGAATTCCTGCTCCTGTGAGTTTGTCCTGAATTTGCTGGCGGCGTTCTGGTGAAGTCGAATCATCAATTTTAATTACATAGAGATGATAAACGTGTCCTGCGCCGCTTTGATTTTGGATGGGGATAATGCCAGCAGATGCTAAGGGAGTTAATTCTGTATCGTACTGTTGGGCGATGGAATTGCGATCGCAATTCCACTCTGTTAAATAAGGAAGTTTTGCCAGCAACACTGCTGCTTGCAAGGTATCTAAACGACTATTTGTCCCTGATTCTACATGCACATACTTTTGCGCTGCACCATAGTTGCGTAAGCGCACCATTTTTTGGGCAATTTCTGGATCTTTTGTAATTAACATTCCGCCATCGCCAAATGCGCCTAAATTCTTACTGGGATAGAAGCTAAAAGCAGCAGCAATACCCACAGAACCAGCCCGATAACCTTCTCGTTCGGCTAGGTGCGCCTGGGCTGCATCTTCAAAAATCAACAGTTTGTGGGTAGCAGCAAAATCTAACAACTGCTTTGGTGATACCATCTGCCCATAAAGATGTACGGGAATAATCGCTTTGGTATGGCAGGTAACTACCTTAGCTGCTGCTTCTAAATCAATCAAGGCTGTATTCGGGTCACAATCAACCAGAATTGGTTTAGCACCAACACGTAATACTCCGATGAGTGTGGCGACAAAGGTATTAGCTGGGAGAATTACTTCATCACCCACACCAATATTACAAGCTTGTAAACCAAGAGCGATCGCATCTGTTCCTGAAGCTACACCCACACCATATTGTGAACCAGATGCTGCTGCGAAGGCTGTTTCAAAATCAGCAACTGCTTTACCTAAAACAAAGTCTCCTCGATTTAATACATTATTAATTGCTTGTTCTAACTGATTTTGAATTGGTTGATGTTGTAAACTTAAATCAACAAAAGGTACTCTCACAGCCATTTTATTCATTGATAATTACGCCTCAAATTTTAGGTGTAAAACTTGTTGAAAAATCTATTAATCCTGATGTGTTTAACCATAAACTTTAAACACATCATATTTGTAAAATACAAGTAAACCTTTGATAAAATTTACTCTTGAATATAATTTTTTCTGCAATAAAATCCATGAATAACCAACGTAAAAGCCTAATACTAATTTTGGTTAATGACGAATTTATATTTCCGTGAAAGTAGATTTTTCTCATTTGTTGAATACTAAAACAATCTGTATTTTCTCCTCACAAAAATCAAAATATTCCCTGAAATCCGATTAAGTTTGCTTAACTGTATTTATACGTAAAAAACATTTTGGATGTAAACAATATTTGCGTAAGTACGGCAGAAAACCTCATTTTTACCCTATGTATAAAACTACCACAGAGAAAATACTTTTATACCAATCTTAGGATTATATTACCCAGTCCAATTTGAAAACTAACGTTGTCTGATATCAAAACCTTGAGTAATCTTGACATCCTCTTATATCTCAGTATTTTCCACAGTTGTATAAAATTTCTATGCGATTATTGTTTGTCGAGGGCAAAATTGGGGAATGCTTAACAATAGGAAATCATAACCCGGTAACAGCGGTTATATATATTACAATATCGACGAATTATCAAGGTAGCGGTGGCAATGGTAGAGCCTGAAAATAACTTATTTGCTCTTAAGGATGGTTGGGCTTCTCAAGAAACAAGAGAACAACAGCGCCTCACAGTGCTGTCAGAACTTGGTTTGCGACAACCCGAAACAATACCAGTTTTTGAGGAAGCTACTCAAACGGCTGCCCAT
Organism: Nostoc spongiaeforme FACHB-130; assembly: GCF_014698475.1. Classification (GTDB taxonomy): domain Bacteria; phylum Cyanobacteriota; class Cyanobacteriia; order Cyanobacteriales; family Nostocaceae; genus Nostoc_B; species Nostoc_B spongiaeforme. The sequence goes on along the minus strand of NZ_JACJTB010000001.1, from coordinate 36,768 downwards.
TTTTTGGAAGCACCAATTTCCATATTGGGATTTGTAGATCAGGAACGTCACTGGTTTAAGTCAGCAGTAGGTTTATCCAGACTGGGATTAATGAATCATTTAGCGCAAAACCGTCAGTTATTGCGCCGAGAATCTTTCTGCACCCAAGTCGTTGAAACTTGCAGAGAGCTAGTCATTAACGACACTCATAAATATAGTAGTAATACTATTGTTACTAGCAAATTAGTACAAGAGTATGGCATTCGTGCCTACTTGGGAGTGCCATTAATTGATTCTTCCGGTCATTGTTTGGGTGCCTTAGCCGTGATGGATTTGGTACCGCGCGAATTTAAAAATCGAGATATTGAATTTCTGCAAATCATTGCTCGTTGGAGCATGAGTGAATTTGAGCGCAACCGACTCCTGCAAAGTAGACCAGAAAAAAGCAATCACAAGAATGCGTCTACTTTGTTCATCAATGAAGAGTCTAGCAATGGCATTAAGCTCACATCAGCGAGTTTAGAAAAAGAATCACATTCTACTAAACAACTAAAACTAGAGCTATTAGGGCAACTTACCCAAGAGTTACGTACTCCTTTGACTTCTGTGCTGGGTATGGCTAGTGTCTTAGGTAGAGAAATTTATGGGCCTTTGACAACCAAGCAAAGAGAGTACCTAGAAATCATCCAACACAGTGGTCGTTACTTACTTTCTTTAGTTAACGAGATCACTGAATTAGGTGCTGTAGAGGACAATTCCCAGAGCCTCAACCTAGCTCCAGTAGACATCGAAATGTTATGCCAACAAGCTATTAATAGCTTAGAAGAGCCAGCTAACCGTCGGGAACAAGATATTCGCCTGTCAATCGAACCAGGGCGTGGTCGCATTTGGCCTTTAGATAAAGACAAAGTGCGGCAAATTCTTTATCACATGGTGTTCAGCGTAATTCAGTTATCCGCTACAGGTAGTATTGTGCGGATTCATGTCTCTTACAAGGAAAATACCCTGAATATTACTGTTTGGGTTTCACATCCTTGGTTGGGAGATGGAATCACTGAAGTTGATCCTTATTTTCGGCTTCATCCCTTATCTTTATTGGAATTGACCAATGAAGCCGTATCATACAGTGCTTATTCCGCAAACCCAGATGAATTAGGCGGTTTAACAATAGCAATAGAACAATCACCCAACTTAAATGATTCCTACTCAGATTTATTAACTGCTAATACTGAGATGGAATTAGTTAAGAGTAATAATGGTTTATCTCGTGAAAGCTTAGGTTTGTTGCTCAGTTGTCAGCTGGCGGAATTGCATGGTGGACAAATTTCGATTCAAGGTTCAGCAGAATCAGGACACCGTTATGTACTGTCTTTGCCGCTACAAACTGCTAATACGAGCGAAGCTGTTAACGAAATTTAATCACAAGCTAATTATTTTGGATCTACCCAACTACTAATTTTTTCCCATCAATCAGCATCATCAAATAAATCAAAACTCGTTTCAAGAGATAGTAAAAGGCTAACATTAAAAAAATATCCCCTCATTCAGGGACAAGGAGGACAAGGAAGACAAGTTGGATAGAAGTCTTGTAGAGTACAGGAGTACCCTAAGTAAAAAGATTAAAATCTTAAATCTCGATTTTTTCCAATTTTTAGATGTGATATTCCTATTTTCGTCTAAATGCAATATTACCTTGCGATCGCTGTTGTTCTCTGTTTATAATCACCCGCATTATCATTGAGTGCAAGTTCTGTCTGTGCAGTCCTGCTCATTAAATGCAGCGTGTTTTATGAATTTAGTCTGGCAACGATTGACTTTATCTGATTTACCACTCAAAGAATACCTGGCAACGAGCTATTTACGTCGTTGTTCGATTGGTTTGCTGAACTCCTGGCGGCAAAGTAGCATTTTGCTTCAGTGGGGAGACATAATTGCAGCTGCTTTAATCAGCTTAATTTATGTTCTTGCACCTTTTGTGTCGAGTACATTGATAGGGTTGCTGCTGATAGCATGTGTAGGGTTTTGGCTGTTGTTGACTTTATCTGATGAACCAATACCAGCTAACGCGCCGTTAGTTACGCCTATTCACTTGTTGGTATTGCTTTATTGGGGAATTGCTGTGGTAGCTACAGCATTATCACCAGTGAAAAAGGCTGCTTTGAATGACTTGGCAACTTTAACACTATATTTGTTGCTGTTTGCTCTTTGTGCTAGGGTACTCAGGTCGCCACGACTGAGGTCTTGGATTATTACGTTATATCTACATATATCGCTAATTGTTAGTGTATATGGATTACGGCAATGGTTTTTTGGTGCTGCCCAATTAGCTACATGGGTAGACCCGGAATCACCTTTGTCTAAGACAACTAGGGTTTATAGTTATTTGGGTAATCCTAACTTGTTGGCTGGTTATTTAATGCCAGCTGTAGTTTTGAGTTTAGTGGCAATTTTTGTTTGGCAAGGTTGGGTCAAAAAAGCTTTAGCGTTGACAATGGTAGTTGTGAATGCGGCTTGCTTAGTTTTGACTTTTAGCCGTGGTGGCTGGATTGGACTAGTAGTAGGAGTTTTAACAGCGATCGCATTATTAATTTATTGGCAGAGTTTACAGCTACCTCCTTTTTGGCGTACTTGGTCACTGCCGATAATTTTGGGAGGTTTGCTGGGATTATTGATACTGGCAGTCATCTTTGTTGAGCCTGTACGTTTGCGAGTTTTTAGTATTTTTGCCGATCGCCAAGATAGTAGTAACAATTATCGCCGCAATGTTTGGGATGCTGTTTTTGAAATGATCCGCGATCGGCCTATTATCGGCATTGGCCCCGGTCACAACGCTTTTAATAAAATCTACCCACTTTATCAACGTCCTCGCTATAGTGCCTTAAGCGCCTACTCAATTCTGCTAGAGGTTGCGGTGGAAACTGGCTTTGTTGGTTTGGCTTGTTTCCTGTGGTTGATAGTAGTCACCTTCAACTCAGCATTTATGCAACTGCGGAGATTACGCGAATCAGGCAATGTTCAAGGTTTTTGGCTAATTGGTGCTTGTGCAACTTTGCTGGGAATGTTAGCTCACGGTACTGTAGATACAATTTGGTTCCGGCCGGAAGTAAATACACTTTGGTGGTTGATGGTGGCTATCATTGCAAGTTACTGGCGGCCACTACATCAAAATAATAGCCAAGCCATTAATTCATCTAACCCAGAGGCTACTAGTTAATATTGACAGGACTGAAGCCGTAGAATGAAAAATCAAGGTTTAGGAAAGGGTGTAGGTGTTCAAAACCCTTACATCTTTAAACCCATCCTCAACAGACAACCTTTGTGCGTAATTCCTGACTGAATAAATGGGCAAGTTTCCACTGCAAACTTGCCCATTTCTGTTGTTGATGTTGCCGCATTTTATTTTGTTTGTGGTGCTAGTCCCTGTAGCTAGTAGCACCAGGGGCATTAGGATCACGATAACGAGTAGGTTCATCGTTATGCTTTCTACCAGCTAAACCTGCTAAACCAATGAGACCTAATAATCCCAACCAACCCCAATCAAAATCATTGCGAGCGTAAGTTGTTGTTCTTGGCGCATCACCAGTAGTTGTAGTAGTGTTGTCTTGAGCTTGCACAGGTACTGTTAAAGGCATAATTGCCATACCCAATGTTAATACTCCAGCACTAACAGCTTTAGTTAAGTTGAGTTTCATGGTGAGGTTCCTTGTTGGTTCCAAAGTTACCCACCACTGTATCGACTCCTAGCAAGACCAGAATCAATCTGTAGCTATAAACTAGGCTGTTTATCAACTCACGCTGAGGGTATATAAAGAAAAAGCGTGAAGTCTAAATTCTGAAGTCTGAAATTTTTTCCCTACACTTCTTGGCTTGAAAGCAGAGAGTAGGGGAAGGGAGAATGACAAATGACCAAGGACAAATGACTATTGACTAATAATTTTTCATCGCCCTTTGAATATCGCGTTGATCCTGACGACGTTTGAGGTCTTCTCGCTTGTCATGGAGTTTTTTACCTTTACCAAGGGCAATGCTGATTTTTACCCAGCCTCGCTTGAGATACATTTTTAAAGGTACTAGTGTCAAACCTTGCTGTTCTACTTTGCCAATCAACTTCCGAATTTCCTGGCGATGCAGCAATAACTTGCGTGTGCGTCGGGGTTCATGATTAAAATATTGCCCACTAGCAGTATATGGAGAAATATGCACATTAATTAGCCATATTTCTCCATCACGAATCAACGCATAACCATCTTGGAGATTCACCTTGCCAGCACGAATAGATTTCACCTCTGTTCCAGTCAACTGCACACCAGCTTCATAAGTTTCCAAGATTTCATACAAATAACGGGCTTGACGGTTGTCGCTAATGACTTTGTAACTTTCGCTTTTTTCACTCATTGATATTTTTATAAGTTTAAATGTGTTGCCAAAATCTTTGAGATTGGCAGGTGAATTTATAGAGGCATATTAAACCACTATAAATTAATTATTCTCGGAATATCAGTGTTATTCTATTAATCTAGCTTTTGACAACTATCAAGTAAAATGTTTTTTGCCTCACAAGTTGCTGCATTATGATTTATAAAGTCAATATTATTTACGGTATGGTGAGTTATTACTCTGAGTTAATTGCAATTTGTGAAGAATTACAAAAGTCTCTATGTCTAGCAAGCACTAGCTATACAACCTACGTTAAACTGCTTGAGCCACTCCTAATGATTTAAGATTTTCTTTATAATTTATTTATTCAGGCAGTCATTAGCTGGTAATCCTGTCATAGTATGAAACATAAGAACACTATTATTAGCTGTGTTCACTGAAAAAGCTCGTAGAAGCAAATTTCCAATTAACAAAAATGCTAGGGGTGTACTGTCCATGCCCTTGACGATCCTTGTAGTGGATGACGACCTGGGCACTCGTCTGTCTATTAGCGATTATCTTGAACTGTCTGGCTACTCGGTGATCACGGCTAATGACGGTCAAGAAGCTTTGTCAATGGTAGAAGAATACCGTCCTGATTTAATTGTCACTGATATTGTTATGCCAAGGATGAATGGTTATGAACTTGTACGCCGAGTGCGCCAACAACCAGGATTCCGTTTATTGCCTGTAATTTTATTAACAGCACGTACTAAGACCCAAGAGAGAATTTTGGGTTATCAGTCGGGTTGTGATTTATATTTACCCAAGCCGTTTGAGTTAGAGGAATTAGCGGCGGCTATTCGCAATTTGTTGGAGCGATCGCAAATCATTCAATCACAATACCGCGTTTCTCATAAAGAAAATCTCACTAATTCGACTCCAGCAACAGCCGTAGAAGCTCAGAACTCTGTCTTTACTCACCTAGACAAACCAGAGTTTTTCTCGTCCCTGACTTCCAGAGAGCAAGAAGTTTTAGAACTGCTGACTCATGGCTTGTCAAATGTGGAAATGGGTCAGCAATTACACCTCAGTCCCAGGACAGTAGAAAAGTACGTTAGTAGTTTATTAAGAAAAACCGCTACCAGTAACCGGGCTGAACTGGTACGGTTTGCAATTAAACATGGTTTAGTCGAATAACTATCGAACTTACCCATTGATACAAAAAACTAAGGCTTTGGAAGAGGGTGTAGGGATATAGGTATTCAAAACCCCTACACCCATTCTTTACAAATAACCTTTGTGCGTAAGTTATAAACTATTTGTGCATTAATCAAGCTTGTAATTCTTGCTGCGTAATCTCCTGAAGTAGACCGTCACAAGCATCCACCAGTAAATCGATGACTTGATTAAATCCCTCCACTCCCCCGTAGTAGGGATCGGGAACTTCTTTCAGGTTATGTCGAGTGCAAGAATCACACATTAAGCGCACTTTGTGGTGATATTTGCCAGTGGGATCAAGAGCAAGAATATCATCGTAATTATCTCGATCCATTGCCAAAATCAAATCAAACTCCTGAAAATCTGACTTGGCAAATTGTCTGGCTCGACCACGCAGTTGAATTCCTAATTTAGCAGCCGCCGCCGCACTCATCCGGCGGTCAGGCGGACTACCAATGTGATAGCTAGATGTACCAGCAGAATCACAGATAATGCTGTCACTTAATCCAGCCTGATCGACGAGATGATTCATGATGTTTTCTGCCGATGGCGAACGACAGATGTTTCCCAGGCAGACAAACAACAGCTTATAGGGCATAGGTATTTTTTGTACTTTGTCCTTTGTTCTTTGTCACTTGTCATTTGCCATTTGCCATTTCTACAAACTAATGACTAATGACTAATGACTAAATGAATAATGACTAAAATCCAGGCAATTCCAGTCCACTGGTCAATTCTTCCATCCGTTCCCGCATTGTGGCTGTGGACTTGGTGTAAGCATCTTTCATCGCTGCTGTTACAAGGTCGGAAAGTAATTCTGCACCTTGTGCTAAGGCATCAGGAGAAATTTCTACTCGTTTGGGTTCTTGGTTGCCACTGACAATTACCTTGACCAAACCACCACCAGCTTCTCCTTGAATTTCCATTTGCTCCAATTCTTCTTGGAGTCGCTTTGCACCTTCTTGAACTTGCTGCGCTTTTTTGAAGGCTTCGGCAAGTTCTTTCATTTTGCCTAAGCCAAAGCCGAATCCTTGTCCTTTACCTGTCATAATTGATTGTCCGCGTGTGCTTTCAATAACAAATCACATTCAATTATAGATGCGGGTGGTAATTTGCCACTTTTGTTACTAATAATTAACGGTGGGAAATAGGGAGTAGGGAGTAGGGAATAGGGACTAGGAAAGAGAAGATTCAATATCGCTGGCTGGCTATGAATAAAATTCCTCACTAGCCCCTAACCTCTAACCTCTAGCCTCTCCCTAGCCGCAAGCTGCTTGAAACTCACCCATCATTTTGACTTCTGGCTCTAACAAAATCGACCAGCGTTCTTGCACTTGTTCTTGGATGTGACGAATCAGGCAGAAAATATCACTGGCTTTGGCTCCACCGCGATTCACAATAAAATTGGCATGTAGTTGAGCTACTTGTGCGCCACCGATTTGATAGCCTTTGAGTCCGGTTTGTTCAATTAACCAACCTGCTGCATAGGGTTTGGGGTTACGGAAGACGCTACCGCAACTGGGGAAGTTATAAGGTTGGGTGGAGAGTCGATGTTGTTTGTGTTGTTTCGTCACAGCTAAAACTGTGGCGGGGTCGGCTCCTGGTTGCAGTTGGAATGTCGCTTGGGTGACAATGAGATCGCTACCTTGTAGTAATGAAGTTCGATAGGTATAACCCATTTGTTCAGGGCTGAAAGTTTCAAGTGTGCCATCAGGAGACAGAACTTCGGCACTAACCAAGATATCTGCGATACAGCTATTATGTGCGCCAGCATTCATCACGACAGCACCACCCACAGTACCGGGAATACCAACAGCCCACTCTAAACCTTGCCATCCTAGTTGTGCTGCTTCCCATGCTAGGCTGGGAATCGGTTCGCCAGCAGCAACTGTTAATAAACCTGTTTCTGGGTCAAAGTGGGTGTGGCGTAGGTGGCGTGTGGCAACCACTAGTCCAGGTAAACCGCGATCGCTTACTAACAGGTTAGAACCTGCACCTAAAGTTGTTACAGTTAAGTCATGTTCTTTTGCATAATTCAAGCTGGCTTGCAGTGCTTCTAAGTTCCGAGGCGCAACGTACCATTCTGCTGCTCCGCCAACTCTGTAAGAAGTAAACGCAGACAACGCAGCCTGAGACCTGATCATGCAATCTGTACCTGGTAAATAAATTATTTTGTTATCTGATGATTTATCTGTTTCCTGTTTCTGTGTAGGTGTAGCAGAAACTGTGCAGATGTTTCCAGCTGCCTGGGAGATTTTCATTTTGACATCAATATTTGTGAAATTTTTACATTTTTCTGCCGCAAAAATACAGCAAGGAATATGAATTAATGGTGCCGTACCGTTATTCAACGGTCTTAAGAGGTGGCTGTAGCAGCCTCACAAAGTGTAGTAATTAATTCTGGTATGACTTGATTGAGATTTCCTGCACCAAGGAACAAAGCTAAGTCGCTGGGGCGTAGCGTTTTGAGTAAAAACTCCCGCACTTGGGGCAAAGTTGGTTGATACACTACCTGGGGATGAAACTTACCAACTTCTGCTGCTAACTGTTCCCCAGTGATTTGCCCTAAGTTGGGTTCCCCTGCACTGTAAATATCAGTCAAGACAACCAAATCAGCATGGGCAAAGGACTGAGAAAATTCTTCTAAAAATGTCAGTGTGCGACTGTAACGGTGGGGTTGGAAGATTGCCACCACTCTTTGTCCTGGTCTAGCCTGAAGACGCGCAGCCGCAAGGGTAGCTCGCAGTTCACTGGGGTGATGGGCATAATCATCAATAAATGTAATGCCATCAACTTCTCCGCGAAACTCAAAGCGCCGTCTTGCACCTTCAAAAGTGGCAATCGCTTTGGCAATTTCACCGAATTCTAAATTTAAAATGCGACCAACAGCCACTGCGGCTAAAGCATTGCTCAGATTATGCCGACCGAGTAAGCGTAATTTTAATACACCTAAAGCTTTACCACGTTCCCAAACTAAAGCTGTGGTGCCATCGTGACGATAGTCAATATTGGTCACGCTATAGTCAGCATTTGTATCTTGATGTAGACTGTAGCTGATTGTCGGTTTTAGGCGATCGCGTACTGTTTCACAATCAATACTGCCAATTAAGGTCTTGCAACCTTGGGCAAATTTTTGGAAAGTATCGACCACTTCATCTAATGTGTCGTAGTGGTCAGGGTGGTCTAGTTCAATATTAGTGATAATGCCAATTTCCGGCGCATGTTTCACCAAAGAACCATCAGATTCATCTGCTTCTGCTACTAAATATTCACTTTCACCTAAGCGAGCATTTCCTTCCCAAGCATTGACTTCACCGCCTACCAAAATGGTGGGATCTAAACCAGCTTGTAAGAGCATGTAACCAATTATGCTACTAGTTGTAGTTTTGCCATGAGTACCTGCTACAGCAATGCTTTTATAATCAGCAATTAAAGCAGCAAGTACATCTGAACGATGTAATATCGGACAGCCTAATTCTAAAGCAGCTTTATATTCTAAATTGTTAGTGTTAATTGCAGTGGAACAAATTACTTGAGGTAGTGATGACTCAATAGCATCTGATAATTCTTGTGAACTTAATGCTGCTGCATTCGTCATCACCTTGGGGCGAAAGAATTCAAGATTACTTGCTTCTTGCTTGCCAAAAATATGTGTACCGATAGATTCTAACTTGTGCGTAATATGATTTGGACGAACATCTGAACCTGATACTGGCAATTGACGCTTTGCCAGTACATAAGCCAGAGCCGACATCCCTATGCCACCAATTCCAATAAAATGGAATGGTCTACCGCCGAAATCCACAGCATTATTCATTGATTACTCCTCTTACACCACACCATATTCACAAATGACACGCGTATCATAACAGGAATTTGTTTTTTACCGTAAATTTTTCTACACCTTTTTTATGCTGGCTATCGGAGAGCTTTTCCGCTTTCGTTATGTGGATTGAGAATGATTTTACCTTTGTAGGAGGTTTTTGCTATTTCTGAACTGTTTTTAAGATTATTCTGAAAATTTCCACTGCATCGGGAAAGAAATTCTTGTAAGGAGAAATACATACTTTTTAGATTCCTGACTAGTAAGGGCTACGATAATACATTCCTAGCTAAATGAGTTTTAAATTTCATCAAGCTAAGGCATGAATTGAGTACAATAATACATTGACAGTGAAATTGTGTTTCAAATGTAGAAAGCCTGGGTAAGAGCAGATGCAACATCTGGCAATTTTCGGTGGCACATTTGATCCAATTCATTGGGGACACTTACTCATCGCCGAAATGGCTTTGTCTCAAGTACCCCTAGATCAAATAATTTGGGTACCATCGCTCAATCCTCCACACAAAAAAGCAGCGCCATTTGAGCATCGAGTGAAGATGCTGGAAATAACTACAAGAGACAACCCAGCTTTTACTGTCTCCTTGGTGGATTCAAATCGCTCTGGAACCTCTTACGCTATCAACACGTTGATTGACTTATCGGCTATTTATTCAAATACTCATTGGTACTGGATTTTGGGTTTGGATACTTTCCAAACCTTACCTCGGTGGTACCGTAGACAAGAGTTAGTACAGATGTGTGACTGGTTGATTGCGCCCCGACAATTAGATGGTGATCAAGCTAAAAGCAACATTATCTGCCAGCAAGTCGAGCAACAACTACAACAGCAGTCACTTACCATTCACTGGCAATTCTTGAATATACCCTTAGTGGGAGTTTCGTCAAGTCTTATTCGCAAACTTTCTTGTCAAAATCAATCTATTAAGTATTTAGTTCCAGAGCCGGTAAGATTTTACATCACGACTAATAACCTCTATTCAGGAAAATCTGAATAAAATATATATTTTTTTTTGGATCTAACACTTTATAGTTATTAATACTCCCCCCCTTTGCGATATGATTGGGTTCAAAGATATCAATTTATAGGCATAAATACAGAGGGCAAGACACTGTGATTAGAGTCGCAATCAACGGTTTCGGGCGCATCGGGCGTAACTTTGCACGTTGTTGGTTAGGTCGGCAAAATAGCAATATCGACCTTGTAGCTATCAATGACACATCAGATCCTAGAACAAATGCTCACCTCCTGAAGTATGACTCAATGCTTGGGAAGTTAAAGGATGTTGACATTTCCGCCGATGATAACTCTATCATCGTTAACGGTAAAACCATTAAATGCGTATCTGATCGCAATCCAGAAAACTTGCCCTGGAGAGAATGGGAAATTGACCTGATTATTGAAGCAACTGGGGTATTTACTAGCAAAGAGGGAGCTTTAAAGCACGTCAATGCTGGAGCTAAAAAGGTTCTAATTACTGCTCCTGGGAAAAATGAAGATGGTACATTCGTAATTGGTGTGAATCACCACGACTACGATCACAACATACATCACGTTATTAGTAATGCCAGCTGTACTACCAACTGTTTGGCTCCCATTGCCAAGGTGCTGAATGACAAATTCGGTATCATTAAAGGCACAATGACCACCACCCACAGCTACACCGGAGACCAGCGTTTGCTAGATGCTTCTCACCGCGATGTACGTCGGGCAAGAGCAGCAGCCATTAACATTGTCCCCACCTCTACAGGTGCAGCAAAAGCAGTGGCGCTAGTAATTCCAGAACTCAAAGGTAAGCTGAATGGTGTTGCCTTACGTGTACCAACCCCGAACGTCTCAATGGTAGATTTCGTTGTTCAGGTTGAGAAGCGTACTATTACGGAAGAAGTTAACCAAGCCCTCAAGGATGCCTCAGAAGGTTCACTCAAAGGTATTCTAGACTACAGCGAACTTCAGTTGGTATCTTCAGACTACCAAGGTACTGATGCTTCTTCTATTGTTGATGCCAGCTTGACTTTAGTAATGGGCAGCGACTTAGTAAAAGTTATGGCTTGGTATGACAACGAGTGGGGTTATAGCCAACGTGTTCTAGATTTGGCTGAACTAGTAGCCCAGAAGTGGCAATAATTTGTCAATAGTCATTGGTCATTTGTCATTGGTGTTAAAACTAAGGACAAATGACTATTGACCAAAATGTTGAAATCCCTGACTAAGACTGAGAACTTGGTTAGGGATTTTTTGTTGTTGGTCACGTAATAACACTTGTGAACCAGATGTAATGGTGCCAATAATTGCTGCGCCTTGGTTGAGTTGTTGTACTAGGGTATTTGCTTGTGTGGGTGGTAAGCAAAGTACTAATTCAAAGTCTTCACCACCGTAGAGGGCATATTCTATTGCTTTTTCGGGTTTGAGCCAATTGCTAAAAGTAGCAGGAAAAGGAATTTTTTGGCGGTCGATAACTGCACCTACGTTACTGGCGCGACAAATTTGTAAAACTGCATCTGCTAAACCATCGCTACTATCCATTCCGGCTACGGGGAGTGGGGGAGTGAAAATTTCCCAGAGGATGGGTAAGACATCTAAACGGGGTTGAGGGCGTTGGTGAGCTTTGATAAGGGCGGTCTTTTCTGCTGGAGAGAGGTTATGCCCTAATTGGGGATGCAAGAGCAATTGTAAGCCAGCGTGAGAGGCTCCATGAACACCCGTGACCACGATCGCCATTCCCACTTTAGCAGCAGAACGGCGGATAATTCGCTGGGGATCAACTTCACCAAAGGCGGTAATGGAGATAGTTGCAGTTGGCGATCGCACCACATCACCACCAACAATTGGGGTATGATATTTTTGCAGGCATTCTGTCATTCCTTGGTACAGTCGCTCCACCCAACTTACCTGTAAATCGCCAGGTAGCCCCAAACCAACAGTAATACCTAAAGGAGTAGCCCCCATTGCAGCTAAATCTGATAAATTCGCGGCTGCGGCTCGCCAACCTGCATCCTCTGGGGAAGTGGTAGCATCACTGAAGTGTACGCCATCAACTAAAACATCGGTAGTTACTACTAGTGATGTTCCTGGCGGTGTTTCTAGAACTGCTGCATCATCTCCAATAATTTCTGCGGGACAAAAGCTTTGTAATTTTGCTAATAGTCCTTGTTCGCCAATGTCTTTAACTTTGGTCATAGTTTGGAAGGCAGGAGGCAGGAGGCAGGAGAATGAAACATCATACTTTTTCTCTACTCCCTCAAGTTACGATAATGGTATAGTTTAGGAGACTGTGGGGATGGTCGCTACACCAGTAACAAAGCTCACATTTGAAGAGTATTTAACCTATGATGATGGCAGTGGTTTTCACTACGAGTTAGTGGATGGCAGGCTGGAATTAATGAACCCTCCTACAATTGAACATTTTTTAATTGTCGAATTTTTAGCTACCGTATTAAAACTAGAAATCGCACGTTTAAGTTTACCTTGGCTAACTTTTCGGGAAACTGGGACAAGAACAGGAAGAAATAAGTCTAGGTTAACTGATTTGTGTGTGGTAACACAGGAGCAAGCAAGAGATTTACTAAAGGCTTCAGCTGTGTTTGAGACAACACCATTACTGGTTGTAGAAGTAGTCAGTCCAGATTCTATCAAGCGGGACTATCGCCATAAGCGGTCTGAGTATGCGGCGGTTGGTGTGCCGGAATATTGGATTGTAGACCCGTTAGAATTAAAAGTTACTGTATTGCTGCTGGAAGAAGGATTTTACGAAGAGACAGTGTTTACGGCTGACCAGAAAATTGTATCGCAGACGTTTCCCGAATTAGCGATCGCTCCTCATCAAATATTCGCGGCGGGAAATTTGTAAAGTGTGAAGTATGAAGTGTTAAATTTCATACTTCATACTTGATTTAGGCTCCTTGGGGTTGGACTAGGTTTTCTATGCCTTGAGTTACTGTTGCAGATTCGATTTTGTCACCGGCTTTGAGTTTATCTAAAACATCTTTGCCTTCGGTGAGATAACCAAATACTGAGTAACGGCCATCCAGCAAGTTGCGTCCGGCGGGAGTGAGTTCTGGTTCAAACAGGAAAAAGAACACTTGCGATGAACCACCATTAACTTCGCTTTCGGGACGTGCCATTGCTAATGCACCAAAGGAAGAGAACGGTAAAACTGGCATATCCAAATAACGACCAGCATCTTCTAAGGTAATGCCATAAGTTGGTGCTTTATCTCCTTCGACTAGAATTTCTAAAGGAATTGCCCGATATTTGCCTGTTTTGGGGTCAATAAAACCTTGTTCTTTACCTGGGGGGTCGCCTGTTTGCAAGACGTAGGATTCTTCAGAGCGAGTAAATTCTAACCCGTTATAAAAACCCCTTTGGACTAAATCTACAAAGTTACCAGCCGTCACAGGTGCGCTATAACCATCTACAACAACGGTTAAATCGCCTTTATTGGTTTTAATTGCAATGGTCGCACGTCCTTTGAGTTGGGCTAAATTACTGTATTCTTCTGGGACTTCAAAGGGAAATTGCTGCACCATTGACTCTTCTAGCAAAGAAACTAAACTCAGCAATTTGTTTCGCCCTTGCAGAATTTTTTCTTTATCTTTAGATTGTGTCAATTCTTGCAGTTTGGTTACACCAGATTTTAATTCGTCAAGCCATGCTGTGGCTTGGGGTTGGCGTTCTTCGGGGACGCTTGCTAAGATTTGTGAAGGCTTATCAAGCACGCGAGATGCTTTACTCAGGTCTTTGGAGACAGCACCCCAGCGTCGATTAGCCCGCAACTGAGTTGATATGTCTTCTAGACTGGCTTGTAATTGCCTGACTGGTTCATTTTTAATTGGGAGTGCATAACGCAACAAAGCTTTGCCGTCGGTAATTGCATTGCCAGAGGGCAAGGCGGCATTACTGGAGGGAGTCCAGCCAGCTGTATTGATGCCTAAAAATATAACTACCAACAGTATTGTTACTAGGCTGGACTTTAGCCAGGATTTTATTAACTTAAACATGAGTATGGCTCAAATGCAGCATGAATATTGTTGACTGGGCGGAACCCATCAATAATCTTCCCATAGTTAGGAGTGCTGAGTGCTGAGTGCTGAGTGCTGAGTATTTTTAGCAGTGAGTTGGGAGTGGAGAGTTGGGGTGCAGAGGAGAATAACAAATGACCAATGACCAAGGACGAAGGACAATTGACTCTTGACTAATTAACCAATTACTCCGCTAGAAGGGTACAATAAATGCCGATTGTCTTCCAACATTTGAAAGCTTCATGATCTCTAGTAACGACTTTCGACCCGGCGTATCAATTGTATTAGACGGGTCTGTATGGCGGGTGGTAGATTTTCTCCACGTTAAACCCGGTAAAGGTTCGGCGTTTGTCCGCACCACGCTGAAAAACGTTCAAAGTGGCAAGGTTCTTGAAAGAACTTTCCGGGCTGGGGAAACTGTGCCGCAAGCAACTTTGGAAAAAAGCACAATGCAGCATACCTATAAAGAGGGCGATGAGTTTGTCTTTATGGATATGGAAAGTTATGAAGAAGGACGACTGAGCGCATCACAAATTGGCGATCGCGTCAAATACCTCAAGGAAGGTATGGAAGTGAACGTGATTCGTTGGGACGATGTAGTTCTAGAAGTGGAATTACCTAACTCTGTGGTGCTAGAAGTTATCGAAACTGATCCTGGTGTCAAGGGTGATACAGCTACAGGTGGTACTAAACCAGCCAAAGTAGAAACTGGTGCAACTGTAATGGTTCCCTTGTTTATTTCTCAAGGAGAACGGATTCGGATTGATACTCGTGAAGATAAATATTTAGGCAGGGAATAAATTTTCTCTTAAATTTTAGAGTTAATTGTGATTTAAATCCCTATATAGGGTTTAAATCCCTGCCCTAATACCATATTGGATTTGCGATTTTAGATTTTTGGGTTGGAAATAACTGTCTGTGTTTTAGTTGTATCTATCCATCAGTCTCAATCATTTATTCAATTGGTATCACATAAAATAATCATTTTACGGACAGGTTGAGGTAATAAAAGCTGTGCCATTGGACTTTAATGAAATCCGTCAACTGCTGGTAACTATTGCACAAACAGATATTGCAGAAGTAACTCTCAAAAGTGATGACTTTGAGCTATCGGTACGTAAAGCTGGCAGCATAAACAATCACGCTGTACCGCAAGCTGGTATTGGTGGTGTGGCGACAGTAACAACGATTGCAGCCGGAGGAGTAGCACCAACGCTATCTCCAGAGCGAATTTTAGATACTGCTGGTGCAGGTGTACAGGTGACAGGAAATGCACCTTCAGCGATAGATCAAAGATTAGTAGAAGTTGCTTCGCCAATGGTAGGGACTTTTTATCGCGCCCCTGCACCAGGGGAAGCACCATTTGTGGAAGTAGGCGATCGCGTCCGTCAGGGTCAAACTGTGTGTATCATTGAAGCTATGAAGCTGATGAACGAAATCGAAGCCGAAATATCAGGGCAAGTTATGGAAATTCTGGTTCAAAATGGAGAACCTGTAGAATATGGTCAACCTTTGATGCGAATTAACCCTGATTAAGTATTAATGTATATATGAAATGAGTGATTGTTAACCTTGTCTGTTTTTACGGATCATTCCTGATGAAACAAGCGTTGCCTGTACCGCCGGAAGTGGTGCAACAAGTAGCCGAATATTTCAGCCTGTTAAGTGAGCCGATGCGTCTGCGGCTGTTGCACTTACTACGGGATGAAGAAAAATGTGTACAAGAATTGGTAGAGGCAACACAAACTTCCCAGGCGAATGTCTCCAAACACCTGAAAGTAATGTGGCAAGCCGGAATCCTTAGCCGTCGCAGTGAAGGAACTTGCGCTTACTATCGGGTGGAAGACGAAATGATTTTTGAGTTGTGTAATCAGGTGTGCGATCGCATCGCTACAAGGTTAGAACAGCAAGCTCGTAACTTTCGCGTTCTGAATACAAAACTTTAGGTCAGGTGTCATTTGTGAGCCAGTGCGGTCTTGGGGGTCTCCCCCATGAGCAACTGGTGTTAGCGCAGCGTTAGCGAGCTTGCGAGCGTCACTCGAAGGGTTCTTTGTCATTCGTGTTTACTAATGACCAAGGACTAATGACGAATGACCAATGACTAAAGTGGATAATTCTTATCAAAGCTTTCACGGGTGAGGGGTTGTTCCAACTCTACGCCTTCGCCACCTAACACATCTAAAGGTTTACCATCTACGTCAATATAAACCTTGGCTTTGGGGTTCAAGCTAGACGCTGTGTACACAACTTGGCCAACACGCGCCACCATTGAGGTACTACCGCCACCACTGGTAAAGCTATTGGATAAATTGACGTGGACTTCATCACCTTTGACTTTTAGGCTTAGTAGCTTAGTACCTTTGGGAATGGTGGTTGAGTCTGTCGCGTCGCTTGGCCCTTCTAATAAAGCCTGAAAAGCTCTTTCTAAGGCTTGGTTGGGCTGAGTTGCAGCTACTTCTACTGATTTAGGCACTAAAGCAATATTTTTGTCTTTGGGTTTCAGCCAATAAACTTGAGCAGTTTTTTCGTTTTGTTGGGTGGTTGATGGCTGTGTGGGCTGTTGTTGAAGACTTTGATTGGGGTTGGCGGGGTTAGTTGTGACAGGTGCTTTTTGGGTCTGGGTAGTTAACCAAGCTACACCACCACTAACCGCAATTACGGCTGCGGAAACGGCTGCAACTACGCCCGAAGATATGCGATTAGATTTTTGTTCATCATTCATATTAAAAACCTTCCTGACTGACTAAGGGCTGAAATAATTTTGGTGTGAAGAGCAGCCTGGTTATGGACGATACTTATAAGTTGAGAGTTTCCAGAGATTTCGTGAATAGCTCGATACGCTAAAATCAGGCGATCGCTAAATCTAAATAGTCCTGTTCTAATTCTAGAATTTGTACTTTAAATCCGTCATCTGTCAAATTTCATAAATCTCATTATTTCGTAAGATTTAGCAAATTATTAAGAATTAGGGAACAGGGAACAGAATTTCTATCTATTACCTGTACCTGTTTCTCTGAGTTTAAAAGCTATCTTGCCTTTAACTGCAAATAACTCGCAGGAGCTTGGCGCTAGATTCGTTGGGTTAATTTTTACCTTCTATTGCTGCTGTAATCCATTGTTTTAGTGTAGTAATCACTTCATCAATGGCAATTTCTTGAGATTGACGAGTGGCTCTTTCTACTACTTCAACTTTGCCATTAGCAATTGCACGTCCGGTAACAATTCTATAAGGTATACCGATTAAATCAGCGTCTTTAAATTTAACTCCGGCGCGTTCATCACGGTCATCTAATAATGTTTCAATTCCGGCTTGATTGAGTTCGGTGTAAAGTTTTTCGGCTATTTGCACTTGTTGGGCATCATTAATATTAGGAATTGTCACAATGGCGTGATAAGGCGCGATCGCTACAGGCCAAATAATCCCGTCTTTATCGTAAGATTGCTCAACGGCTGCTTGTGCTAATCGAGACACACCCACACCATAGCAACCCATCACCAAGGGTTTTTCTTCTCCTTGTTCATTGGTATAAGTTGCACCCAAGGCTTGGGAATATTTTGTCCCTAATTGGAAGATGTGACCGACTTCGATACCCCTAGCACTGTTTAGAGTTTGTTCAGGGTTGTGTATGGCGCGATCGCCTGGTCTAGCTTTACGCAAATCTACTAAACTATCTGGTAGCTTAAATTGCTTATTCCAATTTGCCCCAACAACGTGATAACCAGTTTCATTTGCACCAGTCACGAAGTTTTTCAAATCAACGGCTGTTTTATCTACTAACCGCACAAATTTGGCGTGGACTTGTTTGTTACCTGCAATATATTCATCGCTAATATCTGGCGCAATGTAATCTAAAGGTAGGGATTTCGCCGCCCAAGTTTGTTGTGTTTCCGCACTGGGTACATTTAAGGCGATAATTGCTTTTGCGCCGTAGTTACTTGCTAACCGCGTTAATTCATTCTGTAATTTGACTTCGTTAACTTCCTGATCTCCACGAATGCTTACCAATACCAACACAGTCACGCCATTATCGTAGACTGTTTGATACAAAACGTTTTTAACTATTTGGGTAGGAGAACACTTGAAGAATTTACATAGTGTTTCAATCGTATCGGTTCCTGGGGTTTCCCGCTTTTCATAACTAGTAAACGGTGAAGTTTCCGCATCCGCAGGTAAAGACACGGCTTTTTCCACGTTAGCGGCGTATTTACCATCTTCGGTGTAGAGAACTTCGTCTTCCCCAGCTTCCGCCAACACCATGAATTCTGTCGAACCGGAACCACCAATTGCACCAGAGTCAGCCTCTACTGGACGGAACGCCAACCCAGCCCGCCGCAGCATATTGCTGTAGGCTTGATACATATCTTGGTAGGTTTTTTTCAGGCTTTCTTCATCGACGTGGAAAGAATAACCATCTTTCATGATGAATTCTCGTCCACGCATCAAACCAAAGCGGGGGCGAATTTCGTCACGGAATTTAGTTTGCAGTTGGTAGAGATGTAGCGGTAACTGACGATAAGAGCGAATCATATCACGAGCGATCGCTGTGATCACTTCTTCATGAGTCGGCCCTAATCCTAATTGTTGCTCACGGCGATCGATTAGGGAAAACATAATTCCCTCAGCTTTAGTATAAGTATCCCAACGTCCTGATTCCTTCCACAACTCAGAGGGTTGTAATTGGGGTAACAAACATTCTTGTGCGCCTGTGGCGTTCATTTCTTCCCGCACAATTTGAGAAACCTTTTGCAACACACGCCACATAAAGGGGAGATAAGCATAAATACCGCTACCGATGCGACGAATATACCCTGCACGAAGTAATAACTTATGGCTGGGAATTTCTGCATCAGCAGGATCATCCCGGAGTGTAACGAATAACATTTGTGACAGTCGCATCGTTTAATCCCTTTCCAAATTCCAAATCTTCTCAAGTATGAAGTATAAAGTGGTTAGTCAATGGTCAATAGTCATTGGTCATTTGTCATTTGTTATTTTTCCCGACTCCCGACTCCCAATTCCCTACTCCCTACTCCCTCATACTTCAGGAGAAACTTACCTTGTCAGACGTAATTTATCAAGCGCAGCCACCTTTAGAATTTATTCCGCCAGCGTTTAATCCTTTATTTTTGCGAGTTGTTCACACGGTTCTACCTAGTTGGATACAATGGCAAACAGCTATTTCCCAGATAGAAGCTGAAAACGTAGAAATTTTGGCGGATCTTTATCGTCAGTTTCAAGAAGGTAAGGTGCGCTTTTTGTTGGCGTTTCGTCATCCCAAAACAGATGATCCCTTTTGTTTGGTTTACTTGCTGTCTCAACTTGTGCCGAGGATAGCACGACAACAGGGTATAGCATTACAGTCTCCGATTCATGCTCATTTTATCTACGATCGCGGCATTCCTCTTTGGGCGGGTAACTATGTAGGCTGGATGGCTTCACAGTTGGGTGGAACGCCTATCCAACGCGGTAAAGCTGACTGGACTGGTTTACGTTCGGCGCGGGATTTGTTTGCTAATGGTACATTCCCGATGGCTGCTGCGCCAGAAGGTGCAACAAATGGACTATCAGAAATTGTGAGTCCATTAGAACCCGGTATTGCTCAGTTAGGCTTTTGGTGTGCGGAAGACTTGCAAAAAGCCGGACGCTCGGAACAGGTTTTAATTGTACCAGTTGGACTTAAATATAGTTATACTGCTGCACCTTGGAGTGCGATCGCGCAATTATTAAGTGATTTAGAAGCCGCTAGTGGTTTGCCTGTGAATGCGGGAAAAACCGATAATATTGCTTCGATGGAGTTACTTTATCCGCGATTATTGGCTTTAGCAGAACATTTATTAACTTTGATGGAGCAATTTTACACGCGGTTTTATCATCAAAAGTTAGCAGATGCTCAAGCTGTCGCAGAAATTAAAGATAGAAATGAGGCCTTAGCATTTCGATTACAAGCATTATTAAATGCTGCCTTGCAAATCTCTGAACAGTATTTTAATTTACCAGCCAAAGGCACTTTAACAGACCGTTGTCGGAAAGTAGAACAAGCTGGTTGGAATTATATATTTAGGGAAGATTTTAAGGATATCAACGCATTATCTTCTGTGGAGATAGCTTTAGGCGATCGCGTTGCGGAAGAAGCAACTGCTAGAATGTGGCACATGCGCTTAGTAGAAAGTTTTGTGGCAGTTTCTGGTAATTATATTAAAGAGAAACCATCAGTTGAAAGATTTGCGGAAACGACTTTAATTTTATCGCAGATGATTGCCAAAATTCAAGGTGAAAAATCTTTTCAGCGTCCACAGTTGGGTAAGCAAAAAGTTAAAATTAATATCGGTCAGCCGCTATCTATATCTGAGCATTATTCTGCATATAAAGAAAGTCGTGCAGGTGCAAAGCAAGCGGTTAGTGATTTTACAAATGATTTACAACAGGCGATGCAAAGTTTGATTTTATGAGGAGAAGATTTTTTCACACAGAGACGCGGAGACGCGGAGAGTTATTGAGTGAGTATAATTTCATTAACATAACAGGTCAATTAATAATTTTCAGGAAATGGCATCATACCGATATGTGGATGGCTCAAGGCTAACAGCCCATTTCCTTCCTGTAAAACCGTGTGAAAACAAGACAAGATGATTGATTGTAGAGCTTCTGCATCATCTTCATTACAGTTTCCTCTGAATCCGATTGACTTTGCTCCTTGAATAAATTCATCATTACTTATTTCTGCAAAAACTTCTTCTATGATTGCTAAAACATTTGCAATATTTTCTGGTTTGACAAACATATTTCCTAAGTAACCAGGAAGTTTATTTGCACGTTGCCAACCTAAACCACCCCATAACATTTCTGTGGCACATACACGATTAGTTATGATTAATTCTAGTTGAGATTGACTCATTCTTTGAGAAATAATTGGAGTATCGCCTACAAATAGAGTATCAAAAATTTCTACAAGTTCTTTTTGGAAAAAAAGATGGTATGTTTGATGTAAATCCTCCCAGTCGAACACATCAGAATTTTGCTGTCTTTGAATCAGACAATCAGGGAAATAAATATTAGCTTCATTTAGTGTTTGAAAAGGTGGCTGATTAATAATTTCAGTTCTGATTTTCAGGTAGTCTTGTAGGTGATATGCAATTTGCGATCGCTCCACAGCTTGATTAAAAGCTTGAGATACATTGAGTACATCTGAAGGCTCTATTCTAAACAAGCACCAAACTGGATCAGCACTCATAATTTATTGAAATTTCAAATAAATTACACACCTGGGAAGACTTTAGATAAATCTAAAACTAAATCATTGAAGTATGGTAAATTGACTAATTCATTTGGAAGAAATATAAGTTTGCGACGATAACCAAATTGACCTTGCGGACTTTGATAAGTTTCGCTGTAACACTCCAAAAAATTATCTACTAAATTAAATATCCAATAATCAGGAATACCCGCTTCAGCATAGATAGATAATTTTGTTTCTTGGTCGTATTTTAAAGAGGAATCAGACACCTCAATCAGCAGTAAAACATCAGATGGGCTAGGATGAGCAGAAAGATAATCATCATCTACATTACGAACAATTGCTAAATCTGGTTCAGGTTCACTGTAATCACTTAAGATGATAGGCTGCTGACTTCTTGCCAAAGCACGGTCATCTAAAAGTTTAATCACTTCTCTATATAAAAGAGTTTCACAAACAGAGTGTGGTGTACCTTTCGCAGCCATTTCAATAATTTCTCCTTTGATTAACTCAACGCGGTCATTTTTTGCAAAAAAGCCGAGTTCAGTTAAACGGTGATATTCAAATATTGTGAAGCGTTTAGCTGTTGAGATGCTCATAAAAACTATATAAAAGTATGATTACTTTAATTGTAATCAAGACTGAATGGGGATAAATTCTGGTGCGAGTTTTTTCAGTGCAGCGATCGCGTGTAGTTTTACCTGTTCGTTCGAGTCTTGTAATAAAGTAGTTAATGAAGGGATAGCTTGCTGATTACCTAACCGTCCTAAAGATAAAGCGATCGCACTTTTGATATAGGCAATTTCTTTAGCTGGATGATGTGAATTTAATAATTCTAATAAAATTTCTGTGGCTTTTGTAGTTAATTGTGGTTTTTCGACTCTTCCTAAAACTGTGACAATTTCTTGACACAATATTTCTGATTTACTTTGGTTTAACGCCTGCTGTAAATATTCCAAACCCGAAATTGTCTCTACCCAAACTAAAGCCCGAATAATTTCTAGTTGTAAGGTTGTGGGTGTGTGGGGTGACATCAGCACAGAAAATAAATGTTGGGTAGTTTCATCACCACCAAGGCGAGAAAGGGCGATTGCTGTAGCACTACAAACATCTATATTGAAGTCATAAAGCTTGGGTTGGAGTTTGGTAACTAAATCTAATTCTCCAGTTAAATCGGGGCGGACACTTAAACCCAGTACAGCGATGCGCCTAATTGTCGCCACCACATCATCTAAAGCTGTGATGAGTACAGGCGGTACACGTTCATCGTGAAAGCTGCTGAGGGCTTCTAGGGCGGTGGCGCGGACTGCAACTTCAGTATCTTGTACTACAGTCAATAAGGGTGCAATGGTTTCTGGAGTGCGAATATAAGCCAGCGATCGCACCGCCAAAAGTCTGGTATCATCTTGTTTTAACAGTTCTGAGAGTTCGCTAATTGCTAAACTCCCCATTTGTCCTAGTGCTGTAGCTGCGATCGCTTTTAATTCTTCATCATCGCTAGTTTTAAGCAATTCTACCAAAGGTGCGATCGCATCTGGATTTTGAAACTCGCCTAAAGTCCGCGCCGCATACCAACGCAATTCTTCCTCTGCTTCTTCGTCTTCTAAAATCTCAACCAGTGGCGCAATAGCAATATTTCCTAAACGAACTAAAAATTTTGTAACCTCCCAACGCTGCTGAAAATCTCCCATTTCTAAAATAGGTAGTGCTAATTTCAGCAAATATTCTGGATTTTGCTCATCATCCACCAAAATCAACTGTTGCAGATATTGAATCAACGATGACCAGTCAGCTGCATCATACGCTGTCTGTGTCTGCATTAAAAGCTGGTTGGTATTGCCTTGCATAAGGTAGGGAGTGGGAGACAAGAGGGACAAGGGGGACAAGGTAGAAATATAGCAATTGGCAAAGTAATTGGGACATCAGCAAGACAGCAAAAGACTTTTAATTATCACTTGTCATCTGTTATCTGACCATTGACTATTAACTCTTCACCAAAACGGAATCACCTTCAATTTTAGCGGTGTAGGTTTTTAATGGTTTTTCGGCTGGGCCTTTTTGTACTTGACCATCAGAAGCATATTCTGCACGGTGACAGGGACAGGCAGCAATAGCCACTGGTAGGCTACTAGCTATTAAACCTAAACCAACCCAGTTGATGAAATCACGACGTTTCATGTTTGTGGAAATTATTTGTAATTAGATTAACAGCGATCGCCTGCTCTACGGTTAGCAGTTTTTCCAGATTTTAGCCTCAACATCATACTGGTGTGATTCTGCGACGCTGTTAGATCACTGATTTGCTCAGTGTAATGCAGAAAACGCATTTTTATGATGCAAAATTAGAAATTTTACTAATATTTTGTAGCTAATTATACGATTTTAGCAGAAATCTGACTTTAACCTTAAAAGTGTCGAAATTGTTACATAAACAATTGCCCTGTTTACTTCCTAAATCTTCCCCATGTAAAAGATTAAAAATTATCTCCCAAACCTTACGAAGTCGCGTTCAGTTTAAATTTGAAATCAATCTAAAATTCTGAGTCAATTCATCAGCAGATAAATTATTTCAGAACGCACTTAAAACTTAAAAATTAGTAATAAATAAATATTCGATTTAAAGTCACTAAAACCTCGTAGAAACAACATTCAAACTACGGGTTGATTGATGTTGCATAACTACCGCCTGAAGTTCTCACTGGATTAGTAATAATGAGAGTTAACTCATGACAGATACAGGAACCACTACCAAAACCAGCGTCAATAAATTCGAGAAATTCAAAGCTGAAAAAGACGGACTCGCCGTTAAAGCAGAGATTGAAAAATTTGCCGCCCTCGGATGGGAAGCAATGGATGAAACCGACCGGGATCATCGACTCAAATGGGTAGGAGTATTTTTCCGCCCAGTTACCCCAGGCAAGTTTATGATGCGGTTGCGGATGCCTAACGGTATTCTCACCAGCGACCAGATGCGTGTATTGGCTGAAGTATTGCAGCGTTACGGTGATGAAGGTAGTGCTGACATTACCACCAGACAGAACATTCAATTGCGGGGGATCAGAATTGAAGATTTACCCCATATCTTCAATAAATTTCACGCCGTTGGTTTAACCAGTGTGCAATCAGGGATGGATAACGTGCGTAACATCACAGGCGATCCCGTGGCTGGACTGGATGCAGATGAATTGTTCGACACACGAGATTTGGTGCAGCAAATTCAGGATATGCTCACCAATAAAGGCGAAGGCAACCCAGAGTTTACCAACCTACCCCGCAAGTTTAATATTGCCATCACAGGTGGACGAGACAATTCTGTTCACGCCGAAATCAACGATTTAGCATTTGTCCCAGCTTTCCAAAACAGCCAAGAAGACTCAGCACTCAGCACTCAGCACTCAGCACTGAAATTCGGCTTTAACATCTTAGTTGGTGGCTTTTTCTCTGCCAAACGTTGTGATGCAGCAATTCCTCTTAATGCTTGGGTAGCCCCAGAAGATGTAGTAGCGGTATGTAGAGCGGTTTTAGAAGTATTTCGAGATAACGGTTCACGCGCAAACCGCCTGAAATCGCGTTTGATGTGGCTAATTGATGAGTGGGGTATAGATAAGTTACGTGCCGAAGTCGAACAGCGTTTAGGTAAATCGTTTTTACCTGCTGCGCCTAAAGACGAAATTGATTGGGAAAAACGCGACCATATTGGCGTATACAAACAAAAACAGCCAGGAATGAACTATGTAGGCTTTAACATCCCGGTTGGTAGATTCTATGCCGAAGATATGTTTGAAATTGCCAGACTAGCCGAAGTTTACGGTAGTGGTGAAATCAGACTGACAGTTGAACAAAACATCATCATTCCCAATATTTCTGATGGTAGCCTCCCAACATTTTTGGCAGAACCCTTACTACAAAGATTTTCCATCAATCCGGGGACATTGGAGCGATCGCTAGTTTCCTGCACAGGCGCACAATTTTGCAACTTTGCCCTCATCGAAACCAAAAACCGTGCTTTAGCCACCATTCAAGCCTTAGAAGCAGACTTAACCTTCACCCAACCAGTCCGCATTCACTGGACTGGTTGCCCAAACTCCTGCGGACAGCCGCAAGTTGCAGATATCGGCTTAATGGGTACAAAAGCGCGTAAAGATGGCAAAGCAGTAGAAGGCGTAGACATCTATATGGGCGGCAAAGTCGGCAAAGACGCTCATTTAGGAACCTGTGCAATTAAAGGTATCCCCTGCGAAGACTTGCAACCAGTCTTGCAAGACCTACTAATTAAGCACTTCGGCGCAAAACTCAAACAAGAAGCCTTGGTTGAAGTATGAAGAGTGAAGTCTGAAATTTTAGACTTCTACTTACGCAAAACCTCTCTAAAACTCTCATTTCTCTGCGAACTCTGCGCCTTGGCGGTTCGTAACTCATACAAATGACAAAGGACAAATTAATGACCAATCTTTCCCGCAGAAAATTTATTCTCACCACTGGTGCAGCAGCAGCAGCTTCTATTGTTGCTCATGGTTGTTCCAGCAATACAGCCTCTAACGGCGGGAATGCCCCATCCGCAGCACCAGTAGCTAATGTCTCGACCTCTGCTAATGCTCCTAAAGTAGAGACAACCAAAGCCAAACTCGGATTTATTGCACTCACCGATTCTGCTCCTTTAATTATTGCTAAAGAAAAAGGTTTCTTTGCTAAATACGGCATGACCGATGTCGAAGTTATCAAACAAAAATCTTGGCCTGTCACCCGCGATAACTTAAAAATTGGTTCTGCTGGCGATGGTATTGATGGCGCACACATCCTCAGCCCCATGCCTTACCTGATGACTATCAACGATAAAGTGCCAATGTATCTCTTGGCGCGGTTAAATACCAATGGTCAGGCTATTTCTGTTGCCAATAAATTCAAAGAACTCAAAGTCAATCTAGAAAGCAAAGCACTCAAAGACGCTGCTAGTCAAGCCAAAGCTGATAAAAAATCCTTGAAAGCTGGAATCACCTTTCCAGGCGGTACACACGATTTGTGGATGCGTTATTGGTTAGCTGCTGGTGGTATCAACCCAGATCAAGATATGGTTTTGGAACCTGTACCACCACCACAAATGGTTGCCAACATGAAAGTCAATACAATCGATGCTTTCTGTGTGGGTGAACCTTGGAATGCTCAATTAGTCAGCCAAAAAATCGGTTACACAGCCTTAGTTACAGGTGAGTTGTGGAAAGACCATCCAGAAAAAGCCTTTGCAATGCGGCAAGATTGGGTTGATAAAAATCCCAACGCGGCACAAGCCATATTGATGGCAATTCTAGAAGCGCAACAATGGTGCGACAAGGCAGAAAACAAAGAAGAAATGTGTAAAATCTGCGCTGACCGTAAATACTTTAATGTTGCAGCAGCAGATATTATCGAAAGGTCAAAAGGCAATATTGACTATGGTGATGGGCGTACTGAAAAAGAATACCCATACCGCATGAAATTCTGGGCTGATAATGCTTCTTATCCCTACAAAAGTCACGATATTTGGTTTTTAACTGAAGATATTCGCTGGGGCTATTTGCCAAAAGATACCAAAGTTAAAGAAATTGTTGACCAAGTAAATAAAGAAGACCTGTGGAAGAAAGCAGCAAAAGCCATTGGTGTACCTGATTCTCAAATTCCTACCAGCAGTTCTCGTGGCGTGGAAACTTTCTTTGATGGAGTGAAATTCGACCCTGAAAAGCCAGAAGAATATTTGCAATCTTTGAAAATTAAAAAAGTCTAATTTCTAACATTTATCCCAACTATCACAACCAAATTTAGTACCACTGAATTACCACGGAATAATAAAACAATGACAGCTATTACAGGAAATCGTACATTTAGAAAAAAGCCTCAAAAGGCGATTAATAAATTTATTACTCAAAAAGTTGTACCGCCTTTGGTAGCACTTGCAATTTTTCTAGTAGTTTGGCAATTACTTTGTTTGAATCCTGGCTTTAAGTTACCTGGCCCAATAGAAACATTTTCTGAAACTTTTGACCCTTTTATTATTAACCCATTTTTTGATAACGGTGAAAGTGATAAGGGTTTAGGTTGGCAAATACTCAGCAGTTTGGGAAGAGTAGGTTTAGGTTTTTCTTTAGCAACAGTTGTCGGTATCACATTAGGGATTTTAATTGGTGCTAATCAATTTGTATATAATGCGGTAGATCCCATATTTCAAGTATTGCGAACTGTACCGCCTCTTGCTTGGCTTCCAATTTCTTTGGCAGCATTTCAACAGGCTAATCCTTCAGCAATTTTCGTAATTTTTATCACTTCGATTTGGCCGATTATTATTAACACGACTGTGGGTGTGCAGCAAATTCCGCAAGATTATGTGAATGTGGCGAGAGTCTTAAAATTAAGAGGCGCAAAGTATTTCTTTAAGATAGTGTTTCCGGCGACTGTGCCTTATATTTTTACAGGTTTACGTATCGGAATTGGTTTATCTTGGTTAGCAATTGTTGCGGCTGAAATGTTAGTTGGTGGTGTGGGCATTGGTTCGTTTATTTGGGATGCTTACAACACGACGACTGAAACTAATTTGAGTGAGATTATTTTGGCATTAATCTATGTTGGTTTGGTTGGGTTGTTGTTGGATAGGTTGGTTGGTTTTATAGCAAGCAAAGTTGTAGCTGAACAAAAGTAGTCAATAGTTAAGTTCTATTGACCATTGACTAAGGACAAATGACTAAGGACAAATGACCAATGACTACTACTTTTGTTGAAGTTGACCACGTTGATAGAATATTTGATTTACCAAATGGTGGTAAATACATTGCGCTGAAAAATATTGAATTAAAAATCCGCCAAGGTGAATTTGTTTCGTTAATTGGACATTCTGGTTGCGGAAAGTCTACTTTACTTAATATTATTGCGGGTTTAGATAGAGCCAGTATTGGTGGTGTGACTCTGGAAGGGAAGGAGATTCGAGAACCTAGTCCCGACCGGATGGTGGTGTTTCAAAATTACTCGCTGCTTCCCTGGTTAACTGTGCGGGAAAATATCGCTTTGGCTGTGGATGAGGTTTATCAAAATAAGTCGAAAAGCGATCGCCTGTCCATCATCGAAGAACATATCGATATGGTGGGCTTGCGTCTAGCAGCGAAGAAGCGTCCCAGTGAGTTGTCTGGGGGGATGAAACAACGGGTAGCAATAGCCCGTGCTTTGGCTATTCGTCCGAAGTTGTTGTTGTTAGATGAACCGTTTGGTGCGTTAGATGCGCTTACAAGGGGGAGTTTGCAAGAGCAATTAATGAAAATCTGCAATGAGCATAATGTTACCTGTGTGATGGTAACTCATGATGTGGATGAAGCATTATTGTTGAGCGATCGCATCGTTATGCTCACCAATGGCCCAGAAGCACACATTGGGCAAATTCTGGAAGTACCTATCCCTCGTCCCCGTCAACGTTTGGAAGTCGTTAATCATCCCAGTTACTACAATCTGCGGAATGAGATGATTTACTTCCTCAACCAACAAAAGCAAGCTAAGAAACGCAAAACACAGCAAACAGTCGCACCTGTAGCGGTATCCTCAAGAGGTTTAGAAAAAGTCAACTTAGAAATTGGCTTTATGCCCTTGACTGATGCTGCACCTTTAATTGTGGCTCAAGAAAAAGGTTTCTTTGCCCAATATGGTTTGGAAGTCACCCTCAGCCGTGCATCTAATTGGAATGAAATCGCCAAAGGCGTGGCTACAGGTAAATTAGATGCAGCCCAAATGCTGGCAGGGATGCCCTTAGCACTTACTTTAGGTGCTGGCGGTAAAACACCAATTCCGGTTGTCAACGCGCTGAATCTCTCCCGAAATGCTAGTGCTATTACTTTAAGCAAAAGACTGTATAGCGAAGGTGTCCGAAATCTAAGTGACCTGAAAGCAGCCATTAACGCTACCCCCGACCAAATTTTGACATTGGGAGTCGTGCATCCCACATCCATGCAGAACTTAATTCTGCGTTATTGGTTAGCGGCTGGTGGTATCGACCCTGATAGAGATGTGAGTTTAACTGCGATCGCACCAATGGAAATGGCCGCTCAACTTAAAGCCGGAACCATTGACGGTTACTGTGCAGGCGAACCTTGGAGTCATATAGCCGTTCATGATGACGTAGGATTCATCGCCGCCACCGCCCTAGAAACATGGTCAGGACAGCCTAGAGAAGTCTTAGGAGTGCGGGAAGAATGGGCGCAGCAGTACCCAGAAACTTATCTAGCCCTCGTCAAATCCCTCTTAGAAGCTTGCAAATACTGTGATGACCTCCGCAACCGCGAAGAAATTCTCGGCTTCCTCTGCCGCCCTGAATACCTCAATATCAATCCTGCCTACATCCGCCCAGGCTTCACCGATCCCTACGATCGCGGCGACGGTACAGAACCCCAATCACTCACAGCCTACAACCAGTTTTACCTCAACAAAACCAACTATCCCAACCGCACCGAAATCTTGTGGATGGTAACTCAACTCTCACGCTGGGGCTTAACACCCTTCCCGAAAAACTGGGTAGAAGTTATCGAAAGAGTTTGTCGTGCAGACATATTTGGTGCAGCCGCCCGTGACCTCGGCTTACTCGATACCGGCTATGACGACCCAATTCACCTATTCGACGGTAAAGTTTTTAACCCCTCAGAACCCCTAGAATACCTCAAAAGCCTAGAAATCAAAAGAGACATCCGTATAGAAGAAGTCTTTATTTAGTCATTTTCCCTTTGCGTCTTTGCGACGGCAGTCGCTCTATGCCGGGAAACCCGTCCACCGCGCTGCCTCGCCTTTGCGCGAACAATTCATAAATTCAGTTAGCAAAACGAAAAAATATCATGCAATTAGTAAATAAAACTCTCCAACAACCACAAACCAAAGCAGATAACTTCCTCGTCATCGAAGGCGTAAGCAAAATTTATCCCACCCCCGAAGGCCCTTACACCGTCCTCGATGGGATTGACCTCAAAGTTCGTGAAGGCGAATTTGTCTGCTTAATTGGTCACTCCGGCTGCGGTAAATCCACCCTCCTCAATATGGTGTCTGGTTTCAACACACCCACCGATGGCGTTGTCATGCTGCAAGACCAACCCATCACCGAACCAGGGCCAGACAGGATGATGGTATTTCAAAACTATTGCTTACTACCTTGGTTGAGCGTATTTGAGAACGTTTATCTGGCTGTAGATTCCGTATTTCCCAAAAAACCCCAAGCCGAAAAACGCGCCATTGTTAGAGAACATTTAGCAATGGTGGGACTGACAGAAGCCGCAGATAAGAAACCGAGTCAGATTTCTGGTGGGATGAAACAGCGAGTTGCGATCGCCCGCGCCCTTTCCATCCGCCCCAAAGTCTTGATTCTGGATGAACCCTTCGGTGCGTTAGACGCAATCACCAAAGAAGAATTGCAAGAAGAACTACTGCAAATCTGGAGTGACCATCAAGTTACTGTCCTGATGATTACCCACGACATTGACGAAGCGTTGTTCCTAGCCGACAGAGTAGTCATGATGACCAATGGCCCAGCCGCTCAAATCGGTGAAGTTTTAGAGATTCCCTTCTCCCGTCCCCGCAACCGTCGCCGCATTATGGAAGACCCAGAATACTACAACTTGCGGAACTACGCCTTAGATTTCCTTTATCGTCGGTTTGCCCATGATGAAGAGTAAGATTTTTCTCGCGCATAGGCAAGGCAGTGCATTGGGCGGCTCTGCCGACTTGAAGCAACTGTTGCGCAAAGAAGAGCGCAAAAGTAATTTAGGAAAATTGAAATGCTGAAAAATTTATTTTCATTCAGGGATCGCTACCGCATCTTACATCAGACTTGGTTTGCCTTTTTTCTCACCTTTGTCTGTTGGTTTAACTTTGCTCCGTTTGCTACCACGATTGGCAAGGAACTGCATTTAGCACCTGAGCAAATTAAAACTTTAGGAATCTGCAATCTCGCCTTAACAATTCCAGCGCGGCTAATTATTGGGATGCTGTTAGACCGTTTTGGCCCCAGGATTACTTATTCGATATTGTTAGTATTTGCTGCTGTTCCCTGTTTAGCTACGGCGTTATCTCAGGATTTTAATCAACTAGTCATCAGCCGCTTGTTAATGGGAATTGTTGGTTCCGGGTTTGTCGTCGGTATCCGCATGGTAGCTGAATGGTTCCCCCCGAAAGAAATGGGAAGCGCGCAGGGTATTTATGGCGGTTGGGGCAACTTTGGGGCTTTTGGTGCAGAATTCGCCTTACCGATGCTTGCTGTGGCTACTAGCTTTATGGCTGGTGGTGGTTCTAACTGGCGGTTGGCGATCGCACTCACTGGTATCATTGCCGCTATCTATGGCGTAATTTATTTCAACACTGTTCAAGATACGCCTACTGGCAAAGTCTACAAGCGACCTAAGAAAAATGGTGCTTTAGAAGTTACCAGCGTCAAAAGTTTCTGGGCGATGATAGTCTCAAATTTTGGTTTGATATTTGCCCTTGGTTTATTAGCTTGGCGGTTAGAACAAAAAAATATTCACTTTTTGACTCTGCCCCAAATGTATTTAGTTTGGTTAGCATTATTAGGATTATTTGCTTACCAAACTTACAAAGCTTATGAAGTCAACAAAGAACTATTAACTGGGAAGAAAACTTACGCTCCCGCACAACGATATAACTTTAGCCAAGTTGCGATCCTCGAATTTACTTACGTAACTAACTTTGGTTCAGAATTAGCAGCTGTTTCTATGCTGCCAGCTTTCTTTGAAAAAACCTTTGCTTTAGAACACGTAGTTGCAGCGATGATTGCGGCAACTTATCCATTTTTAAACTTAGTTTCTCGTCCTAGCGGTGGCGTAATTTCTGACAAATTTGGTTCCCGCAAATGGACAATGACAATTATTTCGGCTGGCATTGCTGTTGGCTATTTAATGGCACATTTTATTAATGCTAACTGGCCGATTGGGCTGGCGATCGCAGTAACTATGTTTTGTGCCTACTTTGCCCAAGCTGGCTGCGGTGCAACTTACGGTATTGTCCCCCTCATTAAAAAAGAAGCTACCGGACAAATTGCAGGTAACGTCGGAGCCTATGGTAATTTTGGTGGCGTAGTTTACCTGACAATTTACAGCTTAACCGATGCACCAACCTTATTTTCTACAATGGGTATAGCAGCAATGATTTGTGCTTTTATGTGTGCTTTCTTCCTCAAGGAACCACAAGGCTCTTTTGCAGGTGCGCCGGAAGAATCACCAGAAAATTCAACTCAAAAATCTGTAATTTTAGCTGAAGAATAAACTCGAAAAATCAAGGATGAAATTAGCTAAATTATTTCATCCTTGTTCTCTTATCTGCGTAGCCAGCGTTTAATAATTATTTTCTATTACTAATTACCTTAATTTTTTCATAAAAAACCACAGATAAACACAGATGAATTATCTGTGTCTAACCTCCAAAAAATCAAAAGTGGTGTAGCTACATGAGTGAATTTACTAAAACCCTTTGTCCCTATTGTGGTGTTGGCTGTGGTTTAGAAGTTTCGCCACCAGCACAACTTAATAAAGCAACTAATCGAGATAGCAAAGGTAATCCGATTTGGCGAGTCAGAGGTGATAAATCTCACCCTTCTAGTCAGGGTATGGTATGCGTTAAAGGCGCAACGATCGCCGAATCTTTAGATAAAAATAGACTACATTACCCAATGGTGCGGGACTCTTTAGATCAAGAGTTTCGCCAAGTTAGTTGGGATGAAGCTTTTAATATCATCACCAACCGCATCCAAACTGTACGCTTCACTCAAGGGCCAGAAGCTATTTGTATGTACGGTTCCGGTCAGTTTCAAACCGAGGACTATTACACCGCCCAAAAACTTTTAAAAGGGTGTCTAGGAACTAACAATTTTGATGCGAATTCACGGTTATGTATGTCCAGTGCGGTTGCTGGATATATTCAAAGTTTTGGTGCTGATGGCCCACCCTGCTGCTACGAAGATTTAGAGTTAACTGATTGTGCATTTTTAATTGGGACTAACACCGCAGAATGTCATCCCATTATTTTTAATAGACTGGCGAAATACCACAAAAAAAACCGCAAGGTAAAAATGGTGGTGGTTGATCCCCGTCGCACACCCACCGCCGAAGCCGCAGATTTACATTTAGCAATTCGTCCCGGTACAGATATCGACTTGTTAAATGGTATCGCCCATTTATTAATGCGTTGGGGATACATTGACACAATGTTTATCGATGACTGTACTAGCAATTTTTCAGCTTATGCAGAAGTCATTCGCCACTATCCCCCCGAAGTAGCAGCGCGTCAATGTGGTATCAGCATTGAAGATTTAGAAACAGCCGCGCGTTATTGGGGTCAGTCACAAAAGGTGCTGTCATTGTGGTCGATGGGTGTCAACCAATCTAGTGAAGGTACAGCCAAGGTTAGAACTATCATTAACCTACACTTGATGACTGCACAAATTGGTAAGCCAGGGGCGGGGCCGTTTTCGTTAACAGGTCAACCAAATGCGATGGGAGGTAGAGAAGCCGGAGGTTTGGCGCATTTGTTACCTGGTTATCGCTTGGTGAAAAATGACCAGCATCGCGCCGAAGTTGAAGATTTTTGGGGACTGAAGCGTGGTCAAATTTCCCCTACTCCTGGTATGACTGCTTGGGATATGATTACAGGTTTGGAAACTGGTGATGTAGGTGTATTGTGGATTGCAGCTACTAACCCAGCTGTAAGTATGCCAGATTTGGAACGCACCAAGAAAGCGTTATTGCGATCGCCTTTCACAATTTATCAAGACGCATACTATCCCACAGAAACCGCCGCTTACGCCCATGTGCTGTTACCTGCTGCCCAGTGGGGTGAAAAAACTGGCGTAATGACCAATTCTGAACGCCGGGTAACTCTGTGTCAAGCATTCCGTCAACCGCCGAGAGAAGCTAAAGCCGACTGGGAAATTTTCGCAGAAGTCGGACGAAGGTTAGGTTTTGCCGATAAGTTTAACTTTGCCAACTCTGCCGAAGTTTACGCCGAATTTGCCCAACTAACAAAAAATCGTCCATGCGATATGTCGGGTATCAGTCATGAACAATTACAAAAACAAGGCCCAACCCAATGGCCGCATCCCGAAAAAAGTGCTGAGTTAAAAGTGCTGAGTGCTGAGTATAAAGAAGTAACTCAACACTCAAAAAGACTCTATACCGATTTACACTTCCATACTCCCGACGGTCGGGCGCGGTTCGGGGCGTATTACTCTAAAGGTTTAGCAGAATTACCAGACCCCGATTATCCTTTTGTGTTAACTAATGGCCGTCTTTATGGACATTGGCACACGCAAACCCGCACAGGCCGCATTGAAAAAATTCGCTCAATGCACCCGGAACCATTTATTGAAATTCATCCCCGCGATGCGGCTAGGTTGGGAATTAGCGATAACCAGGTAATCGAAGTGCGATCGCGTCGTGGTCAAGCTCATTTTCCCGCAAAAGTGACAAAGGCGATCGCACCCGGTACTGTATTTGTCCCCATGCACTGGGGCGCACTCTGGGCAAATGATGCCGAAGCAAACGCCCTCACCCATCCCGAATCTTGTCCAGATTCTGGGCAACCAGAATTAAAAGCTTGTGCAGTCCAACTAGCACCAATTTCTGTGGAAGTCACCAGCAAAAATTATCAACTCCAATCGTCACAATGGTGATCTGCTTGGTATATCCTTAAACAAGAAATTGGTAATTGAGTAATTAAATCAATAGATACTAGTCAATGGTAAAGATTGACAACATTCATCCTTGAATCTTGACTACAGCAGACATCAAGAAATTATATCGTAATTCTTGATATTGACTGACTATATCTACATTATTACCAATTGCTTG
Organism: Nostoc spongiaeforme FACHB-130; assembly: GCF_014698475.1. Classification (GTDB taxonomy): domain Bacteria; phylum Cyanobacteriota; class Cyanobacteriia; order Cyanobacteriales; family Nostocaceae; genus Nostoc_B; species Nostoc_B spongiaeforme. The sequence continues at coordinate 1,267 of NZ_JACJTB010000001.1, read as the reverse complement.
TTGAACTATAACCAGGATGCAGCAGATGAAAAAACTATTCAAAAACATCTTCGGAGTATTTACCGATGAAGGCTTTATGCACGTTATCGAAAACGTCGAGGTAATAGTTTCTAAAGTTTTATCTGTGTTAATGGTGCTAGTAATATTAGTTGCGATCGGAGATTTAGGTGCTTTTTTGATTAAAGAGCTATTTGATACTCCTTATGGTAAATTCAATACAACATTATTTAAAATATTTGGCTTGTTCTTAAATATTCTAATTGCCTTAGAAATTCTCGAAAATATCACAGCATACCTGCGTAAACATGTATTCCAAGTGGAATTAGTTATTGTCACTTCTTTAATTGCTGTCGCTCGTAAAATTATTATTCTTGACTTAGAGAAAGTTACAGGAATTGATATAATTGGCTTAGGAATCGCTATATTAGCTTTATCTATCAGTTATTTGATAATTCGCTCTAGTAATTCCAAACAATCTCATTAGATCGTTCACATTTAAAAATAATTAATATAAAAAATATTAAAATTAGTAGATGAAAAACTCTTCTTTACATATTCTATTAGTTAAAACATGACAACGTTTTTTAAATTTGAAGCAGATTTTGTAAGTTCTCTACGCTGCATACCAATGCAAGTGAGATATAAATTAGATACTTGCGGAATTAAACTCAAGTTATCAGATTGGTTACAAATGACGCAAGATGAGCGTGAAGCTGTACTAGAATTACCTTGCACTACACAAACCGAAATTGATGCTTACAGAGAATATCTCCAACAACTAATTTTAGAAAAAACAGGTACACCTGTAGGACAACTCCCTGTAGATGCTTATCCTGCTTGGATGGACTCTAGTACTATCCCAACTATCTTACAAGAAAAAGCTCAAGAACTAGGTGTCAACTTGAGTTTAAAACAGTGGGCGGCTTTAACTCCCTTGCAAAGATTTGCCTTAATTAAACTCAGCCGTCCCAGCCATGAAAATAAAAATTTTCCCCATGCCATAGCAGAATTTCATCTGCTTTAATAAATCTGTAGCTCACACTCCACATCATTTAGGCACAAGGGGACAAGAGGGACAAGGGAGTAAGGTAGATGAGGACTTACATATTTTTTCTGTAGGGTGCGTGACACAAAGAGAAAATTTGAACGTAGTTATACCAATTCTCTATGAACCTGCATAGAATAAAGCTTGATGGAAAAGAGCTTCAAGGATGAAATCATAACTGGTCAAAGAGGATACTAATTCAGAAGATAATTGAGCTAATAT